>NZ_JAOQNK010000001.1:5033420-6291775 GCF_025961315.1 Sphingobacterium kitahiroshimense | reverse complement strand
TTATCCAATATCATTATTGAACAGAATCCGGTTGCGCTTAAAGAAGTACTCATTATAAAACAGAAATCTCTAATTGAACAGAAAATAGATCGAACGGTTGTTAACGTAAATGGACTGATAAGTAACTCT
The DNA here is from genome assembly GCF_025961315.1 of Sphingobacterium kitahiroshimense. Taxonomy (NCBI): domain Bacteria; kingdom Pseudomonadati; phylum Bacteroidota; class Sphingobacteriia; order Sphingobacteriales; family Sphingobacteriaceae; genus Sphingobacterium; species Sphingobacterium kitahiroshimense. The sequence goes on along the minus strand of NZ_JAOQNK010000001.1, from coordinate 6,291,646 downwards.
GGGACATCTGCATTTGATGTATTGGAAAAAGTTCCAGGTGTACGGGTAGATCAAAATGGATCTATTACATTAAAGGGAAGATCGGGTGTTGCTATTTTTATTGATGATAGACCGACTTTTTTATCAGGTGCCGATCTGGAAAGTTACTTAAAATCGCTACCATCAGCATCACTGGATCAAATTCAGATAATGACCAATCCCCCAGCAAAATATGACGCAGCCGGCAATGCGGGAATCATCAATATCACAACAAAAAAACAGAACATAAAGGGTTTTAATATGGGTCTTAGTTCCAGCATAGGTCAACATAAGTACACAACTACAAATCATGCTCTTGACTTAAGTTATAGAAATAGGAAACTGAATGTATATGGAAATCTTGGTTACATGCTCCGAAACGGTTTCGCAGATTTAGTGATAAATAGGACGCATAAAGATGAAAATGGAGCGACTTCCTCATTTTTTAATCAGAATTCAAATATTAGAAAAACCGGACATGGATTTAACGCTATTGTTGGCCTAGACTACTACACTTCTGAAAATACAACCTGGGGTATTAATATTGGGGAAAATCTACGATATCCAACTAGCAATATTAATAGTAAAAGTCTGATCAGTGACGCAAATGGCAAATTGGATTCTACTGTATTGGCAAGTAATACAGAAAAAAGCAAGTACAGAAATCAAAGTGTCAATATAAACTTCAGGCATCTGTTTACAAAATCTAAATCGGATCTAGCGATTGATCTTGATTATATAACTTATCAAATAAGCAATGACCAGTCTTTTATGAACGATGGAAACCTGGAAAATGGAAGCAATCGTTCGCATGAGCTGTTGAATGGTATGTTATTGTCTGATATAAATATTTATGCTGCAAAAACGGACTTTACTTTGCCCTTGAACGGAAATCTTAAAATCACAACGGGACTTAAAACAAGTATGACAGAAACAGACAATATCGCGGATTATTTTTTCACCTTAAAAAGTCAATCTGTTCCGGATTATGATAAAACAAATCGCTTCAAATATAGCGAAAACATAAATGCAGCATATCTGAACGTAAATAAGGATTATAAAAATTTAAGCATTCAGTTAGGATTAAGAGTCGAAAACACATGGTCCAAAGGGAATCAATTTGGAAATATAATGAAACAAGATTCTTCTTTTAAACGAAATTATACGGGTTTGTTCCCAACGTTATTTATGCTGTACAAACTAGATAGTTCAGAAAACAATCAGCTGAGATTGAATTATGGAAGGCGCATTGACCGCCCATACTTCCAAGACCTGAATCCTTTTATATCTCCGCTGGATAAATTTACCTACTTGGTGGGAAATCCCAATTTAAAACCTGCTTATTCGGATAAAGTAGAGCTAAGCTATATATATCTGAAACGTATAACGGGTACAGCTGCATACAGCAATACGAAAAATCAAACTAATGAGACTATAGAAATTGTTGATGAAATATATTATAGCCGTCCGGATAATATCGGTAGTACGAAAGTACTAAGTTTTTCTCTTGATGGCAGTTTTAATCCAGGAGCATGGCTGAACTTGCAGTTCTACAGCGAAGTAGCACATGTACATGCTAAAAGTAGTTTCTACACCGGAATTCTCGACAACAAAGGAATAAATGGATATTTACAGGGAATGATCGGCTTCAAACCGGGGCGAGATTGGCTTATTCAATTTGATGGACATTATCAATCAAAAATAACCAATGCTCAATTTATTTATGGTAGTAAATGGGGAATTAATATGTGGGTGTCAAAAAAAATATCACAAAATGCATCGGTTAAATTTAATGTGAACGATCTTTTTTATACAAACATTAATAAAGGAATCATCAACAATCTGAAGTCGACAGATGCAAATTATAAAAATATTGGTGATTCACGAAGAGCTCTTTTAACGCTAAGCTATAGGTTTGGAAGGAATATAGCTAGTCCTGCAAAATATGACTCGAAAGGTGCCGATGATGAAAAGAATCGGGTAAAACAATAATTTGTTTTCAGTTAAACATAAAGATGATGATCGTATTCGATCTTGATGTTAACACATCTTTTTAGTTAGCTGAAACTAGTAAAACTTGGTAAAAATATTCCTTAAGGCTGCTCAGGAAGAGCGCATCATATATATTGATGAATTTGATTCTCTTGGTCAGGTGCGTGACTGCAGCCAAGATCATGGTGAAATGAAATATATGATTAAAACCATTTTACAACTGTTTGACGACCTGCCGCAAAGTAGCATGGTCAATAACTGCAACAAACCAAAAGGAGATGTTAGATGAAGCCCCACTGCGTCGATTTGACTCTGTCTATCTCATTGGAGCTATCGGAAAAAGAACAGGATCGAAAAATTGATTAATATCGCACAGAAGGAATTCTTGTTTGGATTTGATAAGAAAGTATCTCTTACTAAACTGATAGAGAGTGCTAAGGAACTCTCCTACTATACCATACAGAAAACATTGGTCAGTGCGGTAAATCTACCCACACGTCTACCACAAAGGCACAAAAAAACCGCTTGGTCATCCAAGCGGTTCTGTATATTTTATAACGATGTTCTACTTCAGTTTTTCGATCTCGTTGGTAGTAAGACCTGTCGCCTCAGCAATTTGTTCTACTGATAAACCCATCTTTGTAAGCTTCAAAGCTGTGTCAATGGCTTTATTGTGTTCGCCTTGGGCTTCAGCACTTACAATTGCTTTTTTAGCTTCTTTCAATTGCTTTTCTAGTCCTCCCAATTGTTCCTCTAATCCTTCTTGATACATCCGCACTGCTTCAGCATCCCACTTACGTTTTAAACTAATATCATACATAGTCTTTTCCTCCTTTGTCAATTTTGCGTAGCTGGCCAACTGAAAGAAGCGTTGAAATACCGCCGATTTCATGATCCGTGGCAAGGTCTTTAACGTAGACATATTTTTAAGCATAAAGAATACTTTGTCCAGTTCGTCTTCAACCTCAGCTTCGCTTTTAACAAAGTTAATAATTTATCATATATAATTTAACTTGATGGAATGATAGATCCCTTCAGGATTCGAGGTAAATAAACCCAAATCCTTCATAGAAAATTTGTCCTGAATCTCTATGACACAGGCAGGTATCGTGAAAATAAGTTTTATGATCACCTCCCGGCATATGAAAACCGTCCATCAGGACAATGGTATAAACCTCGGGAATGGCATACCCCCAGGCTTTGCGGTTTCCCTTAGGTGCTGTGTCTGAAATGACCTTGCTGGCATAGTACAGCATACGTTGTTTCAGGTTGGTCTGTGTACTCGTCTGCATCTCGATGATGATCTCTTCTCCTGTACTGATCTGCACTACAAGATCAAAGATAACTTTACCTATCTCTTCGGTTGCTCCGATACGCTCGGTATCCCGATAAGTAAGATCTGTGATGGTCTTACGACCATGAAAGATGATGTTTAAAAAGTTGATCAGGTTGACCTTGTCTCCGAATAATCGCTTGAATCCTTCATCAGTGGTTGGATCAATAAATACGGGTTGTGAATGCTTTAACATAATTTTAGGATTTATTTAAATAATTAATTACATAAACCAAATATGATAAAAACTAAAAATATTAGTCGGTTATTAAACGTTTGTAGTCGTTTGTAACCGTTTGTTGTCGGCTTGCACAACTTGGATCAATCTTTAGAGATGCTATAGAAAAAAGAAAAGCCACATCTTACGATGTGGCTTTAACTAAACATATGCATTCAAACTTAACTTACTTATACGTGTTGATGGATTGGGATACTTTCCAGTTGCCACCGTCATTGACCAAGGTGATTAAATCGGTCTTGGTAAATCCTTCAAATTGTTGGGTCACTTTTGCAAGCATATAATCACCTGATTGCTCAACAATGGTAGTGCTTGTTTTACAGTTCAACTGCTCGCCTTTTTGTTTTTTCAAGAAGGAAATTACTTCTGAACGGCTGTTGATCTTAGCTTCTGATGTCTGAACTTTTTGATTAAAATCTGAAGTAAACAACTGCTCTACTCCTGCCGATTGACCTTCAGTCATAACGGCTACGTAATGATCAATGGCGAGATCTGCTGTGGATAGATTGACCACCGCTTTTTTAGAGTTGTCTCGTACTGGTTTAGCTGCTGCCATCGTGAATGTTGATACGGCGATCAAAGCTGCTGCTGCGAATGTTTTTGCTAAAGTTTTCATAATATCTTTATGTTATATTGTTAGTTTATTGTTCTTAATTGTTGATTCAAAAGTAGGGTGTTAATCGTCCCTTGCCTATGGCAATTAGACTAAACCAATTAAAAACTCGGTGAATGATAGAAATGGGTAGGTGAATCTTTCTAAACTTTTTGATTGGAAAGGAATTGTGACTAAATGTAAGCCAAAAGTTGAGTTTAGGAAATCCTGCGATGGATTGGCTATACTTTTTTGTAAATTAGGTTCGAAAGCATAGTGCTGCTGAGCAAACTACTATATTAGCGTATAAGGTAAAAGAAGACTAAACAGAAAAGGGTAAATAACATATTGAGTAAACCAAATATGAAACGAATTTTTATTAACCAAACAGGAGACTCAAATAAATTTTGGATAACTGAACAAATTGATGAAAAGTATATAGTTAAATGGGGAAAAATTGGTACTGAGGGACGTAATAATGAAAAAGAATTTGCTACAAAAGAAGAATGTTCAAAAGAAATTGAAAAACTTATAAAAGAGAAGATTAGCAAAGGATATTTAGAAACTATACTAATTACGAATTGATGCGGATCATTGCTAAACAATGGAGTAAAATAGAAATTCTTATTTTTCTATGAAACCATTGCAAAACACCTCCATTTTTTCATCGTTTAGGGCGCGCTTGTCATTTAACAGCTCTTTATTCATATTGTACAGGTAGCTTTTTTTGAAAAACTATTTATCATTAAAAATTCAGAAACTCAACTTCTGTAATATTATTTTACAATTTTTATCTGTTAGAAGAATAATTATATTTGCAGCAGAGCATTACAAAGCCTGATAAAACTTAATACACAATCAACTCTCACTATTATATTTTTCTTTGTAGTCAGTTGGTGTTGTACCTGTAATACGATGAAAAACTTCTCGAAATGCTTTAGTATCATTGTAGCCAACGTCATACATTACCTCATTAACCGTTTTTCGAGAATTTTCAAAAGCCTTTTTAGCAGCTTCCACTTTTAGTCGTTGCAAATAATCAAACGGTCTTAAGCTGGTTGCCTTTATAAATCTTCGGTCAAAGTTTCTTCTACTCAATCCAAATTTCAAAGATAGATCTTCAATGGAAATTTTATCTTGATAATGTTTTTCCATATAAAGTTGTGCCTCAAGGATAATCTCATCAATATGATTTTTATGACCATTAAAAATTAAAAATTCAGATTGTTGATTTCTATCTAAATCAACCTGAAAATATTTGGCACAATAAATAGCTGTTTGACGGTCATAAAATTTTTCAACCAAATATAATAACAGATGCAAAAAAGAATAAGCACCACCATTGGTATAAATCCCATTTTCATCCGTAATTAATTTATCAGTCTGTAAATTAACATTCGGGAAAAGTTCTTTAAATTTTTCAGCCAATGCCCAATGGGTAGAACAAACCTTTCCAGTGAGTAAATCGGCAGATGCCAACATAAAACTTCCTGCACACATACTGGCAACTTCTGCACCTTCTTTGTATTGAGACTTGATCCAGTCAATTAATAATTGGTTATTGGTTGTTGCTGTATCATAACTACGAATCAAGGTTGCAGGAATAATAATCAAGTCGTTTTTTGGACATTTAGATATAGTGAGATTTGACTTTATAGTCAAAAATTCATTTTTGAGTAATTTTTCATCTGTAGCACTTACCAAATCAACTTTAAATACAATTTGTTTTCCTAACTTTTCGTAATACAAATTAGCACTCATAAACATCTGATAAGTACCAATTATACAGGCAACGGTACTCAAACTAGTCTGGTCATCGGGAATCAAAATACTTAATTGTTTCATTGTAAATTATTTGAAACAAAAATAGCCTATATTATTGTCCAAATCAACCCTTTAAAACGTCTAATTAACACCCTATATAAGTGATGTATGGAAATTATCTTTGTACCAACTAAACAAGAATCGATAAAATAATCTTGTGAAAAAAAAATATGCAAACATTAATTTCGTTTATGCTAGTTTCAGGATTGTTATCCTTTAACTCAAAAACCAAAATTGTAAATCAACATTCAAATACACATGCAATGGAAAACAACAATTACACTTCAACGTTTAAAGTTGACAAAGATGCCTCAACTACTTTTAAAGCTATTAAAAATTTCAGAGGGTGGTGGTCTGAAGAAATAGAAGGGAATACAGAAAAGCTTGGGAAAACATTTTTATACCACTATAAAGACATCCATTTGTGTAAATTAAAACTGGTAGAAGAAATCCCAAATGTCAAATTAGTTTATCTGGTTACGGATAATGAATTTAACTTCATAAAAGATAAAACCGAATGGGTAAACACCAAATTGATTTTTGATATTTCTAATGATGACGAGCAAACAAAAGTGACTTTTACCCACGAAGGTTTAACACCACTAGATGAGTGTTTCGAAATTTGTAATGATTCTTGGGCAAATTATATTCAAGTTAGTTTGAAAAATTTAATAGAAACTGGTATAGGAAATCCAAATGCCAAAGAAGGCGGTCTTAAAGCTGAACTGGTTGAAAAATGGGGACTATCAAATAAATAACGACTTACACGCAATAATATATCAAAGCAAAAGCGGTTCGAGTGCAAACTTTAGCCAGCTGGATATACTGGCTCATGTTGACCCTTTTGCGAGTAGTTTTTCTTACTTAGTTATCAAAAAATTTGGATCACTGATGGCTGGAGAACCAAAACAAATGAGTCAGATAAAGCAATTAATTAGACTGTATCAGGGCGGTAATGGAATAAAACAGTATCCAAACAGTAGAGGCACAGTAGACATTTCCCGAAGTCTTCCCTAACAGCGTTCGAATAGGTCGCGAAGCTGACTGCTGTAATATTCAGGTGTTAATCATGTCTTTGCGATCCAAAAAGAAAGTGCGTGCGCAAATAATAATCCATGATTAAAACTGCAAGAAAGTAAAGGATTACAGTACTAAGAAGAAAATTAAATAACAAAGGTACGATTTTAGATAAGTTGTAAATGTTATCCAGAAGAGTATACAAGGCGCTTCATAGACGACTTGTATGTTTATTGAAATATATAACAGCTAAAGGCTTGCTGGCACATAAAATTTAATCTTTAGACTGCCTTGTTTTGCTCGATAGGCTTCAAACTGAACTGAAACCTTTGAGTTATACCAATCAACTTTCAATTCCTTGTTAATATTTCCTCCAGCAATTGTCATCCCGTGTACTTTTACTGAGTCGTCTGTATGCCCCTCAATTTTTAGAATCATAGTAGTAGCATCACTTACATTGGTTTCTGCATTAAGCATAGTATCACGACTCGCATCGGAAACTTCCCATTCGCCACGGTTTTGAGTATTACACGAGACAAAGATGGCTGTTTGAATAGCTGTTAAAACTAGTGCAAAAATGACTTTTTCACAAAACATATAAGGAAAGGTATAATGATTAATTAACGTAAAATTTCTTAATTTATTTATTAATAGCAATGAGCTTAATTATGTGCGTTCCCAAATTTCTTACTTAACTTTGAGTTGTAATAGAATTAAGAGCGTGAAAATATGATCTATTCGTAGAATTATCAAGAAACAAAAGTTAAAAGCTTCAGTCTTTATTGAAGTCAAATTTATAAAATCCTAAATAAGATCCATATTGTAATCGCGTGCTATTGTCCAGCGCTTCTGAGGATACTAAAAAGAAAAGCCACATCTCTCGATGTGGATTTGACTAAACATATGAAATTTACTTAACTTACTTATACGTATTGATGGATTGCGATACTTTCCAGTTGCCGCCATCATTGACCAAGGGAACTAAATCGGTCTTGGTAAAACCTTCAAATTGTTGGGTTACTTTTGCTACCATATAGTCACTGGATTGCTCAACGATTGTGGTGCTTGTTTTACAGTTCAACTGCTCTTTTCAACAACAAAATTATCCGTAAGTGAAATCGCATATCGATTAGGTTTTGAATATCCGCAATCATTCAGTAAAGTGTTTAAAAACAAAACGAACCAGACACCATTGGTATATAGACAGTCTTTTAATTGACCTTCGCAGGGCCTAACTCCACGCCTATCAGCTGTAAAAATAAAATGGATAAGATGATTATTGCTTTCTCCATCAACGCCATCAGATATACCACTAATACCAATACTCCCCTTTCGTTAAAAATATGTAAAGAATCATTCCATAACTACTATCCATAAAGTTTTAACAACAAAAGTTTATCTGGTGTCCCGAATATATTTTCTTAACCAGGTAATGATCAACATTCTATCTTCTATATTATACTTAACCATGGCCTCTTCAATCCACAATTCGCCATCCATGATTGCATCAACAACCTCCATTTTAGTTACCTTTGTATAGCGGGATTTAACCCTATTCTTTTCGCCCATAAATCGATTTTTAACATATAATTAAATAAAATCTTAAACTGTAAGTTGATCATTTCGCTTTGAGAAGCTCAATAATGTGTCGATCCTGCATATCCTCTGCATCAAAAAAAACACTTGGATCAATCAGTAGAATAGGCATAGTAAAACCTAGTTTCTGAATGTACTTAACTGTAAAATCATTTTAAATAACATTCTACTTTATAAGCTTGATCACTTTTTCGCCAATCAATCTAATAGAATTCATTAATTGCTGGTGCGTAAGACCAGCATTATCCATTTGAAAAGTAAAACGGTCTATTCCTCCCAAAGCTTCGCTATGCCGGATTAATTTTTCAGCAACTTCTTCGGGGCTACCAACAACTAACACACCATCTGGAGCGATCAGGGAATTAAATTGATCTTTAGTTACTGGTGGCCAGCCTCGTTCTTTTCCTGCTTTGGTCCAAAGCTCTGCGTAACCTGGATAATATTCTTTGATCGCTTTTTGTGTGGTATCCGACACGTAGCCTGGTGAATGCAGACCGACTTTCAATTCTTCTGGTTTATACCCGGCTTTACTTCCGGCTTCACGGTACAAATCTACCAAGGGACGAAAACGTTTTGTTTCTCCACCGATAATGGCAACCATTAGGGGTAAGCCCAATGCTCCTGCTCTTACGAATGATTCGGGAGTCCCCCCTACGCCCAACCATACTGGGATTTTTTCTTGAACCGCTCTTGGATATACAGGTTGATTATGCATAGAAGGCCTAAATCTCCCTTGCCAGGTCACAAATTCCTGATCTCTAATTTGTAATAAAAGTTCTAATTTTTCTTTAAACAAAGCATCATAATCGTTTAAATTGAATCCAAAAAGTGGATACGATTCTATTGCTGAACCCCGACCGACTACAATTTCTGCTCTTCCATTGGAGATGACATCTAATGTTGCAAAATTTTGATATACACGGACTGGATCATTCGTGCTAATCACTGCAACGGCGCTCGTTAATCGAATGTTTTTGGTTCTTGAAGCTGCGGCGGCAAGGATTACAGCGGGTGACGAATCTAAAAACTCTTTTTTATGATGCTCGCCAATGCCAAAAACATCCAACCCGACTTCATCAGACAATTCAATTCTTTCCAGCAATTGCTCCATTGCTTCTACACTGCTCAGGCTTTGGTTACCATACATGCCTGATGCAAAACTATCTATTCCGATTTCCATTTTATTATTAATTTGAGTGTTTATTATTTAGGATAGCATATTAGGTGGCGGAGGTCCTCCTGCTGGTTTGGTTTTATCTTTTGGAAGTGGGACAAATTCGTCATGATCATTTGGCGGTAAAACGAAACGCCCCTGTTTCCAGTCTTCTTTAGCTTGCTCTATTCTTTCTTTACTGCTGGATACAAAATTCCACCAAATATATCGGTCGCCAAGATGTTCGCCCCCCAGCATCATAAAAGTGACGTCTTCTTCTGCTACAATCACGGGATCAACTCCCTTAGTGAAAACCATTAATTTTCCAGCGCTATAGGTAATACCGCTTAGTTCTAAGCTTCCCCTCACGATATAAATTCCTCTTTCGCTATATCCTTGTGGCAAGCCAAATCGAGTGCCTTTTTTTAGTGCAACATGAATATAAAATAATGGAGAATGTGTAGTTATATCGCTCGATAGACCATAGGCATCTCCCGCAATTAAACGCATCCAAATCCCTGTATCTGTGAAAACAGGGAGTTGTTCGGCCGTGTAATTTTTAAAGCTAGGAGCATTCTCTTCGTCTTTTTCCGGAAGTGCAACCCATGTTTGGATCATTTCTAGTTGGGTACCGATCAATAAGGCAGGATCTTCCATTCGCTCACTATGTACGATACCTTTTCCTGCTGTCATCCAGTTTACTTCTCCGGGTTTTATAACTTGTTCTACGCCTAGACTATCGCGATGGGTAACATTGCCACTAAACAGATAACTGACAGTAGATAACCCTATATGAGGATGTGGCAACACATCGAGAGCACTTAGATTGGTAGCGGTTACACTTAATGGCCCTCCATGATCCATAAAAATAAAAGGTCCTACCATTCGACGAAGTTGATAAGGGAGCAGTCGTTTTACTGCAAATCCCGGGCTTATTTCGGCCACTCTGGAGTCAATAACAATATCTAACATAATTTATTATATTAATTTATAGCAATTCGTTTAAATACTCTTTGCGAAAACCTTTTAAATCAGAAAGTTGATTGTTTCTAATTTTTTTCACCCAATTGGCATCTGCCAGTAAGGGTCTTCCAACGGCTACTAAATCAAAATCACCCCTGTCCAACCTTCTGATCAATTCTTCCAGAGAACTTGGTTCGGAACTTTCTCCAGCATAAGCGCCAAAAAAATCACCATCTAAACCTACTGAACCGACCGTAATAGTGGCTTTACCAGTTATTTTTTTTGCCCACCCTGCTAGATTCAAATCAGAGCCTGCAAATTCAGGTTCCCAAAAACGACGTTGCGAACAATGAAAAATGTCGACACCTGCATCTGCCAATGGAGTAAGCCAATACTCCATTTCTTTTTCATTTTTAGCTAATTTCAAATTGTAATCGGCAATTTTGAACTGGGAGATGCGAAAAATGATCGGAAAATCTTCGCCTACTTGTTTACGTATTTCCTTAATAACTTCTACAGCGAATTTAGTTCGATCTCCTAAGGATTTACCTCCATAGGTATCGTTACGAAAATTGGTTACGTCCCAAAAGAACTGATCAATTAAGTATTGATGTGCACCATGAATTTCGACGGTATCATAACCTAACTTCTTTGCATCGATCGCTGCCTGTCCAAAAGCAGTAATGGTGTCTGCAATAGCGGAATCGCTCATCCCGATACCATTGCCAAAACCTGGCTTGTTATTAATCGTTGATGGCCCTTCGAATGGCGCACCTGGTAACCAGCCAGAAGGATGATTAGTCACGATACCCGGATGCCAAATCTGAGGCCCCATTTTCCCGTTCGCTTGATGAACTGTATTAATTATATTTTGCCAACCTTTTAAAGCCTCGGTTCCATAAAAATGAGGAACATTAGGATCATAAGAAGAAGACGGTCTGTTGATAACTGTTCCTTCCGATAATATTAAACCCACATCACCTTCGGCTCTTTTCCTGTAATAATCCGCAACATCGTTTGTTGGAATCCCGTTCGGAGAAAAAGATCTCGTCATGGGTGCCATTACAATACGATTTTTTATCTCTAATGATTTTAGACTAAAAGATCTAAATAAACTTTCTACACTCATATATTTTAAATTAATTACCTGATTGATTATTGGGGTATTTAGTTTTGATAGAACTTTAAAGTTATTTTTTGTTAGAATTGGAAATCACTTTTGATCTAATGGATACATTTTTAAAATCAACAATACTTGAAAATCACCGTGTTGTGCAAACTATGATGGAAACAAGATTTCTAATTTTTAATACTTTGTATTTTATGAACAGTGTTGTGTAGTAATCACCTATACTGTTTTCTATCACTTTTTTATTGCCAATGCTCCAGTTGGACATTTGCTTACTTGCTTTCTGATTGTCTGTGCATCAGCTCCTGAAACATTGATCCAGGGTTGAGATTTTAGATTAAATACTTTTGGTAATTGGGTAATACATCTCGCTGAATGCTTGCAAAGTTCGCCTTTCCATACAACTGCAACTTCTTGATTGCTGTATGTTTTTTCATTTTCTAGGTCATCTTCTAAATAGATAAAAGATCGAATTTTGGTGCTGCCACCAATAATCTTAGAAACAGGACACTGTTCTGCGACCATGAGTAATTTTTCCTTTTGATCGATACTAATTATGCTGTCGGGAAAAGAAATATCGCAGTCGATGGTCGTAACAAGATTCTCTTTAGTTTGAGTTTGAAACAAGTTTGCTTTCCCAACTATCGATGAAATATTCCAACCTTTTTTATCGATATACATCCTTAGCGTAACGATTTTGCACGATACCAAAGAGCTAAGTAACAATGTATATGGATCTGGTCCACTGTCTTTTCCGCCGATCGATTCTGGTTCATCCACAATAAAGTTTCCGTTGCGCCACTCTACATTGCATTGATATTTGGTCGTTCCTATAGTACTTATTACTGGTTTTTCTAACTTATACTGCATATACATTATATTAAAAAATTATTGAACTCTATAAGTTTTGAATTTTATAAAGTCCAATAATTGGATTAATTACCAAGTTCCCACACCAGGAAGATTTAACTTATCTCGTTCTATTTTATACCAATCAAAAATAGGTCTCATTTTTGGCACGAGAGGGCTCTTCCAGTCTCTGAATAATTCTAGAATATAAGCATGTGTAGTGTTCGGTATAGCCTGCGCCTGAATCATGCGTTCTATAGCAATATTATGCGCTTCTACGCTGATTCCACCAACAGCGTCTGTTAGGAACATCACATCATATCCCTCTTTTTTAGCTTCGACTACGGGATATGCCAAACAAATCTCTGTGTACAAACCAATAAAAACCAACTTCTTCTTTCCTGTTGCTTTTACTGCATCCAAAAATGCAGGATCTTCCCAAGCGTCCATAGAAGATCTATCAATTATTTTTTGACCTTTTGGCAGCTCCTCGGCAATTGTTGGAACGGTTGGTTTATTGATTCCCATATCTACTGCGACCGTACTCATCACGATAGGTATATTCAAAGCTGTTGCTACACGCGTGAGGTATTTAGCATTTAATGCAATAAAATCCTTATTGCCCGACACAATTGCATCCAGCATTTCTGGCTGATAGTCAATGACAATTAACGCAACATCGGAAGCATCCCATATAGCACGAGAACTTGTGTTTTTACCTTGGCTAAATACCAAATTTGTAATCAAGAAGAAAGACAGTACTACAAAGCCTTTAATCAAATGAATTTTGTTTTTCATCGTAATAATTTTTTTAGTCGTTATGATTTATGATATTCAGCAAAACACGGTCATTTGATTTGAGAGAACATATATTTAAATATCTTCCAATCTTGATTTTCATTTGCTCTTATAAGTACAAATAATTCTCTAAAAAAGGCTTTTTCAATCTTTCCGTTCAATAATTGCTTTACTTCTGCAGGTTCTTCACATCGCACAAGTGCCACATTATCAAAAACGTTAATCTCTTTAATAATAAGGTCTCCATTTATAGTGATGGTTTCGAATGTTTCCTTGTAAAAAGCCTCAATGTTCATTTTGCTCGATAGTGAGGGCTTGGCTTCTGGAATTATTTCTGCATTTGCGCAATAAAGATTTAATATTTCATCAATATTTCCGCTTTGCAAACATGCCCCATAATTTTTTATAAGGTCAATTGCTTTGTTTTTAGAAACTTCTAGATTATTCATAATTTATTTTTAGTACTATGATTTTGTTTGAAATAATTTTATTAAAATTTAATAAAATCATCGTCTGTGAAGGTATTGATATGAGGCAGTTTTCCTTGTCTATATTTCTTATATAAATCGGCAATACCATCTGCAGAATCTGCAATAAATGGACCTTGTGAAACAATTTTCTCACCCAATGGTTGAGCTGAATACAACAACAATCTCGATTCTTCTGCACCAGAAGTTAATAATAGTTCACTTTCTTCATCTTCTGACATCCGATCTAACCAACCTACATCATATTGTGAGAGACTTTTGCTTTCTTCTCCCACAAAAACGTTTCCGTTAAGAATGTAGAGAAAAGTTGTGTATGAGGATGGAATATGCAAAGTGGTACTTGCATTGGCGTTCAATTTAATGTCAGCAATAATTAATGGAACATTGGTTACCACTGGAGAATTGACTCCACCCAAAGCGCCTGTATATACGCGGATACTAACGTCATCTTTTACTATTGTTGGTATTTTATCTAACTTGATATCTTGAAGTTTGGGAGCTATATTTCTCTTCGCTTTCGGAATATTTATCCAAAGTTGCATCAGATGAAGTAATGCTTTTTCTTCAATCGTTTCAGTGTGAACCATACCGCTACCAGTGGTTAGGACTTGCATCCCCCCTGCCTCAATTCCTTCCATTTTACCATCTATTAACAATGAAACGATTTCGAAACCAGCGTGCGGATGCGCTCCTCCAACAGGCTCGTTATTAGACTTGTCTAAAAAATCGTCCATTAGCATAATGAAAGGATCACTTTCTGGAAATTCTACCTGAATTACAGATCTCGCAATATGGTCCGCCCCCATAAAACCCTGATGCCCAGTAGCCACATATCTGTTCGTTACTTTTCTTTTTATAGCCATCTTATTCTTATTAAAAACTACATAATTACGATTGAGATTTATTCTGAGAGAACATATATTTTTGAATTTGCCACTTACTTGTTTCTGAATTAAGTGTCAAAATAAACAATTCCCGGAAATATGTTTTATCGACAGAACCATCTGCTAATAACGTTACCTCAGCTGGTTCTTCACAACGGACTATTGCGATATTTCCATAAACTTTAACTTCTTTGATTTGCAAAACTCCATTTATCTTTATGGTAAGGAATGTTTGTTCATAAAAATTTTTGATTGATGCAGTGCCAATTAAAGACGAGGAACCGTCTGGTATGATTTCGCCATCTTGATGATAAAGGGTAAGAATTTCATCGGTGTTACCGTCTTTCAGGAATTTTCCATAATACTGAATAACTTGAGATACTGCTGCCTCTCTTTCCTCAGTTTGTTGAGCCACATTTGACTTAATTTCTTGCTGACCTAAACTTAATAAAGGCAATAGCAGAAAGGCAATAATTTTTAGTGATTTTAATAATAATTTAGTTCTCATTTTATTGCGCTTGATTGGGATTCTCTGAAAACATATATTTATAAATTTCCCAATTCTGGGTTTCCTGATTCCTCACCAAAACAAATAGTTCGCGGAAATAAGTATTATGAATGGAGCCTTTTTTTAATGATTTTACTTGAGACGGTTCTTCACAACGGACAATGGCGACATTATCGAAAATATCAATACTTTTAATTTCAAGATCTCCAATTATTTTAATGTATTTAAAACCTTTTTCGTATGAATTTTCGATATCGCGCTTTCCTTTTAATGATTGCGCACCATGAGGAATAAGCTCCGCGTATTCGGCGTATAGCTTAATTATTTCGGGAACATTACTTTCCTTTAAATGTTTGCCGTAATTTAAAATTACATTGGTCACCAAACTTTTCGTTTCTTCAAAACTCATCATAATGATCTTAAATTTAAGGATGTACAAAAAAACTTGTGTTTTTAATTATTTATTAAAGCCTTTGTAAGTTGGATAAGCTGGCACCATGTGATCTGCATAGTCGATTCCTATTCCAAAATTCATATATTTTACCAAACCATCGTGTAACAAAGCCCCAATATCTGGTGTAGCATTGTCTGCCCTTCCATAATCTCTAAGTATTTCGGAAATATAAGTAGAAGTTGTCATAGGGATAGCCCCCGCTTGCACCATTCTTTGGATAGCTATTTGATGTGCTTCAACTGAAGTTGCACCAGAGGCATCCGTAATAATGTAAACTTCGTAACCTGCTTTTAGCGCAGATAAAACAGTGAAGCCTAAACAAACGTCTGTCCATAAGCCGGCCATCACCAAACGTTTTTTATCTGTTGCAATTACAGCTTCACGCGCATTGGTATCTTCCCAAAGGTTCATGCTTATTCTATCATAAACTGGTGCATCTGGGTAATATTGCCTAATTTCTGTCAAGATTGGTCCGGCAAAACCTTTTTCAGCAATTGTAGAAAGGATAGTGGGGATTTCATAAACTTTAGAATAATAAGCCAATATAGCTACATTGTTTCTTAGCTCCAATTTAGGAATGGATTCAACTGGAAAAATCATTTGACCTTCGTGATCGATAAGGATCAAGCTGTGATTTCCTGGATTCAATAGTTCTGGACTTGGATATTCGAAGTCTTTAAAACGTTCTTGATAATTAGTACTGGGAATTAAATTTTCTGTTGTGCTCATAAGTTGATTGATTTTAAGATTAACAAGGAGTTCATAAAAATTCATGATTCATTTATTAATTAATATATTCTTTTACTTTTTTTTCTTTAAAATTTTTGCTTTTTTCATCCTACTCAGAAACTCAGGAGATACGCCCAAATAAGAAGCGATGTGTCGTTGAGAAATTCGGCTTTCTAAATTGGGATACTTCTCCAAAAACTTCAAGTACTTTTCTTCTACTAACAATGAAATATTTTGTAAAATTCTGCTTTGATGAACTACATACGCATTTTCAAGCATCTTTCGTGTAAATTTATTGAGTTGCGGGATGATCTCGTATCTTAGGTCGTACTGCTTTCTAGTAAACTGTATTAAATCTGTATCTTCGAGTGCCTGGATATTATAAACAGCAGGAAGTTGGCCAATAAAACTGTACATATCAACAGCCCACCAATTTTCTATCGCAAAAGAGATAATATGTTCCTTACCCTGTGCATCTATTTGAAAAATCTTTACACAACCCTTAACAATGAAACTGTCGTATAAACAAATTTCTCCTTCTTTTAAAAGAAACTCTTTTTTCTTAATGGTGTGATGCCTTACCAAAAGACCTAAGAGCTCAATCTCTTTCTCATCAAGAGAAATGAACTTAGCGAAATGCTGAACAAGCGGAGTAATATCCATAGTATAAATCTCTTAGTGATGTGTTAGTAGAAAAGGTAATAGTTTACTTTTTTGTAAAAAAATCATCGTACGCTATAGCATCTAAAGGAATATCATTAATTCTAATTATTTTACCGTTCTCAAGCTGGAAATGGAAAACAGCAAAATTGGTCTTGATTTGTTCGTCCCAGCTACGATTCATTCTGATATGTTCTTTCACAAAAACTTCTTTTTCTGAGCAAGCAAAAGATTCCCAATCCAGTTTGTACCGGTCACCTGCAACATTCGAGAGTAGCTTGTCTCTAAACGCGAGATAACCTTGTTTTGTTTTATAAGTACCTGAAAGAAAGCTATTCCCAGGCACCCATAATTCAAAGTCATCTACTATATTTTTTGCCATACTATCCAAATCGCTGTTCCAGAAATAATGATAAAAATCTCTTACAATTTTTTCATTTTCCAACGAATATGAATTGGCCAAACTTTCTGAAATGGTTTGAGGTTTTTCGGAAATTAAAGGGTTTGAAGGATTTTTAAATTTGGAGCCAGGCGTCCAAAAAGTATCATAAACATCTCCTTCGATAGGAATTGTCCAAGCTTCGGCAATTAATCCGTCTTTTATTTTATATTCCATTACAAATTGGAGTAACCACAATTCTTCAGGATTTTCTTTGCGGTTCATTCTAATTTGCTCCCGTGTAAAGACCGAGTCTACATTCACTGCGATAGCGGGTATAGATAATGAAAATACGCCTCCACCAAAAGAGACAATATGATCAAGAAATTTTTTAAAGCCTTCTTTATACCAATATTCACCAGCATTCAATCCTTTTCCTGGAACGTGCATAACAAAATCAGGTGTCACATATTGAAAGATTTCTTCAAATTCGCCTTTTGAAAAAGCGTTATAGAAATTCTCCATAAGCTTTTTGTTATATTCTACTGTTTTAACGTGAAAAGTGTTTCTTTCGGAATTTGAATGTCCCATTTTAAACCTCTTTAATTTTTTAAATTATACTTCTTTTGCAAAACATTAAAATAATTAAGCAATGATCTTTGTTGTTGTTCATTTGCTAATCCTATTTTTTTATTCTTGTTTAAACAAAATTATTTAAATAATACTATTAAGACGTTGACATAGGTTAAGATTTTAAACAAATGCTAAAGTTGCAGCAATTTTGTGAAAAAGATTTGATATCAGTCCAAAAAGGTTGTATTTATAAAATGATAAAGAAAACTATGAGCGTTAGGTTTATGAAAATTCTTCGTTTGGATGAAAAATCACAACAGCATTTTCTGATCCTAAAATTTTCCATATATTTTTTTATGTAGGAAAAAAATATAATTTTGGCCTTAAAAACAAACCACAATTAACACTTATGTAAAGATTTGAGGGATGAGTTTGCTAAATATTACGATGCAAGTTTTGAGGAATTTTGACATGCCTATATCAAATATTAGAGCGGATTTTTGATTTAAAGGTGTAGCTACTCCTATGATCAAATTTCTTTTGATATTAAATTAATCTTGAATAAACACATCGATTCTGAAAAGATCTGATTGAAGAAGAAAAGAAAACCTTATATTATTTTATCTTTAAAAAGAAGATTATAACCAATTAAAAGAAATCGGAGATTTACAGGACAAAGTTTGGTATGCGTGCTATGGTTCTAATCTTTTAGAAGATCGTTTCCTTTGCTACATAAAAGGTGGACAACCGGCAGGTGCAAAAACGGTATCTGGTGGATGTCTTGATAATACATTACCCTCTGAAAGTGAAGATATGTATATTAACTCTGAGCTTTATTTTGCTAGAGCTTCTAAAAATTGGGATTATGCCGCAGCTGAAAGCTTTTTTAAAACGCTACAAACTGAAATGGTCTACCATAGAAAACTACTAGATCAGCAGTCCGCAAAACTGCGTAGTTGAGCGTTATATTTTTCGTGTGCTAACGGGGGAATCCATTTCTAACAACTAATCTGCTAAGCTAATAGCTACTAGCAATTGCGGATATTCATCACTTACTTCATGAACATGATCAATACTGGTCAGTGATATAGTGTTATTAAACACTTCAAATTTTAGTATGAAATTGTCTTTTTTGTTGTAAAGTAATCCATGCTCTTTTCCTTCAGCATCTTCATAGTAACCGACTAATAGCGTCCTTTCTAAATTAATGTTGTTTGATATGATTAAATTTTTCAAATCAAGCCATTCATTATTTAGTAATGCTGTTAATTCTTCTATTTCTAATTTATAATCTTGGAATTCTTCTGTGGTCATTTTCATGGTTAATAAAGGTTTATAGGATCTTAATGTTCTGTTTAAAATGAAATTGCTGTTTATAAATTCCTATCAAAAGCCTTGTCTAATTTATATTTTATTTTCCGTTAAACTGCTTTTGAAAATCAAGTCTGGAAGCGACTGTTTAAAATCAATCTCTTGTAAGGCTAACTTTTTCATAGTTCAAAATTATCTACTTTTTTGTGTGAAAACTTCAGCGTATAATTTATCTCTCCTACTTTTTTTGTTGCAATTCGTGCTTGATTAAGGTCAAGTCGATAATCTTTGAGACAGGTTTTGATACTGCTAACCGCTTTTTCACTGTCTACAACCTTACAAAAAATATTTAATTTCTTTTGACCCATATCAAAACCATCCACATCGCCTACTCCATTCCAGCCTAGATGGTCTTTTAGATATTCTTGCACCTTGTCTTTAAGCCATAAATCTCTTTTATTTCCTAATTCACTCTTTAAAGGAAACTGAACAACAACCCAATGATGATTGTCTTCATCGATTTGATAATAGCCATTACTTTCACAGTCTTTACAGAAATTATGTACAAAATCGTCATTTGCATTTTTCGTTTCAATAGGTATCTCTTCTACTTTTCCTTTATAACCAACTTTTCCATAGTGAACAATGGCTACTTTTCTGTTTTCGTCAAACCAAGTTTCTCTGTAAAGTAGTTGTTCTTTATCGTCAGCTTTATAATATTTTATCATGGTAAGTTCACTTTGTTTATTGTGTACTGGAGTCATTTTGACCAGCATTTCCAATTAATTTTCGATAGATTTCATTACCTTATTAATTTTTTATTGGTTATTATAATTAAGACAACAGCTTCATATGCTAAAATCCTTAATGAACGATAACCGTTGACTAAATTTATTAAAGTAATTCATTGCGCCAGATTTCATATTAAATTGTACCAAAACACCATACTTGTTTGGGTAACGTAACATACTATAACTTTCCGTAATTTGCTGAATCCTGTGGTAATTACAAAAGGGTTTGTTAATGAAGGAATACAATTCAAACCATATTTTCATTATTGGTTTTATTGTCTTTCCTCATATATAATCTCAAAAAATAAATTTCCGGGCCTCTCAGCTACAAAACTCTTTACAAGATCATAAATATTCTCGTTTTCCATCGAAAAACCACTAAGATCAACGCTGTTTGCCAAACTTGGCTGGGTACTATTTTCTGTTATATAAAATCCATCTATTCCTAAAATAGATACAGTGTCTTTCTCGCACTCGTCAATAAATTTTAATGTATCTTCTTTTGAGTAAAGATTCAGTCCCCCTCTCTTCAATATCCGATCTTTAAATAAATTCGCCATCCTATCCATAATTATTTTACTATATATGGATTAATAACTGCGTCATCTGGTATCCATTTAGGATCCAAATTTATTATTAAGTTGAATAATTTCATCATTTACGTTGTCTTTGATGACGTAAGAATTAATTTTTTCGAAATATGTAGGGGAGTCCGATTTTTAAACTGACACTGTTCTACTATAGGTTTTGCTAACTGATACTTGGGTTGTAATTGCCCCAAAACATCTGAATAGATACCAAAATTGATTATGTCTGTTGTACTATCTAGTTTTTCGAAAGTTCACAACCCCTTTATTTTCACCTAATTTCCCCTAAAAGCTATTCTCTTTTTTTATTAAATCCACTTGCTTTAGCAAGGTGAGTGACGCTTTAATAAGATCTTTATACACATTCATTTACTTTTAGCAGTTTTATTGATTCAAATCAAATTTCAATTCTTTACTTTTTCCAATCCAGACCACATCATCTTCAGCATCTTTAAACATAACATAACTACTTTCCTTTTTTTTCGTAATATCCTTCCAAGACATCGCTTTAGTAATAAATTTATTTCCTGTACTACGAAAAAACCTAAATGCTACGTGCTGATAATGAAACCAAATAAGTGGTAACAAATTTATCACTTCTTCGTTAAGATTAATCCCTTCAAATGAAATTTCAAAATTGTTATAAATGAAGTTTTTTTTATCATTTAAAACTAAATTCAATTTTGATAATAACTCTGAATCAGTAAAATTTGGTCTACTTGCATTTATGTAAAAATAGCCCATTTTCTCACTTAAATTTAAAATTGCATTAATTAAACAATTTCTGTCAGAATATGTATTTTCAAAAGATTTAATTGACAATAAATCTCCTCCTTCATTACTATGAATTTTATGTTCTTTCATTATTTTATTTTCTTTATTTGCTAAAAAATGGAGCCTTTAACATCTATGGGAAAGCTGTGTCCTGGAAGCAAATACACATAATAATACAGTACTGATAAACAGAACGTAGATTACATTGGTAAAATTGAAATTCATCTCCATTTAGCTTTTGTTAGTTAGTTTCTTAAACCAATTGTTGAAATAATTTTTGATAGCAATTTTATACTGATTAGTTGATTCTACGATTTTTTTAAGGTTCGCTTTTACTTCTAAATAAAAGCTTCCCGATTCACTCTCAACGGTTATTTCATTTGAGGATTTTACCAGCGTTCTTTTCATTTCTTAATTGAAAGATACGACATTCCCCCGTTCTATTAAAGCATTCCTGAATTTCTGAAAAAATCTGAAATTCATCTTGTATCTGTTACAATTTTTTTTTGTGGCAATGGGAATCCAGAATTAGCCAGTATGTTGAATTTTCCGTTTTCCGCCCCTGCTGTATTATCTTTTCGTTGCTAATGTTTTCCGTTTCAAAAAACCAAAGCACACTCGTACCTGCTATGATACAAGCCCTTCTGATTTGAACAGACTTGAGTAAGCTTCAAAATGTTCAAATAAAATTATATCATTATCCATTGTCGATCTCTCCAGGTCATCTTCATATGAATCAAAACTTATTTTATTATTTTTTTTAATGCTTTTTGAGCTTCCTTTCTTACGAGAGGTTTAGGGTGATCTGTCAATATTGCTATTTTATCTTTTGCTTTTTGTGATTTAATTTTTCCAAGTGCTATTAAAGCGTGAGCAACTACTTCATCATCATTAAGCAAATTTATTAGGACATCTTCCACTTCTGCAGATTTAATTTTCCTTAAAGCGAAAACAAACATCTGTCTTGAGGTTCTGTTTGTTTTATCCTGAACGATCGGTAAAATGCTCTTGACGTCATCTTGAGTAATTGTCATATCTATAGTATTGCCAATAGCCCAACGTAATAAATCCTTATCTTTAGGGATTTGGTGATACATAGTGATTAAATAGGGAGTTGCCTTTCCTTTTGCTTCCTTTACAGCTAATGCCCTTATTATTCCTTCTATATTTCGTTCATGATAGTCTTTTTGTAGGTGATCTAATAGAATTGGAATAGCATCAGGATATCTTTCATTTGTTTTAACCAAGTCCCATACAGAATTTATTTTAATTCCTATTGAATTTAGATCGTTCACTAATTCTGCTTCCTCTTCACTTAAAGATTTTTCTAAAGCAATTCTTATTTCTTCTTGTAATTTTAAATCTTCAGTAGATTTAAATGGTTTAGTGATTAATTCTTTAAATTTCTCATTCAATTCATGTATGTTCAAATTCATGACTATCTATTTAACTGGAATATGTTTATGAATTATTTTTCTTGCCTCCATTAAAGTTTGCAATGGAGTAGAAATAGTAGTATTTGGTCGTGTGGTATAAATTTATACTTTCATTAAAAAAAAATGAAAGTACTACTTGCCACTTATTACATATATCTAAACAGAATCATATAAAAAAGCTTTCATGTCCATTTTGAACTTTTCTTTATCAAAATCTTTTACAGCCTTGGGCAGCTTATCTAAATTTGATAAAGACTCCAATATTCTAGTTTTTAAAAGTTCCATACTATCATAATCGTTGCCGGAAACAAAACTTTCATACTCATCAGAAGTTAAAACAATGTCATCAATGAATAATTTTACCATTCTCTGCATCTCTCCTGTAAATCTGTTTTTTGTTGTTTTATCACGAACATACAAAGGTTTCTTGGCTTTAAAAAGATGCTCAAAACCTGGAGGAGTTAAAACACTTGTAAAACCAATAACATAACTTTCTAGGTCTGAACCATAAAATCTTCCTTCAAAAAAAATTTTTAATTTTTCATGAAGATCGCTAACAAGATCTAATTTATGTTTAGATCCTGCATCCATTATTAAGCTTATATCAAAATTCATAAATAATTATCTAAAAATTTTATTTCCTGGAGGCAATTGCCCATGGGGTATAAAATAGTTACATATCTTAGACTTCTCTGCAATTTTTCTCTGCAGCTGATTTCCATAAAATTGAGGATCCATTTTGGCACCCATAGGACCTATTGATCTTAAATAATTAAGATTGGAGTTGATAACTTATTCGACAGTGTAAGTTAAGAACATTAATAATTGTAATGATAGCATTTTAAAATGGAAATGAAAAGCCATTTTGGCTACATCAGCAGCACTTTCCATGGATCCATTACACGTCCATTATCTAACAATTGCTGAGCTTTTAATTGCAGGAGCATCGTGCGATTCTTGATATTGGTATTAAGCAGCTCTTTACTTCATCAGTTTTACTAAAGGCTTCTACCTCCTCATCTGAAGGCAGCGATTTAACAAGTGCCAATAAACCCAAATTATTCCCGGTTAATACGCTGGAGTTTTTAACCTGTTGAGGAAAAGCATCTATACCGATACCTACTCCTCCATTATCTATGGGTTTGGCTATTTTAAATAAACTGTCGCTGGTTACCCTACAATACCAATCACCACCTAAACGAGCCACAAGATCCATTTTATGAGGGTCTAATTTACCATTATCATCCAAAATATCTTCATTGATATGAATGCGTTTTACCTCAGCAATAATCAAATTACCTGCTCCTCCGTTTTTCCCTAAAGATATTACATCATTCACAACACATTCCAATTGAATGTTAGATTCTGCTACTCTGGGTGGTTTTACCGTTTCTGAAGGCAATTCAGTAAACCCTGCTTTCGAAAACTCATTTACCTCTTTTGGATAGTCGGTGCTTGTTAGATAGGTCTGTTGAACCATATTATAGCTCACAATATTAATCACACATTCAGGTATTTCCAAAATGTTTTCAAGCGTATGTTTAGAACTATTATCCCGCGCCCTGCTTGTAACCGAAAAAACGCATATCGGAGGATTCATACTGACAACATTAAAAAAACTAAACGGACTTAAATTAATCTTACCGTTTTTATCAATAGTGGATGCGAAGCATATCGGGCGGGGTGCAATGGCAGCGTGCAAATAACTTTGTATTTCCGTTTGCGTTAATGATGAAATATCAAAAGTTTTTAAGCCCATTTAAATTTTTATTAACGTGAGTTTGGAATAAGAAAAGTATACAAAAGATATGGTTTCTGCCCGCTAAACGATTGCCAACAATATATACACTAATACCAAAATCCTGAGCTTAGAAATGAAGTTACAAAAATCTTTGTAAACACTCCTACTACACCATACAGAAAACATTGGTCAATGCGATAAAACTACCCACACGTCTATAACAAAGGCACAAAAAAAACCGCTTGGTCATCCCAAGCGGTTCTATATATTTTAGAACTATGTTCTACTTCAGTTTTTCGATCTCTTCTATTGAAAGTCCGGTACCCTTAGCGATTTGCTCTACAAGTAAACCCATCTCTTTAAACCTCAAAGCTGTCTCAATAGCTTTATTGTGTTCGCCTTCAGCAAGTCCTTCAGCAAGTCCTTCAGCTTTAGCTACTAATGATGCTTTTTTAGCTTCTTTTTTAGCCTCTTTCAATTGTTTTTCTAGTCCTTCAACTTGTTCCTGTTGATACATCCGCACTGCTTCGGCATCCCACTTGCGTTTTAAACTAATATCATACATAGTCTTTTCCTCCTTTGTCAATTTTGCGTAGCTGGCCAACTGGAAGAATCGTTGAAATACCGCCGATTTCATGATCCGTGGCAAGGTCTTTAACGTAGACATATTTTTGAGCATAAAGAATACTTTATCCAGTTCGTCTTCAACTTCAGCTTCGCTTTTAACAAAGTTAATAATTTCTAAATAGATAAACCCAAATCCTTCATAGAAAATTTGTCCTGAATCTCTATTACACAGGCAGGTATCGTGAAAATATGTGTTCCGATCAACTCCCGGCATATGAAAACCGTCCATCAGGACAATGGTGTAAACCTCGGGAATGGCATACGCCCAGGCTTTACGGTTTCCTTTGGGTGCTGTGTCTGAAATGACCTTGCTGGCATAGTACAGCATGCGTTGCTTCAGATTGGTCTGTGTACTCGTCTGCATCTCGATGATGATCTCTTCTCCTGTACTGATCTGGACTACAAGATCAAAGATAACTTTACCGATCTCTTCGGTCGCTCCGATACGCTCGGTATCCCGATAAGTAAGATCTGTGATCATCTTTCGACCACGAAAGATGATGTTGAGAAAGTTGATCAGGTTGACTTTGTCTCCGAATAACCGCTTGAATCCTTCATCGGTGGTCGGATCAATAAATACGGGTTCTGCATGTGCTACCATAATTTTAGGATTTATTTAAATAATTAATTACATAAACCAAATATGATAAAAACTAAAAATATTAGTCGGTTATTAAACGTTTGTAGTCGTTTGTAATCGTTTGTTGTCGGCTAGCACAACTTGGATCAATCTTTAGACATGCTATAGAAAAAAGAAAAGCCACATCTCACGATGTGGCTCTGACTAAACATATGCATTCAAACTTAACTTACTTATACGTGTTGATGGATTGCGATACTTTCCAATTACCACCGTCATTGACCAAAGTCACTAGATCGGTCTTGGTAAAATCTTCAAATTGTTGGGTTACTTTTGCCACCATGTAGTCACCTGACTGCTCAACTATGGTAGTGCTTGTTTTACAGTTCAACTGCTCCCCTTTTTGCTTTTTCAAGAAGGAAATTACTTCTGAACGGCTATTGATCTTAGCTTCTGCTGCCTGTACTTTCTGTTTAAAATCTGAAGTGAACAACTGCTCTACTCCTGCCGACTGTCCTTCTGTCATAACAGCTATATAATGATCAATGGCTAAGTCTGCTGTGGATAGATTAACGACTGCTTTTTTAGGGTTTGATACCTCTGGTTTAGCTGCTGCCATACTGAATGTAGATAATGCGATCAAGGCTGCTGCTGCGAATGTTTTTGCTATAGTGTTCATAATGTCTTTATGTTATATTGTTAGTTTATTGTTCTTAGTTGTTGATTCAAAAGTAGGGTGTAATTCGTCCCTGCTCTATGGCAATTAGACTAAACCAACTAAAAACTCGGTGAATGGTGAAAATGGGTAGGTGAAATGGTTGAACCTGGAATGGGATTATTCTGCTGTCACCCACTTGTCAATAATAAAGGCAAAAAAAAACCGCTTGGTCATCCCAAACGGTTCTGTATATTTTAGAACAATGTGCTATTTCAGTTTTTCGATCTTTTCTATGGAAAGTCCGGTACCCTTAGCAATATCTGCTACAGGTAAACCCATTTTCTTAAATTCTAATGCAATAGTACGCTTTTCTACCTTAAGCTTAGCACGCTCTTCTAAACGCCCCTTTTCTATACCTTGCTTCTCTGCTTTATCTAATAAATATTCTTGAGTGCCCATTATACTACTCCTTCCTAATTTTATTTCAATTTCTGACTCAGAAATAGTTAAAACGTGAAAATTAAACAATTTTTAACGCTCTCTCAGCGACCTATCAAAAACAAATATTACGATGAAGTTTAGGTAAACTCCCTGATATTCAAAGTCTACGTAATACGTTAAAAAATGAACTCGCTGTATTCTTTTACGCCTTTGAATCATCAGGATTTATAGGGGGTATAGAAGTGGTATAGAAACTGGCGCTTAATGGCGGATGTAGCACCAATCATTTATCAGCCGACTCTCATGATATATGGTTAATAGAACACGATCCCAAAATTTGAAAACCTAAAAAATATTGCTCCTAATTTGGATGACCACATGCAACATTGCAAAATTTAATACTTACGCGATCTTATGCATTTACTTGATATATCAAATAAATAATTATATTTGTTTGATATATCAAGTAAATAATTATATTTGTTTGATATATCAAGTAAATATGAAATTCAAAACTCCAACTAGCACCGTACTATACTCCATTGAAGAAACTATAAAAGCTTATCGTAGATTATGTCAACAAAATATATCTAGTATAGTACCAACGATTACTGTGGACCAAGCTTTGATTCTAATTATCATTGACAAAGAGGATAAAAGTCAATCTGAAATTGCCGATTTAGTTTTTAAGGATTATGCATCAATGACGCGAATAATCAAGTTGATGATAAATAAAAACTATTTAACAAAAACTATTGACGATGCTGACAAACGAAAATCGGAGTTAAAAATCACAACAAGTGGTAAAGAAATCATTGAAAAACTAAACCCTGTCATAACGAAAAATAGAGAGATTGCATTAAACTCATTATCAGAACAAGAACTAAAACAATTATTTGAAATATTAAGTAAAATTACCCAAAACTGTAAAACAAATACTAAATGAAAAAATGTATCCAACTATTAGCTACCATTATTATATTTTCTTGCACAAATAATAAAACCGTTTTTTCTCAAGACACTAAAGCAAGCGAGATTATTAACTATCTAGATTCTTTAGAAGGTTTTAGCGGTGCCGTTTTAATAGCTAAAGATGATAGTATTTTATTGCAAAAATCTTATGGGTTTGCTCATTTGGGTCACAAAGTCAAAAATAATACGGACACAAGATTTTCTTATGCTTCCATAGGAAAATCATTCACTGCAGTTGCTATATTTCAGTTAATCCAAGCTGGAAAATTATCCTTGGATGATCCTATTGGGAAATTTATCCCAGATTACCCAAATAAGGTAGCAAGAGATTCTATCACAATTAGATTATTACTCATGCACAGAAGTGGGCTGGCTGATTATTTTTATTCCGATAAGTTTTTGAATACTTCTAAAATAAAATTTAGAACAATAGAAAGTCTTTCCAAATTATATGAAGATGAACCGTTGGAATTTAAACCGAATGAGCAATTCTCTTACAGGAATACAAACTATATTTTGCTCGGTAGAATTATAGAAACTGTGAGTAAAATGCCCTATGATGACTATATTAAAAAGCATATTTTCTCAAAAGCAAAGATGCTAAATACGGGCAATGTTGACGTTGACCACATTATAGAAAATGAAGCAGAAAACTACACATTATCAGATGTTTATCCAAACCAGTTACAAAAAACATTTTTCATGAGTGCTGTCAAGGGCAGTTCTGCAGGTGGTGGCTATACCACCATAAATGATTTGTACAAATTTGCATTGGCATTTAAAAATAATAAGCTCTTAAATGCTGATTATACAAATTTTATGAAAAAGGAACCTGAAAACGACCGATATGGATACGGAATGCAGTTTGCAGGAGCACGAGGATCTGGAATTTATGGACACAGTGGCGGGCATTTTGGTGTTGGTGCTGAATGGCGTATATTTGATAAACAAAATTATACTATAATTTTACTTACTAATAAAGACCTAGATCAAGGATTTTTAGATGCTCGTTTTTTTATGGAAAAAACAATTGCTGGTTCAACACCAAAGCTAGATACTTATTTTTATACAAAAAAAATAATCAACACTTGTTTGGATAAGGGTTTTGATGAAGCTAAATTTCTTATAAAAGAATCAAAATTAGAAATATCTGAAGCCGACCTGAATGCCAAAGGCTACGAGATGATTAAAAGAGGTTTACATAAAAAAGCAATAGACTTATTCACACTCGAAATTTTATCTTTTCCAAAATCGTATGAAGCTTACGACTCTTTAGGAGAAGCGTATATGATGGACGGTCATCTTAAAAAAGCTATTGAAAATTATAAAAAAAGTTTAGAATTAAACGCGGAAAACACGAATGCAATGGAAAAGTTAAAAGAATTGTTAAAATAAATTACGATAAAAGGCAACGCTCCAACTTCTCCAAAGCGTTGCCAACTTAATCGACAAATGAAGCTAGAATAATATTCATATCATTTTTGAATCTTTCTTTATCAAAATTTTTTACAAACTTGGGCAACTTATCTAAATTTTATAAAGACTCCATAATCTAGTTTTTAACTAGTTCTAAACTATCGGAATCACTGCCAGAAACAAAATCTTCATATTCATCTATCGCGATATTATCTATAAACAACCTAAACATTCTAATTTTTTCTCCAGTAAATCTATTCGTACTTATCTTATCAAAAACATAAACAGGTTTTTTCTTTACGAATAAATGTTTAAAGCCTTCCTACTCATAATAAAAAGGATTAAATCCATTCGCTATATCAAATCGTTGTGGATAGATAATTTTTTTATTCATATCTGTTGCAGGAAGGAATTCCATAAGAATAAACTGATTCGGAAATATTAATAAAGTCTCTGTGCTGTAAACATCAGCTTTTACAGATAAAATTTCAACTTTCCGAAAACCAATACCCAATTTCTTTTTTATCGTCTTATATTTATATGGATTATTATTGATACTATCTTTTGTAATCAGCTCTCCATCTATTTTCACTTGTGCATCAATACTGTAACCGTCT
The DNA here is from genome assembly GCF_025961315.1 of Sphingobacterium kitahiroshimense. NCBI lineage: Bacteria > Pseudomonadati > Bacteroidota > Sphingobacteriia > Sphingobacteriales > Sphingobacteriaceae > Sphingobacterium > Sphingobacterium kitahiroshimense. The sequence continues at coordinate 6,261,518 of NZ_JAOQNK010000001.1, read as the reverse complement.
GATGTTGAAGATGACATACCCAGATATATGATCGTTTCATATTTTACACCAAAGAGAAAAAAAGCTATCAAAGCCAAAACAATCACCAAAATTATAGTTTTTCTTTTCATTAAAAACAAATTATTTATATCGTAGTCCTAATGACTTTATTTGAAAAAAGTTTCGAAGCGTAAAGCTTAACCTTAGTAAATAATAAGCTAACGGATTTCTCTTCTCAATGTTAATCTAATACAAAATTAAACTATCATCAATACCTTCATTTTTATCATTTTCAATATATAGGGTATTTGCCAACTTCAATATTACCTGCAGACAAAAGTAAACATACCTCAATATTATACTCCTCGAAAACTCTTTTCGAAAATACAATTTTTATATCTTTTTCAATTAACACAATATCATTAAAAGACATGCTTAATTCATCTTTCAAGAATTCATTTTCATCACTTTGAATACACCATTCGAAGCTTTCTTTGGCTTTACGATATAGTAGCGATAAATGTGAGTCCGAATTTAAAAACTCCATGATCAATTAATTTTAAGCTTTGTAATAAATTGTATTATTCTTGATTTCTCAATTGAATTTACGGGAGTAATCCCAACCTCGTGTTTAATAGTGTAGAACTATAAGTTCTCAATCGATCTTACTTGACAACCTTCTCTGTAAAATTCGTTTTAAGTCATTTACATCATTTAAACCAGTATAAGAATTTGTCAAGACTAAACGAGCCTTTAGATGTGCAGGTAAATCATTCAGGGACTTATCATCATCTATAATGACAATTTCTTTATAGTCTAAATTATTGGATTGAATCCATCCTAAAATCTCCTCTTTTCGAGTATGTCGATGATTTGAAAAATATGCTTTATCATCTAAAATGGAAAGATTTTTCAGCTCCAGTCCCCTAGTTTTAAAAATGACTTTCCATTCTTGAATACTATATTTAAAACGATGTGATGTGGAAAGAATGACTTTGTCCTTCGTTTTATAAATAACAGACTTTAAAATCTGAATAGCTTGCGGATTAAACTTATAAAAACCATCCTCATCCAATTCCACTTTCTGATGTGGATTAGCATGAACCAATACTCCGTCTATATCTAAGAAAAAAATCATTGCTCCGTCTTTTTATATTATTTGTTCAAAGGTTTGGGTTTGGAAAATATAAGCTATCCTTTATTAAAAATAGCGATTTATTTCTGTATATATCTTAAAAGAAACACGCTATTTAGTGAGCTGAAATTAAAGAGATAAATTTCCATTACCTTTTGATTACCACATTTCTTATAAATTGTCTGAAAATTTTTTAGACACTCTTTCTTCTCTTCATGACTAAAAGTAAAGTTTATCCTATGAAGCAGAAAACTACCTTTCATTCATAGAAGAAGGAATGATTTGGAATTGCACAAAAAAAACCGCTTGGTCATCCCAAACGGTTCTGTATATTTTAGAACACTGTTCTACTTCAGTTTTTCGATTTTAAAGTTTGTTAATAACCTCCAAAGATATGCCTAAACTTTTTGAAATAATTTCATTGCTTACTCCAGATTTCTTTAACTCTCTTGCTGAAGCGATTTTCTCAGCATAGGCTTTAGCCTCTGCTTCTTTCTGTCCTTCTTTTTTTGCGTATGCCAACGTGTTGGTATAATCGCGTTTACGATCTAAGCTGGATATGTATGACATCTGTTCCTCAGGCGTTAGTTTTGCCAGTTCTCCTAGTTCAAAGATACGGGAGAATATTCTTTTATCCAAATAGTTAGGTAGCTTATCGATTTTATCCAAGTGCTTCATAAGATACATCCATTGATCCAGAATCGTCGGTAAATCGGCTTTAGCTTTATTAAAATTAGGTAATACAAGCATCTTGTAACTCAACTTAGGATATAGCACCTCCTGATCGAATTCGTCAATAATCTTACCACTATAAAAGTACTTATCACTATTGGCAACATCCAAACGAAAGCCTAAAACAGCGATAAAATAAATTGGCGGTAACTCATAATTATCTCCTTTCTTTCCTTTTTTAGCTAGACGACTAATGGTCCTAGAGGTGTAACCCACCGCACGATCAAAAAAGAAATCCTGATTCTGCAATTGCATCTCTACTAGAAAAACTTCTCCACCTACACCAACACATCGCAAATCAAAAATAACTTTGCGCTCATTAGGTTCATCGCCATCTTCCTCCACATTGCTATAGGTAAGATCCTCTACAACATGTTCGCCTTCTAAAATACTATTCAGAAAATTAATTAGGTTACCCTTATTCTCCTCTCGACCGAAATAAAATTTCCAACCGAAGTCACTTAAGATATCGATGTACTTCGAAAGGTTACTTATCTTTACACTCATAATGGTATATTACTGGTTATCAAGTAAAAATAAAAAACAAAACCTTTTAAACCAAATAATTTAGCAAAAATACTAAATTATTTATCAAATCAAATAGTTCTCTACTTACTGTTAAAAGAATAGGAAAAAACGTTTGTTGTTGGGTAAAATAGTTGTGAATACTAAAAAGAAAAGCCACATCTCTCGACGTGGCTTTGAATAAACATATGAAATTTACTTAACTTACTTATACGAGTTGATAGATTGAGATACTTTCCAGTTACCACCGTCATTGACCAATGTGATTAAATCGGTCTTGGTAAACCCTTCAAATTGTTGGGTTACTTTTGCCACCATGTAGTCACTGGATTGCTCAACAATGGTAGTGCTTGTTTTACAGTTCAGCTGCTCCCCTTTTTGTTTTTTCAAGAATGAAATAACTTCTGAACGGCTGTTGATCCTATCTGTTGAGGCATGTACTTTCTGTTTAAAATCTGAGGTAAACAACTGCTCTACTCCTGCCGACTGTCCTTCGGTCATAACCGCAACGTAATGATCAATGGCTAGATCTGCTGTGGATAGATTGACGACCGCTTTTTTAGAGTTGTCTCCTAGTGGTTTGCCTGCTGCCATAGTGAATGTTGATACTGCGATCAAGGCTGCTGCTGCGAATGTTTTTGCTATAGTTTTCATAATGTCTTTATGTTATATTGTTAGTTGCTATTTGTTTGTTGATTCAAAAGTAGGGTGTAAATCGTCCCTACCCTATCGCAATTAGACTAAACCAACTAAAAACTCGGTGAATGGTGGAAATGGGTAGGTGAAGTGGTTGAACCTGAAATGGGGTTATTATGCTGTCGTCCACTTGTCAATAACAAAGGCACAAAAAAAACCGCTTGGTCATCCCAAACGGTTCAGTATAATTTAGAACGATGTTCTATTTCAATTTTTCGATATCCTCGATGGAAAGTCCGGTACCTTTAGCAATTTGCTCTACAGGTAAACCCATCTCTTAAATTCTAATGCAATTAAAATAGCTTTTTGACGCTCACCTTTCTCGATACAATGCTTCTCTGCTTTATCCAATAAATAGCATAGAAATGAAAGAACTCTTGTTAAGAAGAGTCATTCTGGGAGCAGATCTTGAAAAGAAATACATAAACAAAAAATGATTGTAAGAATTCAGACCAATCTAATAAATGGTTTAAATATTTGTTTAATTTTGTTTTAGTTATCTTATAAAATTATAACCAGATTATGAAAAAGGTGTTTACGGTCATTGTATATTTAATCCATATTTCAATAGCATTTGCACAACAGTCTAAAGTTGAAAATATAGACAGTATCTCCAATTATTTCAAAGAAATTAAATATGTAACAAAACAAGGAGTAAAATTATGGAATAGGGATTTATATGGAAGTATTTTATTAGTTAATCCTGAAAATCGCCTACTATACAGTAATGAGCCTGATATTAAGAATACTTTAAAGCTACAAAAAGATATTTATGTTGGTACATTACCCGACAGCATTAATATTGCAAATACCTCAATGCAATGGAATGGCAAAACTTGGGCAATGATAATGCTTCCTCTGTCTAAAGATAGATATGACAGAATCAACTTATTAGCTCACGAGCTTTTTCATACAGTGCAGATTTCTTTGGGATTTACCCAATATAACAAAGAAAGTAACCATTTGGAGCTGAAAGATGGAAGAATATATTTACGGTTGGAATTGGAGGCTCTCAAGAAAGCGATCCTTTCTAATACACAGAAAGAGCAAACCAAGCATTTAACCAATGCCTTTATTTTTAGAAAGTATAGAAATGCTATTTTCCCCGAATCTTATGACACTGAAAATCAACTCGAACTTAACGAGGGTCTTGCAGAATATACAGGTTTTATGATTAGCAATAGAAATAAAGAGGCTACAAAACAGCATTTTGTCAATAGTGTAAATACTTTTATCAAAAATCCTACCTATGTGCGGTCTTTTGCTTATAATACTACTCCTATATATGGTAATTTTCTACGTAAAAAGGATAAATATTGGAATCAAAAAATATCTGCTGATAATAACCTAACAGATTTTTTTATTGAAAATTTAAATATTAAGATACCTACTGATTTAAAAGCTACTGTTGTGAAAATTTTTAAAGAATATAACGGCGAAGAAATTATTCAGGAAGAAGAAATAAGAGAGGCAAAAATAAAAATAAGAATAGCAGAATATAACTCTAAATTTATAGAGCAACCACATTTTGAAATAGGTTTTGAAAATATGAATATTTCTTTTGACCCACGCAATATACTTCCAATCGGTGATAAAGGAACAGTTTATCCGAATATGAGAGTAACAGATAACTGGGGGATTCTTGAAGTGAATAATGGTGCTTTAATGTTCCCTAATTGGAATAAAATATCTATCAGTATTCCTACCAAAATAAATGATCAATTAATAGAGGGGGACGGTTGGTCATTACAATTAAATAAAAATTATACTGTTATAAAAGATGAAACAAGCAGTAATTATATCCTTGTTAAAAATAAGAATACCTCCCGCTTGTAGGAGCTGTTACACCTCTGCATCGATTAAGCAAGCTATATACAAATGAAATTGGTTTATGTCTATATTATTTAAAATGACACCATACATTTTAACACACCTATTTCTTATTTTTTCTATGCACTCAAATGGACAAGTAAAGGATAAAGCTAAGTATAACTATGACTTGTATTTACCGAAGGATTATAGTTCTAGTGGAAAAAAATATCCGCTCTTAATTTATCTACATGGAGGATCGCAAAGAGGAAATGACATAAATAAGCTTAAAGTGTACGGAATGCCCTACCTAATACAAAAGGGACATGATTTTGATTTTATAATTGCTTCTCCACAATGTCCCGCTGACAAATATTGGTCATCAGAGAATTGGTTTGAACCTCTTTACTCTGATCTAATGTCTCAATATAGAATCGACACCAGTAGGATTTACTGTACTGGCATCAGCATGGGTGGCTATGGGACATATATAGTTGCCCTGGATTTTCCCGATACCTTTGCGGCTATTGTACCATTGTGTGGTGGAATTAACGATAGTGATACGATGAGAGTATGCAACCTTAGTAAGACACCGATCTGGACATTTCATGGTACTGCTGACGATCAAATCTCTATCAATGAGACAGAACGAATTGTCAATGGCTTGAAGAAATGTAATGAAAAAATAAGATTTACCAAATTAAAAGACAGAGGACACGGGATTGAAGATTTATATGAAACTAAACCGGAAATATATGAATGGTTGCTTAAGAACAAAAAGTAGCTATTGGAGTTGCTAACTCTGTACACCGACGAAGTTGGATATCTGTATATTTGTTACTTTTTGTAATCAGCTTTCTGGATATGATGGGTTACTTAGGGACATTCATCTCGATATTTAATGCCAGTTCACCAAGGTTAGCAACATTCGTATTGCTCAGAATAATAATCGTAGTTTTTTTATTCAAAAATTTCATCCATACTGCGTTAATACCCATTATTTGTCCATATCTCTCCATTCGTCTTTCATCCCCCAGACCTTTAACCCATACCCCATAACCATAATTATCAAGCCCGGGAGTAAGCATTGAATCAAGACTTCTTTTACTTATTAATTTTAGTCCATACAGAGCGTTAGAGAATTTCAGTAGATCTGAAGGTGAACAATACATGGCACCAGCGGCATACCAGTTTTCTATAAACATAGGTAAACTATTAATGAAAATAGCTGAATTTTTGTCCTTAAAATAAGTACTTGCTAGATTTTTTATTATATCTTTCTCATGCATTACGCCCGAATTGTGCATGTCCAAAGGTCTTAATATCTTTTCATACAGCACCTCTTCATAAGTTTTGCGATAGATCTTTTCAATGATTTTACCTAAAATAATGTAATCTGCATTATTGTAAGTGAACTTCGTGCCCGGTTTATTTGCAAGAGGTTTATCCCAAAAACTTTTTAAAATCTGATCTGAAGTATACGGAGTCTGAAATATACCCAGACCATATTTCATCGCTTTATCTACACTTGAAACTGTATCAATGAGTACAACTCCCGAATTATGGTTAAGCAGCTGATGTAAGGTAACTTTTAAACTTACTTTATCTGGATATTCAGGTAAATAAGTCTTAAAAGGTTTATTTAACTCCAGCTTTCCCTGCTCTACCAGTTGAAGGATCAGGACTGCTGTAAAAGCCTTTGTTATCGATGCAATATTGTAGATAGTTTCATTGTTTATTGGAAAATCAAATCTTCGATCCGCTATACCAAAGCTCTCATGGTAGATTATAGCAGAATCCTGTTGAACTAGTATAGTTCCGTCAAAACCATTCTTCGTTACATAAGATTGAATAAAGGATTTCAGAGAGTCTTGTTGTGCTACTGAGTTGTAATGGAATATTATCGTTAAAATAAAAATGATCAGATATTTCATTTTGGTTTTCATGTATATTGGATATAAAGCATTCATTCTTGTTTCGAATTAATATTTCGCGTGATAAATATCAATAGATTTGCCAAATACTCAATCAACTTTTAATGAATGTCTTACACGGATTCGTGATGTCCGATATCGGACGATTAATGTCAGATAATGGACATTAGTGATATATATCTATCAATTTATTTCAAAGCTACTTTACTATATAAAAAGATATTTCTATTTACACTAGAAGGATTCAGTCTTTATTCGGGACTGCTTCACCACTTTTTCGAAACGCCTCTACTGTTTCTCTACCCTGCCTATACCTTGCCTATACTGTTTTTGTAGAGGCAAGGTAGACAACCAGTAGAAAAACAGTAGAGGCACAGTAGACATCTCCCGAAGCCTTCTCGAACAGCGTACGAATAGGTACTGAAGCTGACTACTATAATATTCATTTGAAAAATGGTGAAATACTTTTACGCACTAACTTATCTATTCTTTTCTTCGTAGCCCCAAATTGGTTAAATGAAGGGGGGTGATTAGTTCGTTTGGATAGAATCGGACTAAAACAGCAAATGACAGATGTAATTTGCTGAAAAAACATACCGATGAATAAACTTATAATTTTGTTTTCAATCCTACTTTGTATGGTATTATCATCTAAAGTGGTAAATGCACAGCTGCAGCATCATGATGTTCCAACACCTGCAATGGATCAATTGCTCAAAAAAATAGAAGGTGTACTCCAACAGGAACATATGCCGGGTTTGATGATTGCTATTATCAAAAACGACAGCACATTATTTTCAGGTGGATTGGGATATGTCGATTTAGAGCAAAAAATAAAAGTTGATAGCACAACACGATTTCATCTTGCATCTGTGACAAAATTTTTTGTTGCAATCGGGATCCAGAATCTAATAGCTGAGGGTAAACTGAAACTTAGCGATCGACTGCAGGCCATTGCTCCCGAAATCCCATACTCGAACAAATGGGAGTCGACTCACCCTGTAAGACTTGTACATCTCCTGGAACACACAGCAGGTTTTGAAGATATTATGCTGAATAAGATGGTCAATATGACAGGAAAACCGTTAAAGGGAATCAATGCCGTACAGGACCAAAAAAATTCGCTTACTTCCCGCTGGAAACCTGGTGAAAGGATGTCATATTCTAATCCAGGCTATAATGTTTTGGGGTACATCATTGAGAAAGTTTCCGATATTCCATGGAATGCATATATCCAACAGACACTGCTTAAACCTTTAGCAATGAATAGTACCTTGTTTGATTTAAGTGGCGAAAGTCTACAGCACTATGCTAAGGGATATGATTTTAGGAATGGCAAGTATACACTACTTCCGCTTTATATACCTAGTAGCAACGGTGCTTCTAGTGCACTGGTATCGAACGCATCGGATATGACCAGATTTATGCGGTTCCTCCTGGATCCTGGTAAGAGTTACGCTGACGTTCTACTTCGTGAACATGATTTTCTCGAAATGGAAAAAGTACACAGCACCTTGGCAAGCCAACACGGATTACAGACAGGATATGCCCTGGGTAATGATTTATTCCCGAATAATAAAAAAATAACTTTTAGAGGGCATAATGGTAAAGGTGAAGGTTTTAGCTCCTGGATATTTTTTAATAGAGAGGCCGGATTGGCATATACTATTTCTACCAATTGCAATACAAATTTATGGCCTGTATCGGAACTGATTGAAGATTTTTTAACTAAAAATATGGAGATTCCCAAAATACACACTGTAAAAATAGATCAGTCGAAGATTGGACCTATGCTGGGATATTATCAATTTATGAACCCTAAAAATGAGCGCTGGGAGTTCTACAGAAGAATATTCGAAGGGATTAACCTGTTGGCCATTGATAACGATAAACTTATAATTGATAAAGGAAATGGACAGGTAGACTTCTTGCTTCATATAGGGAATGGTCTTTTTCACTTGAAAGGTGATATAATTCCCTCATTTGTTATCGGCCATGATAATGAGGGACACCCGTTCTTTCAAGGTTATGGTAACAGGTTTTATAGTAAAGCTTCTTATTTACCAATTTTATTGCAAAAGATCCCTATTTACCTTGGCTTGATCGCTGCTTTGCTCTCCATAGTCTATACGATAATCGGAATTCCATTAGCATTTTTTAAAAAAATAAAATTCATAGATCTATGCTTGGTGCTATTACCATCCCTGGGCATAGTCTCTTTCCTAATCTCCTATCGTATATTGGGGGTGACTGATGCGATTCACAAGGAACTTTATACGACCCTAAATAGCACAACTTTATCCATTTTCGCTGGTATGCTTTTTTTCGGAGTCAGTGTTGTGGTTGGCGCATACTTATTGTACAAACGCTGGTCACAGCTAGGTAGAAAATGGATAAAATTTACCTTGGCTTTCAACATCATATTCTTGTTGTATCTGGCGGTACTATTTTCAATACATGGCTGGATTGGAATTCCGATCTGGAGCATGTAGATTTTAATTTTCGTGGAAATATCATAAATTTATGAAAACAATCTAAAAAATCTGATGGCTGAAATAAATACCTTATCTTCTTTCAATGCCTTTTCAGCTGGAGCATTATGGCTATTAGGATCCCTGCTTTTTATCGGGTTTGATAAAGTGAATATCCGAGCTAACCGATGGCTCGGGGCATTTTATGGTATCCTGGCATGCAATTTTACCCAACTTTTCCTTGAAGAGTTTAGAATTGGAGGCAGCTTGCTTATTCATCTAATGGAACTGCCTAGATGGGCTATGCTCCCCTGTCTATATATGGCGGTACATCATTATGTATCGCCTTCTTTAAATAAAAAGGAATGGTTTCTTCATTTCCTTCCTTTCCTTCTTTTCCTTCTGTTTTCTTTTGTCTACTTAATGCCACACCTCTTTAATCAGGAATATGATCTGCCTATATTACCACCTTGGATTGGGTTTATCATCCGGTATTTTTTCTTCGTCCAGATGATTTATTATTGGATCGCTTGTTTTTCTCTGCTCCGTCGTCATCAAAGGAACTTAAAAATGTTGGCTTCGTTTACCGATAAGATAGATCTGAAATGGCTGAGCTATCTGTTGCTTTCCGTGCTTTTCATGATTCTTATCCGTATAGTGAGTATGTCCAACGTTAACGTAACTTATTATTCCCCGATACTATATTTTTTGGGTATAATCATTTTGGCATATGCAACACTTACTCAAAAATCAATTTATGCTTTAGAAACGTATCAGCCTGCGGAAAAAGAGGAAATGATACCAAAAAAAATAAGCAATGAACGGCTTACTATAGAGCAGGTTGAAGAACTCAAATCTATCGTGATGCGAAAAACAGTCGGCGAAAAACTATATCTCGATCCAAGCCTGACACTTTCAGTGCTTTCAGGGAAAATAGGCATCAGCACACATGAACTTTCCTATATTCTTAATAATGGGATTGGAAAGAATTTTTATCAGTTTATAAATGAGTTACGGACGGAAGAGGCAAAATCACTTTTATTATCGGAAGACACCAAGCATTTGGATATGTTCGGTGTTGCTATCAGAGCTGGATTTAACTCCAAAACGACATTTTATACCACCTTTAAAAAAGCTACTGGCCTCACTCCAAAGGAGTACATTAAAGCAAATTCAGACGCTTCCAGATAGCAATTATGTTCACCTGTATCCATCCGAACTGCTTCTGAACAACAAAGGATTATCATTGCTTCATAAAAAAAACAATTATGAAAACAATGAAATTATTCAAATCTGCAACTACCTCAAAAATCTGTGTAATTGTAGCGAATCTCTTATTTGGAAGCACATCCCTTTCAACTCACTGTTTTGCGCAGCATTCAGGTGGTATTGTACAGGAAGAGAGTCGACAATCTAAAACGGTACCCTTGGATCAGCTGTTAGGGTACTACCAGCTTCCTAATAAGATTGCTTTTATTGAGTTTGCACTTAAAGACGAGCTTCTTTTTGCCAAACAATTATGGGATAACAAAGAATACCAACTGATCCGGATTAATGAAACGAATTTCGAGTCAAAAGAGGAAGGTCACAAAATTGAATTCCTAAAAGACAGCTCTGGTCATTTTAATCATGCGAAGATACTGGGAAGGATAACGATGACAAAAGTAGGATTTGATCCAAAAAAAACTAAACAGTTATCTGTCGAACAACTTGGACGACTAGAAGGGAATTACACCTTGAATGATGACAATAATCTTAAGATAAATATCCGTTCTTCGGGAAGCGGATTGATGCTAAAGCAACTATGGGATAATAAAGAGATTGCGTTTACGCCCCGGTCCGAAACTTTTTTCTTGAATGATGACGGCACCTTCCCGCTTACGTTTTTATTGAGCGAAGGTGAAGCTATGCAGGTCACTTGTTTTGAAAATGATATATGGATAAAAGTAAAATAGGTCATGATGATCAACCGAAGGTTTTTTAAGTTCTTTTCTATTTGGTGTTTGCTTGCCATTGGGACAAATCCTGCGGATGCGCAACAGGTGTCAGACGAAAATTTTAACTATCCAATTTCCACTCCTACATACACGAAAGGAAATGGTCCTTTGCTATTATTTGATGAGGCGCATAATAATGCATCGACGTTGAAAGGCGCCTACGCTGCGTTCAGCAAGTTGCTCCGAGATGATGGTTATAAGGTGGTGAGCAACACAGAAAAAATAAGCTGGGAGCTTTTAAAAAAAGCAAAGATCTACGTAACAGTGAATGCAATGTACGATTTGGAAGATTGGAACCTACCTGCAAGATCAGCTTTCTCTACAAAAGAGATGGATGAACTGTCAACATGGGTTGCAGCTGGAGGAAGTTTGTTCCTCGTAACGGATCATATGCCGTGTGGCGCTTCTGTCCATGATCTGGCAGGGAGATTTGGAATAAACATAATCAATGGTTTCGCACTTAGAAAGGATGGCTTACCGGAAGTGTTTTCAAAGGAAAGAAAGACACTTATCTCAAATCAGATTACCAGCTCTCCTGGCGAAGAGATCGACAGCATCATGTGCTGGGGAGGAACGGGGTTTATAGTTCCTTCACACGCTCATGTTATTTCTGCATTGGGAGATGACTACAATATTTATCTTCCTAGCAATGTTTCTCAAATAAAAAGACCGCTGCCGGACACGATTCCTTATATCTCAGGAAGAGGCTTAGTGAACGGTGCATATCTAAAATACGGCAAGGGCAGAGTTGTCATATTTGGAGATGGAGCTCCATTTTCTGCACAACTCCAAGGTATTAAAAGTGAGAAAAGAGGGATGAACCATCCTAGTGCCACACAAAATGCGCAGTTCCTGCTCAATATTATACATTGGTTGGATTGCAAATTTTAGGAATATATTGAAAACCTGTCCGAGACATCACCTACTTACAAAGTCTGCGATGTTTCGGATAACTTTTATGAAGACGTAAAATTGGAAAAAGTATACTTTTGGTAGACATTTCCCAAAGTCTTCCCGAACAGCGTGCGTATAAGTAGCGAAGCTGACTGCTATGATATTTAATCTGACTTCCCGAAAAGGTCTGCTTAAAGAAGAAAAGAAAATCTTATATTATTTTTATCTTTAACAAGAAGATTATAACCAATTTAAAGAAATGGAAGATTTACAGGACAAAGTTTGGTATGCATGCTATGGCTCTAATCTTTTGTGAGAGCACTTTCTTTGCTACATAATAGGTGGACCACCGGCAGGTGCAAAAACGGTATATGCTGGATGTCTTGATAAAACAATACCCTCTGAAAGTGAAGATATATATTAACTGTTAGCTTTTTAATACGGTACAAACTGAAATGGTCTACCATAGAAAACTTCTAGATCAGCAGTCTGCAAAACTGCGTAGTTTAGCGTTATATTTCTCGTGTGCTAACGGGGGAATCCATTTCTAACAACTAATCTGCTAAGCTAATAGCTACTTGTAATTGCGGATATTCATCACTTACTTCATGAACATGATCAATACTAGTGAGTGATATATTGTCGTTAAACACTTCAAATTTTAGTATGAAATTGTCTTTTTTGTTGTAAAGTAATCCATGCTCTTTCCCTTCAGCATCTTCATAGTAACCGACTAATAGCGTCCTTTCTAAATTAATGTTGTTTGATATCATTAAATTTTTCAAATCAAGCCATTCATTATTTAGTAATGCTGTTAATTCTTCTATTTCTAATTTATAATCCTGGAATTCTTCCGTGGTCATTTTTATGGTTAATAAAGGTTTATAGGATCTTAATGTACTGTTTAAAATAAAATTGTTGTTTATAAATTCCTGTCAAAAGCCTTGTTTAATTTATGTTTTATTTTGCGTTAAACTGCTTTTGAAAATCAAGTCTGGAAGCGATTGTTTGAAATCAATCTCTTGTAAGGCTAACTTTTTCATAGTTCAAAATTATCTACTTTTTTGTGAGAAAACTTCAGCGTATAATTTATCTCTCCTACTTTTTTTGTTGCAATTCGTGCTTGATTAAGGTCAAGTCGATAATCTTTGAGACAGGTTTCGATACTGCTAACCGCTTTTTCAATGTCTACAACCTTACAAAAAATATTTAATTTCTTTTGTCCCATATCAAAACCATCCACATCGCCTACTCCATTCCAGCCTAGATGGTCTTTTAAATATTCTTGCACCTTGTCTTTAAGCCATAAATCTCTTTTATTTCCTAATTCACTCTTTAAAGGAAACTGAACAACAACCCAATGATGATTGTCTTCATCGATTTGATAATAGCCATTACTTTCACAGTCTTTACAGAAATTATGTACAAAATCGTCATTTGCATTTTTCGTTTCAATCGGTATCTCTTCTACTTTTCCTTTATAACCAACTTTTCCATAGTGAACAATGGCTACTTTTCTCTTTTCGTCAAACCAAGTTTCTTTGTAAAGTAGTTGTTCTTTATCGTCAGCTTTATAATATTTTATCATGGTAAGTTCACCGAAACTGTAACAAACAAAGGATGAATAAAATGTAAAAATGCCACAAAAAAAACGCTTGGTCATCCCAAACGGTTCTGTATATTTTAGAATAATGTTCTATTTCAGTTTATCGATCTCCTCTATGGAAAGTCCGGTACCCTTAGCGATTTGCTCTACAGGTAAACCCATCTCTTTCAGCTTTAGAGCTGTTTCAATGGCTTTTTTATACTCCCCTTCTGCAATACCCTCTGCTTTAGCTGTAATTGATGCTTTCTTAGCTTCTCTTTTAGTTTCTTTCAATTGTTCCTCTAGTCCTTCTTGATACATCCGCACTGCTTCAGCATCCCACTTGCGTTTTAAACTAATATCATACATAGTCGGTTCCTCCTTTGTCAATTTTGCGTAGCTGGCCAACTGAAAGAAGCGTTGAAATACTTCGGAATTCATAATCCTTGGCAAAGTCTTTAACGTAGACATATTCTTAAGCATAAAGAATACTTTGTCAAGTTCGTCTTCAACCTCAGCTTCGCTTTTAACAAAGTTAATCAATTCGAGGTAAATAAACCCAAATCCTTCATAGAAAATTTGCCCTGAATCTCTATGACACAGGCAGGTATCGTGAAAATAAGTTTTATGATCACCTCCCGGCATATGAAAACCGTCCATCAGGACAATTGTATAAACCTCGGGAATGGCATACCCCCAGGCTTTGCGGTTTCCTTTGGGTGCTGTGTCTGAAATGACCTTACTGGCATAGTACAGCATGCGTTGCTTCAGATTGGTCTGTGTACTCGTCTGCATCTCGATGATGATCTCTTCTCCTGTACTGGTCTGGACTACAAGATCAAAAATAACTTTACCGATCTCTTCGGTTGCTCCGATACGCTCGGTATCCCGATAGGTAAGATCTGTGATGGTCTTACGACAACGAAAGATGATGTTTAGAAAGTTGATCAGGTTGACCTTGTCTCCGAATAACCGCTTGAATCCTTCATCGGTGGTTGGATCAATAAATACGGGTTCTACATGTGCTAACATAATTTTAGGATTTATTTAAATAATTAATTACATAAATCAAATATGATAAAAACTAAAAATATTAGTCGGTTATTAAACGTTTGTAGTCGTTTGTTGTCGGCTAGCACAACTTGGAGCAATCTTTTTAAAGATACAATAGAAAAAGAAAAGCCATATCTCACGATGTGGCTTTAACTAAACATATGGATTTAAACTTAACTTACTTATACGTGTTGATGGATTGGGATACTTTCCAGTTGCCACCATCATTGACCAATGTGATTAAATCGGTTTTAGTAAAACCTTCAAACTGTTGGGTTACTTTTGCAACCATATAGTCACTGGATTGCTCAACAATGATTGTGCTTGTTTTACAATTTAACTGCTCGCCTTTTTGCTTTTTCAAGAATGAAATAATTTCTGAACGGCTGTTGGTCTTATCTTCTGATGCATGAACTTTCTGTTTAAAATCTGAAGTGAACAACTGCTCTACTCCTGCCGACTGTCCCTCGGTTATAACTGCTACGTAATGATCAATGGCTAGGTCTGCTGTGGATAGATTGACTACTGCTTTTTTAGAGTTATCACCTACTGGTTTGCCTGCTGCCATCGTAAATGTTGATACTGCGATCAAGGCTGCTGCTGCGAATGTTTTTGCTAAAGTTTTCATAATATCTTTATGTTATATTGTTAGTTTATTGTTCTTAATTGTTGATTCAAAAGTAGGGTGTAAATCGTTCCTACCCTATGGCAATTAGACTAAACGAACTAAAAACTCGGTAAATGGTGGAAATGGGTAGGTGAAGTGGCTGAACCTGGAATGGGGTTATTCTGCTGTCGCCCACTTGTCAATAACAAAGGCACAAAAAAACCGCTTGGTCATCCCAAACGGTTCTATATATTTTAAAAATATGTTCTATTTCAGTTTTTCGATCTCTTCTATGGAAAGTCCGGTACCCTTAGCAATATCTGCTACAGGTAAACCCATTTTCTTAAATTCTAATGCAATAGCACGCTTTTCAGCCTTAAGCTTAGCACGCTCTTCTAAACGACCCTTCTCAATGCCTTCTTTTTCTGCCTTATCTAATAGATATTCTTGAGTGCCCATTATATTACTCCTTCCTAATTTTTTTTTAATTTCTGACTCAAATATAGTTAAACTCCCCTGATTTTCAAAGCCTACGTAATACGTTAAAAAATTATAGAGACCCTGACGCGTACTCTTATCCATTTTACGACTCATCATCTGTTCATAAAGATCATGCTTAATATCTTTCAACTTATCATCACTGATATTTTTATTCGTGATAGCCAATAATGTAGTTAAAACTACGACTGAAAAGGGATTACTATTTGAACGTAATGCTACCTCATCTTGATGTAAAACCTTATAACTATTAAAGCGGTAATGGAGAATAGTGCCCATAAACTCCTTAATATAAGCAGATGGATGATAACTTCGGCTATCGTCGGTAAGGATAGCAATGGCACAAATTGGAACTTGATACTTATCGGATATTTTATAGTAATACCGAAACATGCGCTCTGCAAGATCTCCCTTGCCTCGACTGGACTGTACCTCAATATGGCATAGCACAAACTGCTCACCGCCGTCTTTCAAATAGACTTTGACCAACTTATCTACAAAACGCACACCCTTGCCGTTGGGTTCTGGAGGGAATAAAGACTCAAACTCTTTATCTAAATAATCAAAAGGTTTACTCAGATCGAATATACCTGCTGCATCTTCAAAGAAAAACTCTAAAAAATGTGCAAAAGTCTGTTCTAAAATAGACTTCCATAGCTGATCATCAACGCGGCTGGAAGATTTACTCATAATAAACTATTTATAATAAGGTTACTAGAATAAAGATACAAAATAAAGAATAGTAAAACTAATATTTTTAGTAATCAAGTTTAATTACTTACTAATTTGTACCACACAAAATGATCCTACAAAAGTAATTTGATAACTATCATTTCTTTTATACTCCTGACATAAAGCGTCACTTTTCAAGTATAAATTTGCGTCATTAATTAATTTTTAAAAGAAACCGTTTGGAGTGGGAAATAAGAAAGGCCTTCTGCTTCAAGGCAGAGGGCCTTTTTTGAATAGCTCTGGTAAACTACGTGACTACTTATCAAAAAAAATCAAATTTAGCTGTGCTATTTTAAATTTCAAATTAAACATAATTCTCTGGATCCTATGGTTTACATCATACTTCTGGCCTCATCTGCGGAAATAATAATACTTCTTGTATGGCCGTTTGGCCGGTAAGTAACATGGTTAATCTATCCATACCAATACCCATCCCAGATGTGGGAGGCATACCATATTCTAATGCACGTAGAAAATCTTGGTCAATGTACATAGCCTCATCATCGCCTTTTTTCTGAAGCTGAAGTTGTTCTTCAAATCTTAAGCGCTGCTCGATCGGATCATTTAATTCTGAATAAGCATTACATAATTCTACTCCATTGACGATAAGCTCAAATCTCTCTGTTAATGTGGCATCATCACGATGACTTTTGCATAGTGGCGACATCGCTACGGGATAATCAATGATAAAGGTCGGTTGCACGTATTTCTTTTCACTGGTTTTTCCAAAAATTTCATCTATTAGTTTGCCTTTACCCATACTTTCATCTTGATCGATATCGAAGGCAATACAAGTACGACGTAATTCTTCTTCGGTCATATTACTGATATCCACACCCGTATTTTCTTGTATGGCACCAGCCATGGTTACTCGTCGATAAGGTGCTTTAAAATCGATAACAGTATCTCCCACCAATACTTCAGTTGTACCCAAAACCTCAAGACATATCCTTTCCAATAGTTGCTCTGTGAATGCCATCATCCAGTTGTAATCTTTATAGGGGACATAAATTTCCATGACGGTAAATTCGGGATTATGGGTACGATCCATACCCTCATTACGAAAATTACGTGAAAACTCAAATACGCCATCAAATCCGCCGACAATCAATCTTTTCAAGTACAATTCATTGGCAATACGCAGATATAAAGGTATATTTAATGCTTCATGATGAGAAACAAAAGGTCTTGCACTTGCACCACCAGGAATGGACTGAAGAACTGGTGTATCAACTTCTACATAACCTTTCGTAATGAAAAACTGGCGCATTGACTGAAAGATTTTCGTTCTTTTAAGGAAAACTTCTTTGACTCCCTGGTTAACAATAAGATCAACATAACGTTGACGGTAACGCTGTTCAGGATCAAGAAACGCATCGTATGCAACGCCCTCTTTATGTTTTACAACAGGTAAAGGACGTAGTGATTTTGACAGAACCTGCAACTGTTTTACATGAATGGAGATCTCACCAGTTTTGGTGCTGAACACATGTCCCTCAACACCAATGATATCGCCTAGATCCAATAGTTTTTTGAATACGATGTTATATAAATCTTTATTTTCACCTGTGCAGATATCATCACGGTTGATGTAAAGCTGAATGCGACCGTACGGATCCTGCAGTTCTACAAATGCGACCTTTCCCATCATACGACGGCTCATGATACGGCCAGCAATAGTGACTTGTTTAACCTCATCTTTTTTAAAACTCTGTTTGATATCGGATGTCGTAGCGTTTATCTTAAATTCTGCGGCTGGATAAGGATTTATCCCCATTTCTCGTAATTGTTCGAGATTCTGACGACGAATTACTTCCTGTTCGTTCAATTCCATATTTTACTTTCATTATGCTATATTTCTCTTCTAATACTGAAGGAATATATAAAACACAAAAATCTCAAATCAATACGGTAATGGGTGTGAATTAACAGGACATTATTGGTAATAATCGAAGGTACGTGAACACTTGGAGTTAAAAATTATAGATTCTGATATGCTTTGGGAGTTTGCCCGGTACGTGCTTTGAAAAATTTACCGAATGTGGATTGGTCGTAAAAATTAAGAGCATCGGATATCTGCTGTACAGATTGCTGTGAGTGTTGGAGCATAATTTTCGCTTCCACCAATAAAGCATCAGCAATCCAATCTTTAGTTCCTTTACCTGTAAGCTGTTTTAATACCGAAGCTAAATACTGGGGTGTGATATGTAGCTTATCAGCGTAAAACGATACATGGTGCTGATGGATGACATCTTCTTTCAATAATGTTAAGAATTTATGAAAAATAATATCCTGCCTGGTTAAATTACTTTGTTTTACCTGATGTTCATGATGATTTATCATCATGTTTTCGGCCTCGATTACATATTCCAGCAAGAGTGCATTAATGATATCTTTCTTGAAATGATGTATGGCCGGCATTCGGTGCTCTAGTCTTTCATGACAAGAAGCTAGTACCTTAAATTCCTCCTCCGAAAGATGGATAACAGGATCTTTACGGATATTTAAAAAACTAGTTTTTAGCACATCGTTTTTTGACCTGTTCATTGTCTCAAAATATGCCTGTTCTACAAAAATAAGTCGATATCGGGTATCTGGGCTACCTGATATGCTTTGATAGATATGCTCGGGTAGGATAAGAAGAAAATCTTGTTTGGATAAATGATGAATGCTATAATCGAGCTCAATACGCATAGTGCCTTGTTCAACGAGCACGAACATAAAAAAAGATGTTCTTATGGGAAACATCCGAGTAATATGCAAATCACGAATACCTACATCTGCGACCAGAATACTCTCTTCAAAATCGTAAATAGCTTCTTGATTGAAACGAAGAATATCTTTGAAATTTACTATCGATATATTTACCATAATCACATCATTATTACACTACAAATTAATAAAAATATTCGTTATTTACCAACTAATAATAAATACCATTTGTTTTTCTTTTCATATCGTGCTACAATTGTCTTAGGTAAAACAGATGAGAGAAGATTGTTATTCGAAAGGTTCCAGAAGTGTGGATAAGGAGAAGATATAGTGAGAAGGCCTTGCTTGGAGCTCATTCTTGAATACCATGACTGGACAGTAAAAATGGAAAAGTCTCCAGCACCAGTGAAAGAGACCTTGTATAACTGACATAGCGATATTGATTATAACACAGTCTTGTTGTTGTAGAAATTTGACTGATGATTTGCTCATAGAATTATCAAGAAACTAAAAGCTGTAATCACTTTTGAATCCGACTTTATAAAATCCTAAATATTATCCAGATGTTAAACGCTTGTTATCGGGCAACACAGCTAAGGATCTTAAAAAGAAAAGCCACATCTCACGACATGGCTTTAACTAAACATATGCATTCAAACTTAACTTACTTATACGTGTTGATGGATTGGGATACTTTCCAGTTGCCACCATCATTGACCAAGGTGATAAAATCGGTCTTAGTAAATCCTTCAAATTGTTGGGTCACTTTTGCAACCATATAGTCACTGGACTGCTCAACGATTGTGGTGCTTGTTTTACAGTTCAACTGCTCGCCTTTTTGCTTTTTCAAGAATGAAATTACTTCTGAACGGCTGTTCGTCTTATCTTCTGCTGCCTGTACTTTCTGTTTAAAATCTGAAGTGAACAACTGCTCTACTCCTGCCGACTGTCCCTCTGTCATAACCGCAACATAATGGACAATAGCTAGATCTGCTGTGGATAGACTGATTACCGCTTTTTTAGGTTTAAGCATTTCTAGTTACGCTCCACCCCTTATGAATATATCGAAAAAATCACGTACATTTACCTAGTAAAGACTTAAAATCTACTTGAATTTTGGATCTTTATATAAACAGCCATTACCTTTAATCATACCAAAACACCCTAATGAAGGAAAAAATTAGAAATTATTGTATTCATTTTATCAAGGAAATTATTCCTGTGATCGCAGGAATTTTAATCGCACTTTTTATTGATAATTGGAATTCCGAGAGAAAGGATAAAGCATTTATTAATCAAGTATTTTCCACAATAGATAGCGAGTTAAAGGATACTAATGAAGATATTATGGAAAAAATACCTATCCAGGAGTCTTTGATTGATTCCTTAAACTTTTATGCTAGCAACAAAAATATTAAAGTGTCGGATGTTGTAAGGAAATGTAATGGAATTCGCATTCCACAAATTAAAATCAATGCTTGGAAAACTATATCTAATACTAAAATTGACTTAATTGATTATGAGAAAATAACGATATTGTCGAATATAGCAGAACTTAAAGATATATTGGATAGTAAAAGAGAGTTTTTGATGAATTTTCTTTATTCAAATAATAATCAAACAGATAAAAATACAAAACAGACCTTTAAGCTGTTAATTTTAGATATGATTCAAATGGAAGGAACTTTACAGCAATATATTGAATTTTATGAAAAAAGTAAAGCCACATCTCACGACGTGGCCTTTACTAAACATATGATTAAACAATAAATTACTTATACGAGTTGATGGATTGAGATACTTTCCAATTGCCACCATCATTGATCAAGGTGATTAAATCGGTCTTGGTAAAACCTTCAAATTGTTGAATTACTTTTGCTACCATATAGTCACTTGATTGCTCAACGATTGTGGTGCTTGTTTTACAATTCAACTGCTCGCCTTTTTGCTTTTTCAAAAATGAAATTACTTCTGAACGGCTGTTGGTCTTATCTTCTGACGCATGTACTTTTTGACTGAAGTCAGATGTAAACAATTGCTCTACTCCTGCCGACTGCCCTTCGGTCATAACTGCTACGTAGTGATCAATTGCTAAATCTGCTGTAGATAGATTGACTACTGTTTTTTTAGAATTATCTCCTACTGGTTTGCCTGCTGCCATAGTGAATGTTGATACTGCGATCAAGGCTGCTGCTACGAATGTTTTTGCTAAAGTGTTCATAATGTATTTATGTTATATTGTTATTAAGTTGCATCAGCCCCACATCCACCAACTCAAACCCTGATGCCTGCTTTGCAGTTCTATTTGTTTGTTGATTCAAAAGTAGGGTGTAAATCGTTCCTGCCCTATTGCAATTAGAATAAGCCAACTAAAAACTCGGTGAATGGTGGAAATGGCTAGGTGAAGTGGTTGTACATATTTAATTTTAGTTTAGTAAGTATTGAGATTAAAAGGAGAGTATATCGAAACCAAATTATCTTTTGAAACATTCAGGAATATTGAAAAATGGAATTCAAATTGTAATTAGTAAATTCGTATAGGACACAAACATGTTAATGGCTAGTCATTAAAGTGAAAGACCTAAAGCAATATGATAAATGATCTCAAAATATTAGATGAATCTCCAGAATATACGTTAGGCCATGTTGATGAGGATATAATTTTAGTCAATAAAGGAGAAAAGACAGCTATATGCATTGGAGATATGTATGGAAACCCATATTGTGGATTGATCGTAAACAAAGTATGTATAATCGGAGGTGATCATATTTTAATTTGGGATAATCATCAAATAACTAAATTGGACATGATAAGTAATATTGTCCAGATGCGCATTAAGAATGATGATATGATCGAGTTTTTAATTGATCCTTGGTCCAAGGAGGCATCAGTCTGGCAATTGAACCTAAAAAATAAGATACCCTATAAAATAAGCGATTTTGAAAATCTTAAAAACATGCCATATACAGAAGAATACACCTGGTGAAAGCATTGATTAAAACAATAAATGGAACCAATATTCAGGTGTGCAAATAGAAAAGCAATTGACGAGCTAGCACAAGAGCTCAACCTATCAAATGAGGAATGGATGCAGGAATGGCCTATTGAAGTCACCAATCCCTCCGATATTGATAGATATATTGATCACTATACAACATTAACTGATGATGACAAGAAGTTTGTATTAATGGAAGAAATAATAGATGCAGCAGAAAACCAACCCACAGAAACGTTATTTTAGTTGAATCGAAAAACATTTTCCTATACCTAACTTTCAAAATAATTGAAGAAGGTCAGTACAAAGCAAAAGAAGACATTTCATTAATACTCACTAAGAAATAATAACGATGACTAAAGTATATAAGCAATTTATCCTTGAAATCATAGATGAACCTGATTATGAAGATGATTCAGCAGATAATATATTTAGATATTCTAAAATTTACTTAGGGAATGATTCCACTTACCATATAACATCAAGACATGGTATCAAAGTTTATCATGAGGGTAAAGCTATCTACAGTTGCATAATTAAAGGTTCACAGGGTGCTAATGGGATTAATCAAAATTCTTTCATTATAGACGAGGATCAACTCGTAATATGCTGCAGTGATACAATATTTTGTTTATCATTACCTGATCTCGACTTGATGTGGAAAATGCAGGCTGACCCAATCACTTGTTTTCAAATTTTCAAACAAAATGACTTCTATTTCGTTGATGGTGAAACTCAAGTAACAAAGCTTAATAAAAACGGAAAGATAATTTGGCAATTTGAAGGTGCTGATATATTTGTTTCCCTTGATGATGAATCATTTAGGATTGAAAACGACAGTATACTATTGATGGACTTCTCTAATAGAAAATATAAAATCGATTTTGATGGTAAAATAATAGAAGGAACCAAATAACTTTGATAAATGGAAAGTTCTATTTTATAATCAAGCAATATTAAATTAAAGAATGCATTCAGCTACTAAAAACAATTATGTGTCAACAATATTAAAAGAATATAAGCAATTTTTAAGAACCAATTTCAAAGAGCTTAGGCTTAGAACACCTTTGTTCTATAGGTGGGATTTCGGACTTCGCTTTGACCTACAAACTGAGGAAACCGCTACAAACGAATACTTTCAGGAGGTAACAAAACGTGCTTCAACAATTTTTCATTCTGTATTTGACAGTTCTGATAAAGTGTTTTTAGTTTATATGGACTATAAATATAAACGGCAGAAAATAAGATTATTAAACTTTACATTTAAGCAAATCGAGAATCTGCAGCAGACTGAGATTAGTTATATAAAAGAGAAACGGCTCTATGAACCAAGTGACAAATTTGACGTAAGAAACATAGCTGTTGTTAAACTGACTGCCGACCGAATACATCATCAAAATATAATAACAGCAATTGGAAACACCGATGTTCCTCCAAGAAAACCAAGACTAGACAACAACTCAATTCTCACAAACAAAGAGGTTTATTTTATCAACATTGACAAAAAACTAATCTTTCATATGTATGACGACAGAGGTCTTGATCTTATTGCTGCCGATAAAGAATCATTAAGGTCTATCTATGAAAAATATAATGACTGGATTCTTGATAATGACAGAGAAAAGATTCAGAAACAGTTTGAATAAATGGAATCTCTATAATTACTTTACCAATGCTGAAAAGGTCTTCTTGAAGAAGAAAAGAAAACCTTTTATTATTTATATCTTTAACAAGAAGATTATAACCAATTTAAAGAAATGGATGATTTACAGGACAAAGTTTGGTATGCGTGCTATGGTTCTAACCTTTTGGAAGAGCGTTTTCTTTGCTACATAACAGGTGGACAACCGGCAGGTGCAAAAACGGTATATGGTGGATGTCTTGATAAAACAATACCCTCTGAAAGTGAAGACATTTATATTAACTCTGAGCTTTATTTTGCTAGAGCTTCTAAGAATTGGGATAATGGTGGTGTTGCTTTTATCAGAACGACTTTTAGTCCTACTATAAAAACAATGGGAAGGATCTATCTGATAACAAATGGTCAATTGATTGATATAGCTAAGCAGGAAACGAACACGGTATCTGGTCTTAAAATGGATTTTAATAAGGCTATACTGGACGGTTCTTATATATTTAAAGAAAAGTCTTGGTATGGTAATCTGTTATATATAGGACAACAGAAAGATTATCCAATATTCACCTTAACAAATGAAAGTGATAACCAAACGGAAACTAAACCTAGTTCAGACTATCTAAAGACTATATGCCAGGGTATCAAACAAACGCATGGATTTGATGATCTTACAATTTTAGATTACTTAAAAAGTAAGCGCGGTATAATAGGAAACTACACCGATGAGGAATTGATGCAAATCATAGCAGAACAATAGAGCAAAACAAAAACTTACTTATCGACTATGAAATACACCATAACATGCATTCTTCTACTTATTACGACTCTCATATTTGGACAACAAATAACGTATTCAAATTGGAAAAAAGAAGCAAAAACTGAAATACGTCTTCTACCTAAATATGGAAATGCTGTCAAGACTAAAGAGCAAAAAACAATTGATCAGGAACTTATAAAGTCGTATTTAGAAAAAGCTGGAACGAATCGTAAAGCTTCTGAACTTTTGATTAAACTGGGCTTTGATTATTTATATAAGCAGGACTTAAAAACAGCCATGTATAGGTTTAATCAGGCCTGGCTTCTCGACCCGACAAATGCAGATGTGTTTTGGGGATTCGGTGCTATTTATTTTTCATTCGAGGATTTTGAAAGTGCAATGCAGCAGTACGACGAAGGTTTGAAATTAAATGCTAACAGTTCCAACATTCTAACCGATAAGGCAACTGTTTATATGACAAGGTTTATGGAAAATCATGGAGATAAAGATTTCAATCTGGCTATAAATAACTTTAAAAAATCTTATTCTATTGATCCCAAAAACCAAAATACCCTTTTTAAAATGTCTGTATGCTACTTTGTAAAAAATGACTGTGAGAATGCTTGGAAGTATTACAATGAATGTATAAAACTTGGCGGTAAACCAATAACAAAGGAATATACAGAGGCTTTAACACAAGGTTGTAAGAAATAAACGCCTGCTGATCATTATAGAATAACTTGAGGGACATGTCTGTGTGATCCACAAAGAAAGTGCATACGCAAATAATAATTCATGATTATATGTGCAAGAAAATAAAGGACTACAGTACTAAGAAGAAAATTAAATAACAAAGGTACAATTTTAGATAAGTTGTAAATGTTATCCAGAAGAGTATACAAGACGCTTCATAGACGCCTTGTATGTTTATTGAAATATATAACAGCTAAAGGCTTGCTGGCACATAAAATTTAATCTTTAGACTGCCTTGTTTTGCTCGATAGGCTTCAAACTGAACTGAAACCTTTGAGTTATACCAATCAACTTTCAATTCCTTGTTAATATTTCCTCCAGCAATTGTCATCCCGTGTACTTTTACTGAGTCGTCTGTATGCCCCTCAATTTTTAGAATCATAGTAGTAGCATCACTTACATTGGTTTCTGCATTAAGCATAGTATCACGACTCGCATCGGAAACTTCCCATTCGCCACGGTTTTGAGTATTACACGAGACAAAGATGGCTGTTTGAATAGCTGTTAAAACTAGTGCAAAAATGACTTTATTACAAAACATATAAGGAAAGGTATGATGATTAATTAACTTAAAATTTCTTAATTTATTTATTAATAGAAAATATGATCTGTTTATAGAATTATCAAGAAACAAAAGTTAAAAGCTTCAGTCTTTATTGAAGTCAAATTTATAAAATCCTAAATAAGATCCATATTGTAATCGCGTGCTATTGTCCAGCGCGTCTGAGGATACTAAAAAGAAAAGCCACATCTCTCGATGTGGATTTGACTAAACATATGAAATTTACTTAACTTACTTATACGTATTGATGGATTGCGATACTTTCCAGTTGCCACCATCATTGACCAACGTAATTAAATCGGTTTTAGTAAACCCTTCAAATTTTTGGATCACTTTTGCGATCATATAGTCACTAGACTGTTCAACGATAGTGGTACTTGTTTTGCAGTTCAACTGCTCGCCTTTTTGCTTTTTCAGGAATGAAATAACTTCTGAACGGCTGTTGGTTTTATCTGTTGTGGTATGTACTTTCTGTTTAAAATCTGAAGTAAACAACTGCTCTACTCCTGCCGACTGTCCTTCGGTCATAACCGCTACGTAATGGTCAATGGCTAGATCTGCTGTGGATAGATTGACCACTGCTTTTTTAGGGTTTGATACCTCTGGTTTGCCTGCTGCCATTGTAAATGTTGATACTGCGATCAAGGCTACTGCTGCGAATGTTTTTGTTAAAGTTTTCATAATGTCTTTATGTTATATTGTTATTAAGTTGCATCAGCCCCACATCCGCCAACTCACACCCTAATGCCTGCTTTGCAGTTCTATTTGTTTGTTGATTCAAAAGTAGGGTGTAATTCGTCCCTACCCTATGGCAATTATACTAAACCAACTAAAAACTCGGTGAATGGTGGAAATGGGTAGGTGAAGTGGTTAAACCTGAAATGGGGTTATTCTGCTGTCGCCCACTTGTCAATAACAAAGGCAAAAAAAAACCGCTTGGTCATCCAAGCGGTTCTGTATATTTTAAAAATATGTTCTATTTCAGTTTTTCGATCTCTTCTATGGAAAGTCCGGTACCCTCAGCAATTTGTTCCACTAATAAACCCATCTTTGTAAGCTTCAAAGCTGTCTCAATGACTTTATTGTGCTCGCCTTCAGCTTTAGCTACTAATTAAAGTTTGTTAATAACCTCCAAAGATATGCCTAAACTCTTTGAAATAATTTCATCGCTTACACCAGATTTCTTTAACTCTCTCGCTGAAGCGATTTTCTCAGCATAGGCTTTAGCCTCGGCTTTTTTCTGACCTTCTTTCTGGCCTTCTTTTTTTGCGTATGCCAACGTGTTGGTATAATCGCGTTTACGATCTAAGCTGGATATGTAAGACATCTGTTCCTCAGGCGTTAGTTTTGCCAGTTCTCCTAGTTCAAAGATACGGGAGAATATTCTTTTATCCAAATAGTTAGGTAGCTTATCGATTTTATCCAAGTGCTTCATAAGATACATCCATTGATCCAGAATCGTCGGTAAATCGGCTTTAGCTTTATTAAAATTAGGTAATACAAGCATCTTGTAACTCAACTTAGGATATAGCACCTCCTGATCGAATTCGTCAATAATCTTACCACTATAAAAGTACTTATCACTATTGGCAACATCCAAACGAAAGCCTAAAACAGCGATAAAATAAATTGGCGGTAACTCATAATTATCTCCTTTCTTTCCTTTTTTAGCTAGACGACTAATGGTCCTAGAGGTGTAACCCACCGCACGATCAAAAAAGAAATCCTGATTCTGCAATTGCATCTCCACTAGAAAAACTTCTCCACCTACACCAACACATCGCAAATCAAAAATAACTTTGCGCTCATTAGGTTCATCGCCATCTTCCTCCACATTGCTATAGGTAAGATCCTCTACAACATGTTCGCCTTCTAAAATACTATTCAGAAAATTAATTAGGTTACCCTTATTCTCCTCTCAACCGAAATAAAATTTCCAACCGAAGTCACTTAAGATATCGATGTACTTCGAAAGGTTACTTATCTTTACACTCATAATGGTATATTATTGGTAATCAATTAAAAATAAAAAACAAAACCTTTTAAACCAAATAATTTAGCAAAAATACTAAATTATTTATCAAATCAAATATTTCTCTACTTACTGTTAAAAGAATAGGAAAAAACGTTTGTTGTTAGGTAAAATAGCTGTGAATACTAAAAAGAAAAGCCACATCTCTCGACGTGGCTTTGACTAAACATATGAAATTTACTTAACTTACTTATACGAATTGATGGATTGGGATACTTTCCAGTTGCCGCCATCATTGACCAATGTGATTAAATCAGTCTTGGTAAATCCTTCAAATTGTTGGGTCACTTTTGCAAGCATATAAGCAGAGGAGCGATTGCAAGATAGACCACAAACAGCACCAAAAGAGGTATAGGGCGCATAATTATATTGAAATATAATCAATAATCAACTTTTAAAATTTTAATTTATAATAAGGTATTCCCGATCTCATCAAAGTCGAAATACAATAAACTAAAAACATCAGCTTTATTAAGGTTTAACAGTTGGACCGTCCACTATAAGCTGACCGTTAGGTAAAATTTTCAGTTCATCTAAGAATACTAAGCGCTGACTGCCTGTTTTAGTCGTGCGGGCATGATATACACACCATACTTTACCTTCTTTATCTTTCAAAAGACTGTTGTGCCCCGTCCCTGAAACAACACCTCCATTGGATATGTTTTTTTGTAATATAGGGTTTGTTGCAGACTTTTCGAATGGGCCTAGTGGATTGGAGGCTGTTGCATAGCCAACAGCATAATTTTCTCCTCCGAAATGATTTGCGGAGTACATCATGTAATAGAGATTGTTATGCTTAAATAGATAGGATCCTTCTGTCCATCTTCTATTTACTTCACCTGAAGTCACAGATCTACTCTCCCATTCAGATTGCTTATCATCCCTTGAGACAGGAGGCCGTAACAATAATGTTGGCTCTCCAATTACATGTGAAAAATCTGAAGCTAGCTCTACTCCATATATCCAGCTTTCTTCTATTTCATCAAACATCCCCTGTTGCTTTGCCCAAGCTGCAATCTCCGACTGAACTGGATTTTTATAACAGCATCGTGAATAGTAAAGATACAAACGTCCATCTTCAGCAAAGTACACGTTACCGTCAATAATGGGATATCCGGGGTCAAATAAGGGACGACCTGTCAAATCTATAAATGGGCCTGTAGGATTGGTTGAGGTTGCGATACCAATGCGATAATTTTCTAATTCATCATTCGGATTTTCTTTCCAATGTGCACTATAAAACATATAGTATTTTCCTCCACGCTTATATACTTCCGGGGCCCAAAAATCTTTCGTCCCCCAGCTTTTATCTTGCTGAGCGGTATACACTGTACCCCTATTCTCCCATTGTTTCAAATCCTTAGAAGAATACGCTACAAAACCATTCTCTACTCCACCAGTACCATACATATAATAGGCATCTGTTTCTTGATCGTAAAGCACAAATGGATCACCAAAAGCAACATCAAGTGGATTATTTGATTGGGCTTTTGAAGTGGAGAATAACAACAGCCAGCAACCAATCAATAAGGATAAACATAAATTTTTAGTAATCATATTTCAATTAATTTTAAAATACAGTGCCCCAACTCCGCCGAATGAACCAGATCGTCAGATCGTAAGATAGGCATCAATGGATTCCCATTATCATCTCCCCAGTTGTCTTCAGTTCTATAGAAATAGCCAGTTTGTTTATTTCTTATAACTGTAGGATCTACAAAAATGTGTTCAAATACCAAGTTTATGTTTTTGCTTTTTTGATACACCTGCTCGTTTATAGTACGTCTAGACACAAATAGTCCACAGGATTATGCCGTTGATAATAATCCAATAGAATAAATTAAAAACTTAAAGCGCTGTTTTAATTTCACATCCGTTTACAATTTGGTTTTTTACATCTACTGACTGACTATTCACCTCAGGCTCTGTAATTTCTCTTTTTATGTATAAATTTTATTTTTTTTGTTTATAATTGTATTGAAGCCCAATTACAAATCTATATCACGTAAAAATGTAAATTAAAGTTTACATAACATTGCCCATTTTATTCAAAATTATTCCAATTTGTATCATGCATGAGCAAAATGCTCAACAGATTCATCGGTATTTGAATTTATGGCTAATTCTTCATAAGATTTGAATTCAAAAAAATGAAAATTATGACAAGCATTCCTTATCGTTTAATAACGATTATAAGTTTATTTTTTATACTGTCTTTATATTGTAATGCAAATGATAATAAGTCTGTTAAAATTATCGAAAACGAGCTACCTATTGCAGACCCTTACGTATTATTCCATAATGGCAAATACTATGCATATGGCAGCCGCATAAATGGTTTTGAAGTTTATATTTCCGATGATCTAAAGCATTGGAAGCGTCATAAAAATTTAGCACTTTCCCCTCAAGACTCTTGGGGAACCCGATGGTTCTGGGCACCAGAAGTATATTATGTAACCGCTCACAAAAAGTTTTACATGTTCTATTCTGTTGATGAACATATTTGTGTTGCTTCTTCCTCAAGCCCAGAAGGGCCTTTTATTCAAGAAGAAAAAAAACCTATTATTCCAAATGAAAAAGGAATTGACACTTCTCTTTTTATCGACGAGGACGGAACGCCATATTTATTTTATGTCCGATTTACGGATGGAAATGTCATTTGGATGGCCGAGATGAATAATGATTTACAGAGTATAAAAGCAGAAACGCTCACAAAATGCATAAGTACAAGTGAACCATGGGAGAAGAAACAAGCTACAGTCGTAGAAGGGCCGTCAATCTTAAAACGAGGCAACACGTACTATCTAATTTACTCTGCCAATCATTTTGAAAGCCAGGATTACGCCGTAGGCTATGCAACAGCCAGTTCACCCAAAGGTCCTTGGAAGAAATATAGTGGCAACCCCATCCTAAGGAGAGATCATCCCTCAGCATCGGGATTGCTCGGTACAGGTCATGGAGCTCCATTTATAAGTGCTGATGGCGGATATAAATATATATACCATGCTCATGCCAGCTCCACAAGTGTCGCTCCAAGGACATCATACATTAATGATTTAGCAATTTCATCTGATGGCGTATTAAGCATTGTTGGAGAACCTATTAGACCGCTAATTGTTAAATAAATTATGTCAATATAATTGCCAGCGTTGCAAAGAAAAATGTGCAAAAGTCTGCTCTAAAATAGACTTCCATAGCAGATCATCAAAATTGCTGGAAGATTTACTCTTAATAAACGACTTATAATAAAGCTACTATAGTAAAAATATAATTATATACAAATTTGGACTTTAAAAATGATCCTACAAGCGTAATTTGACACCTCTCATTTATTTTAGACTCCTGACATAAGGCTGTCACTTCTCCCTTATAGATTTGCGTCATTAATTAATATTTAAAAGATATAGGAATGACAAACGTAATCAATACTGGATCTAATGCAATCGAATTTCCAGAACCTAAAATGATCTCTGTTAATGGAGTAGTTCTGGAAGTATTTGAAGCAGGTCAGCAAAATTCTGAGAAACCTATCGTTCTCTGCCACGGGTTTCCAGAGCATGCATTTTCATGGCGTTATCAAATACCGGCTCTTGTCGCGGCTGGCTACCATGTAATTGTCCCAAATCAACGTGGCTATGGTAATTCTTCAAGTCCGACTGAAGTGACGGATTATGATATTGAACATTTGACTGGTGACCTTATTGCCCTGCTCGACCATTATGGATATAAGGATGCTACATTTGTGGGTCATGACTGGGGGTCAAATGTGGTTTGGAATCTAGCACTATTGCATCCTGATCGGGTAAATAAAATCATCAACTTGGCTTTGCCTTATCAAGATCGTGGTGAAAAGCCATGGATTGAGTTGATGGAAGCAATATTTGGAGCAGACTTCTATTTTGTTCATTTCAACAGACAACCTGGGGTAGCAGATGCGATTATGAATGAAAACACTGCTCAGTTCCTTCGTAATATATTCCGCAAAAACTCAGCTCCCACACCTCCTGAACCAGGAGTGCTGATGATTAATCTTGCAAGGGCGGAAAAACCGCTTGGCGAACCCTTGATGAGCGACAATGAACTCGCAGTGTTCGTTTCCGCCTTTGAATCATCAGGATTTACAGGGGGTATAAATTGGTATAGAAACATGGATAGAAACTGGCACTTCATGGCGGACGTAACGCCAATCATTCATCAGCCGACTCTTATGATATATGGTGATCTGGACACGATTCCAAAGTCTGAAAACCTAAAAAATATTGTTCCTAATCTGGATGTTGTCAGTCTGGATTGTGGTCATTGGATTCAACAAGAAAAGCCAGAGGAAGCTACACAAGCCATTTTAAAATGGTTAGAACAACAAAATGCTTAACAAGGAGGTAGAAACTTATTTTCCTCAAAACCAAACAGATTGGAGACAGTTGTTGAAAAAAACCATCAGTCCAAACAATCTGTTTGGCTTGTTTATTACACAAAAAAATATTACTTAATTAAGTTGGAGTGAAGCCATTGATGAAGCACTTTGCTTCGGTTGGATTGACAGCAAAAAAACGAAAATTATATATAAGTGTTATTAGCGCCTCTTTTATAGGCTAAGCAAAAACCCAAAATACATACACTGCTCCTGAAGAGGTCTGCTTGAAGAAGAAAAGAAAGTCTTATATTAGTTATACCAAACTACAATGAAATGAATGATAGACCTCAGGTAGTACTTTATGAAGAGCAGGTTTTCTCAATCGGTCAAGATACTTTTATAGACTCTACTGCTGAAAATAATAATGCAGTTGTATTTGAAGACAATAATGAAACAGGATATTTTTATGCCATCGGCAGAAATAACGATAAGTTGGATGTTTTAGATGCTTTGCACATTTATAATGTTGCGAATGTTACTGATAAAGAGAAGCCTTCAACTTTGAAAATTCTATGGTCTGAAGATCTTACTAAAGCTTTTTTATCTATTAACAATTATTATCATGCCGTTTTTGATTTTGAAAATAAAGCAGGTTACTGCAGAACTGGCTTTCCAAAATCAAGTAATAAATGGACATTAATTGCTGAAAGACATTTGACTGATGATCTGCTCATAGAATTATCAAGAAACAAAAATTAAAAGATAGAGGTCATGGCATTGAAGATTTATATGAAACCAAACCGGAAAGATTTGAAAGGTTGCTTAAGAACAAAAAGTAGCTATTGGAGTTACTAACTCTGTATACTAACGAAGTTGGATATCTGTATATTTGCTACAGATATCCAACTTCGTTGGCAACAAGCTGAAAAAATAAAATTCACACAACGAAAAATAAAGTAATAATGCTAAGAATTGTTCCAAATATTTATTCAAACGACATAGAGAAAAGCAAGCAATTCTATACTGATTTCTTAGGAATGGACTTAGCGATGGATATGGATTGGATATTAACTTTCGTATCAAAAGAAAACCCAACAGCACAAATTTCTATTTTCAAAAACAACAAAAACAATCCTTTAGATAACTCGGCAATATTTTTATCAATTGAGGTTTCGGATATAGATAACTTTTTTGAACGTGCCAAAAATCAAAAAATTGAAATTGTGTATCCTATAACCAATGAAAGTTGGGGAGTAAGACGATTTTTTGTAAAAGACCCAAATGGAGTAACTATTAATTTATTGACCCATTTATAAAAAAATCGGTTGACAATAACGGCTAAGAAAACTTCATTCTGAAATTAAAAATTCTTTAAAATGACAAAGTGGTTTTATTCAAAAGTTTCATCCACACTTCGTTAATACCCAGTATTTATCCATTTGGAAATGTCTGATACCCGTTGACCTGGCATATCACTCATTCGTAATTTCTTCAACAATATTTAAAAAGGAAAAGCAATAGTGGGCATTTGCCTGATAACGCTTAAAAATATAAAACCAAAAGGACTTCCGAATTTCATTGGCGTAATTTCATTGGCGTACATTCTGAAAACGGAGCACATAGAATAACTGTTGAATGGGATGAAACTGCTGAATCTCACATCAGATAGAAAGCTTGTGAACAAATTAAAGTAAAAAACCACTTAAAATAAAACCAACAAAGATTGTTACGGCAATCGCCACCAACCCAGGTAACATAAAACTGTGATTGACTACAAATTTCCCAATTTTGGTACTTCCTGTTCGATCAAAGTCAATGGCTGCTACGAGCGTGGGATAACCTGGAAGAAAGAAGTCTCCATTTACTGCGGGAAACATTGCCAATAAATGTGGACTCGAGATACCAAGAGCTAGCCCCATAGGCATAATAGCCCGAGTGGTGGCTGCTTGACTAAAAGTAAGTGCTCCCATGAAGAACAACGCAATTGCAAATGTCCAAGGGTGCTCCATCACAACATCTTTGAAAGTATGTTCGATTATCTCTTCATTGGCCAACATAAAAGTGGCACTCATCCACACTACCCCCAATACGGATACGACAGCTGAAGCCATCGAAGTAAAGAGCGTCATCTTTGCCACCTTAGCAGCCGGAGTCTTCGTAACCAACATGATGCATCCAGAAGCAGATAAGGTAATCAGAATAATTAAGCTTGTGAGATTGATAGTTCCATTTTCACTCACACTAAAGCTAGGTCCTCCACCTACATAAGGAACAAAGGCTGGAAATGCACCAAAGAAAATAACCAGAAGAATCGCCAATCCAAATATTGCTACCGCAATTTTGGCCCCTGGCGCAGGGACATACTGATGATTTACGTTCCCGATGCGACTGGGATCCATTGAGTGCGCAAATTCGGGGTCCTTCATCTTCTCTAAAAATATCGGGTCTTTGTCGAGCTCAACTCCTTTTTTGCGCACAGCCAGCACACTTGCCAGTATACCACACAGCGCAGCTGGAATACATACTTTCATAATATCGATGGATGCTGAAGAATATGCCAACATACCTGCAAGAGAAGCACTAGCTGCGCTCATTGGACTTCCTGTGATGGCCAGATGTGAGGCTATCACGGATACTGAAAGTGGTCTTTCAGGGCGTATCCGCCTTTTGGCGGAGACTTCAGCAATGATGGGCAAAAGGGAATAGACGATGTGGGCTGTCCCTGCGAATAGACATAGGAAATAAGTAACAAAAGGGGCGATAAAAGTAATCTGGCTTGGGTTTTTACGGATTATACGTTCGGCAATACTCACAAGATAATCTAATCCACCTGCCGCCTGCAGGGTCGCTGCTGTAGTCACAATGGCCAGAATAATTAATAACACCGCAACAGGTGGGTCTGCGGGTGTCATTTTAAACACCAGCACGAAGATCAGCAAACCAATCATTCCCATTATTCCAAGACCGATCCCTTTCATTTGGGATCCGATCAAGATCATGATCAATAGGATCCCGAGTTGCCAGAATATCATTGTACTATAAAGTTAGGGTAAATTAAATTTCCTATGGAATTGGGTTTCTTACACTTTATCTTCACGATCCTTTCTGCAGATCGATAAGCATCTGCAGAAAGGATCGTAAAATTCAGTTCTGCCCTCCATCTGTGTATTTCTTTCATAATTTAAGGTTTTTTAAAATGGCATCTCAAAGACCTATGCAAATAGCGCACAGGACATGAATAAGCTATTTATGATCAATAATTTAGCTATCCTATCCAATGATATTTACTTAATAGGTGATACTTTTTTAGCCGCTCTCCACGGGATGAGTGCGGTTATCAATATCACCGTCGCAATTCCTCCTACCAATGGCGAACGATCTGCAAAGAAAAAACACAATACGTACAGAAGAACTGCTATAAAGCTAAGTGAAAATGCGATCATCTTCAACCCGAATATATTCTGATTCTGTAATGCAATCTCCTCTTCTTCATCTATTTGTTTTACAGCTTCCTTTCGCTTTGCTTTCACCTTTTGAAGATTGATATACTCTGGACTTATTAACCCTCTCGATTTCGCAAATATTTCAACGCAAATCAACAAGAGAAATGGAAGCGCAACACCGAGTAACATCTCATTGGCCCTACTGAGTTTATAATCCATCAACAACGGAAAGACAATTTTAAATAGCAAATTTACAGATAGGCTTATTCCAGTGATGTATATGGTCGCTTTTCCTGTTAGCCGCTTTGAAAACAGTGCCCATATGGGTGGTGCTAGCAACGGTCCACCTGTAATCGCTCCTATGCTCAGGGTAAACTCGACTATCCCCCCAATTAGTGGCACTATAAGCGCAACAATAATCATAAAAAGTCCAAAAAACCAAGAAGATGCCCGAGCTATAAACATCAGTTTCTTTTCTGATGCCTGCGGATTTACCGATCCTTTATAAATATCATTGGTAAATACAGCAGATACAACATTCAATGCCGTATTTGCTGAAGCCGATGTAGAAAAGTACATTCCTGTCAGCATCAATCCTAATAATCCAGCGGGAAGAACCTGCTTACAAACCATTATATAAGCACCCTCCGTAGCTAGACCTATAAGATTTGGATTAATGACTTTATAGACCATGGGCGGAATCATCCATAACATGGGACTGACAATGTACAATGCGGCAAATAAATAAGCGACCTTCGATGCGGACCGAGGTGTATCCACACTGGTATACCGCTGCACGAATGTCCAGTTTCCGCCGATATAAAAAATATGATACAACGCAAATGCCAATATAAATCCCCAGGTATATTCACCACTCACCACATTAAAAAAGTCTTCGGGCACTTGATCCAAAAATGACTGTACGCCACCAACCTCCTGGAACACCAAAGGAATTACAATCAATATCGCTGCCGTCAATACGACAAACTGCAGTATATCTGTCACCATCACTGCCCACAGCCCCCCAATAGCCGTGTAGGCGATCATCAAAATTCCCAATACGATGGTTACTGGGATCAAAGGATATCCCAACGACTCCGAAACAAGTTTGGCCACTGAATAGAGTACCGATCCTTTGATAAAAACCGATACCAGCATAAATACATAGATATAACACTTCTGAACAGCGTTACCCAAGCGCTCCTTAATAAATTCGGCAGCAGTAAGGTTGCCTGTGGCCTTCCATTTAGGAGCCAAATATAGTCCTGTAATGAGCCCCCCTATACACATTGTCCATTGGATCGTAATGGCTACCCAACCGTGACTATAGGCGATGGATCCCCAAGCTACGAATGTACCAGCTGAGAAGAAACTCATGAACAGTGACATCCCGCCAATAAACCAAGGAACAGCTTCTCCACCTGCAAAAAAAGATTTTAAATTTCTTCCTGTTCGTGAAAAACTAATTCCGACGAGCATAATGAAGACCGAAAAAACTATTATGACTACTGTATCTATCATCTTGTATCAAACATTAAATTAACGAAAATAATTGTCTTCTTATCTATTCATAACACCTGACTGCAAAAACTGCCGCTGGGACATCTGATGACGGATGTTCAAGATGAATAGTCATCTTATCTGTCACGCAAGGTTCTTGAAGTTCGATCACATTTCTGGTTCGGAAATTTTCTCTTCCTGTATATATAACCTTGCCCTGCCCATCTTCAATTCTGTAATTCCGAACACAGAATGGCATAGCCGTCTCCGGATGAGTCATCAATACCGATTCCATCGCATGATCCCAATCGGTATCAAAATTAATTTGAATTCGTCGGATGGTCTGTTTCCGAGACCATTTGATGGAGATCATTGGACTGTTGTCGTCGACTGCAGCGACCCAAGCGTTGGGCTGAATAGTTGGTCTATCAATGCCGTTTCGAACATTTTGGATGTCAAAGACAGAGAGGACAGAAGATAATCCAAGCGCTAGATTGTGTCCTTCCGGTCGACGCTGTGGAGTCCAGAACTCAAAAGAATCCACTCCAGATTCCGGTAGAGCCTCCTGTTTTCCATTATTGGAGACAGCCTTATTGACGCCATTGAATACAGATAGTAATCCCGAGATTCGCTGATTGGAATAAGCCAGACGTATATCCGTATTCTGTAGAAATGTAAGAAAGATATACTGATCTTGATCGACTTCTAATCCGAAATCTAAAGATAGCGTATGAAATCCTTCTTTAAGCGCTATGTGCTTCTTTGCAAGCGTTCTGTCTGGAGTAAATCCGCCCCTCCGTTCACTCGCCCTCACCTCGACATTTAATGTTGTCTGCTTAATAGCTTCTACTTCCAAAAGAAAGATCGGCAATGCACCAACCACCACAGGAAGTAGTTGTGCAGCAGAAATTTCAAGGTCTTTCCACACTAAATTTTCGCTCGAAAATCCCTTAAAAGCCAACGTACTCGAAACGGTTAGTTCCGCCTGCTGTACAAGGTCATCATCGTCGGACAATTTACTTCCGGGAATATACTGACCCGATTTCTGTAGTTCTTTTTGCAACTCAACCATATAATGGTCCTGACCAATCTGTCGTGGCATAAGTTGGTGCCGGATACACAATTGCGCTGCCACAGCCACAGCTTGCGCTACATATGCACATGTTGCCATCACTCTGGTAGCACCAAATGCAACATGGGAAACACTGATAATACGACCAGCCAAGAAGAGATTTTGAATATTATGGCTGTATAGGCAACGATAAGGGATATGAAAAATACCTTTACTATGCCATTGGTTACATGGTTGACGGTC
This sequence comes from Sphingobacterium kitahiroshimense, assembly GCF_025961315.1. NCBI lineage: Bacteria > Pseudomonadati > Bacteroidota > Sphingobacteriia > Sphingobacteriales > Sphingobacteriaceae > Sphingobacterium > Sphingobacterium kitahiroshimense. Next base: position 6,222,811 of record NZ_JAOQNK010000001.1, on the reverse strand, counting down.
GCTAAATACACCATCTGCAGGATGGAGGTCAATAGACCAGCCGCCATATGCCACCGCATCTGGATACTGCCGTTGCTCCACCACATCTTTCTGTGTCAATATGTAATCCCCTTCAAATCGACGGCTCTCTCTTTTACCGGGTACCATTCCTACCCACTCCAATGTCAGCGTATCGGCTTCAGGAAATTGTCCAGAATTCTTAATATAATCCCACACGCCATAAATGACTTTCCAAAGCTCCCATTTGATCTCTTCGGTATCATGTACCGTATCCAGTCGTCCTCCATATTCCACCCACCACAATTTACATCCATGTTCTTTGGCATTGAAGTTTTTGAATCGTGGAATTTCCTTGGTCACGTCCATCGCAAAGGCAGGTGGAGTATAGGACACTGGTTTTTCTACATCTTTTGTATAAAAATACAAGGTATGTCCCAATAGCTCCCCGTAGGATGTATCTGGCGCCATAGGTTCATCAAATTCTTCCCGACTTTCTGCTCCCATGCGGAATGCAGCGCCAGAAAGAAAGCCTACAATTCCATCTCCAGAAGCATCGCAGAATAAAGGAGATACCAATTCATATTGCGTGGAGTTCTGACTACAAAAAGCATGGACAGACTTGATGATTTCATTTCCGTCTTTCTGCACTTCGTGAACACTGGTATTGAGCAACAACCTTATATTTGATTCCTGTTTTACCTTATCCAATAGGATCATATCTAATATAACTGCGTTACCCTCCGGATTGCGATATACGTTTTCGACCAATATTTCATCAATAACCCCTCCTTCCCGACTCCATCTATTATTATTACCCATATGGGAAGTCGCTCCCAATATCCACAATCTTACCTCACTGGAGGCATTGCCTCCCAGTACAGAGCGATCCTGTACCAATACGACGTTTAGTCCTTGTCTAGCCGCAGTAATAGCTGCACAAACCCCGGACATCCCTCCTCCTACGATCGTCAGATCCGCCGTGATGATTTCCTTTTTTAATACTCTGGAGGTTCCCCCCTTACTGTAAATCATATATTTTTTCTATTTTAATCAACGCTCTACTCACTTTCTAATGTCCCTAAAGCCTGGGGCATATTCTTCAATTTCACTGTATAAACTTGGATATAACTTTTTTCCATACGTCGTATCCCTCCGCAGTAAGATGAAGTCCATCTTCACGATAATATGCTGGAATCAAATCGCCATTAGCTTCCAACATCTCGGTATATACATCCGCATATTTGGCCCGCTCTTGTTTTGCTATAAATCGTTGTATCTCCGCATTTACCTCTTCCACTTGGTTTTTATCTTTTAATCGACGAGGTGATGGCTTTATGGAGATAAAGATTATTTCCGCATTTGGTTTCTCTTTCCTTATTGCATTAAACAGGAGGGCGAACTGCGCAACAATGCGTTCGGTCGACCAGCGTAGTCCGATGTCATTATCACCTTCGTAAATGAAAATTTGCTTCGGATCATAGGGGGTTATCAATCGATCCCTATAATTGTAAAGATCTATTGTCTTGGTTCCGGACACACCCCTATTAAGGATCGCTTTGTCCGAAAAATCATCCTTTAGAGTCTTCCAATTCTCAATGGTCGAACTGCCAACAAACAGAATCACATCAGGTGGAGGTGGATATTGGGCGTCCAACTGTTCATATCGTTGTATTTTTTGTTCCCATTTCTCCTGTTGTGTCAATGTCGACTGGGCATAAAGATGAGGTATAGTCATACCGAGCAGTAAGCATATCCATATTATCTGAGTTGTTTTCATCTGTATAAGTTACTTTGTAATCCGCTATCTGACGGATCGGTTTGTTTTGATTATTTATAAATTATATCATCCATTTCGATTCCTAATCCACCACTGTGATATTGGATGTAAAGGCATTTGCTACAATATCTGACTGAAGCATGTCTCTTCCCCCAACCTTTACGTTTTTGAAACTGACATTTTTGATCATATGCGCGGCATCATAACCCTCAAATATTGCTGCGGTAGCACTACTCGTACAGTCAATAAATCGGATATCGGAAATAGTTCCAGGTCTGTATACAGGGTTTGAATTTGCATTTTGCTTGATATACATAAGGACAAACCGCGTATTGCCTGCTGTTTCATCTCGAATACCTTCAAACGTAATATTCTTTACATCGGCCCAATCCGAGTGCGGTATGGCTACAGAATGACCACCCCAGGTCATTTGGGCAATATCTATGTCTTTAAAAGTAAGCTGTTCGACACTGCTGGTTTCTAAAGACGACCCAATACGAATACCTACCCCCACTTGATTTTTCCAGATCATACAATCGTGCGCACTGCAATTTAATAGGGGTGTTTCCCCATCTGCAGCAGCATTTGTCGCATGCCAACCAAAACCATCATCTCCCGATCCGATAAAGCAGTGGGAAAAATGTACATCCTGACAGCCCGAACCTAGATCTAAACCATCATTATTCTGTCCAAAACTTAATAGATTAAGATGTGATACCTCTACATCTGAAGAGTTGACCATATCCACTTGCCAGCCTAAAGCAGCATGTCGAACGCCAAATCCGCGAAGTTCAATATTTTGGCTGCGATAGACTTTGACGAAATTACCCGCTACAGGAGCAGTGCGGTCATCGATATATCCCCGACCGATTAGTTTGACATTGGAGACATTTTCAATCAGCACTTTTCCTTTTAATATAGCCCCTTCTTCTAGATAATAAGTTGTATTCGATGCAAGTTTGAAGACCCCATTTACGCCTTCGTGCACCCCTTTTGCAAACACAACAGCTCCAGGCTTGTAAGCGCTGTAGTCAGGAGCACCAAATAGGAATAGAGGAGCTCTTCCGGGGATTGCTAAGGCATAATTATAATATTCTGGAACGGTAAATGTCAGTTCGTTCCCATTTTTCACTACCGGTATATCCAATCGCTTAGGCGACAGCGTAAAGTTGGAGAAGGTCGTATTGCAAATAATCTTAACCTGAGCACCAGGGGTATAGTTGAATAACGCCGTATGGACGTCTGTCTGTCCACCGTTTTGGGCAAGATCATAGCAGGTTTCCTGCCATACATCCAAGGTATCATTATTGACGATGACTTGATAAGCCAAACTCTTCACCATTGATGAATCCAATTGGCCGACCGTCGATGCCATGCGTGCAAGATTGTTTGCCGTTAGCTCTTCCGCAATGGGCAGATCCTGTCCGAAGCGGTTGCACCCCAATACTGTAGATACGGCCCCTAGGCATATCAGTAGTACCCAATAACTTTTTAAATAATTTATACGTCTGTTCATGTTGTTAGTTGTTTTTAAAGATTAATGATAGGTGATCCTTACGATTTTGAGTCCAGTCTCGGGCAATGTGATTTCCCAATCTTCGGCACTATCCATGCGTACTTCCTCGGCACCCCTCGAGTTGAGGACATGCGCCTGTTTTCCGATCAACCCAAATATCTCACGGGATTGGTTTTCAGCTACAGAAAGTCGAAAGGATTGTGGAGTTACACTATTATTCAACAAGATGATATAGAGCTCCTTATTATCGCTATCTGTAGCCAAGATATAATCTACATTTGCGTTACCCAGAACTACAAGTCCTTTTTTCATTTTCAAATCCACGGATCTTCCAAATATGCTGCCCTTTTCAAAGCCATAGCTACGATGAGGGCCCACTTTAGGGGTGATAAACCCACTGGGGAAAGTAATTTGTCCATTCGATCGAAGTGTTGCCTCAGCTATTAGATAGTCTGTAATCCACCCCAGCTGCCACCACGCATGGTGCGGAAATGGACCTGCCCCTTTATTCATGGCATCCCAATAGTAAGATGCTACTCCTGTAGAGGCGTCCACAAATGCGTCCCGTCCCCACGCCGCCGCTCTTGCCATATTCAGAAATAAGCTATCATTTGTCTGCGCATAAAGCCTAACGAATAGACCTGCGTGGCTTGACAGCAGAATAGGGCCATGATGATTGGCAGACCCCATGATACCACCATGCTCAAAACTTAACCCCACTTGGCTGATTTCCCAGTCCTCTCGCGTCACACCGTTTACCTGTTTAGTCGTACGGGATGGCATGGGATGCGTATAGATAGCTGTTGTATAGTACTTGGCCACTTGTAGCGCCGCATTTTGATACTGTTCATCATTTGTCAGCTTATACATATCTATCAGGGCTTGCACGGACTGTATTGTTGCAAAATCCGGGGCGAATCGGGTGTCTCCACAAACACCGAGAAACCATCCTTTTTTAGCAGCATTTTCCACAAACCATTTTGCTCCTTTGATGGCCCCTTCTTTATATTTTTCATCTTTCAGCAACTGATGAGCAACCAGTAGGCCGTAAAATGTTGGACGGAGATCTGCTAAATCCTCGAACATCGGAGTGTTTGACTGGTTGTCATAGGCGACCTCCCAGTGTCCATCCGGATGCATTTTTGATAACAACCAATCTGCTGCTTTTCGCAGCTCTTGCTTAAGAGCTGTCCGATCTGGTTCAAAAAGTAATATATTACCAATATCCATTAACATATAGTATGTCGTACCGATAGGTTCACTGTATGGGCCCCATTCTTCAGCAAATCGCTTACTGCGATGCAGGTAGTACTGGCCTGCTGCCGACCCGTAAAAAAATCCTTGTTCGCTATGCTGCTGTTTCAGCTTAAAGTTTAAAGCCGCAGGAAGTCGCTGTTCCTTCAACTTCGTGTCTCCAGTCAATCTGGCCAGCATCCACATCGCTCCATAATCTGAGTTTTTCATCGCGTCTTTTTCGGAACCATAGACCCCTCCCAGATAATCCTGAGCTCCGATCACCTCCCCCTCGTAACGTTCCGTTCGCCACTTAGATGTACTGTCAGCAATGACATAATCATACATAGCGTAGAGACGATCCGTCAAAGACCGCTTTGCTTTCTTCATCTTTAAAAAATCGTCAAATTGATACACGTCTTTTATCACGTGTCCTAGGACGTCATACCATCCTGCTTTTTGGATGGTATACCGAAAAGAAAATGTTACCTGCTCACCTTCCTTTAGGTAAGATCCGGTCGATCCCAATACAGGATGATATAGGGTGGGTGTCAGTTCACTGTTTCGATTCATCAGAGACAATCCGAGTCTCCAGTCTGCATGGGTCTTGACATTCTCCGGCCATGGATCCCTCGCCGTTCCCGGTTCGGCCACAGTGGCTAAGGTTATTCCCGCCTGCGTTGTCAATAAGGAGGTTAATGTAGACGCTGTTCGTTCCCGCACGACCACCGGCCGATCAGGTATACCATGACCATATGCATACGCCCTTACAAAGTCAGGATTGAGTTGCGCTCCTTGAAATAATCCCGGAATCACAGCCCATTGAAATTGTTTTTGATCTGCTGTAGCCAAAGATGGGGTTGATAACGAATAATAACCGCTTTCCTTGGCAACCAAAGTCATACGCACACGGATGTCATGGGCATAATTGGAATCCAAACTCCATTCTTCCGACATTTCAAATTTTTCACTACCATATTGGAAAGTAAGCGCTGATTTCGAAATAGAGCTCACGGAAGTCGGTTGATAAGACCAGGCTTCGCCAGCAATATTTAAGCTGACAGCCGATAGACTCTGCGACCATACTGGTGTCACGTAGCGGTATTGGGAGTCTGGGAACTGAATCGTTTTCCCTTGTTTATCATAGATTGTAACTGCTGTGTCCAACGGCTTTTCTTTCGAGAACAACACCGTTCGTTGATGCGTAGCCATAGTTAAATAGTCCTTTCCCTCCCTTCCCTTTAAAGCGACAGATTGAAGGTTATAGCCAGTTTTTGCATGACGCCACACCAACTGTACGGCACTATTTTCCAAAGCAACTTCGGCATGACTTTGCCCAGATGCTTCTGAACAATACAGTAGCGGCAGTAAAATAAGACACTTTCCTGCGGTACGGCCCTGCTTACCTATTTTATTGAGTATGTGTATAATGATCATGGCTTGATTTCTACTGTTACTTCGGTATATCCTTCTTGACGCCCACTGTACCAATCCGATGAAGTTTCAAATACTGCTTTGTAGATCCCGGGGCTCTGGTACACATATCTGTATTCCTGCATAGTGGTACTGATATTTTTCAGTGCGATTCCTTTATCTGCTACAGATGCTTTCACTGTAAATCCTTTAGAAATGACCCAGTCATCGTTGTCGGTATCGGAGGCAACTCCCCCATACATCATTAGCTGTTTAGCAGAAATGTCCCACACCTTACTATCATTCAAGATGCTGACGGTTTCCCAGCCGGCACTGGACATCGTCGCTACATTTGTCGTCATCCCCTCCGGAGACACTTTGTCAGCATTAAAAGTACGGATGACCCATCTGTTCTGCTGTTTTTTTTGGAAGTCAGTATACCGAAATGCGACATAAAGTGACGCTGTATCGACGGTGCCGACATAAGGTTTCAGACTCACTGTTCCAGAAGCTGTGTTGTCTTTGCCTGTGGAGAATACAGCTTTGTCGGAAATATCCACCCAGGTTGCCTTAGCGATCTGTTCTTGATTATACACTCCACTAAAATCATTGGAGACCAACAATTGTAGATTCTGATAGATTACGCCCCACTGCACCAATGTTTTAAAATCAATCTGTAGGTCATTGTCTGCATATTGCCGATCCTTCAGTTCGTAGTTGTGACCATGTTCTCCTGAATAAAACACGACATTGTCCGGAGCCCCCTCAAATCGGAATACGACAGTATCTCCTACTCTATATTCCGATGCACTCGTCAGGACCTGAAGATCAGCGCTGGCGATATCCTCCTTCATGCAACTAGCTAGCAGTAAGGCCGTCATGATATAAATTGTCAATCTTTTCATTTCTTCTCTATTTAGATCCAGATTTACCAACCTGGATTTTGGACAATCTGTTTATTGATGGTAATTTCAGTGTTGGGGATCGGGAATAACACATTTCTTTCAGTTGCATTCAGACCTGCATTACCGCCATACCGATGTGCCGCAGGTGCGTTGGTCGAAATATCTCTTCCTAGTGTATTCATAGTTGGCACATAGATTCCCCAACGGATCAGATCATGTCTTCTAATACCCTCAAAGCAGAGCTCGCGCAAACGTTCATCTTGGATATATTGCAAAAATTCAATTTTATCCAATCCTGCGGGTACATCACTATCTTTGTTTACCATACTTGAAGGTGTACCAAAAGCTCTTCTGCGAACTTGGTTGACGGCTTCATAGGCTTCCACTGTAGGCGATCCATTAACTTCATTTGCGGCTTCGGCTTTCATCAGCAGCACATCACTGTAACGGATCATCGGAAAATTAGTCGAATTATAACTGCGTGCTTTGGTACCTATCTCATATTCCCGTCTCCATTTGCCGGGATTCCGCTCGTACACCTGCGCCGCAGTATGGTATCGCCGTGAGGTCGTTCCAGAAGCGACTACAAAACGATAAGGGCTGATACTCCAATCGCGTCTAATGGTATCCTTTTGACCAAATAGATCATACAACTTGGCTGTGATCCGCATTGCCCCGCCGGAATATCCAATACGTTCATCAGGACATTCTATTCCATTCTCAATACCGACCATCCCAGCCTGATCAATATTGCCTATCTTATTACCAAACATGCCCACTTCCCAAAGACATTCTTTAGCATCATTGATATCCTGTGAATGGTTGATAAATATTTGCTTATAATCAGGATTGAGCTCATGTTTTCCAGAAGCGATTACTTTATCAGCATAGTGGAGGGCATCTTGATAGCGGGATTGATCATTAAGTGGCTGACCAGCCATTTTTAGAAATACCCGAGCCAACATTGCTTGGACCGCTGTTTTGGAAACTCTTTCATTAGCGACTTCTCCACTTTCGTAGACCAGATTTTCAGCCTCTTCCATGTCTTTCACAATTTGTGCGTACAAAACTGCCAAAGTCGCTTGGGTAGGATATGCTTCATTTGGAGATTGGGTAGACGACAGTTTTAGAGGAACTTCACCAAAAAGATCAGTCAACACATAATAATAGTATCCACGCATAAAGAGTGCTTCACCTTTTATGGCATTTCTCCTGGTGATATCCATATCCACCCGATCTACATTTTCCAATAATAGATTTGACCTGTTTATTCCTTCGTACAACGTCTCCCATAATCTACCGATGTCCAGATCTGCTGCATTCATGACCATCACTCTGATATTGTTGATGGATATATTCTTAAAATAAGCTTCATCACTGAGGACAAAGTAGCTGAAGAGTCCTCGACTGTACATACGACCATACGTATCGATCAACCGATTATAAACGCCATGTAGACTATTCATCAATTCGTCTTCACTCTTGAAATAATTTTCAGTCGTCACAAAATCCGGTTCTTTGTCCAATAATTTGGAACATGAGCTGATTAGACAGACCATACATATGGATAAAATATAGATGCTTTTCATCATGATTGAGGGTTAGTTTAAAAATTAAGATCAAGTCCCAGTGTCACTGTACGAGGTCGTGGATAAGCAGACCAGTCAAACGACGGAGTCAATGCTCCGGGACGTGTATTCACTTCAGGATCGAGTCCAGAATAATTAGTCCAGGTGATCAGATTCTGAGCCGCCATGTATACTCGTATCGATGACATTCGTATTCTTTTGAGCTGCTTGGCATCGAAGGTATATCCCAAAGACACCGTCTTGAGGCGCAGATAAGACCCGTCTTCGATCGTTCTGGAAGAGTACACTGCGGGCCCCTGTCCACCAACCCGATAGAGATCATTGGTTTGATTTTCTGGGGTCCATCGGTCTGCAAAAGAGGCAAACATGTTTAAGAAACCACGAGCGACAGGATCTCCTCCCTCGAATTCAATACGATTGGCGTTGAGGATATCACCTCCGTAGCTCCATTGTAAAAAGACATTCAGGTCAAAATTCTTGTAAATGAAGTTATTATTGAATCCACCAATATGCTTTGGATTTGGATTGCCTATAATCGTCAGGTCGTAGTTGTCAACCTGCCCATCACCATTAATATCTTTAAACCGGATATCTCCAGGTTCAATATTTGCTCTAGGGACACCATTATTGGGCACTCCTGTCTTCAATATGTAACTGCCATTGGCCTCGTCAAAGTCTGCATACTGATATACTCCGTCAAACAGATAACCGTAAAACAAAGCAATTGGCTGTCCCGGTATAGCGATGTAAGGATATGCATTGTTAAAGTTGCCCCATGTAACACGGGTAGCAAGGCTTGGTTCCCCCTCATTCAGTTCGAGCACTTTATTTTTATTGAATGCGATATTAAAGCTCGAATTCCATGAAAAATTTGGAGTTTGTACATTTTTGGTTTCTAAAGTAAATTCGATCCCACTGTTGGATACTCGACCAATATTCTTGAACCCGGTCAGGAATCCCATACTAGGTGCCAAAGTCGCATTTAACAATAGATCACGAGTCTCCTTATGATAGTAATCTGTGGTTAGAGATACCCGATTCTTGAATAGGGAGACATCAAGTCCTACGTTGGTCTGTACGGTGGTTTCCCACTTCAGATTTGGATTTCCCAAGTTGGTCGGCACCATTCCTTGGCCAGCGCTATTACCAATGCTATAACCTGAGGCTGGGTTCATTTGCAATGCACTAAGTGACGCGTAATCAGATACCCGGTTATTGCCGGTCGAGCCTATACCTACCCGTATTTTAGCATCATTGATTACGGTCAATGACTTGAGGAAGTTTTCTTCCTTCAGCCGCCAGGCAAAAGATCCCGAAGGAAAATAAGCCCATCTATTTGCTTTAGGAAACTTTGATGATCCGTCACTTCTGAATGAAAGTGTCAACAAATACCGTGACCGGTAATTATAGTCAACACGTCCCAAATAGGATACCAGTCCATTGGCCTGATCTGTAATCGGGGCCGTTGTCACCTGTCCTTCATCCAGTCCTTTGATACCCAATGCCTCATTGGGTACCAGGATAGATGAAAAACCATTGGTGTAATTCCGAATATCCTGTAAGGTAAACCCTGCTACAGCACTTAAGCGATGTCCTCCTTTAAATTTCTTATCATAAGACAGTGTATTCTCATTTAACAGGTTTGTGATCTCGTTATTCCAGATCGAACCGTTTACTTTATTATTTGTATATGGATGTCCTCCTCTAGACCGAGAATTAAAAAATACTTCTCGTCTTTGATTTATCCGAGTATAACCACCAGTCGTTCTCCATGTTAAGGTCTTTGCCAGTTTATACTCCAGATAACCATTGGCAGTTAGATTAGTGCTGAACAATGGATTATACTCATTCTGCACAGCTAGATAAGGATTGATACGTAGATCTGTACCGGCACTGGGGTCCATATCTGGATCAAAGAGATCATCTATTAACGATGCATCAGCCAAATCACTTCCAGTGACCGGTCTAAATCCCCATATCCCATACATCAGGCTAGCCGTTGGACTTACCTGAGATTCGGACACAACTGTACCGTATCGTTTATAGGCTGTATAATTTAAGTTTATTCCCGCTTTAAATTTTGTGTTTATGGTCTGATCCAAGACTATCCGCCCCTGATACTTATTGAAGCCACTATTTAAAATAATCCCATCTTGATCCAGTGCCGATCCTGAGATTGCATATCGCGTAAGCTCACTGCCGCCACGCATGGCAAGTGTATGATTGTGTGTAACGGCATTGCGAAATATCTTATCTTGCCAATTGATTCCTTCCATATCTCTATAATCATCCAGCTTCTTCCCCTCCTTAAGATAAATACCTGTATAAAGCACAGGATTTTGTTCCAATTGATATTTTACAAATTCATAGGGATCGAGAACCTCTTGTTTTTTGATGACCTGATTAAGCCCTACCCAGCCACTGTAATTAATGACTGGTGCTCCCACTTTACCTTTTTTTGTTGTAATCAGCACCACACCATTGGCTCCCCTTGCTCCATATATAGCGGTGGCAGAGGCATCTTTCAACACTTCTAAGGATGCTATTTCTTCTGGATTGATCATATTCCCGACGGAAGTTTCCACAGGAAATCCATCAACTACATACAGTGGAGAATTATCCTGAGTGACTGAGTTGTTGCCTCGAATAACAATTTTAAGCTCCGCTCCCGGTTGCCCATCATTCGAGCTTACCTGTACTCCAGCTACCCGTCCAGCCAATGCTTCTTCAAAATTCGCTACTGGCGCTTTTCGCATATCCGTCAGATTAGCCTGACCCACAGCGCCGGTCAGGTCGCGTTTTGTTGTAGTACCGTAACCAATTATGACGACATCATCAAGCATTTGGGTATTTGACAATAATGTGATCACCATAGGCTTATCCAATACCGCAGCCTGTTCTACAACTACATGTCCGATCATTGAAAACAGCAGGAGCTCATCTTTGAAAATTGGAGATATTAAAAAATTACCCATAGAATCTGTCGAGGTATTGACGGATTTATTTTGATTAGAAACAGTAACCCCGATTAAAGGAATGCCCTTTACGTCTACTACTCTTCCCTTCGCAGACCTAGACTGCTGGCCAAAGGAGGAGAAAGAAATGAAAAGAATTCCTAAAAACAGCCAAGCTGTCCTTAGATGAAATAGAGTCATAATATATTTATAATTAGTTATCTTCCCTAAACTAGTCTGGTCTAGACTGGTTTGCTTTTATAAAATTATAAATTATATTTGCTTTCGCAAAAAAAATGATAAAAAAAGAATTCTATTTTCAGAACTAGTTTTTATATACACGGAAATCGTTAAAAAAACTCATCCTATGATATGATCTGAACTTGCATATGAAAACAAGTTTATCTAAGTTTGACTGTTATTATTATATATGACTTTCACGCACATGTCCACGACAAACGAAATAGGTAATGGATCACGTATGAAGTATCTACAGTTGGTAGATCACATCTATGCGTTGATCGAAAAGAATGACCTTCATATCGGAGATCGTATTCCTTCTTTAAAACAATTACAGGATCAACTCAGCATGAGTAAGGAGACTGTGCTGAAAGGGCTTAATTATTTGCTTGAAAAAGGTGTAATCGAATCGGTATACCGCAAAGGGTATTATGTAAAGAAAATACAGGTACAACATTCTTATCGTATCCTGCTTCTTCTCGATAAAATGAATCCTATGCGTGAACAGATTTATCAATCTTTGCTTGCTGAAACGAAAGGTATTGCGGATATTGATGTTTACTTTCACCACCATAACTTTAATGTTTTCAAAAATATTATCACTGAAAACATTAATAATTATACACATTTTGTTATTGTCACATTTCTAAAAGAAGATCCCTCTTCAATAATAAATCTTGTTCCACCTAGCAAACGGATTATTATTGATTACAATCAATTGGAGCTTTCTGGTCTTTATGCCTGTATTTACCAAGACTACGAATACGATATCTACAATAGTCTTAGTCTTCTACAGGATAATATTAAAAAATATAAGAATCTTGTACTTATTGCACACCCCGAAGCTTTACATGCGAAGCACGTAATCAAAGGCTTTATTAGTTACTGCGAGGAGTTCAACGTTAAATATAATATCCAGTCGGAAGTAGATGAAAACAAATTTGAAAAGCATACTGCCTTTATTACTTTTAGTCGATACGATTCTGACGATGTATCACTGATCAAATTAGCTAAAAAGCATGGATTTACATTAGGTTACGATATTGGTCTTATTTCTTACAATGATACAGATGTTAAAGAGATTCTCGAGGGAGGAATTACCGTAATCTCTACTGATTTTCAGGCAATGGGAAAAACTACTGCTGAAGTTATACTTCAAAAGAAAATTGTAAATTTTCGCAACCCTACTCAAGTTATTATCCGAAATTCACTATAATTAATTTTTGGTACAGTTAGCATTTAAAGATCGGATAAGCTGTGCTTTTTTGTAAATGCCACTTTATTCTTGGTAGGGTCAGCTCGCAATTAAGTGCCTGTTTATAAAACGGTTATATTTTCAGAAACATTAAAAATCAATTAAATACTTTTGAATATCTCGTTTTTTCATTTTAATTATAGCTAGTTGAATAGAAAGCTTTACCAGCTTATACAAAATATTATCAATCCTTGAGAAGCCTTTATTGTTTCATAACTTCAAGTGTAATCTTAGCAATTTCCCGAACCAACTCTGTAGGTGAGTGACAATCGCAGTTGCTCAATCCAACAATATAAATATCTCTACTGGGAATGTAAACGGCCATAGATTTAAATCCAAAAATACTGCCTCCATGTTCTCTTGTAGGTATACCATTAATTTCTTTAATATGCCAGCCAAATCCATACGAACTGACTTCACCGTTGTTTAATTTATATGATTTAAATGCTTGACTAAGACTTAATGAATCCAATACCTGATTATCATTTAGTGCATTTTGCCATTTTAATAAATCTTCTAATGTTGACATCAAAGAGCCTGAAGAAAATGGGACACTAAAATTGATCCATGTTTTATTAACAAAACCATCTGCTTTTTGATGATATCCATATGCCCTAGATTTTATAATTTTTCGATCTGAAGCATAATAGGAATTATTCATTCCAATTTTTTGAAAAATATTCTTATGTATAAAATCCTCATAAGTAATGCCCGACACTAATTCTATTATATATCCAAGTACAATATAGCCTGAATTATTATACTCAAATTTTTCTCCGGCTTCAAAATTAACAGGCTCATCTTTAAAAAAGTTAACCATCATTTCAGGGGTCATCTGTTTTTGAGCAATATCTGATATAGATTTCATTTTAGTGAAATCTTGAATTCCCGACGTATGTGTTAACAAATGTTTTATCGTAATTTTATGACCAGATGGATAATTAGGAATGAACTTAGAGATTGGATCATTTACAGTTAATTTTCCTTGTTTTTCAAGCATTAATATAGCAACAGCGGTAAACTGTTTGGTCATGGAACCTATTTGAAACACATGGTTGATAGTCATATCAACATCTAATTCCAAATTGGCTTTCCCGAAAGATTTTTTATAAAGCACTTTTCCATTTTTAGCAACTAAAAAAGCTCCACCTGGTTCGTTTTCCTGCATAAATTCTGTTTTAATAATGCTATCAATTTTTTCTTTAAAATCTTGAGCTGACAAAATGCCAAAAACAGAAATTAAAATTAGTATTAAAAATAATCTTCTCATCAGTTAGGTTTTTCATTAAGAATTACAACAGTTATCTAAAAATGTACAGCAATAAAACTAAGATAATATTACACGATATCACATCCAAAAGAGGTGAATATCATATTATTATCGGTAAATCACTCTAAGAAGTCGGTTAATCATAATTAATTTAACAGGTTTATTGTATTTGTTATAAATTTTAAATCATTACTTACTGAGAATTTCTTTTATTAGCACAAAAAAAAACCGCTTGGTCATCCAAGCGGTTCTGTATACAAAAAAAAGTTCTATTTCAGTTTTTCAATCTTATTACGTAGAGATCTTCGGGGCTCTTCACGGGAAATTTATAATGCAACATTAATCTCTTCCTTCGCGATTCTTGTTGCGAGCATTTTGCACTCCAATGAAATTCTAAACTAATTTTTTCGCTTAGGCTAGCGTATTGATATAATCACGTTTACAATTTATGTAGGCATGTCTTCACAAGTCAATATTGCCCAACCTCTTATACCTCCCATAACATAATTACCTGAAATCCTATGCTAATATAAACGATACAGTAAACTTACATGTAGTATTTCATTTTCAGGATAAAGCATGTTACTGAAGCAACGATATTGAACGTAAACAAAATAACATTTGCATTATATTAAAAATTTCACCTCCGAAGATCTATCTAAAGCACTTTATAATTTTATACTGGCTTTGCCATCCACACACACTACATTTTTGGAAGAGTTGGGATTAACTGACTGACAGCCCATTCCTTGAGTCAACCATAACTTAGCGGCATTTAAAGAGCTGTATTGCTGTTCCATTTCTGCAAAAGTTCTAAAGTTAGGTGTATCTGTGATCGCTATAGGTATAAATTCACAGTCTTTTCGTAAAGTGATTACCCCCCATTTACTTGGATCAGTACAAGGTGTATCTTTGAAGAAATCCCTTACCTTGGGAAATAGCACTTCCAATCTTTGGTTAATCTCTACTAGCTCAAGATCTGTAGCCAATAATACAATCATCTTACCATCCATGCAACGGACACCAAAGTGTGGAGGTAGTTCAACTAGTGAAGTATTATAATATTACAAACAATCGCACCGCTTTTACCTGGCTTGTACGCTTTATTGGCCTGTTCAAAAAGTTTTCTGTATTCTTTAATCAATTTACTATACTCTTTTTCAAAACTTGGATGCACCGCTACATAACGGTAAGAAAAGGTATCTATACGCCATTCTTCTATCGGTTTGCAAGATTGATTTTCGGCAAGCTTAATCGCTTCCTGTAATTTTATGTCCGCAAGCTGAGTTAGCTCTTCATATTTATTGTCTTTTTTGCAGGCATAAAATAGAATTACAACAGTCAACAGGCCGCATATTAATAGGTAAGTTTTATTCATAATTTAAATTATTTAGTGTTTATATTAAATATAACGCTTATAAGTTATAAATCGCGACAATAACAAAACCTCTATTTAAGAAGAAAAAGATATCGTCCAAAACTTTAGAAATGGAATAAAGTAAAGCCACATCTCGACGTGACTTTAACGAAACATGTGCATTCTAACTTAACTCATTTGTACTAGTTGATGGATTGAGTTACTTTCCAATTGCCTTCATCTATTGGTTGGCTCCTGCCATTGTGAAGTTTATACTTAAATAAAGAGTCTGATGGGCAAATGAACTTTTATCATTATCCTTTGTACCATGATGTCAATATTCGAAGAAATATCGTTAATATAGATCTTTATCCGAAAATTTAACATCCTGTATTTTGGGTAAAGGTCGTACTAAAACTCTTTTTTTTCGGACTGCAAGTGGTCTAGTTGAACCTAATTTTTCATCGGATTCAGTTCTAGTACCTGTAATCAAGTCAAATTTTGTTTCTGTGAATATTGTATTTTCATCAATATAACATTGGGGCGCGTCATATGTAAGCTTATCGACATAAATCAATTCAAAATTTCCTCTTTTATATTTGAAATGATAGGTAATATTTCCGCCTTTAATTTCGCTCCACATTTTTAAAATCCCTTCTTCAATAAAGAAATTAGGAATTTGATAACCATTAAACTCACCTTGTTTTTCAGCAGGATACTGCGGTTCAATGATCTTATCTGAGGATACTGTCAAAGTTAGCTTTCCATTAGGTTGAGAGAGGAAAATTTGCAATCTTAATGGTCTTGTTTCATCTACAGTATCCATTTTCACAGTTACTCTGTCCATTTTGCCATCATGATTTAAGTCCCCTTTTTCTTCTCTAACCTCGTAAGTATACTTGTTTTTATTTTTCATACTTTGGGAGAATAGATGCATTGGGACTGAAATTAAAATGAAAATAATATAGCGGTAAAAATATTTATTAATGTTATTCATTTTATTTGTTTAGTGAAGTGATAAGTAATAAGACTCCTATAATTAAATATTTTTTTGATTATTTTTTTATGTACTTAGCGTTGTTTCTGCATTATTAATCAAAAACTGAAATCTTCCTAATTATGCTAAAAAGGCATTGTTACAACTCGGGCTTTATAGATCCCTTTTTCAATCTTAAACAATACAGCATATCCTCCTGCACCATCACCATTGACAGAAGTAATGTATAAAGTATCATTTGGATTGTCATAGTAACATGCTGCAAACTCACTGTTTACATTAAACAGATTCTCGATCTCCTTTTCTGGGATTTGGATAGTTCTACCTTTTATCGTGGCTTTTATGGATGTATAATGACTTATAGGAATCGTACCATCAGTTCCCCATACCTGCTGTCCTTTGAATATGTCTTCAACGGTATAATCCTCATATTTTGTCGATGAAAAGTATCTTTTATTTTTTTTGTAATCAAATTTTTCGGATCTAATTTCGACAGTCACATTTTTCGATATAAATTTTGCAATGCTATCATTAAAGGATTTAATTGGGATCTTTTCATAGGATTCAATTAGTTTAATTCTAGAATGGTGTACATATCCAGTAATATTCTCATTTTGACGATCGGTATAATCAACAATGACCCAATCCCGAAGTTTTTCATCGGGAAATGCATAGACAATCTCCTCAGTGTTAATTTTTGAAACAATTTTGCTAGTAACTGTGGGTTGTTTCCTCACATTTACATAACCATCTTTATCGATAATTTCTGCAAATTGCGCGTACGTAAAATGAGTTATCGTGAGGAGAAGTAATGCAAGCAGATGTTTTTTATTCATTTAAAATAAAGTTACAAACTATAATATTTTGACAAAGCTACGAAATAGGACTTGAGCTTTTCGCTAAGATTTATCTTGCCCCATTCAGATCAATTTCTGCCATCGTCTATAAGATTTCTAAAATATCAACTTAACCATAGTAACTACTAAAATATGAATTAGGTTAGAGAACAGCAATCTTCAGACTTCGTTTTTGGTTAATATTGCTATTCAGGTTTCGGATACTTGTTAATTCGTCTAATTGTCTTGTACTCTTATCCATGTCCCTTCTTATCATTTCTTTATATTAGGTCATTGTTGATTTCCTTTAATATTACATCATTGATTTTTTATTTTTGATTGCCAATAAAATAGACACCACAGCTAAATCTAATTGATTTTAGACAGGTTATAAGTTGAGCGAGAGAGAAAGTGACCTAAACTACACTATATTCAGGGATGTTTTTGTCAACAAGATATGCGTAGGTTTGATAGATGGCATTCTCTACAGCATACAAAAAATTGTTCGGTCTTATACTTTTTTCCTTTATTGATAATCTGAGCACACAGGCACAATCGCGGTTTCCTACTTTCGAAGTGAACGAAGCTGTTACCGTTACTGTCGATGAAACTGAAAAAGGTATTGTCGCAAAGCTGAATAATAATAATAATAATAATAATAAAACTGTGTTACTCAAAAAATGGAAACGTACGCTGTCTTTTATTGAAACCTACGATGTCAATAATGACGGGTATATGGATCTAGTTCTCAATTCGGATGAACATCAGTCAAATGATGCCCTTATATTTTTATTTGAGCCTAAATCTTCATCTTATAGGGAACTCAACTATCCGAACCATGAATTCAGTAAACTTATCATCACTAAGCAAGAGCCTGGCATGATCATCAGCTATAGCAATGCGCAAGAATGGATAAAATTCGGTTTTAATAAGCAATGTGAACTGTATAGTGCTGGCGATTCACAGGTATTGCATGACTATGAACTTGCAATTCACCAATATCAAATCCGTATGTATAATGTGGATGGGAGTATAAAAAGTGTAAAACTAGAAAATTTTGAAGATAAAAATATACCTATAATTGAAGTAAAGGTACCCAGGCTTCGATTATACAATGAGCCGGGATATCAAGCTGTTTCTAATAGCTTTGTCGAAAAAGGAGCTTTTCTTGAGATCACCGCTTTTGAAGGAAAGGAGTGGCTAAAAATAAAATATAAATCTGCTTCTGAAACACTAGAACAATGGGTCAATGTGTCAGAGTTAAAGATGGACATCAGCAAACTTCACTATAAGGAGAATAACAATGGCCTAAACCTGGTAATGATAGATCCTCAGAGTGGAGATGATCGCTTTTATTTCTGTATTGCACTGAACAATTATTCCAACAAAATATTCGAATCATATAACGGAAAAATTTACATTCTTTTGGAAAATGAGAATGGTAACAAATTCCTCTACCCTCTTTACAATACAGGATATTTAAAACTACCACCACAAAACCCAAAGGATATACAAGCCAATAAAGCGGATGAAAAGTGGTTTAAACCCGGAGCTGTGCTTGATGACAATATGGTACAATGGGATGTTGAAAAAAAACAGTTCGTTATTTTTCATGATAAAAGTGAGAACGAAGATGTGGATGAGTACCCTTATGTACCTTTCTTTCCTGACGGTTTGTCTGCTGGAATATATAAAATATCAGCGGTTTTTATGGATCGTGAATCTCACCTAAAACCATTGGTATCCAACATGCAGCAACTGAAATTACCTTTAAAAAAGTTTTAATAAAAAGTTTCCAATGGTAAATGGATGGTCCACTCTCCTTTGATGACATTGGATTGAGAGTTTATGATTTCTACGGCTAAACCTCAACGGTACAGTTTTTCCCTATGCCAGTAAAGGAAGGGTATAAATGGAAGTTTCTTAAAGAGAAAGCAAGTATGCTGCCGATTGAAGAAGATCGTTTAAGCTAGTAAAGCGTAAGGGGTAATAAATAAAATAGCCGGTGATCTCCATCACCGACTATTTTATTTATTCTTATGTCCACCTATTTTTTGGCGTAATCTTTTTCAAATTTATCTGAAGCGACATTGACACCATTTGCCATATCTTCAAATGCCTTATTAATATTGTCCAGTAATCCTTGTTCTACCACCGGATCTTGGGTAGTACTCTTTCTAATGTTAATCAGTTTTGGGTAATCTTCTGAAACAATTTTACCATAACCTTTCAACCCTTTTAGAATGGCTTGCTGCAATTGGTCATCACCGTTGAAATCGCCAATTTTTTCAACCTTTTTAATGTCTTCTTTTACAGCTTGGTCCCATTTTAGGGCTACTTTTCCTGCTTCATCATATTTTTTTGACTGCATTGCGCTGTTCATTTCGCTAATATGTACCTCTTCACTGTTGATAATCGTCATCAGTTCATTGTTATAGGCAACTGCATCTTTCTTTTGGCCACAGCTTAAAAGTGTGCAGAACATAATTAAAGCAGCACTTCCTGAAATCACTTTTTTCATCTCTTTTTATTTTTTGTGTTGATAATTTGTTAAAACCTCTTCTGAAGGATAAACAAATTTAAAGGATGAAAAAATTTCAGCAAATCCCTGAATGTAGTGGTTTTTTGACCATTAGTCACGAAGAATACCATATTCAAGTGCAAGTTTGATGACAGATGCAATGCTTTTAACCTCAAATTTTTCGATGAGATTCTTTCTATGACTTTCAACTGTATGATGACTGATAAATAAAGTTTCGGCGATTTGAACGGTAGTTGATCCCTTGATTGCTTCCATTAATATTTCCTTCTCTCTGCGCGTGAGCTTAGGTACATTTTGAAGACCAATATTATCTTTCTTACTCATTTTTAACTTAGTCTTCGCGCACAAAAAAAGTTCTCCCTGACACACGCTCCGAATACCTGCTATAATCTCCGGTCCTAAAGCATTCTTTTGGATATATCCGTCCGCACCTTGTGTGATCATACTATTAATGACAGCGTATTCATTATGAACACTGATAGCAACAATCTTCATGTGTGGACACCGTTTCTTAAATAAGGCGACTAACTCTATACTATTCGTATCAGGAAGATTAATATCAAGCAATAATATATCAGGATTAATCCGTTTAATCCGTTCTAGTGTTGATTTACCATCTGTAAAGCAATCCAAAATTTTAAAATCGGGTTCTGCCTCTAGAATATTTTTTAAACCTTCCAGCATCATCGGATGATCATCAGTAATTACTATATTAACCATAATAAGGATTATTATTTATCGGAAACTCTATTTCTATACTTGTACCTTTTCCGGTACGGGAATAAATATGCATCTTCCCGCTTAAAAATTCGAGGCGAGACTGTACATTGTGAATTCCGGCTGATTTTTTTCCATCTGCACGATGCGGATCAAAGCCCTTTCCATTATCTTCCACAGTGATCAGGATATGATCATTGTGTTGCGACAGTTGCACTATAATCTGTGAAGCCTGAGCATGTTTCACCGCATTATTTACCAGCTCCTGGATTATTCTGTAGACGACTATTTGTTTATCTTTTGAAAGGTCGGCTTCCAACTTTACAAATTGACTGGAAATCTCAAGCTCATCGTTACTCATGCGTTCAGCATATTCTTTAAGAGCTTCCTCCAAGCCATATTTATCCAATAGTTCAGGCATAAGGTTATGTGCAATGCGGCGCAACTCGACTACAGCAACATCGAGCTGATCTAAAGATTTATTCAGTGTATTTCTACTGGAATCATTCTCATTCAATAGCGTAAGACCGGATAAAGTGATTTTTGTCCCGGACAAAATACCGCCTAATCCATCATGAAGATCTCTGGCAATACGTGAACGTTCGGTTTCCTGCCCCTCTAACATGGAGACCAAAACCTGTAGGCTTTCTTTCTGTTTTAATGTTTTGAGATGCTGGCGATAAGCATAATAGATCAACATGGCAGCTATGATAAATGTCAGGATAAGGAAAAAATAGACTGAATTTATTTTTGATTTGTATGCAAGTTCTTTTTGAGAAGTTTTAAGTTGTGCTGCCCGCTGCTGTATCTCAACACGTGAAAGTTTAAGTTCTTTACCTCTGTTATCTGCCTCTAGCTGGATAACTTCTATATGCTGACGCTGAATTTCTTCATTTAATTTTAAGTTTTCCAAATCCTGCAGCTGCGCCTTATTATGCGCATGCATCAACGAGATTTGTTGTTTTCTCTTTTCGGCTTCAAATCGCAGTCTTATCAACTGTTGTTGCTGTCTCTCTTTTTCAAACTGCGCTTCTAATCTGCGCCCCTGTTCCATTTTATTTGCATTGAAAACCTCTTCGTAGAGCTTAACATATTGTTTATAGTAATGATAGGCTTCATGATACTGACCTTCTGTCTCATATACCTCTGCGAGCTTTTGATATAAGCTAAGGGCAATCGTATTTTCTATTACAGTATCTTTCATGAGCGTGGCTAATGAAGCAAGGAGGTATTTTTTTGCGGTTTCTGTATCACCTTCTTTCATGCTATATTCTGCCATTATTCCATAAGCCGAAGCTACCTGAGCATATTGTTCTGTTTTTTGTCCAACTTCTAGTCCCTGTTGCGCATACTGGAGCGATTTTGTTTTATAGGACGCCGGATAATACTGTAAATACAGATTGGCTAGGTTAATTGCTGCAAAAGATAAGTCAGAGGGCACAGCCATTGTTGAGCTGTTCTTTTCATAGAATTTAATAGCTTGGAGGTAATAACTTTCAGACTGATTACGAAGATGCTCATTTTCGGGCTGATTGATGTACTGCTCCTGATAATTATATCCCATAGACATGTAAGCGTCAAAAATATCCATGGGTCTATTTCTTAATTTAGCGACTTCCAGAGTAAGTTTAGCGTATTTTTCCTGTAAGTCATATGTTTTCCAGTTTGAATAGATCGATGATAGCTCCTTATAAATTGCAGTTTTTCTAGATATAACGATATCTGTCTGAGGGGCTTGATCGTAAAACACTAAAGCGTTCTGGAAGCATCGGATCGCCTGTTGCTCCTGATTATTCCTCGCATGCATCCAACCCTCACAATACGACACATATCCTTTAATGCTCAGCTCTTTGGTTTTTTTTGCAAATATTTTAGCCTGCGCGAGATATCTGTTAGCGGATGTATTATCTTCTAGTATCTTGCTGTTCATTGCGGCAATACCACACAGCTGTGCAGCGTATTGTCCGTCAAGCTTTTTAGATGCTCTAGCTATATTTTTTTGCAGCAACTCCATCGCTTCCTTTTGCTGACCATTAAAAAAAAGTGCATGCGCATATTTGCCCGCCAACAGTAGCTGTTGCTCACTGCCTTCAGCGACCTGATGATATTCACTTGCAGCGGTTTCAACAGCACTCTGAGCACTAATCTTCCCGAAGAAAAACATCACTAAAATTAATACTAAATACTTCTTCACTGTACAGATTTTCATGTTTGCTTTTGAAAGCAAGATTTAGGACAGGAACAACATCTTTTTATAATCATATTTTCTTTAACAATTTATAATTAAACCAAAATATGAAAAGACTGTTGAAATGCACGTAAAAAGACAAAATAGTTAAACAATAATAAGATATTCCATTCGATTTGCTATAATTTTACAGCATCTTGTACTTATTGATGTTCGGAGCGGCGAGAAAAATGCTGATATAGCTTCTGGCCCTTAAAATAAAATTAACAAAGGAAGGTAATCACAGCTTGATTTTCTGCTACCGCTAATTGCAAAAATTCTTTCAATTTTCGGAATTCCTGAATCAGATAATTTAGCGCTTCAGGATCTTCCCAAAATTCAGGATAAACACCTTCCTCATTCATTTTTTCGGCATCAAATCGATCTGATAAAGAGGATTCAGAGATGTCATTCACAGCTTCTAATAATTCTTCAGTCTGGGGTGACGTAAGGTATTTCGCAGGGCCATATCCCATATCCTGTTCCACGTCAAGTATATTGGGGCCAAATATTAGCCATTGCAAAGGTGGGGGCACTATTTTGTAATTATTTAAGGGTTCACCTGTAACAACGTAAAACAAGCCATCCCAGCTTTTACCGATGTCTAATAGGTTTGTTTTTTCAGAATTAGAAGTAGAAAAAAGGTCATCTTCCAATAACTGACTGTTATCAAGATAACGCAGTAAAGTACTTTGGTCTATCCGTAGATATTGTTGTATTATTCCCATCCAATAAAATTAACTAATTTTAATTTTATTCTAAAGCAAAGAGTTTTGATATTTCAACTTTACTTTGACTTTGACTAAAACTTAGTTAATAAAAAGATTGACAACCTGATCTTATCAACCTGTTTTAAAAAAAAAATGCATCGATGAAAAGTAGTGATATATTTTATCAATATGTTGTATCTTTCTAAAAAAAATATGAAGAAAACCAAACTACTTATTCTTAGCCTTTTTATTGCCAATTTCAGTTATGCGCAAACCTCACTAATGGATAGCTTAATTCAAAAAAACTATTCCACTTTTAAAAAAAATAATAGCAACGCATTCGAAGGAAAAGGATGGACTACCCTTCAGGGTGAAATCAGCAAAAACAATTCTGTGTTATTGGGCGAATACCATTTCACCAGTGAAATCCCTTACTTCACAAATGCGATTGTAAATAGTATTAAGTTCGACAACTATTTTATGGAAATTGATCCCTATACAATCAATACCATATCAACAAAAATTAAATCCTTATCCCCTGCTGAACTGGATAAATTCCGCAATGAAAACGGTTCTGCTTTATCTTTTTTACAAGGTGAGGCTGAGTTTGATTTGTATAAAAACATACTTCAACAGAACATCAAGATATATGGAGCTGAACAAATTAGTTTATTTTCAGACCAGTTACTCTTTTCTGAACTGAGTAAAAAATCCAAAAATAATAAAGCAATAGAAATTTATAAGCAGATGATCGCTAATTCGGCTGCCTATGACACAAAAAACAACACCACATTCTATTTGTTCTCTGATGATTGTCGGGCTAAATTGGACGCACTGAGCGCTCTAAATTTATCAGCAAACGAAAAAGAGCAACTTGAAGCACTCAAATTAAGCAAAGAACTTTATTTAAATCGAATTCATCCTTTAAGAATTCAATACTTGAAACACTTGATTCTTGAAAAACTCCCTGAATGGAGAGACAAAAAGAATTTATTCAAATATGGTGCTAATCACATGCCTAAAGGAGAGAGTTTAATGGAAGTATTTGATATTGGAAACCTAGTGTATAATATTGAAGAGGCAAATTACCGCAAGTCATTGCATATTATGATTATCGGAAAGGGTGAAGGTGAAACATTGGCTGATTTAGACGAATATAAACCTTTCTTAACCGTTGTGAAAGATGACAATTGGTATACCTATGATTTAAGACCTCTGAAACAAGCTATTTCTAAAAAGAAGCTTAAAGTGGAGGATTTGACGCTGGAAAGAATTATAAAAGGTTATGACTATCTGGTTTTCATTCCAAACCTAACTAAGACCCCAAAAACAGGTAAACAAAATCATTAAATAAGCTCAAAAGAAAACATACGCCACTAGAGTAATTAAAAATTACTTGGTAAATAACTACTTCAATTAATTTTCTTACATTAGAGTAATTTAACCAATTAACCGATGAAGTACTTACTCTTAGTGGTCAGTTTGTGTGTACAAGTGGCTGTGGCACAAAAGAAGCCAACCGTTCATTATATCGTAAAAAAAAACAGCAATTACAACCGAAATGCTGATGAAAAAACCTATTATATAGCATTAATAAAACTAAAGAAGGTAGCCAGCCAAGGTGATCTTATGGAATTGCGCGTAACTGGTTTTGAAAGTAAAAATGGAGACCGTATATTTTCTACTGAAGACCTGAACAAAGGGGAAAATTTCTTGGCTTCGACAGCCGCGATCTCCGACATCTATGGTTTGACAAAACCTTTGCAATTTACAGTCAATAAGGGAGTAATAAGCATAGATACGCTGAAATGGAAGGATGAGATAAGACAGCAACTTACTGCATGGGAAATTAAAGATGATATTGTTGAAAATGCCATAACCAATACATTTTCAGAATACGGTAACCTGCTGCAATCTCTCTATTTTGCGGCATTATCATCTTCGGATGAAAATGCATTGAAGAAATCTGATATCACAAAAAATGGTCTACTATACCATATGGTAAAACAGAATAAGTCTGAAATTGCCGTCAACTATTCGCAAAGCGACAGCTCTTCAACAACGGAAGGAAGTACCAGCTTTGATCCTAAAACCCACCTTGTACGAGATGAAAATCGAATAGCTAACTATTCATTTTTAGATGCGAATGGCAAAAAGATAAACGGCCACTCTTCCAGTTCAATAGAACGTGCGAGCAAATATACTGCAGCTGCGATTGAAAATGATTATTATGATATGCTCGTAAAAGGTAGCTATTGGAGCAATGCAATAAATACAAATGATAAAACAGATAGTATTAAATTACAACGGTATATAGAGCTATACGAAGCGAAATATGCAGGAAATCGTGATTACGTTAAAAATAAACTTGGACATTTGCAAAGCTTTCGAGATAAGCAGTATTATGATGCTTTATCATCCATATCTCCAAAGTTGCTGGCCGGGACTTACCATCTGAGCAACAAAGTTTCATTCGATAATATCTCAGACAATGACTTTAAGGAAATCATACCACTCCTGAATGATAAGCAACTCTTCGAATATCTACAACAAACGCTAAGTCAATACATCATGTCTCTAAACAGTTCAGCTCTGCAAAAGCTCGATCTTATTGCCAATCAATTTAGCGAGAGAGAGCGAGTGGCGGCTAGACCAATGTACTTATGGGCGAAGGCAATGCAGACTCAGAATATAGATAGCCTTAAGCAAATCCAAAATGAAGTGCTCGATATGGATAATGAGTACTGGAATCAAGGAAATGCCAGTCGGTATGCACTTTTGATTCAGAAGATCCTTTCTGAACATGGTAGATATGATGCACAGACGATGCAAATAATAATCGATAAAATTACAGCACTATATGAAGATGAGGTAAATAAGAAACGTTTCCTACAAAAAGCTCATTTAGCTTATGCATATTATCTGGCGTATGAAAAGACACCAGTAGACCAAGAAGATCACGCGCTCCTGTTTTTGGAAAAAGCGGCCTATTATTCTCCAAAAAATTCGGCTGAAAAGGAATATGGAACTTTTTATGACCGCGTCTTTTTAAAATCAAAAGAAAACTACAGTGACAATTATATGGTGTTATTAAGTAAGAGGGGTAAAAAGGATGTGGCTCTTCAAAACTATATACAAGAGTTTTTGAATAATCCGGCGAGTAGTTTTAAAAGCTTATCATCTTTTTATCGAGAAAATTATGCTGAGAGCAGTTTCAATGATTTTTTCAAGAAAGAGATTATTTCAAAACTTGCAGATGCACCATCCTTTTTGCTAAAAGATATGCAGGATAAAGAATTCTCATCCGCACAATTGGCTGGAAAATGGACCGTCGTCGATTTTTGGGGTACCTGGTGTGGCCCTTGTGTTGCTGAAATGCCAAAACTAAACAAGTATTACCTGGAACTAAAGCAGGATAAAATGAGTAAAATTAATTTTATGAGCATTGCCTGCAACGATACAAAAGAAAAAGTGCAACGCTTTTTAACGAACAATAATTATGAAATACC
Organism: Sphingobacterium kitahiroshimense; assembly: GCF_025961315.1. Lineage (NCBI taxonomy): Bacteria > Pseudomonadati > Bacteroidota > Sphingobacteriia > Sphingobacteriales > Sphingobacteriaceae > Sphingobacterium > Sphingobacterium kitahiroshimense. The sequence continues at coordinate 6,195,764 of NZ_JAOQNK010000001.1, read as the reverse complement.
GGTACTGGTGTCCGATTCTAAAGTAGAACAAAATTATAAAGTCCGTGGATATCCAAGCAAATACATCCTAACACCAGAAGGGAAACTGATTCCTACAGAATTTGGATTTGACTGGGAAAGTTTAGTCTTGGAATTAAGTAAGCTATAAACAGATGAAATAGGCTTATAGTTGTAATATTTAAAATGGCTATATACTTTAATACTCCTATTTCTTATTGTTGATTTCAATTCTAACGGACAAGTTAAAGCTAAGTGTAACTAAGTGGTGTTTTACCAAAGGAATATATTGGTTTAAACCACTTTATTGTGAGTAGTCTCCCTGTCTAAAAGACAACTTCAACTTGGATTTTCATTTTTTGTTATTTTTTAGATGATTAATCATTTCGAAGACACCAAGTTGAGCTGATTCAGCGCCACTATTCACTAGTACAATATAACCTATTAGCTTTTTTCGGTCAATTTGTGAATAGGAAAAAAATGTTCCGTCCGACCCGGCGTGTTCTGAAATTTCTTCATCATTTTTAGTGTAATTACCCCAGCCTAATGCGTATTCATCGCTTGCAGTATGAAGAAATTCATAAGTCCTAGATTTTAAAAAATTGTCTTGTCCAGCTAAACCTAGCAAATTTAGTTGGATGAATTTTGCATAGTTTTCAATATTCATACTCAAATCTCCAGCAGGTTCAGCCATTTTTAAATTGTAATCATTATCAGAATAAATTGAGACAATCTTTCCATTTTCAGACCAATGTCCAAAGGGCTGATTTTCGAAGTTTCTATTGGGCCAACCGAAAGCGACGTCAATATTTAATTCTTCACTAAGAAATATATTGATTAATTCTTCCCAAGATTTTCCACTAACTTTTTCAGCCATTAAAGTTGCAACACTATATCCTGCATTTGAATAGTTGTATTTATTACTATTATCGAATGGAGGAAGCGTTAATACATATTGGGAAAACTTTTCACGCATTTCCTGTTTATTTCCGGTAAATTTTGGAAGTTTTTGATATGCAGCTCCGCTTGTGAAAGGCTGTATATTCGCTTTATGAGCAAGCAGATCTGCTAATGTTATATGTTTATAATTTGTGTGTGATCCAACGATTAGGTCTGGAAAAAGGTTAAAGAATTTGGTGTTCCAATCAATTTTTTCGCTTTCGACTAATTTTGCGATCACAAAACTTGTTATAGCTTTTGTATTTGAACCTAAATGAAAATAATCTGATAAGTTAGCATCCGATTTATCATCTATTTCAGATATTTTATGATGTCCTAAAACCTTTTTAATGATAATGCTGTCTTTTGTAACGACAGCAAATGCCATTTCAGGAATGCTATCTCTTTCCATAATTTTTCCCGCAATTTGGGTGAAATCTTGCCCATTCACTGAGATAGATAAAAATATTAATAATGAAAAAATGATTGTCTTAGGCATTGATTTTATAATTGGATGTAACACTCAAATATACTACATTTCTCCATACTTGATCTTGCACAGCTTTTGTTAAATTAGGGTTACATACCGAATAGATTTCGATCATTTGAATTTGATATTTTAAATAACCTGAATAAGTCGCTAATTATACTTTTTACTTCTACTGCAGAAGTAAAGGAGTAGCTCTGCATTGAAAGCAACTCCTTCCTGAAAGATTTGCGTGCAGCTCGGCTAAAAATAAGAACAAACAAAGCCAAATCTCTCGATGTGGCTTCTACTAAACATATGTATTCAAACTTTACTTACTTATACGAGTTGATGGACTGGAATACTTTCCAGTTCCCTCCATCATTGACAAACGTGATTAAATCGATCTTGGTAAACCCTTCAAATTATTGGGTTACTTTTGCGACCCTATAGTCACTGGATTGCTCAACGATTGTGGTGCTTGTTTTACAGTTCAGCTGCTCGCCTTTTTGCTTTTTCAAAAATGAAATTACTTCTGAACGGCTATTGGTCTTATCTTCTGATGCATGAACTTTCTGTTTAAAATCTGAAGTGAAAAACTGCTCCACTCCTGCCGACTGCCCCTCTGTCATAACCGCTACGTAATGATCAATCGCGAGATCTGCAGTTGATAGATTGACTACTGCTTTTTTAGAGTTATCTCCTACTGGTTTGGCTGCTGCAATAGTGAATGTTGATACTGCGATCAAGGCTGCTGCGAATGTTTTTGCTACAGTGTTCATAATGTCTTTATATTATATTGTTATTAAGTTGCATCAGCCTCAAATACACCAACTCAAACCCTGATGCCTGCTTTGCAGTTCTATTTGTTTGTTGATTCAAAAGTAGGGTGTAAATGGTACCTGCCCTATGGCAATTAAACTAAACAAACTAAAAAATCTGTGAATGGTGGAAATGGCTAGGTAAATCTTTTTTTTGATTGGAAAGGATTGATCGTTATCACTATAAGATTAATAGGTTTCAATAATAACTTTTCCTAGCATCCTTTAAAATCAATACGACCATAGACTACAAATAGTAATCGAAACACATAAACATCTTATTTATATATAGTTGCCGCCTATCCAGATCGTCTCTCGATATTTTAGATAAAACTATATATATGAATTTTAGAATATGTTTAATAAAATATATAAGTATACTATTATACTTTATTAAATAAATATTAGTATATTTATATACTTTAAATATACATATGAAATACGATATGGTCAAAAATGTTTTTACACTTCTAGAACAATTTGAGCTAGAAAACGCTTTATACATAAAATACCAATCTAATATTGAAGGTTTTAAGGAGTGGATAGCTGTTAATCATAATCATGGCGATAAACAAAATGATCTTTATTGGGAGGGAAAAGAAAATGGCCGTAGTGCATCAAGTGTCATTAATACTTTGATAGTGCATTTAAATAGGTACGCTAAAAGTTACTCGAAATCTGCCATTTTCGGTTCCGAGTTTTCTACTCAAGAAGATTTTATCTATCTGATTAACTTGAAAGATTTCGGAGAAATGATCAAAATGGATTTAATTAAAAAAAATGTTCATGATAAACCTGCGGGCATGCAAATAATAAACCGTTTAATTACAAAAGGTTGGGTAGATCAAACAAATTCTGAGATTGATAAAAGAAGTAAATATTTAAAAATAAACGATAAAGGCTTAGCTGTTTTAGAACAGCAAATGGAAAAGATAAGACAAGCTAGTGAGATTGTGACAGGTGACTTAACAGATAACGAAAAAATGGAATTAATAAGATTGCTCAATAAGCTCACTGAATTTCATATGCCGATCTACGATAAAAATATCGAATCTGAATATTTATTGACTGAAGTCTTAAAAGAAAAAAAGTAATGAAGAAAAAAATTGCTGTTATAGGTTCTGGTTTTTCAGGTTTATCTGCTGCTGCTTATTTGGCAAAAGCTGGAAATGAAGTTCATGTTTTTGAAAAACATGATCAGCCGGGAGGAAGGGCCCGACAATTTAAAACTGAGGAAGGTTATGTCTTTGATATGGGACCAAGTTGGTATTGGATGCCTGATATTATCGATAATTTTTTTACTGATTTCGGATCTAAAACTACTGATTTTTTTGAGTTAATTTCATTGAATCCACAGTTCGAAATGATCTTCGCCGATGATAAAATTGCTGTACCTGAAAATTTAGATGAATTAAAAATGTTGTTTGAAAAAATCGAAGAAGGTGCCGGATTGCAATTGGAAAAATTTATGAAATCTGCTAAATTTAAGTATGAGGTTGGGATGCAGGATTTTGTCAATAAGCCTTGCCACAGCTGGGCAGAATTTATCTCTCCTAAAATAGCCCGAAGCGCCTTAAAATTAGATCTGCTATCAAATTTCAGAAACTACGTTGCAAAATATTTTAAAAACGAAAAGCTAAGGACTTTAATGGAATTTCCGGTCATATTTTTGGGTGCTTCACCAAAAAATATTCCGGCTCTATATAGTTTGATGAATTATGGTGGTTATGCCCTGGGGACACATTATCCGTTAGGTGGTTTTTACCAGTTGGTATTAGGGATGAAGCAATTAGCTGAAAAACAAGGTGCAACTTTTCATTTCAGTAATATTGTTGAAAGCATAAATACTGAAAACGGAAGTGTTATTTCTCTAACTGTCAATGGAAATATGCTCGATTTTGACACGGTAGTTGCCTCTTCAGATTATCATCATACGGAGACACTCCTTAATAAAGAGGATAGAAATTATACTGAAGAGTACTGGAAAAATAGAGTATTTGCTCCTTCAAGCTTAATCTACTATTTGGGTATTAACCAGACTCTTCCTAATCTGAAGCATCATACGCTTTTCTTTGAGCATGACCTGGACGAACACATTGATTGTATATACGAAGATAAAAAATGGCCAGAGAAACCGCTATTCTATGTGTGCTGTCCATCCAAAACTGACGAAGGCGTAGCTCCTAATGGTAAAGAGAATGTATTTCTTCTGATGCCTTTGGCTACTGGAATTAATGATGAAGAATCAGTAAGAGAAAAATACTTAGCAGAAATGATGACAAGACTTGAAAATCATCTGGGCATTCGTAATCTCATGTCAATGATTGAATATAAAAGAAGTTATTGTGTGCAAGATTTTATTTCAGACTATAATGCCTATGATGGTAATGCTTATGGGTTGGCAAATACAATGGGGCAAACCGCTGTTTTAAAACCTAAAATAAGAAACAAAAAAATTAAAAATTTATTCTATACTGGTCAATTGACCGTTCCCGGTCCTGGAGTACCTCCATCTATTATTTCCGGTAAAATTGTATCTAATGAAATTATTAACGCTAAAAACTAACCTGTATGAAACAACTATTCGACGAACTTTCTTTCACCGTAAGTAAAATTACAACACAAAAGTATAGTACAAGTTTTTCGCTAGGCATTTTAGCGCTCTGTCCATCTATTCGCAATGCGATTTATGCCATATATGGATACGTAAGGCTAGCTGATGAAATTGTAGATAGTTTTCATGGATACGATAAAGCGAAACTTTTGAATAGATTAAAAGAAGAAACTGATCATGCACTGGAGGAAAGAATTTCACTAAATCCGATTTTACAATCTTTTCAACAGGTAGTTCATCAATATTCAATTGACAGAAAACTAATCAGCCAATTTTTACATAGTATGGAAATGGATCTTCACAAAATTGATTATAATTCTGAACGTTATAAGGAATACATTTTTGGCTCAGCTGAAGTCGTGGGATTAATGTGTCTGCAGGTATTTACAAATGGTGATCGAGAATATTATGAAAAATTGAAACCTTATGCGATGAAATTGGGTTCTGCTTTTCAGAAAATTAATTTCTTACGGGATTTAAAAGATGATTATCAGATTTTAGGCCGTACTTATTTCCCCAACATTGACATGGAAATATTTGATAATCAAGCGAAAATTGAGATTGAAAATGAAATTGAACAAGAATTTAATGAAGCATTGATGGGAATAAAAAAACTTCCAAACTCTGCTATGTTTGGTGTTTATCTGGCCTATAAATATTATCTATCTTTATTTAAAAAGATCAAGCGAAAATCTTCTGAAGACATATTGAACAGTAGGGTGCGAATTGCCAATTCTGAAAAAGCTTATGTAGCATTTAAAAGCTATGTGAGATATAAAACTGCTTATTTATGATGAGAACTATTTCCTTACTTCTACTCTCGCTATGTTTTCTGACAGGCTTTAAGAATCCTGTTATGACAGGATTACGTGAAAATTATAATAAGACTGTAGCGGATAAAAAGTTATGTGAAAATACTATAAGGGAATTAAGGACATTAAAAAACATGTCTCCTACTCAATTGGCGTACCTTGGTGGGCTTCAAGCGATATGGGCAAATCATGTTTTTAATCCAATAGATAAGCTTGGAACATTTAACAAAGGAAAAAAAAATATTGAGCGTGCAATATTTCTTGAACCGAATAATATAGAATTAAGATTTATCCGTCTCTCTATTCAAAAAAATACACCGTCTTTTTTAGGGTATAAATCAAACATAAAGGAAGATACAATATTAATAATGGAGCATAGAAAAATGATTAGCTCAGAGATTTTGATAAAAAATATAGATACGCTTTTAAAAAACTAGAAGATGAGACATCAATTATATAGAGAACAACAATTAAATTGTGATATCGAAACTGCTTGGCATTTTTTTTCTTCTCCGGTCAACTTGTCGAAAATAACACCAGAAGATATGCGATTTGAAATCATTTCTACGGATGATCATCAAGATATTTTTGAAGGAATGATCATAAATTATATTGTTTCGCCTATGTTTAAAATTCCATTAAAATGGCGAACCAGAATCAGTCAAGTTGAATTAAATAAGAGCTTTACTGATTTTCAAGAAAGAGGTCCTTATAAATATTGGAGCCATTTTCATGAATTTATCCCAAATAGCAATGGGATTCTGGTAAAGGATACTATAGATTATGAATTACCATTTGGTATATTGGGTAATATCGCACATCGGATTTTCGTAAGAAAGAAATTAACTGATATTTTTAATTTCCGATATGTTGTATTAGAAAAAATGTTTAACGCCAAAAAATAATAGCATGAATTTTTTAATAACAATGATCGTTTTTGTACTGATGGAGGGTGCAACCTGGATTATCCATAAATACATCATGCATGGTTTTTTGTGGGTGCTACATAAGGATCATCACGATCACAGCAATGATGGTCCACTCGAAAAAAATGATTACTTCTTTGTCATATTCGCGATTCCTACGATTATTTTAATGTACTTTGGTTCGCTAAAAGAGCTTAATTATCTGTTCTATATCGGATTGGGCATCATGCTGTACGGTATGGCTTATTTTTTTATTCATGATATTTTTATCCATCAGCGGATTAAATTCTTGACCAAAACTCAAAATGCTTATTTCTTGGCTCTCCGTAGAGCGCACAAGCAACATCACAAGCATACGACGAAACATCATGGGGAATGTTTTGGTTTTTTATATGTGCCCTTCAAATATTTTCAAATGTATTTTAATCCGGATAAAAAATGATAATATATACATATTCTTTAATTTTATTTTTTACAATCATCATTTGTCTGATCGCTTCTTTTGATAAACGAATTCTGTTCAACCGCCACTTTGGAGCATTTTTAAAGGCTGCTCTATTGGTTGCTATTCCATTTATCGCTTGGGATGTTTGGTTTACTTCAAAAGGTGTTTGGTGGTTCAACACAGATTATACACTTGGAATTGTCGTCGCCGGTTTACCTATCGAAGAGTGGTTATTCTTTATCTGTATTCCGTTTTCTTGTGCATTTACCTATTTCTGTTTTGATAAATTTTTCAATCTAGACAGACTTGCAGGTTTTAATAATATAATTGTTTTTGTAAGCATTATTGTCTGTTCGGTGATCGCTTTGCGGCATTATGATAAGATCTATACTTTAGTAACCGCAATAGCGACAATTATAACCTTGATTTATCTACATTTTATTGCGCGAGCAGATTGGATTACCAAAGCTTCTTTAGTATTCAGCGTTTTGATGCTTGGCTTTCTTCCTGTCAATGGAGTACTGACTGGATTTGGATTGGAATCTCCTATTGTGAATTACAACCCCGGTGATTTTTTAGGCATACGCATATTAACAATACCAATCGAAGATGCTGTATATGGCTACACCCAGTTTCTATTGGTTATTTATTTTTTCACAAAATTTAAAAAAAATGAAAATGAATACTAAGACTCTAATTTTTATCTTTTCTTTAACAGCTATACTTTTTAATTCCTGTGCTTCAATTCCAAAAAATACAAAGGCAATTGAAAACTTTGATGTCAATAAATATTTAGGAACTTGGTACGAAATAGCACGTTTTGATTTTCGTTTTGAAAAAGATCTAGACAACGTTTCGGCTCAGTACAGTTTGAACGAAAAAGGAAATGTAAAGGTATTGAACAGTGGATATAATTTTGTAAAGAAAGAATGGAAAAAAGCCGAAGGAATTGCAAAATTTAGAGGAAATAAAGATATAGCGGCATTAAAAGTAAGTTTTTTTGGTCCTTTTTATTCGGGGTATAATGTGGTTTCAATGGATGATGGCTATAAATATGCATTGGTAGCAGGTAAAGACTTAAATTATCTCTGGATTTTATCAAGAACAAAAGAGATTCCTGAATCGGTTAAAACGAAGTTTCTAAAAATTGCAACAGAAATTGGTTATGACACATCTAAATTAGTATGGGTGAAGCATGACCGAACGGATAGTCCCTTTATCCAAAAAAACTAAATTTTCAGTTTTTTGTTACATATGAATCTACCTTTAGATGCTCGTTTGGAGTGATAAGAATCATCTTCTTTCAGCACAATAAATGCAAAATCTCAATTTTAATATAAATAACGAAACATCATTCAAAATGAAAAAAATAACACTTATAATTTTAGTCTTCATCGGCATAATGCAAGTGAGTCTAGCTCAAGAAACTAAGTTTCAACTTTCAAGTCATATTCTAGACATCACGACTGGTAAACCTGCTACGAATGTTAAAATTACATTGTCGAAAATGAACAAGAATGACACCTGGACTATGGTAGAAGAAAAAAATACGGATAGTAATGGTCGAATAAAAGACTTTTTAAAACAGGACGGAAAAGATAATACAGGCATTTATAAGTTAACATTTCACACCAGCCCGTACTTTAAGTCTCTAGGAAATAAATCATTCTACCCATTTATAGAGGTTGTTTTTGAACTTGTGGACAATGAACATTACCATGTACCTATTACGCTATCTCCTTTTGGTTATTCAACATACAGAGGAAATTAAAAACTCTTCCACAGGATGATTACCTTACTTTTTCGCTACTGAGCTTAAGAGCCTATTTAAATCTAAATAGGCTCTTAATATTTTAAAATAAATCAACATTTAATTATCTTTTTTTTATTGTTGGATCGTAAAAATCTGTATAATAACGAATTTAATGATGTCTTATTTTTCACTGATCTTTTTCAATAAAAATACTCTTTTAAAAGAAGCTCTCCTCCCCAGAATGAGAAAACAGGAATAAATTGAATTAAAAAATTGGAAAAATTATTATCTTAGGGAGATAATCCAATATATGTTTAAATGAAAATTATTCTTCTTCTTTTATCTGCTTTTTTATTTCAAGTAACTATTGCTCAAAAAAACAAAATCGTGAATAATGAATTTACAGTTTTTGAGATCAACAATAAGCAAGGCAAAATTGAATTTATGGTATTAGATACGGCAATGAATACAAAGAAACCAATATTTTTATGGTGCCAAGGTTCTCTCCCTATTCCATTATATATCAACTATAAATCCGTAGGGCTGCATCTATATGGCGGAGGGATAACAAATTTTGAATACAATGAAATCAAAAAACATTATCACCTTGTTGTTATTTCAATGCCTGAAACACCACTTATCGTTGATGAAGTACAATTAAATGATTCTTATTGGTACTATGGGGATTCTAAAGATAAAAACATTCCAAGCTTGGCTTATCAAAATGCAGATAATTTGGATAATTACACAAATAGAGCTCTAACTGTTTTGAAATTTTTAAAGAGAAAAGAATGGGTAGACAATACAAAATTGATCGTAGTTGGACATTCGCAGGGTGGTCAAGTGGCTACTAAAATTGCTGTTAAACACAAGGGTGTTACCAAACTTGCTTTAACAGGAACAAACCCATTCGGTCGTATAGACCAGAACATCAGACAGTCTCGAAAAAATGCAGAACAAAACAAAGTATCCTGGGAGCAGGCTGATAAAGAAATGGAACAACAATACCAATTCTATCAAAATGTCAATAACCCATTGAAAAACAAGAATAATCCTAATTTAAGATCTTGGCAGTCATTCTCCAAACCGTTGATTAATGATTGGTTGACCCTCAACATTCCAATTTATATGGCATATGGCACAGCCGATGTCGCATCGGATCTCTGCGATTTGGTTCCATTATATTTCATTAGAGAAAATAAAACCAATCTATCGTATAAGCGATACCTTAATCTTGAACATAATTACTTTGAAATAAATAAAAATGGAGATGTGGATTATGATAAGCCGCATTGGATCGATGTTATGGACGCTATTTTAAATTGGTCATTAAAAATTTAGAAAACATCCATGCAGAATCTTTATAAAAAAAAAATACATTTCAATACAAATCATGTTAATGTTGGCTTTGCACAGTTCTTTTACTGACCAATTGGATGAAATCTCTACTAAAGCATTTAATTTTGCTACAGGTAAATTAAAACAGTGCTACTTGCCCCTTCTTCAAATCAGTAAAAACAATAATATATTACCAAACAAAATACCCTTATGTCCCAAACAAACCCAGTGATCTACTTTGAAATTCCAGTCAATGATCTAAATCGTGCGTAGAAATTTTACACTGCAGTATTCAATTTTAAATTCGAAAAAGAAATCATCGATGGTTATGAAATGTCACTTTTTCCTTTTGAGGAAGCTAGTGGTGGTATTTCTGGAGCACTGGCCAAAGGTGATGCCTATACACCTACCAAACAGGGTGTTATTATTTATTTTAAGACGCAAGATATGGATGCAACACTTGAAAAAGTTATTTCGGAAGGTGGAAAAATATTATATCCAAAAACTATAAATGATTTACTTGGTTTTATTGTTGCTGAGTTTGAAGATAGCGAGGGGATTAGAATTGCTTTACACCAAACGATCAACTAAAAAAAGGAGCCATATTACAGTTTGGCCCCCTTTCTATTTATTGTTTAGCTCTTACAGCTGTTCTATCTGTTGATCAACTAAATACAGCAAAGAGGCAATAGCCGCTACTCCTGATTGCAGTTCTCGTTTATCGACGGCTTCAAAGACATCTTTTGCCGTATGGTGCAGATCAAAATAACGATGCGGATCTGGTCTAAAGTTGAACATTACGGTATTTGGAAAATGCTGTCCCCAGACTCCTGAATCTACTCCTGGACTTCCCTGTAAAAAACGTGATACCCAGAATTTCTGTTCAAATAAAGGCTTCCAATGTTGTTGCATCCACACAACTCTTTCGGCAGAGGCTTTAATGTCAAAACCCCTAGGTGCAAATCCACCAGCATCACTTTCTATTGCGGCAACAATCTGTTCCCGCTTATCTTTAGCGACCTGTCCATAGGTTGATGCACCATGCACTCCATTTTCCTCGTTCATATAAAATACTAAACGGATGGTGTGCTTAGGCTTATATCCTAATGCCATCAAGGTACGTATCGCATCTAGAGTCCCCATAGTACCGGTTCCATTATCGTGTGCCCCTTCTCCTACATCCCAAGAATCAATATGTCCACCGATCGTGATAATCTTATCAGGAAATTCTGCACCTTTCCATTCTGCAATAACGTTGTGTGTCTGCACCATTCCTTTCCAAGCGGAATGCTGTTCCAGATAAACTTTTGTGTGAGGATTGGTTTTTAATGCTTCGCTCAACTTAATGGCTGAAGTCGCAGATATTGCCATAGCAGGAATACTATCGATTCCTTTGACATAACCTGTTCCTCCTGTATGGGGATAGTCATCAGTTGTGGATGATGATAAAGATCGAAATAAGTAAGCAACTGCTCCTAATTTAGCAGCCTCAGCTGGACCGCGGCTTCGCTGACTTGAGTTGAGTCCATATGCAACACCAGTTTCTACGATAGACTCGTCCCATGGTTTATTGACGAAAACAATTTTTCCACGTACCTGGTCACCAAATTTCTTCAGATCACTTAACAATTGGACTTCAATAACCTCGGCTGTTATCCCTTTGGATGGAGTGGCTACTGAACCTCCTAACGCGAGGATATTTAGAGACTCCTTTGAACCTACTATGTAGGCTTTTTCTTTTGGACCGCGATCCCAATAAGGGAGTTTTACATCCTGTAGGTATACCTTGTCGAAATCAAGTTTTTCCATCAGGCTTTTGGACCAGACTACAGCTTTATCAGCCGCAGGTGATCCGGCAATACGATGGCCGATCTGTTTTGTGAGGTAGTGCAAATTGTCGTAAGCCTGTCCTTGATAGAAAGATTCATGATAGATTTTATCTAACATCATGGAATCCTGCTGTGCAAAAACTGCAGTGGTAAAGGTAGAAATAGAAAGTAAGGTTAGTAATGCTGTTCGTTTCATTCGTTTATTTTGTATTCAATGGAATAAACATAGTTATTTTTTTTAGGATACGGGTATTTCTTTTCCTTTGGCGTTCAATTTTATAGATTAACATTTCCTTAATGACAACTTTACATCTTGATAGCATTGATTGGATAGCTTTGTCTTCCATAAAATGGATTGCGATTGCAAATCCTGAAACAATCTGCCAAATACATGTACTGCTATGGATAACTTTCGAATTACAGATACCTCACAACAACCTATTGCTATCGACATGCATAAGTTTGCACAGTTGTATGAAACATATGCAAATGCGGTATACGCTAATATTCTGCGTTTGGTTAAGCGACCTGAATGTGCTGAGGATTTATTGCAAGAGGTATTTACTGCACTTTGGCAAAATAGACTAAAGCTGGTGGATGAAAAATCAATTCCTGGGTGGCTATTTGTGGTGAGCTATAATAAATCCATTACTTTCCTTAAGAAAAAGGTGAAAGAAGCTATTGAAAGTGTGGATACTTATGATCAGTACCTACAACTTGAAAATGAAGATGTGATTGATGAAGATCTGTATGAACAGCAAATCAGGATGATCCATCAGGCGGTTGAAAAATTACCAAAAAAGAAACGGGAGGTTTTTAAACTTTGCCGATTTGAAGGGAGATCTGCGGATGAGGTCGCAAAAATAATGGGGATAAGCAGTCATTCTGTTAAAGATTATCTGAAACAGTCTAACCGTGCAATCAAAGATTATATCCAAAATGAGGCTCCATATACTGCACTGGGACTATTGGTGATCTTTTATACCGAGCATCTTTAGAATTTACATAATCTTAATCATTTGTTAATCCAAAATTTCATCCCCTAAACCATCATTGCTAGTATTTATACCAACGATATGAATACGAAGCAACTTATACAGAAATTTTGGTCCGGTTATGCTTCTCCAAAGGAGAAACAGCAATTACTCGACCAACTCGAAATAACAGATCATAAACTCAAAGCGGAACTGCAAGAGGAATTTGATCAGCAGCCGACTCTTTTATCGGAGAGACTAAGCCCAGAACAAAAAAAGAAAGTTTATGACCGTCTCATCAAGACTATCGGAGACCAGTCTGCTCGTAAAAAACAATCGTTATCCCGTATTATTGTCAAAATAGCGGCAAGTTTACTTCTCGTTACAGGTGGAGTCTCGATTATTTGGGAAAATCAACAGGATTTTGTTCATACTTCGGTCACAGTACTACCCCTTCAAAAGCGGATTGTGAGCAGCACGAGTGTATTTGTGAGACATATATTGCCAGATGGTACAAGCGTCACTTTATCTCCTCATAGTTCCCTGACTTATAACCCTCAGTTTACGGATACCTCCCGTATGCTTTCTCTAACCGGAAAAGGAAAGTTTGATGTTACAAAAGATAAACACCGACCTTTTACGGTTATCTCAAATGGAATAGCAACTACTGCTCTGGGTACAGTCTTTACCATTGATGGGCAAAATAATAAAGAGACCAATATTCATCTGGTAGAAGGATCTATCCGAGTAGCTCCTACAGCCCAAAGTTTGCACAGATTTCATGAAACGGTCTTGCGTGCCGGCGAACAGATCGTCATCAATAATATGACCCAGCTATTGGAATGGAAAATATCAAAAAAAGCGAAAAGTCCTATCAAGAATACGGATCCTATTCCGCAGCATAGCGTTGCTGTATCGTTAGCAGCAACTTCTTCAAGCCTGAATTTTGAAAAAGAAAATCTAAAAACGGTATTTGCTTCAATCGCAAAAGCAAAGCAGGTTGCAATTATATATGACGGTGTGAACGTCAATCAACTGACCTTTACCGGTGCTTTTGAGGCATCTGAAAGCATCGAAAATATCCTACATATTTTATGTGGTCTAAACGAGCTTGAATATAGAAAAGAGCAATCTACTTACTATGTGAGCAAAAAGGCTGAATCTTCCAATTAATGAGCTGATCCACTGAAATTTCCTTGGATAGACAAAGTATAATTAATGTATTACGTGAAATCATATTGACTAATTTTTTAAAATAAACATGAAAATTAACGAACACCTAAAAAAACGAGCATTGATTTTCGCACTGGGGAGCATTGTGCTTACATCTCCGCTGTACGGGCAACAAAAAGGTCGTGTAAAAGGAACTGTCGTCAGCCAAACAGGTTCGCTCCTGTCTGGTGTAACTGTTACGGTCACCGATTCTCTGAACAAAGTGATCACCAATACCGCCACAGATGCTAAAGGACTATTTCTATTTGAATCCCTTGAAGCTGGTAAATCGTATAACATTCGATTTTCAATCGTCGGTTATGGAAACAAAGAGGAAAATAATTTTATTGTTAAACCTGCGGACAATAACTCCATTTTGATCCGAATGGAAGAAGGTTCTTCTCAACTGGACGAGGTTGTTGTTGTGGGTTACGGTACGCAAAAAAAAGCTAATCTTACTGGAGCTGTCGATATGGTCGGCAAAGAAGTGTTTGAAGGACGCATGGCTGCTAATGCAACGCAAATGCTACAAGGTGCTGTTCCAAATTTAAATATCAATCTGGCCGATGGCAAACCGAGCCGTTCAGCGAGTTTTAACATACGCGGCACGACTTCCATTGGTCAGGGTGGAGCTGCTCTTGTTCTGATTGATGGAGTGGAAGGTGATCCTGCAAATTTAAACCCAGATGACATTGAGTCTGTATCTGTTTTAAAAGATGCTTCATCGGCTGCGATATATGGATCGAGGGGTACTTTTGGCGTAGTACTTATCAGTACAAAAAAAGCAAAACAGGGTCGCACTTCTGTCAATTATTCGGGTTCCCTGGCAAGCCAGAAGCCGACCGCAACGCCTCAATTTGTAACGGACGGCTATACCTATGCATCTCATTTTTCGGAGGCTTACAATTCCTGGAATAATTATTCATCAATTCCGAGTAAGATGAACAAGACACAACCTTTTTCACTGGCCTGGCTGGAAGAATTCAAAAGGCGTAATGATGCCGGTATTCAGGAACAGGTGACTGTCGATGGTAATGGAAATTACGTGTATTATGGCAATGAAGATTATTATAAAGCTTTGATCAAGGATAATACGATGGCTCAGAACCATAATATCGCGATCAATGGATCTTCTGGAAAAACAGATTTTTACCTTTCGGGAAGATACTATGGCTACGATGGTCTATATCGCTATAATACCGATAAATTTAGAAGTCTTAATTTAAGAGCAAAGGGAGGCATACAGGTGACCAACTGGTTACGTATCGCTAATAATTTAGACTATTCGGCCAAAAAGTACCATATCCCGATGACTGTTGGTGAAGGAGGAAATATTCTGCGTAACATCGCCGATGAAGGGCATCCCACCTCTCCTATCTTCAATCCTGATGGAACGCTTTCATATTCTGCGGCGTATTCTGTAGGAGATTTTATCATGAGTAAAAATGGTAAAGATACCGATGATGGTCTATTGCGTAATACAACAAGTTTTGAAACTAAATTTTTCAACAACACGTTCAGAGTAAAGGGAGATTTCACTTTTATGAATAAGGATGATGTGGCAACAAGAATACGTATTCCTATTCCTTATAGTATAAAGGAAGGTGAAATCCTTCAGCTGGCAACCCAGTATAATGATATATCAAAGTATGTGCTTCAAGAACGTAACTTATTTACAAATATCTATGCGGAGTATGAGAATACGTTTAAACAGAATCACTACTTTAAAGGGTTAATTGGGTATAACTATGAGCAAAAGGTAAGAGAAAGTGTTGATGTTTCTAAAAATGGACTATTAACCAATGATGTCAGCAATATTAATCTTGCTCTTGGGGATGCCATTACTGCTTCTGGTAATTATGAAAAATACCGGATCGCAGGATTATTTTTTAGAGCTAACTATGCTTACAAAGACCGCTATCTGTTTGAAGTGAACGGTCGTTATGATGGCTCTTCCAAATTCCCGATAGGTTCGCAATGGGCGTTCTTTCCTTCTGCTTCTTTGGGCTGGAGAGCATCACAGGAAGATTTTTGGTCTGTAAATCCTGAAATTATCTCAGATTTAAAATTTCGAGGCTCCTACGGCTCTTTAGGGAATGGTAATATTAAATCCTATTCCTTTTTACAGATTTATAACATCAGTACTTCTGACCGTATCATAAACGGTGAACGGCCACGCTATACGCAGCAACCGGTAGTACTGCCCGATCAGCTAACCTGGGAAACGGCGACCACTGCCAATTTTGGGGTGGATATGAGTTTCTTAAATGGTAAACTGCAATTGGTAGCCGATATGTATACACGTAAAACAACTGATATGTTTACTGTAGGCATGACATTGCCGGATATATTTGGTGCTACATCTCCTAAAGGTAACTATGCTGATATGACCACAAATGGTTATGAACTTACACTTTCTTACAACAATCGATTTGATGTGGCGGGTAAATCATTGCGCTATAGTATTAGAGGAACCTTAGCTGACTATAAATCTAAAATCGATAAATACAATAATCTAACGGGTACGTTAGGCGATTACTATGCCGGTCAAACAGTCGGTGAAATCTGGGGATACGAAACTCAAGGTCTGTTCCAATCGCAAGCGGAGATTGACAATGCCGCAAAGCAGATTTTAATCAAATCGTCTAGTGCTGGTATTGTGTATCCAGGCGATGTCCGTTTTGCAGATTTAAACGGTGACGGGAAGATCGATTACGGCACCAATACATTAGACAATCATGGTGATAAAAAAATCATCGGTAATAAGGATCCCCGGTATATCTATGGATTTAACTTTAATGCGGACTGGAACGGCATATCATTGTCCACATTTTTTCAGGGAGTAGGCCGTCAAAACTGGTATCCAAGCAATGAATCAATTTTCTGGGGACAATATAATAGACCGTACAATAATCTGCCGGAATGGCACTTAAATAACTACTGGACTGAGGACAACAAAGGTGCTTACCTACCCCGCTACGCTGGCTATAACCAGTCTATCAAAGAAACGCCTCAAACACGTTACTTACAAAATGTGGGTTACATTAGACTGAAAAATATCCAAGTTGGATATAGTCTTCCTAAATCTATCGTATCACGATGGGGCTTTCAGGATATAAAAGCTTCGCTATCGGGTGAAAACCTATGGAGCTGGTCACCGTTCTATAAGCATACACGCGATCTGGATGTAAGCAATATCGGTTCATCCGACCCGGATATCAGCGACAGCAATGCTGGTGATGGCTTCAACTATCCGACCATGAAATCAATCAGCTTAGGTATATCAGTCACTTTTTAACATTTATGATTAGAAAGATGCTTCTAGATAACCAGAAGCATTATGCAACGATTAAGAAAAAACACACATGAAAAAGATATTCTATTTATTAAGTATACTGGCTTTATGCAACAGCTGTGAGCTAAATGAATTTCCGGAATCGTCAGCCTTAGAAGAAGACGTATTTGGAACCGAGGGAGGACTCCGTCGCTATTCGATCTCATTTTACAATGATCTGCCTTCTTCTTCTGATGCCTACAGATTGGACCAGATGTCTGATTATGGCGCTGTCAATAACCTCGACAATTTTTTAAAATTGAATGCCTATACGGCACAGACAAGTTCTGGATGGGATTGGAAGAACCTTAGAAATATCAATCATTTTTTAGCAAGCAATAACCGGTCAAACGTATCGGAAACAAGTCGTAACCATTACAATGGTGTTGCTCGCTTTTTTAGAGCATACTTTTACTATAAAATGGTCACTCGTTTCGGCGATGTACCCTGGGTGGATAAGGCTCTTTCAATTACTGACAACGATATCTTATATGGGGACCGCGGAGACCGTACTGTAGTGATGGATCATATCTTGGCAGATCTGGATTATGCCTACGCGAATATACAGACCAGCTCCTCTACAGACGGTTCGGAGATCACGAAATGGACTGCTCTGGGACTGAAAACAAGAATTGCACTTTTTGAAGCTTCATTTCGTAAATACCATACTGAGCTGGGCTTAGCATCAACTGCAAACAAATATTATAAACAGGTGGTGGATGCCGCTCAGGAACTGATGACAAAGGGACCGCACAGTATCTATACCGCTAGAGGTCCCGAACTATCGCAACGTCAGCTTTTTGTCAGTGATGCTGCAGTTACTCAAGAGGTCATGCTAGCTATTGCTTTTAATAAGAACCTGGCCATCCTAAGTTCTGCGAACTGGTATTGGACTTCTCCGACTTATGGCCCACGTTATAGTTTTGTAAGACCGTTTATCAATACGATATTAAACCGAGATGGTACACCGTATACGAATAGAACGGGGTACAATACACAAGAGTTTTATGATGAGTGTCAAAATAGAGATTACCGCTTATCTCAGCTGATCCGTACCCCAGGCTATAAAATAGATGGAAAACCAGCAGCACCAAATTTTAATGGTTATTCGTACACAGGTTATCAGCCAATAAAATATACACTTGATGAAAGTAAATATGATAATGGACAGCTAAATACGAATGCTATTCCATTGATGCGCTATGCAGAAGTACTGCTTAATTATGCTGAGGCACGTGCTGAATTGGGTGAAATTACAGATGGCGACTGGCAAAAAACTATTGGTGCACTACGTTCGCGTGCAGGTATTACAGGAGGTACCTCGCAATTACCGACAGTGATTGATACTTACATCAAAGAAAAATTCTTTAAAGATATCGACAACCCTGTACTGCTAGAAATAAGACGTGAAAGACAAGTTGAACTGGCGCTTGAAGGTTTTAGATTTAATGATCTAAAAAGATGGAATGCGGGTCATATCATGGCTTCTTTAGAATGGTCCGGTATCTATATTCCGGAATTGGACAAACCGATGGATCTGGATCGCGACGGCACTGTAGATGTTATCTTCTATGACGGCAATAATAAAGGTCCTTCGGTAACGGTTGGCGCCAAAGTTGCAAAAATAGCTATTGGTGGACCAGCGACTAACTACCAGACGTTAACTGCAGATAAACATCTGGAGTGGTTTAAAGCGCAAACACGTACCTGGTATGATGACGGCAGACAGTACTACTATCCAATACCAAGCAATGCGATTGTTTTAAACAAAAGTTTGAAAAATTATCCTTTCTGGCAATAGTAGGTCTGCTACTTAACCTAGTAATATGAATATTTAGAAAAAATATGAAAACAGGCTATATCAAAACCATGCTCTGCCTCATGATTTCGGCAGTTACATTAACTGCTCAGGCTCAAAAAATGCGCGTGGCGACGTATAATCTTCGCTATGATACGCCTAATGATAGTCTGGACCGCTGGCAAAACAGAGTGACTCCGATCGCGCAATTAATCCAATTTCATGAATTTGATATCTTTGGGACACAAGAAGCATTAAAGAATCAATTGGATGATCTTAGTAAGCAACTCCCTCAATTTGAACGTTATGGACTAGGACGAGATGACGGTAAAGCTGCGGGCGAGCATGCGGCAATTTATTATAAAAAGGACCGTTTTGAGCTGGTCAGTAAAGGCGACTTTTGGTTATCTGAAACTCCAGATAGACCGAGTCTAGGATGGGACGCGCCATCCAACATCAGAATATGTACTTGGATACAGCTAAAAGATAAAGATTCTAAAAAGTCGTTCTTCCTCTTCAATGCTCATTACGACCATCGCGGAATATTAGCCCGCAAAGAATCGAGCTTGTTAATATTAAAAAAGATTACTGAAATCGCAAAAGAACAGCCAGTTATACTTATGGGTGATTTTAATGGCGATAGCAATTCTGAATGGTATAAGAGTTTAGCGACATCTGATTTATTGAAAGATACTTATCATATGGTAAGCATGCCCTATGCTTTAAATGGAAGCTCCAATGGTTTTCGGACAGGTGAAAAATTCCCTGTTCATAATACAATCATTGATCATATTTTTGTATCCAAACACTTCAAAGGTCATAAATGGGGAATTTTGACAGATACTTATTCCGGTAAATTTCCTTCAGACCATTTCCCTCTACTTACTGTACTGGAACTCTAATGATACATTTTAAGCTAAAAAGCTGTACTACCTAAAAAATAGTACGGCTTTTTTGCGATATAAATTATTCTAACTATTTTCAATTAGCTCTGTTTTTTGATTCAAATTCTTCAAATCTACCGTAATCAGTGTATCGATACTGATCTGATGATATTGACATAATTTCAATAAGACTTCTATCGGAGGCTCTGAGAGGGCTTCCTCGTACTTCGCGTACCTAGCGCGTGTAATGGTTAAGTCTGCTGCTATCTCGCGCTGTGATATCCCTTTTTGTGCTCTTAAATACTTCAAGTTTTTTGACAACATCATACTGCTAATATTTATAGCTTCAAATTTAATAAAAATACTAATATAATTAGTATTTTTGTTGTATCATATTTTAATAAGCATAATAGGAACGTTACTATATATAAATCCGAAGAGCCAGCTGCTGTTTTTGATAACCAAAAAACGTACAATTGGAGACTCTAAAGTTTATAGTAAATGAAGAAAACACCTATTGACTGTTACCACTTTACTAAAACATATACGATGAATTTATTTAATGACACTGAAATATTCGCACCTGGCCATGGAGGTAAGGTTGTATTCGATCTACCTGATACGGAACTCATGCTAATTGATTCTTTTTTTTCAAAGGAAGAATCGGACCATTACTACAATACTTTGCTCCATAATACGAAATGGCGCGAATATGAAATGGAGATCTTTGATAAAACAGTTAAAGCGCCACGCATGATCGCTTGGTATGAGGATAAAAGCAATTTGGGTGCTGATCCCGCAGGTCCTGACTGGACCACAGCACTATTAGCCATCCGAAAACGAGTGG
The DNA here is from genome assembly GCF_025961315.1 of Sphingobacterium kitahiroshimense. Classification (NCBI taxonomy): domain Bacteria; kingdom Pseudomonadati; phylum Bacteroidota; class Sphingobacteriia; order Sphingobacteriales; family Sphingobacteriaceae; genus Sphingobacterium; species Sphingobacterium kitahiroshimense. The sequence continues at coordinate 6,174,775 of NZ_JAOQNK010000001.1, read as the reverse complement.
AAAAAGAAACTGGTTTAAGCTTTAATGCTGTTTTGCTCAACCTCTACCGTAACGGGAAAGATGGTGTTGCGTGGCATAGTGATCATACTGATAAGTCTGGTCCTAATCCTGTGATTGCATCGCTCAGTTTTGGGGAAACACGTTTATTCCGACTGCGTCATAAATTTCTAAAGGATATAAAGCAGATCGAAATTCCTCTGCATCATGGATCTTTCCTGCTGATGGCTGGTACGACAAACAGTTGCTGGCAGCACCAGGTACCTAAAACAGCTCGACAAATTCTGCCCAGAATAAATCTGACCTTTAGAATGGTCTGCCGTGCTAATACTCGTGACGATGTGGCTTTATAGGAGTGTCCGGCTGTTAAAATTTAATTTACATTAAAATCCATCAACCGGACACTGTTTATGAAAACGATCGTCTTAAAAGACGAGTTTTATTTTCTTTTATTGTTCCCAAACGAGTGCACTTGCACCTAAAATAGCGGCATCTGCTTCAGGAAGCTCACTAAATACCAATCTCACTTTATCTCTAAAGATGGGAAGTAGGTTTCTTTCCATATGTAATTTTGCAGGTTTGAGAATAAAGTCTCCGGCTTGAATAACTCCGCCAAACAATAAGATCGCCTCAGGAGATGAAAACATCACAAAATTAGCTAATGCTTCACCCAGCTTCTGTCCTGTATAGCGGAATACTTCAATAGCAATTGGATCTTCTTTTATGGCACACTCGTAAACTGTTTTAGAATTGATTGATTCTTCTGGATATTGATTGAGCATAGAACTTGGAAATTCTGCTCTCATTTTCTTCGCTGTAATGGCTATGCCGGTAGCAGATGCATAGGCTTCCAGACTTCCTTCCGAACCTGTACTCCAGTGTTTTCTACCTCCTGGTTTTACAATGGTATGTCCTAACTCTCCCGCAAAACCATCATGTCCATAGATTACATTTCCATTGGCAACGATTCCGCTTCCTACACCTGTTCCTAAAGTAATCATGATAAAATCTTTCATACCACGTGCTGCTCCGAAAAGCATCTCTCCCAAAGCTGCCGCATTCGCATCGTTGGTAATGGTACACTCCATACCAAATTTATTTTCCATAAGTTCGGCAAAAGGAATTACACCTTTCCAAGGTAAATTAGGAGCTAATTCTACCGTACCTGTATAGTAATTACCGTTAGGTACACCGAGACCAATTCCATCAAAGTTTTTCACTGTACCGTATTTCTCGATAAGTGGAGAAACCTGAAGATATAATGCATCAATAAAATCTTCTATTTTCTTATATTCATCTGTTCTTAGGGATCCTTTTTCTAGAACTTCCCCGCGATGATTTACCACTCCGAATTTCGTATTGGTTCCACCAATATCGATTCCGAGAGCGACTCGTCTTGACAAGTTTGTTAACGCCATTTCTCTGTTTAATATGCTAAATCGCTAAAACTATAAAAAAAAATGTATAAATGCGCTATTTAAAAATACTTAATCGATCTTAATGTGTGCTTTATGGAGAGAAAAATGCACTAAAAAGGCATCGCTACTCGATAATAAACGGATATATATTTTTACAAAAAAGTTTCTGGTTAAGGTAACGGAGTACATAATTCAATTAGAAAACCATCTAAATCTCTCACATATGAAACGGTCTGTCCCCAAGGCTTGACTGTAGGCTGTTCAACAATAATTCCATTATACTCCCATACTTTGTCTACTAGATCTTCAACATTATCCGTGATAACGCCCAATTCTATTCCAAAAGGTTTCGCTAAACGAGAACTTTCCTGATATCCTGCACTCAAATTAGTCTGTGCTAAACTGTGTTTGGCAAATGAAATGGTGGTTTCTCCTGTTATTAATTCACCGTAGTCATTTTCAGGTGTTATAAATTTTCGTACAAAGCCAAATACTTGTTCATAAAACTGAATGGCCCGTGTCACATCGGACACATATAAGATAGTATATTTAAATTTGATCATTTTTAACTGTTTTGTTTCTTCAAAATTTTACCGTTTTTATTTTCGCTATATCAATTTGACGTTGTATCAAGTTACTGGAAATAGACAAGTTCGTCGCCTTACTGTGTTTTAGCTAACACAAAAATAGGTCTGTTAATGACAACAGTATGTCAGTAAACCTTATTAAAATACGATAAAAAATAAAAAAGCCTTGTCGAAGTGATCAAGGCTTTTTATAGTTCAATTACAGCTTAATCGGTTCTACTATTGTCAAGTGCTCCTGCTGCTGCACCTAAAGCCACCACCCCTCCTAACAGCAAAGCATTTTCACCTTTTACTTTCTTATAAGCCATTAGATCACCTTGTTTTGTATAATACTCAAGTACATTATTTAATGATGTACCAGTCTGAAATAATGTTTCAGCATAAAATTTTTGTTCTGTAGTTCTGAAAGTAACCTCGCCATTATTCAACACAGAATAGCTCAAAAAACTGCTCAGGATATAAGGCGAATCCTGTATGTTAAACTTGGCTTGTTGTACATTATATGTTCCACCGTTCATGCCATACCGCACAACTTTTTCTTTTTTTGCTTGGGATACCGATTTCTTTACATCATCGCGAAGATCAAAAAACCTTCCATCGACAAACGCATGAGGTGGTATTAATAACATATCTTTAGGTAATGTTGCTGTGCCGTTAAAATATCCATGAATAATATCCTCACTAAAAGCGGAAACATTCTGATTCACTTTACCTTTTAAATCTATCTGGTTGTTAGCGTAACTAAGGGCCTTTCCGTTGATTACTAGTGCAGAATTTTTTAAGTTCCACATGATTGGATAATCTAATTTATTTTCAACCTTAACATATACTTTACCATCCTTCCCCGCAAAAGAGTATTGAACAGCCAAAGTGTCATTTGTGTATAAGAAAGTTCCTTGGTCTTTTTCTTTAATCGTATTGGTGGTATTAACAGTCATCAGGTAATTTGAAGAACAAGCTGACAAGAATAAAGCAGTGCAGAGCGGAATAAATGATTTGTACATCTTCATTTTCAATATGGGTTAATTTAGTAATGGGTTCTTAGCGCGATAAACTTTGAAAGTTTCGTCTGTGATACTCTAAGATATTACAAATATTTAAAAATAAAGTAGCCCTATAACCTATATTTCACTTTATTAATTACCTAATGACCCTAACAAACTGTAAACGTTGTATTTAAATTGACCCAGGAACATGTAAATTATTCTAAAAATCTTGCGATCTGTAATACCGTAAATGTGATTAATTCTTCATCTACTATCCCTGATTCATCGGCCATCATATACCCGCCGTGGGTGGCAGGAAGTATGCATAATCTTGCATCAGGGAGCAAATGACTGATGGTTGCGGCATGTGTGACTGTAACAACATCTCGATCTCCATAAATGAGCAGAACAGGATTTTTAATATGCTGCATATCACGATCTTTCCAGTCTTCAAAATGGATCATCCGCTGACTGTCTTTTTGAAACATATTATGCAACTCATCTATATTCGAATTTAGTTTCAGAAAGTTCTCTTTCAGATAGGTCGGCATATTATCAATTGTTGCCTGTTCCATTGCTTGAAAGAAACCTGGTATCAGGCCATTTCTTTTATAAACTCCAGAGGCTGCTACGATCTTCACGACGCGATCTGGGTAAATCTTTGCTATCTCTAAGGCAGTCGTAGCACCATTGCTAAATCCAAAAAAAGAGGCTTTAGGTATTCCCAACAGATCCAATAATGCGACAATATCCTTTGCATCCTGTTCAAAAGTTTCAGGTTCTTCCCTATGATCTGAGCGTCCGTGATTTTGCAGATCAATGCCGATCAGCAAAAAGCGTTCTTGTAACCGGATAATCGTTTCTCTAAAATCAAACTGTATAGAACCCGCCCCTCCATGAATCAAAACCAAAGGTTCACCTGTTCCATAAATTTCATGATACAGGCGAATTCCGTTTACCTCTAGGTATCCTGTTACATGTGCTTCCATGCTAATATGTGATCTTGTCATCTACACCGTAACTCATACTCGAATAATTAAGGATACGTCTCATCAATGCCATCTGCCCGCCAATATAATCCTGCCTACCTATACACATTCCGATAAAATTGAGTTTATCTTCTGTAACAAAGGGGATATTCATTCCAATCGGAAATAATTCAGACAATTGTTCATCATTGACGGCCAATAAACTCCGGTAAACTTTAGGAGAGATTTTATGAAAACTAGCAATGAGATCGGCTAGAGTCGGGTATTGAAATTGTTCATCTAATGTCTTTCCCATATAAAACAAATCGTTATAGGGATCTGTTTCTTCCAAACCTAAAATGTTTGCTATTCCGTAACGTACATTGACAAAGTTGCCGGCCATCCAAATAATATGATTCGTTCGTCCATCGATCCGCTTCTTGGCATCCACTTCAGATATCCCAGATAACACACTTAAAAAAGTCTGTGTATGCATTCTATAAGCGGGAATAATCACTTCTAGTTTTGTTGATTTTGGCTTATCCATTGTTTATTGATTTAGTGATGGTTAACTACCATCTGTTTAATCAAAAATAAACAATAGATCATAAAGTCCCCTTGCCCTATGACAAGAAAACAAACTATCGTCTGCCATTTAAGTCTTGGACTGGTTTATAGTGTCGCAAGTTCTAATTCAAGAAACGCTTGTGGTAAATACTGAATAATATCTGAGGGAAGAAGACTATAAGTACCGATGGTCTTAACTGCCAAATCTGCTGCCTTTCCATGTAAATATACACCCATGATTAACGCTTCGTTTGCAGGATATCCCTGTCCAAGCAATGCGGTTATAATCCCTGTTAATACATCGCCGCTACCCCCTGTTGCCATTCCTACATTTCCTGTACTATTCAAGTAGATCTTACCGTCGCTCATCACCATTGCACTATTTGCTCCTTTTATCAATATATTGACCTGATATTTACTTGCAAATTCTTTTACTTTTTCTAATTTATCCCAATCGTCCATCCACGATCCTATAATCCGATTCAGTTCTTTTGGATGTGGAGTCAGAATGGTGTTTTTCGGTATAAAGTTCCATAATTCGGGATTTTTTGACATCATATTTAAACCGTCAGCATCTATAATCAATGGCGTTTGGATTCCTCTACTTATGTAATCTATCCAGGCTACACTTGTTTCTGCTGCGGTTCCCATTCCTACTCCAATGCCAACAGCCTGATAATTTGCTAAGTCGGGCATGGTGGTTATCACATCATTATGGTCATCTAATAAGACCATAGCTTCGGGCACAGCAGTCTGGATAATGATATGCCCGCAAGCAGGTACAAAGGCGGTAGCTAAACCACAGCCACTTCGCAAAGCTGCTTTTAGTGCCAGCTGGACAGACCCCATTTTTCCCTTGCTTCCCCCTATGATCATGCTATGTCCAAAATTGCCTTTATGTTCAAATTTTTTCCTTTTTCTATAGTATTTGAGTATTAACCCTTTTTCCACATAAATCAAATCGGAATTTTCTTTTTCAATAGCATTTTTACTCAATTGAATGTCCAGTATTTGAAAATCATCATAAAAAACTTGGTTCTGAGGCATTAATAATGCGAGCTTAGGCATTTGGAAAGTATATACCAAATCTGCATGAATCACAGGAGCAGTAATCGATGTTGGTCTATCTGCCAATAAGCCTGAAGGCATATCAATGGCATATACAGGAACATCAGCTTCATTGATCTGCTTGCAGATATAAGCCCATTTTCCGTCTAATTCTTCTCGCAGTCCATATCCGAACAGACAATCTATAACAATGGTATTATCCGGGATTTGTAACTGATCTGTTTCGTTAAAAAAATGAATTTGCGCCGCGGATAATCTTGCCTGATTGCGGCTATTATCAGGCGCGTAAATTTCGGATTTTAGGACATATACCATCACATTGGCTAAATGTGCATCTAATAAACGTGCTAATACCAATCCATCTCCGCCGTTATTTCCTTTTCCGCAGATGATGGTGAAATGTTGTTTTGGGAGATATGGGTACTTGATCTTTAATGCAGCAAAGACCGTTTGGGAAGCTCTTTCCATTAAATCTAAGCTTGTAATTTGTTGTTCGTTGCAGGTCAGTACATCTGCGTTCATCATTTGTTTTGCGGTAAGAATTTTCATTTGATCCAGATATACGCTAAATATACTTGTATTTATTTAATGTTTAATTTTATAAATTCCTGATCGAGATTAATCAATTCTGGGAGTGCATAAAATGAAAAATAGGTAACACTTGCCCATTCTCTATCTTGCAAAAGTAGACTATAGGAGCGTATACAGTTTTGAATGTGATTTTGATAGAGTTTAATCCAATGACCTTCATTTTTGATGTCGTAATTTTGGAATTTTTTTTCAGCTTCTTGAGAAATGTAATCGAACTGTTTTTGATCTAGGGCAAGTGCTTTACCTTTTATAACTTCTAGTAGCATAGGCTGGGTCTCTGTGTAGTAACGTTTGGCTCGCTTAATTGCGGAAAGCACTTTTTTATTCTTTGACTTTTGCTCTATCAGTTGGGTCATAAGTAATCCCTCGGTACGCATGAAAACAATGTTCGTCAGAATCGCTTCTTCCTGCGATACCTGCTTTAACTGCTGGGGGTTGGCATTTACAAAAGTTGCAATGAAAAAAAGTAGTAAAGGTATGCGCATATGTCTCACATCTGGTCGCTTGAAATAATCTGTACAACTTTTAAACAAATTACATCCTCTTATTGTTTAGATTTTCTCTATTTCAAGTTAAAAAACAACCATTTATATTTAGAAATCGAAAAAATTAAAGCGCTCCAAAATAAACAAATAAACTTCATGCTTAGGTGATCAATACATGAGGAGATGGTCAAGAGCTGTTTATGATAACGAAAATAATCCCTATTCATGTTTTGCAAATGGCTGTTATCAGGGATAAAAATGGTAAAAAACTATCATGACTTTTGTGTTAGAATTACATTAATATCATGAAGAGAATAACACTAACACTAGCAACAGTGTGCTTAATGAGCTTAAGTGCCCTAGCTCAATCCAACAAGTTTTTTCGTATCGATTACGGAATAAAATCGGGAGAAAACAATGGACAGCTGGATGATACGCAATTAAGAGCTTGGGTGAATCAGGATTATATGCGCATCGCTTATACGCAGGATGAAAGTCACATCGAGATAAAAGATAAGAAAAAATTAAAATCATTTATTTTAGTTCCTAACTCTCAAGAGTACTTGATGCTACAAGACGGTACCAAAAATGATTACAGTGATATCCAGATCGAATACATAAAAGGCCAAGAGAAAAAAATAGCGGGATATACATGTAAACTAGCAATAATTAATATAGGAACTGATGAGGAGTCTGGCGAGGATGTAAAACTTGCGGTTTATTATACTGAGCAGATCCCTAATTTATCTTGGGCGGAATTCAATTTCTTAGAAACTTTACCTGGGGCACCATTGTCAATTACGGTATCGGGAGATGGCTACATTGCAAAAAAGATCGACTCTGAGGAATTGACTCAAGAGCTATTCGAAATTCCAGAAAGTTATACGGAAATGCAAGCTGATAGTGCAATAGGATATGGTGATCTTCAAGTTGCTGATAATCGCTATATTTTCACTAATGAAACCGGAGATTTATATGGACTAAAAGATGAGAATGATCAAGTTTTTTTTCAACCTAAGTATACTTTTATAGCACCTTTTGATGGAGACATATCTATAGTAAACAATGCAGAGGATAAATTTGGAGCGATCAACTTAGCCGGTCAAGAAATTATTACGCTACAACACGATTTTCTAAACTATTCTGACGACTCCAAAACATTCATGTACGGTGCACAAGATAAATACGGTTTATTACGTGCTGATGGAAGCGTTTTGATTAACGCAACATATGAGATGGTGAGTTTTCCGGAAAATGGGCTGATCCAATTCATGAAAAATGATAAAAGCGGTTTTATGAATGAGAAGGAGCAGGTGATCATACCAGCAGTACATGAACACATTTTCATGAGAAATAAAGACTATTTTATTACGTTCGAGGATACTTCTTATTCTTTACTCTCTATTAAAGATAATAAAAAAATAGCCGGAGGATATGAATATATGGCTTTACCTGATGAAGGAAATATTTTCTTAGCGATGAAAAATGGTAAGTATGGATACATTGATGAAAAAGGTAAAACAATTATTCCTTTTAAATTTTCAACAGCACTTGCGTTTGATAATGGTGTAGCCATTGTCTCGGAAGATGAAGCTGGTGAAAACATATATTATATTGATACTAAAGGTCTAGAGGTTGCTGCTGTAGAGGCTGAATAATATGAGAAAACTCCCATATTTATTTTACTAAATATGGGAGTTTTCTTGCATTTATGGAGTTTAAACAACTATTTTAATGTTTCGATCTATACATTGTTTATAAAAAATGATATCTTAGTCTCCTATATAACAGGTCCAGAATGAATGCAAATGAAGAAGAGTGCACTATATTTTACCAATAAATCGAGAGAAACTCTGCTTCTATTAATCTTGTGTTTTTTATTTAACTTTTCTTCTGCTCAGGAAGTGCTAGATAAACTAAAGGAACAATATGATAAAGTATCTGTTACGAATCCAGAAAGATTAATAGTTGCCGGCAAATATGCAACTGCCTTATTTTTCAATCAACAAGAAGTTAAGGCCGGTCAAATCCTTAAAGATAATATCCAGATAGCAAGTCGCTTACCAGATGGAAAATATGCGGCTAATCTTTATGCGATTGAGGCTATGAATTATAGAATCAGCGAGCGTATAAAAGAATCTAAAAGTAGTTTTGATAAGGCAAAAGAGTTTGCTAGCAAATCTAAAGATGTAGAGATCAAGGGTTATATAAGTTATTGTGAAGGATGGCTATATACCAGAAATAATAAAGAAGGTGAAGCTGTTAGAAGTTTTCTACGTGCGATCCGCTATTTTGATCAGGCTCCCCCATCCCGTACACTTAATAGCCGTAAATCTACAACTTACAAGGAGCTAACTTCAATTTATGCGAATTGGAATGAGCATCAGCTACAGGAGAAATATAGTCTACTTGCTTTAGATCTTGCTATTCAACAAAATGATCCCATTGCTATATTTGACGCTTATATGCTCATGGGGTATATGTATGAACAACAGTACATAAAGAACGATACTAACCACAAATTACGAGATCAGGCAGAAAAGTATTACCTCTTAGCTATTAATACGTATAACAAAAATAAGGCTACAATCCCCTTCCCATCTAATCTATCTTTTGTTGCTAATAATCTAGCTTACCTCTACTTTAGTTTTTTTCCTGATTCTTATCAAGATCAGGCAATTCAATATGCTGAGCTCGCCCTAAAGCAGGGAGCAGCGACTCAACAATACACGCATGTTGCGTCTGCTTACGGTATAATGGCGGAGATCGCACTGAAAAACAAAAAACCTGAGCGTGCTAAAGCCTATTTGTTGTCGGCACTTATGGAGATTACTAAAAGCAGTGTTCCGGATCAGAACATCATCCTCAGTATTTACGAGAATCTCTCTGAAATTGCGGAACAGGAGAATAATCTTGCTGAAGCCATACGTTACCATAAAGTTTATATGGAAACATTTAAATCCATATACAATCAAGAACAATTGGAATTGGGTAAACGACTAGAAGCACAGTTTGATAAAGAAAGACAGCAACAACAACTTATCAGAATGCAACTGGAAACGGATAAAAAAGAACAGCAGCTCCGTTTGCTGCATACCGTCAGTCTGCAGCAAAAACAGCAATATGAGAATTTGAAGTTGCATGAAGAAAATCAGCGAAAAGAACTTGAGCTCACACAGCTTGAATCTGAAAAAAGAACCCAGGAACTTAAGCTATCTCGTTTAGAGACACAAAATCGTGCTCAGGACATCCTCAGTTTCAAAAATGAGATTTCTTATAAAGAGAAAATAAATAAATATTATGTGGCTTTGATCTTGTTTTTTTTACTGGTTCTACTATTAATGCTATACGCATATAAACAGCGATCCAAAAGTATGCGTCAAAATAAGGAACTGTACAATTTCTCTTTAGATAAGGAACGTCAGAATTCAAAAATATCAATATTAACTGCTATGCTTGATGGTCAGGAACAGGAACGAGGACGATTGGCCAGGGACCTTCATGATGGACTAGGAGGCCTCTTATCCACCACAAAAATCAGTTTATCTCAATTGACAAATAAAGTGGATAGCCCAATGAAAAATGATATGCAAAAATCTCTTCTGCAATTGGATACTGCTGTAGAAGAGCTAAGACGCGTAGCTCATAATCTGATGCCCGATTTGCTAAATAGATATGGTCTTGAGGAAGCATTACAAGATTACGCTGTTCGTATGTCCAATGTAGAATTGGATATTGATGTACAATTTTTACATTATTCGAATCAACTTACAAAAGATGAACAATTACTTGTTTATCGGGTAATCCAGGAGTTGGTTAATAACGCAATAAAACATGCTGACCCCAAACAAATTATCATTCAAATTGTAGAAGAAGCTGATTATTACACCATCACTGTTGAAGATGATGGAAAAGGATTTGATATTGATCAGGTTAAGGGTAATCACTCAGCAGGCCTTCATAATATACAATCGCGGATCGATTTCCTTAAAGGGAAATTTACTATACAGTCGGAAAAAGATGTGGGGACAAGTGTTGAAATTATATTTCCAAAAAAATAAAATAAATGATTAAAATAGCAATTACAGATGATCATCCTTTGCTTTCGGAAGGATTGAAAAATATCCTTTCTAAGGAAGATATGTTAGAAGTAGTGGGTTGTTATCCTGATGCATCAACCATGCATAAAGCGCTTTCGGATGGGCCTGTTGATGTGCTTTTACTGGATATTAATCTTCCTGATGCCAATAGTATTGAGCTGATCAAACCGTTACGGTCCAAGTATCCTCAAATGCGTATTATAGTAATCAGTGTACATAACGAATATGCTGTTATCAATAGTGTACTGCAAGAGGGGGCCCAAGGTTATATTCAAAAAAATGCTTCTGTGGAAGAGATTGTTGCCGGAGTTGAACAGGTTATAAAAGGAAACAAATTTCTATGTTCTCAAACCAAAAATATTGTTGAAAGAAAATCAAAAGATGAACTCAAAAGTGTTCCAAAATTGACCCGTAGGGAAAAGGAAGTACTAACTGAGGCATCTTTGGGATTAACAACGGGGCAAATCGCAGAAAAACTATTTATTAGTCCGCATACTGTGGAAAGTCACCGTAAAAATTTGATTGAGAAATTTGACGCAAAAAATCTTAGTTCTGCAATTAAATTAGCGTTAGAATATGGATTGATTCGTCAATAGTAGAACTTTGATTGGTAAAACCACTAGTTTCGGGGATTGTAGAAATTGCTTCTAATCTCTAGCTTTGAGTAGACGTAAAATTGCTAAAAACCTAGAAAGAAAATCTGATGCCGTACGATGATGGCACGGTAATTAGCAGGAATAATAGCAAATCCTTTAAAACAATAAAAAATGATAAAACTTAAGTCGTTTTCGCGATTAATAATCTTAATCTGCTGTTGCAGTTTATTGACAAGTTGCTTTGACTTTATCGAAGATATCAATCTAAATGCCAATGGTTCTGGCAGTATTAAAGCTACACTCAACCTTAGTAAAAGTAGTACTAAAGTGGCCTCTCTGATGAAATTAAAAAGTGTAAATGGCATTCAAATTCCGACAAAAGAGAAGATAAAGAGTGAAACCGAGGACATGATCCGTATTTTAAAAAATACCCCAGGTATAAGTCAGGTGCAATATAATTTAGATTTTAACAATTATATTGCAACTGTCTCCTGCAATTTCGCTTCCGTAAATGCTCTGAATAATTTTAGTAAAGCGCTTGGAACTCATTTTAAAAGTGCCCTAGGTAATAATAATAATTATTCCTACGATGCTAAAACTGGAACCTTTACCAGAACATATACACACTCTCCTACTTTAAGTAAAGAGTATGCCCGTATATCTGAAACTGACCGCAAATATTTTAATGATGCCTTTTACACACAGATTATACGTTTTGATAAAACGGTCAAATCACAAAAACATGCTTCAGCAAAAATATCCAGTTCTGCAAAAGCTGTTCTACTTAAGTTAAAGGCTACAGATCTTGCTAGTGGCAAAGTTTCATTAGCCAATACCATCACTTTAAATAACAAATAACTACATGAATATTAAATTCTTACCCTTGTTAGCATTATCTGCTTTTGCAGGAATGGAGGCTACAGCTCAAGAACTGACCAGCAAAATACCGGCTCATGCCGACTTTGTTGTTTCTATTAATAATAAAGCTATCGTAGAACAAAGTTCTATGGAACTGCTAAACGAAACACTAACTAAACTAGGTGCATTTGAACAGGCCAAAAACATGGATTTTCCAATCAAAAACCTAAAAGAGCTGGACTTTAATCTAGATAAACAGGCTTATGTTTACCGTGCAAATACCGATAGTTTACACTACATTGGAATTTTACTTCCCCTGAAAGCAAACCATCAGGTCAAACAACATATGTTTTCACAATATGAAGTTCTTCCAATATATAATGGATATGAAAGAAGAGTTTCCAAAGATGGTAAAACACAGGTTGCCTGGAATTCAGAAACAATGTTTATTCTCACAGGTGATGTACACAGTCAGTATTTTCAAATGAAAGATGTAGCAGACCGTTACGGCTTAGATCTTGGCTCTTATGCGACGGACACCTGGACCTATAATGAAGCATTAGGTGATGCGGCAACCGCAGCTACAGCTGCTGCTGAAGAAGCTGTGGAGGCTATGGAAGAAGAAACTTTTGAGAGTGAAGAGGAAATTTTACCTGATACCGTGAACGTATTAGAAGAAATAAGCGAAGCTGAAATGGAGGCCGTTGAAGCTGTTGTTGATTCGACTATAGCCATATCCGCAGATCAATGGGATGATTCAGTAGACACAGTAGAGGCTTACGATTTGGAGTCGGACTCACTTTATCTTCTAAATCAAGCTCGAGAAGCTAAAAATGATTCTATTAAAAATAAATTATTTGGAACATGGCTTGCAAATGACTTTAATGGCTACTTAGATCCTAAGAGCAATATGGCAAACAATAAAGCGATCAAATTAACAGATAACAAACATCTGATTCGTCTCTGGGTGCCCAATGTAGATAAATTATATCAAGGTGCATTGCCTTATGATGTGTTAAAATTGGCCTATGGTATTGATATGGATAAATTTAAATATGGATATGAGGAAGGTACATTTGATTTAATCCAGGATCAGCATACGATTAAGTTTACTGGAACTTTGGGAGTCGATGCTGAAATGGCAAAGATTTTCAAACCGTTGTACAATGGTAAAATCAACAAGAAATTTGCAAAATATATCCCTGAAAACCATTTGGCATATGCGGCCGTAAATATTAATACGGAAGCTTATCTAAAACAACTGCCAGCCCTTGTGAATCGTTGGTATGCTCCCATTGCAGGCGAATATAGTGACGTTGTCACCATTGGCGCTACAGCTTTAGAAATTGCACTAGATGAGAAAGCAATCGGTAAAGTGATGAAAGGTGACCATGCTTTTTTCTTAAATGATCTTCAAAAGGTTAATAAAGAGTATGTAACCTATGAGTATGATGATGATTACAATTACAAAGAAATTACGAAAATGAAAGATGAGTATGTACCTAATTTCTTATGGATGTTTACTTCTCAAGATCAAAGATTGTATAAACGTACACTTGACTTCGCTGTAAAAAAACAAGAAGTAACTTTGGAAAATGGTATTTACAAAATTGCTGAGCAGAAAAATATAAAACCAATCTATATCCTTTTCAAGGAAGATCTTGTATTTGTGGGTAGTGATGTACAACAATTAACTTCTATTGAACAAAACCGTTTTAAAGGTACTAAAAATGCAAAAGTGAAAAAGGATTTACTTGCTAACCCATTCAATTTGGTTGTTCACGCAAATGCTATTCCTGAAGTAGTCCATAAACTAGAAGTACCAGTAACTGCTTCATTGCAACAAACAATGAAAGACCTATCGACTTACGGCGATATTCAATTAAAAGGAAGTACGTTAAAAAATCGTCAATTCTCTGGTGAACTTTCTATAGAATTGCCAAAAGAGGATAAAAATGCATTACAGTATATTTTAAAACATATCATGCAGAACATGGATAGTAAAATCGCTAATTAATTGTACATGAAAAGGATTACAATTATCATCTGCTCGCTATTACTTATACTTATATCGTTCCTATGGGTGACTTATACTGTCCGTAAAAATAGGATTGAAAAACAATATGTCAGTCAATCAAGTACCGGTATTCTCTCCATTGCTGTTGATGACTTAGTGTTGGATAATGTATCTCAGCTCTTGAGCTTTGATACCCGTTCTACAGGAATAGAAGGTGGTGAAGACTTGATAAAAAAAATCGTATGGAATTCAGGAATATCTATTCCAGCCCGTCTGTTTTTATTTAGTACTGATACACAGAAAAATCAATTCTGCGGAATATTAGCTGTATCGAACTATGATGATTGTTTTTCTTTTTTTGCAAACCAATATCCGAAGGCAATTAATTTTGTAGATAAAAAACAAGGTATTGTCAGTGTTAATATAGCAAAACATATTAAAGTACTGTTTGATCATAATCATCTTGTTTATTCGATTGGACTTGATCCTAATTCGGATTTTAGTGAGCTCCATGCACTGTTAAAAAATCAGGATGCATGGGTACAGATCGGTTCTTTTAAAGGCTTTGAACATGCTTTGACCAAAAAACATATTGGTTATGCCCTAAAAGACAGAAGTTTAATGGCTGAAGCTACTGTTACGAAACATAAGACAGACATTACTGGACAGTGGTTGTTATCTGAAAGTATAGAACAGAACCTTCAGGTAAGAAAGATAGATACAGCTAATCAAATTGTTACCTTATGGAGTTTATTGTCGCTAAATGATCTTCCTTTGTTATCCCAGATTATGAGCAAGTATACAGGATTCAATCAGGAACAGTTAAAGAAGAATTATGCTAATTATTTGGATTTAGAGATTAAAACCGATAGTGTCATCCAAAAAGATACCTCGATTGCATATGCATATGATGATGATTTTAATGCTATAGAAGAAATAAAAGTAACAGAGATTGCTGTTCCTTATATTGTACATACCTGGAAATATAACGAGCCATTAGCTGCGTCCCTTCCTGGAAAAATGTTTTATCAATTTCATAAAGCACATATCGATTCATACTTGTTAAATACAACTTCTGAACGATCTCCTGATCGGATTCAAAATGAAAGAACTCAACACCCTTTTTACTTCTTTATTGATTTTAATGCATGGCCAGAAAAGTGGACAATATATCCGTTTAGTAAATTAAAACAGAGCAAAGTCAGCGCTACAATGACAACTACTCTTATGGATAAAAATAAACTTGCTATAAAGGGAGAAATCACCTACTAATACTAATAGTCATATTTGGTTTCATGAAAACAGACAGTACTTAAAAATACTGTCTGTTTTTTGTTATATCTAAGGTTATATACTATGCTAATATCACTCGCTTTAAAAAGATCTGCACAAGTCTCTTTATATTTGCAACAATACAAGTTTTAACAAAGTTTGAAACTGCTTACCATGTTCAAGCAATTCTTCAAATGCATAATCCGTTTCATATAAATAAGCTTTTTAAATTATTATATACATCACATTGCAAGATATTACCCTTACCCCTACGGAGATTCAGCTCATCAATACATTTATTTTTCAGCCCTGTGGATTAACAATGGCACATAGAAAATATGAACGAGAAAGTCAAGAATATGATGCTCAAAATTTTGATCTAGACCATTTGAAAATTAAGTATAGGAAAGCCAAGATAACACCTAAAAAGATTGGTCAATTCGTTACCTTACGGTATAGGGATGCAGCTGGAATTACGACTCCGTATGCAGGCAGTAACCCTATTGATTTTTATATAATAGCTACCCGAAAAGATAATGATTTTGGATTGTTTATATTCCCTAGAAGCATTCTGTTAAAACATGGTATCTTGAGAGGTGAATGTAAAGCTGGTAAACGAGGTTTTAGAGTCTATCCAAATTGGGATATCGCCGAGAATAAACAGGCTAAACAAACACAACTTTGGCAAAAATTATACTTTATAGAGATTCTTGCAGGTGAAGAAGTTGACTTAAAAAAAGCTAAACAACTATTAACCTTATGATGGGGTAATTTTAAAAAATTATTTTCAAGATTCCAATCTATTGTACTTTTCATTTATTTTATGTAAATTGTAAATACCAATTACAGACATAATCGAATCATTATGCATCCATTTCGAAATAAAAATAGAAATCATTCCATTATGAATGAAAATAAGGATTCTAAAAAACCAAATGCTCATCCTTTTGTGAGATCTAATTTTCATTTACTCGACAATGATACAAAACTGCAAAGTATGGTAAAAATACAACATATACCTATTGTTAATGAAGAGACCTTAGAACAGGTTATACTCGAAATGAATTTAATGAAGAACAAAAATTAGTATTCCATAATACTTTATAATTTTTATAAATAAAAGGGCTCCATTCACGATGAATGGAGCCCTTTTATTTATAAAATCACGACTATAAAGAAGCGATTGCTTTATTTAATGTTTGCGAAGGACGCATAGCGGCTGTAGCCAAATCATCATTAGGGAAATAATAACCACCAATGTTTTGTGCTTTACCTTGAGCACCAATCAACTCTTCGTTGATCTTAGCCTCATTTTCAGCTAATGACTTAGCTAAAGGTGCAAACTTCGCTGCTAGTACGCTATCCTTTGTTTGTGCAGCTAAAGCTTCAGCCCAATAAGCTGTCAAATAGTAGTGAGAACCACGGTTATCGATTTGACCTACTTTACGTGCTGGAGATTTATCATTCGCTAAGAATTTTTCTGTTGCAGCATCCAATGCTTCTGCCAAAACTAATGCCTGCGCATTATTCTGTGTTTGTGACAAATGCTCTAAAGATGCTCCTAAAGCTAAAAACTCACCTAGAGAATCCCAACGTAAATAACCTTCTTGTAAGAATTGTTCAACATGTTTTGGAGCAGAACCACCAGCACCTGTTTCAAATAAACCTCCACCATTCATTAAAGGAACGATAGAAAGCATTTTTGCAGATGTACCAACTTCTAAAATAGGAAATAAATCTGTTAAATAATCACGTAATACGTTACCCGTTACAGAAATTGTATCTAATCCTTCGCGGATACGGTCTAAAGAAAATTTAGTCGCCTCAACAGGATTCATAACAAAGATGTCTAATCCATTTGTATCAAAATCACCTAAATATTTCTCAACTTTTTTGATGATTTCTCTATCGTGAGCACGGTTTTCATCTAACCAGAATACTGCAGGTGTAGCCGATAAACGCGCGCGGTTAACCGCCAATTTTACCCAGTCTTGAATAGGTGCGTCTTTAGTTTGACACATGCGGAAGATATCACCAGTTTCAACGGTTTGTTCCATCAAAACATTTCCATTTGCATCTACAACACGGATCGAACCGTTTTCTGATGCTTGGAAAGTTTTATCATGTGAACCATATTCTTCAGCTTTTTGAGCCATTAAACCAACATTGGGAACTGAACCCATCGTTGTAGGATCTAATGCCCCATTTTCTTTACAATCTTCAATAGTTGCTTCATACACTCCTGCATAAGAACGATCTGGAATAATAGCGATGGTATCTTGAGATTTTCCTTCTTTATTCCACATCTGTCCTGAAGTACGGATCATCGCTGGCATAGATGCATCAACGATAACATCTGAAGGTACATGTAAGTTTGTAATACCTTTATCAGAGTTTACCATTGCTAAATCTGGACCATTAGCAATAGCTGATTCGATCGCTGCTTTAACTTCTGCCTCTTGCGGAGTGCCGGAGATTTTAGCAAATACTTCACCTAAACCATTATTTTTATTGATACCTAAAGAGTTGAATAATTCACCATATTTAGCAAATACATCTTTAAAATAAACCTCTACGATAGCACCAAAAATAATAGGATCTGACACCTTCATCATCGTTGCTTTTAAATGAGCAGATAATAAAACATCTTCCGCTTTAGCCGCTGCAATTGTGTCTGCAACAAAAGCTTTCAATGCATTTAAGCTCATTACTGATGAATCGATTACTTCACCTGCTTTTAATGGAGATAAGCCTTTTAATTCAGTTGCAGCACCCGTTGCATTAACAAATTCAATTTTGAACTGTCCTGCATTTTCTACTGTTACTGATTGCTCAGTCTCATAAAAATCACCGTGAGACATTGAAGCTACGCGTGTTTTAGAATCGGGCGACCAAGCACCCATTGAATGCGGGTTTGCTTTAGCATAATTCTTAACAGCTTTTGGAGCACGACGGTCAGAGTTTCCTTCACGTAAAACTGGATTTACAGCTGAACCTAATACTTTAGCATATTTTGCCTTAATTTCAGTTTCTGTTGCAGTTTCTGGGTTGTCAGGGAAATTTGGTATCGCATAACCTGCTGCCTGCAATTCAGCAATTGCTCCTTTTAATTGCGGAATAGAAGCTGAAATATTTGGTAATTTGATGATATTAGCCTCTGGAGTTGTTGCCAACTGACCTAATTCAGCTAAAGCATCAGCTACTTTCTGATCTGCGCTTAATACATCTGAAAAGTTTGCTAAAATACGACCTGCAAGAGAAATATCTCTTAATTCAACATCGATATCAGCTGTTTTGGCGAATGCTTGTACAATAGGTAAGAATGAGTAAGTCGCCAACAATGGCGCTTCATCTGTCTTGGTGTAAATGATTTTAGATGACATAATTTTTTTATTGAAATCTTTTAATTTGCTTAAACAAAATTGAAATTCAAAACGAACGCTGAGGCTGATTCAAAATTCGCCTAAAGATAGGAAATTGAAATTTAAATCGCTACAAAAGGTTGAATTATGACGGTTAAAAGTAAAATGTTGGCATGACTGGATTAAACACAATTATATTTGTCTATTACCTTTCTTTTCAGATGCATGTGCACTTATATTCTATATGCGCTACAGCCTACATCTAATTACTTAGTTAGTGCCCTCATTTCTTTTAATGAAATTACTTGAACGGTTGATCCATATGAAAAAACACTTTCTATCATTGCTTGAGCGAGCTGATGCGTTTTAATAGGCGCATAATGCCGAAAAAAACCTAATGAATTAAAAAAAGTAATTGCTTTCAGTCCGACCTTTTCTCCAAATCGATTTGAATTAGGTCTTTCTATAAAGCCTGGTTGCAATATCATAAGGTGTTTAAATCCAATTTTTTTGATTGCTTCTTCTAAACTTCCTTTCATACGATTATAGAAAATACTGGATTTTGCATCTGCTCCTATTGCTGATAATAGAACAAAATGGGATACTCCATTGTTGAAAGCTAGCTGTGCAAAATCCAGTGGATAATCGTAATCTATATGCCATTGTGCATCTTTACTTCCTGCATCTTTTAAAGTTGTGCCGAGACATGAAAATGCAACTTCTCCTTTTATAACTTGGTGATAAGATGATAATTTGTCAAAATCGACAATAATCTCTTCTAACTTATCATGTTGTTCAAAATAAGCTTTACGTACTAATACACGGACTTTAGTGAAGCGTACATCTTCTAATAATAGCCTAACCAGTTCTCTTCCTGTAGCTCCACTTCCTCCAATAACAATTGCTTCCATGTATTAAATATAATGATTCGTTTCCATATTTCATTATGTTGTCAAATTCTCACTAAAATAAACGGAGGAACTGAGATTGCCTGTTAGAATCGTTAATTTTAGTTTTATTATTTACAAATAACTTTAATACATGACTACATATACATTAAACAACGGGATTAAGATTCCTGCTATCGGTTTCGGAACCTGGCAAATCGAAGATGGTGCGCCTGCCTATAATGCGGTAGCTGAGGCATTAAATGCGGGTTATATTCATATCGATACTGCTGCCGTTTATGGTAACGAAAAAAGTGTTGGAAAGGCCATTCAAGATAGTGGAATTGATCGTGATGATCTTTTTATTACGACAAAATTATGGAACGCGGACCGTGGATATGAAAACACATTAACTGCATTTGAAAAATCACTAGCTTTACTCAATTTAACTTATGTTGATTTATACCTTATTCATTGGCCGGCTAATGAAACACAATTTGAAAATTGGGCAGAAATTAATGCTGATACCTGGAGAGCTTTTGAAAAATTATATGTTGATGGAAGAGTCAAAGCTATTGGTCTAAGTAATTTTCCTAAGAAATATGTTGAAACCCTTTTGAAAACAGTACAAATTAAACCAGCTGTCAATCAACTGGAATTTCACCCTGGGTATTTACAGGAAGAAACAGTTTCGTACTGTAAAGAAAACAACATTTTGGTACAAGCTTGGTCACCTCTTGGATCAGGTCGAATTCTTGACAATGAAGTATTGCTTTCGTTAGCGCAAAAGTATAACGTTAGTGTCGGCCAGATCTGCATTAAATTTGCACTACAGGAGGATATTAATCCGTTACCAAAATCTACTAATCCGATCAATATCAAGGCAAATCTTGACCTATCAAATTTTGAATTGACTGCTGAAGATATAGCATTAATTAAAAATATGGGGGATTTAGGTTTTTCAGGACTCAACCCAGCAGAGGTACCATTCTAAAAAAGAATTGTACTTAAAGTGCTGCACAGGTCTTGTTTTTGTATAATTTACATCTGTACCAAGGTGACCAGGACTCTTACTTAAGAATAAATTTTGTTGTAGAGATGTGATTGACTATGTTTGCATACATGTCTAATTCAGAAAAAAATCCATATCAACTGTTCAATAAAACCATCTGGTCAAATTGGAAAAATCAAGATGTTGTCTGCATAAAAGTGGAGGAATTATCACAGAGCAATGGAATTACATTCTTTGAGCTCATACCTGATTCTGAAATGCTTGATGCAGATAGTGAAACTTTGTATCCAATAGATTCGGAAGATGTCATGGATATGCTATTACCTAATGCACAAGTTAAATTTGTCGTACATGACATCTACATGGCGGATTTGGATGATTAATTATCGTGCATCAAAATTGATTGATAATCACAGACAACACGGGCTCAGATTATTTATTGATCACATATAAAACCAGGTATTTATATCAAAAAAGCTGTAAGGATATCAAAGTTTCCTTACAGCTTTTTAATTTATTACATCAGTTTAAATGAATTATAACGTTTTTGTAATAACAGCTTTCTGCTTATCTGCCTGAACTATTTTTTTATAAAAATCAACATACTCACTGTATTTTTCTGGTGGATATATTTTATCATTCATTTTCTGAGTTCGGCTGTAGATAAGAAGACCATCTTTTTTTTCAAATGTCGCCGTGTAAATACCGAAATCTGATTCGATCAGAATATCTTTTGGAATAAAGTCTATCTGATAGCCTTGTGGCAATTCGAAAACGATCTCATCTTTATCTTCATACGCATAAGGAACGGAAAAAAATGTTTTTCGATCTGCAATCTTAATAGGTACAGCTTCCCTTCTATTCATTTGATTCAGTAACAGAAAATATTTATCACCACCCTTACTTAATAATGGTTTTGATTTAAATGATAACTCCTCTACTAACTCCGGTTTAGTTTTATCTTTTTGATCACATTTATAATAACCAAATGTTTCAATAGGAATATTGCTATTTTCTAATGCTCTTTTTTTCTGTTCACTTGGTTCTAAAACTGTTTTTCGTAAATTATCTTCAAATTGAGAATTACCATATGATGTGTTGATCAATACATCAATATCATTTTCATTGTTAAATTTAATTTTTGTTTTACTCACCTGATAGTTTTGTGAGGCATTATAAGCCGGCGTCTTTACAAGTTTTCCACCAGCTTCTGTCACTAACAGTACGTTTCTATTTGAGTTTCCGTAACCAATAAATCCCATGGGATAATAAGGGCTCGTGCACTCCAGAAAGGTAGTGTCCTTCCCTATCGGTACAGCTAATATCATATGATTAGCCTGCCCGATACTTGAGTATTGAGGGTTTAAACTAGGTTTGCCATTTCCAATCATCACTAAATGTGAATTAATTCCCACTTCATTCAGCATCGCTTTCATAAAATTGGACAGCCCCTTACAATCACCATAATTAACTGTAGCTACTTTCTCGGCCAATACAGGTCTAAATCCGCCAATACCCAATTGCACACTGACATAACGTGTATTCTGTTGCAGATATTGATACAGGATGCGCATCTTTTCTTCTGGAGTCCGTGCTGCTTGTGTTAAATCCCGAATCTTGATTTTAAATGCTTCAGGTAATTGATTTCCACCCTCATTAAGCTTATAAATCCATTGTCCAAAATTATTCCAGTTATCAAAATTACCGGTAGAGCCATCATATTCAAATAAGTTCGGAGAGGCTTTAACCCAGGAACTTAGATTATCAATCCCTATAGCCATCGGTTCTTTAGCTAAAGCAGGTACTTGACTACTCTCCCATTTATAACGTATTTTACCTCCAATACTGGTCGAATCAACTTTTAACCCTGTACTCGAGAGGTATTTCATTTGATAATTTTTATCTTTTTGAATACAATAACTTGATTTTTCTACGGAAACACCAAAATCTTTTAGATCGCGCCACTGGGGAAAATAAAGTAATCCTTTAAAATCTTGGCTAAAACTATATTCAATGGTATACGGATAACTATTACTTACAAATTTCAGACTCTTTAGCCTATTGTCCTCAAATATTGAAAAACCAGATATCAAGCTTTGATCTTTTATATCAGAGGATTTATATTCCTTAATCTTCTTACCGGTGGCATCATACAAAACCGCTTTTATATTATAAATAGTAGAAAACTTATCGTAAACTTCTTCCATTGCAGCAAAGTCATCACCTGCTTTGCTAAAAATGGTTGCAGTTATTTTATAATCATACTTTGCAGCATTGATGCCTTTAATATCGAGGAACTGTTCTTCATTTCTAATAACAATAGTGGCATCTTTTTTAAGCGCTTCGTGGATATTTGCCACATCCCAATTTGTCTGTGCATTACCGTGAGAAAAAAACAGCAATGCCATTAAACCCAATGTATACTTCATTATACCTTCTTTTTAAATACAATTTTTTCTGCTTGCTTCTCTACAATAGCGGCGAAAAGTTCTTTAAGATAGAAATACTCTTCTGAACTGTACATCGACTTATTGATATGAATAGCACTTTTTATTAGAAGTGTCTGGCCATCGATTAAATACGATATCGAAAAGGAGCCGACATCTTCAGGAAGTTTAAAAATGCCGCCCTTAGGAAGTTTATCAATCTGATAATCTTCAGGAAAATTAATGACTACCCGGCAATTTTCAAGTATCGGATGAGCGAAATCTACAGGAAAAAGTCTTTCCTCATGTTTCAATGGGTTTTCCTTTGTTCGTTCGAAAAGTAAAGGTGTGAAATAAACCAGATCTCCAGCTTCTTCCACATTATCTTCTATCTCAACATCCATCGTTTCAATCAATGGATCATCTAGACTATCCAGATTTAAGATCTTGAAGTTATTAAGCTCTAATCCCGTTTTATTTTTTTTCAGGTTCTTGATATAATCTTCTTCATTGATGGCAGTCCTGTAGCTGTTGCGAGCACTTAAACCGGCATATCCATTGAAATAATTGGTTACACTACCTTTTAATCGGTTTTCTTTATCTAACACGAGATTATACACATGCATGCTCTCATCTCCGAAAAGCGTTTCAGTGCTGATCCACCCACCACTTTTTTCACCAACATTGATCAAAAAACCCTCATGATTTAAATTTTGATAATTCATCATTCCAAATGGCATGTCCTTAACCGTTGCATCGAGAAAGTATGATTTGCCTCCAATTTCTACCGCAGCCACAACATTATCAAATTTACTTATGATTGGGTATCCAGGATGTTTCCCATTGGAACGTGTACTAATTAACACTGGATAAACACTGTAATTCGCTTCTTTCAGAAAGTTGATCAGCACCAAATTTAAATCGGCTGAATTTCCTGTTTTTTTCTCAAAAATTGTTTTGGGATTTGTTTCCGTACTATAAAAATTGTACTTCTCATTCCACTTAAGATTATCCTTAACATATTTAAAAATTGATTTCGCATTTGCCAAAGAATCGTTTTCAGCTTTAATGATAGATTTCAAATTATTTTTAGCGAAGCTTGTTTTCTCTATATAACGTCCAAAATTTTCATCTTCTAGCAAAGAACTGATAATCTTTGGCCATGATCCTGTATAATCAACAAAAAACTGTCCAGGGAAATTGGTGGATCGAAGTTCAAAATCTATAGAAGGTCGATAATCATCTAGGCTTGAAATAAAAGGTTCGTCCTTCAAAGCGGGCATATTTTCTGCCACAAAGCGATCACGAATCGCAGCAGATTGAACACCGGAAACGTAACTTGCATTAACGGTTTCGTGCATAGGATGTGCAATATCATAATATCCATTTCTACTGAATTTATAATCAAAATACTCTGGAATAGTTACTGTAAATTCGGACCAACGGGTCGGAATTTCACTTTGGAAACTCCATCCGCGAAGATTAAAAATGAAATCCGATTTAATCTTATACTTATATTCAATTATAGATCCTTCTTTTACATTAGGTAGTGTAAATTTTTTCTGGATAACATTCTTATTTACTTCTTCCGTAAATTTTGAATCTTTATCAATTTTGTCTGTTTTCATGACACCATCCACCATATTATAGGTAGCTGCGCTCATATTATCTAACGTTTCCTTGGACTGTGAATTACTTTTATACAATCCAATAGTATGATTTGCGTAATCATACCCATTTTTATTAATGATTTTATAACGCACGTGTCTTTCATATACATAGACAAATGATTTTGAAGCAGGACTTAATTCAAAATAACAGTTACCGATGTCAAACAATTTAATGGCTGAAGCGGCAGAGTCTGCACCTGATGGCATAATTGAAAATTCTTCAGGTTGAATTTTGCCAAACTTATATTCGATTTTTTCTTTTTTTTGTGCATAAACCTGATAGTGACTGATGGTAAATAACATCAGAAAAACTAATAATACTTTTTTATATGGCATTTTATTTATAATTGGTCATGCAAATATAAATAATAAAACGATATTTAATAGCTATTAAATATCGTTTTAAACTTAAATTGTTTCCTGAAAATATGAATAATATAACTACATAAAATATTTATCAACCATCTATTGTTCTATTTTGAAAGATTTATTTTTTGTTTTTATATTATCGTCTAATTCGACAGTTTTGAAATTAATTTATGGGCACATTTTATAAAGCCATTGAGCTCGTCACGTTGCTGCAAAATAAAACTATTCTCAGATAACTTGCCAACAACCAAATCACGTTCCTCTTCACTGTTGTATACCATATTTCGAAAAGGATTCTCGTAATCTTTCGCCCTACTTGCGTAAATTTCATCAACCATCCATGTTCGATGCGAGATCGCTTCTTTCAGCCAAGCTTGCACAATTTCAACCGATATAGATTCCGATGTTACGTCTGTAATTTCGAGTAACGATGCAAATGCATGCGCCCTTTTTGTTTCTAAGTAAGATCGACTCAATTCATGATAATATTTATGGATATCTTCCCAATCATCAATCTTGCCTGATTTAATTTCACGAAGCAATTGATCAATAGCATTTTTTTCTATCAATTGCCCACCGATATTTTCCCACTCTAGGCGTTGACTATTTGTCATCTCATTTTTCAACTCTTCAAAGCTATGAGTTTCTAAAAAGTCAATCATATGAATGGTTCCGTAGTATTGGATAAAACGCTTAAAAAGTGGATAAGCAGTGCCAATTTTGACCAATTCCACTTTCCTTTTCGAATGTTCAAATCCTTTTACAAGAACTGATGTAGGTATCTGATCTAGCGGTCCAGTCAATTTTGCTCTACCTGCTCGAATAATTTCTTCTTTGGTGAGCAAATTGCTATCTGCATCAATTTTAGAACCAACTGCCAATTCAATAATGCGCAAGGAATTGAAAAGCTCATTGATCGTATCTGGAGCAAGCATATCATACTCTAAATATTGATTTTTCAATAAACGTTTATCTCTACTTTCATATTTATTTGCATTACGAACAAGCGCATACATATTATACATAAACCAATAACCAGGTATGATCATTAATTTATCGTTTTTAACATCATTGTTGACTAAAGAAAATGGAATCGGAATATCCATTTCATATGGAAAATCACCCTTAACTAGAAGTGTATAAGATGCAAATCTTGAATTATGCTTTAAACTAACACATAGGCCTGGCCAGAATCCTCTTCCTGCAATAATTTCGCCATCTGCAGCTCTAGAATTATGATTCGAACCAACTGTCGCACCTGCAGCCATATTGCTCTGCCCCATGATCGTTGCCGCGCATAAGAAAGAATTGTTATGATGTTGCTCATGTGCAGGAAAGATTAAAGAATTTAGAACTTCGCAACACGAAATAGTTGAGTTATCTCCTAAAAAAGAATTTATAAGACGAGCGCCATATTTCAATTGTGAAAAAGACGACAAAATAAACCTTACAGCTTTAACTCCGTAGAATATACGGCATCCATATCCGACAATTCCATTGACCAATTCACAACCTTCACCGATTTGTGTAAATGCTTCGGGCGAAGAATTAATGGTAAGATTTTTCAGTTTATTGATTCCTTTAATATATGCATCTGAACCAATTTGCACATTTTTTATATTCTGCGAATTTTTAATGATACAGCGATCGCCAATCATACTATAGGTGCCTCGTACTGTGGAAAATCTCTTTTCAGTCAGCTCCTTAAATCTATGCTGCAAAACAGTATCTTGCCTATTTCGTGTCCACAAATAAGCATCCGCTGCTTGCATCCCATCAAAAGGAAGAATAGAGCGCACCCCATTTTCGTTACATAGCTCCAATGCTATCCGTAGATCTTCGGCCTCCCCTTCTCGTAAAACTCCATTTCCAAATTTAGCAGTACTACTCGTCTCCATTTCGCTGATGTTACTTAATATAACATCGTTACCAATAATGAAATGAGACATATAACGGACATGGTGTATAGCCACGTAATCACCCAAATCAGAACTTACAATAGTGCTATTATAAATACCTGATTCCAGTTTAAGATTACGATATTCTAAATAGGTTGGTGCCATATGACCAATTCGAACCAACCCAAAGAAATTACTCTGTCTAATTTGATAAGGGATAAATGATTCACTTACCAAGATATTCTCCCAATTATCTGCCCTATTACCATTTTCGATAAGAATGACGATTTCTTCTACTGTCAAATTCCTATAATCTGAACGTGGATTTTGTTCAAAACGATGATGATTTTCATCTTTCCCTTTTGGTATAAATACCTGTGGAATAAAATCAAAACCTAATCGAGTGATGCTACCTTTTTTTATTTGACTCATATTTTTATTCAACAGTCACAGATTTGGCTAGATTACGAGGTTTGTCAACATCTTGATTACGTTCAACGCCCATATAGTATGATAATAATTGCAATGGAATAACGGATAAAATAGGTGCTACAATTTCATCAGCATCCGGAATTTCGATATAATCTTCCGCCAACCCTTTTGATACTTCATCTCCCTCAGTAATAACCGCTATAATACGACCTTTTCTGGCCTTCACTTCCTGAATATTACTCACAATTTTCTCATGATAGCGGTCCTTGGTAGCCACAAATACTACTGGAAGATTTTCATCTACTAATGCAATAGGTCCGTGCTTCATCTCTGCTGCCGGATACCCTTCTGCATGGATATACGTAATTTCCTTTAGTTTTAAGGCTCCTTCTAATGCAATAGGGAAATTATATCCTCTACCTAAATATAGAAAATCTCTTGCGTCCTTATATTTACGAGCTATTTCTCTGATTTTTGGAAGTTGCGTATCTAAAATCGTTTGTACTTTATCTGGAACTGCACTCAGTTCTTTTAAAAGATGTGCATATTGGTGCTCATCAATTGTTTTTTTAATATGCGCTATTTTAATTGCGATTAATTCAAGAACTGTTAACTGCGCAGTGAATGCTTTTGTACTTGCTACTCCAATCTCTGGACCAGCATGCGTGTACGCACCAGCGTGTGATAATCTTGCAATAGATGATCCTACAACATTCACAACACCCAATATAATTGCTCCTTTGCTTTTCGCATTTTCTAAAGCAACCAGTGTATCTGCTGTTTCACCGCTCTGTGATATCGCTAAAATAACATCTCCTTCATTTACAATAGGATTTCGGTATCGAAATTCTGAAGCATACTCGACTTCGACATTGATCCGGCAAAGCTCCTCAATTAAATATTCAGCTACTAATCCGGCATGCCAGCTTGTACCACATGAGACGATGACTATTCGATTTGCTTTACAAATCTGCTCTGCGTACTGCTCAATGCCGCTCAATGTAATGGTCAGTTTATCTAAATCCAAACGTCCACGCATTGAATCAAAAATAGCTTGCGGCTGTTCTATAATTTCTTTGAGCATAAAGTGATCATAGCCTCCTTTTTCAATCGCCGCCAATTCCAGATCTAACTTTTGAACATAAGGTGTAACACGCTCATTTCCTATATTTTTTAATATTAATTCATCAGGTTTAACAATGGCCAATTCGTAATCATTGATATACACAACCTCATTGGTATATGCTAACATTGGAGATGCATCGGAACCAAGAAAATGCTCTCCTTTACCAATACCGATAACCAATGGACTTCCTTTACGTGCCGCAATGATAGTTTCAGGATGTTCCGGTTCTATCAATAAAATAACATAAGCACCAACAACCCGTTTTAAAGCAATACGTACTGCTTCCTCTAAACTACAGGCATTATTTTTCTTAATTTCAGAAATAAAATAGAGTAAAACTTCGGTATCTGTATCGCTTTTAAACTCATACCCTTTACTGATTAATTCATTTTTTATAGTTAGATAGTTTTCAATAATACCATTATGAATCATGGCAATTTGACCATCAGGTGTATAATGTGGATGAGCATTTCTGTCGGAAGGCTCACCGTGTGTAGCCCATCTGGTATGTCCAATAGCGGTATGTGAACTAACATCATGGCCAGAAACGGCAGTTTCCAAATTTGCTACTTTACCTGCTTTTTTAAAAACATTGAGCTTGTTTTCTTGAACTAATGCTATACCAGCACTATCATATCCACGATATTCTAATCTCTTAAGTCCATCAAGCACGATAGAAAATGCCTGACGCGGACCCGTGTAACCAACTATTCCACACATAATTTATTATTAACGTTATTAATTTAAACAATTGAATCAAAATTAGCATTTTTTTAAATGCAATCGATTGTTTGAAATAATTTTATCAAAATTTAACATAAATTAAATACGAACAGTAACAAAAGAAGAAAGCCTTGCAGTTTTGCAAGGCTTTCTTCTTTTAAATAAACTTATGAAAAATATTTAGTGCTTGCTGGACATTTCATCTACATAATCATCACTTGGAACATAGTCTGCAACCATTTCTGCTTCGTAATCTACCTTTTCATGATTACCCAATCTTCTTTGAATGCCATCGAAAAGAGAGTAAACAACTGGTACTATTATCAGCGTAAGAAACAACGATGACAATAAACCACCAATAATCACAATTGCAATACCACGGTTCATGTCGGCACCGTCACCTTGCGCCATTGCAATCGGAACCATTCCAATAACCATTGCAATAGTTGTCATTAAAATAGGACGTAAACGTGCATGGTTTGCCGCAATTAATGATTCATATGTAGTAAAACCGGCGTCTTTCTTATGATTTGCAAAGTCAACCAACATAATGGCATTTTTCGCAACTAAACCAATCAACATAATAATACCTAAAATAGTAAAGATATTTAAAGTCTGGTTCGTTAATGCTAATAACAAAAATGCACCAATGAACGATAATGGGATCGAGAATAATACAATAAATGGCGTTGCAAAACTATCATATAAGGCTACCATCACGAAGTATACTAAGATAATGGATGCTAATAATGCAATTCCTAAAGTACCGAAACCTTCTTGTTGATTCTCCATATTTCCGCCCCACTTGAACGATACACCTGGTTTAAGTTCAAGTTTCTTAAATTCAGTTTCCCATTCACTCGCTATCGTACCAGCAGGTTTACCGACAACTTGCGCTTGTACTGAAACAGATGGTGACTTATCACGTCTCTCCAATAAAGTTGGCCCAGATCCATATTCGATATCTGCAAATTGTT
Organism: Sphingobacterium kitahiroshimense; assembly: GCF_025961315.1. Classification (NCBI taxonomy): domain Bacteria; kingdom Pseudomonadati; phylum Bacteroidota; class Sphingobacteriia; order Sphingobacteriales; family Sphingobacteriaceae; genus Sphingobacterium; species Sphingobacterium kitahiroshimense. The sequence continues at coordinate 6,144,383 of NZ_JAOQNK010000001.1, read as the reverse complement.
CTAAGGAAATCGACTCGCCCTTCGCATTAATGAATTTTAAGTTTTTCACATTATCCATACTCGTTCTCCCAGATTGATCATAACGAATGTTGATATCATATTCTGTATCACCAGCACGGTATTTTGTATCAGTATTACCAGAGAATGCTGTCTGCATCGTCATACCTACAGAAGCGACATTTAATCCCAGAGCATTCATCTTGTCACGATCTAATTGTACATTGATCTCCGGATTACCATCTTCTGATGTCAATTTTACTTCCGTTGCTCCTGAAATATTACGCAATAATGCGGCAGCCTTATCAGCAAATTCTAAAGCATCTTTTTGCGATGATGCAATTACAGTTAGATTCAATGGAGCCTGCTCTGCCCCCATAATACCGATTGAAACCGTCTTTACTTTGGCTCCCACTAAATGCTCTTCCATCTCTCGTTTCAACTTCGCAGCATACACTTTTGTTGGCACCAATTTGTTTTGACCATCTTTCAAATAAATCTGCATTTCAGATTTATACTTCGTTCCTGAAGTACCAGCCATCATACCATCAGACGCCTGTCCCACAGTTGTGATCACTCTTTCGATCTCTGGTTTAGCCGCTAAAAATGATTCAGCTTTTTGAGTCATAAAGTTGGTTTGTTCAATCGAAGCATCTTTATTAAGTTCTAGCTGTAAATAGAATTCTCCTTTATCATTACCCGGAAAGAAATCTGTACCAATGTAACCCATCACCAATAAACTAATGGATGCAGCAAACATCATAATCGTTACGACTAAGGTAATTACCTTATTCCAGCGATTACGTAATGCCCATTCTAAAATTCCAGAAATCCAATGTGTTAATTTCTGTAATCCTGCTTCAAATTTTTCTAAAATTCTACCAAAGAAAGTCGCATTGCTAATGTGTGACAGTTTCCCAAAACGTGAATACAACCAAGGTACTACGGTAAATGAAACAAGTAAAGAGATTAATGTTGCAAAAATAACCGTTACACAAAATTGACGCAAGATGTCAGATACTAAACCTGATGATAAAGCAATCGGTAAGAATACAACAACAATTACTAACGTAATGGCAGTTACGGTAAAACCAATTTCTGCAGCACCATCATAAGCTGCACGAATCTTGCTTTTACCCATTTGCATGTGCCTGTGAATATTCTCAATAACAACGATCGCATCATCCACTAAAATACCAACCACTAGGGAAAGACCTAATAAGGACATTAAGTTAAGCGTATACCCCATTACATAAAGCCCGATAAAAGTTGCAATCAATGACAAAGGAATAGCTACAACAGCGATAAAGGCATCACGTAAACTATGCAAGAAAAACAACATGATAAAACCTACCAAAGCAACAGCGATCATTAAATCGTGCATTACGTTACTTGCGGCATTAATGGTGTATTCAGTCGAATCACTCGCGACATCAATTTTGATTTTTTGTTCCTTGTAATCTTTTTCTACAACCTCGATTGTCTTTTTAACAAGTTTCGATACAGCAACCGCATTGGCATCTGACTGCTTGAAAACCTGCATTAAAATGGTGTTTTTTTGATCAATACGAGATATCTTTTCAATATCCTTGATACCATCCTGAACATCTGCAACATCACTTAAACGAATTGATACACCAGAAGGCGTAGTGATCGGAAGATTACGCATTTGGTCCAATGAGGTAAATTTACCCGATAGACGGATTGTTGTCTGATTGTCTCTCGATTTAATGCTACCTGTAGGAAAATCTAAGTTAGAAGATGCAATTATTTTTTGCACATCACTGATCGTAAGGCCATATCCTTCTAATTTTTCTGGATTAGCACTTACTTGGATTTCGCGTTCTTCACCACCGGTCAAATCTACTTTTGCAACACCTAATATCCGGGCAAAAACAGGTTGAATCTTTTGATCTAATAAGTCGTATAATTCTTTTTCAGATAAGCTTGACGTTACTGAAAGGTTCATTATCGCCACATCATCGAGTGAAAATTTACTTAACGATGGGGTTTCGGCATCTTCCGGTAAATCATTGATCACAGCATTGATTTTACGTTGTGCATCAGTCAAAAGAAAGTTGACATCGGCACCTGTATTTAACGTAATCATGACGACCGAAACACTTTCCATAGATTTTGTTTCAATCTTCTTTACGTTCTCTAAAGATGAAACGGCATCTTCTATTACTTTAGAAACAGATGTTTCTACTTCCGAAGGAGCAGCTCCGGGATAGACGGTCTGTACAGTTATAACATTCACATCAAATTTAGGAACTAATTCGTAGCCTAAATTCAAATAAGATCCGATACCACCTAATGTCAATAATAAAAATATGACAATGATGATACTCGGTCGTTTTATAGATATTTCAGAAATTTTCATTTAAAACTTACGTTAATTATTTAATGATTTCTACAGCAGTACCATCCAATAAATTGATCTGTCCTGTCGTAATGACTTGTGCACCACTTTCAATACCTGAAATGATTTCAACCTGATCTCCAAACACACGACCAGCAGTTACTTTAGTTAATACCGCTTTTCCGTCTTTAACAACAAATACCTGATTCGAGCTTACACTACCGACAAAAGCATCTCTAGGAACAACTAATGCTTGAGCAGTCTGATCATCACCAAAATAAGCTGTTCCGTACATTCCTGCCTTTAAATCATTAGCAGCATTATTACTTATTTCCAATTCAACAGGGAAATTTAGACTTCCATCTGCTTTGGGCGCAATAAATGTGACTTTACCTTGGAAGGTTTTATTAGCTAACACTGCTGACTGAACCTTGATGTTTTGACTTAATTTGACAAATCCTATATTTTTCTCGTCTACGTTTACCTTCAATTTTAATGAAGACACATTGACGATTTCAAACATTTCATTTCCTGGGCTTACATATGAACCCGGCTCAATACTTCTCTTATTGACAATACCAGCAAATGAAGCTTTTACGTTAACATCTGAGGCCGTGATCTGTGATGAGCGTAAATTGTTTTTTGCATTTTCCAATTGCAATTTCATCTGATCTAATTGCTGTTTCGTAACACCACCTGTTGCAAATGCACTTTCAAATCGAGCTACCTCATTTTTCGCATTATCGTAAACCGCCTGCGCATTGTTTACACTTACATTTTGCTTATCTCCAACAATAATGGCTAATGTCTGTCCTACTTTTACATAATCACCTTCATCTACAAGTACACGAGCTACACGTCCAGCAACTTCTGAAGAAAGTTTAACTTCTTGTTTAGGAAGGAAAGTTCCATTTGTTACGTATACTGTATTGACATCCTTAATGCCTGCCTCAGCAATACGAACAGCAACTGCTGCATTTTTTTGCGCTACTACAGCTGTTTGAGCTTCATTCTCCTTTTTATTTTTTTTCAACACATACATAATACCTGCTAATGCAGCAATAACTATGATTCCTGTTATAAATATCTTTTTCATATATCGGTTACTATTTGCTATTTAATAATGTATTTAATTCCCCTTTAGCCTTAATCAATTGAACCTCAGCTACTTTGTAATTTAATAATGATGTACTTAAATTGTTTTGTGCATCTGCATAAGCATTTTCAGCATCTAATAAATCTGTGAGCGTTGCTAATCCATTTTTATAATTATTCTGCGTGTTATCCAAAACTTCTTTCGCTAATTGTACATTTTCGCGATTACTATTAATTGTCAATAGACTATTTGTAATCTGCGATTTGGCATTTTCATTGGATAAACTCAGAGCCAATTTAGTATCTTCCAAATCAACCTGCGCTTGTTTCAACTGAATAGTAGCTTGGTTAATTTTGGCTTTTGTTGTTCCTCCAGTAAAAATAGGAACTGAGAGATTTAAGCCTAAACCAGAAAAACCCGACCATTTAACTCCTTCATTTTTTGCGAAAATTGGGAAAGTTGGTCCCATTCCTAAATATCCTAAATTACCAGAAAAAGAAAGTTTAGGGTAAAGTTCAGCTTTCATAGCATTTCTATTCAACTCCAATAGTTGGTTTTGCTTTTCCAGCAATCTAACTTCAGTTCTTGATGCTAATTCTGCCGCTGCTAAATCAGCTGTTGATAAGTTTATTTCAAAAGTCTCATTGGGAAGTTTAACTTCCTGTTGCATAGGCATACCAATAGCAAATTTCAACGCATTTTCTTTCAATTCCAATGCATTAATCAAAATTTGACGGTTTGCTTTTAAATTATTGACAGCTACACTTGTACGGTCCAAATCAATTTTCTTTCCCAAACCCGCCTGTACCAAACCCGCGATCACATCTCTTGTTTTAGTTGTGCTATTTAAATTATTATCAACGGTCTCTAGTTGTAACTGTGTCTGAAAAACATCATAATACGCATTTGCGACCTTTTCAATTAATTGCTCATCAGACAAGCTTTTATTAATGATATAGAACTCTTTTGTAGTTTTTGCGGCTTTTAAACCCGTAAATAATGATTGGTTAAATAGCTGCTGATTAACCTGCAGGGAAGCATTTGATTGCCACTTTTGCCCCATTGCGACCATTACTGTTTCACCGGGTTTTCCAATAATTTCTCCAGGTAGTGCCACCTTCTGTAACATTGGGTTATATGTCAATGTACCTGCACCACTAATCTGCGGAAGAGCTCCCCCTCGGACTTCGTCAATTTTATACTGGGCGTTCTCTAAATCAAGTGTTGATTTTTTTGCCTCTGCTTTGTTTTCCAGCGCATACTTAAGAGCTTGGTTCAATGTTAATATTTCCTGCGCATGCGCGAAATTCACTGAAAACAAAGCGGCTAATAGCACTCCTACTATTTTTATCTTTTTCATTTTTATAATTAATTCGAAACCGTATTAAACTTTAAACCATTGTATATTAACATTGTTGCATCTTTTTGCTTCTGTAAAACATCGCCCACATTACATTGCGTTGGAATTCCGGTAAACACATCACATAATATTCCTACTAATCCGATACTTTTCATTAGGTAAACGTACATTTCACTTGTTTTATGTACATCCTCTATAGCAAGTTCTTTATTATCTACTCCATTTTGAAATAATTTTGCAACTTCGATAACTTCCTTTTCATGTATTTGACGCATCAATGTTTGCAATGGCGCACCTTTTATCCATTCCATGTTTTCATTCATATGCAACATATAATGACGCTCTATAAATGCTGATTTTAAATCCAACAAATCTAAAAGAAGATTAATGACGGAAGATTTAGACTTCTTAATTAGTTCTTGTTCTTGCTTCCTGAAATCATCTGTGACAGATAAGATCACATCATGCACTAATGTTGTTTTATCAGGATAATAGTAATAAAGGTTTGCCTTGGTAATTTTAACATCTTCTGCAATCTCATTCATGGTTGTTTTAGAAAAGCCATAGTGCGCAAATCTTCTAATAGCTGCGGCAATAATGAACTCTTTCTTATTATCATTGTTTGTTGACATACTTAATTCTAAACTTTTGACTTTATGTAAACTTTGGTCAAATATACAAAAAGTGAAAAACACTCACAATTTAATTGTCAACAGATCGTCAATTTTTAAAATAAAAAAAGTGCATACTATACGATATGCACTTTTTTTATTTTAAACTTATAACTGTTAAAAAGTTATACTGTTTTGAAATTGCTTTAAAAACTTGCGTTTATCCAACTTGTAAAGCCTTGCCGCACGATAAGCTACTCCTTTTTGAACTTCGTCCAATTCTTTAAGAAAACCGTAGTTAATCATTTTTTTTCTAAAATTTCTTTTATCCAATTCTCTTCCCAAAATACTTTCATAGACCATTTGTAACTGTGTCAACGTAAATTTGTCTGGCAACAGTTCAAAAGCGATGGGTGTATTAGCGATACGACGTCTCAATTTTTCAACACTTTGTTTTAAAATTGTACTATGATCAAAAGCCAAATCTGGCACTTTATTTAAAGGGAACCATTTGGCCTGTCGCATATAAGAAGTAACTGGCTTTAACTTAATTTTTGTCTTGTCCAATTGTAGTAAAGCATAGTAAGCAACTGTCAAGATCCTTCCCTGAGGATGTCTTTTTAAACCTGCAAAGGCATACAATTGATCCAAAAACACATCCTTAAGACCTGTATTTTCATATAATATCCGCTTAACAGCATCCTCCATTTCTTCATCATTATTAACAAAAAAACCAGGCAACGCCCACCAATCCTTAAAAGGATATTCATTTCTCTCCGTTAGTAGAACATGTAGTTCCCCCTCATAAAAACCGAAAATGACACAATCGACTGTAAATGTAGTATACAAAACTTTTCTAATTTATTATCTTTACTTAAACCAATGAGTTGAATATGTAGCTTATGCTATAAAGTTAATAACTTTACCTTAATTTTTATCGAAACAAAAAAATAAAAAATAATTTCAATAGTGTAAAAAATACACTATATTCGTACAACCTAAAATTTTTGACAGTGGTGAATATTAAAAGAATCGGAGTTTTTACATCAGGCGGAGACGCTCCAGGCATGAATGCTTGCATTCGAGCGGTTGTCCGTACAGCATTATACGAAAAATTAAGTGTTACCGGTATATACCAAGGATATCAAGGTATGTTGGACGGTAACTTTACAGAAATGACATCACGTTCGGTTAGTAATATTATCCAATTAGGCGGAACTATTCTTAAAACAGCGAGATGTCTCGAATTTAAAACAAAAGAAGGAAGAGCAAAAGCTTACGAAAATGTAAAAGCGGCCGGTATTGATGCTTTGGTTGCTATAGGTGGAGATGGAACTTTTACAGGTGCAGACTTTTTCTCAAAAGAATATGATATTCCAGTTATTTGTATCCCTGGTACAATCGATAACGATTTATACGGATCTGATTTCACATTAGGTTATGATACGGCAACTAATACAGTTATCGAAGCAATAGATAAAATTAGAGATACAGCTGCATCCCATGAGCGTTTATTTTTCATTGAAGTTATGGGAAGAGACTCTGGCTGTATTGCCTTGAATGCTGGCATAGCTGGTGGTGCAGAAGCAATTTTGTTGCCAGAAAAGGAAACAGCGATAGATGAATTAATTGCTCACTTATCAGCTGCAGATGGCCGTGGAAAAAAATCATCTTCAATTGTTATTGTCGCAGAAGGTGATCAAAACGGAGGTGCCTATAATGTAGCCAAAAAAGTGAAAGAAAAATTTGATTATTATGACACAAAAGTTAGTATCTTAGGGCACTTACAACGCGGTGGTTCTCCATCAAGCTTTGATCGGGTACTTGCGAGCCGTTTAGGTTTTGCTGCCGTAAAAGAATTACTAAAAGGAAACAATCGTATGACTGTTGGTGTTAGAGGGAATGAAGTTGTTACGACTCCACTAGAGGAGGCTATTAATAATAAAGAATACAAATTAAGTTCTGATATGTTAGAACTTGTTCAAGTATTGGCTATTTAAAATAAAAAATAGAGAATTCAGATGATTGCAGTGGTCTACAGTGGTTCAAAATTTGCAGATTGGAGATTAGCCGATAAAGGTCGTGTGATCACGGGCTTTCGTACAAGTGGAATTAACCCTTATTTGCAAGACGAGCGATATATTGCACAACTTTTAAATAAAAATACCAATTTGATCAATAATGCTGAAAAGATCAAACGGATTTATTTTTTTGGTGCTGGCTCATCTTCTCCGGAACGCAAGAACAAAATCAAAACTGTATTTGAAAAATTCTTTATTAACGCGAAAGTAAAGGTGGAACATGATGTTATCGCCTCTGCAATTTCTTCTTTTGGCGATGAAAAAGGCATTATTGGCATTATCGGAAGTGGTTCAAATGCGGCATTTTATACGGGAAAAAAAGTTATCCCAAATAATTATGGCCTCGGTTATATTTTAGCCGATGAAGGATCTACGAATTGGACATCAAGAATGTTGTTAAAACATTATTTAACAGATACACTTCCGCAGGATCTGCAGGATAAACTATTAAATAAATATGCTATTGATCGAAAAATAATCTTGGAAAAGGTTTATAATTCCCCTCAACCAACTATTTTTCTCAATTCATTCTCCGAATTTGTATTGGAAAACAAAAATCATCCATTCATTATTCAGATTGTAAAAAATGGATTTCGTTTGTTTCTTAAAACTTTCATTAAACCATTGTACAAGGAACATCCTGATAATGACATTCACTTTACAGGTTCCGTAGCCGCTAATTTTGAAAATTTGCTAAAAGAGGTGGCAACGGAAGAATTTAATATATCAATAGGGACAATTATAAAGGAACCTATTCATAATCTTATAAAATATTATATCAATAAAAATTAATAATATGAAAATTGGAATTAACGGATTTGGCCGTATTGGTCGTTTAGCATTCAGAGCTGCGGTAAATCGTCCAGATGTTGAAGTTGTTGGTATCAATGACTTGGTGGAGCCAGATTATATGGCGTATATGTTGAAATATGATTCAACACATGGTAAATTCGATGGAACAGTAGAGGTTGTTAACGGAAACTTAGTGGTTAACGGAAAAACAATTCGTGTTACAGCAGAAAAAGATCCTGCAAACTTAAAATGGAATGAAGTTGGTGCAGAAGTTATTATTGAATCTACAGGTTTCTTCTTGACACAAGAATTAGCACAGAAACACATTGATGCTGGTGCGAAAAAAGTAGTAATGTCAGCACCTGCTAAAGATGATACTCCTACTTTCGTTATGGGTGTTAATCATAAAGACTTAAAAGCTGATCAACATATCGTTTCTAACGCTTCATGTACAACAAACTGTTTAGCACCTGTTGCTAAAGTATTAAACGACAAATTTGGTATCGTTGAAGGTTTAATGACAACTGTACACGCTGTTACTGCAACTCAAAAAACAGTTGATGGACCTTCAGTGAAAGACTGGAGAGGTGGACGTGGTGCTTATCAAAACATCATCCCTTCTTCTACTGGTGCAGCTAAAGCTGTTGGTTTAGTTTTACCTGAATTAAAAGGTAAATTAACAGGTATGTCTTTACGCGTTCCTACAGCAGACGTTTCTGTTGTTGATTTAACAGTACGTTTAGCAAAATCTGCTACTTACGAAGAAATCAAAGCGGCTATGAAGGAAGCTTCTGAAGGTGACTTAAAAGGTATTTTAGGTTACACAGAAGACGAAGTTGTTTCAACTGATTTCGTAGGTGATGCGCGCACATCTATCTTTGATGCTAAAGCGGGTATTTCATTAAATGAAAACTTCGTTAAAGTTATCTCTTGGTATGACAACGAGTGGGGTTACTCTAACAAGATCGTTGATTTAGTTCAAGAAATTGGTAAATTAGGTTAATCCTTATCGATTGAATAATAAAAGGGCTTTTAATAAATATTAAAAGCCCTTTTTATTTCCTCAATAACTTCCTATGGTTATTGCTCGGCAATGATCGAGCGATCAAGATGAACATAACCACCATCAACATGAATCAACTGCCCTGTTGTATGACTAGATTTGTCGGACAAAAGAAATAATGCTGTATTAGCAATTTCCTCTGAAGTAGTCATTCTATGTTCTAGTGGAATACGATCTGTAATTTTCTTTAAAGTTTCTACAGGATTATCTAAAGTTTGTATCCAGGTATCATATTGTGGCGTAGCACATTCTGCGACGACAATTGCATTCACGCGGATTCGGTGTGGAAGCAGTTCCACAGCCCACTCCCTCGTTAGCGCATTTCTACCGCCATTAGAGGCTGCATAAGCTGATGTATTGCCTTGCCCTGTCTCTGCCGTCTTTGAAGTAATATTTACAATACTACCTTGTGATGCGATCAAAGCATCTAATGCATGATGAGCCATTAAATAATAATGAATTAGATTTTTATGTAAAGAAGCTAAAAACTTTTCATAATTACCAGAGGCTAAACCTACTCCGTCATTCACTCCTGCGTTATTCACTAAGCCATCTATACGCCCAAAATGAGTAATTGTTTTCGCAACTGCAGTCTCACAATCTTTCGGATCAGACAGTTCTGCCTGCACAGCAAAAGCCTGCCCGCCAAGAGCTTCTACTTCTTGCTTAACAAGATCATTATCAACCTGTCTACGTCCAACAATTACCGGAATAGCACCCTCTTTTGCCAAACCTAAAACAATTGCCTTACCAATGCCTTTTGCACCTCCTGTGACAATTATAACTTTATCTTTCAAATTCAAATTCATATTCTACCTTATAAATTATAGGTTTTTAATGCATTCAATCCCCAGAACGCCTCTTTCTCAGCAGTAGTAAATGCGTCCAATTTCGATTCCACAATGGTAACACTTTCTTCATAAGATGCTGCTAATAAACATACCGGCCAATCGGATCCAAACATAATTCGATCTTTACCAAATGAATCAAATACATGTCCTAAATACTGTGTAAAATCATCCAGTCGCCAACTTTTCCAGTCTGCCTCAGTAGCAAGACCAGAAACTTTGCAACTAACATTTGAAAAAGCTGCTAATTCTTCAATAAATAATGCCCATTCTTCAAACTCGCGTGATTTAATTGGGGGTTTAGCAATATGATCCAAAATAAATGTTTGGTTTGGATTTGATTGCACGCATGTTATAGCACCAGCATAATGACGAGGACGAATCAGAAGATCGTATGTATAACGATATTTCGTTAGAGATTCTATCCCTTTTAAAAATGAATCTCGCTGTAAGAAATCGGGATCTTCCTCCCCTTCTACAATATGTCTAAATCCTTTAAGAATAGCTTCATCTCTATACTGATGCAACTGTTCATCAATATTCGAAGCTCGTAAATCGACCCAACCAACGACTCCTTTTACAAAAGAATATTCTTGTGCCAATTGCACCAAATACTTTGTTTCTTCATCAGACTGATCTGCTTGAACAGCAATACAGCCATCAAAATCATTCTTTTCCAGTATAAACTGCAGATCTAGCGGAATAAAGTCTTGTTGTAAAACCTTCATTTCACTAGTAATCCAATTATGTCGTCTGGGATCGTACTGCCAGAAATGTTGATGAGCATCTATACGCATAAGAATTAATTATTTTGAATAAGCAATTACCTCTTGACGGGACTCACCTAGACCATCGGCACCCAATTCAATCACATCGCCAGGTTTTAAATAAATTGGAGGATTAAATCCTAATCCAACACCTGCTGGTGTACCAGTAGAAATTACGTCGCCCGGCAACAATGTCATAAATTGAGACACATAACTCACAATAAAAGGTACTGAAAAGATTAAATTTTTAGTACTTCCATTTTGATACATTTTACCATTTACCTTCAACCAGATATTGACGTCATTAATATCTTTGATTTCATCTTTAGTTGACAAAAAGGGTCCCATAGGAGCGAACGTATTACAACCTTTACCTTTATCCCATGTTCCACCACGTTCTAATTGATATTCACGTTCAGAAACATCATTATGCAACACATATCCCGCTACATAATCCAATGCAGTAGCTTCTTCCACATAAGATGCGGTTTTACCAATAACAATTCCGAACTCCACCTCCCAGTCAGTTTTAACAGAATCGCGAGGTATCATTACCTGATCGTATGGACCTACTAAAGAAGTAGTAGATTTCATAAAAATAATAGGTTCTGCAGGAATTGTAGCACCTGTTTCTTCTGCATGATCTTTGTAATTAAGACCAATACAAACTATTTTAGAAGGTCTTGCAAATGGTGCACCAATTCTTTCAGTATCTGGTACAGGAATTAATTTACCATTATTTGCTTTAACAAACTCTTCTAAAGCCTCTAAACCGTCATTCTCAAAAAAAGACTCATTATAATCACCTCCAAATGCAGATACATCATAATTTACACCATCTATCTGAACACCAATTTGTTCTTTTCCCGCTGCTCCAAAACGTATTAATTTCATATTTTCAATATTAATATTATATATAAGTGATCTCAAAAGATCCTTAATTTAATTATTTAGTTTTATAAAACCTCCATCAATGGGATAATCATTTCCAGTGATAAAACCGGCATCATCACTACATAAAAACAAAGCCAATTTAGCAATTTCTTCAGGTTGTGCCATACGTCCAATCGGTTGACTCTTTGACAATTTCTCAAAGACCTCTGCTTCTTGTCCTGGGTAGTTTTTGGCAATGAAACCATCCACAAATGGTGTGTGTACTCTTGCAGGTGAAATACTATTACATCTAATTCCATCAGCCATGTAATCACGAGCAACCGATAGTGACATTGCAAAAATGGCACCTTTACTCATTGAATATGCGAATCGATCTGTAATTCCTACCCAAGCTGCAATGGACGCTAGATTAAGAATTGCCCCGCCACCATTTTCCTTCATTTTTGGAACAACTGCATAAAGCGCATTATAAGCACCTTTAACATTTACATTAAATACTCTTTCAAAATCTTCAGTTTTACAATTTTCTAGATTTCCAACATGAGCGATACCTGCATTGTTAACTAAAATATCAATTTTACCGATAGTATTTACAATTGATAACACCTCATCCTGAAGACTTACATTACATGCATGGACAAATCCCCGTCCTCCTTGATTAGTTATTTCAGAAACGACACTTTGCCCCCCTTCAATATTAAGATCCAGAATATGAACAGTTGCTCCTTCTGCGGCAAAAAGTAAACTTATTGCACGACCTATTCCACTTCCACCACCTGTGATAACAGCTACTTTATTTTGCAATTTTGACATGTTATTATATTATTTATTATTAATATCTGATCCATGATACTTCATGAACAGCTACCTTATGATTATTAAAATTTATTAACAAAAAGAACGTGTCTATCAAGCTTTACTGATAATCTTGACACAAAATTATGATTATAAAGATACGCCTCTTCTCCAAGGAATAAAGTCATCCTGTCCCAAAAGTACCGCTTTCGGCACCACTGTTCCGCTAGCCACTTCAATCACATAATCTAATATACGATGTGCCGCTTCTTGAATTGATTCCTCACCCTCGATAATAGTCCCACAGTTAATATCGATGATATCTGGCATTTTCTCAAATGTCTTTGTATTTGTAGACAGTTTAATCACTGGAGTTATTGGATTACCCGTTGGTGTTCCTAGACCAGTGGTAAACAAAACAATATTTGCTCCTGCAGCAACTTCTGCGGTAGTACTTTCAACATCATTTCCTGGTGTACATAGCAGATTAAGACCTGGCTTATTGGCTAACTCTGGATAATCAATTACTGCAGTTACAGGCGATGTACCGCCTTTCTTGGCAGCTCCAGCAGACTTTATTGCATCGGTGATCAGACCATCACGAATATTGCCAGGAGAAGGATTCATATAAAAACCAGAACCATCAGCCTCAGCTTTCGCATTATAAACACGCATTAACTCCATAAATTTATCCGCAGTCTCTTCATCTACACATCGGTCACTTAACTCTTGTTCAACCCCACATAACTCTGGAAATTCAGCTAAAATAACAGATCCACCTAACGTTACTAAAATATCAGAAAGATATCCGAGAGCAGGATTTGCAGAGATACCAGAAAACCCATCCGATCCGCCACATTCGAGACCTATACATAATTTATCTAAGGTAGCGGGTTGACGTATACATTTATTTGCTTCCATCATTCCTGCAAATGTTGCCTTCACAGCCTTTTGCATTAATTCCTTCTCCGTACCTTCTTTTTGTTGTTCAAAAATATACAAAGGTTTATCAAACTTCGAATCCCTTTTCGCGATCTCCGCCTCTAATATTGAGGCTTGAGCATGTTGACAACCTAAACTTAAGATGGTTGCACCTGCTACATTTGGATGTGTAATGTAGCCTGCAAGCAAACCACAAAGTGCATCCGAATCCATACGTGTACCGCCACAGCCCATTTCATGATTTAAAAACTTGATTCCATCGACATTTTCAAATAAGCGATGGTCGCTTGCTCGCGTTGCCGAAGAACTTAAATCCTGAGCTATGATCTGATTAATATCTGCACCTGATTGATATAAACGGATCAATTCATCCACTTCAGTGGTATAATCATTCGCCCTTACTTTATACCCCAACTTCTCTTCAAAAGCTGTCTTTAAAGTCAGGACATTTCTATTTTCACAAAAAACCAATGGGATTACTAACCAGTAATTAGCAGTACCAACCGATCCGTTAGATCGATGAAAGCCATTGAAGGTTTTTGCTAAAAAAGATGAAACATCAGGTTTTATCCAGTCCGTTCTTCTTTTACTTAGCTTAAAATCATCGGCGGCATGACGTAGATTTTCTGTAGAAATCAAGGCACCAGTTTCTAATGCACAGTTTACCTTTCCAACCAACACACCGTACATATAAACCTCAGCGTCCTGACTTAAAGGAGAGATGGTAAACTTATGCTTGGCAGCTACATCTTGCAATAAATGGAAATTGTTATTTTTCCATTCAATTAACGTTCCTTTAGGCAAATCTTGCAAAGCCACTAATACATTATCCTCTGGATGAATCTGCAAATATGTTTTTTTATCTTTTATCATTTTATTTCTTCAAATCAAATATCTGTTTCATTAAAACCCACTTCTCATTTTCTTTAGCTCCCGGAATAGCACTCTGGTACTTCCACATCAGCTGTTCCCATTCCTGAACTTTAGGATTGGTAGCATCCATATTTGCTTTTCTTTCAAATGTAAAAGTGTCATCCACTTCCATGATCATAAACAAGCGATTTTCAAATCTAAAAATTTGCATTTTAGTAACACCGGCATCTAAAATTGATTGTTGAATTTCGGAACTAACACTCCTATGATATTTTTCATATTCAGCAATTAATTTAGGATCATTAACCAGATCTAAGGCAAAAGTATATTGAGTCATTTTACAATTATTATTCGTGAGAAGATTTCGTCTTTAAATTATTTTTATTAGCTAGAGCAAATAAAAGCACTACTATAAAACAGATCATAGGTACCCAGTAGCCCAGTTGAAGATTACCAGTTTTATCTGAAATCAATCCCAATAAAGGCGGCAAAATTGCTCCACCTACAATAGACATAATGATTAAACTTGAAGCTGATTTCGTATCTGCCCCAATTCCCTCAACTCCGACCGCAAATATTGTGGGAAACATAATCGACATAAAAAATGCTACTGCAATTAATGCATAGACTGTTATTGTGCCACTTCCGTATATCACAATAAATGACAATGCAATACAAATGATAGAATAAATCATTAGCAAAGTTAGTGGCTGTATAAATTTCATAAAAAATGTTCCAACAAAACGACCTAACATAAAAGCTAAACCTGCAAAACTAGCATATTTGGAAGCATTTAAGGGAGTGATTCCAGCAACTTCAGTAGCATAAAGTACCATAAAGCTCAACACACACACCTGTGCTCCTACATAAAAAAACTGTCCGATTACTCCCCACTTTACATTTTTATGCTTAAATGCATGAAAGAAACCAGCCTTTTGTTCGCCTTCATCATCTTTAATATCAGGAAGCTTAGTGAAAAAAAGAATCGCAGCAACAATCAGAATAATTAAACCTAAAATCATGTAAGGCGCTTTTACAGTCGCAGTCTCTGCCTCCATATAGGCTAATTTAACCTGCTCGCTCATGGCGGCAATCTCAGTATCAGATTTTGGTTGTTCCGCTAAAATAAATTTTCCGCCCAAGATTGGAGCTATAAATGCTGCCAGTCCGTTAAAGGATTGGGCAAAATTCAATCGCTGTGTTGCTTTACTGGGGTCACCTAAGACCGTAACATAGGGATTTGCCGCAGTTTCCAAAATAGTTAAACCACAAGCCACAACAAATAAAGCCGCTAAAAAGAATACATAACTAATCTGATTAGCTGCTGGTATAAATAAAAAACAACCAATAGCAAAAATTGTCAGACCTATTAAAATACCCGATTTATAACCATATTTTTTCATGATCATACCGGCAGGAATAGCTAGTAAAAAATAAGCAATAAAAACAGCTGAATCCACTAAAGAAGCCTGTAAATGCGTTAGACTAAATGCATTACGAAGATGTGGAATTAAAATAGGGTCCAAATTATGAACAAAGCCCCAAAAGAAAAAAAGGGATGTTACGAGTACAATCGCTAATTTATTATTTTTACTAACTGACATATAAAATATAATTTATCATTGGTTTATGTAAAATAAGGAATAATTAATGAAAGAAAATTTAAGTATTTTACCCAATTATTACGCTATATTACCATTCAAAATAGTAGAACTGTAAAATATAGTGCATATATTTATTAATAAATGAAACCACAACTACTAAAAGTCAATAATAGTAACGTACAGTCATTCAGCGTGAGGAACGATATTATTCCACAAAATCATAATATTTGGCACTACCATGAAGAGCTTGAATTAATTCATTTCGGAAAGGGATCGGGAACCCAATTTATTGGTGACAGTATTAAAAATTTTACAAATGGTGATATCGTATTGGTTGGATCTAACTTACCTCATTATTGGCTATTTGACTCCTGCTATTTAGATAATAACTGTCCCGAACCTGCGGACATTAGAGTTTCCCATTTTAAAGAAAATTTTCTTGGCGACGCTTTCTTTAATCTGCCAGAAAATTATAAATTAAAGAATTTATTAAAAAAATCTAAAAGGGGAATTCAGTTAAATAAATCAATTTTGCAATTAGCTAAATCTCTAATAGAAAAGGTTTTAAACAATAACAACTCAACTAAAATAATAGCACTAATAGAAGTCTTAACTTTAATAGCAGAATCTGAAGCCTATACTTTGTTGTCCAGTGAAAATTATCCGATTGACAGTCAAGATATAGATTTCAGAAGAATGACTGTTATTATGGATTATATTACACAAAATTACAAATCACAAATCAAGTTAGAAGATATTGCGACATTAACTGGAATGACTACAAACTCGTTTTGTCGCTACTTTAAAGCTAAATCTGGAAAAACTCTATTTCAATATCTTATTGAAATACGTATTGGGCATGCCTGTAAATTGTTAGCAGAACGTAAATATAATGTGAAACAAATTTGCTTCGAATGTGGTTTTCAAAACTTTGTCAGTTTTCACAAATATTTCAAAGAAGCGACAGGATTTACTCCATTACAATATCAAAAAGGAATTGCACATCTATTTTAAAGAACAAAGACAAGCTTTCCTGTAAAGTCACCAGAATCTAACAATGCATGGGCAACAGAAGCCTCTTCCAATTGAAAGGTCTTGTAGATATTTGCTTTAAAAACACCTGGTTTGATTAGAGGTAAGATCTGTTTATTTATGTCATCGCGCACATTTTTTTTAAATAAAATAGATCTACTTCTTAAAAGACTACCTGATAGGTAGATTCGTTTTTGCATCAATTTAAAAAGATTTAATTCTACTTTAGCACCTTTCATTGCGTTAATGTAGATCAGATGACCATCCGGTTTCAATACTTCAAGATTCTTTTCAAAATAATCGCCTCCTATACTGTCAAGTATAACATCAATTTTATTGTCTTCAATAATCTCCCTAAAGTCCTGCTCCTTATAATTAATGATCACTGACGCTCCCAATTCTTTACAGTAAGTAGCTTTGTCACCCGATCCCACTGTTGTATACACTTTTGCTCCTGCAAGCTTTGCTAACTGAATTGCCATTGATCCAATACCTCCACTTCCACCATGAACTAAAAAGCTATTGCCATATTTTAGTTCCCCTCTTTGAAAGACATTATGGTACACGGTAAACAATGTTTCTGGTAAAGCGGCAGCTTCTTCGTAAGTCAATCCTTTAGGTATAAGCAGGCACTGTCCCTGATCAACAGCGACATATTCTGCGTATCCTCCACCAGATAAAAGAGTACAGACCTGATCACCAATTTTCCATTCATCTACCAACTCACCAATGGATACAATTTCTCCCGAAATCTCAAGACCAGGAATATCAGCGGGGGCACCTTCAGGGGCCGCATAATTTCCCTTCCGCTGAAACACATCAGGCCTATTCATACCTGCTGCTTTTACAGCAATCAACACTTGATGCCCAGTACAAGTTGGTGTATCCACCTCCTTTATCTTCAAAACTTCAGGTCCACCAAATTTTGTTATAACAACTGCTTTCATTATGATTTTTTAGGATATTTTTGTAAACGGAAATTTAAAGAGACCATAAAATAACGAGATAACCTTTCATTTTGAACGTCAAATATATCATTTCCTATTACATCTCTGGTAATACCTGAATTTTGATTTAGTAAATCAAAGCCCTGAATCCGTAACATTGCTAAATTATTACGCATAAAAGTATATTCAAAATATGCATTAATAATTGTGGGATTTATATTTGTCCATGATGATGATGAATATCCCGAATTTAACCTTTGCGATACCTCTACACCAAAAGATCCATGTGCGCTCACATAATATTTGGATCCCAAACCAAGCACACCGGTATGCGCCACAATTTGATCATTATAAGGTCGTTTATAGGTAGCTTTGTTTAATGCGTAATTTCCATTAAGTTCAGCTTCAAATACATCATTAAACATGTACCTGAATTGCAGAGACTGCGAATATAAAAAATGTCCACCGTCATTACGAATGTCATTTATGTAAGTGACATTATTATAAAAATCAGCATTGCCATTCAAACTCATCTGTATATTATCGTTAAACAAAGCTGCAGTAAATAAGTAGTATGCCTTGATATCATAATAACCCGATGTATTTAAGAAGGTAGTTTTTTGTATTGTTGAATTAGGAATAGTAGTCCGATTAGAGACAATTTTATTTGAAATAAAATTATAAGCAATACTACTTTCAAAATATTGTCCCCTTTTTACAATTGATTTTCGATATTTAGCCAAGATACGGTTAGCGAATTCTGCTTGTAATTCTGGATTTCCTTGTATAATATTTTGTGAATTTGTATTATCCAATATCGGCTGAATCTGATAGAAATTAGGTTGATTATTTTTACCTAAGTAATCAATTGACAAATCAGAATTCTCATTAAATTTCCATTTGACCCCCGCTGCTGGTATAAGATTTACATTACTATAAGATGTTTGAATTGATTTATCTTTAGAAAAACCTTTAAGTTCTGTTGGTTGAACCGCAAATCCGATATTATATTTAAATTTATTGAATATATCCTGTTGATATTTCATGCCAACTCTATTGGATGAAAAAGCATAATCGTAACTTAAACTAAGAGAATCAACTCGACCAAAATCTACCAATTCATTATTTCGTTCATGAACTAACCGCCTTGCATCAATTGAGGTGTAACTAAAGTCATAATTCAATTCTAATACTCCGCCCTTGTCCACTGGCTCTATAATAGATAGCGAACTTTTAATATCTTGATTTTTGTTTTCACTTTTCACAAATTGATTTAAAAAACTATCCTTAATTTGCACTTGATTAAACGCACTATCTATAATCTTATTCCGGTCAACTATATCCTCTTTTTTATCGACTGAATTATATCCCAGATGTAAATTGTACACTAATTTCCGTCCTGGCTTCTTAAAACTTTTGGCATATAAGATGTCTACTTCAGCATTTGGACTCGTACTACTGTTGTCAGAAGCATATTCCCCATCGTTTGTGATCTGTCTATTCTTAATATATCGATCTCTAGATTCATTACCTTTCGATTTATTCCATGAAAAAGTTGGAGATATTTTTAAAAGATCTGAATCAGATAATTTTATATCAAACCCCCAATTCATATGATGCGCATTATCAACAGTCTTTGTTACATAATCCTCTTGGTTGGTTATAATGTTATTACCATATACAGACTGTAGATAGGAATTCCCCCTCGTCGTATTCTTTGTATTTGTATAGCTGTAACGTCCAAAAGCACTAATTTTATCATTCAAATTAGTGGAAAAACTTGTTCCCAAGGACCCAATAGCATTAAAACCATCAGTAGGGTCGGCAAAGTCTGCCAATTCGCCCATTACACGATCCCTGGAACCTCCTCCATTTGGAGAACCGAAAGAAAAAAGATTCGTATTTGTATTATTAACAGATCCTACAAAAGATAGTTCCTGACCATCATTGAATTTATTGAGGCCTGCACTCGCGAGGTATCGTTCTTGATCACCTAAACCACCTGTAACCTGTCCAAAACTTATTTTTTTCTTGTCATCTTTCAAAACAATATTTAGAATTTTCTCAGACTCACCAGTTTTTGTTCCCTTAGCACTTGCTTCATCTCCGAAAAAATCAATAACCTGAATATTTTTAATAAAATCCGCAGGAAGATTTCGAGTAGCGGTAAGCACATCTCCTCCAAAGAATTTTTTACCATCTACTTGTACAGAAGTAATCGGTTTACCAAAAGCATATACAGAGCCATCACGAGAAACCTGGAAGTTCGGTAATTGTTTAAGCGCATCCTCCAGCAGTGTGCGTCGATCAAACTGGAAAGCTCCCATATTAAATTGAACCGTATCCTCTTTGAAGACGATTGGTTTATATTTCTTAATAACAATTTCTTTGAGCACTGAAACCTGTGGTTTTAAAACAACAGTCTCCGCAATAACACGATCTGTTGTATTATACTGAGGGTAAGAACGATCAACAATCTGTAAGCCTAAAGAACTGTAGTTTAAACGGATATTACTTCCTTTAATTTGGTAAAATTTGTAGAAACCTGTTTTGGAAGAAATTGCCATGACGGTATCCAAAGAAGTTGTCAGACGCACATTGACGCCAGCAAGCGGTTGCCCATCGATATCCACAACAAATCCGTACACCTCCTTTTTCTGGAGTTGGGCTTGTGCATTACCCACAACAAAAAAGAAGACGATAAGAAAGATGACCCTATGAGTATTTCCTGATATTTCGAATTTATCCGACATCAAAACAACTTATTCTATTTGTATCTCAATATACATAATAATTTACACAACCATAACGCAAAATAATGAATAGTTGTATATAAAAAAGGCGGCTTATTTGAAATAAGTCGCCTTTCATTTTATTTATAAGAATAAATTAATTATTCACCAGCAAAAGTAACTTTAAGTAAGTGTTTATCAATTTCCCAACGTCCAGTACCATCTTCTCCAATTACATCAAATAATTCTAAGATTCTTCTCGCAACAAATTCCTCTTCAACTTGCTCTGCTAAGAACCATTGTAAAAAGTTAAATGTTACGTAATCTTTAGCTTTCATACATTTGTCTGCGATGTTGTTAAATTGTTCAGTAACGAACATCTCTTGTTCCAATGCTGATTCGAAAATCCCACGGAATGAATCAAAATCTGAAGGAATACCTGTTACTTCTGGTGAAATAGCACGACCGCCTCTATTGTTAATATAATTGAAGATTTTCAACATATGCTCACGCTCTTCATTGGACTGTTTAGCAAAAAAATCTGCTGCATTCTCCAAACCTTGATCATCACACCAAGATGACATCGCTAAGTATAGTGAAGAAGAATGTGCTTCAACTTTAATTTGAGCATTTAATATATTTTCGATCTCTTCTGTTAAAGAAGATTTTAATTTTAATAAATCTTTCATATCTGTAAGTTTTAATACTAATTATAATAATCAAGTTTCAAATACTTGACTTACTTGAACACTACAAATATAGGGGACATTACAGATTTTTGTATAAAAAATTTGCAATACGAATTCAGTCTAAATTAGCGGAAAAAAGGTTAAACTGTTTAGAATCAGTATAATTACAAAGAATGGAAAATTAAGCTAACACAGTAATCTGAGAACTACGTAAACAAGCCTTAACAATACTATTTAATTCGATCATAAATTTAGCTCCATCTAACAAATCTCTTAAATTCAAAACATCTTGAACTGCCAGGAGAAAGCAACGTTCTGTTCGAAAAGGCATTACCAATGTAAAATCCGCAGAACGTGCAGTGTCTGTTAGCATTTTCTCGACATCAATATTATCTATTGATTTCTTAAATTTAAAAAAGTCTGACACCGAAAAAGATGTCGTTGAACCCGCAAATTCCATCCAATAGCAGTTTTTACGACTACACTGATATATGGCACCAGTTTCAGTTTTAAAGACCTCTTCTACATTTGTTAATGGACAGATTTTGTTTGACATTTCTTAATTCATTATGATGAAGCAAAAATAATCATTATTTATAATCAATCCAAGTAAGTTTTAAATTATTTTGAACATTATAAATAGTTGTCTTTAGCATAAAAAGAAGCCCAGATGCGCATTGTTAACTCCTTGTTTTACACAAAAAAAGACTAATCATAATGATTAGTCTTTCATTTATTAAACTATTATATACTAATATTCTTCTTCTTCAGTCGTCAAGATCTCTTTATGATTACTGGCCTGTGTTTTAGTTTTGGTCTTATGTTTATTAATCTGTCTCCTTAAGGATTCTACTGCAATATCAGTTGCTTCTTCAAAACTCTTAGCTTGTCCTTTTGCAAAAAGTTGACTCCCTGGTATATTTATTTTAATTTCCGATACCTTATTAGATTCATCATCTACATTTTCTAAACGTAAATAGCATTCTCCACCAATGATTGAGTCTAAAAACTGATTCAATTTACCTGTTTTTCTTTGGATAAACTCAATTAGCTTTTGATCAGCATTAAATTTAATTGATTGCACAGTAATGTTCATTTTTCCTCCTTTTTTTAAGCTTTTGGATGAGCTTGTTTATAAATAGACTTTAACCGCTCCGCAGAATTATGCGTGTAGACTTGTGTTGCCGCAAGCCCCGCATGCCCGAGGAGCTCCTTTATTGCATTAAGATCTGCACCATTGTCCAATAATGCTGTCGCGAAAGTATGTCGCAAAATATGCGGACTTCTCTTCTGTTGTGAAGAAACCATCGACAGACATTTATGCACAATTCTATAGATCAATTTCTCGTAGGCCGGTTTTCCCTCTTTAGTAACGATTAAGAAACTTGATTTATTATTTTCAATGTATAAACTTTTAGCGTGTAAATAAAGCTGTAGCTCTTTTATTAATGTCCCATTAATAGGAACTAACCTTTCCTTACTCCTTTTACCGAATATAAGAATATTTTTGTTATAATAATCAATATCTCTATCCTGAATTTGTAATAATTCTGCAAGTCGAATACCTGTACCAAATAAAAGTTCCATCACCAATTTATTTCGACGACTTTCAAAATCATGCACGTTCTCTTCTAAGTGGTCCAGCAACAACATCAATTTATCCTTCTCAACTACCACTGGTAACTTCTTAGGCATTTTCAGAGCTTTCACTTGTATCGGATTATCTTTCACAATATCCTCTCGCTGTAAGAACTTATAATAAGTCCGTAATGCCGAGATGCTTCGATTCACTGTCGTAGCCGATTTATTCGCTTCTGTCATCATGGCGAAATAATGACGCATATCACGATGGCCAACCTCTTCGAATGGAAGATGTTCATTCTCTAGAAACACTAAAAACAGACTAATTTCATGTAAATAAGCTATTAAAGTGTGTTTAGAGTAGCGCCTTTCATATTGAAGATACCGTTCAAACTCTTTTATATACATAATCCATTCTATTTGTAACTAATTTACCGAATTAAAGCGCATAAAAAAAGGGAAAAGTAAACTTTTCCCTTTTTTATATCTTTTTAGAAACCTTAGATTGAAACTTCTTGGTTTAATCCTTGTTTGTAGATCGCTTTCTTAACTTGAATACGACGAGTTACAGATCTCTTTTCATAAGCTTGACGAGAACGTAGTTCTCTTAAAACTCCTGTTTTTTCGAATTTCTTCTTGAAACGTTTTAATGCTCTATCTAAAGATTCTCCTTCTTTTACATTTACGATAATCATGCTCTGTATATACCTCCTTTCGTAGCCTTTTAATTTTTAAAGTGATGCAAAGGTACAATTATGATTGAGATATACAAAAAGAATCTCACTATTTTTTCAATAAGCCTTCACGATAAATTAAATCATATAAGGTATCAGGTTTAGTGAGCAAATAAGTTTTTAATCCCAATTCACTCGCAGTCTTTAAATGCTGTGGACTGTCATCTATAAAAACCGTCTCATCGGGGACCAAACCATTTTCCTTTAATACAAATTGGAAAATCTCAATATTGGGTTTACGCATACCCATTAAATGTGAATAATAGTCTTTTTCAAAAAAAGCTGTATTATCATCGAGGTCAAAATTATTTTTTAAATAATCCATAATCCAACCATAATGAATTTCGTTATTATTGCTCAATAAAAATAATCGATATTCATTTTTAAGATCGAGCAATAATTCATGATTTCCATCCATCACACCAATTAACATGGCATTCCATGCAGCATCTATTTGTGTATCCGTCAAAGAATATATACCGGAAATTTCACGAATTCCATCTCGAAATGCTTTTGCGGGAATTTTTCCTTGTTCAAAATCATCAAAAAGTTTTGTTTGTGCTCGGTGACCATAATAATCTCGTACATTTTTGATTCCCAACTCACTAAAGGCAGACTCCATCCTCAAAAAGTCGATCATAAAGATCACATCTCCATAATCGAGGATAATATTTTTAATTTTTTTCATCTTTTTATTTTGAAATATCAATACAAATATCAATATTTGCATCGTCAAAACGCGGTAAACGTTACATTTTGACAAAATATAATAACCGCTCCTATAGCTCAGTTGGTTAGAGTAGAAGACTCATAATCTTTTGGTCACTGGTTCGAGCCCAGTTGGGAGCACTGCTTAGAAAGCCTTACTTTTAGTGAGGCTTTTTCTGTTCAACCTATTCATCTCATTTCTCTAAAAGCAAATATACAGGACTAAGATTGTTATCAAAAAAATATTGAGTAAAATTAGATATGTTGAATAAACAATTTTCAAAACTATTGATAAATAAACATGCGCTTATTATTTATAACAAATCTATGGATGGAAATAAAAAAAGGTCGTGTTAGACTTAACGCGACCTTTTCATCTACCTATGAAAAACATGCCCTTTTGGGATGGGCTTCACAAAGCTAAAATTTTTTTTTCACAAATAAGGGAAAATACCAAAAATAATGCGCAAACTACTGATTTTCAGATCATTTTTTTTCACAACAAACAATTGAAATGTATTATTTTTTAAAATATTAATCCATTAAAAGATGAATCAGGCACTGTTGTAATAATAAATTATTGGAGACAAAAAAAAATGGTTAAGCACTTATCGTACTTAACCATTTTTTATGCTATATAAAACTAAAATTTACTATTTCAATTTATCTAACCAATCTTCTACCTCTTCCTTAGTTTTTCCGGTTTTCTTTTGAAGTTTACCTAATAATTCATCTTCTTTTCCCTCGGCGTACAATAGATCGTCATCCGTTAGATCTGCATATTGTTGTTTCACTTTACCTTTTAGTTCGCTCCAACGACCTTTCCATGTTAATTCGCTCATAATAAAATCTCCTTTTTTAAAGTAAATACTATAGATATAACACTTGGGAAGTGAAATTGTTTTCATGCGCTGGATAATTTGATTCGATTAACAAATATTTAACAGTACGGTAAAAAGAAATTTCTATTGTTGATTTAAAAAGAAGTACCTTCAACAATTCAAAAACATTCAACTTTTCTACTTTCTAATTGTTTAGTATGTTGAATATGGGCAATTCACTAATATTTATTCAGAACCTATACTTTCAATAGCTCTCAAACTAGGCACAACAGCCATGAAAAGCTATCGTGCCTAGCGTGAGGATCAAATACATATATAAATAATTTTTTTAACACCATGTACATTCCTTAAAAAATAAATACGATCATTCTTAATAAACTCATTAAAAATAACAATGATCACCGAATACCATTATATCAACCTGTTTTAGTCATGAAACATAAATAAGGTAAATTCATCAAAACAGCTGAACTAAAAAATCAGGCATATCAAATCATTTAATTATTTAAAAAATTTAAGAATTCAACATGAAAATAGCCTACATCAGTACTTATTTGCCAAAACAATGTGGAATAGCAACTTTTACCAATGATTTACTACAATCCATAGACCATCAGGATTCAACTATTACCCAACATATTATTGCTCTTTCAGACCGATCTTATTCTTATAATGAGGAAGTTGTTTTCGAAATTAACCCCCAACAGCAATTAGATTATATCCAAGCGGCCAATTTTATTAACGAGAATAAATATGATTGTGTAGTGCTGGAACATGAATATGGTATTTTTGGAGGGAATAGCGGTGTTTACATACTCTCTTTGATCAATTTACTTCATATGCCCTTATTGGTCAACTTACATACTATATTAGAAAAACCAAATATTGATGAAAGAGCAATATTGATTGAAATTGCAAAAAGAGCTTCTATCATAGTAGTCATGAGTTCCTATGCAATTGGACTTCTCCAAAAAATATATCATGTACATGAAAACAAAATACGTTTAATACCTCATGGAGTTCCAGCCTTTGATTACCAACAGAACGATGCAAAAGAAAAACTACAGTTGACAGATAGACGCATCATCCTTACTTTTGGTTTTATAGCTCGTAACAAAGGAATTGAAACAGTTATACATGCACTTCCAAAGGTCGTACAAGAATATCCTAATACTGTTTACCTTATTGTAGGAAAAACGCATCCAAACGTTTTATTGGAATCTGGCGAAGAATATCGGGAGTATCTAACTGCCTTAATAAAACAAATGGGCTTGGAAAACAACATCATTTTTGTCAATGATTTTGTCAGTAACGAAACCCTAACCACCTACTTAACAGCATGTGATATCTATATTACTCCCTATATTAATGAAGCTCAGATTACGAGTGGAACATTATCATTTGCTGTAGGGGCTGGAGCGGCTGTATTATCTACTCCCTATTGGCATGCGAAAGATTTATTGGCAGATGGAAGAGGCATTTTATTTGATTTTAAAAATCATAAAGAATTAAAAAATATTCTCATTGACCTATTTGATAACCCTAAAAAACTAGAAGAACTTAGAAGTAGGGCTCGCCATCATGGTGAAAAAATGACTTGGAACAAATTAGGCGGATCTTATGTCAAGTTACTCCAAAAGCTCTCCTCTACACAAGTAAATCTCGACACCGATATAAAAATAACGATGTTAGAGCGTTTTCCAAAATTCAGATGGGATCATCTTGATCGATTGACAAATTATGTAGGAATTATTCAACATGCCACATTTGCAACACCCAACTATCGAGAAGGATACTGTTTGGATGACAACGCTAGAGCGCTATTGGTTAGCCTGATGCAATATGAAGCCTTTGGAGAAAAGGATACTAGAAAGAGAATCTCGACCTATCTTAATTACATTTACTATGCTCAAAGAGAGGACGGATTATTTCATAACTTCATGAATTTTCAGAATGAATTTTTAGAAGAAGTCGGATCTGAAGATTCTTTTGGTAGGGCTATATGGGCATTGGGATATCTATTTAATACAGCACCTTTTGTTGACTTCTATCAGTTAGGATCAAATATGTTTTTTAAAGCTATGCCACACTTTGAAAATTTAAAATCTATACGTGCTATCGCTTATACTATGATGGGTATTGCTGAATATCTAAAACAACAGCCAAATGATGAAAGAGTCACAGAGTTACTCCGTAAACTGGCTTTTAAATTAGTACATGAATATGATTCCAGTGCTGATGATGAGTGGAAATGGTTTGAACCAGTTCTGGCATATGACAATGCGATTATCCCACTG
This sequence comes from Sphingobacterium kitahiroshimense, assembly GCF_025961315.1. Classification (NCBI taxonomy): domain Bacteria; kingdom Pseudomonadati; phylum Bacteroidota; class Sphingobacteriia; order Sphingobacteriales; family Sphingobacteriaceae; genus Sphingobacterium; species Sphingobacterium kitahiroshimense. The sequence goes on along the minus strand of NZ_JAOQNK010000001.1, from coordinate 6,116,736 downwards.
GCAATACTCATGTCAACCAAATATTTAAATGATGATAAACTTAGAAAAATAGGATTTTCAAGCTTTTATTTTCTCGAAAATATCATTATGCAAAATGGGTTTTTATCTATTATTGGCAATCAAAAATGGGCAAAACAAAATCAAAATATAAGCAAATTCGGGCAACAGCCCATTGATGTTACAGCCACAGTACTTTTATTTAGGGAGGTATTTGAAATCACTAAAAATGAAGAATATTTTGAAAAAATGATTCGATCTTTTGAATGGTTTTTAGGCGAAAATGACCTTAAGCTCCCGCTATATGACCACAGCACCAAAGGATGCTGTGATGGGTTAGAAACTTATGGCATTAACCGCAATCAAGGAGCAGAAAGCACGTTATGTTATTTTATAGCCTACTTAACTGTTTATAAGTCTTTAAAAATCAAATTTCAGGTTGAAGAATAGCCTGAATCAACTCATTCAAGTTAATGGTCGCATAAGTCGATGCATAGTCCGACATGGCGTAAGGCATAATTAACTGATCATTATGAACAATAGCTCCACATGAATAGACAACATTTGGCACATACCCTTCTCTTTCCATATCATTAGGAGTTAAAATAGGGAGACTAAGGCGTCCTATTTCTATATGTGGATTTTCCAAATCTAATAATGAAGCCCCAATTGAATACTCGCGCATAGGGCCAACAGAGTGTGTAATAATTAACCATCCGGCTGCGGTTTCAATTGGGGAACCGCAGTTTCCGATCTGTATAAACTCATATGGACTTTCAGGTTCTTGCACCAAATGAATAGCTTCATTCCAAATGTTGATATAATCGGAATAGGCGATATAATTATTTTCACCATCAATACGACATAGCATAGCATATTTCCCTTTGATCTTTCGCGGAAAAATCGCAGCACCTTTATTTGCAATTTCTCCATGGATGGGCTTGACTGTAAAATGATAAAAATCCTTAGTTGTCAATAGTTTTGGTAAAATACTAAATCCGTCATATGCAGTATAAGTTGCATAATAGATAACCTCTCCCTTAGGTGTTATAAAACGAACAAATCTCGCATCTTCAATCCCCCTTTTTTCAGTATCAGAAATTGGAAAAATAACCCTTTCAGATATTGAAGTATCCAAAGAGAAAGTCATCTCATAATGCGATGAAGCGAGCCATATCGCTTGCTTCAATATACTATCATTATCCTCTGTATGCTCTATTTCAGCACGTATTCCCTCCACATATCTCTTCAGCTCCTCATATGTAAATGTTTCTGTTAGATTTTCGCTAAGCTTTTGCATAGCCGTCGCATCTTTTGGATGCAACTCAACCAATTTAGAAATGAAGCTATTTTTATTATACCGATGATTCTTAATATTGATAGGCTTGTCCAGCAATGTTCCCACAACATCTAGATGAATATTATTCTCCGTATCAATATAACCAGAGCGGAATACTATCGAAGATACATGCCCCTCACCGGTTGCTCTAAAACTGATAATAACCCTCTTCTCCCCTTTATAAAGCTCGCTCTGATCTGGATGCTCAACAATAGATGGATTAAATAAAGCTGCCGATTCGATGGAATATTCCATCGTAAAGTAAGAACCAATTAATAATTTAGCTGTCATCGATATTTTATCCGTCGGCATTTCTAATCTTTCCAATAGATGTCTTATGCGATCAAAATTACGCTCAAACACCTTCACAATACTGCGGTGCCGCTGAGAATAACTTCGTAAAACCTGTCCAAAAACTTCCTTTTGTTTTTCATCCGATAATTGTAGCACCCGATGAATTACTTTAATGGAACGTTCATCACCTAATGAAAAAAAACGAGCAAGGACACGTTTGGTATCTGGCCTAAAATAAATATCTTTCCGATTAACTTGAACGGGTTTATACATACATATCAACAATAAAAGTGACTAATAAATTCTTTTTATAAAACACATCAATGATCACATTGTTATACAATTTAAGCACAAAAGATTATTAAAATTTATAAAAATCTTATTTTTAATTATTTAGAAGTACCTTCTGCAGAGAAATATCATTCAAATTATAACGATTGTATGGTAAGTATAAAACACGTATTCGCTAAAAACGGACCATTTATAAGCAATTTCGCAAAAAATTAATCCAATTCGAATGTGCTATTTTATCTAAAGCATCCTCACCATATCCCCTTTGTGACAATATATCAAAAACCAACTGAATATCAGCAATAGTTTTCAGGTCATATGGACATTGTTCTTTACCAAAAGCGCCGTCAAGATCACTTCCTACACCGACATGATTTGTATTACCGGCCAATTGACAGATATGGTCAATATGATTGGCCATAACCTCTAATGAACAATTCATTGTCTTAGGGTCAGATACGCCTCTTACCCATCTGGGAACCATCATCCAGGCATCTAATGCCACCCCAATTACTGCTTTTTTCGAAATCAAGATTTTGATCATATCATCGCTAAATTGTCTGTTATGGTCGACAAGTGCGCGACAGTTGTTGTGACTAGCCCATATTGGACCATTAAATCCATCCATAGCATCCCAAAAAGCATCATCATTAAGATGAGTTACATCTAAAATAACATTAAGGCGTTCCATCTCCCTTAATAACGCTATTCCCTTTGCATTTAGTCTCCCATTTGAGTCCGTACCATTCGCATACCTTCCTGGCCCATAATGAGCTGGCCCAACCGCACGTAATCCCTGCTCATAAGCATATTCGAGATAAGATAAATCAATTAAAGAATCAGCTCCTTCTAAACTTAGCAGAAAACCGATTGGTTTATTTGATTTATTGGTCTCATCATTCCAAAGAATGATATGCTCTTCTAAATCCGTTTTAGTTTTGATCATGCGCATGTACCCATCCTTTTCCATTGCTCTATACCAAGCTAATTGCCCTTGTGTTTGTGCCCAAGCTTGTTCTGGAGAATACCAACCAGGCAAAGAGCTTTCCTTCTCCACGTATCTTGCAATTTGAGTAGCGACAACTAGGCCAATATTCCCCCTTTTCAGTTCACCAAAAGAGACTGTTGCATTTCCACGATCAGGTTTATCGTCCATCCCCTGCTCTCTACTATTTAGTTCAGCAATCGGAAGTCTTAAATCCCGATTCCATTCCATTGCATTCATACTAAGATCTAAATGCGCATCAAAAATCAATCTTTGTTTTTTCATCCTTTAGAAATTAATCTTTCTATCTCTAGCAGTAACATACCAATAATTATCGACCTCTCCATCAGTGATGACCACCAATTTTTCGTACAATGCCACAGTTGGACATATATGCTTTGGTACAGCATAGAAAGCTGCACCTATTTCGTATACTTGTGCATTTGGAACCTTTACGACCATATGTTCTTCACTTTGGCTTACGACTTCAAGATCGGGTTGATCTAAAAATTTGACACGCGGTAAAGCTGATTCACTTGCGACAGCTTTATATCCCAAATCCAAACAAATATGATGCTGATCAACAATACTTATAACACGGGTTAACAGTAATGCCGCATAATCAAAAGGTTGCTCTTTTAGAGTTTCTCCATAACCATAGTCCCAAAATACAAACGTCCCTGGACTACAAATCACATCAGTTCTATCTGCGTGAAAAGTAAAAGAAGGTGAACCTCCGATAATCATCCTTGATATTGAGCTACATAATTGGTTTAATAATAAATGTGCTTTACTTAATAATGCATATGATATAGCACTTTGTTCTTCTCTGATTTTGAGATCAGAGTCATGGATATGACCATCATATCCATGTACCCCCATCAAACGAAGCCCTGGAAGTGACAGTATGGTCACGGCTAACTTCTCGACCTCTTCCAATGCTACCCCTGTCCTATTCATCCCAATATTTACATCAATATACACATCCATAGAGCAGTCTGCTAAAACACATGCCCTATTTAATGCCCTAGCGCTCTCATTATGATCGATTAAGCACGAATAATTGGTTTTACCAAAATGTTTTTTAAGCTTAATCAGACGTTCAATCTTAGGACCTGTTGGCTGATAAGCCAATAGGACGTCTTTAGCTCCAACATCTCCCAGAATTTCAGCTTCAGCAATAGTCGCACATTTAAATTGATTTATACCCGCCTTCCTTAAAGCAATACAGACATCTGTCGATTTATTTGTTTTGACATGTGGGCGAATCCGGCTACAATCGCCCCCTACCATCTCAATAGCTTTTTGAATATTATCGACAACCCGCTCTTCATAAACCAAGAGTGCGGGAGAGTCTACTTCTGAAACATCATTTAATTCATACCAATGCTTAATCATACTGTTTCATGTAATTCAAACAAAGCTTCTATTTCTACAGGAATATTATCCGGAAGTGATCCAAATCCAACCGCACTACGCGTTCCGATTCCATTCTCAGTTCCCCAAACTGCAGCAAACAATTCACTGCAACCATTAATAATAGCTGGATGCGCTTCAAAATCAGAAGTACAATTGACCATTCCCAACACCTTGATTACACGTTTTATACGATTAAGGCTACCTAGATTAGTTTTTATAGTAGAAAGCATTGTTAATCCAACCTGTCTTGCGGCAAGTTTACCTTCCTCAGGATTAAGGCTTGCACCGATTCTACCAATAATTAATGATGCATCATCTTGTACAGGCCCATGACCAGATAAATAGAGATATTTACCATCAATTACAAAAGGTTTATAAACACCCTTAGGTGCAGGTGCCGGAGGTAATGTTAAACCTAATTTTTCAAATTGTTCGTCTGCATTATAATTCATAATATGTTATATATTTTATGTTATTCAAATAATTATTTAAGGTAATTAAATTTTAAGTAATAATCATATCCAACGCTAGGACAGCAAGTAAACCGACAACAGATACAATAGCTTCCATGATTGACCATGATAGAAGCGTATCCTTTACACTCAACCCAAAGTATTCTTTAAATAGCCAAAAACCAGCATCGTTAACATGTGAAAACATCAAACTGCCTGCTCCAATTGCGAGAACCATCAAACTTGGATGAATATGCCCACCTGTAGCTAGTGGCAATAACACACCAGCCGCTGTTAACGCAGCCACTGTTGCAGAACCGATACATCCTCGTATCACAGCAGTTATCAACCACGCTAAAACCAATGGATGAATGGGTAAGGTCTGTAAATAATTAGCGAGTGCCAAACTGACCCCACTATCTTCCATTACTTGTTTGAATACACCTGAGCCTGCAATAATAAATAAAATCATTGCTATATCTCTCACAGCTCCATCAAAGATCTCCATAATTGACTTGATACTTCGCCCCTGTTTTATGCCCAAGCTATATCCTGCAAATAAAATAGCCAGTAACATAACTAGGGTTGGATTTGAAATGAATTTCACCCAAGACAATAATTTTTCATTACCCGTATCAATTACATAAGGAAGAACTGTACCGATAATCAATAAAAAAACTGGAAATAGCGAGGCTAAAAAACTAATACATGCACTGGGCACACTATAGTCACTACCTACTTCAGTACCAACCGGTTTAAAAAACAGTTCGTGCTTTGGTCTTATATTTCGTAGTGTCATTCCAAAAATAGGACCTCCTATAATTATTGCAGGAGTTGCAACTAGAAGCCCGTAAATCAATGTTACTCCCATATCGGCATGAAATAATGCCACTAGTGCCACAGGAGAAGGATGCGGGGGTATAAATCCATGTGTCACTGATAATGCGGCAAGCATAGGAAGACCAATATATACGGCAGGAAGTTTATAGCGATAGGATATTGAAAATATCAGTGGCACTAACAGGACAAATCCTACTCCATAAAAAAGAGGGATTCCGACTATAAAACCAGTCAGCATCAAACCCCATTGGATATACTTTTCTCCCATTAATCGTACCATGACTTTCGCTATACGCTCGGCGGCTCCACTATCTGCAACAATTTTCCCTAGCATAGCACCTAGTACCAAAATTAACATGAGGCTTCCCATTACTGAGCCAATACCTTTTTCAATAGCGAGAATAAGACTCTCCAAAGGCATGCCTAGCAAAATTCCAGAAATAACAGAAACTATTAAAAAAGATAGAAAAGCATTTATTTTTGCCTGTGTAATAAGAACAATTAGCAAAAACAAGCTTAATACAATGACGGTCAAGATCATTAGAGCAAGTTTAGGTCTATCCCAAAAGCATGTTTGCTTCAGAATATTGGTTCAATAAATCATTTTTTTCAATAATGAAGTTAGTGAACTAAACTCATAACTCCTAAAAAATATAAAAATAAAATCCTTTCAAACCTCTTCCCCAGTACAATAATGAAAAACTATATCAATCGTAATTTATTACAAGAAACCATTAATTTAATATATGTTGATGATTATTTTTATATCATAAAATTTATGACAAAAAGAACAATAGCTATTTTAAAACGAATAAGAAGGATGAAAAATAATTATCCGACAAAATTGAATGACAAATATTAGTGATTGAAACGCTTATTTGCATATCCATCTACAATTATACGAAGTTTATCACCTAGACTTGGATGTATATGAAAATAACCAGAAGGTTTACCTTTAACACGATAACTATTTAGTTTTTCATTCACACGCTTACTTCTAATATTATGTAAATTTCGATCGATGGCGGGATTTAAAACAACATAATTATCTTCAAAGTTAAAAATATACACTTGATCTATCCTAAAATATAAAGCTATATTAATATGTAAAAAGTGACACTCTGCTAATACTATTTCCGGATTTTCATCACCAAAGATAAACGGAATATCCAGTCCGGAATCTAATAAACAGTAATCAAAACCATCACCGTAAACATAAATTACGATATTAAAATTAACATCTCCAATGGGTTCAACTTCCAACTCTTCTGTAGAATTAATTAACTTCTCAACTCTTTTAATCAATTCATCATTTGGATTTTCCTCACACTTTGGCTCTTCATTTTCTTTTATTGGAAGCTTTCTAAAATCATCTAAACTAAACTGATCTCCAGCTTTACCATAACTTTGGTTATAGGCAAAAACCATCGCATTTTTAAAAATAGACTGAAAACCTTTTATAAAATGTAAAACAATAACACCAGCAATCAATACAGTGACTCCAGACAATATTATATAAACAGTATCTATCAAACTCCACTTATCCTCACTAGTAAATTCATTATAGCCAGGTCCAAATAAAAGAAAATATACACAAAATACACTAACCATAGGCAAATAGGGTAACAATTTCACTAAAACATAATCAACATTTTCCTTTTGTAGATATTCAAAAAAGAATATGGGAGAAACAAAAAATGTCGTTACAAGAGTTAATGAACTTATTACAAGCAAAGAGTAAAGAATATAAGTCCCATTTATAGAAGCTTTATCTAAAGCATTTACAATTATGAGTTTATGATATTGAAGAAAAACAACACTGATAGCTACAACGAGTATACATATCAAAATGTACAGCACTATAGATCTTAGTCCAAGATTATTTTGAAATAACTTTCGCATAAGCTTTGATTTTATTGGTTATATAAATTTATTAATTTTTTATTTAAAAATCAAATATTAAATATGAACACAGCAATCTTACATGATAGTCAAAAAAAACAAAATATAAATTAACTACTTAAGACATCTTTCTGTTATCTGTAGTTTTAAAAAAAGTGGTGCTTAATGATACAGGCAGCAAACCCTAATAAATTATCAATGTAAATAGTATATTCAATTAGTATTTAAGAATCTGCTACTAAATGTTAAAAGCTCAAAAAATCTATTTTTAAATGCATTAGAACATCTCTACATTCTAAATAACTTAATTTAACCTACTGTAAAACAATGACTTTAGAGATTAGCCCAGTAGCGTCCTAAACGTTTTTTAAAAAGTGGTGGTGAATGATATAGCATGGAATGCTATATTTAGTTTGCTAAAACAAATCACCACCATGGTAAATATAAATGTATTTTCTCAGATTCTCTCGCTTATCGACCGCGGTGGTTTCAATTTTTTGGTGCGCAAGCATGAGTCAGACAAGCACCACAAGGGGATCAACAGCTGGACGCATTTGGTAAGCATGCTTTTCTGCCATTTATCGTCTGCAGATTCTGTCAGGGACATCAGCAACGGTTTGCGGAGTACGACGGGCAATATGCACCACATGGGTATCAGCAGGGTGCCCAGCAAGTCCAATCTTTCCTACATGAATGCGCATCGTGACCACGTGTTATTCCGCGACCTGTATATTGGGTTATTGGACACACTCTGGCAGAAGCAGACGCATCTTCGCTCAGAACTGCGCATGCTGAAACGCAAAGTGCTGCTGATGGATGCCACGGTGATCCCGCTCTGCCTGTCGGTGTTTGATTGGGCAAGGTTCCGAAGTGCCAAAGGTGCGGTGAAGTTGCATACGGTACTGGATTACGATGGCTGTATGCCCAGCTTCGTGCATATTACCGATGGCAAAACACATGAATCCACCCTGGCAAAGACCCTATCCTTTCCCAAAGGATGTGTGGTAGTGGTGGATCGGGGCTATGTCGATTACGCCTGGATGAACGTTTTGGACAGCACTGGCTGCTTTTTCGTAACAAGGAGCAAATCCAATATGAAATATACGGTATTGAAGTCCTGGAAAAGCGATGAACTGAAAGAAGCCGGGGTGATTGAAGATCAGGTTATTGCCTTGGATGGCAGCTCAGCAGCTCGGTACGGAGATAAGAAGATGCGTCTTGTCCGGGTTTGGGACAGCATCAAAAATTTAGAATACGAGTTCCTGACCAATCATTTTCAGTGGAAGGCTGCCACCGTAGCTGCACTTTACAAAGAGCGCTGGGAGATCGAGACGTTCTTTAAACACCTCAAGCAGCGGCTGAAGGTCACCAGTTTTGTAGGCACCTCCCAGAATGCCGTTTACATCCAGATATGGACAGCCCTGATCGGGATATTACTCTTCAAGTATATTCAGAAAAGGGCGAAATATAGCTGGAACCTGTCAAATCTGGTGAATTTCATACGGCTGAATATCTTCGTGAAGATTGATCTGTGGAAATGGGCCGATGACCCGTTTATTTCGGGCAAACCGCCCGATCAAAATGGACAGTTTAACCTTTTCTGAAACGGACAGGGAGGATTTATTCGGAGAGTAACAATAAAATCTGCATGGAAACACCAGCAGATAGGGATTTATATGGCCCTAAAATTTATTTAGGACGGTACTGAGATTAGCCATAAATCAAATGCATAAAAAAGGTCAGAAGTAAAACTTCTGACCTACAACGAAGCTCCAATAATAATTAAAATTATTTTCCTTCAAATATTTGTTTTAATTTTTTAAATAAAAACTCTCCCTTAACATTGATAGCAACAATCTTTCCATCATGACCAATCAAATAATTCTGAGGAATTGCTTTGATACCGTATAGCTTTGATGCCTCATTATTGCATTTTATCAAATCCGACACTTCAGATGAAGTTAAAAGCGATTTATTCTAAAACTCCTCCCTTACAATTAAAGCCAAGTCAGCTAAAGCACTTTTTTAAAAGTAACATAGTGTAAACTAAATTCTCAACTTTTCCACTAATAAACCTATAACAAATAAGAATAATAAATCATAACCATAGGTAATACCCAATAACAAATCACCATTTCTATCAAAATTTTGTGTTCACGACATTTGTATCAGTCAAAAACACAAATCAAAACAGGACTAGTAACGAAAGGATAGAGATGGAAATTAAGGACAAAATAGTAGTTATAAGGAATAATCGTATCCGACAAATTATATTTGTAACGATAGCTATCACTTGCTGTATACCAGCACTCATCTCACCTCCTATAGCGCTCCTATTAGGGATAGTTATTGCCCAAACAGTTGGGCATCCCTATCTCCATCTTAATCAAAAAGCAACGCATATTTTATTACAGGCTTCCGTTGTTGGCTTAGGATTTGGTATGCAAATAGACAAAGCGTTAGAAACAGGAAAAACAAGTTTTCTATTAACGTTGACCTTCCTCTCATTCACATTAATTTTTGGTTATCTCCTTGGTAAACTTTTGAAAATAGAAAATAAAACATCTTTCCTAATAGCTGTCGGCACAGCTATTTGTGGTGGAAGCGCAATAGCGGCTATTTCCCCTGTTATTAGAGTACAAGAAAAACAACTTTCTATTGCATTAGGGACTATATTCACCCTTAATGCTGCAGCACTGTTTATATTTCCTGCAGTTGGAAATGCGCTTGATCTTTCGCAACTTCAATTCGGAATATGGAGTGCTATCGCTATTCATGACACCAGCTCGGTAGTTGGCGCTGCCAATAAATATGGTCCTGAGGCATTAGCAATAGCAACAACAGCTAAATTAGGTAGAGCATTATGGATCATACCTGTTGCTTTTTTAGCAGCTTATTTGTTTAAAACCAATGGTCCAAAAGTAAAAATTCCGTGGTTTATAGGACTTTTTGTAGTAGCCATGTTGGCAAATAGCTATATACCAAGTATCCATAACTATCAGCATATCTTCACTTGTTTTGCAAAAACAGGTTTAACACTAACACTTTTCCTAATAGGTTGTGGACTAAGCCGTAAACTCATTATCGAAATGGGGATAAAACCGTTCCTTCAAGGAATAATACTTTGGGTCATCATTTCCCTGCTTTCTTTAGGGACTATACTTTACTTTTTTTAATTTTTTCCATCATAAATGAAGGGAATAGTAAATCTAAATTTCTTAAAAAGGAACGCAGAAGATTATGTACGGTATAAGCATTGTTCAACTCTTTTCATTTGTCGAAACAGCCAAACCGATTATTATCGATTGTGCTTTTACCTGCCATTCCATTATTCAGTCAGTCCCTTATACTGCTCAAAATCTCCATTTATACACACCGATACTGTACAAATTATTACGTATTATTTCCGCGACATTTAGAAGATAAATAATTGCAAATTTCTATAAATACCATCTTGAGTTTAATAAAACTTTTACATCAAAATAATCCGTAAAACAATTTAAAAATAACATGTTAAATTAAAACCATTTACAGATCAATATGTTATATATTTAAAGGATAGCAGTTATCATTTATTTAAAGCTATACCAAATCAGTCAACAACGAAAAACATCAATATTTAATTTTAAAGCTATGAGCAACACTGACTTAGATTCTGTACAAATGCCAGAGGGTTATCTTGAAAAAGTATACCTTTCGGCGCTAGAAATTGCACGAAGAGAAGGATTTATAGAAGGCGAACGACACCTAAGAGAAGCCTTAACGCAATTTCCGGAATACATCGATCAAGTATTAAGGAGACTAAAACAGACTTGCTCCCTATAAACTGGAGATAAACTTTTAAAGAATTTAATTCCTAGTTGTAAACAGTAAAATTCATTCACTATGCGCGCTATTTGGACGGGAGCTATAGGATTTGGGCTCGTTAATATTCCAGTAAAATTATACAGTGCTACGGAAAGTAGCAGTCTAGATCTGGATATGCTCGATCGTAAAGACCAAGCTAATATTAAATTTAAAAGAGTAAACGAAAAAACCGGAAAAGAAGTTGTTTGGGAAAACATTGTGAAAGGATATTTTCTTAAAGATCATTATGTCATCTTAGAAGATGCTAACTTTGAAGAAGCGAGTCCAGAAAAAACAAAGATTATTGGCTTACATGCTTTTGTACAACTCAACGAAGTTGATAGCATCTATTTTGACACTCCTTATTATCTTGAACCTCAAAAAGGTGGCGAAAAAGCGTATCAATTACTCACAAAAGCACTTGAAAAGAGTAAAACTGCTGGACTTGGATCATTCGTCATGCGCAATGTTGAACACCTTGCCATAGTCAGACCCTACAAGGGCACATTATTGCTTAATAAGATCCGATATGAGCAAGAGATTAGGGCTATTTCTGAGTTAAAGTTACCCACTACAATCAAAATTCAGAAGAATGAAATGGATATGGCTCTTCAACTCATAAAACAACATAGCAAACCATTTGACATCAGTAAATACAAGAATGAATATACTGAAGATCTGCTAAAAATAATCAAACAAAAAGATAAAGGAAAAAGAGCAACAATCAGAAAAATTAGTATAGACAATACGAAGGCCAGCGATCTACTCGCCAAGCTAAAAGCAAGTCTCGCATAAATGACCATATTTTACGAAAAGAACTTTTGAATAAAAAATACATGTTATCTCAGCGTAAGAAACGTCTTATCAATAAATCATAATTTCACAAGCATTCTCAATCATCTATAAAAGACAATTTCTAGAATTAGGTAAAAAAGACTTATCTTACATCTGTTTATTGTTTGTGAATCAACAGGCCATAATTTTGGATTAAAGATCAAGCATCAAGCATTTTAAATAGATATTTTTAGGATTTACCCCAATTGATTTATTAAACATGATACATCTTGAATCTAGTTTTCATGAGATTACAGATACCATAGGCGGTACACATGACATCTTTAAAACTCTTTACTTCCCCACGGAAAAAAAAGCCAAAGCAACAATACTCATATTGCACGGCATGCAGGAACATAGTGGACGTTATGATGATTTTGCAAGATTTCTCGCAACAAACGGCTTTTTAGTAATGACCTATGATCATCTGGGACATGGTCGCTCCGTTAAAAATAAAGATGCATTAGGATTTATACAACGCGAAAACCCGGGAGTTAGATTAGTAGACGATGGTATTGAGATGGCAAAATTAATTGCAAAACAGTATCCCGATCTACCACATTTTATTATAGGACATTCTATGGGTTCTTTTATTACCCGTTGTGTTTTACAAGAAATTGGTGATCTATTCCATGGAGCCGTACTCATCGGTACAGGTACAATGGATAAATCCGCTGTTGTAGGAGAAAGACTACTCGCTTTATTGAACAAAATGTTTCCTAAAACCAGATCAAGTTTTATTAACTATTCATTTGGTGCATTTAATAATAAAAAATTTAAAAATGAACCTAACCAAAAAAATAGCAACTGGTTGAGTTTAGCAAAAGAAAACCGTGACCATTTTTTAGCTGATACACTATGTGGAATTCCATTTTCCAACAACGCTTTTTATGCGACTGCATATGTTGCCAATCGTGGTTCCGGTCCAAACTGGACGGATGGCATTCCAAATCAACTTCCATTTCTATTAGAAAGCGGTAAAGAAGATCCTATAGGTAATTTTGGAAAAGGTGTTATTAAGACCGCTGAAGACCTTATGGACCATGGTAATCAGGATGTAAAATACCACCTGCATCCCATGATGCGTCATGAACTTCTCAATGAATCGATCAAAGAAAAGGTATATATCGAAATCTTACAATGGCTTGAACTTAAATTGCCTTTTGAATCGATCTCTGTGACTGAGCATCCTTAAGTCTCAAAAAATAAGGATCGCTATATTTAGCGATCCTTATTTGATTAGAGCTTTACTTATTTTTGATTTCTCACAAATGCTGTGAATTTATCTTTGTAATCCAAGAAAGTAAACTCTTCTAACAAGGTTGCATAATTACGTTTATCTATACAATTCGGATACAGCTTTTGTGCTGCAGATAGCTTTCCCTGATCCCAACTTAGTTCTTTGAGAATTCTTTTAATCGAAGCAACAGGAAAAGCGACCTTTCCACTTACAGTTCCGAGTACTTTAAGTTTGTCGTCATCAAATCCATTCTGTCTCATTGCTTTAATCAGATCATTCAGCTCAACCTCAGTCATTCTCTCCAGATAATCACGATCGACAGGTTGATTTTTTATAAAATCCATCAATTTATTTTTACTATCTCCAAAAGCAAGTTGATCAGTTAAGGTCATATAGTTTCTTTTTTCCGGGCAATTAGAATAGGCCATTTTTGCAAAAGCAATCTTACCCTCATCCCAAGAAAACTTCTTAAGTACCTCTCTGATTTGATTCACCGAAAATGCAACCTGAGGAGCAGTCATACCAGCTATTTTCAATTTGTCATTATCGAATCCAGCTTGATCTATCGTTTTCAAAAAAGCATTAAACTCTGCATTCGTCATTTGTTCTCCATAATAATCATCACCACCAGATCCTGGATCAAACTCTCCCTCAATCATTTGCTTAGGGCGACCGTAAATAAATACATTTGCTGTACGCGAGTCAGGCATATCCTCTTCTGCAGGAAATAAAGCATACAAAGTCAAACTACGAGTTCTGTTACTTCTGGAAGCATTAGCCAAATAAGTCAAATCCAAAAAAGAACCTTCTTCATTAACCATTGAAATACCCCTTTTTAAAAGTGTCGATTTTTCTCTTCCGACAAAATCAACCTGAATATCGTAGCTATGGTCTTTCATGCGCTCCACTCTGATTTGTTTCGTGGGCCGTTCGTTATACTGAATTCCATTGATGTATAAGTAGAATGCTTCCTGATCCGAAAATACAGTTACATTTCCTCCTCGACTACTTCGATTTTGACCGTGAACAAGGCAAAAGCAAAACAAAAAAACAGCAATTAAATAAGATTTCTTTAACATAAAAAAGGATTGATGGTGTCTATATTCGACAGACATAAATATAAAAGGATTAACGCAAGTAACAATTTATTTTAATAGAGATGATTGATTGGCATTCTTATTAAAAATGCTTTATTTAAAAATTTCATTCATTTAGATCTCTCGTCATCTTTAATAATCAATATATTATACAACTAAATTTCCCCATTAATGAGATATAGTGAAATTTAATCTTTATATTCATTTAGTGATAAGAAATATATCATTATAAACCAATATAAAATCCTATTAATATATGACACAAGTAGTCAAAATTATCTTGTTTATTATTTTTTGTCAGGTAACTGCGCAAGCACAAGAAGTGACCATTTATGGAAATGTTTATGGAAAAAATCCTATTCCAAAATATATTTATCGTTTATATGAAAGTAGCAAATTAGATCAGCAGCAAATCGTAAATGAGCGTTTTAGCTTTACATTAGAAAAAGAAATAACGAAAGATATTTCGGGCTCGGAAACTTTTATAGTTTCTGATTCGATTTATAAAGATTTTAATGCATTAAATATAGCTTTTAGCAATGGGGACATTAATCCCAATAGAGATTTAATCTCCGTAATTATTGATCGTAAAAATATAAACTGCAGTATCGATAATGACACAAAAATTGTATATGTTAAAAATTCTATTTTAAATGAGGAGATGCAAAAAATCGTAGCAATAAATAGGGAATTTGGCGATCCGCTATTACAAACTGATAATAGCCGTCAAGAAGAATGGGATCGTAACAAACTAGCGCAATATTTAGTTATTTTGAATGATTATCCTCAATCATTGGTATCCTATGAGATGTTATTATCCATGATAGCTAACCCCTCGTTTTACTATATAAATTCGGGGCATGTATTCAAAAATCGAGAACAAATTTTAAATACGGTTTTACGCATCGATACTGCTACTATTGGAAGCAAAAAAGCAACCTTGCTCTATAATGCCTATGACAACATGATTTTAACCTATAGCGATAAGAAAAACGCTCTATTTCCTTTAATCAAATTAACATCTCAAAATAATAAGGTTAAAAGTCTAAAAGAAGTTAGTGGTAATTCTAACTATCTAATTATCGATTTTTGGCACACTGCATGTGGCCCTTGTAGACAGCAACATCCCGAATTCTCAAGAATATCAAAAGCATATGCAGATCAAAGTGAATTAAAGTTTATAAGCATATCGATGGACAGTAAAATGCAGGATTGGAGATCATATTTACAAAACCACAATTTTAACTTTATCAATTATTGGTTAGATTCAAAGCAATACCCGGCTTTCCAAGTTGAAGCCGGCATAGTGTCATACCCTCGTTATATTCTAGTCGATATGAGAACCAATCGGATTGTAAATGGTAATATCAAAATAGAACATCTAACAACAGTATTAGAAAATCTACTTAAAGAAAACTCATAAACATTTCAAAATACTAATCAGTCATGGTCAAGAGCTATTAAAAAAATGCTTCCATGTTTTTTATAATTTCATTTTTAATGAAATAAAACACTTTGTTTCATTATATTTGACATAAAGTAATAAAAATCATTTATCATGAAACACTTTATATTGATGAGCGATGTGATTGGAAGCGGTCAAAAAAATCAAGCATTGTTGATGCAAAACTTTAAAGAAACAGTAAGCAAAATCAATCATGATTATGAAAACAGTCTATTATCTCCGCTTACCATCACACTTGGTGATGAATTTCAGGGACTAACAAAGGATTTAGAAACAGCATTAAATATCATTATCGCACTAGAAGAAGAAATTATCATACAAGGGTTTGATTTTCAATTACGCTACGTGCTTATTTACGGTGATATTGAAACCAACATTAATAAGAGAATCGCCTATGAAATGTTAGGTGAAGGATTACGCGATGCACGATACAAACTCAACAGTATGAAGACCAATTCTCAAAGATTTTACATACAGATCGGAGATATTAATTTAGACTCTCTTCTAAACAATACATTTCTTATCTTCGAAAATATCATTGACAAATGGAATCCCGAGAAAGATTATAATTTAATCTCTGCATTTATTAAATTTAATGATTATAAGATTGTTGCTGAAAAAATAAATAAAACAAGATCTCAGATTTGGAAACGTGAGAAAACTTTAAATATTTCATCTTATGAAGCAACTAAAACAATTTTAAAATCAATAAGTAAACTGCCCCATGCACTTCGTTTATAAAATAATAATCATTCTTTTTTCAGAAGTCCTTCTTAGTCTTCTATTTTGGCTTTTCACGCCTAAATCGGTCAACAACAAAAAGTTTGATCCTAAATCTACAGTAAAAGGTATTTTGGAACGTTTATTTATGACTTATAGTTTATGTCAAGGTTTTCCACATGTGCTCACACTCTTTGGCGCTTTAAAATTAGGAACAAGACTTAAACGCGCGGATAAAGAAGACACTCCTGAAAACATCAAAAAAGAAGCGGCTTATAATGACTATTATCTGATCGGAAATTTAATTTCCGTAGCCCTAAGCATATTCTATTATACATTATTTAAGTAAAATGGATCATTGCACTGCCATCCAAATCTAAAGAAAAAATTACACAGTTGCCAGAGAACTTCCTTTGCTAACATGATGATAGGCATTTATATAAGCTTTTGGTGATTGCCCAACCACACTTTTAAAAGCCCGGTTAAAATTTGTCAAGCTATTAAATCCCACTTGATATGCAACGCCAGATATACGGTCCTTATGTTTTCCTGTCAATAAGCTTTTGCAGGCATCATTAATTCTGATCTCATTAAGAAAGGTAACAAAAGTATTTCCGGTATGTTTTTTAAAATAACGGCAGAAAGCCTGAGGTGTCATATGTGCCTCATTTGCAACATCCTCTAAAGTAATCTGACTATTAAAATTTTGCATGATATAATTGATAATAGCATCAAACCGAACTCCTTCATTCGCATTAAGATCAGACGAATACACATCGGTACTTAATGGTAACAAATGAGGTGACATTTCTTTCAATTGGTTCAATAAGCTTAGTAACTGTAACAGCACATCCACACCGCTAGCATTGTGAAGTCGGAGCATTAGATTTGCAATTTCGACCGTATACCTGCCCGGTATCTGAAAGCCTTGTTTATTCTGATTTAAGAAAGAACGTAACACATGCATCTCTGGCAATTGGAATAAACCCGATAATATACCCGAAAGGTTAAAATATAATGAACATGCTTTCACTTTTAACCGATCTTTCATTGTGAAATATTCCGGATTGGATTTAAATACATGAGGGACATTTGCTCCAATTAGAAAAATATCTCCTGAACGAAAATTATGCATATTATTTCCAACTAGCAAAGTTCCTTCACCTTGTTCAACCCAAATAATTTCATATTCATTATGATGATGCATATGCTGATAGAAATGCGGCAATTCAACTCTTTCCGATAGCATACTCTTACCATCAGGTATTAGCAAAGTAAATGGAAGTACTTTCATATTAATTGATCTTATTGGTGGTTTAGTTGGTGATTAAATTCCCTATTTACAATCACATGTTGCACATTTTCCATCCTTATAATTTCTATCGACTTATCACGTCACTAAACTAAAGAATAAAAAAAATGCATTGACAATGCTAAAAATACCACTAAAAAAATTGCGATATGTTTAATATATACCGTTGTTAAATAATGAACATATTTCCATTCTTCAAAACCACCATTTCGCTTTCACAAAAAGAAATCAGAATTTAAGCAGTCTTTCCCACATATCCATTTCTAAATCTGCTGCGGTATTCGCTCGGGCTGCATTTATATCTTTTTTTAAAGGCAGTAGCAAAATATTGAGAACTAGTAAAACCACAAGAATAACAAAGGTTGGTGACGTGCTCCTCCTCTTGATCAATCAGCATTTTTGCCGCAGCTTCCAATCTGATATTAATTAAATAATTGACAGGAGTCATATTTGTTAAATGCTTACAATATTTTGATAGACTCGTTTTTCCAAGTCCACAGTGTTCAGCCATATCTTCAAGTGTCCATGATTTTTCAAAGTCAGTACGCAAATGGTTTAAAAAGATTTCAACAGTTCTTAGATTGTGTGTTAACGATTGGTCAAACTCAATATCCCCCTTTTTAAAGAGACTTAAGATCTCCAGCAATAAGCTGTTGATTAAGATATTAAGTCTAGATTGCGGAATTTCTATTTCCGCATGATCCAGACACTTCCCTATCTCGATAAAACATTCTTGTATTTTCTTATCCGATTGCCAAACCCTAACATCATTCTCACGTAAGATCTTTGTCAGATATTCTAAATCTTCTTTTGAAAGAATGATCCAGTCAGGCCACTTCCATTCCTGATGAGGTTGCCTCACACCAACATCAATAATAATCCAGTATTGCTTACCTATCGTTACGATCGGATTACCGACCTTATGTAATTGCCACGGTTTAGTTATGGTTAAGCTACCGGGGTGAAGATGAACAGTCTCACTTTCAGTAGAAAAATATAAACTACCAGACTCCATAAACGAAAATTCTATTCCTTCATTCCGGTGCCAGTCCAACCCCCAGTTCTGATCAGTTTTAGCATCCCAATAACCCATACTATAAATTCCCGGCAAAATAGCATCCGGTAATTCCTGTCCTGGATAATCAAATCGACTAAGACCTTTCATCTGCACAGCCCCGTTCTCCGAAGCATGAATTAACGGTTCACAACGATCAGGCTGATAGTAATCATAAAAATTCTTTATTTGCGTTTTTCTCATGAATTAATCCAATTGGCATCGATCTTCTAATTTAATGATCATTTGACTATCATTCCAAAAATGCGACGATAATATTACACATCGACACGTAAAAACAATTTAAGGAATACGAATAAGGGGTGTCTATTAAAAATAATAGACACCCCTTATTAAAGATTTATATATGAAAATATACTAAACCAATCCAATCAATTTTCTATTGTAAGCTTCATCACTCCCTGTTGAAGCAAAATCGTCAAAAGCCTTATCTGTAACGTGAATGATGTGATCGGCAATAAATTTAGCACCTTCTATTGCACCATCTTCAGGATGTTTCAGTGCACACTCCCACTCCATCACAGCCCATCCTTTGTAATCATAAGCTGCTAGTTTACTGAATATCGATTTAAAGTCTACCTGTCCATCACCAAGCGAACGAAAACGGCCTGCGCGGTCTATCCAATTGGAATATCCGCCGTATACACCTTGCTTACCTGTTGGATTAAACTCGGCATCTTTGACATGAAACATCTTAATACGCTCATGATAATGATCGATATAAGAAAGGTAATCCATTGCTTGTAAAACAAAGTGCGAAGGATCATACAATAAACAGGCTCTCGCATGGTTATTTACCTTTTCAAGAAAACGCTCATAACTTACCCCATCATGTAAATCTTCTCCAGGATGGATTTCATAACAAAGATCAATCCCGTAATCCTCGTAAACATTTAAGATTGGAAGCCAACGCTTTGCCAATTCATTAAAACCGGTTTCAACTAATCCATTAGGACGCTGAGGCCAAGGATAAACCGTATGCCATAAAAGAGCACCACTGAAGGTCGCAACGGCATCTAAACCCATATGCTGAGAAGCTTTAGCAGCATATTTCACCTGCTCTACTGCCCATTCTGTTCTTGCCTTAGGATTTTTATGATATTTTTCGGGAGCAAAACCATCAAACTGATCATCATATACCGGATGTACTGCAACCAATTGCCCTTGGAGATGTGTACTTAACTCTGTTACTTCGAGTCCATAGCTATTGACAATCCCTTTTATCTCTTGCGCATAATCCTTGCTTTCAGCAGCAAGTTGCAGATCAAAATAAGACGTTGCCCAAGTTGGTATCTGCACGCCTTTAAATCCAATCTTTTGCGCCCACTGACAAATGGATTCTAAATTATCAAATGGAGGATTTTCTCCCAAAAATTGCGCTAAAAATATACCAGGTCCTTTAAGTGTTTGCATTTTCTAATTATTTATTTCAAAAACAGTCCATTTTTCATTACTATCACCACTTTTAATAACCGTATCAATAAAAGCCATTCCTCTGATACCCTCATCGACTGAAGGAAAATCTAATAAATCTGAAGGATTCTCACCATCCAATCGCGCCGATAAAGTCAACGAGAAACTACGATACAAATTTGCGAACGCTTCAAGATATCCCTCCGGATGTCCGGCAGGTGTTCTGCAATTAAATTTCGCAATATCAGAAAGAAAACCATTTGTTCCTGCCCGATACGTTTGGGTGGGTTCTGTATGCCATTTTACAAGTAAAGTGTTGGGCTCCATCTGAGCCCATTCAATTCCGCCTTTTTCACCATATAAACGAATCTTTAATGCATTTTCTTCACCTGCAGCGACCTGCGAGGCCATAAGTACACCAGCGGCACCATTGTCAAATTTCAACAAAACATTTCCATCATCTTCCAATCTTCGTCCCTCTACCATCGTATTCAGATCTGCACAAAGATGTGATATTTTCAAACCAGAAATATACTCCGCTAAATGTGCTGCATGGGTACCGATATCACCCATAGCTCCACTTTTCCCTGATTTTTTCGGGTCAGTTCGCCAAGCGGCACCTGCATTACCTTCACGTTCGGTGAGCGTACTTAGCCATCCTTGCGGATATTCCACATATATTTTACGGATTTTACCAAAAGCATTATCTTCAACCATCTGCTTAGCCTGCTTTACCATAGGGTATCCAGAATAAGTATGTGTCAACATCAGAAGCAAGCCCGTTTCTTCTACCTTCTTTTTCAACTGTAGAGCTTCGTCTAGACTAAAAGTTATCGGTTTTTCAATAACGACATGGAAGCCATTATCCAATGCCAACATAGCAGGGGCGAAATGCGCAAAATTAGGTGTCACGATTGTCACAAAATCCATACGTTCATCAGCAGGTAATTGCCGCTCCTTCTCAATCATTTCTTCAAAATTGAGATAAGTTCGGTTTTCAGGAAGAAATAACGCTTTTCCGCTCTCCTTAGCTATTTCAGGATTAATACTTAAAGCTCCGCAAACGACCTCCACTAATCCGTCCATATGAGCCGCAATTCGATGTATTGCACCAATGAAAGCATCCTTGCCTCCACCGACCATTCCCATTCGTAGTTTTCTATTCATTTTATTGGTTTAATATTTTTTGATGTATTGATACTATTTCTACTCTTAATCTTCAACAGATACTATTTTACCCCAGGTTTAGTTTCATTTCTGAAAGACTATTTTTCACAGCCTCTACAAAGTAAATGATGGTTTTGATTGATTAAACAAACTAATAAAAATAAAGATACCGCTAAACAGCATGTAATTAATTCATTATATTAATAGAAAACAGGCAAATATTAACCTAAATAAATTTCAACAAATAAGTTACAAACCTAAAGATGGGCTTTAAATAAGTTTGAACGCATTATTGCAACACGATCTCACAAGAATGTTCATATAACATTAGTTTGGGGTAATATTGAGTCAGATTCTCCAGTTTCATCTGATTAAATTTGATTAAACCAGTGATTTATAAAAGTCACCAATTATAAACAAGCAAACCAATTGCGTATCACACGCAAGTACTAACAACTCGTAAATATGTATCGAAGACCTATTTATTCTATGCTCGTGATCTTCGCTTGTATATATATGATACAGGCATGCCATAGACCGTCATCAAATCAGATGAGTGAAGAACCTATACCTGACAGTATCAGCTATAATTTTCATGTCAGACCTATTCTTTCCGATAAATGTTTTGCATGCCATGGGCCCGACGCAAATAAACGCGATGCAGATTTACGTCTCGATATACCTGAAGAAGCTTACAAAGCATTAAAGAGTAATGCCACAGCGCATGGTATTGTACCCTTTAAGCCTAAAAATTCTGAAGTTTTTTTGAGAATATCATCAAAAGACACATCCTATATAATGCCTCCTATTGCAACCAACCTCACTTTAACTGCAACAGAGATTGCTATTATTGAAAAGTGGATCAAGCAGGGGGCGAAATATAAAAAGCATTGGGCTTTCACTGCACCCAAAACTCCCATCATTCCCAAAGTAAAAAATACCAAATGGATAAAAAATGAAATTGATTATTTTGTACTTGATAAACTAGAACATAAAAAAATAGCACCAAATCCCGAAGCTGACAAAGAACGATTACTTAGAAGAGTTAGTTTGGATATTACGGGGCTACCCCCATCATTGCAGATGATGGATAAATTTATGGCAGACAACAGTCCTAATGCCTACGAAAAGGTAATAGAAACCCTACTGGCAAGCCCTGCTTATGGAGAACGGATGGCTTTACACTGGATGGATGTTTCCAGATATGCAGATTCGCACGGTTACCAAGACGACAATTACCGTAGCCAGTGGCCATGGAGAGACTGGGTTATTCATGCTTTTAACAAAAATACTCCTTATAATAAATTTATCAGCTGGCAACTCGCGGGCGACCTGATGCCTCAATCCTCTAAAGAACAGCTTTTAGCAACAGCTTTCAACCGAAATCATAAAATAACAGAAGAAGGTGGTGTAATCGATGAAGAATACCGTGTAGAATATGTGAAAGATAGAACAAATACCCTGGGAAAAGCTATCTTAGGAATCACCCTAGAGTGTGCGCAGTGCCATGATCATAAATATGACCCCTTTTCACAAAAAGAATATTTTCAAATGACCGCTTTCTTCAATAATGTCAAAGAAGTAGGACTCGAATCAACTGTTGGTGGGCCGGAGACATTCGCTAAAAAACCATTCATGGAAATCAGTAATGCTGATGTCCAAGACATCCTAAAGTTTGTCAACAAACAAGATACCAATAAGTTGATCGTATCTGTGATGGGTGATCAAGATACCCTCCGTAAAACCTACGTACTCAACAGAGGTGTGTATGATGCCCACGGAGAAGTCGTACAGGCAAGCACCCCTAAGTCAGTATTGGGATTTAGCGAAAAATATCCTAAAAATAGGCTTGGTTTAACGCAATGGTTATTTGACAAACAAAACCCCCTCACCTCGCGTGTATTTGTTAATCAAGTATGGCAGGAATATTTTGGTAGAGGTCTGGTCAAAACATCTGGCGATTTTGGAATGCAGGGAGAATTACCTTCACATCCAGAATTATTAGATTGGCTAGCAGTTGATTTTATGAATCATGGCTGGGACATCAAGCGACTAGTCAAACAGATCGTCCTCTCAGCAACATATAGACAATCTGCGGTAGTAGATCCTGACAAATTCAACGTTGACCCCGACAACATTTTTCTTGCTCGTGCTCCCCGTTACCGTATTCCGGCAGAACATGTCCGTGATGTCGTCTTATCCAGTAGTGGATTGTTGGTTCCAACCATCGGTGGTCCAAGTGTCAAACCCTATCAACCGGCAGGGCGATGGGAAGCGGCCACATCAGGTCGTGGATTATTGGCCTCATACCGACAAGACCATCAGGCAAGTTTATACCGACGAGGATTATACACATTCATAAAAAGAACGGTACCTCCTCCAGTGATGGCCATTTTCGATGCCAGTAATAGAGATCAGTGTGAAGTTAAGCGGCTTAATACCAACACTCCTCTTCAAGCACTTGCGATGTTGAATGATCCAACCGTACTTGAAGCTTCTCGAGTACTGGCCGCTCGCTTACTACAAGACAAAGGAACTCCGGAGACCAAAATAATAACCGCATTTCGTCGTATAGTCTGCCGTAAACCTAAGGAACAAGAAATAAAACGATTAACAACTTATTATGCCGACCAGTTAAATACATTCAAACAAAAAGCAAATGCTGATAAAGTCTTGGCCGTCGGAGAGTTTCCTATAGATCAGAAAGTCAATAAAACACAACTTGCTGCATTAATGGGCGTAATTACCATTATATACAATTTAGAAGAAACCATTACAAAATCCTAAATTATGGACAAAAATATTTTAGAACATGGTCTTAATTTCAATAGACGTCGATTCCTTTCAAAACTAAGTTTAGGCTTAGGCAGTGTAGCATTGGGATCTTTGCTCATTCCCGATCTATTTGAAGGAGGCTTTGAGCAAGCAGGACTTCCCTCGGGTATTCCAGATTTTGCTCCTAAAGCAAAGCGTGTAATTTATCTCTTTCAGAATGGGGCTCCATCACAACTCGAATCTTTCGATTATAAACCCAAACTCAGAGAAATGATGGGTCAAGAGCTTCCTGAATCCATACGGGGAGCACAAAGGCTTACAGGTATGACTGCCAATCAGGCGTCATTCCCTTTAGTAGGTTCCTACTATGATTTCAAACAATATGGAGAGTCGCGTGCATGGATCAGCGATTTATTTCCACATACAGCAAAAGTTGTTGACGATATCTGTATCATTAAATCTATGTTCACAGAAGCGATCAATCATGATCCCGCACTGACATTTTTTCAAAGTGGTGCACAACAAGGAAACAGACCCAGTATGGGTGCTTGGCTTAGTTATGGTCTAGGAAGTGAAAATAAAAACCTCCCGGCGTACACTGTATTATTATCACGCGGAAAAGGTAATGGTCAGGGTGTCTACTCCAAGTTGTGGAGCAACGGTTTTCTAGACTCGACCCATCAGGGCGTACAGTTCAGCAGTGGTGAAGATCCAGTGCTTTACCTAAAAGACCCTGATGGCTTAAATCGTTTTGAACGCAGAAAAATGCTTGATCAATTAGCCGCGATGAATGACCTCTCCTATCAGGAATTTGGCGATCCAGAGATCAATGCCAAGGTACAGCAATATGAAATGGCCTATCGTATGCAAACTGCAGTTCCAGAAGTCACTGATCTTTCTAAAGAACCCGATGATATCATCAAACTGTATGGCGCAGACTGCCTTAATCCCGGTACTTTTGCGGCCAATTGCCTACTTGCAAGAAAACTTAGTGAAAACGGAGTCCGTTTTGTTCAGCTCTATCATCAAGGTTGGGATCAACATGGTAACTTACCCACAGAAATGGCAGGTCAGGCAAAAGATGTAGACCAAGCATCGGCAGCATTAATTACAGATCTCAAACAAAGAGGTCTATTGGATGAAACACTCGTCATCTGGGGAGGAGAATTTGGACGAACCAATTACAGCCAAGGCGCCATGACCAAAGATAATTATGGGCGTGATCATCATCCCCGTTGCTTCAGTATATGGATGGCAGGTGGCGGAGTCAAACCAGGAATCGTATACGGTGAATCCGATGAACTAGGATATAACATCATCAAAGATCCTGTTCATGTGCATGACTTTCATGCCACAATCCTACATCAGCTCGGATTAAACCATGAAAAACTCACCTATAAACATCTAGGCAGACGTTATAGATTAACCGATGTCGCAGGAAAAGTAATCAATGACATATTAGTATAACCTTATTTTTTTATGGAAAGAAGATCATTTATCAAAAATACAGCAACCTTATCTGCAAGTTTCTTCATTATGAAGGACCTCATGGCCAAACCAAAAGGTCCAATATACGGACATCATAACATGCGCTACACACTTGATAACAAATGGGGACAATTAAATCCGCTCAAAAACCCAGTAAATGACTGCCATGAAATGGTCCAAGATAAAAAAGGACGTATTATACTATTAACCAATGAAACTAAAAATAATATCTTAATTTATAACAAATCGGGTAAATTATTAAACTCCTGGGGCCATGATTTTCCAGGTGCACATGGATTGACCATCGCCAATGAAGGCAAACAAGAATCGCTATTTATTACAGATACCGATAGGCATCAGGTTTTTAAAACCACATTAGATGGCAACATATTAAAAACCATCGATTGTCCTATGGAAACCGGTTTATATCAAAAAAAAGAAGAATTTGTGCCGACTGAAGTCGCTGTTGCAGACAATGGCGATTTCTATATTGCCGATGGTTATGGCTTGCAGTATGTCTTTCATTATAATGCTGACGGGAAGCTACAGGGCTACTTTGGAGGAAGAGGAAAAGAAGTAAAACATTTGGACAATGCTCATGGGGTTTGCGTAGATAAAAGAAGTGGAAATCCGACCTTACTGGTTACTGACCGTACACGCAACTGCTTTAAACGTTTTGATATGAACGGCAATCTCCTAGAAGTCATCGCATTGCCAGGAGCATGCATCTGCCGGCCAGTCATCAAAAATGAAAATCTTTATGCTGCTGTTTTAAGATCTCCTGATCTCAATAAAGCAGACAGTGGTTTCGTTACGATTCTAGACAAAAACAATAAGGTAATATCCAATATTGGTGGTACCATCCCAGTATATAGCAATGGCACCTTACAGCCCATGGCCCAAGAATTACAAATATTACATAACCCACATGATGTTTGCATCGATGACGACGAAAATATCTACGTAGCACAATGGGCATCAGGAAAAGTATATCCCTATAAATTTACACGAGTCTAATTTTTATATGAAAATTACCTTCAAAGGATTTACAGAACATGCACTGTTTGCGCTAAATATTTTTATCATCTTTTTATTAATATTTGGAAAACAGATCTCGGTACCACTATGGCTTCAATCATTTGGAAGAATGCATCCCATGCTACTACATTTTCCAATTGTGCTATTGCTATTGGCGATGCTGCTTGAAATTTTTCGTTACAATAAATCCTATGCAACATTAACCCTATATCACAAATTTACATCGGGACTACTGCTAGGTGGTATTTTCTTGGCAACAGTAACGGTCATTATGGGTTTATTACTATCACAAGAAGATGGTTACAGCGGAAGTACTTTACAGTGGCACAAATGGACCGGCGTAAGTCTTGTCTTTATATTTTCTTTCATTTATTGGATACGGGAAAAATCATGGTACAATTCTCCACTTTCAAAAATGTTTGCCTTGCTCACTATTATTTCACTTCTTCTTACGGGGCATTATGGAGCCATATTGACCCATGGCGAAAATTTCGTACTCGCTCCTGTCACACCCACCCCAGAAAAAGTCTCAATAGAGCAAGCGATGATCTATCAAGACGTGATTCTACCTATTTTTACAGCCAAATGCGCCAGTTGCCACAATATGGAAAAAGCAAAAGGAAGCTTAAACCTCACTGACGCAGCATCTATGTTAAAAGGTGGCAAAAATGGAAAACTATTTGTTCCCGGCAATCCCCAAATCAGTTTATTATTGCAACGCCTTCATCTTCCAGTTGAAGATGAAAAAAGAATGCCTCCAAAAGGAAAACCCGAACTTACTGCCACAGAAATAGCTGTACTGACCCTCTGGATAAAAGGAAATGCACAATTGGATAAAAAAGTAATCGATTTACCACAGCAAGATTCTTTACGCATACTAGCTTCTACAACTTTAGGCCCATCACCTTCAATGGCACAACAATATGATTTTGCAGCGGCATCAGAGGCAACGGTCAAAAAACTAAATAATGATTATCGGGTTATTTCCATCCTCGATAAAGGCTCCCCTGCTCTGTCTGTTAATATCTATAACAAAACGATTTACAAACCAGAAGCGCTAAAAGAATTGACAGAAATAAAAAGACAGATTGTATCTCTCAACTTAAACGGATTACCCGTGCAAGACGAAGAACTAAAAACGATCAGCACATTTGAAAATTTACGTAAACTGAATCTCAACTTCACAGCTATTAAAGGCGACGGACTGAAGCATTTACTTCCATTAAAACAGTTAAATACCCTATCACTATCTGGTACAGCAGTAAATTTCAATACCGTGAAGCAACTTGTTGCTATGAAAAACCTAAAAGAGCTATCATTATGGCGAACTGATATAAAGGAAAATGAAATTGGCCAATTGAAACAATTAGCAAAAGGAATTCGCATTATTACAGGCTTTAAAGACGACGGAAAGAGTCCCATAAAGCTAAACCAGCCACATTTAAGTACAACCGTTTCTATTTTCAAAAATAGAATACCATTACAGATTAAACATCCCATCAACGGTGTAGAGATCAGGTATACAACCGATGGAACCGAACCCGATAGTTTAAAGTCACCTCTTTACGACAAAGAAATTGAAATTAAAGAGTCCGTTACATTAAAAACTAAAGCATATAAAACCGGATGGTACGGTAGTGATGTCTTGACTTTTAACTTTTATCAAAGTCGCTACAGCCCCGACAGCATTGCATTTATAGTAGCGCCAAGTGAAAAATATAAAGGTGACGGACCGAAGACATTGACAGATTTACAACTCGGCAGCTTTGACATCCAGAATGGCAAATGGATCGGTTACAATGAAAACATGGCATTAATGCTATTTTTCAAAGAACAGCTACCCCTCAAATCTATATCGGTCAACATGATGAAAAAAATCCAAACACATATCCTTCCCCCACAGGAATTTGAAGTATGGGGTGGTACTAACGAAAAAAACATGCGCTTATTGCAACGTGTAAAAAATCCAATGCCACAAAAAGATGAAGCAGATGCATTTATCAAGATGGAAGTAAAATTTAAATCGCAATCAATCTCCTGCATCAAAATTGTAGGTAAAAACTTCAAAAAATTACCAGAATGGCACGCCGGAAAAGGACAACCAGCTTGGATATTTATGGATGAAATACTTTTAAACTAATCAATTTAACCTAAATATATGCATCAAATTCAAACATCTAAACTATTTTGGGCAAGTTGTCTCGCTCTTTTAGTCACTTCGCTTTCTTTCGGTATCCGTGCGGGTATGATGGATCAACTCGGCATTGATTTTCAATTAAATGCGACACAGTTGGGAACCATCACAGCTACAGCTTTTTGGGGATTTCCACTTGCCATCGTTATCGGTGGTTTTATTGTTGACATCATCGGGATGAAACGCCTTCTGGTGATGGCTTTCCTTTTTCATTTAGCAGGTATTCTATTGACCATCTTTGCACAAGGCTATTGGAGTCTTTTCTTCTCCACATTATTAATTGGCATTGCAAATGGTACGGTTGAAGCCGCTTGTAATCCATTAGTGGCCGCACTATATCCGCAAGAAAAGACAACTAGACTCAACTATTTCCATCTCTGGTTTCCTGGAGGTGTTGTGATAGGTACGTTATTGGTCACGCTATTTGTCCATCTGGGCATCGGATGGCAGTTCCAAGTTGGGATGATGTTAATTCCAACAGTTATTTATGGTTATATTTTCTCAAAGCTTGATTTCCCCGTTACAGAACGGGTATCCTCAGGATATTCCACTGCAGACATGTACAAGGCAGTAGGCTCTCCTTTATTTCTATTCCTATTTCTATGCATGTTTATGACCGCTATTACTGAACTATTTACAGGGCAATGGATTAGTTTACTGCTTAAAAATGTAACCGACAACGCCATTCTATTACTTACGATTACCACTGGAATTATGGTAATAGGCCGCGCGTTCGCAAAACCAATTGTTCAAAAACTTGCACCCCAAGGTGTGCTCCTTTTTTCAGCAATCTTTGCAGCAGCAGGTCTATATATGCTTGGTAGCTTTACAGGTAATGCTGTTTTCTTTGCAGCAATTATTTTTGGTATCGGTGTGTGTTACTTCTGGCCAACTATGATCGGTTTTGTTGCCGAAAATATTCCACAATCTGGAGCTTTGGGTTTAAATCTTATCGGTGGAGCTGGTATGTTTGCTGTTTCCATCTATACGATGATCATGGGCAGCTATTATGATGGATTAATCATAAAGCATTTACCAATTGGTTCCAATCTCGATCTGTATAGTTCAGCAACAGAAGGAACGGCAGAAGCTTTGGCATACACAACAGCTAAAAACCTAGCTGGGCCGGAAGTATTACAGATCACGTTAATACTTCCTATCCTATTGATCTTTGCTTTTGGAGGATTATACCTTTACATGAAAAACAAGAAAGAAGTAGGTGCCTATAGGCAGTGTAGTGAATTAAAAAGTTGAAGAAAACGAAAAGACTATAGCAATCAATAGTCCTTACATTTTACCAATTTAAAGCTAAGATATAGCTGATCATCGTTTCATATAAAACGTCATATACTTAAAAAACCAATTCATAGTTGACCATACATGACCGTATTTAATGTACAACATTTCCCGTCGTTTTATCTTGTTTTACGTTTATTTTATTTATATATTTGAGTTAAACCGAACGGCATAACAAACTGGTTTATACAGTACTATTTGTTCCTCGTTTATACAATTAAACCTAATTATAAAACCATAATGAAGCATCTAAAAAGCATTATATGTTTAATTACAATAGGCATATTGCTATCAAATGTATCTCCATCTGCTGGTCAAAGCAAAAAGAAAACAGTCAAAAAACCTCTAATTGTATTTGTAACGGGCGACCACGAATACAGTGGCGAAGAAACCCTGCCTATGATAGCAGCCGAACTTGAGAAAAACTATGGCATGCGAACTTTGGTGCTAAAAGCAAGTCCTGACTATAATTCAGAAGAAAATATCCCGGGACTAGAAGCTCTAAAAGATGCCGATCTTGCTATTTTCTACCTTCGTTGGAGACTATTACCTGCCGATCAAGTTAAACATATCGACGATTATTTAAAATCCGGAAAGCCGGTTATTGGTTTCAGAACCAGCACACATGCTTTTAATTATCCCAGTGGACATCCCTTGGAGAAATGGAATGCTTTTGGTGAATTTGCTTTGGGAGGTCCTCCAGGATGGGGCAAAGGTGGTCACACCCATTACGGTCATAATTCCAGTACCGATGTATCCATTATTCCCACACAAAGTAAAAATCCGATCTTAACAGGAGTAGATCCAAACTTTCATGTACGCTCCTGGTTGTACCATGTTGTACCCGATTATCCATCAAAAGGATCAACTTGGTTATTAATGGGAAAAGCTGTAGATCCAGATAAAAAAGCAGTTGAAAATCCTGTGGCGTGGACCTGGAAAACCGCTGCTGGAGGAAAAGTTTTCACAACAACACTTGGTCATCCCGATGATTTTAATATAGCAAGTTTTCAGCGGTTACTGATTAATGCCATACATTGGACTGTAGGAAAACCTATCCCTAAGAAATGGGCAGGAAAAATAGATATCAACGTTCCCTATAGACAACAATAGCTTCAATACACACGATATACTTTATCCGAAACATTACATACCCTATGGAATTATCGATACATAACTGGATGCGAGCCGAAACAATAGAAACAACAATTCGCAGAGCCTCCAGTTTAGGCTATACTAAAATTGAAATTGCTGGTAGTCCAGAACATTATGACACGAAAGAGGTCAGAAAACTTTTAAAACAATATGGATTATCATGTTGGGGCTCTGTCACATTGATGTTAGGAGATCGAAATTTACTGGCTAAAGATGAAGCTCAGCGCTCCAAATCCATACAATATGTCAAAGATGTGGCGCGCATGGTTAAGGAACTCGATGGTCACATGATCTCTGTGGTGCCCGGTACGGTGGGTAAAATCATACCCGACGGCAGACCCGAAGAAGAATGGCAATGGGCCATTGACTCACTACAAGACGTATATCACTACACACAGTCATCAGGCATATTGATCGGTATTGAACCAATCAATAGATTTGAAACCTATTTCGTTAACAGAGGTGATCAAGCATTAGCACTTGCTGCGGCCGTAGGTCCCGATTGCGGTGTGTGCCTTGACACCTTTCATATGAACATCGAAGAAGATGATCTCTATGAAGCAATCAAACGAGCCAAAGGAAAACTTGTTGGTTTCCATGTTGCCGACAACAATAGGATGGCTCCGGGAATGGGCACGCTGAATTGGAGTAAAATACTTGAAACACTCGATCAGATTGGTTATAACGAAGTGCTGTCTGTGGAATTTTGTTCACCTTTGGACCGTACTCCTGCAAACCCTTACCCCAATTCTATTGATGAGCATCCCGAAAACCTCTCTCCTGAACAAAAGAAATTTCTTGAAGATCATGGCAGTGCATCAGTTTCGGAAGAGTTTTATACAATGCTCACTCAGAAATCATTCGAGATTTTGTCCAAACTTATTAAGTAGCTGTCACAAAAAATGTTGTAGGCTACAACATCCGAGCAGGATTCAAAAATATAAAATGAGCTTTTCGCAACACCAGCAATAATGCAATTGAATAACTCATCGAACTTGATATCACAGACTAAGGAGTAATCAATATTAAATTTCGGTAAATAGCATTATTTACCCTATTAGAAATAGAAACAATGAAGATAACAAACATAGAAGCATTCTGGCTGGGATGTCCTATACCAAAAGAAAAACAGCATTTTTCAGATTACGGTCTGCTAACCAATTTCGACATGACACTCGTGGTCGTTACCACTGAAGATGGTCTTCAAGGTTTCGGAGAGGCAAAAGCAGCTGTCGGATCATCTGGAGTATGCGCATCCATAGTAAGCTGCATTGAAAATGAATTAAAACCCATTTTAATTGGTAAAAATGCAAAAAATATAAACCGTCTTTGGGAGGAGATGTACAATGGCACACGCGATCATTATGCACTCACAAGAGGTCGAAGATTCCCTATCCTTGGTCGAAGAGGATTAACTATAGCCGCAATGAGCGGTATCGACACCGCTCTGTGGGATTTAAAAGGTAAAGCTTTGGGAGTACCTGTTATGGACCTTCTTGGCGGAGCCTGTCGCGAACAAATGCCTGCGTACGCCAGTGGTGGCTGGGCTTCCGTTGATCATATAGGCGAGCAGCTCAATAGTTATGTTGCTAAAGGATTTAATGCCGTAAAAATGCGTGTCGGTATCATGGATCAAACTGTCCAAAACAGTATTGACCGTGTCAAAGCCGCAAGAAAAGCACTCGGTCCTCACATTAAACTCATGACAGATGCACACGGTACCTTTAGTGTACCTGAAGCAAAACAGTTCTGTCGAGGAGTAGAAGATTGTAATCTGTACTGGTTTGAAGAACCCATTAATCCTGACAATAGACACGGTACAGCAGAAGTCCGAGCTTCCACTACAATTCCCATAGCTGCAGGAGAAAGTGAATTTACAAGCTTTGACATCCGCGATTTACTTGAAGTCAGAGCGCTAGATGTCATACAGCCCGATGCAGCGATTATTGGAGGTATTTCCGAAACCATGCGCGTAGGACACCTAGCAAGTGTTCATCAATTAGAACTTGCTCCGCACTGTTGGGGTTCTGCTTTCTCATTTATGGCAGGGCTCCATGTCGCATTTGCATCCCAGGCCGCAACAATCATTGAGTTTTCACTTGGAGGTAATCCTATGATGTATGATCTGGTCCACGAGCAGATTACAGTTACTGATGGCGTCATCGCGGCTCCAGTGGCACCGGGGCTGGGACTAACACCCAACTGGAATTTTATTAATGAGTTTAAACAGAAAATCTAACTAACAAAATAAATCAATAGATATGGCACGGGCAATCAAAATCAACCACGTTACACTTATCGTAGATAATCTTGAAAAGGCAGCAGCATTTTATCAAAACGAACTGGGTCTGGAACCCCTTGCTGCCTTTAGATTTGATTACCCTGTGATGTTTTTTAAATTTAATGATGAGCAACAGCTTCATCTCTCGGAATGGGAAGATACGCCTTCATTTCGCGGACATATTTGCGTTCAAGTAGATGATTTTAACAAGATTTTTTTTCGCATGAAAGAACTCCAGCTGATCGATATTACACCCTGGGGGAAAGTAAGAAAATTACCAGATGGTGCCATGCAGCTTTTTCTACGTGACCCAGCAGGCAATCTCGTCGAAATATCATCAGCACCGGGCAGTGAAATTGATCCACTTATTCTAGAAGACGATCTCTATGAAGAAGGTATCTATATTTCCAATAGAAATGATTTCAGGGGATACAAATCTGATGAAGCTACCTTATATCATAAATAAACGCCAATAAAGAGTACTGCGGAATCCCATCATATGACAATCAAAAAAAACGTTTTATTACTGGAAACTATAGCTGAAGAAGCCTTAGTCATGCTGCAAGATCAAGTTAACGTACTGACAGGCTACGACAGTATTTCATTGCAGAAAGCAATTGACAAATACACCATAAACGCCATCATTACCCGTGGAAAGGGTCAGATCAACAAGGCACTATTGGATGCTTGTCCCGCCCTACAGGCGGTCGCCCGATGTGGCGTAGGACTTGATAATATTGATGTACATGAAGCAACTGCTCGCAATATCAGCATCATACATGCTCCTGCATCCAATGCTTCAACAATTGCAGAACATACTCTAGCCCTCATGCTTATGCTCACACGCAACCTGTACGAATCCATTCAGCAGGTAAAAAATAACAACTGGAACTGGCGTAACCAATATAACGGAGATGAGCTCCATGGAAAGACCCTTGGTATTATCGGTCTGGGCAATATAGGTCAACGTGTGGCTAAACTAGCTGATGCATTTGGTATGAAGGTCATATATTCAAGCCGATCTACCAAAGATGTTCCTTATCGACAGGTTACACAAACAGAACTCCTGCAACAGGCCGATATTGTCAGTCTCCATCTCCCCTATACTACTGTTATCGGAACCTTATTGGGTGCGCAGGAGCTCAATCTGATGAAACCTACGGCTTTACTCATTAACACAGCCCGAGGAGCATTGATCGATCATGAAGCACTTGTAAAGGCACTAAATACAAACAGCCTTGCAGGTTTTGCTGCCGATGTATTACCAGAAGAACCTCCAAAGCATCCGGACGCACTTGTCGATCATCGACATACACTCATTACTCCGCACTCCGGTAGCCTTACTGCTACGACCTATAGACACATGTGCGTCTATACCATCACCAATGTACTGGCGCTTTTACGGGACGAAAAAACAGAAAGTAGAAGTGTCTATAATTTGAGTGCCCTACAGAAGCAAGCTTAAGGGTATCGGCGATATAAAAAAGGTTAAGTAGCATAACACTACTTAACCCTTAGTATCAAATAAGTTCGTAACATTACTTTTCTAATGAAAACTCCTGCAACAATTCCGCTGGAGCATAAAACCCCTTTTTGCTTTCTGAAGCTGCCCTGACTGCTTTTACTTTTTCTTTGGAAACTGCAGATGCTTTGTTCCCAAAGGAATTGCGTACATATGTTAATACCGCGGCCACTTCCTCATCACTGAGCATTCCTTCAAAGGGTGTCATCGGTACCTGACCCGGAAATTTTGTTCCATTGACTTCCATCGGCCCATGTAAACCTTTAAGTACTACTTTAATTAAACGATCTTGGCTACCTGTCACCCATTTCGTTCCATGAAGAGGTGGAAAACCAGACATCGGTAAACCATTGCCATCAGCTTGATGACAGGTGATACAAAATCCTTCTTTTGCAAAAAGGGCCTTACCTTTAATATACTGATCACGTTCTATTCCGGTAAGAGACGTTTTGACTTTATCTGGACTATCATCCTTCAATTCCTCCCTCCTAGTCAAATTAGCAACAGCCATTGTATAGGCAGGTTCGATCCAATCATCAACACCCTTTTTAGCTATTGCCAGCATGATCGGCATGCCTTTCTCCCTTGGCATCCAAGATGCGGCGGTAAGCACCTCAAGACGTACACGGCCGTGCGGATCAGATGCGGCCTGCATCAGCAACTTTTCATGATCTTTTACCTGATGCCCCGTATAGCGCAATACCCTTACTGCTGCAGCCCGAGCATGATAATCATCCGATTTCAACACCTTCCTCAACAACTCTTGATCAACCTGATTCAAACCCCAGCTTACCCATAATGCTTCAACCAGCTGATGCGCATATTTCGGATTACTTTTATCCAATTTCGCTACCCAGTTTTTTAATTGTGGCAGTACTTCTGAGGATTTCCGCCCCCGGAGTTCAGCACGGGTACGATAACGGGTACGGTATTCCGGTAATTTCAGATTATCAAGCAATTGAGGAATAGATGCTCCAGCAATTTGAGCCGGTTTTAAAAGTGGTCTTGACGGGTAAGTGATCCGATAAATACGTCCGTGTACATGATCGCGCAACGGATCACGGGCATTATGCTGCATATGCCCGATTAAGATATTGTGCCAATCCGCAATATATAGAGACCCATCCGGAGCAAATTCCAGATCAACAGGCCTAAAATTCTTGTCAGAACTCTGCAATAAGTCCTGTCGATGTGTACTTTTGTAACCCGTCCCATCATCATTCAACCGGTGTTCTTTCGTTCCTAAAAAGCCGATGGTATTGTTGATCAAGAAATCACCTTGTAGAGAATCTGGGAAATGGCGGCTTGAAACAAACTCAAGACCAGAAGTCGGTCGCACCCGATGTTCATCCTGTACCAGATTTCGGGATTTAGTCGTTGCTACACCATATTTAGGTTTTATAGTCACGGGCAGCATCCAGCTGACATCAGGTCCGGAGGTTTCAGCATAAAAATTTTGCCCCCATTCATCAAAAGCTATCCCCCAGGGGTTGGGTACATTAGGCTGCGCCATCCGTTCCAAATAGCGACGTTGTGGACTATAACGGTAAAAACCACCATTCGTACCACGAACAGGCCCATAAGAAGTTTCTATATTAGAATGTAAAAATACTCCTTCTCCCATAATGATTGCTCCCGAAGGATCGACCGTAAAGGCATGAATATTATGATGGGTATCGTGATCATCAAAACCACTCAATAAAATCTCTCTGACATCAGCCCGATCATCGCCATCCGTATCTTTTAAAAGCATAAAATTAGTTCCTTGAGACAGATAAACACCGTCAGCAGTAATTTCGAAGCCTACAGGAAGATGTAGTCCATCCGCAAAAACGGTCTGCTTATCTGCTTTACCATCCTGATCAGTATCTTCGAGTATAATCAACTTGTCATTAGGTTTCGAGTCTCCTGGTTTATAGTGAGGGTAACTAGGCATTGTAGCAACCCATAAACGACCTTTATTATCAAACGTAATTTGACAAGGATTAGCCAAATCTGGAAATTCCTTTTCTGAAGCAAAAAGATCAATCTTAAAACCTGGGGCAACTTTCAGGGTTGCTAAAGCATCATCCCCGTACAGATAAGCCAAATTGCCATTCTTTCCAGGATCATAGTTTGTTTTTACTTCAGGTACAGGGGTTGTCTTTTTATCCGCTGCCGCCACATCCATTTTCTTTCCATGCGCAGCCAGCCAGATTGCCGTATCTCTGATCGCAGTCATTTCTCGGATTTTCTTAATTTCAGCAGGGTAATTATCAGGCCCAAATGGATCATATCTTCTACCATAAGCATGTACCCCATTCGGAATTTTAATATCGTTATGCCACATCCAATTTTTTTCAAGAACAGCATGACGTACAAGATCACGGTTATCTTCATTTTTATCATCAGCCTTCCCAAAAATTAGGTCTGCCAACAAAGGCGCAAAACGCGCATATCCAGCATCTGTAAGCTGCGATCCATCTATTGTTAGGGGCTCTTTTGTCCAGAAATACCAGCGCTCTGTAGGGTTATACACATCGACAAAGTGTACGTTATTCTTCGCTGCGATCTCTTTCATTGCAGCAGCATATAAAGACAAATTCCGATTCTCTTGCTTCCCGTCAGGGAGATCATACTGCTTAGAGAGGTTTTCAAAAGCAATCGGAGAAACTAATGCCAGTTTCACCGGAGATGTACCGTTATACTGTTGTTTAATCGTATGTTTAATAAAAGCATCCAGCTCCGATTTATAATTTTCCAAACCCTCAGCGCCTTCAAACGATTCGTTATAGCCGAAGAAAGCGATGATGATATCAGCTTTTAAACGAGCCAGCCATTGATCCTCAGTCTCAAAAAAACCTTCACTTCCTGAGGATTGAGCAAGATCCGTTTGAAAATTTTCTGCTCCAGGAAAAGCCCAAGGCGATTTCCGGCTCGCATGAGGCCTAAAACCAGGCGTGTTGCCCCCATCGCACATGTTTCGGATATAGAGGTTTGAATCCGGATAACGTAACTGAAGCTCTGTTTCAAAATGCCCATAATTCATCATCCGAGATCCCAAATTATTGCCAATAAGAACAATATGCGCTCCTTTTTTTAAAGGTAAGGTTGGTTGGTTTGATCGTACTAGAAAAAGAATACCGCCAACTGCCACGGCAGCCACGATAATAAAAAGAACCCACGTTCTTTTCGTTACAATTTTCATCATTTTGTCATTTAGGTTATCGCTCAATATTCATTAAGCTTGGTTGCGTCTACGTTGCAATATAACAAATTATCAAGCAATTACATTTTTAAAACAATGCTATTTTATAAAAAACCCTTTTCAAAAAAACCTCCGAATAATATAAAAACACACGCTTAGGAGTACTACAAGCCAAAAAACACAGAAAATGTCGCAAATTATTCTTTTGTATCATTATTGAAACATACAGATATAGCGGGATAAAAATAAAAGAGACTATCATCCCAAATATTCTTTTTTTTCATAGAAAGCGTATCATGCAACAACCAAAATAGAACCAGGTTCTGCATTCCACAATGCTCTTTTTATGATTTTGACTGACGACAATACGGAAAAGGCATTGCCACACTGTAATCTTGAGAAATCATTTTGCACCATGGCGATAAAACAATGCGCTATGGCAGATTGACTTCCCATCCCTTCCAACTCTTATAGCAGTATGGCTGCTTGTATTCACGCTGCAGCTTAATCATTTTGCGCCATGGCGGTATAGCTATTCGCTGTGGCCAATTGATTCCGTACCACCGCCATCACATATTGCTGTAAAGCGGCATACATTTGCACTTCGGATAGTTCATATTGCGCTACGGCTTATTGACAACACGTGAAGGCTGAAAGCTATCCCTACGTAACATGCTTTAAAGGAAACAGAATTTCATTATTAAGAAAAACTAATTAGGTAACATGTAAAACGGCAGTATTATCTAGTGCCCCGTCAAAACCAAAAGAACTTCTGGCAGACAGCCTATCCAGCTAGGGGAAGTCTAATTTTTAGTTGAATCTGTTCGAAATCATCTCGGGGATCTTATTTTTCCTACTGTCGTAACGAAAAACCAATAGGACTCCTTTGCATTGCGGTACGGCGAAATAAAATAAGTATAGGGATTTGTGCGTAAACCATACCGCGACAAGATAAACCACATGCGCGTCCGCTCCATGTTACGTAGAAAATTGAGTAAATCTTAGTCTACAACCAAAGAAACTATTTCGTGATTTTTATTTGGAAAAAACACAATTATGAAGATCAACCTATCGAGCACCAACGATCTTTCTAAAATTTTTTTTAACAAGAAAGGCTGTCTCATTTTGGACTGCCCCCAAAATATTGGACAAATTTAGTTAATTAGATTTGTAATAATGAGCTCGATATTCTGTCGGGCTCATTCCATTTAAATTTAGTTTTATCCGTTGATTATTGTAATAGGAGATATAATCTTCTATTTCGCTTTTTAACTTCTCTGTTGATTCGTATTGTTTTAGATAAAACAGTTCTGATTTTAAAATTCCGAAGAAATTTTCAATTACGGCATTA
Organism: Sphingobacterium kitahiroshimense; assembly: GCF_025961315.1. Taxonomy (NCBI): domain Bacteria; kingdom Pseudomonadati; phylum Bacteroidota; class Sphingobacteriia; order Sphingobacteriales; family Sphingobacteriaceae; genus Sphingobacterium; species Sphingobacterium kitahiroshimense. The sequence continues at coordinate 6,076,761 of NZ_JAOQNK010000001.1, read as the reverse complement.
TCAAGGCAATTTCCTTTTCTGGACATGCTTTGAGTGATTCCGTTTTCTTTGAGCCACTGTTGATATTTAGGCATTTGGTATTGCCAGCCCTGATCTGAATGTAAAAGCAGTTGTGATGCCCCCCTTGCTTTGGGCAGTGCCTTTTTGAGCATATCCATTACCCCTTTAAAGACCGGCCTGTCAGTAATTTCATAACTTATAACTTCCTGATTGAACAGATCAATTATTGGGGAGAGATACAGCTTTTTTTCCTTGACTTTGAACTCAGTAATATCCGTGGCCCATTTTTGCAAAGGTCCCTCAGCCTGGAATTTCCTGTTGAGGATATTGGGGGCGATCTTGCCCGGTTCACCCCGGTATGACCTGTATTTCTTTATCCTGATCAGACTCTTCAAACCCATTTCCCTCATTAATCTAAGAATGGTCTTATGATTGATATCCACTCCATCCCGTTTGAGCTGCAGGGTAATGCGGCGATAGCCAAAGCGGCCCTTATGTACATGGTAAACTTTGTTGATTTGCGCTTTGACCTGTTCGTATTTATCTGCTTGTCCCTCCTTCTTGGAATGATAATAGAAAGTACTTCATGCCATCTTAACGCAACTCAGCAGGATATCAAGATCAAATTGATGCCTTAGCTCCATTATGGCTTTCGCTTGTTTTCGGCTTGAGCTAAGGCGCTGAGCTTTTTTAGCAGGGCATTTTCTGCACGTAAATACTCATTCTCCTGCAAAAGTTCCTCTTCACGCGTGAGCGCTTTATTCATTTTTCTAACTTTTCGCTTGATCTGCGGATTTGCTTTCTTTGTCATCAGGGGTCTTCCTTTTGGCCGTGCCTCCAATCCTTCTGGACCGAACTTGTCCAGCCTTTTCTGCCATTCAATGATATGGGCATCCGAGGAAAGGTCAAAGCGTACACGGGCTTCTTTCAAAGATAAACTTTCTTCTCGGATTGCGGTAAGGACAGAAAGCTTAAAAGAAGCACTAAAGTGTCTTTTCCCTTTCCTGGGAAGTAGCCCCGATTCCCCCTGATACTTATATATTCTGTACCAGGTCTCAAACAAAGAATACGTAATCCCGAATTCTTCTCCCAAAGACTTTGCAGAACGATAATGCTCATCCATTTGTCTAACACAGCTCAACTTAAATTCAAAACTGTGCTTGTTTTTCTTATTCATAAAAATGCCCCCAGAAAGTGTCTAACTTTTTGGGGGCACTGCATTTATGATGAAACAGCCTTTCTTGACTCCCAGTAAATAATACTACCTATTCTCCTTACGCTGAATGAGCATCGAAGTATTTTCAAGCCATGGTGCTGAAAATTGGACAGAAACATTTCCTTGCCCAGGATTCAATTGAATGTAAGCAATCATTTTGCCATGATATACGCGATGTCTATTATCAGTATAGTCTGTCATATCACTGTTGTTTCCAGCCTCCAGTCCCAAAAGCCTAGCGGCACCTACGATCCTGCAGGTAACCTCATCATCTGCCAGCACAACAGGTCTGTTGTTTTTGTCAACCACCTGCAGTTCCACTTGAATCACGTCGCCAGTTCTTGCCGAAACAGAAGATTCTGAGATGATCGCTAAGGCATGAGAACGTCCGGATGTTTCTAGAACTTGACGTACCAGCTCCTTTTGTTCCTTGTCAAATCCAATAACTTCCAATCTCCCTTCTGCATACGGGATATCCCAATAAACAATGCCCTGTTCTTCATTATACGATTTGATATCACCGACAACTTTACCATTTAGTTCTAATCTTGCAAAAGCGGTATTCGTATAGCAGACAACACGTATCAATTGACCTTCCCGATAGTTCCATATAGGCCAAGCATCCATCGATGGAGCTTCATTTTTACGTTGCCCCCTTTCAGCTTCGAGATCCGACCACACATCAGTTTTACCAACCTCACCTTTTAAGGCATAAGTTCCTAAGTAAGCCATTGGTTTTTCTGACCATAAGGCTTGACGAAAATATCCTCTCGGTTTAATTAATCCCGCAAAATCTAATAGGCCAGAATAAAAGCCTCTTGATGGCCAAAGACCAGACTCGCCCAAATAATCAATTCCAGTCCATAGAAACTGGCCGAAAATATGATTATTCTCTTGAACAGCTTTCCAAGCAGCAAGATCATGTCTATTTTCACTACCAAATATGACTCGTTTAGGGTAGCGCTTATGATCTTCCTGATAACGGCTTTCTGTATAATTATATCCTGCAATATCTAACACTCCTGGATATTCCGTTTCATTAGACATCGCAACACCTGCTAGTCCAGCAGTAACGGGTCGACTGGTATCGTATTTTTTAACAACAGCAGCCAATCGCTTAGCAATATCTCCCAACCGCATGGCATCAGGAGCATCTTTTTTATAGCCTCCAAAAATAGGCTGTGTAAATCCATTCCCTTGACTTCCATCAAGAATAGGATGAGAATAAGGATCATTTGGATAGTCAACTTCATTGCCGATACTCCAAGCAAAAATAGAAATATGATTGCGATCTCTTTTCACCATATCTGCAAGATCACGTTCACCCCAATCTGCAAAAAAATCGTATGCACCTTCAAATCCTGCTGTTCCCACATTCCAACCAGCTATCCATTTACGCTTTGGATATTCCCATTCATCATAGGCTTCATTCATCACCAAAAGGCCCAATTCATCACAGAGATCATACAATGAAGTTGCTTGTGGATTATGACTGGTTCGGATTGCATTGACACCCAGCGACTTTAAAGTCAGCAATCTACGGCGCCATACTTCGGGGTAAAATTTAGCTCCCAATACACCCGCATCATGATGAATACATACCCCCTTTACTTTTGTCCATTTTCCATTTAAAGCAAAACCCTGATCAGGATCGAAAGCCAAGGTCCGAAAACCCGTTTTCACCTCCGAACGATCGATCTCTTTGCCATGGTGCAGCACCACTGTTTTTAACTTATAACGATTCGCTTGCTCCAAGCTCCATAATTTCGGATTCTTAACCGTTATCTTCACGGGTACTGATATGCGGCCATTGGGAGAAATTGTTGTTTTTTTAACAATTTTGCCGACAGTGTTCCCGGATTCATCAATCAATTCTTGTACTAATTCAACCGCTGTAGCCGCACTTGTTTCATTCACAAGTGCTACCTCTACGTGTAAGTTTCCTTGATTTCCTTTCACTGCTGGGTAGGCATATACACCCCATTGTTCTAAATGTACAGGGTTAGCCTTTACAATCCAAACATCGCGATAGATGCCAGATCCAGTATACCATCTCGAATCGGCACTATGACTGTGATCGACCTTTACCGCAATTGTATTTTCTTTGCCGTATTCGACTAAAGAAGATACATCGTATGAAAACGAGATATAGCCATAAGGGCGTTTACCAACAGATTTTCCATTAACAAATACCTCACTCCGGTTATATACCCCCTCAAAATAGAGGTATAACTTTTTACCTTGATCTGCGATAGGAATGATCATTTTTTTTTGATACCAGCCGATTCCTCCTGGTAAGTAACCTGTAGCACTGGCCAAATTTGGACTTAGTGGATATTTCACGCTCCAATCATAAGGCAGTTGAACCGACCGCCAAGCCGAAGAAGACAGCGTATTTATCTTGGTTATATCCAAATCTCCAAGATGAAACTGCCAGTCTCCATTTATTTTCTCGCTACTTCCAAATCCCAGTTGCGCAAATAAAGATCTTGATCCAAACAAAAAGATCGGGATAAGCAAGATGATATGTTTTACTATTCGAAGCATCTTTAAGCAAATTAAAAGGTTATGTATTTATTGTCCTACTATGATAAATCCACCATCAGGCTGAAGTGTCACCTTTAATTGTTTACCTTTTGGCGCAGGCAACACGTTATGCTGTGGTGACCGATCCTTATTATCTTGGTGCAATTCCCACTTTTCGCCCGAAAGCATTGGTAAATGAAGAGTTAATTCTTTTACTTTTTTCTCTGCATTGATACCGGCTATGTACCAACGGTCACCATTCCTCCGCGCTAAAACGACATATTTGCCGGGATAGCCATCAATCAAAACAGTCTCATCCCAGATCGTGGGTACCTGTTTCATAAAATCAATAACATGTGCGGGCATCTCGGTTAGATTGTTGGGTGTGATTCCGAAATTTTGTACAGGGGTCTGAAATAGCACGGCAGTAGCCAATTGAAATGTCTCTGTCGTCTTCCGTATCATTCCTCCATTGTTCTCCCGATTATGTCTTTTATTAAGAAGAACGGGACCGAAATCCATTGAGCCTACAGTATTGCGAATAAACGGATGTAAACTCGCATTAAAAGCTTCGGTATCATTAGCATGTTGTGTGAAAATCAAATTTTCAGAAGCGAGTACAGCCTCACTCCCCACAAAATTAGGATACATACGTTCCCAGCCTCGTGGTAACGTGCATCCGTGGAAAATAACGGATAAACCATGATCATTCGCATCGGATAGAATATCTTCATAAAGCTTCATAGTCTCCTGCTTGTCACCGCCAAAAAAATCAACTTTTAGACCCTTAATACCAACACTTTGCATCCAAGCCATCTCCTTTTTTCGAGCGACAGCTGTATTCATCATATTTTTAGGTGTTTGTGGTGCATCATTCCAAAAACCATTGGAATTGTACCACAAACAAATTCCGACACCTTTATCTTTTCCATAGTCAATCAAGGCTTCAATTTTATCGCGTCCGATTTTGCTATCCCACCAATTATCGACCAAAACAAATTCATAACCCATCGTAGCAGAGATATCTACAAATTTCTTCTGATCTTCAAAATTAATACTGCCATCCTGCCACTCCAGCCAGCTCCAAGTTGAACGTCCAAACCTATACTCTTTTGAAGCTTTGTACATGGGTTCAACCACATCAAACGCGATGGTGGTTTCTGCAATAGGTTTTAGCGTACTTCCGACAGTCAGTGTACGCCACGGTGTATTGCCTGGTAATGCAATTGCAGGATTAGCGCTCCCTATGCCATTATTTTCTCCGATCTCCGGAAATGCAATCTTATATTGACCATCTTTTGTTCCTTCACTCAACTTAGATCCACAGTACAGTGCTCCTACACCTGTTTCAGAAACAAGTACCCAACCGCGATCTCCGACGTGAAATAATGCCGGAAAGCTGAAACCATAGCCATACTTGGAAGGAGCACCCAATTGCTCATCTGCCACATACTCCTCTTCATAACTTGGCTTCGTCTTCATCCAGCCAGACATGGGTGGTGCTTGAGCAGTTAGAAAAGTTGTTGTTACATTCGGGAATTTAAAAGAGCTCAATTCCTCTTCGATATATAAATTAGCTGCTTCACCTACCTGTGGCACGTGATAACGAAAAGCAATATCATGATTACTTACCCTAAATATGACATGTAAAGCTTGTTTATTTCCATTTTCTAATTTGCAAATCAACTCATTTGCCTGATAATGTACCTGTCTACGTTTTATCTTCTGTTCCTCATACTGCTCATCAATTTTATTATACTGCTGATCCACCAGTTTTAAATTGCTCGATAGATCAACCTGACGACCTTTTAATCCAAGTGCAGATTTTTCAAGCATTGCCTTTCCATCCAACTGAACATCATAGTAGAGATGACCATTTTCTAAAGACAAATTGACTACTAATCGTTTATCGGGTCCAGAAACAGTCACATTTTGTGCAAAACTCAACAGTGAGCTCAAGCTGAGAAAAGTGACAATAAGTAAGCATTTCATTATAGTGTAAGTTTTTTGTGTAAAAATTATTAAGAACGTAAATCCAACTAGTGTGTAGGAATTACCTTTTTAATGGTTCCATCAGCTCCAAATGATAATTTATCCATGCATACTTCACGGTTGTAACCTGCTGCATCTCCCATGTGTATACCGTCAGGGTAATTAAATCGGTGATATACAATATACCATTCATCAGTACCCGGTATTTGAAGTACGGAGTTGTGGCCAGTACCATAAATTCCTTTAGACGGATCCTTTTCAAGCACAATATTGTTTTCAGGAAGATGGATCTCTCCTACAGGAGAAGAAGATGTTCCATAACGTACCCGATAGTTTTCACTGCGGGTATCATCTTCAGACCATAAAAAATAATACGTGCCATTTCTATAGATCACATAGACACCCTCACGAAATGTACCATCAATCTTTAATGTCTTTGTCGTATTTTGTTTGATGGATACCATATCCTTATTCAGTTCCGCAACAGCGAGGTAACCATTGCCCCAATACAAGTAGCTTTTCCCCGATTTCGGATCATTAAAAACAGCAGGATCTATTTCTTGTCCCTTATTAATTCCTGCTGGTTTAAAATCGATCAATGGTTTTCCCGAATCTTTGAAAGGTCCAGTAGGTAGATCAGCAACAGCAACGCCTATTTTTTGCGCTGCTGTGAAATAATAGTAATATTTATAATCCCCTTTTATTTTTTTCTCCGCTATCGTTGGAGCCCAGGCATTGCGCGGGCCCCAAGGCACATCTTTTTTCAAATCCAGAATAACACCCTCATCTTTCCATTCTTTGAGATCAACGGAAGAAAAAGTCTTAAAATAAGAACCACCCCAACCGTCAAATCCATCACTAGTTGGGTAGATATAATATTTCTTTGTTTTATTTGAATATAACACATCTGGATCGGCATAGAAACCATCCAATATCGGATTTTTTCTAGTTACCAATTTGATGTCTGCCGGTGTTCCCCAACGCTCAGTAACGGCTTTAAATTCACTTCTGGATAATGGAATGATTGAACCATGTCTCGGATGAAAATCCATACTAACCTCATGATCGATTACTTTAAAGCGATCCAGATCAACCGATTCACAAAACTGGTACTTGCCCTTCCCATATACATCGTACATTAAAATATAACGATCAGACTGATTAAGTTTAAACACACTTGATCCTTCCACAGCATCTCTAGTCTGTTGTTTATAGCCCGGTTGTTCGATCCATTTGCTCGAAGTAAGCGAATCTGTTATAGCCAATTTAATACCGTTACCATGCCCTTCTGTTTTATAAAACATATAGAAAAGTCCGTTTTTATTGATGATATCTCCATCGATACAAGATTTACCATTTTTAGGCATAAACAACACCTTTGGTTCTGTTTCCAAATCGGTAAACTCACGATTAGCATAAGCATAATAAATGATATCAGGACCGTCGCCATGCTTCATCGACCAGTAAACCATATATTTACCAACAGCAGGATCATAGATCGTCTGTGGAGCCCAAACGCGCTTCAAACTTTCATTACCTTTAAACCGATCTTGGATGTTAATTACACTATGTTTCCAATGAATAAGGTCGTCCGATTTTAATAATATCATAGCACGATTAGAATCCCAGCCTTTCGATGAGGTCATATCCGTCAATACCATGTAAAAAGACTTACCATCCTCCCCTCTTAAGATATGCGGATCGCGCACTCCACCAGTTGTACTGATAAGCTTTGAGTCCAGCACAGGTTGATTGTTATTGAGGGCGCGATAAGTATAGCCATCCGTACTAACCGCAAAACAAACCGATTCATCAGCTACTGCATTGCCTTTGAAATAAGCAAATAAATAGCCCACAAAGTCTTTTTCCGTAGGACCAGATTTATATTCCTGTCCGATGGCTGGCCCCATCATACTAACTGTAAAAAAAGTGATTAAGATGCTGGCCAATTGCCATTTTCTTTTGTTCATGTAAGATTTAAGTTATAGAGTAAATAAAATTAGGTTGAGCATGCATTTCACGAATTTACAAATAGAACAACATACTTTAATTAAGCATGATCTTTTGTACCGGAGTATAAATATACTCTCCAGCAGATGAAGATTTCACCCCGATACGCACAAAGATATATGCCTGCCCTTTGAATTTATCAGACAATTGTCTCGTGATGCGCGTTTCAGTACCGAATAAGACTTGTGGAAGATCAACATTAATATCTTGATCAGAAAGAACATGATCGGTCAAAATAGATTTACTCAAGAAAAGTTTCACTTGATCGAGTTTAGCCGATTCGGTCGTTTTTTTAACCGTGAAGGTTGCCGCTATTTGATTATTGGCAACCTGAAAACTTTCATTTCCAATGACGAAATAAGGCGTTACCGGCACATCAAGCACCGTATTTCCATTCACGTTTACGAGAATTGTATCAGTCGATTGCTGTAGCCAAGGCGCATTTCCTTTTCGAACCAATTTATATTTGCCCCGAAACAGATTTGCAGAAAATTCTCCTGCTTGATTAATAAATACAGGGATAGCTGATTTTAAGGGATAACCGTCCTGCCATAGCTCCAGTTCAGTACCGTTATTTCTTACACCAACCGCCTTGCCCTCAAAGACCACTTTGCCAGATAAAAATTCTTTAGGAGCTTCAAAATTATCATATTCACAACCAACAGCCAAAAAACCTAGTGTAGCGGTTAGTAGAGTTAAAATATTCTTTTTCATAATTCAATAAATTAATGCAACGGATTTCTAACAATTTTTGGATTATTGTCCAATACCTTTTGCTCAATAGCAGAATAATAATTTGCTAAACGAAAGAATCGTGCTCTACGGAAACGACTAGGTTTGACACGTGCATAGATAAACTTCCCATGATCTGCATGGCCTAGACGCACTACACGGTATCCATATAAGCCCCGTACCACAGCATTAGGATCATTTTCAGCGCCATTCCAAATGATATGCGCCAAACGCCATCTTTTTAAATCAAAAAACCGGTGATCTTCAAAAGCCAATTCTACCCGACGCTCATTACGGATGATCTCCATCGTCAATGTGCTGATGCTGTTTGCTGGAAATCCAGCACGTTCACGTAAGGTATTGATATATTGCGTGGCCTCGCCAACCTGACCGAGTTCAAAACTTGCTTCCGCGGCGTTTAAATAAATTTCACCTAAACGGAACCAAGGCCACCAATTTGCAGCCGAAGTACCTCTAGCACTAGCAGCAGGTGCATCACTAACAAATTTGCGGATGTAAAATCCTGTATTACTCACATCCTGTGCATCATCTTTGGGGCCGTCAAAACCAGTCCATAATCCACCTGCATTTGCTGTCCCAAGTTCATCGCCCAATTGCTTCCCCAATTCTGGCGCGGTGACAAGTTGGTACGCCCCATTTTGCCAAGTAGCAACTCCTGCTTGAATACTAACTGCTGTATTTCGGAAGGAACTTCCTGGGTAAATGACGGTACCATATAATCGTGCATCCTTATTTTTGAAAATATCATCAATATGTGCATAAGCAATATAGTTTCCATTCGCATCACGATCCTGTAATGTTCCTTTTCGACCATCTAAATAATCGAAACTTTCCACTAAGCTAAGCGAAGGCGAGATTCCAGAGGTGGCTTCATTATCCTCCGTTAAACTTTTGACAATATTTTCATGCGCAAATCGATGAACTTTAAGACCCACAGCAAAATCCTTTGCAAAAATCACTTCAGATCCAGTCTTTTTGTTTAACATTTCGTAAAAATTAACGCCTTTGTCAGGGTTCTCTTTAAACAAGGTAAAAGGACCGCTCATAAGTTCTTTAGAAGCGGCCAATGATTTACGATAATAATCGCTGGCCATAGCCGCAGGTATACCGACTTCATTGCCTGCTGTTACTACAGGTTCAGCCATCAGCCCATTATATTTGGCTAAGGATGCTGCATATAACATGGCTCTACTCTGTACAGCTAGAACAGTATATTTATTGGCTCTGGTTTTACTAGTCGCATTATTTCCGAGATCTTCTTTAATCGCTTCCATCTCTTGGTAAATAAAATCGTAAACCTCATGCTCCTTTGCTCGGGGCAACTGAAGCGGTGTTGGATCACCACTGAAGTCATAAATCATCTGTTTTGTCACGATAGGAACTCCACCCATACGTTTTACCATTTCAAAATAAACAAGCGCGCGGACAAAGCGCATTTCAGCTATATATTGTTTTTTTGTTGTTTCCGTTAGTTGGAGACCCAAAGTTTCTATATTTTCTAGCGAAAGGTTGATATCTCGAATCAATCCATAATCCCAATAGCGTCCATAATCATCCCCAAATTGAAAATCATTGCGTCCATTCTGATCACGGTGCCCAGACCACATGGCATCGTCCAGCTCAGTCATTCCTCCGCTGTTGAAAACACCATGTAACGTCGGTAAACGGTTATAATAGTTTGCCATCAACGAAGTCAGCAATTTTGGATCATTCCAAAGTTGATCGTCAGTAATTAATGTTTTTGAATCTCGATCTAACCAATTGTCGTGTTTACAACCTCCAAATCCAAGGCAGACAAACAGCGCTAAACAAGTATATAATTTTTTCATTGTTGATTTTCTTTAAAATGTTAAATTGAACCCAACCATAAATACGCGCTGCTGCGGATATACCACTGCTGCCGCAGCTTCAATCTCTGGATCGATCTGAAATTTCTTCACGTTGTCAAAGGAAAATAGATTAGAACCATTGACATACACTCGGATTTTCTCAGCTTTAATTTTTTTGATGAGATCATTAGAAAAATTATAGCCAAGCTCAAGATTTCTGATTCTTAAATAACGAACATTTGTTAACCAAAAATCACTATTTCTATGATTAGGTCCAGAATTACCATTACGTAGTGCAGGATAATATCCTGATACCCATTCACTATTTGCATCATAAGGATCAGTACGATGCCATCTATCTTCTAAGAGATATGCTGGTAAATTTCCGCCACCATGGAATGCATTGCGCAATTCGTAATCTTGAAACCATGATTGCATCGCTCCTCCGGAGAAATCAGCATTCAGATCAATACCTTTCCAATTTAGTCCTATTCGTCCTCCAAATGAAATAATCGGAGCCCACCCGGTTTGATAACCGATTGGACGTTCGTCCAGATTATTAATCACACCATCACCATTAACATCCTTGTAGATAAAATCTCCAGGCAGTTGGTTCCGGTTATTTGAACCATCATTGTTAATTGGATGATTGCGAATCTCCTCTTCCGATTGGAAGCGGCCGACAACTTGGTAGCCCCACCATACACCTCCCCAACGATCTTCGTTTGAATTCCGGTATTCGTTCCAGGAGTTGCTGAAGCGCGGTTTATAAGATTCGATATTCTTAAAACGAGAATAGGTAACATTTCCACTCACCACATAATTCAATTCACCGATTTTATCCGTATAAGTGATCATACCTTCAGCTCCATAGTATCCATTCTTACCCAGATTCTCATTAGGTAGCGCATATCCGATCTCATCAGGTAATAACACATCATAACGTTTACCCGGAAATCCAGTACGGATAATCTGGAAGGCATCAGCTGTCAGCGTCAATTTATTACCAAATAAACCTGCATCCAGCCCGATGTTGTAAGTGGTATTCTTCACCCATGATAGATTTCTGATAGGAACACCACGTGGTTGCACACCTGTCACATAATTACCATCAAGAATCGCATCTCCTTGAGACCAATTGTAGCCTGCTAGATAGCCGTGCATATTGACGCCATTTTCCAAACCTGTTTGTCCTGCAGATGCCCGAATTTTGAAGTCTGTGACAACACTTTTCAAGGGTTCAAAAAAGTTTTCATCCGATACTCGCCATGCGACAGATGCTCCCGGAAAAAATCCCCAACGGCGATCCTTATAATATAAGTATGAACCATCGTATCGACCTAATAACTCAACTAAATACTTACCCTTGTAATTATAGTTTAATCGACCTATGTAACCTGCACGAGCTTCATAAGACCAATCATCTCCAAGGTCATTAACTTCAGCGAGTCGCATTATCGGGATGTAATTGTTCGTTGGATTTGCTCCTAATGAGCGGATCGTACGTACCCAATCCGAACGTTCATATCCTAATGTACCTGAAAGGGCATGATGACCGATATTTTTATTGTAATCAATTAGGAATTGCGCCGAGCGCGAAACAATATCCAGATTGGTATCATAACGCCATCCAGAACGTGTGCCTCCTGTAGCTTTATATTCATCGTTTTCAAAGCGATACACATCATAAGTATACTGGAAACCATCAAATTTATTATTGGTATAGTTGTACGACACAGTTCCTTTAGCAGAAAGACCAAATTTTGTTTTATAGGAGGCAAATAGGTTTACATTACCTGCCAAATATTTATTGTCCTTGTAGCCCGCAATATCACGATCAAAAACTGCTGGATTATAAGCAAAGTCGTTAGTATGATTCGGATATTTAGGGTTATCATTAGCGTAAGGTGCTACAGTAGGCCTGTTTTTGAACATCGCCAAAATAGATGAAAAATAGCCATCTCCTCCTGGCAGACCCACATCTTGTGTTCCTTCATGCCTTCCTGAAATCTGTGTACCTATTGTCAACCCTTCCAAAACAGTCGCTTCCATATTGGCTTGCAAATTGGTGCGCTTGTAATTAAAGTCTTTGATCATCGCATCCTGTGTCAGGTGTCCAACTGAAAGAAAATAATTAGACTTATCACTCCCTCCTGTCATATTCGCATTAATGTAGCGCTGTGGTATATTCTTACGAATAATCATATCGTAATAATCGTAACTTTTGTAGCCTGGCTCTGTCCCCATTTGCCATTTTTCAAGTTCTTGGGGTGTATATACCGCATTTGGATCTTTGTTTTCATTTTGAGCCGCCTCCACAAGACCTCGGGTATATTGCGCTGCATTGGCTAATTCAGGAAAACGAGTTAGATTTTGCCAGCCTTGATAGCCATTGATATTTACTTTTGCAGTTCCGCCCTTATTTCCTTTTTTTGTCGTGATTAAAACAACACCACCCGCTGCTCTAAATCCATAAATTGCAGCAGCAGCATCCTTCAAGATCGATATACTTTCGATATCTTCCAAATTTAAGGCATTGAACATATCTGCTCCAGAACCGTTTTGTGTTCCAACCCAATCCGTTCCTGTTTGACCGTCATAGGAAATACCATCGATCACATAAAGCGGATTTCCCATATTACGAATCTCAATTGCTGCTCCTCTCCCAGGACGAGCGTCTTTTCCACGGACGGAGATACCTTGTACTTTGCCTGCCAAAGCTCCTGCAGCTGTCGTAGAAGAAGTACGTACAATATCATCTGACTTGATATTACTGACAGCGCCAGAGATATTCCGTTTGGATTGCGTACCGTAACCCACGACCACAACTTCGTCCAAAGATTGATCACTCGTTTCCAACACAACCGAAAAGTTAGTCTGGTTGCCAATCGCAATACGTTGTGTTTTGTATCCGACATAAGTGATCACTAAATAGCCTTTTCCATCATGCAGTTGAAATCGACCAGTATTGTCTGTACTGGTTATTAAATTGGGCATTCCTTCAACAAGCACACTGGCTCCTACAATCGGCTCCTTGTCCTTGTTAATTACCTGCCCCGTAATTTTAGTTTGTGCATATGTCATTATGGATATTAAACTCATAAAAACATATAAGTAAAGAATCTTTAAGTTTTTCATAATTTATTCGTTTTCAATAACTGATTTTGGTTACCTACGATCTTGCCAATTTTAGATAATTTCTTGACGTAAATAAAGCGACAAGTATACCGCAAGTCAGCATGTTTAAGAATACATAAAAAGTTATTTATTAAATGTTAAAAATACACTTAAAAAAAAGTGACAAATTTTTTTTACCCCTGATAAAAAAGTCAAGCATAGCATTACAAATTCATAGTCTTTTATTGAGGGTTTTAAAAATGTGTTGGTTATAATTGTAAAACAAATATAAAAAAATAAATGTAAAACAAACATTTATTTTTAAAATTCATATAAGTTTGAATCTACCTAAGTAATTACACTTAACAAACAAGATTTAAAAGACTAATTAACAACAATATAGATGATCACTCCTTCCTGTGACCATCTATATTGAGACTTTATTTGGAGGAGAACTGTTATGCATTCCAATCTTAAAAGCCTGTAGGCATTCCATATTTTTTAGTCAACATGGACAGTTCTTTAGCAGTTATCGGCATGACAGAACCATGCCTTGGTGTAAATGCTCCACCCATCGGCGTATTTTTTATAAAATTGAAATGCGTAAGGTCCGAACTTTTGCAAAACTGATAATAGCCTTCCGTATAGCAGTCATACATCAAAATGTATTCATCTGAATGAATCGATTTAAATACACTAGAACCTTCAACAGGTTTCTTTTGATCCACATTGAGATGACGATATTCGGTCTCATATGGTCCAGTTATATTTTTACTTGTTGCCCGCATTACGCCACTTCTTGTACGAAAACCATTATTCACTGTAGATAAGCCCTCATCTTTAAAAAACAACACATATTCCTGCATCTTTTTATCATATACGATATCACCATCAATGGCTGCTGTGCCAAAATCAAATAACAGCTCTGGTGTACTGATATCCGTAAAATCGGCATTTGCATAGGAGTAGAAGATTTTAAAATAGGGCTGTTTTTTATCCCCTACTGCATACTCCCAGTCATGTCTACCTATCGAATAGTAGATCATGTATTTTTTCTCGACTACATCCCAAATCGTTTGTGGCGCCCACACGGCATGTAAATTTTCCTGATCAAATCCTTTTAAATTAGGAAAACGTGTTGGAAAATCAATCGCCTGATGTTCCCAATGGATAAGATCGGTACTTTTCATCAAGATGATACCATCATTACTCTGCCAACCTTCGCTTGAACGCATATCCGTTAAAACCATATAGAACGATTTTCCATCTTCAGCACGCATAATATGCGGATCCCGAATACTTTTTTTTAAGGCAATGCTGTCCGATGCAATGACCGGTTCCCCTCCATTCAAAGGCTGAAAATCTATACCATCTTTACTTATTGCATAGCGAACCTGTTCACCGTCAGGGCTGTTGTCAGAAAAATAAGCAAACAGATAGGCTACTGGAGCAATTTTTAAAGCCTTTTTACTTTGTCCAAGTGCAATTGCTCCATGCTGTATAAATAACATCAGCAATGACCACCTGATCATAAATTGTATCTTTTTCATAATGCTTACTATTTTTTGGCAGGAATGCGAAAAACGGTGAACGAATAAGGAGACAATTTGCACCTGTCTAATTGAAATGTTGCTGCAACAGGTTTAGCTGTCTGATCTGTTGGTTTTCCTGAAATAACAGTTGCATTCACTTGTTGATTTGCAACACCGATAGTCGAAAGATCAAGGTCAATTTCAACAGGTAATAAATTCACCAATTTGACGATGATATCACCCGATTTAGCATCGCGCACAATTGATTTTCCAACACGTTTGTTCACTGCTTCATCGTGATTTGATAACTTTAATTCACTAAAGAGA
This sequence comes from Sphingobacterium kitahiroshimense, assembly GCF_025961315.1. Taxonomy (NCBI): domain Bacteria; kingdom Pseudomonadati; phylum Bacteroidota; class Sphingobacteriia; order Sphingobacteriales; family Sphingobacteriaceae; genus Sphingobacterium; species Sphingobacterium kitahiroshimense. Next base: position 6,061,459 of record NZ_JAOQNK010000001.1, on the reverse strand, counting down.
TACGTATCGCCTGCATGCTGTCCAAATGCCTGCTGGATATAGTAACCCACAGTAGGTTTCACTGTCGTATTATTAAAGTAGATCAAATCTGGAGACCATTGCGTATTACCTTCTTTGGCCAACAGAGGTGCATATGAAGTCATGGTGACTACATCGGCATTTCTTTCGACATTGCACAGGTGTAATGCCTCTGCCAATGCTGTTTCAATCGTACTAGCACGATTGGGAACATGTGCAGCATATTCACCAAGATATACTTTAGCTTTCTTGCGGTCATAACGGTCGTAAAACTCCTGATTATGAATAAACCAACCCGGTGGATTGTAATAATGCTCATCGATTAAAGGAACATTTAATTTAGTTGCCAAATCCCAGCCTTCCACATAGTCCGATCCTTCATAAAATGGACCTGCTGTACCAATGACTTCAATATCAGGATATTTCTCTTTTACGGCTTGATAAATCAGGGTAAAGCGCTCTTTAAACAGATCGGTAATCAAATCTTCGTTACCAATGCCAATATATTTCAAGTTAAAGGGAGCTGGATGACCCGCTTCAGCACGTTTCTTTCCCCACAATGTCTTACGATCACCATTCGCATATTCAATGAGATCCAAAACATCCTGAATATAATCGCCCATGTCCTCCATAGGGATACCGCACTGCTGCCCGCCCAGTTCGTGACCATGATGTCCCGAATTTTGGCAAGGTACACCTGCAGCCACCACGGGTACAGGTTCTGCACCCATATCTTCACAAAACTGGAAATATTCAAAATAGCCTAAGCCAAATGATTGATGATACCCCCAGAGATTACGCTGTGGTTTTCGTTGCTCCACAGGTCCTATCGTATTTTTCCAATGGTAGATATTATCGATACCATCTCCATGAGCTACACAGCCGCCAGGGAAACGCACAAACCGAGGTTTCATGTCAGCAATAGTCTTAGCAAGATCTGCTCTTAAACCGTTAGCTCTATTTCGGAAAGTATTTTTAGGAAATAACGAAACCATGTCCATATCGACGGCTCCATTGTTGGAATAAGTAATCTCCAATCGAGCATCCGAAATGGTCACATTTCCAACCATATCCAATTTGTACTGTTCCCATTTTTTTGATAACTTCTTCGTTTTTGTTTCTCCAATAGTATTACCGTGCCCATCGATTAAGCGAATCTGCAAGTGGCCCAACTGTCCTGATTTCCCTCGGGCATATATTGAAAAATTATACTGCTCGTCTTTCTTAATGGAAATACCGCCAAACCCTTCATTGACGATTCCTGCTCCAGGTTTACCCTGCAAAGTCACATAATGCCGGTTATTTTCATGAATCGGAGATAGCGTATCAATCGTAATAACAGTTTCCCTATTCGTGGTGCGCCAAGCAGTTAAACTATGCCATTCTTTTCGATCCATAGGCGTATATTCAAATCCCCTATTCTGTATTAATTCGGCATACAATCCACCATCAGCGGCATAATTGATATCTTCAAAAAATGCTCCGATAAGTAGATCACTGATCTTACGCGCTGGAATATGTTCATCTAATTTTAGATTTCCTTTCAGGGGAGTAAGTGAAGCAAAGCGTTGTACATCATCGACCATCCGTTCACTATTCAACTTTCCCTTATAAGCATCCAACTGCTGTTTCTTTAACAGATTCTCTAGGATTTGCCACGCGACTTTATGAACTGTTCCCGTATAGTTACCATCAGAGAGACGGATCGCTACTTTTGTATTATGCACAACAGTAGCTTTTTTTGCGGTAGAAAACATTTTAAAATCCTTCGTTTCTACAGCGTAGTATCCTTTAGCGCTCCGATCCGTCTTCCAAATCACTTGGTAAGTACCCGTTGTCTTATTGTAATCAATAACAGGACTAAGGCAGTTGCCTCCGGCAAATACCAAAGGGTAAGACTGACTTTCCCATTGGATCAAATCGCGCGATGCACTATGTGCAAAAGCACCATCTTCTTGATTCAAACTCCATACACAATGCCAGATTCCTGTCGGTGATAAAAACAGGAAAGGATCAATCATCTTCTTCTGCGATCCCCATTGACCGTAGTCAGATCGTAAGAAACTAGCTTCTGCACCAATGGTGGTCCATTTTTTCTTGTCCAAGCTCCATGCAAAATGTAGCCCGTTGTGGTGATCATTCTTTCCCGAACTATAGGCAAAGATATAAGCCGAATCCGGCTCATTGGCATATAATGCTGCATGTTTTACGACAAAGAATAACAATAAGCATATATAAATAAGCTGTTTTTTCATCAGAATAAAATTAGTAGTAGTTATTTATGTTCAAGTTCATAACTTCATTATTGGCTATAGCTTGCCAATGGTAGCGATATGAATTATAAATACTGGTGTTTATATACCCTTTCTTTTTATCATGACATGAAGAGTCCTAGATGGCACCAAATAGAATTTTAAGTAACATCGGTCCAACAGTTCACACCCTATCAAGATTGACTGTTTTACCTCAGCTTTTAAGGTCTTATTGTTGCAGTGAACACGTTGAAATGACACGACGTAAATAACTGTATACATCAGTCTAAAAGCGCCAACACAACCATATGCCTGCTTCACCTTTCGGTTTAAAGACCATCACAATGTATCATCTTTACGAGATCGCATCGATTCCGATTTACAACTGCATCTGCCCCACAGTACCAACACAACCAAGATGGACTGTGTCACCTGAGTTTTAAAGACCGTGATGTACTTATTTTTCCAAATGGCACCAAGTAGAACTTCACATCATATCCCACCCCACAAATGCCAGCATCATGCTGATCACATATTTGCAGACACGACAGGGTAAAGACAATGATACGATCACGAGTATATTTATAACCTGACGCCTAGGTGAAGGATTCAGGAGTTAATCATATAACTGCGTTGTCTAAGACAAAGCTTCGTTTAGTTCATGGTGATTTGCATCTACGTGCGACCCATGACCGTATCATTGTAAAAAACTTATTTTATTGAACAGCCAACTTAATGACGGTCAAAGAGTATGGTGCAAACGTATCCACTATCTTTTTCCCTTTATAGCTGACCTGCTCCACTTTGGGCTGTATTTTCAACGGTTCTTCAAAACTTGTCGAAATACTCAAGTCCGCATTTGCCAAGGTCGTTTTTACAGCTGCCTGTTTCATTTTTTTCTTCGAATTGATATCAAAATTAACCTGTACCGGTTTACTATTATAATTAACAAATTTGATGATCAACTCCTTCTTTGCACTATCATATACAGAAGATGCAAACAAACTATCCTTCCCTGCAACCGCATCGCCATTCCATTTAACGGGGATAATATCAGTCCCCTTATTGGTCGAGTACAATTTCTGTACCTGATAACTTGGCGTACCGTATGCATGTAGATTATCGACCCAAATCAAGTCTGGGGTCCATTGCCAACCATCGACATGACCAAATAATGGCGCGTACGATGCCATTTGCACGACATCTGCATTTCGTTCCAGTCCGGTCAAGAAAGCTGCCTCTGAAAGCGCCGCTTCCCAAGTACTACGGCCAGGGCCATTAGGTCGGGTGGTGTGCGAAGCATATTCTCCAGCAAACACTTTCGGGCCGTTACGGTCATAATCATCATAACGGGAGACACTGGATAAAAACCACGTTGGTGGTCTATAATAGTGCTCATCAATAATATCAATCTTCATATCCCGTAGCTGCTCATCCAAATAAGCAAAACGCTCGCCATCGGGATCTGTACCGGAACTAGCAATAATGGCTATTTCAGGATGCTTCTCGTTTAAAACCTTTTTGAATGCAGCTAAACGCTCTATATACTGAGGTCCCCAATTTTCATTTCCTACACCAAGCATTTCAAGGTTGAAAGGAGCCGGATGCCCCATGTCCGAACGAAGTTTACCCCAGGTCGTTGTAACTGCCCCATTGGCAAACTCAATCAGATCCAATGCATCCTGTACATAGGTGTCCAACTCATCCATCGGAACAAGCTCTGCCGTATTAAACTGACAGGCCATCCCGCAATTTAAGATCGGTACCGCCTTAGCTCCAATATCTTCAGCCATTAAGAAATATTCGTAAAAACCCAAACCAAAAGTTTGAAAATAATCTGGAGCTGGTCTGTGCTTAAACTCAGTATTCCAACGGTTGATAATCAATTCGCGTTCCTCGATCGGGCCGACCGTCTTTTTCCATTGAAAACGGCTCGCTAAATCCCTACCTTCCACAATACAACCACCGGGAAAACGAATAAATCCAGGCTTCATATCGGCCAGCATCTGTACCATATCTTTCCGCAAACCTTTAGGTCTATTTTTCCAAGTCTCCGTCGGGAAAAGAGAAATCATATCAAGTTCTGCATCTCCAACTCCTTCGATCCAGACATTTAACTTGCCTTTAGCAACAGTCTCTGAAGCCGTAAACTTCGCAGAACTACTTTTCCAATCACTTCCACTAGACAATATTAAACTACTATTTCCGACCACTTTATCCTGATCATCCAGCAACTCAACACGAATACGCATTCCGGCAGTTGCTTGTTTAAAGAGTAACGAAAACTCATACTGCTCCCCTTTCTTAATTCCCATACCACGGAACCCTTCATTTTGTATTCCTAGTTGCACACCCTTTGGGTTATGGATCTTCAATGAACGCGGATTACCTTTTCGTTTGCTGTTGTTTAAAATCAGAAACGCTCCCTCAGGTTCTTTGGTCAGTTTTTTCCAACCCATCCAAGGTTCATTAAATTCGAATGAACGATTTTTAATCAATTCGGCGTATATCCCACCATCGGCACCCATGTTAATATCTTCAAAGAAAACACCCCACATATCTGGTGACATCTTTCCGGCAGGCTGATCAAGGTCTACTTTAAGATTGACAGGACTCTGTGCAAACAAAGGTGTAGAACCAGCCATTAAAGCTGCTAGTAATAGCTCAATTTTTTTCATCCTATTTTATTTTATCGTAAATCTATATTCCGATTTCGTGCTATAAGTCTGCTCTGGTTTCAATACTGTCGAAGCAAAAGCAGGATGATTAGGAGCATCGGGATAATGCTGTGTTTCTAAACAAAATGCAGAACGGAACGGATATGCCAAACCACCTTTTCCTTTAGGATCAGTGTCCTTCATGAAATTGCCACTATAAAACTGTAAACCCGGTTCTGTAGTCAATACCTGCATTTCTATTCCCGTTTTCGGCGCATACACAGAAGCAACCTTTCTAAAACCAGCCGCTTGAGACAATTCAAAGTTATGATCATACCCTTTTCCGATCTTCAACTGAGCATTATCTGTTTCAATACGATCGCCGATGACAAATCCTTTACGGAAGTCAAATGGTGTTCCCGCGACTTGAATACTCTTTCCAGTCGGTATCAAGGTATCATCCACTTCCGTAATAGCTGCAGCATCGATTTGGAGCTCATGATCCAGTATCGTTGCAGATCCTGCACCATTTAGGTTGAAATAAGCATGGTTCGTTAGGTTTAGTACCGTCTCTTTATCCGTATTTGCTTGATAATCCATGACCAAGCCACCGGTATGACTTAAGGTATAGGTTACTTGCATTTTCACTTCACCAGGATAACCTGCCTCTCCATCAGGAGAAAGATAAGTGAAGGTAATGGATGAATCCGAACTGTTCGCGACATCCCATACCTGATTATAAACACCATGAGTACCCCCATGCAGGGAGTTTTTTCCATCATTCTTCTCCAGTTCGTATTTAACTCCCTGCAAAGTGAAAGTTGCATCCCCGATTCTATTTCCATAACGACCTACGATAGCCCCATAAAAATTACTCGCATTAGCTTTATACTCCGCAGCACTGTCATAACCAAGGATCACATCTGTCAAGTTGCCGGCTTTATCCGGAACCTGTAAGTTCACTAACCTTGCACCATAATTTGTCAGCGCAGCTTTAAGCTTGCCATTCGTTAATGTATACAATTTGACATCTTTACTATCGATAACCGAATCAAAAGACGTATCCACGGAATCTGTTTTTTCAGTCGTATGCTGTTTATTCGAGGTCTGTTGGCAACCACATGCCAATGCGGACGTCAACAAAATACCATTTATAATTTTACTATTCATATTGTTATGATTTACAATTGATTAATCATTATTACATCTACCAAAAACGCACATATATAGCTGTTACTAATAAGAGTGTTACCACAATCAATACCAAAATCGATGGCTCTACTTTGAACATTTTTTTGTCCAGTACAAATGCCTTTGGATTCTCTTTTGGACCAAATAAGCTAACACCGATCATCAAGGCTAACGTAAAAGCAAAAGCTAGTCCCATACAGATTTGAAATGGAATTTCGTAATGACCACTTTTATTGATGTAGGCTGTATACAGCCAAGTTTCAGGACCAAATACTTTTGTCGCAAATTCATTGAAAAAGATCGATAAACCAAATCCCGAAACCAATCCCGTGATTGCAGCAGGACCAGTGGTACGTTTCCAGAACATTCCCAATAAAAACATAGCAAACACACCTGGACTAATAAAGCCCGTATATTTTTGAATAAAGGTAAATCCACCGGCACCTCCAATGCCTAAGGTATCATTCCAAGTAAACAATACAGCTACAAGAATAGAAACGACAATTGTAATTTTACCTACCCACACCATCTTCGATTCAGATGCTCCGGCATTGATGTATTTTTTATAGATATCCAACGTATAAATAGTAGCAATACTATTTGCTTTACCCGCTAAACCGGCAACGATAGCAGCCGTTAGTGCCGCAAGTGCTAAACCTTTCATACCATTTGGTAAATGACCTAGAATAGCGGAATACGCATTGTCAGCATGAAATACCCCTCCTGGTGCCATCTCCTCTTGCAATGCACCATTTTTATAAAGCACATACGCGGCAATTCCAGGTAGCATGACGATAAGTGGCATCAATAACTTCAAAAGCCCGGCAAATAAAATACCCATACGGGCAGTTTTTAGATCAGCTCCCAAAGCACGTTGTGTGATGTATTGGTTACAACCCCAATAGTTCAAGTTCACAATCCAGATACCAGCTAGGTACATCCCTATCCCTGGCAACATGAGGTATTTGTTAATCTCTTCTTGTGTAGCCCCAACTCCGGGTTTATCCACGATCATTTCAAAATGCTTAGGTGAATCTTCCATGAGTTTATTAAAACCTGCCAAGACATCCTTACCAAGGCCGAAGTGCTCACTTACCAAGGTTAATGCAACGTAAGTCGTAGCGATACCTCCGATAATCAAAACCACCACTTGGATCACATCGGTAAAACCGATGACCCGCATACCTCCTAAGGTAATAATGACGGCAAAAACAGCTAAGGCCACCATAATCAAGTGAAAACTATCTCCTCCACCAGCCATACTCGATATAGCGATTGCGCCCAGGTATAAGATCGACGTTAGGTTGACAAACACATATAAGAAAAGCCAAAAAACTGCCATGATCAGACTGGTCGTTTCATTATACCGATTGTTTAAAAACTGAGGCATTGTAAAGATCTTATTCTTAAGATAAACCGGTATAAACCACACGGCTACAATAATTAAAGCCACAGCTGCAATGAGTTCGTAAGCCGCAACGGCAATACCGACTTCAAAACCATTTCCACTCATACCAATAAATTGTTCGGCAGATATATTGGAAGCAATCAATGAGGCTCCAATAGCCCACCAGGTCAATGAACCCTCTGCCAAGAAATAGTCTTTACTACTATTGTTGGCTGCTGTTTTTCTACTGTATATCCAGAAGCCATATCCGGCTACAATAATAAAGTAGACGACAAAAATAATGTAATCTACTGTTGCAAATTTATCCATAGTATTGCGATTTGCTTATGATGAAGTCCTACTCCTTTTATTAAGAAAGGCGCAGGACCATTCCGTTTATTTCTTCATTAAAAAATAGAGTTCATTCCACTTCAACTGGTTTTCCAGATGCGTTAACGTCGTGTTTTCATCAATAGCGACATACTCCAGTCCAGCAATACGGGCAAAATCTTCCAGATATTCAGGTTTTAAACTCAAACTATAAGCAGTATGATGAGCCCCACCAGCATAGATCCAGGCACTACAAGCAGTTTTCATATCCGGAAGGGGTTTCCATAGAACCCGTGCCACCGGCAATTTAGGCAACTCCTCTTTCACATCGACACCGATCACTTTATTGACGATCAAGCGAAAACGAGTTCCTAAATCAATCAGTGAGGCATTCAAAGCAGGACCACTTAAGCCATCAAACACCAAACGCGCAGGATCAGCCTTACCGCCAATTCCCAACGGATGTACTTCTATTCGAGGCTTATCAGCTGCTAAAGCTGGATCCACCTCAAGCATATGCGAACCGAGTACCATTTCATTCTCAGGATCAAAATGATATGTGTAGTCTTCCATAAAAGCTGTAGTACCCGGCAAACCAGCACCCATTACTTTACATGCACGCACCAATGCGGGTGTTTTCCAATCACCTTCTCCGGCAAATCCATATCCTTCAGCCATCAATCGCTGTACGGCTAATCCAGGCAGTTGTACAAGACCGTGAAGATCTTCAAAAGTATCGGTAAATCCTTTATAATTGCCAGATTCTAAAAACTTCCTCAATCCAAGCTCAATACGGGCTGCCTCTACCAAACTTTGGCGTTGCTCTCCTCCTGCTACTACATTAGCTGCGAGATCATAAGTGGCCTCGTACTCCTGCAGTAAAGTATCAATTTCCGATTCCGTAACCGCATCTACTACCGCGACAAGATCGCCAACGGCGTAGGTATTCACTGAAAATCCAAATTGCGTCTCAGCCGACACTTTATCCCCATCAGTAACCGCAACATAACGCATGTTATCACCAAAACGGACAAATTTCGCCCCCTGCCAATCATGCCAAGCAGCAGCTGCACGTACCCACACATTTATGCGTTCAATTACCTCCTCATCTTTCCAGTGACCAGTAACTACTTTTCTACCGATATTCAATCGGGTCACAATATGACCAAACTCACGATCGCCATGTGCACTTTGGTTTAGATTCATAAAATCCATATCCATCGTACTCCAAGGAATATCACGGTTATATTGCGTATGCAGGTGAAGTAATGGTTTCTGTAAAGCCTGCAACCCTCTAATCCACATTTTTGCAGGTGAGAATGTATGCATCCATGTAATCAAACCGATACAGTTTGCTGCAGCATTAGCTGCAGTTAAAGTACTGTATATTTCTTCACTATTTTTGACAATGGGTTTGTATACTACCTGTACAGGGATCTCCCTATGTGCCGAAAAATATTGAGCTACTTCTTCAGCATGTAAAGCCACCTGTTTTAAGGTCTCTTCACCATATAAATCTTGGCTCCCAGTAACGAACCAAACTTCCAATTTATTTAAATCGATATTCATAGTTTATAATTTCTTGATTGGCTTTAGGTCCAATCTCCTTTCAATTTTATTCGTTTATATTTGATTATTTATTCTTTTTACTCTTGCCCATAATACGAAGCTCCGCCATGCTTACGTTCATAATGCTTTTTGATCAAAGCATCTTTCAGGCGTGGCGCTTTCGCATTAATCTGTTCTGTCAACAAAGCCATTTGTGCCACCGTTTCCAAAACTGCACTATTATATACCGATTTAGCACCGGTTTTCCCCCATGTAAATGGAGCATGATTTCCTACTAAAACCATTTCAACTTCTTTATAATCGAGTTTATGTTCATCAAAATGATTTATAATCTGAAATCCCGTTTCATATTCATAATTCCCCATTATCATTTGATCATCCATGGGTGACGCACACGGAATGTCTGTTGTTAAGTGATCTGCGTGAGTCGTTCCAAAAATTGGAATATCACGTTGGCTCTGTGCCCAAGCAGTTGCATAAGTAGAATGCGTATGTGTAATACCACCTACCTCCGTCCAGTGTTTGTAAAGCACAGCATGAGTTTGCGTATCAGATGAAGGTCTCAGCTTCCCCTCTACCACACGCCCCTCAAAATCAACAATGACCATATGATCTGGAGTCAATTCATCATAGGGTACACCACTAGGTTTAATTGCAAACACGGCACGATCACGATCCGCAACGCTAACATTTCCAAAAGTAAAAAGCACCAATCCCAATTTAGGCAATTGCATATTGCAATGAAAAGCTTCTTCTTTTATGTCTGTATAAATCATTATTTTATAGTTCAAAAAATTAAAAAATCATATATATAAGAAGCGACGAATAAGGCGCTACTTCGCCACAATTAATGTTTGGTTTCTACGATAAAAGCACCAAGACTCTTGTAATGTTCATATCTTTTGGCATAGATTGCGACCATTTCTGGACGAGGCTCATACGTTTTTTCAAAACCCTGTCCCATAGCTTCCATTGCATCTTCAACCTTTGCATAAATACCAGCAGCTGTAGCAGCAAACATAGCTGCTCCCATAGCGCAAGTCTGTTCAGATTTATGAATACGAATAGGCATATTCATAACATCAGCCATCGTCTGCATGATATAAGGAGATTTCTTTGCAACGCCACCTAACCCGATTAATCCCTTCACCGGTACACCTTGCTCAACAAAACGATCTGCAATACTTTTGGCACCAAAACAAGTCGCTTCGACGATTGATCGAAAAATTCGCACTGCATCTGTCCCTAGATGAAGACCCAATAACGCACCTTTTAAAGTCTGATCAGCATCTGGTGTCCTACGTCCATTAAACCAATCTATTGCCAATTCTGAGGATTCTGTGACTGGTAGTGCTTCAGCTTTTCGACTTAACTCAGGAATCAATTGTGTATCAATTAGGTTAGCGATCTTTACTTTATCTGCTGGTGAAATATCATTAGATTGTGCAATTATATTAGCGAATGGCCATGATAGTACTTGCTTAAACCAAGCATAAGCATCGCCAAAAGCCGACTGACCCGCTTCCATACCAATCATGCCAGGGATAATCGATCCAGCCACCTGTCCACATATACCCTTTACAAGGGTTTCACCAACCTCATCATGCGGAGCGACTAACATGTCACAAGTCGACGTTCCCATCACTTTACTTAAATAATACGGCTCAATCTGTCCGCCTACTGCTCCCATATGACAGTCGAAAGCACCTACACCAACAACTACTTCAGTAGAAAGACCCAATCGGGTTGCCCATTCCTCCGAAAGTGTTCCGGCAGATTCGGCTGCAGTATGCGTATCGGTAAATAAACGATCTACCATACCATCTAAATACGGATCCAGTTCTGCAAAAAATTGATTCGGAGGAAGACCACCAAACTCAGCGGCCCATAAAGACTTATGCCCTGCTGAACAGACACTACGCTTAATGTCTTGGGCACGTTTGCCTCCTGTCAATAAAAACGGTATATAATCACAATGTTCGACCCAAGTATAGAGTGCATTGCGCACTTCCTGATCATCACGAAGCACATGCAGTAGCTTTGCCCAGAACCACTCCGATGAATAAATTCCACCAACATATTTTAAATAATCGATATCATATTTTTGAGCATGATCATTAATTTCCTGAGCTTCCCTAACGGCCGTATGATCTTTCCAAAGAACAAACATGGCATTCGGATTATTAGCAAAACGTTCAGTTAAAGCAAGAGGAATACCCTTTTCATCAACTGCTATAGGAGTAGAACCAGTTGTATCAATAGAAATTGCTTTTACAGATTTGGCAATTTCAGCATTACCTGACTTTTGAAGACATTCAAGTATTGTAAATTCCAATCCTTCAATATAATCTAAAGGATGCTGCCGAAATTGACTTGTCACCGGATCACAAAACTCTCCGCTGTTCCATCGCGGATAGTAAAAAACTGCACTAGATATCTCTACGCCATTATCCGCATCTACTAAAACCGATCGAACGGAATCACTACCGTAATCTAAGCCGATCACATAAGCTTTCTTCATTATTTGTGTTTTTGGTTTATAATATTGATTTATAATCTCTTACTTAGAAAACAAACTATTTAAATCCAGCAAGCTGAGTTGTTAATCGGAGTAATTAATGTCAAATTAACATTTATTTTTTTAAAAAATGAAATTTTAATTTATTTTTCGTTGTTTTGTATAGAAATAAAATATTAATCCGTTTATATAAATACGATATAAGTTAATCGTTATAGAATGGTTTTTTATATGAAATACTAGATAGATTGTAACAGGTACGATACATTTTGTATCTTTAATTAATTATAAACGAGATTACTCAATTATGGATTTTTACAAAAATGAGCCAAGCTTATTATTAGCTGTGGATTGTATTATTTTTGGATTTAATGGCGAATCATTAGAAATTTTACTTATTAAAAGAGGATTTGAGCCCGAACGCAATAAATGGAGCTTAATGGGTGGATTTGTTCAACCAGAAGAAAATCCGCAACAAGCATCTTCTCGTATTCTGAAGAAACTGACAGGTTTAGATGGAGTCTATATGGAAGACTGTGGCATTTTTGGCGATCCTGACCGTGAAAAATATGGACGTGTGGTCAGTATCGCACATTTCGCATTAATTGATGTACACCAATATAAACACATCATCAGTGAAGAATTTGAAGCTTGTTGGTTCCCGCTCAAAGATCACCCAGAATTAATATTTGATCACAATCAGATGATTGAGAAAGCGAAACGTGAGCTTCGAGCAAAAGCGGCACTCTACCCTATTCTATTTGAGCTATTACCAGAAAAATTCACGATTCCACAAATTGTATCACTTTACGAAAGTGTCTACGATACCGAATTGGATACACGCAATTTTAGCCGTAAGCTGCTTTCTTCGGAACTGATCATTAAACTAAAAGAAAAAGATAAGGAAAAATCTAAGAAAGGAGCATTCTACTTTCGATTAAACAAGGACATTTACAAAGAAAAAATCATGTCATTCCTAAGCTACTTACCAAGCTGGTCAATAAACAGTTAACGATCAGCTCTAAACAGTTGAATACCTTTTTTTGGCTTAAATTAATAAATGTATTAATAACATTTAAATAATAAAAGTAAGATTAAGTATAAATCTTAAACCAGAAATGCCATGACTTTAAAAAGAATCATTACATACTTTACTTGTATGGTCATCTGCTCATCCGAATTATCAGCACAAACTAAGCCTCAGCTGAACTATTTCGACCTGAACGATGTCCGCTTGCTTCAAGGCCCTTTCAAGCATGCCCAAGATCTTGATTTAAAATATCTATTAGAGATCGATGCAGATCGTTTATTAGCTCCTTTCCTACGCGAAGCTGGGCTACCTCAAAAGAAAGAATCTTATACCAATTGGGAAAATACAGGCTTAGATGGCCACATCGGTGGTCATTATATTTCTGCCCTTGCACATATGTATGCGGCAACTGACGACCTACAAATAAAAAAAAGGTTGGATTATATGCTTTCCAATTTAAAAAGTTGTCAAGACGCTAATGGCAATGGCTATATTGGTGGGGTTCCAGGTGGAAAAACCATTTGGAAAGAAATCGCACAAGGCAATATTCAAGCAAGTGGATTTAGCTTAAATGGTAAATGGGTACCGCTATACAATATTCATAAGACTTACGCAGGTCTACGTGATGCTTACCTTCTTACAGGAAATGAGGAAGCAAAAAAGATGCTGATAAAGATGACCGACTGGGCTATTATATTAGTACAACAACTTTCTGAACAACAAATTCAGGAAATGTTACGTAGCGAACATGGCGGACTCAACGAAACATTTGCGGATGTTGCAGCTATCACACAAGATCCAGCATATCTTGCACTTGCCCGTCAATTCAGCCATCATGAGGTACTAGATCCATTAATTAAACACCAAGATAAGCTTACCGGACAACATGCTAACACACAAATTCCAAAAGTATTAGGTTTTAAGAGAATCGCAGATATTGCTCAAGATGAAACCTGGGAAAGTGCTGTCCGATATTTCTGGGAAAGTGTTGTAACACAACGCTCCATTTCCTTCGGAGGCAATAGTGTTAGTGAGCATTTTAATCCGACCAATGATTTCTCGAAAATGATCCATAGCATTGAAGGCCCCGAAACTTGCAATACTTATAATATGCTACGTTTGACAAAGATGCTTCATCAAACCGATCCAAAGGGCAAATATCTAGACTATTATGAACGTAGTTTATATAATCATATATTATCTAGCCAACATCCGGAAAACGGAGGATTCGTTTACTTTACCCAAATTAGGCCTGGACATTATCGAGTATACTCCCAACCACATACAAGTATGTGGTGCTGTGTTGGATCCGGAATGGAAAATCATTCGAAATACGGCGAGATGATCTATGCGTATCAAGGTAATCATCTATATATTAATTTATTTATACCTTCACGTCTCAACTGGCGCGACCAAGAAGTCGAAATCGTCCAAGAAAACAATTTTCCAGAACAAGCAAGTACAACCCTACACATTCACCCAAAAAAGAATGGCAAAAAATTTGCACTACATGTGCGAAAACCCGCATGGTTGTCCGAAAAACCAAGTATACGCATAAATGGTAAAATCTATAAAATTGATAGAATTGAGGGCGATTTCTTCACCATTGATCGTGAATGGAAAAAAGGTGATCAAGTCGTTATTCAGCTTCCTATGGGTATACATACAGAACAGCTACCAGATCAAAGTAAATACTATAGTTTACTCTATGGTCCAATTGTATTAGGAGCGCGCACATCCGGACCATTACCCGACTTGTTATCCGACGATAGTCGGATGGGGCATGTCGCAAAAGGAATCCAGATTCCATTGAGAGACTTACCAATTCTAACGACAGAACCTTCTGCTATACCAAACCTAGTAAAACCTATTGCATCAAAGCCATTACATTTTTCATTATCGGGTCTTCGTCTTGCAAAAGAAAATATTAACATGGAACTTGAACCATTTTATAAGATTCACGACAGCCGATACATCATCTATTGGCCGCAAGCGACGGAACAAGAGCTTGCTAGTACACAGGAAAAAATGCAACGCGATGAACAAGAGAGTCTCCGTTTAAACACCCTAACCGTGGATAAAGTTGTCTGCGGGGAGCAACAACCGGAATCTGATCATTTTATTCAACAGCTGAATAGTCATGCAGGTGTATTTGACGATACCCGTTGGCGTGAAGCAGATGGCTGGTTCAGTTATATCTTAAAAAAGCAAGATGGCAAAAATGCAGACATCTATATCAAATATCTAACGGAAGAAGGTCCAAGAACGACAGAAATCATGGTAAACGATGTTATCGTTGGAAAGTTAGTGCCAGCAACAGCAACATCTGATATCAAAACAGCACGTTTCACATTGACACAGGGTCTAGAAGCAGAAAAACAATTAAACATAAAAATCAAAGGAGCAGACCAGAATAGAAGCCACAAAATTCTCGAAATTCGTATCCTCAAAAATCAATAAAAAATTGAGATAATTATGTCTATAACTGGCAATACTTTACCTTGCATGATGATATCCTGAGACTCAATACCCCGTCTCAGGGTTCATATTTTTATTGCTCCTCATCCGCCTTCAAATCAATGATTTTTTCCGTAAGCAATTTCAATACGGAATCTATGGCAATTAGATTAAAATTCCATATCTCCTTTAAAAATAAAAAAGCTCCAAGAATTTCTTCTGGGAGCCTACCAATCAACCAATTATAATCATCTTACTTCTTTACTTGCTCAGCAGATAAACCTGTTAAGCGGTCACCGACAATCGGAATCTCATTTAGCTTTGCAGTCAAACTAGTCAAATCTGAAGCGGAAAATGCATAAACAGCAGCCCAAAGATTCTCCTGCAAATGGGCTAATTTAGTTGTCCCTGGAATCGGTACGATAAAAGATTTTTGCGCTAAGAGCCATGATAGTGCCACCTGTGCAACGGTTAATCCACGGAGATCTCCAAATTCTTTAAGAGTGTCAATCAATTTCCAATTCGCAATTACATTTTCAGGCTGATACCGTGGCAATGAAGGCCTGTTATCATTATTAGGATCGTATATTGAACGCTCATTTAAGTATCCCGTAATCATCCCACGACTTAGCGGACTATACGGGACAAAACCAATCCCCAATTCTTCACATAGCGGAATCACATCCTTTTCCGGTTCACGTGTAAATAAAGAATATTCACTCTGCAAAGCTGTTAGCGGTTGCACAGCATGGGCTTTTCTTATATTGTCCACATTCGCCTCACTCATTCCAAAATGCCTCACCTTACCTGTTGCTATGAGATCTTTCACTGCACCAGCGACTTCTTCAATAGGGATATTGGGATCAACACGATGTTGGTACAATAAATCGATGTAATCTGTTTTTAAGCTTTTCAACGAATGCTCGACAACTGCTTTAATACGATCTGGATGACTATCGAGTCCTTCAGACGGTTTACCATTTTTAAAACCAAATTTAGTGGCTATAATGATATCCTTACGAAACGGAGCCAATGCCTCCCCAACCAGTTCCTCATTAAACAGGGGACCATAAGCTTCTGCTGTATCGTAAAAATTCAAACCCAATTCTGGAGAACGTCTCAATAGGTCAATCATTTCCTTTCGATCGGGAATAAAACTCCGATGATAACTCATACCCATGCAGCCTAATCCCAAAGCTGATACTTCAAGACTTTGCTTCCCTTTACCCAAAGTCCTTTTTTCTGATGAAAGATTCATTTTACTTTTGTCACTATGGTTTTCTTTTTCGGATGAACGATTACATCCTACAAGTCCTAAAGAAGAAGTTGCCAATAAGCTCGTTCCGATAAACGCTCCCTTTTTTAAGAAGTCTCTTCGATTATTCTGTTCCATATCATTTAAGTTTATTCTTTACTATTAAAAAAATCCCAAAAGTCGATTCAAGCTCTAAAGAATCCACGTTCTTGCACTTCTTCAAAAATCGACACAAATATGTAGCGTTATAAGATACAAATTACTGTTTAACTTACCATTATTACAGATTACATGCTTTAAGACTCCCATCAGACACACAACATGTTCTACGATTGCATGAATTATCATCCTATTCTTCCGAGATCGCGAGCAATTCAGCAGATAGGCGCTCACCTTGAATGGAGATCTTTGTCAGAGCAACCTCGATTTCGATCAGATCCTCGGCAGTCATCATGACGTTGGGCGCCTGAATATTATCATCAATGTAGTCGAGCTTATCCATTCCCGGGATAGGAACAATAAGACGGTTTTTACTAAGCAACCAAGCTAATGCGAGCTGCACCGTTGATATTCCTTTTTTTAGTGCCAATGCATTTAACATTTTGATTAAAGGCATATTCGCCTGCATCGCTACTTTAGTAAATCTGGGAAAGCTCGCGCGCAGATCAGTTTCAGGATCAAAGGTAGTTTCTGCTGTTATCGTACCGGTCAAAAAACCAGTACCCAAAGGGCCCCACGGTACAAAACCAATTCCCAGTTCCTCACAAAGCGGTAGCACATATTGTTCCGGCTCACGTGTCCAAATCGAATACTGGTTTTGAGCAGCAGTAACCGGTTGAACAGCGTGCGCCTTTCTGATAGTAGATGCACCCACCTCAGAAAGTCCAAAATGCTTTACCTTCCCCTCCGCAATTAAATCTCCCACCGTACCGGCGACATCTTCAATCGGAACATTCGGATCAACCCGATGTTGATAAAATAAATCAATATAATCTGTCCTTAATCGCTTAAGTGAAGCCTCCGCAACCTTACGTATATGTTCAGGTCGACTGTTCAAGCCACCTTCTTCCGAGATCATACCAAACTTGGTTGCGATAACGACCTCCTTGCGAATAGGGATCAACGCCTCACCCACCAATTCTTCATTTGTAAAAGGTCCGTAAGCCTCCGCTGTATCAAAAAATGTGATTCCTTTCTCAAAAGCTCCACGTATCACACGAACACCTTCCCGTGTGCTAACTGCCTTTCCTGTACCAAAACTCAGATTCATACAGCCCATCCCTATTGCTGACACTTCAAGTCCGCTATTTCCTAAAACTCGCTTTTTCATTTTCTTTACCCATTTAATTTGTTTAAATTCATTAGCCAATCATCATTTGTTAAATGACAGGACAAAATTCGCTAGGTTCAGTTGATTCTTGCTTATACAGATTACGGCAATTCTTACCATTATTACTGTTAACAGCCTTAGCCTATCCCGACCTATGCTATAATTGATTAATATTGAATGATAAAAAAAGAGTTATGGAAGAAATCATCAAAATAGACAGTATTGATGCCTACAATAAAATGCGTGGCATAGAAACCTTGCATCCCTTAATTACAGTAATCGACTTATCGAAAACAAAACCGATGCCTGCACAGACTTTTAACTTTGGTCTTTATGCCATCTTTCTGAAAGAATTAAAATGTGGCGAATTGAAATACGGTCGCAACAATTATGATTTTCAGGAAGGAACATTGGTTTTCATTGCTCAGGGACAAGTATTGGGCGTACAGCCTAATATCACAACCTTTCAACCCTCAGGGTGGGCACTCTTGTTTCATCCTGACCTGATCAAAGGAACTTCATTGGGAAAGAAAATCCATGAATATAACTTCTTCTCATATGATGTAAACGAGGCTTTACATCTTTCCGAAAAAGAGCGGCATATTGTTTTAGATTGCTTTACCAAAATCCAATATGAAATGGAACAAAGCATTGACAAGCACAGCAGAACATTGATTACATCCAATATTGAATTATTTTTAAACTACTGTACCCGATTCTATGACAGACAGTTTGTAACCAGGGACCATTCCAACAAGGGTATACTGGAAAAATTCGAAGATATATTAAACGCTTATTTTACCGAAGATAAATCTCAAAAGATCGGACTACCGACGGTAGCTTACTGTGCTTCAGAATTGAACCTATCTCCAAATTACTTCGGCGATATCATCAAGAGCGAAACTGGTATCACTGCGCAGGAATATATCCAAACTAAGGTTATAGATTTCGCCAAAGAAAGAATTTTTGATCACGAAAAATCAATCAGTGAAATTGCCTATGAATTAGGTTTCAATTATCCCCAGCATTTCACTCGTTTGTTCAAGCAAAAAGTAGGCATGTCCCCCTCCGAATACCGATCATTAAACTAATTTGATAAATAGTTTTAATCCACAAGTTTCTCCTCAGGACTGTCTTAAAATGATGCTAAATAAGAAGAAATACAAAAGGAAGTCTATCAAATTCTTGATCAACTTCGTCAATTCGTTTTAAAGAAGACCGCCAACGATTTATATGCATGATGATAAAGTCATTTAGTCAGTTCAATCTCAAACAAATTTCATTAACTTTATAGCTTATTAAGATCGACCATATTACATAAAACAATCTATTGGAAATGAATAAATTTGTTTATTTATCGCTTTACTTATTTGGATTTCCGTTTGCTTCCTTTGGCCAGGAAACAACGTTGACTGCCGATGAACTTTTTGTTAAAGCACGAACAGAGGCTTTTGATCAAAAAAATTATGCGGAAGCGATAAAAATCAGTAAACAGGCTTTGAAACAGGCTCCCGAATATACGGATATCAGTATCTTTTTAGGACGTCTATACACTTGGTCTGATAAAATAGATAGTGCCCGTACCATATTTTCCAAATTGGAAAGTCAAAATGTGCAAGATGAAGATTTGTACATAGCCTATGCTTCTTTAGAGTATTGGAACGATCAAGCGGCCAAAGCAATAAACTTGGTGGATAAAGGTCTTTCTTTTCACCCGACCTCAGAAGATCTTCTCCTTTTAAGGACAAAAATAGAATACAGTAATAATGCGTATGAAAGTGCTGAAAAATCAGTAAATAATCTACTAAAATTAAATCCTAAAAATGCTGAAGCAAGAGCTTTAGCAAAAAGTATCCAGGAGTATACAGCTAAAAATGCTATCGGGCTTAATTATAACTTTGTTCACTTTGACAAACAATTTAACGATAACTGGCATATTGTAGCACTTAGTTATAAAAGAGCGACCCCACTAGGATCAGTAATCTTCAGAACAAACTATGCGAATAAATTTGCTGACAATGGACTACAATTTGAAGTAGAGGCTTATCCAAGATTATCTAAAATGTTTTATCTCTATGTGGCTGGGGGTTATTCCAATAATGTAGGTATATTTCCGAAATACAGAACTGGTGTTTCTTTATATGCAAATTTACCGCACAGCTTTGAGGGTGAAGTCGGATACAGACAGCTATATTTCAGTGACAACATCTGGATGTATACAGCATCAATAGGCAAATATTATCAGAATTTCTGGTTCAACCTAAAAACGTATCTGACCCCAAGCAATGAAAATATATCACAATCATACGCTGGTACAGTTCGATACTATACCAAAGGAGCAAATGACTATTTAGGATTTCTAATCGGAACAGGAATTAGTCCTGAAGAAAACCGGAATAATCTCCTGGACCAGTCCATTTATAAGCTTAAAACATTCAAGATCGGAGCAGAATATAACTTTTCAATTAACCGTACAAATCTGTTTTCTATTTCTTCTACGTACTTCAATCAAGAGTTTAGACCTAATGAGAAGGGTAATCAAATCGATATCACAGTGGGCTATATCAAAACCTTTTAGTGTTTTGATATCGTTTGCTTAAAATAATTCTTAAAAATACTGTCAGGCAGTAGCTGTTTCTTAGTATAGAATTGCTTATTCTGACGCTTAAACAGTTCGAAACGCTTGATGAGCAGATCACGCTCCGAACCCTCAGAAAGAGGTTCCTCATTAAGTGTTGCATCTAATTTATACAACTGGCCATCCGAAATATGGTAGTCACCATAGACAAAGTCAATCAACTGATTCTTACTTTGCATCATCGCTGCTCCATTTCCTTTAGCAGAAGCTCCGATCTCCAGACCACGGCCTATCCAGGTTACCTGTCCTGGGGTATTCACCTGATAATTATTACGATAAAAAGCAAGCAGAGAAGGTGTCACATCAAAGTGACTTACCTTATGACGGAAAGTATGTGCCGCCTTTAGTAATGGTGAATAAATCATTAATGGAACATGATAGCGATCAATTTTACTTTCTAAAGGAATCTCAGGCATAGCGTGATCACCGGTTATAATAAAGATCGTATTAGCGAAATCTGCCCGCTTTTGATAATCCATGAAAAACTGTTGCAATGCATCGTCCAAGTTCAATACAGACACCAGTTGCTTCCGGTTTTGCAAAGCCCATTTTTTGCGATCAGGTGTCAGATCGCCCAGAGCTAACCGCTTATCAAAAAGTTTTTCATAAAAAGCAGCATTATTGATTAGAAAAGGATTGTGGGTAGAGAGCGTTAACAAAAGATGAAAGTAAGGTGTCTGCTGCACTTTCTGTACCTCCAACATTTTTGCGAATACCGCTTGATCCTCATACCCCCAACTTTCTCCCCCTTTTTCGGGAAGCTTTTTATATGGTTCGGCATAAGACCACTGATCGACCAAAGTATCCACTTTACTGTAAGTCATGAATTTTTCCATGAAATCAAACTTTGAATTACCGCCATAGAAAAAACCTGTATTGAATCCATTTGCTTTTAAGATATTGAACAGGTTAAAATGTGCCGGTAGAGTATCCTGTTCTAAGAAGCCATGCGAAGCAAAGGGCAACGATCCTGTCAATGTCGGCAAAACAGAAAAAGTTCTGCCTGAAGAACTTAAATTATTCTCCCAATACAAGGACTTCTTCGATAAAGAATCTAAAAAAGGTGTAAAATTTCCGATATACCCTGAAGGAGAACTATAGGCATGCCCTAATCCTTCGACCACAATAATGACCAAATTTGGGACAGATGAACTTTTTTGAAAGTAGGTCCCTAATATGTCCTTTGTATCTTCATTTCGAAGAAAAGGATAGCTTTGGTTTTCCCCTGACGTCTCTTTTTCTGCTCCAAATACCAACATTCCCGGATGTTCTTCGATATAATTGGTGACATTAGAATTTAGAAAATAACGCCATTTACTACGAGCAGCATTTTGAGCAAACTCATCACCAGATATCTTAAAAACCTTAAAGCGGTCTACAGGAATAAAACTTACAATAACTCCTAAAAATAGCATACTTAGGCCTACATAGGTGCTCTTAATCGTTTTTTTCGACGCTATCCAAAAAGGAATATAGGCACATGCGACGAGCAAGATTAATAAAGCGATATTGGTAAAACTCAGCATACCACTCGCTTCCAAAATTTGCATCATCTCGGCAGTATTATAATAAAACATATCCGCTCCCAACAAATTGCGTGATTCTGCAAAATATAAAAATAAAATATATTGCATTACCACGACAAAAGATAATAACACGATGGATAATATCCTGGCTACTGAAAGATGAACAAGTTGTACTATCAGATACACAAGACCGCAACCACTTAGTATCTGAAAAGCGAAAACGAGATTATTCAAAAGAAGTGGTATTAAACCATTTGATTGACCTAATTGTGGAAATTGCCCGTTATACCACCACCATTCTACAGCGACAGAAAGCATATACAACACTAAAAACACAAGGCTTACAGCACCATAATTTTTCAATCCAATACGCAACTGTAGACCAATCCGTTTAAAAAATGGAATATCTTCAGCCCCTTGCTGAAAACCCTGACGTTTCATATCGCCCCAGCTATGCTGTTTACGAAAATAATCCACCACACCGCGTACACCTGCACCGACTACAATTGGATGGAAATAAAAAGGTTCCAAAATAGCTGTAACTATCAATTTGGAAAGATCTTGTTTCTTGGTATACACCTGGTGACTCACCAAGTCGACCAAAATAGCGTAAATAGAATATAAGATCCCCGATGAAATAACCAGCGCAAAGAGTGCAAAGAAAAATGGCCAGTTTATAATACCGAGAAAAAGAAAAATCAGAAAAATAATATATCCTGAAAATTCAATTACAGGACCAAGGAATTCAAAGAAAAACCAATAGGGCATACTGACCATTCCTAACCGTCCGTACTTCGGGTTGAACATAAGCTTACGGTGCTTCCAAAGTGTTTCCATGGTACCTCTCATCCAGCGATTCCGCTGCTTTTTCAAAATCTCCTTAGACTCAGGCACCTCAGTCCAACATAATGGATCCGGTATGTTGACCACTTCATAAGGAAGTTTCTGTTCTTCCATATAACGGCGCATGCGTACCACCAGTTCCATATCTTCACCTACAGTTTTACTGTCATATCCACCACAGGCTAGTACAATCTGCTTATCAAAAGCCCCAAAAGCCCCTGAAATCAAGATAAGACCAGAAGCTCGGGACCAAGCCATTCTTCCCAATACAAAAGCACGAATATATTCCAAAGCCTGTGTACGTCCAAGCCAAGATTTAGGAAGGTTAACGTCAACTACTTTACCATTTTCTATACGGCAGTTATTAGCTAAACGGATGACGCCACCACAAGCAATGACCCTTTTATCAGTCTGCTCTAGGAAAGGTTTTGCAAGTTTTAAAAGTGCATCCTGCTCTAGTATACAGTCCACATCGATGCAGACGATATAATCGCCAGAAGATATATTTACCCCCACATTGAGCGCATCTGCCTTCCCGCCATTCTCTTTATCAACGACAATCAGCTTTTTGAAAGCGGCATTTTTACTTTTATAAATACCGCGGATCTCTTTGGTTTCTAGATCACCTTGTATAAAAAACGGAACAGATTCTAATGCATAAGCTTCAATAAGCTTTTCCATAGAATCATCACGACTTCCATCATTAACAATAATAATTTCTAGGTTATGGTAGTAGAGCGATAATAACGATCGTACATTTTCAACGACGGTCATACCTTCATTATAGGCCGGGGCGATTAAGCTAAAACGAGGTGCATTGACATTGGTTGCAATGAGATTATAATCGGTATAGGAATTATCATGCTTATAACGTATTACTGCACCATAGGCATAGATACCCACCCACGCAGAGATCAAAAATATAGTGGCCGAATATACAAGAAATATCCAGATCACTACTTCGTAAACAATATGTGAAAATTCTAGCATACTTTTTCCTGCAATGCGTGGTTAATAATATGTTTAAACTCATCCGGCGTGTTCTCATCCAAAGCCATATCCCGTAAATACTGACGCTCCCCTAAACTAACCAACACTTCGGCGGACCAGATTTTGATCGCAACTGCTGGATGCTCCCACAACTGTTTTTTCAAAAACGCATCACATTCCAGACTCTTGGACACCTTCATTGCTTTTAGGATCTCAATTTGAACGGCTAATGTTTCTTCTGGAAAAGCGCTCACCAATTGCTCCATCGTATTATTATTTTCAAAAGCCTCCAGTGTACGCACTACCTGTAGCTTTACAGCAGTATCATTATGCGCTAGTAATTCTAGCACTTCATTATAATAAGACAACATCTGGAATTTACGCATTAAACGCAGCGTAAAAATAACCACAGATGTATTTTCACTTCGCAACCATAAAGTAATATTGACAATTTGCGGATCGGGAATATCAATAATAGAATTTAGTAAACGAAGCTGTTGCCACTCAGAAAGAGGATGCTTCAGGTTGTCTAAAAAACTTAAACCTTCAGCTCCTTTAAAACTGACTATTCCATACTGTGCTTCTAAATATACCTGTTTCTCCCGGTGCTCGAGCAAGGATGTAAATGTAGGTAATGCACGTAAAACACGCATTGCGGTCAGCTCCTGAATCCCTCCTGCTATGTGATATGCTTTCTTTTTAATCAGATTACGCCAAGCCTCATCCTCAAGACTAAACTTATAAAATAAATGTGTAATCTCTTCTCGGGCAACACCAGAAAATTTGCGTTCTGAAGCCACTAAAAGATCTAAAAAAACACTTCTGAACGCTGGTTCCCGCAGATGCATATCAAAGGATTCATCGTTTTCAACAAAATTCTGTCCCAACACTATAGATTCAGTAATCTTATTTTCAATGATCTGTGTCCAGACTTGTCTATTAGATAAAACACGGTATTTATAAAAACTATAAAACAATACCGCAATAATCAATAGCAATACCAGCACAAATACAATAATTATGGCCAATACCAGTTCGTGAAGTGTTATTTTTTGAAACATAATAACCTTTATTTACCTGTCAGACGTTTTATCCGCAGCAGCAGTTCATTTGGACTAAAAGGTTTGACCATAAAATCTGATGCCCCTAAATCAAATGCATCTGTCACAACTTCCTCCTGTCCCATGCTAGAAAGCACAATGACCGGTATTTTTTTTCCTATTGTGTGCATGGCCGACAAAATCTCGATACCCGATGCA
Organism: Sphingobacterium kitahiroshimense; assembly: GCF_025961315.1. NCBI lineage: Bacteria > Pseudomonadati > Bacteroidota > Sphingobacteriia > Sphingobacteriales > Sphingobacteriaceae > Sphingobacterium > Sphingobacterium kitahiroshimense. Next base: position 6,036,209 of record NZ_JAOQNK010000001.1, on the reverse strand, counting down.
AACGGCATCATGATATCGGTCACAACAAGATCAAGATCCAACTCACTGATCTTTTCAATAGCTTCCTTTCCATTGCGTGTTAAAATGACAGTATGCCCCTCTTTAATTAATTTATGTTCTATTGTTCGTAAAATCAATTCGTCGTCTTCCGCTATTAAAATCAACATATTACTTTTCGTTTAAAAGGTTCGTTATTAACTGTAATCCTATTTCAATTTCTTGCTTTATATCATCCAGCAAGTCCAAGCTGGGGTTACTGGATGATAGTTCTTTTTCCAGATTAGATGTCAGTATGCTCAGTTTCTTAAGCCCCGCAGTAGATGCTGTTCCCCGCAATTTATGGAGGATCACTTTCATTCGTTCAATATCTTCCGATTCCCTGACATTTTCCAATTGAAACCATGCTTGCTTAATCTCTTTGATCACAAGATCTAAGAAAAATGATTTAAAACTAACGTCGTCTCCAATCTGCTCCTTAAGTGCATCCATATCTAGATGATCATCAACCACAGCATCTTCTTTTTGTTCAAGCACCTGTTTCTGAATAAATTGCTGCAATACCGTGTACAGATCATGTTGCCTTATCGGCTTAGGAAGAAACTCAGACATACCGGCCTCTAAACATTTTTCTCTTTCTCCACGGACATTTCCAGCAGTAATACCAATAATAGGTATAGCAGCATAACCTGTTAATAGCCTTATTTGTTTGGTCGCTTCGATACCATCTACACCAGGCATCTGCACATCCATTAAGATAAGGTCAAACTTTGAATGTAGGCATTTTTCGATTGCATCCCCTCCATTAGTAACCTCTATCAGTTCAGCATTAGGCATAATAGTCGCCATCATACGCAGATTGAGCGCCATATTTACAGAATTGTCATCGGCTAAAAGAACCCTAGCCTGTTGTTGGTAAACCGTTGTTCCACTATCACTATCCTGTCCCAAATGATTAACATCAGCCTTACTTTGCTGTATAGCTTTACGTAAAGTAAGATAAAGTTCGTCGGATCGAATAGGCTTAAGCAAACAATAGGAGCGTTCTTGTTGCCTGAAAGCAGAAATGACCTCATGCTCCTCCGACGATGTATGCAATACAATGAGTGGAATACTTTCCTCCTGTTTATAAAACAATTCCTTTATTTTTTCTATCGTCTCCAATCCGGAGAGAATAGGCATGTGATAATCCATTAAAATAACATCAAACCTTTCACCGCTCATCAGTAATTGTAAAGCCGCCAGACCATTCTCTGCAAGTACTGAATCAACTCCTCTATAAGTCAGCATATGCTGTATAATCGTACGGTTATTGGCATTGTCATCTACAATAAGAACGCGTTTTAAAGGCAGTTCCTCATCCTCTTCGATGCCACCTTCTTCATAAGCGATTTCCAGATCAAAGTAAAAATCAGATCCTTTATTCAGTTCACTCTCCAGACAAAGTTTACTTCCCATGTATTTCAATAAATTATTGGAAATGGTGAGTCCTAAACCGGTGCCTCCATAACGTTTGCTCACAGAGCTGTCTTCTTGGGTAAAGGCATCAAAAATACGTTGCTGTTTTTCTACCGGAATACCGATACCAGTATCACGAACAGAAAAACGTAATTTAATTTTGCTTTCGTCACTGCTGCGCTTTTCGATCTTAAGTTCGATCTCTCCCTTTTCCGTAAATTTAACGGCATTTCCCAAGAGATTGATCAAGATTTGCTTGATGCGTGCCTCATCTACCCAGATAGAAGCAGGTAATCCCTGCTCAATATTTAATAAGAGTTCGACATCTTTGCGCTGTGCTTGGTAAAGTACGACATTGATTACCTGATGTGCCAAATCATATACATTGAATTTATCGATATACAGTTCCAATTTTCCAGATTCAATTTTTGAAAAATCAAGGATGTCATTGATAATATTCAATAAACTGCTTCCCGACTCGTTAATATAATTGAGGTATTGCTTCTGTACATCGTTCAACGGTGTTTTGAGCAGCAGATCCGAAAATCCGATCACACCGTTCAAAGGGGTTCGGATCTCATGGCTCATATTAGCTAAAAATTCAGACTTTGCTTTACTCGCTAAGTCCGCAAGTTCTTTTGCTTTCTTCAATTCTAAATTTACAGCGACAGATTCGGTGATATTTTGAGTAAAAATAATAATACCGCCAACACTACCATCAGACAAATTCCAAGGTCTTACTTCCCAATTAAAGTGCTGTGGTTCCTCATAGTCATCAACATCAATCAATTCATCGACATTTTTATAAGATTTACCCTCAAGAGCATCATAGTAAATATTTTTTCTATTTTCCGGTATATTAGGAAAGACATCAAACAGATTCTGATCTAGAATATTATCCATATCTTTATGGAAGTCTTCCATCCATTGATGGCTGACGGATACATAACGAAAATCCCGATCAAACATCGCTACAGAAGCCGGAACATAATCCACAAATGCTCGGAGCATCGCTTCCTTACGTTCCAATTCCAGGTAAAGGTTTTTACTCGTATCAATATTTTGTATAATACCGAAAACACGCTTACAGGTTCCGTTATCGAACTCGGGAATTCCTTTAACACGTACCCAAATGATTTCAGCTTCTTGCTGTCTCAATCGCAATTCAACATCAAAAGAACAACCATGCTGCGTTGCTTCCTCAAAAATTCCCATTAGCTTAACCTGACTGTCTTCATCAAAAAATCCGACGGCATGATCAAAGTTAGGAACAAAATCTTTTCCTACTCCATGAATCAATTTTGTTGAATCGGACCAAAAAACCTGATGTAGATCCAGATTAACCTCCCATCCACCGACTTGTGCAACAGTATTCGTCTGCTCCAAAATCTGTTTCGTATGCAGGAGGTCATTTTCAAGCTGTATCCGTTCCGTCATATTAAGTGCAGTACTAACCACATAAGGTTTCCCTTCCGGATCCAGCTCGAGCATGTTATGATATAGCCAATAGATTTTTTCGCCATCCTTCGATTTTAGAATCATCATACCTGAATCCTCCCCATTTTGAAGAATACGTTTGAGATAATCATCGAAAGCCTGCAAGTGATGTGTAGGTACAAGTTGCTTTAGATTGAGATGCTTTGCTTCCTCCTCAGAATACTTTAAAAGATTACGGCCTTTCTCATTTACAGCAAGAATATTACCTTCCATGTCGTGCATACTCATTAAACCGATGGCATTCTCGAAAAAATTGCGAAACTTCCGTTCAGAAACAGCTAACTTTAATTGCTCCTCCCGTTCACTGGTAACATTTCTCCCAAATCCGAAAATTTCTAACGTTGCTGCATCGTACTTGAAGTACCATTCAATCACAACATCACTACCTCCATCCTTCGATGTTACTGTTGTATATTGTATACCTTCGGTAATATTTGCCAGATTTTTCAGACGCTGCTGAAAACTTTCATCATGATTATCCAATAATGTAAAAAAAGAGGCTCCTAACACCTTAGACTTTTCAATATTAAGTGCCTCAGAAAAAGCCGGATTCAGTTCTTTTATCCGATATTGGTCGTCCAATACGCAGATCATATTATTAGTAATATGAAATACTTCCTCAAAATATCCTGCCTGGACCTTTCTCTTTTTCCCTAAGAGAATTTTGGTTACAGCTTTCCCAAGCTGTCCTAAAGAATCTACCTGCTTAAGAGATAATGACTTAGGCTCAAACCCGATGACACAGATCGTACCAAGTGCATGCCCTTCGTCATCCAATAAAGGTACTCCCGCATAAAAACGAATATTTCCCTCTCTGATCAAAGGATTGGTGGCCGATCTTGGATCCTCAAAAGTATCTTCGATGACAAGTACATCTTTACTCATAATCGTGTACTGACATACCGTATTACGTCTTTCAACAGTATCCAACTCCATACCAACACAGCTCTGGATCCGCTGCGTATCTTCCTCCATCATGGCAATAAGTGCCGCTGGACAGTCTGTTATGAGACAGGCTGCCTGCGCAAACACATCAAGATCAGGGTCTTTCCCCAATCCCAATAGCTCATAAGATTTTAATTGGCGGATACGCTCCAATTCATTTTCCGGGACCGGGTATTGCTCCATGCCTTTAAATTATATAGTAAATAGATGTGTTCATTGAGATTGTGAAAATAACAAAAATAGTTCTCCTTTTAAATAAATAACAAATGAAAATCGGCAATAATCTTAAATTACAATATCAGAAGCATTTACTTCCCAAATTTTCAGATTTTATGCTTTGCAGAACTCTAACATAGCAAAGTTATAAAGTGCAATTACACCTTTAAAGCTGTGTAAATTCCATTATTCATGAAAGATTGTAGAATTAAAATTTCAGGTAAAATCTTGCCAATTGACAACTTAAAATCAATTGCATAATATTATTTTTGAAAAATGGAAGACTTGATCAATTATCTGCTCAAATTTGGACAACTCAACAAGAATCAATGTGCTTTAATATTAGCTAAAGCACAGCATAGACAGATCAATAAAGGAGATTTTTTTTCTGAAGCGGGTAAAGTGGCAAGAGATATAGGCTACGTCACCCAAGGAGTTTTCAGAATCTGTTATTACAATAAAGCAGGAGATAGCTTCACTCGTTATTTCGTTTACGAAAATCGCTTCGTTGCCGATACAATCAGTTTCATTGATGAGTTACCTTCAGCAGAATATATAGAAGCCGTAACCGACTGTAAACTGCTCGTTTTCTCTAAAAAAGATTTTATGGAGCTAGCCACCACCATTCCCGGCTGGTCAGACATCTTTTCCAAAATCACCTCTTATGTCCTCGAAAATAAAATGAGGGCAAGCAGCAATATGTTGGTGCAGAATGCACAAACACGCTATTTACATTTCTTAGCGCATTACCCTGGATTAGCCAACCGGATTCCACAACTGATGCTCGCCTCCTATTTAGGCATTACAGCAACATCGCTTAGCCGCATCCGAAAAACCATTAGCTAAAGGTTTTATTGCCAATTGGCAAGTGTAGCCTGACCCTTTCTCCCGAACTTTGTCGTATTAAATATTTGAACATACGATTATGCAAGTTGATGTATTATTAGGCCTCCAATGGGGCGACGAAGGTAAAGGGAAAATTGTTGATGTGTTAAGTGCAGATTATGATCTCATAGCGCGTTTTCAGGGTGGCCCCAATGCAGGTCATACGTTAGAATTTGACGGTAAAAAATTTGTATTAAATACGATTCCTTCCGGCATTTTTTTCGATCATACCATGAACCTGATCGGAAATGGAGTTGTTCTGGATCCGATCAGTTTAATCAAAGAACTGGATATGCTTAAAAAAGCCGGCCACGACTTATTGAAAAAAAGTAACCTACTGATTTCAAAAAAAGCACATCTAATCTTACCATCACATCTTTTGCTTGATGTGGCATCCGAACAAAATCTAGATACGAACAAAATAGGATCTACTTTAAAGGGTATTGGTCCGGTGTATATGGACAAAACAGGACGTAACGGACTCCGAGTAGGCGATATTTTGCTACCAGATTTTAAAAAACGTTATCAAAAATTGGTAACAAAGCATAAAGCAATGCTTGCTTCATTTTATCAGTTAGAAGTGAATACGATTCAAAATGAAACTGCTTTTTTTGATGCAATTGAACACTTGAAGCATTATCCTCTGGTGGATTCAGAACATCTGGTCAATCAGTATCTTCAGGAAGGGAAAAGGGTTTTAGCCGAAGGTGCACAGGGAAGCTTGCTTGATATTGATTTCGGATCCTACCCTTTTGTTACCTCATCCAATACCACAACAGCAGGTGCTTGTATAGGTTTAGGAATTGCTCCAAACAAAATCGGTGAGGTGATCGGTATCTTTAAAGCATACAGCACCCGTGTTGGCGGTGGTCCCTTCCCAACAGAGTTGGCCAATAAAACAGGAGAGCAGATCCGTCAGACAGGCAAAGAATTTGGTGCAGTAAGCGGTCGTTCCCGCCGTACTGGATGGATCGATTTACCTGCACTAAAATATGCCCTAATGCTGAATGGTGTGACTCAATTGGTGATGACAAAGGCAGATGTTCTCAGTGGTTTAGATCACATCTTTGCTTGCACCCATTATCGCCATCATGGTAAAGTGATCGATTATATGCCTTATGAGCTAATTACTCAACAAGCAACTCCTATATTGAAGAAAATAGACGGGTGGCATAAAGATATCAGCACAGTCACCAATGTTTCCGACATTCCACTGAAGCTCAAAACATATATTAATTTCTTGGAAAAAGAACTGCAAATTCCCATTAAATTTTTATCTGTAGGCCCAGATCGGAAGCAAACTTTGAAGCTTTATTAATGTTGAAAACACCTATAAAAATAGGTCATGAATGATAAAAGGGGGGGGGCCAACAATTTAGGACACCCCCTTTTTCAAATCAGAACGATTTGCCAACCCAAAGACATCTTCAAATAGTGCATTTCAAATCGATCGTATTTATAAATCAGGCTTAGACAAAAACGAATATTAATAACAAAAGCAGGTATCGTATGTTGTAGAGGTATGAAGATTGCAATGCTTTCGCCAATCGCTTGGCGAACACCTCCTGTTCACTACGGTCCATGGGAACAGATTACCTCATTACTTACTGAAGAACTTGTAAAATTAGGTATCGAAGTCACATTATTTGCGACTGGTAATTCAATTACCACAGCACGTTTACAGGCAGTCTGTCCTTTAGGATATGAAGAAGACCGCGATATCAATGCCAAAGTATGGGAATCTTTGCATATTTCTGAGTGCTTCGAAAATGCGCGCGAGTTTGACATTATACACAATCAATTTGATTTCCTCCCCCTTTCCTATTCCAGATTGGTGAAGACACCAGTCGTAAGCACGATCCATGGTTTTTCGTCCCGAAGTATTCTACCCGTATATAAAAAACACAATAAAGACGGACATTATGTATCCATCAGCAATGCCGATCGTGCGGAAGAATTGGACTATATTGCTACCGTTTACCACGGAATTGACCTTGGACAGTTTACATTTAACGACAAACCTCAGGATTACTTATTGTTTTACGGCAGAATCCATCATGATAAGGGAGCTAAAGAAGCTATTGCAATAGCCCAAGCCTTGGGAAAACGTCTAATCATGGCTGGTATAATTCAAGATGAAAATTACTTCAGACAGCATATCCAACCCCATTTAAAACCCGGTAAAATTGAATATATTGGTTCAGTTGGTCCGGAAAGACGCAATGAATTACTCTCTAACGCCAGTGTACTGCTACATCCTATAAATTTTAGCGAACCTTTTGGTTTATCGGTCGTCGAATCGATGGCTTCCGGCACACCGGTTGTTGCTTTTAACAAAGGCAGTATGCCCGAACTGATCGATCATGAACAAGATGGATATCTCGCTGAAAACATCGACGAGGCAATTGAAATGGTTAAAAATATCGGTTTCATCAACCGAGAAGCATGTCGGAAAAAAGTGGAGGATCACTTTTCCAAAGAAAGAATGTGTCAGAACTATTTAGCAGTATATAGAGAAATTTTAAACAGATAAATCTTATTTAAAACAAATAACCTCCAGCTTCCACTGTAGTTTCATATAGCGAGGGCTGGAGGCATATTTTATTGATTTGAAACACTTATCTTAACTTCGATATTTCCTCGAGTAGCGTTAGAGTAAGGACATACTTGATGTGCTTTTTCTGTTAATGCTTGCGCTTCTTCCAATGAGATACCCGGGATGTTGGCTTGAAGTTCAGCTGCTAATCCGAAACCACCGTTTTCCAATTGCCCTATACTCACTTTTGCCGTAACAGTGGTCTCCCCTGTTTGCACTTTTGACTGTTTAATCACTAAATTCAGTGCACTGTCAAAACACGCTGCATATCCTGCAGCAAACAGCATTTCAGGATTAGCATAATCGTCATTAGCTCCTCCTAAGGCTTTCGGCATACGCACCTCAAGATCCAACACATTATTTTCACTTTTAACCTGCCCATTTCTACCGCCAGTAGCTTGGGCACCTATTGTATACAAATTTTTCATTACTATATATTTAAATTTTTACTCTTTTTTCAATTCGACCAATCCCTGACAATAGACTTTAAATTCTATATCGGCAAAGATTTTTGCCTCTACTATTAAACAGTACAAACTTAATAAAATTATATTGTGCACAATATAATTTTCAACGACACATATATAGATTTTACTCAACATTGACAATTTTTATCAAAACCTGCATTTGCTAAAGATTTCCATGTACTTTAAGTGAATGAGTTGAATCTTGAAAGCTATCTAATCCTCGTTCACTGCTATTTGATCTATACAGAAAATTCAACAATTTACCCTATTTGTAACAAGTAAAGGCTTATGCATCCGAGTTTTTAAGATTATTAATCAACTTCCATTAGTTTGCAAATTTCATTAGTTGAGCATTTATTGCAGACAACAAATCCTCAACCAATAGCATATTTCATATATATTGCCCCACTTATTATATATTGAAAGGATAAAAAACAGCAAAGCCTCCAGGTTTGGAGGCTTTGTAGCACAACAAGTTAATCGTGTGCAATTTTATGAAAGGTTATGTCAATATAATTATAATCATCAGATAAATAAAAAAAAATCACACATTTTTTTTATTTATTCTTTTGGTTTAATTCGTTCATAAAGTTACTTCTCTACCTGTGGTCGGTGTATCGAATGTTCTGTCAAGAAAACTTTCGAAGAGACTCTTGAGCACCAATTAAATCAGATCATTAACGAAAAAAGTAATTTAACAAGTACCGTCAACAGAGGTAAAATAGTACTTAATTACGGTACGACCATCTGATGGACTTTCAACACATCATACTAGCTATTTGCGGGTTAATGATAAGCACCTTTGGTTATCTGATAGTAGGATGTTACCACAATCTTGATAGAGCTGTTTTTATAACATAATTATACTTAATTGCAAAAGTCCTCCCTCACTAATTCATAAAATTCAAGGAATTATTATACTCGTAAACCTGTTATGTAGTTATAAAGCATGGCATAAGCGTACGTAAAGCGTAGATAAAGCATAGATACAGTGTAAAAACAGCCTGTTTAACACACTTACAACGCACTTACCACGCTCTTACCACATTCCTATACCATGCATAGCCAAACATGCTTTATCTACGCTTTATTAAAGCTTCATAAATGCTCTACAGTTAGTTGAGAAGAGCTGCACATAAAATCTCTTAAGCCTACTTCTTAAAGACTTTATTCGTTTGTTTCAAATAGATTTAAAAATTCCACAAACCATCTTTAATTTATAAACTTAAAATTCCTGTTCAAGAAAGCTTCTTCGGCCTCAGTCACATGCCATGTAATCTTTCTCCTGTACTAATTTGAGATTAAATTATCTTTCTTTAACTGCTTGGCCATTGCCTTTTTATATCCCGCTAAAAAACTATCCAAAGAACCGGGATTATAACTCTCAGATTGAGTCGACCAGACGAGCTTCCCTGTGCGCACATCGTATAAATTTGTTTCGATGTAATAAGTTTTCTCTGTAGTATAGTAGCCATTGTTATAAAGGTTACCGTACCAAAAATCATAATAACCACCAAATGTTCTATAATAGCCAAAGGTGTTCACAGGATAAACAGAAACATTTGGAATGTATCTGGATTCTGACTTAGAATCAATCAGAGCAATGGTCAATATGGCTTCACTATTTGTTCCGGCTACTTTCTGCATAGCTAGATCTGAACGCTTGGGTTCCATACTTGCAAGATTAGGCGGAAAAACATCTATACTCTTTACACTCGTTAAACCTAGTGAAGTGAGTGATGAAGCAATTTCATCTTCCACTTTCTGACGAGCAGGAACATTATCTGTCATAACTGCCACAAATATTCTACTATACTTCTTCAGATCGACAGCGGGATCACGCCAAGATCCTGTAATCATACTGCTGGTTGCACAGCTGGAAAAAATAAGCACTATCGTGCAAATTTGTAAAATGAACTTTTTCATAATTATAAAATTTATTATTTCTTTTTTAACACTAATTCTCAAACTTGATTTCTAACTCATAAATTGGGACAATAGATTAATAATCGACAAATTGTTATAAAATAAATGCATTATTCGATACTTTTCGACTACTATATTTCAATCTAAGAACATAATTTAAGCCTATTTTGTTTAATAATTTTCATTACAGTACCGTCCTAAATAAATTTTAGGGCCATATAAATCCCTATCTGCTGGTGTTTCCATGCAGATTTTATTGTTACTCTCCGAATAAATCCTCCCTGTCCGTTTCAGAAAAGGTTAAACTGTCCATTTTGATCGGGCGGTTTGCCCGAAATAAACGGGTCATCGGCCCATTTCCACAGATCAATCTTCACGAAGATATTCAGCCGTATGAAATTCACCAGATTTGACAGGTTCCAGCTATATTTCGCCCTTTTCTGAATATACTTGAAGAGTAATATCCCGATCAGGGCTGTCCATATCTGGATGTAAACGGCATTCTGGGAGGTGCCTACAAAACTGGTGACCTTCAGCCGCTGCTTGAGGTGTTTAAAGAACGTCTCGATCTCCCAGCGCTCTTTGTAAAGTGCAGCTACGGTGGCAGCCTTCCACTGAAAATGATTGGTCAGGAACTCGTATTCTAAATTTTTGATGCTGTCCCAAACCCGGACAAGACGCATCTTCTTATCTCCGTACCGAGCTGCTGAGCTGCCATCCAAGGCAATAACCTGATCTTCAATCACCCCGGCTTCTTTCAGTTCATCGCTTTTCCAGGACTTCAATACCGTATATTTCATATTGGATTTGCTCCTTGTTACGAAAAAGCAGCCAGTGCTGTCCAAAACGTTCATCCAGGCGTAATCGACATAGCCCCGATCCACCACTACCACACATCCTTTGGGAAAGGATAGGGTCTTTGCCAGGGTGGATTCATGTGTTTTGCCATCGGTAATATGCACGAAGCTGGGCATACAGCCATCGTAATCCAGTACCGTATGCAACTTCACCGCACCTTTGGCACTTCGGAACCTTGCCCAATCAAACACCGACAGGCAGAGCGGGATCACCGTGGCATCCATCAGCAGCACTTTGCGTTTCAGCATGCGCAGTTCTGAGCGAAGATGCGTCTGCTTCTGCCAGAGTGTGTCCAATAACCCAATATACAGGTCGCGGAATAACACGTGGTCACGATGCGCATTCATGTAGGAAAGATTGGACTTGCTGGGCACCCTGCTGATACCCATGTGGTGCATATTGCCCGTCGTACTCCGCAAACCGTTGCTGATGTCCCTGACAGAATCTGCAGACGATAAATGGCAGAAAAGCATGCTTACCAAATGCGTCCAGCTGTTGATCCCCTTGTGGTGCTTGTCTGACTCATGCTTGCGCACCAAAAAATTGAAACCACCGCGGTCGATAAGCGAGAGAATCTGAGAAAATACATTTATATTTACCATGGTGGTGATTTGTTTTAGCAAACTAAATATAGCATTCCATGCTATATCATTCACCACCACTTTTTAAAAAACGTTTAGGACGCTACTGTTTTCATTACTATTATTAAAATGAAAAAATACTGGTTTCAAAAATGGTATCATGACTCTTTAATTTACTAAGTTTTCTAATAATGGATTTTGTAAAAAATTATATTTGTGTTTGAGTGTCACCCTAGAGAAGCTAAATTTACTGTTGAATAAACTCAATCTTTTCTTTCTGGTAAAGTACGATACCCGCCAAAAATACTCTTTTAAGGATTTGTTCTATTGGATACTATTTTTTGTTTGCATCATCTTAACTCAAAAAGTCAACGTTGATACGCTGTACTGAGAACTCTATCCTTACAAAATGGAAGACTAGCTAATCGTAAATCATAAATAGATAAAATTAAGTTTTAGGCTGTTTAAGAAAGACAAAGCCTTGTTCCATTTTATTGAAACAAGGCTTTATTTATGATATAATCACAGATAGAATTATTTTTGATATGTTTTCTTTACAAATGGTGCTTTAAGTAGATAATCTATACTTTGTTTTAGTCCAACTTCTAGATCTGCAGTTGTCTCTTCAAGCTCTACAAATATATTCTCAACACCTGCAATATCGGTATTAGCAAATATCGCATCAAAACCTACCATGCCACTCTGACCAATCTCACGGTGATCTTTAATATGCAAAGTAGTATATCTTCCAGGATATTTTTTAAAATAATCTACAGGACTTGCTTTTCCAATGATCGTCCAATATACATCCATTTCAAAAAAGACATTTTCAGGTTTAGTATGTTCAATCATGTAATCGAGCATAACCACTTTTCCTTCTACCTTTTCAAACTCATGGGCATGATTATGATATCCGTACTTAATACCATATTCACGGCAAAGTTGACCAATCTCATTGAGATATTGACATTCAGTATCAAGATCTTTTATTGTCTTTGGTAAATCTAACCATGGGGTAACGATATATTTAATTCCTGCTGCTTTGTGTGCAATGATAGTCTCTTTCCACCATGTTAAGGCTTTGGAAAAATCGCCTGAAGCTAATTCCTCTTGCGTTAAAGTTCTTGACGCATGTGAAGAAAGAACTTTCATGCCTGCTTTTTCTACATTTTTTTTGAATACTTGCGGTGTGGTATTATAAAACATACCGTCCTTATATCCTGCAGACTCAACTGATGTATAACCCATTTTAGCCAATTTTTGTAAAACTGAGAAATAATCAGCATTATACGTATCTGGCTGTACGTGACTTCCAATCATACTTCTAACAGAATATAACTGTAAACCTATTTCTTTTGTTCTTATTTGTTCTTGCGCCTGTACATTATTGAAAGTAGTACCCATACCCGTCACAGCTAAAAGAAGTGAACAGGTTAAAAATTTAAGTTTCATATATTAAGTTTTATTTTTTTTTGTCTTAAACCAATGTTATCGGTTGGTGCCTAAATTCGTCTAAGCTCTTATCTGTAGTGGCTAAATTGGTAATCAATACATCAATTTGTTCTACATCACATACTTTAAAAGATTCTGTAACTCTTAAACGATCCTGATTTGCAAGAGCTAATACATTCTTTGCTGATGCCAGCATTGCTAACTTAACTTCTGCATCTTCTTTAACTACTGCAGATATGCCAAATTTCGAATCAACCCCACATGTCCCCATGAAATACAGATCTGCAATGTAACTTCTTGCCTCATTACAAGTTGTCTGCCCTACCGTGCTTGCTGTTTGTTTATGGTATTTCCCGCCCAATAAAATCAATTCAATATTGGGATAATTTTCTAGAATTGGAATAAGCATGGCATTGCTTGTTATAATTCTAAGATGAATATCCGCAGGCAGGTAATTAACAATAGCACATATTGTTGTTCCTCCATCCATAAAAAGAGTCATTTCTTCTTTTATAAACTGCTGTGCCTTAAGAGCAATAACATCCTTCTCTCTCTTTAAATAGCTGTTTCGATCTTCGAAAGTAAGCGGATTTTTAGAACGTTGAATTGCACCACCACGCACTTTAGATAAAAGACCTATTTTATACAAATGATCAATATCTCTTCTGACAGTATCTTCGGACACATCGAGCTTTTCTGCTAATGATTCATAGCTGACCATCTCCTCACTTTCTAGTTGATTTAATATAAATTCAAATCGTTTTTCTTTTAACATAGCTACTTACTGATATAAAGATTTGCTTACAGGATTCTCTATTATTTCTAACACAACTTAATTTGCAATATTATGCATTTAAATTTTAATTCGCAAAAAATTGCAAATTAAAATATTATAAAACTAAACAAAGCCCTGAATCCTCACTTTTTGCAATTCCAACTTTAATGCTATTGAATTCGTAAAATGTATGGCAACAAATCCGAGCTTTACTGAGGCCTTTACATTTTCAATGTTATCATCTATAAAAATGCATTCTGTTGCCAGTAAATTGTATTTTTGCAACAAAATTTTATAAAGCTTTTCATCTGGTTTAATAAACCCTTCTTCACCAGAAACAACAATGCCATCAAAATCTGCAATAAAGTCAAATCGATTTTTAACCAATGGGAACGTTTCGGAAGACCAGTTCGTTAAAGCATAGACTTCATAATGTTTTTTTAACTCCTGTAGAATAGCAACAGTACCATTAATTTCACCTTTTAGCATCTCCGGCCATCGTTTCCAGAATACATCGATTTCATTTTCAAATTGGGGATACTGCTTTTTCAGCTTATACATTCCTTCGTCAAATGATCTTCCCTTATCTTGTTGCAAATTCCAATCTGTAGAACAGACATTTTCTAAGAACCACTCCATTTGATCACTTTGAAAAAATATATCCCGATATACATATCGAGGATTCCAATCTAAAAGAACACCTCCGATATCAAAAATTACAGCTTTTATCATTATTACTATGTTTAAGCCGAAATTTCTAAATTATTCCCCTCCGGATCCAGCACAACACTCTCATAATATCCGTCACCTGTAGTACGCGGCTCACTTGCAATTGTAAAACCGTCATTTCGGAACCTTTCTGTCAACAGATCAACAGCCTCAGTTCCCCCTATTGAAATAGCAAAATGTGCAATTCCTTTGTTAAAACCTCTTTTTGACGGTTCATCAAGAATATCGGGTCTGTTCATAAGTTCTAAGCGCGTAACGCAAGTACCAAACTTGAGAAAATATGATGTAAAGCCATTTTTTAAATTCCTATATTTCTCACTACATTCTAAGTTGAAATAAGTCAGGTAAAAGTTGCGCATTTTTTCCAAGTCATCTACCCAAATTCCAATGTGTTCAATTTTCATGTTCATCTTATTATTGTTTAATTGTTTTGCAAACATATGCAAGTTTATATAAATTTGCATATGTTTGCAAAACAATATGAAGTATTAGAAAATTCATTTAGAAAAATAATAATGATAGAAAATCAAACAAAAAAAGCAAAAAGAGCAACCCAATTCATTTTTTTAGTGTGTGGATTAGCAATTTCAAGCTGGGCACCAATGGTACCATATGTAAAGGAAAGATTGGATATTAACGAGGCCGAATTAGGATTATTACTTTTATTTCTTGGCTTGGGCGCCGTAATTATGATGCCAATAACAGGTCTTTTATCAAAACGCTATGGTAATAAAATTGTGATTCTATGTACAACAGCAATCATTGCTCTTACACTTCCTCTACTGCTGATTATTTCATCTGCTTCACTAATGGCATTGTGTATATTTATTTTTGGTGCCAGTATTGGCGCCATAGATGTTGCGATGAATTCTCATGGTATACTAGTTCAAAACAAATATAATCGTCCGATTATGTCTTCATTGCATGGTCTTTTCAGTTTGGGAGGCCTATTTGGATCCCTTGGTTTAGGATTTTTAATTAAAATGGGATTGATTCCTCAAATAGCAGCAATTTCAATATCACTCCTGTTATGTTTAATTGTTATTAGTCAATTCAACTATTTATTTGATCATGCTACAGAACAAAAATCTCAGATTATACATAAACCAGAAAAACAGCTAGAACATAGTTCAAAAAAACTGATTTTTAATAGAACAGTACTTTTTTTTGGTCTACTATGTTTTGCCAGCTTTCTCTCAGAAGGCGCTATGCTAGACTGGAGTGCTGTATTTTTAAAAGATATCAAAGATATTGATGTCGAATTTACCGGAGCTGGATATGCCACTTTCTCTATTGCTATGGCTAGCATGCGATTAATGGGGGATCGTTTGGTTGAAAAATTAAATGCAAAAACAATGGTCATTGGCGGTAGCCTGCTAGCAGCTCTAGGGTTGATAATAGCTATTTATTCAATCTGGATGCCTTTCGTTCTTTTCGGCTTTCTATTGTTAGGAATAGGTTCTGCAAATCTTGTCCCCTTGTTTTTTAGTGAGGCTGGCAGAATACCGACAGTCCCTACATCTGTAAGTATTCCAGCAATAACAACAATGGGGTATGCAGGTCAACTTATGGGGCCTGCTATCTTAGGATTAATTGCTCATCAATTCAATCTTGAAGTCGCATTTTTATTTTCCGCTACATTAATGGTATTAATTGCAGTCTTATATTTCTTTCGTAAGTAAAAGTGCAAATAGTAATACATGAATGAATTTGACTTTGGGTTTTAAGTTATTTTAAGACAATCGTTAATTTCTAACCTAAATATTTAAAGAAATTATTTACTGCCAATAAACCCTATGACATTGAAATTAAAAGCTACAAAAAAACCATTCAACAGAGTTTATTTAAGGGAATTATCTTAACGTCAGCTTCGCTATTTTTCAAATTATGGGTAACTAAAAAAGAACGACAAGAACAAATAAATCACTCTGCTCTTAAACTGAGTGCATAAAGGGGCTAACGAAAGTTGGCCCTTTTAATTATTAATAATAACTCGCAAAATAATAACTGCAGAAGTAAAGATCCCGATTCGATATTAAATCACGCTATGATGAGACAAATCTCAAATTTTCCATCCGATCAAAGTTGGGAATGACATGAAATTGCCGGTTCAATTTTTGAAATCAAATTATAATGGATATATTCAAACATAACTTACTCAAAATCAAACTGCAATAAGAAACACATTATCTAAACAAATTCAGCTCATTTATGAAAACACAAGAATTATTAGCAGTGACAACTATCCTCTCTGGTCTCATGTCGGGCTTCTTTTTTGCATATACATTTTCAGTAAATCTGGGACTTGCCAAACTAAATAACAAAGAATACCTCACAACGATGCAAAGTATTAACAAAGAAGTATTAAATCCAATTTTTTATATTAGCTTTTTTGGCACTTTGTTTTCACTTGTTATATCTTCGATCATATATTTCGATATTCATTCGCCTAAATTTTTTCTGATATTTTTTTCATGTATAAGTTATATAATCGGTGTATTCGGCATTACAGCTGTACGGAATGTGCCATTGAATAATAAAATAGAACTATTTGATATCTCAAAAGCATCGGAAGAATCATTACAGAAAATGAGAGTTATCTTTGAAAAGCCCTGGCTGTTTTGGAATAATATAAGGACATTAGCTTCATTCATAGCTTTCGTCTGTCTGGTCATAGCTTTGACTTTCCTAAACGACTGATTTAGATCCTTATAAAAGAGACAATATCCTATCAACAATTACACTATTTAAACAGCAATTAGCAAGATCCGCTACTAACTAAAACAGAAATACTAACTGAAGATATTTAATTTTAACACATGACCTTATTACAAACTGTACATTTTTACTCTCCTAATTTTTCAATTGTAAGACTATAATTAATAGACTAATTTTAAATTTACTGCCTTTTTGTAAAAAAAGGAGCTATTTATCATCTACTTAGTGTAATTTTGTAGTTTAAATTATATTAAAATGCCATATCAAACTGTTTTTGTTGAATTTTATGAACACGTAAAATTAAGTATCAATCAAGGAACTTTTGCAAAACTTACCTTGGCCAAAACAATTGGAGATACTGACCTTAAAAATATTTATGTCCGTCTTCATATTTTAGAAACCGGAGGGTATAAACTTGCCTTAACATTGCGATACAAAACAGAAGAAATTGAGAGCTTTCACACTCTTGATGAAGCACTGACAATTTTAAGTTCATACCTTAAAAATCCTTTTATAACTGCTTTGCTTTTCACTACCGAAATGGATCTAACATTTAAAATCAACAAAAAAAATGCAGGAAGTCTTACAGAACAGCCCCCTACATTTAAAAATGCTTCACCAGTAATGTTAGAAATGATTGAAAAAAGGATCGTAAAATTATAATTTGGATCTCCGTGAAAGGATTTAATCCTTACTGCTGGCAAAAGCTATTCATGACTATTTCAAGTAAAGGCCTGAACAATAAATGATATGGAAAATATTATAATGATCAAAATAGCGGAAAAGGTCATAAATTTCGCTTTACAAGCCGAAACAATTTATATAACAACAGGTTAATAGAGTTCTCAAACCTTACTCTCCCGGTATTTGAAAATAGGGTATGTATCACAGCTATTCTTTAAAAGTATATCTTAAAGAATAGCTTCAGAAAATTTGTTACGGTTTTTTTTTCTTAGTTGCAACGATAGAATAAATCATCGGTATTTTATTGTCCAAATGCTTAATCCGATATTTTTTAGTTTCGAACTCAATCATGTTATTAAAAACATCATAAGGCGAATAATCGTATTCCTGAAAATCCACAACTTCCATTTGGTGATTGAGCAAACTGCGCACAACTTCACTCATACTGTGATTCCAAGTTACATAAGACTGAGAGATAGTTGCATCTTTGTCTGCATAGGTTCCGTTTTCTGTTTCCACAATGGGAGCCACATTAAAATAATTATAACCAATTTTATCGAAATTATCATCGAACATCCAAACAACTGGATGAAACTCAACAAAAATAAATTTTCCTTCTGGCTTCAAAAAATGCGAAATTAATGCTGCCCATTTCTCTAAATCAGGCAACCATGTTATGGTACCATAGCTTGTAAAAACAATATCAAACTGCTTATCTAAATGATTTTCTAAATCGTACAAATCACAGCAAATAAACTGGGCATCTAAATCTGTTTCTAAAGCAATTCTTTTTGCACTTTCAATAGCTTTGTCAGATAAATCAACACCTGTAACTTTCGCACCAAGTCGACCTAATGAAATGGAGTCCTGGCCAAAATGACATTGTAAATGTAGAATACTTTTCCCTTTAATATCTCCGAGTATTTCTAATTCTATGGGATTGAGTGAGCTTGCTCCTTTTAAAAATCCTTCAAGATTGTAGAACTCTGATTTTAAATGCGTATCAGTTCTATTATTCCATGAATGTTTATTTATTTCAATATAGTTATCTTCAGTTTCCATTTAACTTTTGTTAAAAAACACAATCATTCATTAAATTATGACTTATGCCCGTTTATAATTTTCCCACCTTGGTTAAGGCTAAATTACAAAAAATTACAGGAACAATGTTGGATTTGATATGGTAAACCTGTTGGTTTCCTATAGATTCTTATCTACAATTCATTTTTCAAAGCTAACTTAGCTTTTACATAAGATGAACAAAAACACAGGCAACAGTAAGTTTTTTTTAGTATTTTATTTAATACACCTTTACTCTTCAGGAATAAGATAAATTAAACTTATTTTTGAGTATGAGCATATTTACATACCATTTAGTAAAGACATCCTATTTATCAGCTTTAAAGGCCATTTTATCTCCGCCTAAGTCATTTCATAATTCGGGATTAATTCATATGGAATGTATGACAGCAATGACATTAGGCTCTGCTATCACATCTCCTTCTCGACTTTTTTCTAAACAGGTTGCTGTATTCGCACAGTGGAACGATGAAGCATCCGTTGACCAATTCTTAATCGAAAACAAATTTGGGAGAGTATTGTCCAAAGGATGGCACACACGATTAATTTTTCTAAGGCAATGGGGGGAAATAACTAAATTCCAGATTCCGGAAGTAACACTTGAACTCGAACCTCTTGATAGCCCCGTTGTAGCAGTAACCTTAGCTCGCATGAAATTATTTGAAATTCCAAGATTTATACGCTGGGGCAAACCCGTAGAAAAACTGGTCCGTGATCATCCCGGCACTACTTTTTCTTTGGCATCGATAAGACACCCGAGAACTGTTTCTACATTTTCAATTTGGAAATCCCAAAAAGAAATGACTGATATGGTTTTAGGGCATAGTAATGTTCATGCTCCGACAAGACATGTCGATGCAATGAAGGAACGAAAACGCAAAGATTTTCACTTTGAATTTACAACTTTGCGATTTAAGCCTTTATCTGAATTTGGTGAATGGAATGGACGTAACAACCTCATACCTCTTCTATGATCAAAATAAGTTTCGCCCATCCGATGCAAAAGATTCAAGATTGGATTACACAACAATGGGTAATTCTATCCGGTCGAAAAATTGACTCAAAAAATGATAACTGGTTAATGGGTCCATTTGGTAATTTGGAAGCAATTGATAAGAACTATATCGATAAACTTGCTAAGCTAGAAAATCTAAGAATTGATACTCCATCCGAAATGCATGGATTGATACCAACAATGAGCCAACTTCATTTTTCTCCGCATGAATACGCCCGATTATCAGCTAAAGTGATTGATTTTTATGAACGAACAGGACATTATGATCTAAATGTTTCAGTAAAATGGAATTCTTTTTTTAAAGTTTTTGGATTTCTGTTAAAAAAATTATTCAGTAATAGGTTAAATCAATTAAATATCCCAATCTATGATATGCAAAATTCGGAATCTATTACAAGCGAAATAGTAAGACTTTTGGATGCCAAAACGAACCAAATTAAATATATATTCTGGCTCAGAAAAATTGCATCAACTGGCAAAGGAATATATTCTGGAGCATATGGGATCTGTCAATTGCCAAGTGGCCGGTATTGTGTAAAAGCTATTTTCCCATTACCTCATGGTAATGCCACCGTTATTATGGCTCCTAAAGTTGGCGTAAATGGTGAATTAGTATTAAATTCGTCTGGTCAACGTTTTGGTGATGCAGGTTTTTATTTTTTGCTAAAAGATTCTAAAGGTGAGCATTGGTCAAAATATATCCGTTCATTCCGTGATGAATTAATCATAAGCGAAGCTGATAAACAATTGACTGCAACACAAACGCTAACCTTATGGAATTTAAATGTTTTGAAATTTAATTATGAAATATTTCAAAAACAATAGCCTACTAATTGGCGAAAACAATCTAACTAAATAAAACGTCATTAAAATAGCGAATCAAAGAATTTCATAGTTCTAACATCCTTTATAAAATTCGAATAATTCAGAATTGTAGGTGGTCAACAGGATCAAATAAATCATTAATAGCGGAATCTAGCTCCCGCTATTATAACAAAATATAAATACAGTTTATTTTTAGGCGTCTAAATAGATACAATAAAACGAAATGTTTTACCTTTATAACCTGGATACAAGTGTGCATTAAGAATTATTAAAAAGAACTTATGGTAGAGGAGAATGTCCTATTAGTTTTATCGCTATTTTTTGTCATGGCGATGCTATTTGTAGTAAGTCAAAGGATCAAAATTTCGTATCCCATTTTATTGGTCATTGGAGGTTTAGGCATCTCGCTAATTCCAGGCATGCCCGTGATCAGTATCAATCCTGATTTGGTATTTTTAGTGTTTTTACCACCTCTCCTATTTGAAGCCGCCTGGTATACCAGTTGGGACAGTTTAAAAAAATGGCGACGATCCATTATGAGCTTAGGCTTTGGTTTAGTGTTTTTTACATCTATTGCTATCGCATACTTTTCAGTAAATATTATCCCTGGATTTACCTTGGCATTAGGGTTTTTATTGGGCGGTATTATTTCTCCCCCAGACGCTGTCGCTGCGACATCAGTATTAAAAGGTGTGAAGATTCCTAAACGTGGCATAACACTCTTAGAAGGGGAAAGCTTAGTAAACGATGCAGCCTCCTTAACCGTGTTTAGGTTTGCTGTAGCAGTGATTCTAACAGGTCAATTTGTATTTCAAAAGGCAGCCTCAGAATTTGTCATATTATCCATCATGGGGGTTGTTGTAGGTTTAGCAGTAGCGCATATATTATATTTATTCTTGCGTTATGTAGCAAAATCATCAAGTATCTCAACTCCTATTACATTGATCGCTCCTTATATCATGTACCTTCTTGCAGAGCATTTTCATTGGTCAGGTGTATTAGCCGTTGTAAGTGGTGGACTGTTTCTATCATTCCGTTCAGGCGATTATTTAAATCATCATACCCGAATTCAAACCAAGGAAGTCTGGGCTACATTAGGTTTCTTGTTAAATGGATTCGTATTTATTTTAATTGGTTTAGAATTACCAGTTATCGTTGCAGGATTAGGGCAGTATTCACAGGAAGAAGCGATTAACTATGCCTTAATTATTAGTGCCATTGTTATAGTATTGCGTATTGTCTTGGTATATCTATCAGAGTACCTCCCCCGTTTCCTCTCTAAAAAGATCCGATCAAGAGAAAAGAGCCCAGGTTGGAAATTACCACTAGTTGTAGGATGGGCAGGTATGAGAGGTGTAGTATCACTAGCTTCAGCATTGGCTATACCATTAACACTAAATAATGGAGAGCCATTCCCACACCGTAATTTAATTCTCTTTATCACCTTCGTTGTCATCTTAATTACATTAGTTTTTCAAGGACTGACACTCCCTATTCTCATCAAAATAATAAAGATGGATGATGTGGATGTGGAAGAACCTATAGAGAATCAGATTGACGAGATTCGGGTTCAATTGGCAAAAGATTCCATTGCCTATCTGGATAGCAACTACAGCAAGGAGATGGAAGAATACGAAACAATTGCAAGAATTAAAGAACAATTACAGAGAAGTATCCATGTATCTGAAAATGCTAAACTGGAAGATAGGCGTGCACAGTTGACTGCCGTAAGAAGTCTTTATAATAAAATCATGCTAGAAATAGTTGCCGTTAGAAGAAATGGACTTTACAAATTGCGAGAAGAAAAACACTACGACAGTAGCATTATCAAAGATCTGGAATATACACTTGATTTAGAAGAATCCAGATTAAAACGTAAATAGAAAAACATATTGTTTTCAGTATAATTCAAGATGGGTCATGAGTAGTAAAAATAAAGAATTGCTTTCATTTGAAGCTAAATTAGAAATTATCGGAATAAATCCGTTTGTGTTTTTACCCCAGACGGTTTTATCTGAAATATTAAGAAGAGCCCAAAAGGAAAAAGGAAAGATTCCAGTAAAAGGTCGGGTAAATAATACAGATTATAACCAGACATTGTTAAGATTTAAAGGAGAATGGCGGCTCTATATAAATACAACAATGTTAAAAAATTCACCCCAAAGAATCGGTGAACTTTTACAACTGACTATACAGCTCGATACTGCATCAAGAATTATAATTCCGCACCCCAAATTGGTATATGCATTAAAAAACAATCAGGTCGCTGAAAAACGATTCAATGAACTTACCCCATCCTTAAAATTAGAAATTATTAAATATATTTCATTCTTAAAAACTGAAGAAAGTATCAACAGGAATATTGAAAAAGCAATAAATTTTTTAATGGGGCAAGGTCCTTTTATTGGTCGGAAAACCTTAAATATTAAAGGAGACCGAGATGAGATTTAGCAGCATAGTTGATTATCAAATCCTATTTTAGTAGGAAATCTTCACGTGGAGGATTAAAAGAATCGATTAGTTCACCAGCAGATATGCACTCACAACCATGTACTATATTTCCAGGAATAATGCAACTATCCCCTTCTTTCATGACATGTACAACATCACCAATAATATAATGAAATACGCCCGATTTAACGTATGAAATTTGTGTATGACGATGTTGATGCAATTCGCCCCTAGCGCCTTCATCAAATCGAACCTTAGTGAGCATCATAAATTCATTATGTACCGCAACTTGCCTCTTAACCCCTCCTCCCAAATCTTCCCAATCATTTTCATTTTCAAAGTGAAATAATTCATTTTTCATATGCCAAACTTTTTTTATTATACGTCTTACGCTAAATATAGGAATGATTCGTTCTAAAAAAAAGTTTCTTTGAATATTAAGTACTGTCAAAGTATAACCCTGATGTTGTAGGTCAAAGACCCCGACAGCACTCCCAAATAATTAAATCACAAACTCTTTATTTTATCCAGCAAGTTTTCTTGGTTATTTCCAAAGGAATCTGTTTATATTTTTTATACAGAACAGTACCTCCAATTGCTATGAAAATGGTTGAAAACCTAAAAATATTGGCATAAACTCCCCCCAAAGCATTGGTATCGACATCAAAAATAAGCCAATACAAATTCATAAAGCAGTGTAAAAAAATTGCCGTCCATAAATTAAACTTCCATTCAGCATAAATCCAGGAAAATAAAACCGAACCTAAACATGTCAACATAAAAATTTGGATCAACTCGCCGATATCATTACCCTGATATAAATGCGCCGATCCAAATAATAATGAACCTAAAAATACAGAAGGAAAAAACCCTAGTTGTGTATACCTGTATAATTGTCCAAAAAGAAAACCACGATAAATCAGTTCTTCAAAAAAAGCAGCGGAGATTGTATTGATAATTATAGTATCATAAGAAAGTGCCTTGTTCAAGTCAAATTTGAATATAAAACCAATCAACATGGGTAATGTCGCTATTACAGCAAAGGAAATACCCCTAGATACACTGTCGGATAAACCCAATTTTTCAGGAATATGTCGATAATCTTTATGAAGAATCCCGACGGTAATAAATAAAGGTATCAATGTTATCATATATGCCGTAACATGTCCCAAGGCTTTGGAATACGTCACTGAGAATACACTTTTTAGTATTAAGGCAAAGAAATTGGCATCAATGTAAAAGTAAATTACAAACCCAATAATGAAAACTAAATAAAATCTTAATCTGTCCATAGTTGTTTTTTTATAATTACGAATATAGGCGACTTAAAACACCATGGAAAAACAAAGTGGTCGTTAGCAAATATTAGGGACGAACGGCAAACTCTTTTAAAAGAGGAATAACCGGAATAATATAATTTCTCGAAACCGTGACCTCCCTATCTATATTTTCTAATGATATTTTATATCCGGCAGTATTCCCTTTAAATTTCGTCACCTTTCTTAAATTAACAATAAAGGAGCGATGCACTTTTTGTATCGTGTCACACTCGACCTGATCCAATAATTTAGTCAAAGAAATCCGGACCATTTCTTTTTTTAGAATACCCTTTTCATAAAAATGCAGGATACAATAATTATCGGCAGCCTCTGCAAGAATAAAATCATCAACATCCATTTCCTGATGAAAATTAGCATAGTCGGAAACAATACATAGTTTCAAATTATCTTCCTCTTCTATACAATTATCTGTTTTTTCAATATGTTGATAGTTCTCTCGCACTTCATTAGATCGATCTTTATTATTGAGGTAAATAAATCGTGCCAAGATATAAATAGATGAAACTGGAATTCCTAATGCCGCAGTGTAACCAAACATATACAAAAAATTTTCAACAGAGAGCTGCACTTCACTCAAATACAATGAATTATATAAGTATGCAAATATTGAAATCAGAAATAAAATTAAAAAAGCCTTAAATAATTCCAAACCTATTGTCCATTTCTTTTTCCACTGCAAGGATAAAAGATTGACAGTACAAAATGAAAATGAAATCATTACTGCGTATGGAAATAATAACAAATATTTATAGGTATGCTCAAACTGGCTAGTTCCAAAAGGCTGATAAATAATCAATAACACATAGAATAAGATGCCTACAAGTGTTGACGTTAAAATAATTTCTTGATGTGATTCACTGTCTGGATAAGCAGCATCTAATATCATCGCTATTTTTGTTAAAAATGGTAATAACCAAATATCTAAAAGTTTAATAACACAAACAAATCCAACACTGAGAATTAATTTTTATATATGCTCCTTCATTTCATCGTGTCTAAAAGTAATAGCGATGATTTACTCCTTCCACAGGATTAATATGGACATTTACCGCTGATTCAATGGTATTTACCGAACACCGCTAGACAAAATGAAATATTTCATTCAAATTCAGCTATAATTAAACCGTTACAAAAAACATATAAGTATCTTACCCTTAATAATCACTTATGAAATTAATCGCCGCTGTTTTCCTCATTACCTTTTTTGCAATATCCTCAGTCTTAGCTCAGGTATCGGAACGAAAATTGGTGTCCATTAACAATAAAAAAATGGCTTATCGTACATTTGGACTTGAAAATAGAAAAATCGACGAACCTATTGTTGTATTTGAGAGTGGACTCGGTTCTTCTGGAGGAAGTAATGGCAGTTTATTCCCATTTATTCAAGGTAGCTTTGCAGGTATTGTTTACGATAGAAACGGAATAGGTGAATCTGAATTAGATAGTGCAGTAAAAACCGATGCCGATGTCGTAAAAAGACTTCACGACTTACTGACTACTTTAAAAATAAGCCCACCCTACCTCCTAGTTGGACATTCAATAGGCGGGCCATTTATTCGTTTGTTTGCTTCAAAACACCCTGAAGAAATAGCTGGTTTATTTTTCATAGATCCGACTGATTTTATGCTGACCAAAGAAGAGGATGATGAAGTAAAGTTTAAAACAGGAAGTAAAACAGGATATCAGGAACTTTTGAATATAAACCTTCAAAATATCATTAAAGACCCGTCCACATCGACAGGTTTCCGACATGAAGCAGAGAGAGAACTGAATGAAAGTACGCCACATTTTTTCAAAAATTATACTTCTTTACCACCACTACCTGACATTCCAGTTACCGTAATGATTGCATACAGTAAGCATATCGAACAATACGAAACAAAGATGAATGAAGAGCTAAACTTGGATATCAACTTAATCCCGTGGTGGAAAGAACTCGATCAACTTCGTATAGAACACTATGCTGAGATGATAAAAAATAACCGTAACAGCAAGCTGATCTTACTTCCAAAATACAGTCATGGTATTCATCAACAGGATCCAAAGCTGGTTGCAGAAGCCTTAATATCGATATATAACAGTACCTTACGATCCTCTAAACCCAGTAACTAGATCAAACCATCATCAGCTTATAAATAACGACCTGATCTGACCAAAACAAAAGATCATACATTAGCCATAAGGATAAAATCAAAAAACCGAAAATATAAAAAAAAAACCTCCGAAACTCTTATTCCGGAGGGTTACAAATAATGATTATAGCAGTCGCAAAAACAAGTGCTAATATGAATTTACAATTAGTTCGTTATCTTAATCGATAGCTCATTCAATAGGGCCTTAGCTTCGTTTAGATTTGAATTCCAAACTTTAGTTCTTTCTGCACTATTTAACTTCTGGATCGCCGCTTCGAAACGCTTCAAATCCTCAGTCAATCCCTTCTCCTTAAGCGCTTTCTTGACGATTTGCACTTTTTCATAATCCTGAACACCTTCGAGTGTTCTTTCATAGCGGATAGAGCTCCGCCCATTTGGATACACAATATAGGTATCACCCGCTGGCCAGGTACGGAATCGGGAATCTAAAATTGGGTTTTCTACCCATGAGTTGAATGCCCAATGCA
This sequence comes from Sphingobacterium kitahiroshimense, assembly GCF_025961315.1. NCBI lineage: Bacteria > Pseudomonadati > Bacteroidota > Sphingobacteriia > Sphingobacteriales > Sphingobacteriaceae > Sphingobacterium > Sphingobacterium kitahiroshimense. The sequence continues at coordinate 6,009,094 of NZ_JAOQNK010000001.1, read as the reverse complement.
GTAATCCATCAAAATCTGCCGCTTCAGCATACCAGCCCATATAAGCAGACTCCGCAGGATCTGAAAACGTAAATTGATTTGGAAAATTATTGCCACAATACACATAAAAAGTAGTAATCAAACCTCTTTTTTTACGATCTAGCAAATCTTCATGAGAAAAGGGATGATTTGCAGCAATACTAATATCTTTACTGTCAGGATAGCGCTGATACGTTTTCTGATTATCCGCATAAGAAACGCCTAAAGTTGGCGCCACCTTCTTCAAAAGAGATAGAGCACCATCAACTTCTTCTTTTGTGCGTTCATCCATGGCGATGTTTGTAATTCCCAACCAGCCTTTTGAATCCAAATGTTTTACAAGATCCTTTAGGAAAGGGGTCCATAATTCCTCAAATGCGGGTGTACCTGGTTTTGCAACAACATTGACAACTTCATTTTTTGCTACATCGCGATAATGTATTTCATTATTCCATGGGACAATCGAATAAATATTGATCATTTTTTTAATGCCTAGGTCCATCATAAACTGAACCCAACGGTCAAATACTTTATAATCGTAAGCCCAAGTACCGTCTGCATTTTTATTCCAAACAATCATGTCAGCATATGGATCATAAGTCTGTACATTCCATGGATCTTTATTCATGGTTGCAGTGATCACTTTCTGTCCTGCATCAGCTAACATTTTCATAACTGGTTTCATCGCTTCAAAATGGGCATCACTCCACATTTCTAATCCACGCACACGTGCTACAGCCGATGGATGTTGCCATTGATCCAAATGGAAGACCCATTCACTAGGCTTTGGCAATATATTTTCTAAAACAGTAACTTTTAATGTTAATTGGTCAGTAACCTTTCCTTTACTCTCGATGCGCACTTTAGCTTGATATTCTCCAGGGGTAGCATCACTCGGGATCTTCACTGTCAGCCAAACAGGGCGGACCTTGCTAGCTTCAAGATCGAATGATGTTAAATCATCTAGCATATCTGGTGATAATGAAGAAGCAAAGTCCTCTTTCTTCCGATATCCACAGCCAGCGGCAAATTCATCAGTCATTACGTAGCGAACAAAACGTGCTGAAGCAACATTTGAAGACATTTTAGCACCCTTTATACCTTTGAAATCTGATATAGTCACCGTAACATCCGGAGCAGTCTCTTGCGTCCATAATAACACTTGTGATGAAACACGTTCTCCACGCCAACCTACTACTTCATCGCTAACTTTCTTCTTCAAGTCAGGAACCAATGATTTAGGATACCGTTTATCAATTGTTACGAATGAGCTATGTACGCCCTTCTTAACCGCAGACCAGTCTGACAATGTATCTTTCGTTGGATCCGCCATTTCTTGAAAATTTACCATTTCAAAGGCCGGTGTCTGTGCCTTCACCGTTTGTACAGTCCATAGCGCTCCGACAAGAAGTGCTGACGCTAAAGTTGTATTCTTAAAGCTCATATTTATATAACTTATTTTTCAATTCAGATTCATCCTACCGATTTGATTACTTTTTAAACAAGTATATTTAAAAACTAATCACAAAATATATTTTCACAATATGAAGCAAACTAATTAAATTTTAAGATGTATACAAATGCTAAACAAGAACAAACGATTGCTCATTTTTATCACCCCGTTAAGTCCATACTTTTTCATTGTAAGCAGCCTCCCAAAATTGATACTCCAGTCTAGATGCTAAAACAAATGCTTCACTCATCTTATTACGAATAGCAACAGTCGTATTTGCAGCTACTTGATCACACATAGCAATAGCTTGTCGTACAGAAATAGCAAAATCTTCTCCTCCATACGTATCAATCCATTTTTGGTAAGGATTATCAACTACTTTTTCTTGTCTGGCAATAAACTCCCCCACTTCTTTATATATCCAAAAACAGGGTAAAGTTGCAGCCATCCCAACCTCTATAGGATCTAGCGCTGCTGTACTTTTTAGGTAATGCACATAATGATGGCAAACAGGCTGAATATCACCTTTCTCGGCAACACCAAAATCCTTAAAATAAGAGTCGTGCAAGGCATTTTCCACGACAATTGCATTTTCTCCAAAACGCATATAGGATAGCGCATCTTGAACATCATGTGCTCGAGCACCAATAAGGGCTAATGCTCGACCAAAATGTTCAAGATAAAGCGAATCTTGAGCCATATAAAATTGAAATTTTTCTTTAGGCAAATTTCCTGTCGTAAGTTCCTTTATAAAAGGCATGTCTAATATAGACTGATATTTATCTGAGATACTATTCCAAACCTGTTCAGACCAATTCATATTTAATTTGTTTTTGAGGATTAAAAAAATGATTTAAAGGACCATTGCCCATTCCTAATTGTACATCTGCCCCTTGCTCTATTGCCGCAAAAACATAGTTTTGCGCTAAAGAAACTGCTTCAGATATCGTATGCCCCTGTGCCAGATAAGCGGCTATTGCAGATGACAGCGTACACCCGGAACCATGGGTATTCTTTGTTTTAATTTTTTTACTTTTAAATATTTCGGGACGGCAATTTTTATCAAATAATATAGATTGCAGCGTATCCTGCTCCAGATGCCCCCCTTTTACCAAGACACGCTCACAACCTAATGCAAGGATGCTTTCCCCTGCAACGTACATATCTTCTAAAGTTTCCACTGATAACTTGGCAAGTATACCTGCTTCATCCATATTCGGTGTAATCACATCTGCTAAAGGGAATAGTAGGTCGATCATTGCTGCAATAGTTTGTTCCTCAATAAGCCGGTGGCCACTAGTAGCAACCATAACAGGATCAAATACAAGGGGTACTTTTTTATATTTCTGAAGCGTCTGCGCAATTGTAATAACCAATTGTGGTGTATGGACCATTCCAATCTTTATGGCATCAGGAAAGACATCGTCCATAATAGATTCAATCTGATCTGCTACAGCTTCAAGTGCTATGGGATAAATCTTTCGGACTCCCATCGTATTTTGCACAGGCAATGCTGTCAATACCGAGGTAGCATAGCATCCTAATGCCGAAAAAGTTTTGATATCCGCTTGTATTCCGGCTCCGCCACTTCCGTCGAAACCTGCGATCGTCAGCGTAGTTGGGTATCGGTATTTTTTCATTTTAAAATTTCATTTTTAAGTTCAAATGCTGCTTTTTCTGGATTTTCACTCCCACATATCGCAGACACTACAGCTAAACAATCGGCACCTGCCTGTATAACACGACGAGCATTTTGTATATGGATATTGCCAATAGCAACCAACGGTTTATCTGTTCGTTGTCGAATATTCACAATACCTTCTAAGCCCCATTCTGTGATGGTATCCTTTTTGGTTTCAGTATTGAATACAGGGCTGATACCCAAGTAATCGGATAATGGAATCTGCTCATTTTTCAACTGTTCAAGATTTTCAATAGAATAACCGACCAGAGGTCTTGGGCTATACCAAGCTTTTCTAATATGACTAGGAGAAATATCATGGTTACCTACATGAATACCAGCCGCACCCAATTCTTGGGCCACTTCAAGATTATCATTGATGATTAAAGGAATCCCATATTTGTCAGTGATCTCTTTCAATTGGTGGGCTTTTGCCAAGTAAAGACGGGTCGTTAGCTCTTTTTCTCGAAGCTGTATAATATCTACACCACCAATAATAGCGCGCTCCGCAACAGGAAGATAATTTATTCCACGACAATCCTGCTCTGAAATCACAAGATATAACTGATAAGGAAAAGAAGTATCGAAATCCATTATATGCTAAATTTTAATGTATTCCCAAATTCAGTTTCAGTGATGTTATATAGCTTATCAAGAAGTTTAACCTGCAGACTACCCGGTCCATCACTTTCCTTTTCAGCTAGTTCTCCAGCTACTCCCATGAGAGCCATTGCAGCAGTTACTGCCTCTGTTTTATTGGCTATTACAGCTATAAAGGCTCCAACAATCGCACTTGCAGAACATCCTAACCCGGTTACCTTTGTCATCAAAAGATGTCCATTTTTTAGATGAATCTCCTGACTCCCAGAAATCACAATATCAGTTTCGCCAGAAATACAAACAACGGAACCATATTGTCGATGAAGATCTAATGCGGCTTTAACTGCTTCACCACTTTGAGAAGTACTATCCACTCCTTTCGTCTTTATAAGATTAGATTTGTTTAGTGCAATAATTTCAGATGCATTACCTCTTATGACAGTTGGTTTTTCACGAAGCAATTCTTTTAGAATATGATCGCGATAAGATGTCGCCCCCGCTCCAACAGGATCTAAAATCCAAGGTTTCCCTAATTGAGAAGCAGTATTTGCAGCCAATAACATAGATTCTGACCACACTTCATCTAATGTTCCTATGTTAATAACAAGTGAATCGCTGATAGTGACCATCTCGACTACTTCAGATTTAGCATGAGCCATAATAGGTGAAGCTCCAACAGCCAATAAGGCATTGGCAGTATTATTCATGACGACAAAATTAGTAATGTTATGTACGAGTGGCGATTGTGCTCTTACTTGTTGGATATGCATCCAAAGTGTTTTCTCCATATTCATTTCATTTAATAAAAGATTGAATGCTTTAGGAAAAAACCACATACAAAACAGCACAGGTGTACTGTATTGCTTTTCCCTACGTCGGTATTAGCCGTGTCAGGTTCAAAGGGACTCTCTCAATTCTTTTTTAGAATACCCCTAAAGCATAACAAAGATATAAAATATAAACATTCATTCCCATCGCATGAACATTGACATTTTGAAATAATAATTATTATGTTGAGTTTATCTATAAAAAATCACATGACATAATTGTAAAAAAACACAACACATTGATTGTTTTGACATTAAAAACCATTCTGATCACAAAAAATTCCATCAACAGAAAGCAATAAATTACAAAACTGCTGTTACATGAAATAAAAATAATATAGCTGTTGCTCTCGATAATTTTAAATTTAACATCCTAATTGTTACTAGACTTAATTCTAATTTTATCGTATTAAAACAAAAACAATCGGCTATACTTACCAATTTACATCGTGATGATTCAGTAGATCACTATTTCGGTTCAGAAGCTATTTTCACCAGTTCAGTCAATTATTTCTTTCTTAAACCATCTAATCTTCTGTTATTTGTATTTGAAATTTTAATCATAAAAAAATGGTAAAGCAAGAATTCAAAGCAACAAACAATTTCAATCTATATACAGCCGTATTTGCTTTCGGTTTATTATTTATTTCATGTGGCGGACAAAAACAAGATGGATCGTATGAACAACAAGCTGTTCCTGCTGATTTCATTGAATTAAAAGAATCTCCTACTACGATCGTAGAAACTTATCCTGGTACCATAGAGGGAACAGTCAATGTCGATATTAGAGCACAAGTTTCTGGTTACCTCGAAGTAACATATGTGAAGGAAGGACAATATGTACAAAAGGGGCAATCACTTTTTAAAATTAAAAGTGATGTTTTTAATGAACAGGTGAACAACAGTAAAGCTTCGTTACAATCGGCACTAGCTGCACAGGCAAATGCACAGATTGAATTAGAAAAAATAAGACCTCTAGTTCAGGGAAAGGTTGTTTCAGACCTACAGCTAAAAACTGCACAAGCGCAATATGATGCAGCAAGTGCTCAAGTGGCACAAGCCAAATCAGCAGTGAGCTCTTCACAGTTAAACGCTGCCTTCGCAATTATCAAAGCACCAGTAAGTGGATATATAGGCCGTATTCCGAGTAGGGTCGGAAATTTGGTCACACCTTCTGATGTCAATCCATTGACAAGTTTATCTGAAATCGATCAGGTATTTGTTTACTTCAACCTCAATGAAGCAAAATTTATTGCTTTTATGAATGATAGAAAAACAGATGCCGGAATGAACACGGTAGAGATTATCATGGCCGACGGTAACAAATATAATCAAAAAGGTCAGGTTGAAATTGCAAGTGGTAACATTGATCGTAACACAGGAACGATATCACTAAAAGCGGTATTTTCAAATCCAGATAAAATTTTACGCTCAGGAGGTGCAGCGCGAGTGGTTTTAACTAAAAGTCTGAACAGTGCAATCAAGCTACCTATGGCAGCAGTGAAAGATATTCAAGACAAATTTTTTGTTTATGTCCTCGCTGACAGCAATAAAGTGGCAATGAAACCTATTGAAATAAATGGTAGAACAGGTGCAGATTATATCATCAAATCCGGCGTAAAAGCGGGCGATAAAATAGCCGTAAATAGTATTGACCAATTAACAGAAGGAATTGTAGTTCAACCTAAAGTAATCAGTCAAGACTCATTAAAAAATTAATTTTTAGACGAGTATCAACATGTTAAAAAAGATTATAGATAGACCAGTAATGGCCACCGTTATTTCGGTTGTGCTATTAATATTGGGTGTTATAGGATTATTAAGACTTCCTGTAACAAGATTTCCAGATATATCTCCACCCACCGTAATGGTTTCGGGGAGTTATCCTGGTGGGAACAGTGAGGCCGTGATCCGCTCAGTGGTAACACCACTGGAAGAGCAGATCAATGGTGTGGAAAACATGCAGTATATCAAGTCTACTGCAAGTAATGATGGTTCTTTTTCCATTTCCATTATCTTCAAACAAGGTGTCAATCCTGATCAGGCCGCTGTAAACGTGCAAAACAGAGTACAACAAGCAACGCCCATACTTCCAGAAGAAGTAATCCGGATGGGGCTTACAACCTCAAAGCAACAAAACAGTATGATCATAATTTTCAACGTGTATACGGAAGATAATGAAAAATATGATGAGTTGTTTCTTCAAAACTATGTCAACATTAATGTCATACCACAAATTAAACGTGTACCTGGTGTAGGTCAGGCACAAGTTTTTGGTTTAAAGGACTATTCGATGCGTGTTTGGCTCAATCCGCAGAAAATGGCATCTTATGGTTTAGAACCTGCTGATGTAAGTAAAGCCATTGGCACTCAAAGTTTAGAGGTGGCACCCGGTAAATTGGGTGAGGAATCGAATGCGGCATTGGAATACGTTATGCGTTATAAAGGTAAAAAGAGTCAACCTCATGAATATGAAAATATCGTTGTTAAACGTGATGGCGAACTTTTGGTACGCTTGAAAGATGTAGCACGTATAGAATTTGGCTCTCTTAGTTATAGTGGAAATACAACTATGAGTGGTAAAAATTCAGTTACTGTTGCAATTCTCCAGACTACGGGATCTAATGCAAATGACATCGAAATCGGTGTACGCGATGTATTAAAGAGTGCTTCCAAAAACTTTCCTCCCGGCGTAGACTACACGAGTTTGATGAGTACAAAAGAGCGTTTGGACGAAGCAACAGGCCAGGTGAAATCTACTTTGATTGAAGCATTTATTCTGGTGTTTATCGTCGTATTCTTGTTTTTACAAGACTTTAGATCGACCATTATACCTGCAATTGCTGTACCGGTAGCGATCATAGGAACATTTTTCTTTCTCCTTGCTTTTGGTTTCACCATAAACGTATTGACACTCTTTGCACTGGTACTTGCAATCGGTATTGTCGTCGATGATGCCATTGTGGTCGTCGAAGCCGTCCATAGTAAAATGGAAGGTACAAACATGACCGGAAAAGAGGCAACTCATAGTGCTATGGGCGAGATCACAGGTGCAGTTGTATCGATCACTTTAGTCATGTCTGCGGTATTTATACCGATTGGTTTTATGACAGGATCTGCAGGTATTTTTTATAAGCAGTTTGCCTATACATTAGCGATTGCAATTATTATATCTGCGATCAATGCATTAACCCTTACTCCTGCCCTATGTGCCTTATTATTGAAAAATAATCATGCCGAGGGTCAACATGGAGAAGTCGAAAAGAAAGGATTTGGAAAAAGATTCTTTACTGCATTTAATGCTGGATTTGAGAATTTAACAGGTAAATATATCAAAGGGTTACGGTTCTTAATTGTTAAAAAGTGGATCGGTGCAGGTTTAGTTATTGTGATTACTGCACTAGCAGGCTGGATGATGATCAGTACACCAAAAAGCTTTGTACCGATGGAAGATGATTCATTTATTATCTTCAGTTTAAGTATGCCTCCAGGTACTGCCTTAGATCGGACAACTGCCGCTGCTGCACGTATAGATGATATGTTGGAAAAAGAAGAATCAGTACAGAATAGTACCATTATTACAGGCTTCAATATTTTATCAAATAGTGCCAGTCCAGCATATGCTATGGGTTTTATCAAGTTGAAAGATAAGAAAGATCGTGGTGCGGAGAAAGATATTGACGTGATTTTAGGAAATCTAACAGCAAAGTTTGCAACGGTTAAAGAAGCTACTATTATGGCCTTTAGAAGTCCACCGATAGACGGATATGGGGTTACAAGCGGTGCCGAAATCGTGTTACAAGATAAGGCAGGGAAATCTCCCGAAAAGCTAAAACAGATGTCTGATGAGGTTATTGGGAAAATTATGCAACAACCAGGGGTACAATTTGCTTATACAACATTCCGTACGGACTTCCCGCAATTAGAACTTGAAGTTGATGAGGATAAAGCCCAACAAATGGGTGTAGAAATCAGTAATATGATGAACGTCATCCAGACCTATTTCGCAGGTGATCAGTCCATGAACTTTACACGATTTGGAAAATTCTATCGTGTCAATGTGAAAGCTGATGGAATATTCAGAACAGACGAAGATTCCTTTAATGAAATATTTGTCCGGAATGACCAAAATCAAATGGTTCCTGTGAAATCACTTGTTACCCTACATAAAGCATATGGTCCTGAATCCTTAAGCAGATACAACTTATTTAATGCGTTGACCATTAGTGTAGTGCCCCTACCCGGCGCGAGTAATGGTGAAATCATGGATAATCTGGAAAAAAATGTATTGAGCAAATTGCCTTCAGACTACGGTTACGAATGGACTGGCTTAAGTTTAGAAGAAAAGTCAGCAGGAAATCAAACGTTAATTATTTTATCGTTGTGTCTCCTATTCGTTTACTTTTTATTAGCGGCGCAGTATGAAAGTTACCTTTTACCACTAGCAGTATTGCTATCTATTCCAACAGGTATCATTGGTGCATTTGCTTCAATTAAAGCTATAGGATTGGATAATAATATTTATGTACAAGTAGGATTAATTATGCTTGTGGGGCTATTAGCTAAAAATGCAATCTTAATCATCGAATTTGCCGTACAACGTCGAGCTGCAGGTTATTCTATTGTAGAGTCTGCTATTGAGGGTGCAAAATCAAGATTACGTCCTATCATCATGACATCTCTAGCTTTTATTGCTGGTATGATTCCATTAATGTTTGCTACGGGTGGATCTGCAATGGGTAATAGATCGATCAGTACAGGTGCTGCAATAGGGATGCTTTCAGGCGTCCTATTGGGTGTATTTGTCATACCGATCCTTTATATTCTCTTTCAATATCTGCAGGAAAAGGTATCGGGTAAAAATCAAAATCAAAAAATTCAAAGCGTTGAATAATGGCATTATCTATAAATAATATAATTTACGCTGTTGGAATGGCAACTTTATTGTCATCCTGCTCTGTAAACAAAAAGTATAGTCGTCCAGAGTTGGAGACCCCACAACATTATAGGAATACGATTGCGGTGACAGGTGATAGCATTAGTCTACCCTATAAAACCTTCTTTAAAGATACTCATTTGACGGCTTTGATCGATAAGGCACTTGATAAGAACAAGGATATATCGATCGCTATGATGAGTCTTCGTCAACTGGATCTTTCCTATAAACAGGCAAAACTGGGACTTCTTCCTACAGCTGATCTTTCGATATCTGCGGCAAGGAACTATTTATCAAAAAGCTCTTTGAACGGTTCTTTGAGTGAGCAGTTTACAGGAAATCAACACATGGACGATTATTCTGCTTCTCTTAATATTTCGTGGGAAGCGGATATATGGGGGAAAGTTGCGTTGCAAAAAGAATCTGCAAGAGCAAGCTTCTTCATGCAACGTGAAAATTTATCAGCATTGCGAACACGTATTGTAAGTCAAGTCGCACAGGCTTATTACAATTTAATTACTTTGGATGAGCAACTTAAAGTTGCTTCGCAAAATATTGCTTTGAGCGATACGACTTTGCACATCATAAAACTTCAGTTCGAGTCTGCGCAAACCAATTCACTGGCAGTGGATCAAGCTGAAGCCCAGAAGAAAACTGCTGAATTATTGGTACCTCTTGCTAAGCAAAACATCGCACTACAAGAGAATGTACTGAGTATTCTTTGTGGGTCTTTTCCAGATAGCATATCACGAGCAAATACAATGGATACGACACCCTTTGTGGAAAGCTTTCCAATAGGTGTTCCTGCCGATATGCTCAGTAGACGTCCTGATGTTAGAGCTGCAGAATACGCTGTGGTAGTTGCTAACGCAGGTACTGGTCTTGCAAAGGCTCAGATGTATCCATCTTTGAGATTAACTCCTTCTATTGGAACAAATTCATTCCAGTTTGAAAATTGGTTTGATTTACCGGGTTCATTAGTAAAGAATATTGCTGGTAACATTACGCAACCTATTTTTCAAAATAAGAAGTTAAAAACAGCTTATGAAATAGCAAAAATCGAACAGGAAAAATCTGCCGAACAATTTCGTCTGGCAGTCATGACTGCTGTGAGTGAGGTATCTGATGCTTTAGCAAAAAGAGAGTACGCAAGCCAACGTATTACACTGATAGAACAGAAAAAAACGGCATTGCAAAAGGCTGTTAGTGATGCAATGTTGCTGTATAGAAGTGGAATGGCAACATATCTTGAAGTTATCACTGCACAGAATAACTCCCTTCAAAATGATCTAGAGGCCATTTCGATTCAAAAAGAACAATTTGATGCTTCAACAGATCTTTATCGTGCATTGGGTGGAGGAACAGAATAAATAATCATAGCATATCAAAAAAAAAGGATCGACATACAATCGATCCTTTTTTTTTGATAGCATAATATCCCCTATCTTACCCTTGTATCAATCCAAAACAGATCATGCATAGGCAAGACATCTTGTGGCGCAATAAGATTGTAGATTAATTCGTCAGTATCACCAGAAATATGCCAGGTATGATCATCTCCCCGAACAGCCAATACTTTTAAAATAGCATCTTCATCACAGACCCAAATATCAGATTCTACGACTGCGACATTGTGCATCATAAACCACTTATGTGCTTGAGTAGCATCAAGACAGATTAAAGATCGAGTCAAAGACTCCAAATCATTCATTCCTACAGCAACATGTTCAGGATAATGTAATTGCAGATAGTCCAGATACATACTATGATCCCCAGTATGCAGCGCATAATTACGGATAATCAATCTTTGCGGGTCGAATGAAAAATCATAAACTTCCGGATTGGCTACAAATTGATAATATTGATTATAGATGTGAAGCCGTTGGTTCAGTCTTAAATAATGATCATCCTCAATAAATACCTCCCCATCAAGCTGCTCATCTTCCGCATTTAACAAAGCATCTTCAATAACAAGGACAGCCGGTTCCTGAAAACTCAATACATTTGTTTTACTATCTAGCTGTAGCAGATAATCCCATACATTGGGCACACTGATCGGATACCAGGTAGGGTTCTCATCATCAATCCTATTCTTAGAGGTTAATATATTATATCCTTTTGACTGCAGGTCTAACAGGATGGATCTGGTCAGAGTAGCAAACTGCATAACGTGATCTTTAGGTTGTTCAACTTAATTTATTAAAAAAAACAAAACACGAACCATTGCAGATCAGATGTTTAAGATTAAACACATAACTGATAAAGTTGTTTTAGTAAAGTAGGTTGGTTAGATAATGAGATCAGAATAAATCTAGAAACCAGATATTTCAGGCATCAATTTTTTTAATAGTTTTTAAGAGATTAAAAAACAATACAAATATCAACTTATAATTTTCTGTTTTTAATATTGTTCAATGTAAAATTTCCATGGCTGAAGAAGCTAGCAGTAATTATATGTAAACATTTAAAATGATACCATAGCTATTACAGAAAATAAAAATTACCATCATATCGCTAAATAATACAATTAATTTATAAATTTGTAATATTGAAGAATTTGAAGACTCATATTGGTATTATCTTGTTAATCTGTCTTGGCTTTTTATTGTTGCCAAGTACGGGCTATTCCTGTGAAAAGGATAGTACTAAAAAGCAACATACTTCAACTGCGCACGAACAGCACACTACCCATTCAAAAACAAATAATACCTGTTCAGATAATACTTCTAAAAAAGCTGATCACGGAGACTGCAACCATAGCAAGTGCGATCATGTAACATGTAGATGCCTCTCTTCTTCTTGTTCCGTTTTCTTAACCATTCCATTTGATATAAATCTGAAAGAATTTTCTTTTGTTGCCAAACAAAAATTCGGATTTCAGCAAAATAATTATTATTCGGAATTTTCAAACATCTGGTTACCTCCCAAAATAGGTTAAAAAGGGCCCTTAATGCCCAAAGTACGTCTTATCAAAAGCTATAATCAGCTTTTGAAAATCCTTAATTTATATTATTTTAATTATTAAAATCATGAAATCTATATCAAAAATATTGGTAGTAATCACTGTATTATTATCATCTATAAATACATATGCCCAAATTAATAATACAAAAACTGAAACCGTCAATATCTATGGAGAATGTGACATGTGTAAAAAAACCATTGAAAAAGCAGGAAATAGCAAAAATGTCGCTCAGGTAGAATGGAATGTTGATACAAAAAAAGCTATAATCAGTTATGATACTCAAAAAACGAGTAGAGAAGAAATCTTAAAGCGTATTGCCTTAGCAGGTTATGACAGCGAAGATTTTCTAGCTCCTGCGGATGTATATATAAAGCTTCCTGAATGTTGCCAATATACAAGAGAATTAAAGACTGGCACCAAAACTGATGCCATGCTGCTGAAAGATCATAATGAGATGTCCAATCATGCAACGCATGATGCTACCACAAAAAGCAAAAATCCATTGCAGGCAGTTGTTGATAGCTATTTTTCGGTCAAAGATGCTTTAATAAAGACTGACGCGGCAGCTACCTCCACCCAAGCAACTGTCTTACTTTCGACTGTTAAAGCAGTAGATATGAATACACTATCTTCTAAAGAACATGATGTATGGATGAAAGGAATCAGTGACTTAACTGCTCATGTAGAAAGTATTTCCAAATCTAAATCCGTTCCAAAACAACGTGAATTATTTGCAAATGTTTCCAAAACAATTTATGATCTAGCAAAAGTATCTAAATTGGAGAGTCCTATTTACTACCAGCACTGTCCGATGTTTAACGCAGGAAAAGGTGCACATTGGTTGAGTAAAGATAGTGACATCAAAAACCCATACTTTGGTTCTAAAATGTTGACTTGTGGTAGCACAGTGGAAACGTTGAATTAATAAATACAGTTCTAAAATAAGATAGACAACGTATATCCTATTCCTATACGCTATATGTAACTATTAAATACAGAAAAAACAAAAATACTTATTCACTGGTTAAAACATCAGGAATAACTTCCACTAAAAAATAAATAAACAATGTATATAGCTAAGCATGTATCTATAAAAGCGTTACAGACATTGATTATGCTCATTTGTGCAACAACTGCGTTTGCACAAAAAGTTGTCAAATATGACCTGTATGTTCGAGATACCATTGTCAATTTTACAGGGAAAGAAAAACGGGCAATTTCGGTTAACGGACAAATTCCTATGCCCACTCTTACATTTACAGAAGGTGATACTGCCGAAATTGTGGTGCATAACCAACTAAAAGAAAATACATCTTTACACTGGCACGGCATATTTTTGCCTAATAAAGAGGATGGAGTACCCCATCTTACCCAAGAACCGATAAAACCCAATACAACATATACCTATCGCTTTCCTATTATCCAACATGGTACACATTGGTATCACTCCCATTCGGGTTTACAGGAACAGATCGGTATGTACGGCAGTCTCATCCTGAAAAAAAGAAGTGATGATAAAACTTTCAGAAAAGGAATTGACGATTTACCTACTATACCAATTATATTATGTGAATGGACAGACCTAAATCCGGATAACATACATAGAATGCTGCATAATGCGAATGATTGGGCCGCCATCAAAAAAGGTGCTACCCAATCTTATGCCGAGGCTATTAAAGAAGGTCACTTTAAAACTAAAGTCAAAAATGAATGGAAACGTATGATGGCTATGGATGTAAGTGATGTGTACTACGATAAGGTTTTAATGAACGGGAACGAGTTCTCCAATCTAGAAAAAATAGATAATAAGACTTTGAAAGCAGGAGACAAAGTTCGTCTTCGCATATCAAATGGTGGTGCATCATCCTATTTTTGGCTTCGTTATGCAGGAGGTAAAATAACCGTTGTCGCAAATGATGGTAACGATGTAGAACCTGTAGAAGTAGATCGATTAATGATTGCAGTATCTGAAACTTATGATATTGTACTCACAATCCCTAATGAAGGCACTTCGTATGAATTCATGGCCACTACAGAAGATAGAACAAAATCAACAAGTTACTTTGTAGGAAACGGGAAAAAACAGCTTATATCTCCATTACCTCGCCTTAAATATTTTGAAGGCATGAAGATGATGAATGACATGATGAAAATGAACGGGGATCTGGATGATATGGGCATGAAGATGAGCCTGAACCAAATGGATATGAACGTAGTTATGTATCCTGAAATATCTGGTGATAAGACAAAAAAAGAATCTGGTGACAAAACAAAGAAAGAGGATCATAGTCAACATGGCTCCCATAAAATGACCGATGATAAAGATCGGTATAATGCCAATGCTTTAGCAGATATTGTAACGCTAAATTATGCCATGCTCAAATCTCCTTATAATACCACCCTGCCAAAAGAGGCGCCGGTAAGAGATATTAAATTTACCTTAACCGGAAATATGAACAGATATGTCTGGAGTATGGACAATAAAGTGTTGGCTGAAAGTGATAAAATTCCGGTAAAGAAAGGTGAAATATTACGCATCACCCTCTACAATAACTCCATGATGAGACACCCAATACATCTGCATGGGTTTGATTTTAGAGTAATCAACGGTAAAAAAGAAAATGCACCGCTGAAAAATGTTATTGATGTCATGCCCATGGAAGTCGATACTATTGAGTTTTTAGCTAACGAAGAGGGGGACTGGTTTTTCCATTGCCATATTTTATACCACATGATGGCGGGCATGAATAGAGTGTTTGAAGTTGGCGATTATAAAAATCCGTTACTCCCAGACAAAGAAAAGGCCTATAAAGCGTTACAGAAAGAAAGTAATATGGCCCACTTCATGGTGCAAAATGATTTCGCGACTAACGGTAATGACGGTGGTGCAATGATACAAAATGCCAGATGGTCATTAGGAACAGAATGGCGATTGGGCTATAATGATATGCATGGATATGAAGTAGAGACCCATTTAGGCCGATACATCGGAAAAATGCAATGGTTTATGCCATTTGTAGGTTTTGATTGGAGATATAGAAGAATGGGTGAAGACGAGCATGAAAAAAACATCTTTGGACAGGTTAATAAGAAAGATGTCAGAAGGGCTGTCAGTGCCGGATTTATGTATACGCTCCCTATGCTCGTAAATTTTCAAGCTGAAGTATATCATGACGGAATAGTACGCTTACAATTAATGCGCGAAGACATTCCTATTTCACCCAGATTAAGAGGTGGTTTTATGGTCAACACAGATCTAGAATATATGGGTGACCTGACATATGTAATCAATAAAAATATGGGTATACGTACGCATTACGATAGTGATATGGGCTGGGGATTCGGTTTATCATTAAACTATTAAAACTGATTTATTTCACATAATATGCTGTATCGTTAATGAGGAAACAAAAAATACGGTACAGCTGAACGTATAGATAAAGGGTCTAATTTTCATTAGACCCTTTTCGTTAAAGATTTATAGTTACTTTATCAGTAATCCCCCGGCTTAACGCATCTTGACAAATACTCTGTATCTTTTATTTTTGTTTTAGAAAAATATCAGCAAATAAGAGCATTAAACTCAACGAAAAACTTTTTAAGGGATCAGTTTGTTCCTCTAATAGTTGTATTTCTAAAAAGTAAATTATGTATACAGATACTGTAACCGCAGGAATTTTAATAGATTTGATTCAGATTAACAACGACAGAATCGAAGGCTATACCTTAGCATTAGAAAACCTAAAAACAAATCGTGATAATGACTTACGTTCACTATTCGAAGATTATATCCAAGAAACCATCCTGTTCAACTCCGAGCTTGCTCCATTTACCGTTGTCGATGGCGAAGCTCCAACAATTCCCCCGCGCATCTCCGGTAAATTGCATCGCTTCTGGTTAGATCTGAAAGCAACATTAAGTGGTCATGATCGTAAACAGATTCTCGAAGAATGTGAACGTGGTGAAGACGCAAGTAAAAAAGAGTATGAAAAGGCTTTAAAAGAAGCCCCAGATCTTCCTATAGCTATTGTCACTATGATTCGAAATCATGCAGAAAAGCAAAAAAAGGCACACGATCAGATTCGCACCCTCAGAGATGAAGCAGATTAAGCGTTGCATTAGATAAAACGAACAAAGCTTCTTTAAGTCTATTAATGACCTACGGTATCTGTAGGATTCTCCCGATCAAGATTATTGAGGGGAAGACCTGATTTACCATCCTTAACATCAACAGTTGAGTCCCCCACTCTACTGCGATGCAGATTATCAAGAGGAAGCCCTTTTAATTGCTGATGAACTGTATCTAGCGTATTATTTAGATCGGAATTATTTTTCATATTCTCGCCACAAGACGAAAAGAAAACGGCATTCATAATCAGTATTAAAGCAATATTTAAATTTCTCATTTTCATTTATATATTTAATGTACATCAGCATTTAAATAAATAGCGCGATTGATAATAATATTACCTATTTTTCTCCAAGCCTTTTCAAAAGCGTTGCTTCATCCGTCAAATCTAATCGCAATGGCGTAATAGATACCATATCATGCTCCACAGCCCATCTGTCTGTACCTTCATCAGCTGGCTCTAGTGGAGATACCGTAAACCAATAGTGCTTTCGTCCCAATGGGTCCGTTCCGGGTATAATTGTACCATCATATAATCGCACAGACTGTCTCGTCCAGATGATTTCTGTTGGCTTTTCAGGAAAATTAACGTTATAAAGAGCCAATTCCTTATCCGCCAACAGAAGCGCCAATGTTTTCTCTACAAAGGGTTCTAGCGCTTCAAAGTCAGGTTCTGTTTTTCCCACGGGTGTACTCAGTGCGATACCTTTAATACCAAACAAGACGGCCTGTTTGGCGGCCGCCAAAGTTCCCGAATGCCACATCGAATTACCTAGATTAGGTCCCATATTAATTCCTGATAAAACCACATCAACATCATTCCATAAATGTATGCCCATGGCAACGCAGTCTGCTGGAGTTCCGTTTACGCGATAAGCCTCCACATCTTCAAATACAATCGGAGATTTTTTATAACTCAATGGTCTAGAATGTGTGACTGCATGTCCCATCGAAGACTGCTCAACATCTGGTGCCACTAATTTTACCTGTCCAAATTTCCGAGCCACTTTTGCTAGAGATGCAATACCTGGACTATAAATACCGTCGTCATTTGTTATTAAAATTCTCATAGTTTCTATCGTTTCTGCAAATAAATATTTTATATAAATAACAACAAATGGATAAGCTAAATGTTGTTATATAAATTAAATCTATGGAACAAGCAATCTTATTACACAATCCGGGCGCAGGCGATGAGGATCATTTAAAATCTGATTTAATAACATTAATTGAACAGGAAGGTTATGCTTGTGTATACTTTTCGGTAAAAAATGGAGATCAATGGATTCATCAAATAGATCAAGCAGATTTTGCTGTAATAGCCGGTGGCGATGGAACCGTAAGAGGAGTCGTTAAGGAATTGGTGAAAAGAAATTCACTTGAAAAGAAAATCCCTATCACCATATTACCGATGGGGACTGCTAATAATCTGTCCATAGCATTGGGGATTGACAGTACCAAAAAAAATCTAGATCATATCAAAAACTGGAAAAACAGTAAGCGACAGCGTTTTGATGTAGGGGTGATTAAAAATGCTGATACGACAGATTTCTTCTTAGAGGGCGCTGGATATGGTGTTTTTCCACACCTAATCCAGAAAATGGAATCCGTTGATAAAAGTAAAGTTGACACCGCAAAAGATGAACTAAAATTAGCTTTAGAAGTCCTTCATGAAATTATTATGACTGCTAAAGCTGAAAAATTTTGGATAAAAGCCGATGATAAAATCTACGAAGGCAAATGCTTGTTACTTGAAATTATGAACATTCAATCCGTGGGTCCTAATCTAATATTATCACCAGAAGCGGTGACAGATGATGGTCTTTTCAATGTCGTATATGTAGATGAGGCACAAAGATCAGATTTCGCTGCTTTTATTAAGAAAAGATTAAACGGAGAAGAAGTTACATTTGACTATAAAAAATTTGAAGCTAAACAGCTTACCATTGATTGTGAGAGTACCTACATGCATATAGATGACGAACTGGTACTGCCGCTCAAGAATGTTGCAATATTGGAAGTAAGAGAAAACGTCCTTGAGTTTCTTGTTCCGCAATCATAGATAAACATTTATTTTAGAATCCTTTACAACTCGCAGGAGATAAAAATTAATGAATGATAAATAAATGTTTTAAAAAATATAGAGTTGAACTAAAAAAGGATCCTGAACAAGCAGGATCCTTTTTTAATTCATATTGAATAAGCCATTCATTTAAACATTTAAATCTGATTTCGCTAAGTTCAACATAGATTTAACGGCATTTTCAAGATCGTCCAAATTAAACGGTTTCTCGAGATAACTGTCAGCACCCGCTTCTTCTGCTAATAGCTGAATATCATTATTCGCAGAAACATATATAACAGGAATATGATTAAAATCCGGATGCTGTTTTACAAGTTGAGTAGCCTTGATTCCGCCAATTTCAGGAATCCAGTTATCCATTAAAATAACATCAGGTTTAACAGCCGTTACTTTTTCAATAATATCATGTGATGTCTCAGATGTAGCCACCTGATATCCATAATTTTCCAAAATAATGGTGCAAACCTCCAGTATATTCACATCATCATCAAAGAGCAATATAGTCTTATCTTTCATCGTAAATCAAAGTATAGGAAAACGTTAATAAGGTGCTAATATAATAAAAAACTAACGCAAGGCTAGTTGCGTTAAATACGCAATTGATTGATATAAGACGCAATTTCGGATGGTTTTAATACCAGATCTACCGCCATAGACAATAGGGCTTGCTTAGGCATATAATCTATTTCTGCTGTCTCTGGATCCTGCACTAAGATAGTTCCTCCATATTTCTTTATCTCTTTCAATCCATTCGTCCCATCAGCGTTTGCTCCTGATAACAGCAACGCAACAACATTCTCCTTAAAGGTCTCTGCGGCTGATCGAAATGTAATATCAATTGATGGACGTGAAAAATTTAATTTTTCTGAAAAGTCTAAGGATACCAGGGTTTGATTTTCAAAAAGCATATGATAGTCAGGCGGAACGATATAAATGCTCCCGGGAAAAATAGTCATCTTATCCTCTACTTCCATAACCGGCAATTTACTGCTATTAGCTAATAATCTATTGAGTACAGATCCCGGATAGGATTTACGATGCACAATAATAACAATAGGAAACAATATATCCGTATCAAGTTGAGGTAATACCTCCAACAGCACCTTGAGACTTCCTGCTGAACCTCCAATTACGAATATTGAATCACTCATTTGAAAAGAGAATTATGATGAACGGGTTTTTCTCCATATTCGTTCATCATTAATTTGTTTATATTTTTTCTCCAAATTAGAAAAACGAATAGTTTCCTTAGACCCCAATGCTAGATATCCCAGCGTATCTAAGCTTTCATCAAATAAATCAAAAACATTATTCTGCAAATCCTTGTCAAAATAAATCAGCACATTCCGACAAAGAATTAGCTGAAATGCATTGAAAGAGGTATCCGATACTAAATTGTGTGTTGAAAAGATCATTTTATCTTTTAAATCACCGTTAAACTTTACAGAATCGTAATTAGCGGTATAATATTTAGAAAAATCCTCTATCCCTCCAGACTGAATATAATTCTCTGAATACTGTTGCATTTGACTGATGGGAAACATCCCACTACTTGCCCGCTCTAAGACTCCAGGATTTATATCAGTGGCATAAATCAATGATTTATGATATAAATTGGCCTCCTTAAGCAAAATTGCAATCGAATAGGCCTCCTCTCCAGTAGAACAGCCCGCTATCCAGATCCTTATAAAGGGATAAGTACCTAACCGTGGAAAAACATCCTCGCGTAAAGCCTTATAAAAATTTGGATCCCGAAACATTTCCGTGACGTTGACGGTAATTTCCTCAACAAAACGTTGCAGATATTCGGGATCACTTATTACCCGATATCGCAGTTCTGCAAAGCTTGTAAATTTATCGATCAGACACAGTCGATTCAATCGCCTTTTCAATGAAGCTTTACTATATTGCGTAAAATCATAACCATACCGTTCTGCCACATCTGTCAAAAGCAGCTCGATATCCTCATTTTTTATAATACTCGGTTCCCACATCTAACTATTCTGTTCAATTATACCTATTAATAGATCTAAATCTATTGGTTTTGGCACATAAGCACGAGCACCAGCATCCAAACACTTCTCACGATCTCCCTGCATAGCTTGAGCTGTTACTGCAATCACGGGAACATGACCATAAGTTTCAGATGCCCCAATCACCTGAATAGCTTCATAACCATCCATATCGGGCATCATCATATCCATTAAAACAATCTCAATATCGCTATTATTAGCCAATAATTCAAAGCCTTCTTGGGCACTATTACAGGAAAGTGACTGATATCCTCGCGACTTTAAAGCCAATCGCAATGCGAAGATATTGCGATTATCATCATCAATAATCAATACTAACTTAGCTTTCTTCATCACCTATTTTATGCTCTTAATTATCATATAACCATACGCGGAGTAAAGATAACAGTTGGTCAGTATCAACCGGCTTAGATATATAATCAGAAGCACCTGCTACAATACACTTTTCCCGATCACCAGTCATTGCTTTTGCAGTAACAGCCATGATTGGTAATTTTGAATATTTCGGATTTTTTCGCATTAGCCTGATCGTCTCATAACCATCCATTTCTGGCATCATCATGTCCATCAGAACGATAGATACATCCGGATTATTTTCTAGCTGTACCAAAGCTTCCTTCCCATTTGTAGCTGATATAACATTCATCTGGTACTTTTCTAATGCTTTTGACAATGAAAATATGTTCCTTACATCATCATCTGCGATCAAAACCTTCTTTCCTGTTAACACTTCACTCAGAGAACCTAGCTTATTCACTTTTCTTTTCTGTGCGTCAGCAGAATTTTCTTCAACTAAGTGAAGAAAAAGTCCTACCTCATCTAAAATTCGCTGGTAAGAATGGGCCGTTTTAATAACAATAGAATCTGCGTATTGTTTAATTTTGACCTCCTCTGCATGTGACAGATTTTTTCCTGTAAAAATAATAATAGGAAGATTTTCCAAACCCTTATTATTTTTGATTGCTTCTAAAGTTTCATAACCAATCTTATCAGGCACCCCCATATCCAAAATCACACAATTGGCGCCATCCGAACTTAATGCTTGAACACTTTCATCAACATTTGTCTTAATTTCGGCAGTAATATTAAAATTGCTCAAAAAATAAGAAAGTGCTGAAGCATGTTTAGGATTCTCTTCAACAATCAGAACCTTTCTTGGGTAACGCGTTAGCGCATCCTCTATTTTTTTAAACATGATCCCGATCTGCTCAACGGCAACAGGTTTATTAATAAAATCTATAGCACCTTTGAGTAGACTTTCTTTTTTGACCTGAAGTGAAGACATGATATGAACAGGTATGTGTCTAGTAAGTGGATTGCTTTTTATTTCATCCATAACCTGCCAGCCATCTTTTATAGGCAACTGAATATCCAACAAAATAGCTAAGGGCAAATAGCGAGCAGCAAATTCTGCAGCAATATCTCCTCTTACCACAACTACCCCTTTATAATTCTGTTTACGTGTATATTTGAGCAAAGCCTTCGCAAATGCAGTATCATCCTCCACAATAAGAATAACTTTATCTCCTTTTACAATATGATCGCGATCATCTTCGACTTCTTCAGGAATAGTATAAACTATATTAGGAGAAACTGCTTCACCAACGATACTCTTCATTTCATCTATATCAGAAGCAATGATATCGATCAATCGCTCAGACGATGGTTTTATTACGTCAGAAGTTTTGCTTTTCGGAATAAATAGTTTGAAGACACTACCCTCTCCTTCTTTACTAGTCAATAAAATCTTACCACCAAGGAGGCGCGCTATTTCCCGGCTGATAGAAAGTCCTAGTCCAGTACCGCCAAATTTTCTCCGTGTTGACCCATCTGCTTGCTGAAAGGCTTCAAAGATAATTTTCTGCTTGTCTTCAGCGATACCAATTCCAGTATCCCTAACCTCAAAAATTAAATTCTCGGGATGATCTTTATCTTCAGAAATTGATAAACTTATCTTACCCTCCGACGTAAATTTAACAGCATTTGATAACAGATTTCTTAAAACCTGATCTAATCTTAAACGATCGGTCTCTATCGTATCAGAAATATTCGAATCAATAGACACATCAAAAGAAAGTGATTTTTCCTTGATTAATGGTAAAAACAGATTCTGCAAATCATGCGTTATATCTTGTAATTTCACATCTTGATAGTCAAGTTCCATTTTACCAGATTCGATCTTAGAAAGATCTAAGATTTCATCTATTAAACTTAATAAACTTGTTCCTGAACTCTGAATAACTTTTGCTGATTCAATTTGATCTTCATTCAAATTACCGTCCGTATCCTCTGACATCAATCGTGATAAGAGAAGGATAGAATTAAGCGGAGTTCTAAGTTCATGTGACATATTCGCCAAAAATTCCGATTTATATTTTGTGCTCAGCGCTAGCTCTTCAGCTTTCCGCTGTATCTCTAGATTACGCTCGGCGATAAGATGGTTTTTTTCTTCAAGAGATTTGGAACGTTCCTCCAATTCGTGATTGGACTGTACAAGTTCTTCCTGCTGGACTCTCAATTCTTCTTCAGATGATTGTAATTTTTGAGTCTGCGCCTCGAGCTCCGTGTTTAAATTTTCCAATTCAGCATGTTGTGCCTGCAGTTCTTCCGTTTGCGTTTGCGTTTCTTCCAGAAGTTGCTGTACCTGATCACGGCTTTTCGCTGCAGCTATCGCAATCCCTATATTTCGGGTTGCTTCAATGAAATAAGGTAGTTTTACATTTTCTACAGCATTGATCGATCCCAATTCAATAACACCTATACAATGATAATCCGCAAAAACAGGCAATAAAAGCACATTATCGATACGAAATTGACCGCTGGCAAAACTCACGACATAATCACTGTTCGATAGATTTTCAAATCGTTTAACTTTTCCTTCCTTAAAAACCTGACCAATCATACCTTCTCCTGGCGATAGGGACTTTACCATACGGTCTTCTAAACCATATGCATTTTTAAGCACAATACGATCTTGATCCCAAAGGTAAAAAGCACCATTGGTACAATTTCCATAGCTAATTAGCTGGTTTAAAGCATCGGCTATTAAGATTTGTTCTGTTTTATTTCCAACAAGAGTTTCATTTAGCTGAGCCAGACCTGTTTGTCTCCATTCATTATTATTTAAGTCATCAAATGATCGTTTTAAAGCATCAGCCATTTGATTCAAAGAGCCTCCCAAACTTCCTAAATCATCTTGTTCCGTATCATTCACATTGACCGTATAATCACCGCTAGCTATTTGATTTGCTATACGTTGCGTAACTTTTAATCTCCTGCTGATTTCTTCATCTTTATTTGTCAAAGACTTTTGTAACTCTTCTCGCTTAATAAAATCTTCTCGAATACGTAAATAAAAAACTATAGTGATCAACAACGAAACAATAGCCGCAATAACGACAAAAATAGAGGTATAAAAAGAGGATTTATTGAGCTCATCAGACCTTTTATTCAGGAGAACCTCTTCAACATCAATAAACCGGGCAATGATAGCACGGCAACTATCCATATATTGTTTACCCTCTTCCAATTGTGATAAAGAGACCTCTCCCCCTT
Organism: Sphingobacterium kitahiroshimense; assembly: GCF_025961315.1. NCBI lineage: Bacteria > Pseudomonadati > Bacteroidota > Sphingobacteriia > Sphingobacteriales > Sphingobacteriaceae > Sphingobacterium > Sphingobacterium kitahiroshimense. Next base: position 5,984,814 of record NZ_JAOQNK010000001.1, on the reverse strand, counting down.
GTCGTTTTATTGTAATGAGATTAGCTAAAATCCCAAGTCTTGAAGTCACTAATGAAGATAGACTGTCCGCTACTTGACTTTGTTCGGGATTATCAGTCACAAGTTCTTTTGTCAAGATTAGCGCTTGAGGTAAAGATTTTTGACTATTAATATACGGCTCTAAAAAAGCTTCCTTACCGGTGAGATGAAACCCCCGTTGACCAGTTTCTGCATTTTGCAGATCATTTAATATTTTATTTGCTGATGCGATGACGCGCCGACTATGATCAACTTTTGTACGGTTATTGATCTGCTCTTTAATACTTATATAAGATGCAGTAGAACTTGCCAATAACAGAACCAAGGAAAAACCAAAGCCAATCTGTAAATTTCTTAAAAATGGTTTAGACATTTTCTTACTAATTTAAAGGTAGAGTAAAATAAAAAGTAGATCCCTGGCCCAATTCACTTTGGATACCTACCGTACCATTATGTTGTTTTATGATCTCCGAACAGATATAAAGGCCTATACCAAGTCCCTGAAATCGCACCGAAGATTCTTCTACCCGATAAAATTTACCAAATATATTCTTTTGCTTATGTTCAGGAATACCGATACCATAGTCCTTTACACTAACGATTAATTGATCATCCTCCTTTTCTGTACGTACAATGATTCGATCTGTATTAGGCGCATATTTAATGGCATTTGTCAAGTAATTGATCAAGACCTGTTCAATCCGAACTTCATCACCTAAAAAGAGCTCTTCTATTCGATCACCTTCCCTCTCAATAGTAACGGAATTATTTTCATGGGTTTGATAAATAATATCAATAGCATTGGTTAGTAAGTTTTCAAAATCAAAATTCTTTTTTGTAATCTTCAATTTCCCGTTTTCAATTTTTGAGATGTCCAACAAGTCTGTAATAAGTCCGCTAAGTTTGGTTACTTGGCTTTGTACCCTATTGATGTACTTGACTGCGGTGACGTCTTTAGCAGTATTAATTGTTCGTTCCAATAACTGGGCATATGCCTTAATGCTGGTTAATGGGGTCTTTAATTCATGACTGGCTATACTCAAAAACTCATCCTTTTTCTTTTCCATCTGTTTTTGATCGTCAATATCTGTAAAGGTACCGACCCACTTAACCTGATTATTCTTTTCTTTAATCGGAATAATCCGCAACAAATGAAATCTGAAAAGCTCGTCTTTTAATTCTTTTATACGAACCTCGAGTTCGATTGGTGTTTCAGCAATTAATGCTTCTGCCCAAGATACATGTATATCCGGATCATCAGCATGCGTTGTAGGAAATTTATTTGATGTTGCATAGGATAGCCATTTACTGTTCACAAATTCTATTTCACCATCTCCATTTGCCGTAAATGCCAACTGTGGTAGCGACTCTAATGTCGAATGCAAATTTTCTACTTGTTCCTTTAACTCCTGCTGCGCTTTTTTCCGTTCTTCAATTTCCAATCGAAGCACCTGTTGCATATCATTTAAAGCTACCGTCTGTTCATATAAACGAGAGAAAGTCTTCACTTTCAGCATTAAAATATCTGGATCAATAGGCTTCGTAACATAATCTATTCCACCTGATGCATAACCTTTAGTAATAAACTTTTTATCTTTATTGACTGCCGACAAAAAAATAATCGGAACATCTTTAGTTTTATTAAAACCGGATAACGTTTCTGCAACTTCAAAACCATCAATTCCAGGCATCTGAACATCCAAGATAATCAATGCATAATTATTCTTTAAAACCTTTTTTAGTGCCTCTTCTCCAGATAGCGCAGTATCAACTGAAAAATTTTGAGATTCGAGTAATTTCTTAAGTGAATAAATATTCGCTTCTTGATCGTCAACAATTAAAATCATAGCAGTTTAGTTCAATTCGTCTGTAAACAACAATCGTGTAAACACAGGTATTCGAATGATAAAGTCTAAAAATAGGATTTTATTTTTTAATAATGACACCTAGACACAAAGCAAACTATATTGGTCCAAAAATATTACTTTGCAAAAAGCGATATTTTCCAATTATGAACAATAAAAAGGAATTATTTAAACGATAATTCTATGAGTTACTGACAAATAAAGAGACAACCTTGGTGATAACAGTAATTTATACCTGTTTATAAGAATAAATGCCTGTTTACATCATCGGATTCGATTCGAATTGAACTTAACAGCGTTTACCCTGTTCTTAATACAAGAAGAATGTACAGAAATATTCCATATCATTCAATAATTCTTGTGGATTTAATTTATACTAAAAAATGAAAATAGCTATTATTGGAACTTACCCACCTAGGCAGTGCGGAATTGCAACGTTTTCACATGATCTATATCACTCCCTGCCACGATCTTTAGCGAATGATCATCACATATTTGCGGTATCTGATGGTTCGGAATATGTGTTTCCTGAAGAAGTAACTTATATCGTAGAGAAAGAAAATTTAGATAGTTATATTCAGGCTGCCGATGTCATCAACAATGCATTTGATGCCTGTATCATCCAACACGAGTACGGAATATTTGGCGGAGAAACAGGGAGCTACATTATTGACTTACTTCAACACTTAAATGTACCCATTCTTACCAACTTACATACCGTGCTGGAACATCCGCATCATAATGAATACCGTATTCTCCGTGAACTAGCGCAGTATAGCAGTAAAATCACGGTTATGACGAGTCGTGCCATCAATATGCTAGAGACAATATATCAAATTGATCGTAGTCAGGTAAGTCTAATACCACACGGTGTTCCAAACTTCGATTGCGACCAAGAGATGGCGAAGAGAAAATTAGGATTTCAAAATAAAAAAGTCATGCTCAGTTTCGGCTTTTTAGGTAAAAGCAAAGGTTTTGAAACAGCGATTCAGGCAGTTTCTGAAATTGAGAATGACGACTTCGTTTATATTATATTAGGTTCAACACATCCAAATGTTTTAAAGCATGAAGGTGACGCGTACAGACATGATTTGATGGATATGGTGATGGCCCGTAATATTGGTCATAAAGTGCAATTTGTCAATCAATTTGCATCCGAAAAACTATTAAAGGAATATTTGAGCGCTTGCGATATTTATGTCACTCCTTACCCAAATGAAAACCAAATCAGCAGTGGAACACTGTCATTTGCACTGGGCGCTGGAGCGGCCTGTATTTCAACTCCATATTGGTATGCTAAAGACCTCTTAGCAGATGACCGTGGGTTATTCTTTCCTTTTAATGACGCACATGCACTTTCGTCAGTTGTCAATGATCTTTTAGATCAACCTGAGAAAATGCACTATTACAGAAACAATGCTTTAGAATATGGAAAACAAATGTCTTGGGCAAATGTAGGAAAGAAACAATTTCAGTTACTGAATGAGCTATGCACAGCATCGAAAACTTCAACAATTTGTTTCAATGACACTGTTCAGCAAAACAACATTACGAACATATTTCACAGCAATAAAAGACTATCTTCATAATGAAACTACCACAATGATTTGTTTATATGAAAAATAAAGCTCTAAAAACAATAGCAAAAATTCCCAAAGAGAAATCTAATGATTTATCTCAGAACAAAGTGAAAAGCAATACCGGTACACCACCAAAAAAAGACACGAATCCGCTTCCGCCAAATCCAAATGAAGTGGACAATCACGACACGTAGTGCCATGACTATCATGGCACTACATTCCAATTATTGAGCTCAAAAATTTATTCTTTACCTTCAAACTTTTTGTACAGATCATAATCAAATGGAATACGCATCGTCAGATCTTTAGCTTCCCAAATATCGCCTTTTGACGGCTGATAAAAATCATACGCGGGCTTAAGAAAATTATCTCCATCAGGTGCTTCCTGCCAATCTTTCTTATCTCTATTATATAACAAAATCATACAGCTTACACAATTGTAATTGCCATCTGTATTTGGGTTATCGTAACACTTACCAACTTTTATATTGATCTTTTGATTAATAATGACGTCCGTTAATCGGCCATCAGTATGGCGGATCAACGCAGCCTGTGCATCTTCATGATCAGGTCTAATTTTAGCTTCAACAAGACGATCAAAATTTGCTTTTTTAATCTTTTCAAGTTCACTTGCAACAACTTCAGGTGCCACACGGCTCGTATCTAACGAGTAAATATCATCAGGAGAAACTACCGCAGCTACCTCAGTTTGAATATTACCGTCTGTTGGATTATTTGCTAATATTCTTTTATTTTCTTCATAATTTTCCCAATCAGATTTTGAATAGGTTATATATTGTTGTGCCTTATAGAGCAATGTTTCATTTGGCGCGATATATATAAAATTACTAGCAATAAGCAATACGATTAATACAGCTACTGTTCCTAAAAGAATCATTTTGGTTTTCTCACTTTTCATTAAAATTTATTTTATGTTTTAATTGTTTATTTCGCAGAGGTTTTTACACCTGCAATCGTAGTCTTATCCAATTGATTACAAACAGACCAATAAAACAGATCAGGATATAAAGCTGAATTTTATTTACTTTTCTTGTTCCAAATTTCCAAACACAGATTCTGTCAATCACAATGATGAGCAAAACAGGAATCAGTCCAAAAAAAATGTACATCGCGGCTAACTTATCTGGAGCAGAAACCCCCGTAGCTAATATAATCGCAATTAAAATTCCGATCAAAATCGATAATGCACTTAACGTAAAAAAGATCGTTATTTTATTTTTAAAAAAATCTTTCATTTTTCAATAGCTTTAATAAGCAGATTTTCGCAACGTTATTATGATACATAATAAGGCTTAAAAAAAAGTGTTCATTATTTTTTTTTAATTATTCCATTTTCATTTACATCATATTCTATACCTTCTGATACAAGTGTTACGCTACCATTTTCAAAACGACTTGGATAAGAAAAACGAGGTGGGCTAATTATTTTTTGATCAAAATCCATAATTCCCCATTTAGCGGTATTGTTACCATTACCTATAGGAATCAAAACTTGAAACATGATCAAGCCATTCTTGCCCATCATAAATAAATCATCATATTTTACCGGAACAATAACTCGACCAGTGGCATTGATGTAGCCCTTCTTATCATTTTTACTGACTTTTATCAATCCAAATTTTGTATCCATCGAATCGGCCGCATTATTCCCAAAATAGATATCATCAAATTGAGGGTTTACAATTTCAACACCCTCGCTATTGACTATACCATAATTATTAAGGGAATCACTAACGACGAAAAAATCATTTTCCGTCCTAATGCGCATCGTTACACTGCTGTAAATAGGCTGTATAATAACTTTCCCACTCTTATCAATAAGACCCAGACCCAAACTATTTCCATCTTTATCCAACTTACTGAATGTGGCATAAAGATCTTCTCCAAATGAAGAATAAGCATCATAATTGGGATCGCTGTTTTCCCATGTATTATCCTGCACATTATAATGTCCTGGCAATTGCACTATTTTAGATTTTCGCATGTCCTGCTTTTGTATCGTATTATTGGTACAGGCAGATAAAATCGTAAAGAAAAATAATAATAAATAGTTCATTTATATAATTTGAAAATGACACCATTAGCAATCTCGATGATGTTCAATTGTTACTATTACAAAAATACCTTAAACATCGACAATATTGTGATGGGTTTACAATTCGCTTAATAGATCTTACAATCCGTGTTCGATTATTTTAAATGAAAAAACTAGTATATGATTTAGCTATGAAAATATTAATACTGAAAAGTACACTTCATACTCTTGCTAAAAATTTACTAATGACAACTGGCAGAATAACCATTAGTATTAAACAGCAAAGCGTTAGGATATGATCTTTACCATTATTTCCGAAAAAATAGATAACAAGTGACAAAACGAGGATAGGACTAAAAATATAAATCTTATGAATGTAATATTGATTTTCTTTACTTAGATTTTGTTGAATAAACTCGTCTCTATTTAAAAGATTTGGATAATTAATTTTTACAAAATCGTAAATCTGTTCTAGATCAATTGTTGTTAGCGCTCTAGGTCGTATCAATAGATCATCTATTGCAATGGTCATATCTTTTCTTTCGAAAGAGATAGCGCTAATTTTTTCTGCAGCATACTTCTTTAAATAACTTCTAGGATCTAGTGCATAGCCTTTATAATCTGCATCATTCTCCGTTGATAAACAATGTAGCTCTCTGCTATCCAAATAGAAAATTTCAAAACTATCAAGTGCCTTATAATCTTTATAACACGATTTTATGAAAAATAAAAAAGTTAGAAAAATCGAAGAAAGGACGATCTGTAAAAATTCAATATCCTGCCATTCACTCAACAGATATATAGCAACAAAGGACAAGCCAATAAAGTAGAGAAAATAGTTGAACTTGACGAAGCTATGAACAAGATATAGTACAGTTACTAAAGCAAGTCCGAAAAGTCCACTTTTCCAATCTATTAAAATGCCAATTATTCCTAAAAGAGAAAACATAATGACAAAAATTAATGCCATGGCACTATTATTCTTTCCAAACTTTTTTTTCGAAATACTGATAGAATTATTTTTTTTACTCATTATCAATTGACTTCAAAATATCATCAATGTATGGTATCAAAGTATATAAGCAACAACCTGAATTTTTAGCGCATAGCCTCAATTAAAAAGAAATGATTCCATGTCACATTGATCTATCTAGGACAAAGAGAAAGATTACATCGTCTATGAAGGTTTATATTATTTATGAATCTTTTTACTATTTTTCTCATTCCCCGTATTAGTTTGTTCGACCGGCAATGTCATTATAAGAGGTGCCACAACCTCCTTAGGCTCTTCATCATCGACCTTCTTCAATACTTTTCCTTTATAACGATATGACTTTTCGATCTCAGTACAGCTACTGAAGAAGATAGTTGAATCGGAAAATACTAATTCTTCTCGTCCCTTCATAACCCTATCCACAAGATTCTGTTTAAGAAACTGACTCAAGATACGATCATCCTGATACACATTATCTTCATAATAGGCATCATTATCCGGGTCATCCTGCCGCATATACTGGTTAGTAAATTTGTCCAGACGATAGGTAGAAAGATCCCTTTCAAAAGTACCATAATGCTTATTAACAAGCATAAAATCACGTGATTTAAACGATGTAAGATATTCATTTTTCATCATCATGATATCATTCCATTCATGATCACTTTTCTGTTTCTTATACCCATCTTCCCCTCCATAATTAGAAAGCTGGATCACCAATTGATTATCATCATCCTGATATAGCGCTCCGGAAAAATCCTCATATTCCCGTCGGGCTTTATTGTATACAAGCACAAAATCATTAAAGCCTATATCGTTCTGATAATTCCATGAAGCTAAGGAATCGTCCTCACTATTTTCTGTGGCATATAAACTAATACTTCTCGGAAAAGTATTTTTTTCAAACACAAAAGGGCCACTAAAGCAGTTTGCATCATCATTAAACACTGGCTGTACGCTGTCTTTATCAAACTTCACATAGGTATTTCCATCTTCAAAACCCACAAAAGCCATTTTCGTTCCCGCTCCTAGAGATGGATCTTGGTGGGCATAGATTTCAAATAGATCTTGTTTATCTGTATAAAAAAGTAAGTAGTCCTTTTCAAAACCATAATGCCCAAAAACTGCTGTGGCATAGCCATAAAGCATAAAAGTACCATCTTCAAAAAGACAGATACCGTCATTGCCCCCATATCGCCCACTGATTTCTTTATATCTTTCTTGATTTTCTCCCTTCGGAAGATAACCCTTCCGCTGTGCCGATACAGAAATTCCCATCATCATAACACATACCATTAAAGATGCCTTTATCATCATTTATATTTAATAATTGAAAAGTAATTCAACTGCCAGATATCTTTACCGCAGATCGAAAAGAAAATAGCATTGATAACAACAAACTTATCATTAATATTAACCTTTTCGAAATAGTATTATCAAAAAATACATACACCTCCTATTCATGAAAATCAAAATAACAGCATAAAACCCTGATAATCATCTAACAACATTATATTAAGACACCCCTTGATCAGCGGGTTTGGCCGGAATTTCTTCCACCACACGCTCACGCTCCTTTTCTTCTACATAAACCGCATAGTCAGCAGGTTTAATCGGTATACCGTTTGCAATGGCATTTTCACGTGTGTAGACCGCACCAAAATACAAGATAGCAGCAGTATAGTATACCCATAATAATACTAATACAAGTGCACCTGCAGCACCATAGGTTGACTCAGTTCCGGAAGATTCTAAATATAATCCAATGGCATACCTACCGATAATAAATAATAAGGCTGTAAAAAGAGCTCCCGTGCGTACAGTCTTCCACTCGATCTTAACATCAGGCAATGTTCTGAATATGATTCCGAATAAAATAAATATAATTCCAAAGCTTAATGCAAAATTAACTGCATTCATAAAGAAAACTGTTATATCAGGGAAATAGACCTGCAATCGATCTGTAAAAGCTAGAATGATACCATTGACAACCAATGTGACCATTAATAAAAATCCAAGTCCAACAACTAGAGAGGAAGATAGCAATCGATCCGTAATCAACTTGAGCCAGCCTCGTTTTGGTTTTGCCCGAACATGCCATATCCTATTAATGGAATTTTGAATATCTCCAAATACAGTCGTAGCTCCAATTACCAAGGTGATAATACTAGCAATCAATGCAAAATTTGATTTACCTGATAGTTTCAGATTGCTGATCACTTCCTGAATTTGTCTGGCGGCGCTTGGACCAACCAAACCTCTCATTTCTGAAAACACTTTCCCTTGAATCGCATCCTCTCCAAAAAAGATCCCTGCAAGGGAAATCATAAGCACGAGAATCGGACCGATTGAAAATATAGTGTAATACGAAAGTGAGGCACTATATTTAAGACAATCTTCATTCATAAATCCCGATACTGTCGATTTAAATATGTTTATGTATTTGCTTATAAATCCTTGTTTTTTATTTTCCATAGTCCTGATCACTTTGTTAAACGCCTAGAAATCATTTTTTATCATTTATCTATAACACAATGTCTCTGTAACACTAAATTTGTGGCACAGGAGCATTGTTATAAATTAAACCTTCATTTTTTAATTCCTCCCAAAGTTGAGGGGGAATTACGGTATTCAAAGCCTCGACATTGGATCGTACTTGATCTGTAGTACTTGCACCAGGTATGATTGAAACGAAATCCTCACTTGCAAGCACAAATTGAAGGGCAATAGGGATAATTCCGACACCATGAGAAGCTCCTATTTGTGCAATACGCTCACGTTTTTCAATCATGCCCTTTGGTATAAAAGATTTGTAATTATATCGGTTTCTCCCAGCAATAAATCCTGAATTATATCCAGCACCAGAAACGAGCTTTACTCCACTTTTTTGCACAGCGGGTAGAAGGCGGTCGACAGCATCTTCATGTTCTAATATTGAATATTGAGTGGCAGACAGACAGATATCAGGGTCCGCTACTGCAAGACAGTCCAAAATAGGTTCAATTTTATTGACACCAAGTCCCCAGCCTTTTATTATACCTTGGTCACGGTAGTCGGATAATACTTTAAATGCGCCATCTGCTGCTTGTTTGAAGTAATAGTCATAGCGGTCACCAACCTGATCTTCAGACAGATCATGTACAAATACAATATCCAGATGATCAACGCCCATCCGCAGTAAGCTATCATCAATCGAACGCTTAGTTCCATCTGCAGTATAGTCATGTTCGAAATCAAATGGAAAGGGTGCCTTCCACATGGTAGGCGGAACAGCTTCGGGTATCACTGGATCAAATAATCGACCAATTTTTGAAGAGAGGATATAGTCAGACCGATCTTGATCTTTTAAAAATTCTCCAAATCGCGCTTCACTTTTTGTTAGACCATACCAGGGAGACGTATCATAGTATCGAATACCCAGATCCCATGCCTTTTGCAGTATATCATATGACTGCTTATCTGATAATACTTCAAAACCAGTTCCTATAGCCACGCCACCTAAGCCCAAGCGATGTTTTTCATTAAATAAATTCTTCATATACAATTTTTATATCCTGCTTCCTATATAATAACCCAAAATCCATAAAAATGTTCCCTTTATGGAATCGGAAAATACCATTCCAAAAAACACAAACAGGAAAGTTGAAAACAAAAAAAGAAAGGCTTCCTAAGGCCTAAACCCAAGGAATGCCCTTCTTTTCACAAAATGGAAATTAATCCTGTTTAATTTTTATATGTTGATAAAGTTCCCTTTAGTCTTTTTCTCGCAATATGGATACGAGTTTTTACTGTTCCAATAGGAAGGTTAAGATGTTCAGCAATTTCATTATATTTATATCCTTCGTACAACATAGTAAAAGGTATATAGAACCCTTCATCCAATTCTCCCAATGCTTTCTGAATATCTTCCATCACAAATTTATCTTCTCCACCATTTCTTACCGAAGAATATTGCAAATGCGAAGTACTGATCTCTTCTTCTGTTGTAATAAAAGAACGACTTTTAGTTGTACGTCGATAATTATTAATAAAAGTATTGCGCATGATGGTATAAAGCCATGCTTTTAAATTAGATCCTTCTTGAAAATTACGGAAATAGCTTACCGCTTTTAACATGGTATCTTGCAAAAGATCATTGACCTCGTCATAATCATTTGTAAAACGCTTTGCAAAAACTTTGAGCTCATTTGTTTGCTCGATCACTTGGGTGTTAAATTCTGTCTTTGTCATAAAGGATAGTTTTTTATTGCTGTACTTGCGTACATCTTTGTTAACACTTAATCTAATTTTATCTAGCATGGATCATTTTAATATTCATGCATTGTTGATAACATTAAAGCAATCGCTGTGCTATATCCTTTAATATTTTTTCAAAAAAAAGAGTATTAATACCCCCTAAACCACCAGTTAAATCATCAACACTATTTTCAAACAATTAGAAATGTGTATTCAACCATTGAATTTATACGCAAGAGCGGGTATTTAACCCCAATGAAAGATCATAATTTTTCACATAAATGGTTAAATTTCTTTATGGTATTGCTATTCAACAAATAAACCGTCTACTTCTCTATACAATTTACTAAAAGTAAGACAAAAATTGGTTTTATAAATCTGAAAATATTCAAATATCAATTAAGTGTTCACGCTTTGACAATAGTTATAAGTTCGCTAAAGCTTCTTTAATATTACTAGGTGTGTCGAAAAAGGTTTTCCATGGATCCTCCACTTTCTTCAATCGCTCCGTTATAGTCTTTAAATTAAATTGTCTGATGTCCAAACCTTTCTTTACTTCCTCCCAATGTAAAGGCGTGCTGATAGTAGCACCAGGTTTAGGACGTATAGAATATGGAGCTGCGATGGTCTGTCCTCTTCTATTTTGTAAAAAATCAAGATAGATTAAACCCTTTCTTTTCTTAGGATCACGGATAAGGCTTGTTGTATCAGGATGCTCCTCATGAATCATTTCTCCGATGAGCTGGATAAAATCGCGTACAACCTCATAAGTATACCGTTGTTTGACATACAAGTAGATATGTAATCCTGTCGAACCAGATGTTTTAATATAATCTGCAACTCCAACTTGTTGAAAAATTCGATGAGCAGTCTGCCCTATTTCAATTACCGAATCAAAATCTGCTCCATTTGGATCAATATCCAGAACTGCAAAATCCGGATTTTCAATCTTTTTAAACGTCGATAGCCATGGATTTATCTCAATAGAGCCGAGATTTGCAATAAACAAGAGGGTTGCTTTATTATTGCACACCATATAATCGATATTTTTATCCGTACTTTCAGCATATATGGGCACGGTCTTTACCCAATCTGGAATTTGTTTTAAATCGACATCCTTTTGAAAAAAACTATCAGCTCCTATTCCATTAGGAAAACGATGAAGTGAAATTGGCTTATCTTTTAAGTAAGGCAATAGTAAATCACCATATTGTTCATAATATTCAAGCATTTCACCTTTCACATATCCTTCATCTGGCCAATATATTTTATCAAGATTAGTGAGTTTTACACGATGGCGGTTTATAGAAATTATCTTCTCTTTTACCCTTTCATTTCTGACCTCTTCCATGACGATCTCCTTAGCTTTTTTATCTGTACGTAATCCCTTGAAAACCGGGTGACGTAAATGATGGTCCATTGTCCACTCCGAATAATAAACTTCGCAGACGAGATCCGGCTTCACCCAAGTCACTTCCTTTTCCTTCGCAACAGATACATCTTGAGGAAACGGCTTCTTGCCTATTATAAGCCCTTTCAATTTATCCATTAATATTTCCAACAACTCATCATTAAATCCAGTACCACAGTTACCTAGATAGGTTAACTCCGAATTGTCATAGCAACCCAAAACGAGAGCTCCAAAAGAAGAACGGTTTCCCTGCGGTTTTGTAAAACCGCAAATAACAGCTTCCTGGCTTTGTCGAATTTTAATCTTAAGCCATTGATTGCTTCGTTTTCCAGCATGATAAAAACTGGTAAGATCTTTGGCAATTACTCCTTCCCATCCCTTTCGTTCCGCTTGACGATAAATGGACATAGGCGTCCCTTTTAGTAAGTTAACCAACTCAATCATTTGACCTTTGAATCCTTTAAAAAACAAAGTCAATAGTTCTTTTCGCTCAGATAAAGGGTATTGACTTAAGTCATTTTCATCCAAATTCAAAATATCAAAGATATAATAATGCAGTTGATAGGAACTACCCAATGGTTCGCCGGTTGCCAACATCTGAAAATACGATTTACCTGTACCATCTTCGATCACTACTTCCCCATCTAACCAAACATTCCTTTTTACAGCCGTTAACTCCTTCACAATGGAGGGAAATAGTTTGTTCATATTTTTCCCATTTCGGGAATAAAGAAAAATATGTTCATCCTCTTTTACAGCAATAATGCGAAAACCATCAAATTTCTTTTCAAATAACCAATCATTCCCTTCGGGCATAGCATCGGTTAGCTTCGCCAACATTGGCGACAGCTCAGTCAGCTCTGGTTCACTATTATTCGATGGCTTAGCTATTCGTTTTGACTTCTTCTTTGCTCCTACTTTTTTATATTCTAATCCTTCTTTTTTTATTTTTTCAGGAACTGCATCTTCAGCATTATAGGATACTTCGGTTGCATATTCATCTTTATGTTTAATGAGTAACCACGACTTACCTTCTTGATCGCCTTTTATTCTGACAAGAGCAAATTCTCCTTTGAGCTTATCTCCATGTAGGACAAACTTAATAGACCCATCCGCTAAATTACTTAAAAAACTATCTTCATCTTGTCCATTTAAAGACTCATAATACCCTTTATCAAAAACACTTACGGTACCAGCACCATAATTACCTTCCGGAATTGTCCCTTCAAAATTTGCGTAATCGACGGGATGATCTTCAACTTGAACAGCCAATCGCTTATCGGCAGGAAACAATGATGGTCCCTTTGGTACAGCCCAACTTTTTAGTACACCGGCAACTTCCAATCTAAAATCATAATGCAATCTGCTGGCATGATGTCTTTGTACAACAAAGCGCAATTTTTTATCACGTTTAATCTTTAACTTACCTTTAGGCTCTTCTGTACTTTTAAAATTACGTTTTTCGTGATATTGCTTTAGTGTATCCATGTTTTTAGTTATTGATGTACATGAAACCCTCGAAGGGCTCTATCATGACTGAATGAAAAACTAGGTGACGATAAAGTGTTTCCTTTTATAATTATAACGCTTAAATGCATCATTTTGTTAGTTTTGGGGGACAACCTTTTGTCCCGACTTTAAAACATGAGTTATACCCTCTTTTTCGATGATCATTTTCAATCACTCTGAACTTCAATCACAATAGTCTTACATAAAAGCATGTCAGATTTTAACATTGAATACTTATATTTACGTGAAATCAATCTATTACAAAATGAACAAAATTTATATATCTTGCTGTGTCCTCAGCATGAGCCTAATTGGTTCTTTAAGTTATGCCCAAACGAAATTTCAACCGCAGGATACCGAGTTTTATACTCCAGTACTGCGTACGGTGACAACTACTGAGAACAAAGCTCCTTCTGATGCGATCGTTCTTTTTGACGGCTCCAATCTTAATCAATGGGTAAGTTCCAATAACGTAAAAGAGCAGGCACCCTGGAAAGTACAAAATAACGTTTTAACGTCCACCCCAAAAACAGGGAATATCCAGACAAAAGAAAACTTTGAAGATTTCCAGCTTCATGTCGAATGGAAAAGTCCGGAAGTCATCAAAGGTGAAGGACAAGGAAGAGGAAACAGCGGTATCTTTTTGCAGGGTCAATATGAATTACAGGTCTTAGACAACAATAATAACCCAACCTATGTCAATGGACAAGCAGGATCGATCTATAAACAACAGCCACCCTTGGTCACAGCAACCAAACCAGCTGGACAATGGCATACTTACGACGTCTTGTATACCGCTCCACGATTTAATGCCGATGGTGTATTAATCAAAAAAGGCATCGTAACCGTTTTACACAATGGTGTTGTGGTACAATACAATACGCAGATCGAAGGAACTACGGAGTACATCGGATTACCAAAAACATTAGTTCACGGTCCAGGACCAATCGTATTGCAAGACCATGGCGATCTTGTTGACTTCCGCAATATCTGGATAAGACGTCTTTAATCAGTAAAAAAATAAAAATGGCCGAGTGAATTACACTCGGCCATTTTATATTCATATTTATAGCTTGTACCTGTAAAACTTTTTTTGCAGGATACAGACTACTTAGTTTGTTCCAGAATAAGGATTTTGATCGGCCTCTGAGAGTGCCGTATTATTGGCAATTTCCAATTGTGGAATTTGACAGAGCATACGGTAGTCATTCGAAGGAAAAGTTCCAGTTGGTGCTGGACTGCTTGCAACATAACCGTTCAAGTTCGTCACTCCCCAAGTGTAGTGCCCCTCTACATAAGTTGCTGTTTCCTGAATACGGATAAGTGGTTTTTGCAAACGCAATAAATCATAAATTCCAGTAACTCCCTCACATAACAGTTCCTTGCGTCTTTCCACATAAATAGCCTCTAGCAAAGGAGTTCCAGAAGCGGCAACTGTCAAGCCTTTAACTCCACGAGCCGTTTGCAATCTATTTAAATAACCCAAACCCTCACCATTACTTAATTGAGCTGAAGCCTCAGCCATAATCAATAACATCTCAGATCCACGCATTAAAGAAACCTCAGGTCTCGTATTTCCCTGTTTAGCACCATTTGCATCACCATAATGTTTGTACTTATTATACGCCCATTTTGTCGACCATTCTTTAGAAGCATTTTTAGTACGTTTCCAAAATTGGTAACGATCTTCCGTTTTTTCAAACAGTTTTTCATATTGACCATCAGCAAAGAAATCCAAAAATGAGTAAATAGGCCCATCCGTATAACCCTCGCCATAGCTTTCATCCTGGTTATACCAGAAGTTAAATTGTGTTCCTCCACCTAGGTTATTAGTCGTTGTAAATGGAACTGCCCACATCACCTCAGCATAGTTGTTTGTAATCACATCATCAAATCCAGACTGATACTGTGTCTTGGTCATCAATTGACTATAATTTGTATAAGCAGTTTTCGCCTCTTGATAAGCACCTTGCCAATTGTTCATCACCGAATACACACGTGCCAACTGACCAGAAACCACATACTTATCAATGGTCCATTTATTAGGCTGTGTATAATTAGCTAATAACGATTTTGCATCCGTCAAATCTTTGACGATTTGCGCATAAGTCTGTTCTACAGTAGCTCGAGGTAAATTTTCACTTTCCTTAGGACTCAAACGCAAAATAACACCTGGTTTCTGCTTAGCCAACATATAAGTTTGCTGATAATTTTGAATCAGATGGAAATAGCAAAGACCACGAATCGCTTTTGCCTGACCCATAATCTGGTTTTTTAATGTCTCTTCCCCCTGCGCGGCAGGCAACGCTTCAATAATGATATTTGTTTGATTGATGATTTTATACATCATCGTCCAAATTCCATTAGATAAACCTGTCGTCTGTGTTTTTTGCGGTTCATAAGTATATGCTGTTACCTGATTGCCTCCCATATTGGTGTGACTCACAATATCAGCACCCCCTAAATCAACATACATCTGCAAACCGGGTAAACCAGCATATACCCGATCCATTCCTTGATCATTGAAATACAATTGTCTATAAGTAGCAGTCAATACACGCTCCAATTGAGAAGCACTTGATAAAACAACATTCTCTGAAGTCGCTGTTGAAGAATTAGCATCAAGGAAATCCTTACAGCTTGTTTGCATTAAAACAACAGTTCCTAATGCAATATATTGTAAACTTTTAACGATATTTTTCATTTTCTATTCTTTCTTAAAATGACACTTGTAAACCAGCCATATACACTCTTCTTGAACCTTGGATTCCGTTATCTTTATCTGCAGAACCATTATAATTATTACCAGATAAAGCCGTCTCCGGATCAGAATAGCGATTCTTAGCCGACCCAAACGTTAATAAGTTGTCTCCAGAAACATACAGACGCACTTTAGACAGCCCCAGTCTCGCCATTGTAGCTGTCGGCAGCGTATAACCTAGAGAAACATTTCGAAGTCTTAAGTAATCGTTATCAAACACATAGAAATCAGAATTTTTACGGGTACTCGCATAGTCATCATTCGAAAATTTAGGTAATAAAGCCTGATCACCAGGTTTGCGCCAATGGTCTTCTATTAGATCCTGGATTACACCAACACCACCACGTACTGCTGTACGCTCCACATAAGCATAATCAAACATTTTAGAACCTAGCGAATAGTACAACATGAAGGACATATCCAACCCTTTATAATTAAACGCATTGGTCAAAGAACCATACACTTTAGGAAGAGCAGACCCTATACGTTGATAATCATTCGAAGTGACATCCTTATCATAGTTTTCCGTCATTTTCCAGTTTTCACCATCACGTATCCAGTAACGCATGTTTCCTGTTTCAGGATTAACACCTGCATTTTTCACCATATAAAATTCATACAAGGAATATCCCTCCGAAAGTTTATAACCAGCACCACGGTTGTTGTACGTAAATTCACCTCCTGGCAAATAAGTGATCTCATTCTTCAACGTCGAAAGATTCGCATCAATTTTCCATCTAAAGTTTTCATTACGGATCGCATCAGCACCCAATGAGAATTCAAAACCCGAATTTTTCAGATCACCTAAGTTTGTATTCAAACCATTCGCATTACCGACCTGTGCAGAAAGTGGAAACTCTTTGTAGTAAAGCAAATCGGAAGCAGTACGGGAGTAATACTCAATGGTACCGTAGATGTTTTTGAGAATACCAAAATCAAATGCCGCATTAAATTGCTTGTTCTTCTCCCAGATCAAAGCAGGCGTAGGAAATGCTGATGGTTTTAAACCAGCTTGACCATAAAGATCACTTGCTTCATATACACCCTGGTAAGCATAGTAAATATCACCACCTCCAACGCCATTATCACCTCTACGGCTTAACTTATCATTACCGGTAGTACCATAACTAGATCGGAAGGATAAGTTATCCAACCAGCTCACATCCTTTAAGAAATCTTCTTTAGCGATCTGCCAGGAAAGGCCTGCGGAAAAGAAATTCCCCCAGCGGTTATCCGGATGAAAACGGGAAGATCCATCACGACGGAATGAACCCGATAAATAGTATTTACTATTATAATTGTAATCTAACTTTCCGAAGTAAGATAGTAGAGCAAAACGATCTTTGTTGGATTTAACCTGCCAATTCTTTGTTGTCGAACTTAATTCATATTGCCCCAATTGCATAATGCCTTCACCATAACCATAGTCGTAAAGACTGTTGTTGGTATACGATTCCTGACCGGCCAATGCCGAAAAATTATGATTACCAAAATCCTGATTCCAGCTTAAGATATTGTTAAACGTCACTGATTTTGTGTTCGTATTCGAGCGAGTCGCATTTCCACCATTAGTAAGCACCGTGACACCATACGGAGCTAGTTGCCCTGCTCCATGAACTGCAGATCCGTACAAAAAGTTTTTAGAACTGTTATCGTCAATACTGAGGCTCGTTTTGAAACTCAAGTTATAAGGCAAGGTAACCTGAGCAAAGAAACGGGATGCCATCATCGTACGCATAAAATTATTGAAATCTTCATCATTGTCATTATTCCAATAATCGCCATTATTCTGTAACACATTGGCTCCAAAGAAATTATTAACATAATCACCATAATCGTACATGCGTTTACCTGTTTTTTCGGAGTAAACCCAATCTGTATTATCGCGATTACGTAAATAAGGCGAATACATCGATGTCGTAAACACTAAAGCACGTGCGGCACCAGAAACATTCTGTCTAGACCCACTGTAAGAAACATTTCCACCCACCTGTAACCATTTATTGATTTGTGTCGTCACATTCGCACGGAAGCCATAACGTTTAAAGTATTGATTGGAAGCATATCCTTTATCATCTAGGTACGAAGAAGAAAGAAAATAATTTGTCTTTCCATCACCAGCAGTTCCCGACACATCCATGCCATAATCCTGTCTTAGTTTTCTAGAAAAAACAGCCTTATACACATCATAATCTTCTCATTCCAGACCATTTTCAAGTTTGGATTGATATAGGGATTACCCTTACCATCATGCAACACATAGTCTTCATTGATATGCTGAAAAGGAGAAACATAAGTGGCCTCCCCCTTCGAATTGGTCACCTGCTTAAGCAGTTTGCTCAGAACATTGTCCGAAGCCCAATCTCCAGCTTTGTCCGATGTTAAGTTATATTTATAGAACTGATCATTGTACATCGCCTCCCAGGTATTCAGTAACTGTTCCTGCGGAGAAGCTTTTGTCGGATTTTTGACTGCATTGTCCGAAGTACCCCATGCCGATCTAAAATTCAATTGCGGTTTAGC
The DNA here is from genome assembly GCF_025961315.1 of Sphingobacterium kitahiroshimense. Lineage (NCBI taxonomy): Bacteria > Pseudomonadati > Bacteroidota > Sphingobacteriia > Sphingobacteriales > Sphingobacteriaceae > Sphingobacterium > Sphingobacterium kitahiroshimense. The sequence continues at coordinate 5,965,861 of NZ_JAOQNK010000001.1, read as the reverse complement.
TGTTTTTCCCTTTTTAGTTGTCACCACGACCACACCATTTGCTGCGCGCGAACCGTACAATGATGATGCTGCAGCATCTTTCAATACTGTAACCGACTCAATATCCGAAGGCGATATTGAATTCAGTTGTCCATCATAAGGCATGCCATCAACCACATATAGCGGATTAGAATTACCCGACATAGAACTGATACCTCGAATTTGAATACGGGTATCACCACCCGGGTTACCTTCATTATTCACCACATTAACACCTGGGCTCATCCCCTGCAATGCCTCTGCAAATCCCGATCCTGATATTTTCTCCAGCTGATCCGATTTCACCACCGAGGCAGATCCTGTAAAGGTTGATTTTTTAGCGGTACCGTAAGCAACCACAACAACTTCATCCAGATCATTTGATGTAGACTCCAGTTGCACATTCAAGGTACTTTCCCCTTTCCATTCAATTTCTTTAGATGCATAGCCGACATAGCTGATCACAATTTTTGATCCTGCAGGAATAGTCGCTAAAGTAAATCGACCAGAAGCATCCGTAAAAGTGGCGATAGATGTGCCCTTTACAGCAATAGATGCTCCTGAGATCGGACCAGTCGCATCTTTAACAACTCCAGAAATCTTAACTTGGTTGCTTTGATATTCAGACAGCGTACTGGCGATCGATTGGTTGAGACCACCAAATCCAAATACCATAGAAAAGGCTAAAACATGAAATAGTTTAGAATTTTTCATTTAATTTAGTTCGTTAATATATGTTAGTGTGCATGATTCCAAATGAATACGCAAAAACAAATAAATAAAATATTTTTAACATACACCACTAAATACACAAACAATTTAAAAAAATTAGCATTTAAATTATTAAAATAACAATAAATAAGGTATATTCATTATAAATATAGCAATAAAAGACTTGCGCACAAATGAGCTAAACAATAGAATATGAACTTATTATATGATTATGAATCTGCATGCATATACTAGCAAAATGAAAAAATTGGTAGGCTTAAAGAGAGTCATATGCTACCCATAAAAAATCAAAATGGATCAGCTATTGTAACATAAAGTTTATAAATACTCTACTTTTATTCCTTTGCCTATCCTGTAAAACAATATACTATTGTATCAACATCAACCTTATTTGGTTGCTAGAACCGTACCACCTACAACGTGGTAGCTGCCCAATGGAATAAACCTCTTCTGGAGTATTCCACATCATTTGCAAATAGCTGTAGAAAAATCTGTAACTTCGCAGGATTATGGGTTACGCAAAAGAAAGAAAAAAGCTTGAGAAGCTTTCTGAAAAAACAAATGAACTTCAACATTTTGATAGTGCAAATTTAGCTGTCATCACGGATATATTTGAACAATATTCACACACGATAAGAATACTAAAAAATAAAGATACCGCAACATTTAACGATCTTTATTTAAATGAGCTACAAGCTGTAAAGACAGCTAAGACAGCTTTAAAAGTATCTGAAGAAGTAGATCGTCAGATCCATTTCATGGCATATAAAGAAGTATTATTGGATGCGATCACAAAGACAATTCAAACAACACTAGAGGTCGCTTAAAATATGTCAGTCTATTTTTTAATAGACAAAAACATTAAAAAATAAGGGTTGTTCAATTATTGAACAACCCTTATTTTTTAAATCAATACGCTCATTATTTCACAGTAGCAAAAGCATCAATAATCTGCATTAACGTTACCGCTTCTTCAATGGAACTTGGATTAGCTCCCATATCCTTAAAGAAATTAACAGTACTTGCAATCATAGGTAGCTGTATATTTTCGGGATGATCTAATGAAAATTCCTCCTCTCCACTTTCATTTTTCAAAACAACTTTATTACTAAAAATTGAAAATGTTAAGCTCCCCGTTTCTCCAACTATTTCGCAGCAATCCACGTTATCCGACGATGCTAAATTAAAAGACCAGCTTCCATTAAAAACGATCGTGTTATCAAAAACAATTGTGCCTCTTGTTTGATCAGCAACAACACTATCCGTAGATTGAATTAGGCTAAAACCATGATAAGACAAAGGCGTGCCAAATAAATAGATCATCAGATCCAATTGATGTGGTGCAAGATCAAAGAAATAACCACCACCAGATATCGCCGGATCTGTCCGCCAATCAGCAGCTCCCTTAGTGACTAAAGCCGGAGAACGGCTCTGCCAAAGACGCAACTCCACCATCCGGACATTACCAATAAGACCATTATTGATCATTTCTTTAATTTTTAAAAATAGCGGAAGCTGTCTGCGATAATGAGCAACAACCAATTTACCTTGATATTTCTGAACAGCATTTGCCAAAATCGACACTTCACTGGCGTTAAGTGCCACAGGCTTTTCAACATAAACATACTTTCCGTGCTTCAATGCTAAAAGTGCGTATTCCAGATGCGAAGATGGAGGAGTTGCAATATAAATGGCATTAATTTCGGGATTGTTTAGTATTCCGTCAACATCAGCATACCAAAAAGGAACTCCATGCCTATGCGCATAATCAGCAGCTTTCTCAGCATCTCTACGCATAACAGCAAGCAGCTCACTACCCGGTACTTTATTAAATGCAGGTCCGCTCTTTTTTTCCGTTACATCACCACAGCCTATTATTCCCCATTTTATCTTAGTAGTTTCCATAAAATACGCTTAAAATTATCGGGCCATTACTTTTCTAAACAATGTTTTAATATGATCAATTTCTTCCTGATGGAGTGTCTTTTTTCGACAACCAAAATATAACGTATTTTTGAGTTTTTTATCTCCTTCCCACACCAGTTGGATCTGCCCGTTATCAATCTCAGTATTACATAAAAAATCAGGCACAACAGCCAGACCTCCACCTGCACTTAAACAGCGTACGATAGAATTCAGATTGGGGACAATATAATTAGGTCTAAAATCTGGTTTTTTACCAAAATTTAAGTTCCAAAAATTAAAAAGATGTTCCATATCGCCAGTTGTACCGTACCACTTCTGCTGTTTCAGCCAATCTTCAATAAAACCCTTATTTTTTGTTTTCAGGACTTCTTTAAAAGCGTCAATATCGACCTCTTTACCCCCTACAAGTACTATTTTTTCATACGAAAACGGTTCATGCTCAATATTGGCAGATACGCCCTTTTTAGGTGTGATGATCAAATCTAAGATACCTTTATCCAGCTGATCAAGCATTTCGGGATACTCGCCAAAACTGATGATCAGATTAAAAGGAAGTGTCGAGACATACTGCTCCAAAGTAATCTGAAAAGTTTCAAAACACATACCCACACTGATGGTCGGGATGTGTTTCTCTGTTGACCGCTGAAAGTTTTTCTCCACCTCCTCAAGTTTTGTTAAAGGCTCGACCAACGCATTAAACAACACCTTGCCATGTTCTGTAGGGATCATTTTTCGACCTGTACGGTCAAACAACTTATTTCCAATATAGGTTTCCAGTGAACTTAAATGCAAACTAACACCAGGTTGCGAAATAAATAAGATTTCTGCAGCACCTGTTAATGTCCCTGTCTTATAGATCGCTTTAAAAGTGCGGTACCATTCTAAATTAACCATAGTATCAAAAATATGATGTAAAAATACTAAAAGTATCATAAAAATGATAAATCGCTACCGATATAAAAAATCGTATATACGAAAAACACGCATTCTTCCACCAATATAATTCACTCTTTTAAAGAATATTTAAAAAACACCACGCTAGGTAATAAACCTTTATTGCTCACAATCGCCCCTATTGAACACGACAACTTTTGCCAAGTAGCAACTGAAAACACAAGTATCATAAATATGATAGTTAACTATAATTTATCCTATTTCTATAATAACACAAAGCCCAATACCTTTGTAACAGAAATTTAAAATAAAACAAAATGAAATATCCACGATAGCCAAACAGCAATGAAAGTAATCTGGATATTCCATATGCACATTAAAATACAATTCATTTACATATGAAACATATATTAATTATCAACGCCGGACAATCATTTGCACATTCAAGCGGACGGTTTAATAAAACAGTAACCGAAAATACAATTGCTTTTTTTGAGAAATTTGATTCCGTTGAAATCAAAGTAACCCATATTGCAGACGGTTATGATAATGACGAAGAAGTTCAGAAATTTGTTTGGGCAGATTACATTATCTACCACACCCCGATGTGGTGGTTCCAGGTTCCAAATGCTTTTAAAAAGTATATCGACGAAGTGTTTACCGCAGGGCACCGCACAGGGATATACCACAGTGACGGACGCCGTTCTGAAAATCCGGATATCAACTACGGAACTGGCGGTATGCTTCAGGGACGCAAATATATGGTGACCAGCAGCTGGAATGCGCCAAAAACTGCCTTTACGCTACCGGGAGAGTTTTTTAATCAAACCAGTGTTGACGACGGACCACTATTTGGTTTCCACCGTATGAATGCATTTGCATCCCTAGAAAAATTAGAAAGCTTTCATTTCCATGATGTGGAAAAAAATGCAGACATATTACGTGATATGGAAGCCTACCAAAAACATCTTGACAACGTATTTACGCCACAACTAACAGCGCAATTAGTATCATGAAAATACATTTAACAGCCATCATTAAAACGAAAGATGAACATAGAGCAGCAGTTCTTTCGGTATTGCGTCATATGGTAGAGCAGACCCGAAAAGAGGATGCCTGCGAGCTATATAGCCTGCATCAAGGAATCGATGACAGCAACCTGTTCACCTTTTATGAAATCTGGAAGAGCCAGGAAGGTTTAGATGCGCACAATCAGCAACCCTACATCCAGGCGTTTGGTCAACTTGCAGCAGATAAGCTTCAGGAAGAACCGATCGTACTAAAAACAACATTAATATAAAAATAACCACACAATGGAATATAGAAAATTAGGAAATACAGCATTAGAATTATCAGCCATTACGTATGGATCATTTGCCATTGGAGGCAATATGTGGGGCGGAAATGAAAAAAAAGACTCCATTGCTTCCGTACACGCATCACTTGATCACGGTGTGACCAGTATCGATACTGCGCCATTCTATGGATTTGGTCTCAGCGAAGAAATGATCGGCGAAGCCATCAAAGGAAAAGAACGATCAAAAATACAGTTACTGACCAAATTTGGTTTGGTCTGGGATGGTAGCAACCAGGGAAAAGGTGAATTTTTCTTTGATGCATCTGATAACGGAAAAACAATACCGGTGTACAAATTTGCATCCAAAGCCAATATCATCAAAGAACTGGAAGAAAGTTTAAAACGTTTGGGCACCGACTACATCGATCTATTGCAGATCCACTGGCCAGACTCAACTACTGCTATCAGTGAAACGATGGAAGCTTTAGAAATACTTATTCAGCAAGGAAAAATCCGTGCTGCAGGTGTCTGCAACTACAGTGTTGATCAATTAAAAGAAGCATCAGCAACACTTACCCTGGCCAGCAATCAGGTTTCATACAGCATGCTCAACCGGAGTATTGAACATGACCTGGTACCTTATGCATTGGAAAACCAAACAGGCATTATCGCTTACAGCCCGATGGAAAGAGGCCTGCTGACTGGAAAATACTTAACAGAAAACACTTTAAAACAAGATGACCACCGCAACGGTTATTTCTCACAGTTCGATCTCGAAAAAGTAAAAAGTCTAATCGCAACACTTCAACCGATTGCTCAAAACAAGGGCGTTACGGTAGCGCAATTGGTGCTACGCTGGACGACCCTGCAGCCTGCAATTACCGTGGTATTAGCAGGTGCTAGAAATGCAGCACAATCCATAGCCAATGCACAAGCAATGGATATCAATTTTACGGCGGAAGAACGCACTTTGATTGATAACGAACTATCAAAACTATAAGTTTACGAACTATACCCAATGGGTAGCAAACAAACAAGACCAGCGGTTCTGAGCGCTGGTCTTGTTTTATATTTTCAAAATATAAGCCATTATACAGCGAATAATAAATCACAATTATTGGCCATAAAATCATATTTTTACAATCATCAAAATGGGAACTGCTTTACCATTTCTAAGGCAAGATTTTTAAACAGATCGACATATTTTAATATGAATTTTAAACAAAAAATACTTCATTTCTTATACCCATTGATCAAAAAACTTTCGAGATCCGGAAAGATGGGAACCATCCTATACAATACTTCGGGCAAAGAAGCACCACAGTCCTTTTACCAGCTAACAGCAGTAAAAAGCAATGGTACGTCTATAGATTTCTCAGACTTTAAGGGAAAGAAAGTAGTCCTTGTCAATACCGCTTCTGATTGTGGATATACACGCCAGTATGAGGAACTCCAACAGCTCTATGATAAAATGGGCGACCGTATTGCTATCATTGCCTTTCCAGCCAATGATTTTGGAGAGCAGGAAAAAGGAAGTGACAAAGATATCGAGCAGTTCTGTCAAGTAAACTTTGGCGTCACATTTCCCGTTGCAAAAAAAGCCATAGTCATCAAGTCCAGCGAACAGCACCCTGTATTCGTATGGCTTAGCCATTCCATGCAAAACGGATGGAATGACCATGCACCCGATTGGAATTTTAGTAAATACATAGTCAATGAAAACGGCAACTTAAGCCATTATTTTGCGTCGAGCATATCTCCTTTGGACCCCGCATTTTTACAAGCATTAGAAGACTAGAAAATTCTGCATGAGCAACAATGCTTGGACCGACCTACTTCCATATGTAACAAAATTTAAAATAACCACGACATCCTTTTAGATTTTGTTACATATCCATCCACTCCTTCCCCAATTACTTATTTCTTGAAAAAATTGATTTAAACTTCAATACATCTACTTTTCAGATTACGGTAAGACTAATTTTTTCCCTTTTGTGGGAAAAAAAATTGAAAACATACCTTTTCTTGTTTAGTTTTAGTAAACATTTACAAATTTCCTATTTAATTACTGATTATGATTAGTGTTTTAACGAACCTAAGGGAGCTCATAGCAGCCTATGGTATCCCGCATTTGAACAAAGAAGAAGATGAACAGATCGATCAAGATCTTTTAGCATCTCTAAAGGATATTGAGATCGATTCGCATACAAGATACCTCAGTCATGGTAACCGTGAGCTCGTTCAACAATCCTTCCGTATTTTCTACAGTCAATTGCGACGTATGTTCAATATTATTTACCGTAAAAAAAATCAGCACGTTGATTTAATCATATTGAAATTTCATGAGCTCTTTAAGACATATGAAGATATATACAGTCAAGATATGAATCTTGAAGAACCATTGACCGATTATCAATATCAGCTTTTAAAAATAGAATTGCAGGAGAAATTTCCTACGTTAAAAGAAGCTCTATTACAAAAGAAAATCTGGATACATCTGCTGGGAGAAATCCAATCAGCAATTGATCATCATTTCAACAGCGCTGTTTGCCAGGTCTGTTATTATCATTATCTGTTTTTCAGCAAGTTATTAAAGTCGTTAACCCATATTGCTGGTGACAACCGCAATAAAGATTGGGAACGTCGCTTTATCGAGACCATGATCAATATCAACTTCAATCATATGGGATTTTTTAATCGATGTACCGAGCTGATTAACTTTAGGCTCAGTGAACTTTCCGATGAAAATAAAATCATGTGTATTGATGAGAATGAACTACGTATAAGCCAAGCTTCCCGAGATCCTAAATTATACTTTGATCCTACCCGAGCTCATCTCGCTGATCTGCTTATCCAATATGCAGAGCAAAAAAAGTCCATCAAACCAAAACTTATAGAAACACCCGAAACCAAACCAGAAGAAGTTAATAAACCCGAAGAAGTTGAGAAACCGGAAGGAATACCGACGCAATTGTTTGCGAGCCATATCAATCTATTTACGCATTACATGCATCTTGCTGAGGTATACCCCGAAGATATGACCAAACGTGAAGTCTGTTCCTATGTTTCCACTTGTGTCCGGACCAAACGTGGGCATTTGGTATCCAAAGATAGTCTGGAAAAATTCGATAGACAAAAACTGGAAAGTGGAGCTACTCATGTCCACGGCATTTTAGAAAAAATGCTGCAGGCTATAGAGCGTGATTTTGACCATTTGGGCGGAAAAAATCGCAGATAATTTAATAAATTTTTAGAAATCAGGGACTCCCCTCATGATTTCTAATAGTCAAATCAAATAAAGGTCAATATTCAAGCGTAGTACGCTTGAATGACCTTTTATAGCAAGAAATTCTTCTGTACCTATTTTACCTCATTTCTCCCCTTTGCTAAAAGGGAGAGCATTTTAAAGTCCTTTAAAACAGGTTCCATCCCAAAAAAGTCTCCCCTCCAAAATGTTCGTTTTCGTATTAGTTTTGAATTGAAGCGTACGATAGAAGTAGTACAAGCGCTTTCCAAAGGTGACTATATCGAACCAAAAGAACGCTATAGTCCCCTTTGTTAAAGTAAAATGAATGCGATACTCTTTAAGTAAGAGATTGAGTATAAAAATATTAATCGTCGGTGATGTTGGATGCCGCCTGTTAATGTGAAACCAGCCATGACTCCCTAGCTCCAAAAGAGCTAGGGTTTCAATGACTTAAATTTAAAAAGAATATTATGAAAACAGATAAGACAAGAAAAAGTAAAATACTACCGCCATACCCGATTTGAGATTTGAATTTGTCCTTTATTTTGAAATAGACAAATGGAAATAAGATCTGAAAACAATAGCTATGAAAACAGATAAGACAAGTATCAAGCGATACAGACAAAAATTTGCAGTCTTCCCCACAGGCGGGTAAGAGCAATAAAAGCCCTGCTGTTTATCTTTATGATAGATACACCCTTCGGGGTAACTCAGCAGGCCGAACCGTAGAATTGACAACTCTGCGAATCGCAACCAAGGATAAATCAATTTTTTCAGTTTATTATTAAAACGGGCAGTCCAAAACTTTTAAACAACTGTCTTCGATAATGAACATTCATTACTACTAAAGAATACCAAAATGGCACTATTCCAATTGAATAATCCAAATCAACCGACAGATCCGTCGAGTTATACGATTCCTACAGGAACACCAACTTGTAGTGGCAGTCAACAAATATGTACTATTGACGCTCCAGATAACGGTTCTGGCCAACCTGTTATAGATAGCAACTTACTGAAACAAATGGTGAGAGCTCTAAATAGGCATACTGATGAACCTCTTGTAAAATTAAAGGCTTAGTTTTTGTAAGTGAGTTCCAAAAAAAAATGCCGAGTGACGTTGTCACTCGGCATTTTTGCTATTTATAATTACTAATCACTAAAGTTTGAATTTTACGGCTTCCTTTTACAAGGTCCAATCCATTCTGAAGAAATTGATCCCTTAAGAATTCAAAATTATCTGATTCTGTGATATTAACAAGCATTTCAGGATCAATCTGATCCCAGATTAGCGGCGGTATGGTAGGATACATAATCTCCAGTAAACCTAATTTCAATACCAATGGCTGACTAGTTTGTTTTTGATTTAGCTTGACATTGTTTTTAGCATTAATTTTTTGGACAATCCAAACCTTTGCTAATCGCTCCTCGAGTCGCGCACATAACCCCAATTTATTATTAAGATCTACAACAATACGCTTCATACGTTCCTTTTCAGTTAAATCAATCGGTAGGATAGATTCATAACTAATAGCATTTCGTTGTTCCCAGATCGACTGGACGAGTGAATCGGGTTTAACAAACGAGTATGGGTCATCAACTTCCAAAATAATCCGTTCTTTTTTCATAAGGGGAAGATCGCTCATCATAGACAAAGCATAAACATAAGCAGTCACAACAGGAACATTAACCATTCGATCTCGAATGAACTCTGCGGAAAGTGTATCAATTAAATAAGAAAGCTTAGCGCCATTAACATAGGGCAATATGGCAGAAGATATCGTGTATTTTTCTATTGATTCCGGCAATGATCCATCGGTGTTAAAATAGTCATTTTTTTGAGGCCAATTCAGTACATCATGATCATTTAAGATCTCATTGATATAACGTTCCGTCACCATATCTGCTCCCGTAATTGCTTTGACCTTTCCCTGATAAATCCAAACCACGTGAGGTACACCTTGATAAGGAAAAAGTTGCTTTAGCTCAATATCTTCATATCCAATAGGCAGTTGATTATCCTTGACAATATCATTCTTCGTAAAAAAGTTTTTCACACGACTACCCTCTTCTACTGTAACAGGCAATATTTGAATTCGAGAACCAAATTGCTGTTGCAGTTTATTGTTCTTGGGCATAGCTTCAATACATGAACTACATGAAGTTGTAAAGAAATCCAATATCAATAAACGATCTTCATACTTCTTTAAAGGTAATTCACCCTCACCATTCGTTATTTTTAATTTTTCTTTATAAACATATTGATCACCAATTTTCAAAGGCTTTGTCTGCCCAATAACCAATGCAGTCACCAACAATAAGTAAAAGCATATTCCATTTTTTATAATATTAATAGTACTTTTCATAAATTATAATTTTTATAGTTACCTACGATTTTGTTCTAAATTTGCATGTCCCATAACCTCTAATGGAATTAAAAATGCGTATCGATTATCATCAGGCTCCAATATGTACTCCTTACCTTCGATAACACGATTCAGCACTTTCTTATAGCTATTTTCTTGGTTCAATCGTTTTAAATCCATCCAGCGAATATTCCGCATAATTAATTCTTTACGACGCTCTTCAAGAATAGTCTGAAGAGCCTGTTCCTTACTACTTGCCACAAAGGGAACAAAATCCCCCCTTTGCCAACGTGTTATCATCAATTCATTTAACTTCTGCATTGCTAGATCTACCTTATTATTACGTGCATATGCCTCTGCTAAGCTCAAATAAACTTCATCTGTCGCTATCCCAGAGAAAGAAGAAGCATATACTTCACCATTATACTGACCTTTAAATGCAAATGTTCCATCATCATTTTCATTAAAAAACAATACTTTACGCAGGTCATTATCGCTATATTTTAGATAAAGAATTGAGTCTATTTTAGAAATTGAGGGATTGATTACTCCGTTAGTTAATGTGCTTGCATCAAAAATGATTTCTTTGTTAAACCTTTCAAAAGATGCATTTAAACCTTTATTAACTACGTTATAATCCATCAATTCATTATTAATATCAAGTGCTGCATTTGCGACATTTTCTACAAGATTAAAATCTCCCATTATTAAACCAACTCGGGCTAAAGTTGCATATGCCGCCGATTTTATAGGTCTACTTTTATGGAGGCTTATCACAGGAAGTAATAAAATACTTTCATTCAAGTCAGATAAAATTTGTTTATAAGTATCCTTCAGAGAAGCCCGGGTAGAAGGATAATCAGCATCTGGAGATAACCGTAAAGGTAAACCTAGGATCTGGTCTGCATTTTTCTCATTATATGGCAGTGTAAATATATTGGCCAATTGAAGTAATGCATAGGCTCGAAAAAACAAAGCTGAACCTTTTATTCGATTATAACGTTCCGTTTCCAACTTTGGATCGATTTCTTTCAAGACCTCCAGTACTTGGTTAGCCATCAATATCACTTTATATGAGCCTTGCCATTCATCAGCAGAAACATCCACCTGTCCATCCCATATGTATGTACCGCGTTGAGAAGCAAAATATAATGCCGCCCAACTTTGATCAGAAAGAAATAAATCATCTGTTGCTGCTTCACCAGAAGAAGGAAACATACTATTCATCTCACTATAATTATCTAATAAAGCATCACAGTCAGCCAAATTATTTGGTATGGTCATCTTTTGGTCGGGTTTGGCGTCCAAAAATTTATCACAGGACATAAAAAGCAATAGCCCCATCCATATTGCAATATGATATATTATTTTTTTCATAATACGTTTATTTATAAATTGATCTCAACTATATTCCAATATTTACTCCCAATGAAATAGACAAGGGTAATGGGATAGCATCCCGATACTCAGGGTCAATTCCTTTTTTATTTGCACGCCAAATGATCACATTTAAGTTTTTCGCAAAAGCGTACATTGAAAAACTCTTAAAGTACTTGCTTTTTCCAAATTGATAGGACAAATGAATATCCTGTAAGCGGATATGATCTCCTTTTTCAACCAATGCTTCAGAACGATCAAAAAAATCACCTCGATATGAATCCAACGGATACCTTATAGAAGGTACCTCCGTGAATAATTCATCTCCTGGTTTCTGCCAACGGCGACTATAATCTTCATGTCCCAATCGATTTTCGGCAGCCTTTACATCAGAAAAACTTTTTCTAAAAAAATAGTAACCCAATCTCGCCTGTAAATTCACTTTCAAGGATAGATTTCCATAATTGAATTCATTACCCAATGAACCATAAATTACTGGGATACCTGGTCCAACAGCATGAATATTATCCATCGAACCGTACGTTATTTTGAAATAATCCATACTCTCCACTCCGTCTTCATAACCAATTGGATCACCTGTCTCATGATCTAAACCTGCAGTTCGAAAGGCAAATAAAGTACCGCGGTCGTAACCTTCTCTCATTATCGGATTTGAGGATCCAGAACTTTGGCTATAGTTAATAGGATAAGGATATTTGTAATAATATTTAGCAACCTTGGTTCGATTGCGACTTAATAAAAGATTGCTCATCCATGAAAATTTTCCTATTTTCAGATTAGTACTATTCAAGGTTAATTCGAATCCCTTAGCATCCAACTCGCCCCCGTTGGTCATTATAGCATCATATCCAGTTGTAGGATCTATCGGTACTGAAGTCAAAAGATCCATAGATCTACGTTGGTACCATTCTACTGATCCATTAATCCGATTGTCAAATGCACCAAAATCTAATGCTAAATTCAAAGTACTGATACGCTCCCATCGTAAAGAAGGATTAGAGGGACTGGATATTGTAGCAAATGGTAATCCAGTAGTATAGTCAGTACCTCGATAGTATAAAATAGGAAAACCGCTGCTACTGGCGTTAGCTCTACCTGTAAAACCAAAGGTTGCTCTTAATTTAAGCTGTGATAACCAGTTTATATCATAAAACGGCTCTTCCTGAATTAACCATGCCCCTCCCGCAGACCACAAAGGTTGCCATTTATTGTTGGACTTGACACCAAATAGATTGGAAGCATCTTGTCTCACACTTCCTGATAAAACGTAGCGTTTTCGAAAAGCATAATTGATATTCCCATAAAATGAAACATACCTATTTACCTGAAGTTCTGGCAGAATCAGATCCTCAATTGCTTTACCACCATATTTTTGATTAAGAATAGGGTTAATACTAACATGATCCACTGGAATATGGCTCAGATTCTCTTTGTTATAACCATACATTACAAATGAATTGCGAGTATACCGTCTTTGCCTTACCTCAGCTCCTACCATCAAATCAATTTTATGAAGCTCATTTTTGGATAAAAATGAATAATCTCCCTGAAAACGACCTGTTTGACTGTTTGTTCTATCCATGATATTATACAACCGATCTCCCACAGGTATAGGTCTATTTATTATCTGCTCGTCATCCCATTGACTATAGAGATTAATCATATTCCTCATTGCATAAGAACCTGTACCCATCCAATCCGAAATATCATTTTGAATAGACTGATGTGCATACAGGATCTCCAAATTTATTTTTGAGAACAATTTATAGCGAAGTGAGAGATTTATAGCTAAATCTTTTGCATCACCTATACTCGAATTATCATATTGCTCTTTGATAGGATTATAGCTCCAATCGAGCAGCTTACCATTACCTGCAGTATCTCTATAGATATTTTTATACGTCGCTAATTCAATAGCTCTCGGGTTTCCATCATTGTCCACCAATCTCAGATATGGCCATGTTCCTCCTCCACCACCAGCATCTAAAGTTTGATATGCTATCGGTTGATTTAAGCTATAGTCATTTGATTTTATATCGGAGTAATTAATATCAGCAGTTACTTCTACATTTTTAATAGGTTTTACTTTAAGAGAAGATCGAAGTGTATTTCGCTTAAATGATGAAACTTCAAAACGGCCCTTGTTATTGTCATGTCCAAATGATAAAGAATAAGCTACCGCTTTATCACCACCCGATAAGTTTAGGGCGTATTGTTGACTAAACTCTTTCCGATATACATATTTATGATAATCATCTCTTACATCATAACCTCTATATTTACTGATCTGTTGATCTGCTTCCTGTTGTGTTATTTGCTTTTTTCGTACAGCATCCAACAATTCAACTACTGGACTCAGCGTAGGATAACTATAGATATCTGCCAATTTATAATCATAAAATCCTTTGTCAAAAAGAAAGGTCTCATAATCGATAAAGTCACTGCTATTCAAAAAGGGTAAAGCATAAATATCGGGTTTATCGACGATTGTAAAGTTAGAATTAACGGTGAGTGAGAATGGCGCATTATATTTACCTTTCTTACTAGTAAGTACAATAACACCCTCTCCGGCGCTAGTACCCCATATCGATGCAGCAACCGCGTCTTTCAAAATGGTAACACTTTCAATGTCGTTAGGATTTATATTGCGTGGATCACCCTCATAAACGATATTGTCTAAAACAATTGTCATTCCTGCTTTACCAGACATTTTGGTATTTCCACGAATATTGAATTGATACTGCGGAACATCAACGTACCTGAAGCGATCCGTGAATTGTCCATCCTTCGAAAACATAGTACTGACACTAGCATTCTCCAATCTGTCAATAATGTTTGGTCCTACCCGTTTATTCAGTAATTTATTATCCACAAATTCAAAGCTCCCAGTTGCCCGCTCTTTCGGGATTTTCTGAAACCCCGTACTCACAACTTCTACTTCGTCAAGCTGATTTTCACTAGCATATAGTTGCACATGCAATGATACGCCTGAAGTATAATCCAACTCTAGGGGTTTATAGCCGACAGAGGTGAACTTCACTTTGCCCGTACGCTGGGATATAGCGATGCTAAAAGAGCCATCTTTCTTGGTCGATGTCTTCATATTATTCGCTTCAATACGCACGGATACAGCCTGTAATGGCTTCTTATCTACAGCAGAAATAACTGTCCCCTGCAACACATAACTTTGCTTACTCTGAGCTTGTGCGGATACCGATCCGAACCCCATCATCAACATTAAGATCAATACTGCTGAAAACACTGATTTTCCAAATCGACTCATAAAACTCTCATTCACATCATCTCTAACACCTCCTTGCTTTTGATTTGAAAAGCATTTTAAGCGATTAGACAGATTATTAATACGAAACCACTCAGATGCCTGACGAAAGAAATTGAATCGCTTAAAACCTCTTATTTTAGATAATGCACTTTCCGTGTAGGGATCAAGTATGGATGAAGCATAGATAAAGCGTTGATAGTGCGTTAGTAGTGCGTAAACGGGTACCGTTTTACGCACTATCCATGCATTACTAGTACTTAGCATACGCATTACGGACGCTTGGGCAACACATGGAAAACTAAATTGCCATACTTGCCTAGCACAAGCCAGTCGTAGCACTGCTAAGCTACTATTACCAGTGGCTCTTTGGTAGCTCTCCAGTACATTCCCAGTACCTTTTTGGTGCCTTTTCAGTAGGGCATTGGTGAATAAACCGTACACTGACCGTACATCAAGAACCATTTTAGCAAGTACATTCTTCATGAAAATCATAAAAAAAGCAAAGCCACTGATTCGGATCTTATTTGGACTTTCTTTTAACCTTCTTTTAACCTTGTAGTAGTTTTCTCCGTAACTGCACCACACTTGCACCGCAGTTGTACCGCCCTTTTCCTGGTGCAGGGACGGGAGAGTTACGGTGCACATACGGTGCAACGACGACCGGAGGTAAAACAAGGCCCGAAGCGGGTTAAAAGCAGGTATATAGCGGGTACCTTTCAGAAAATACCTCAATTTACTGTTTGCCACATCCAGTAAACTTTTACTAACTTTCTCCTTCCTTTTTTCACCTCTTTTTCTACTTCCACTCAGGTTTTGCTTGACTATCCTTCGACTTTTCATGCACTGTAGCCGATGAAATCCCGATGCCAAGTCGAAGCCCAGTGGCAGAAACTTAGAAGTTGGTGTTAAGTTGGTCAGGAAAAAATCAGAAATTTCTAGCTTGAGTTCCTTTTGTTTGACACCTGTTCGAGTGTTGTTCGACTCCGCTTCGAGACGTGTTCGACACTCCTTCGAGTCTTGTTCGGGTGCTGTTCGACTGCGCTTCGACTGGCCTTCGGGAAATTGCCGAACAGCAGTCGAAGAACTGCCGAAGGATTTCCGAATCAGTCTCGAACCAGTCCCAAGGTTATCCCAAACGTTTGTCGAACCTTCATCGAAGGAATATTGACTGATTAAATCAACATTAGTTGTATGTGCAATATTATTTTTAAACACATTTTTAGCGACAGAAAGTTCAGGTAATATCCTGTGCCCTCTGCTCAATAGCACACCTTCCCTTTCAGGCTTAAATAGTTTCCGGAGATAATCCCAGAACTTGACTATATATTGTATGTTTATGTTCATTATTTTAATTTTTTGGACATAAAGCTTCCCTGCTCCTTTTATTGCCGAGGGAGGCTTCATCATGAAGCTTTTTCCCTCGGCAGCATCCGGAGATCACAGGTAGTGAAACTTTACTAATACTTTTCTAAGATTAATTCTTGGTTTTCTTTTACCGTTCTTTTGGCTTTAATGATCATCATAAGCTGTTCCTCCCAGATCAACTCGACAAACTCTCCTGCTATGCTCAATACCTTGCGACTATCTTTTACAATGGTCAATCTTTCTAAGGTCACTTCTATTCCAAAGTGCTTATTGAGATCGTTCATTATCCGTTGCCGGTACTCTTCCCTTTCTGTCCGTGCTGGTACCGCCAGTTCATAGCAATATGAAGAGATACACTCTCCTTTCTTTATTGGTATAAACCGCTCCTTATGCTCTCCTAACACCAGTATTTGGTTAGTCGGAAAATTAGCAGGCAGTCCCAGAGCAAAGAGATAAATCTCAAAGACAGTCATATTGATCAGTGAGATCCGCAGTACATCGGTATTGTCATTACGAACAACCATACTGAAAGAATCGGAAGGCTCTAACAGGCGGATCATGAGCGAGTAATAACGCTGTGCTGGCCGTTCCTTCTTGACATACTTTATCGCCGATTGCGTCGAGCTTTCGGAAATTGGTAACAACACATTTTTAAAGAATCGTTCGGGTAAAAGAGTGATCATAGTTCGTTTTTTAATAACTGGAACACGATTTTCACGCAGATAAGAAGACATTTCCTCTCTTAGGGTTAGCGCATAGCTCTCCCAATAGCAAGTATTTTGCATTGTTTTTAGTTTAAATTGGCTCCCTTAAAACTTTACTTTTTGGACATGGCTCGCGCCGTAAGGAAACCAGTTAAAAAAATATTAAATCAAGAAAATGCAATTTTACGTCTGCGTCAATTGGTTATATAATGGTCTTCATTATTGCATTATTTGGGTAAAAGAACAAGAACCGACTTTCACTTATTGATGTAATTCAATAAAACTTGATGACAATAATTTGCTTTATGACTAGAAAAGTGTAATTTTAGGTTACGAAGTCTAAAATCCGATCCAATTTAGCATATACAAGCAATTGTATATCAAAATGAAAGTCGGTAACATAAGCCATCATAGTATGGGAACAAGCTAGTTTTAACCTTATTAGTACGTTATTTTTAATATTAAGTATGGTCAGCAAACCACGCTTTTACTAAAATGCGCCTTTTAGATTTGGAACAAACTTCCCCTATCCTATTTATAGTTATGTTTTACTAAACGCCCTATTCTGGCGCACAGGATATGTTCTTTATTAAACTGAAATGTGCGAACCGATGACTCTGATCCTTGATCAGGTTTGTGTTGGTTCTGTGAGTGGTTTTGAATCGTTTCATAATTTTTAGAGTTATGCAAACAATGTCAATCTCGAGCAAATTTGTCCCTCTTTGGAAAAAGCAAGGGACGGCATCACACTTTAGACCCGAAGGCGAGCTAAGCCCTTGTCACTTCTAAATCTTCGCGAGATTCCTGAAGGACCCATCTAAAGCATTGACGTGAGCCGCCCCAATGCTATATGGTAAAAGTACAAAACTTTTTCATTAAAGCACGGAGCGATCTACACGGTGCTCTCGGTGGTATTTTAGCTCTTTACGGGCCGAGAAAACATCGTTCAATTAGGGCTATGCCCTATTGTATAATCGCTTAGACAAATATATAAAATAGTTTCTGTAAAAACAAATATAATTTATGGAAACCAATGGTTAGAAATTATGGATGCTATTGAATTACTTAAACAAGATTTAAAAAACTTTAAGGCATATTTGCTTTCAAGAATATCTCTATTAGGATTAACTCACGAAAATTTTGCAAAAAAGGTTAATATTTCAAAAGGAGAAATCAGCAAGATTCTAAATAATAATCGTCAAGGTGTTTCTCTGACATCATTCTATCTTATTGCTGTGAACTCTGGCGATACTATAGAAAATGCAAGAGACTATATTTATCCCCACAGAAAATTTAATCTGAAAAAAGTTAAAATCGATACAAAGGAAAAGAAAAGTATAAATAAGTTCGGATTATATATGAAGGAAAACTTCGATTCGGACACCATTGAATATGTCGGTGGTAAAAACTCCTTTGACATCATCCAGCAAAAGACTGGGATCGAAGAAAAGCGATTAAAAGACATCTATTACAAAACTGGTGCACCAGAACCTTTCGAGTTCTTACTTATCGAAAAAGCAGTCGGAAAGAAACCAGGTGAAATGATGAAGGATTATGTTGAAAATCGAGTCATTAAGATTGGCTAAAGGGTAGTTAAATCATTAATCCAAAATAGAAAAATTAATTGATAGAAAAATTTTCATTACAAGACTTGGTTAAAAGTTCATAAACTTATGAAATCAGGAGGTCGTTCAATTATTTCCGCAGGAGAAATAACGTAATTAAAAAAGCATTTAGGTTGATTAATTATTTTAAAATTAGAATTTCAAAATATCCCAAAAATGATAAAAAAGTGGAAATTAGCCAATTTTAAATCTGTGAATAAAAAAACAGTTTTAGAATTTGAGCCCTTAACAATCTTTGCTGGAGCAAATAGCTCAGGCAAGAGCACCGTAATACAAAGTATTTTATTAACGGCCCAAACCATACAAAGTCCTGTCATGTCTAGATCGGTCATACTTAATGGGCACATCTCAAAATTTGGCAGCTATAAAGATATTAATTCCCATAATAGCAAAAAAAAAGAAATAGAAATAGGTTTTACTTTAGAACCTAATTATAAAGACATGTCTGATTATGATTCTTTAATAAGCTATAGATATTTTCACTTCGATAGAAATATTAAAAACGTCGAACTTTCCTACAAATTTCTTTCAGAACAAACACCGATAGAACAACTTAATCCAAGTTTAGAAAGTGTAACTATAAAATCTGTTTATGTAGACAATAAGAAGACAAACATTTCTATAAAAAAGTCACAAAAGAGATCAGAAGAGAGAATTACAGATTATGAAATCAAGACTATCTCTCCTTCCGACACTAAAAACTTGGAGTACGAGATTGAAATTAGCCCTTTTCATACTACTTCTTATTTTTATCAAATTCCCAAGACATCGAAAATAATAGGGGTTAACATGTTACATTTCATACCTAATAATATTACAATATTATATAATGAGTTAGATAATCAAATTAACACTTTAAAGTTAGCTTTACAAGGCAAATCTAATCGATTTAATGACGGTGATCAAAGATCTTATGATGAAATAATCTATACAACAGAGCTCAAAAAAATTATAAATGATTTTTTTGAGGACTCCATGACTGAGACTAATATTAATTCTTCCTCTATGCTTGAAAAAAGATGGATTAATGATTTAAAGCAAAAAGTAAGCACTTTAAGAAAAAACTTTAATTCAGATAATTTATCAAAATGCCTTAATTCAAGATTTACACTACGTTATCTTATGCCACAGTTAATATTAAAGAAAAGCGAATTTGATGAAATTTTAGATAAAATCGATAAGAAACCTTACAATTCTGCAAACTCAATCCCCTTACATTTAGCAGAGCTTGATTACATTGAAAATCAATTCAAGAAAAATGTAAAGTACTTAGGACCATTACGAGATGAGCCTAAATCAATATATCCGCTAGAGGGATATATAGACTCTATGAATCTTGGATTTAAAGGAGAAAATACAGCCGCAGTGCTTGATCTTCACAAAAATAGAGAAATAAAATATGTTCCTTCTTCAGAATTTACTTCAAGTAACGAAATTAAATCTATAGCTACAACAACTCTAAAAGAAGCTGTGCTTGACTGGTTAGTTTATTTAGGGGTAGCAAGTCATTTCGACACAAAGGATATGGGCAAGTTGGGGCATGAACTAGTTGTTTCAATAGACAAAAGTCAGAATCTTCATGACTTGACTCATGTTGGTGTTGGTGTAAGCCAAGTGCTCCCGATATTGGTTCTTTCATTTCTTGCAGGTGAGGACTCTACTCTTATATTCGAACAACCAGAATTACATTTACACCCTAAAGTTCAAACGCGTTTAGCGGATTTTTTTATATCTCAGAATATATTAAAAAAACAATGTATTGTAGAAACCCATAGCGAATATTTAATAAATCGTCTAAGGTATTTAATTGCAATCTCAAAAGGAGATTCTTTAAGTAAGGATGCTATACTATATTTTGTAGAAAAAGAAGGTGCTGATTCTATTTATAAAGAAATTAGAATTAATAAATATGGAGTTATTCCGGAATGGCCAAAAGGTTTCTTTGATGAAAGCGAAAAGCTAGCATCACAACTATTAGAGGCTGGTTTAAAAAAAAGAAACAAAGAAAGATAACATGAACTTTTATCTAGACCCTGCTGTGTTAACTTTGGACAAAGAAAACACTACGAAAGATCAGTTAGAAGAATTTATATATTCTTTAATCGACTACAAAAAAACCATGGATTTAAATTGGGGAGCATTCTATATACCAGATTCAACATCTACTCTTCTTTTTGAAAATAATCTTTACCCTCTAGTGGATAACATTAAACATCTGACAAAAACATATAACATAGATTATATCCAACCAGAAGAGATAGATAAAATTATTTGTTCAATCCTTAATAAAACTATGTCATATGAAAACCATTTAACTATATATGACGTTCTGTACGAAGATGTTCACAATGAAGAAAGCAAGACCGATAATGGGATTTCCGACTTTACTCAAGTTTTAAAAACTATGACACTATGTATCATATTGAGTGCAGAAGCTAATAAGAAAGAACTTGACAATAACATCATACTAAGCAATGTTAACTTGATATGTTTAGATGTTAACATATCATTATGTGAAAGTATAATAGATTATGAACCACCATCTTCATTAAAAACGAATGTACAAACGTATTTAAATTTTAATAATTTTGTAACTACCTACAATCCTGCTGCTCTTTGGACCAATATAACTAATGAGAAATGTTTTAGAATTGCATTAGCAATGCAATTGAAGCAAACAGATACAAATATAGATTTTTACGAGTATACTAATTCTACTGAAATGCTAATTATGAAATCTTTCCTTGATTCTCAGAAAGCTCTAAACTTTCAAAATGAAAAGAGCAAAGCTCAAATGTTACTTCGTTCTTTAACTGAAGAAATACTTAAAACGCACATGGCTCATACCCACGAAATAAGAGAAAGTAAAGGTGGCAATAGTAAACAACTTAAGTGGAAGGAATATTACGCATGGAGAAGAGATATTGATCATGAGTTCCATTTACATTATTGGAAAAAAGGTCAAACTAAGATATTTACAGATGTTGTTCATCATAATAATTTTAATATTAGTAAATTCAAAGACAACTAGAAAACTTTTCTCCCATTTATTGCAATACAATTGATGGGAGAAATTCATACGCAATTGAAATCACTCTTTAGTAAATCAAAAATCCGATATTAATACTATTCATCTGCAGGAATTATAAAGTAGGTCATACAGCACTTTATCCAAATACTTTAATTAATCACGCATCTTCTTATTATGTAAACTGGACATAGAATGCTTGTAACTTTCACATATTAAAAATCAACGTTTGACTTTTTTTGAACTTGATTGTGGCAAATAAATAGTATCTCTTATTATAATAGGTGATTTCGATCTAGTTTCATTTATTATTTGCTTTATGGAGGTAGAATCGATCTCCAATACCGAATTTTCTTTAGCTTTCGTACTAATGTGATAATTCACAATTCCTAATACTAATGTAATAGCGACACTTCCAACCGCTGCTATCATAGAACCAAAGCTTATTTTTCGAGTCATTTCATTATAAATATCTTGCTTTGTCCTAAAGTTGTAAATAGCAAATTTACTTTCATCAATTTTTAGCAAAAGTATTTCACCACTTTTCTTCAAAAAAATACATTTACTTTTCCGGTGTATTTTCTTGTTTTTTTTCAGGGAAGATCGTCTGTCTGTTATCCATCCGATAACTTGTTCCTTTCAATTTAACAACCTCACATCGATACAATAATCTATCCAATAGTGCTGTTGCCAGCACTTCATCCTCAAGCGTTTCTGCCCACTGTTTTGGAGACTTATTGGTTGTGATAATGATGGATGCCTGTTCATGGAGGTGGTTGATCATATTGAAGAAAGCCACAGCCTGAACTTTGTTGATCGGGAAAAGCATGATATCATCAATAGCCAGTACATGTGCTTTTAATAGCCGGTTATATGCATTCATTGCCGATACAGTGATATCCTTCATCTTGAGGATATTGGTTAGTTCCTCCATACTCAGGAAATATGCACGGTAGCCGGCGATCAGAGCGTCATGGATCAGCCCCGCAGCCAGATATGTTTTTCCTGTTCCGCTGGGTCCCATCAGTATCAGGTTATAATTCTGTTCGAGCCACAACAACTCTCTGAGCTGAGCCAGTTCAGCCTTTAATAATCCGTTGGACACATTAAAGTCATAGCTGTCCAGATCATTATGCTTGGGTAATTTGGCCAGCCGGATTCTTCTTTCCAGATCTGCCGATTTTCGGTAGCTCACTTCACTTGCCAATATCTCCATGATAAAATCCATATAGGACGGTTTATCGATCTGTGCCCGATGGATCAGTTCTTCCGGAGCTTTTTTGAGATTGGTCAGACGCAATGTCTCTGCATGTTCTTTGATTTGTTTGATCTGTTCCATGATTAGTTGAGTATAGATTCATAATAATTGATATTACTGGTTTCAGGATCTAGGCCCTGCTGTAAATGCGTAGTGTCAGCACTGGATCCGACTGTTAGATATTCTGTGCCTGCAGGATGCAGTTTCTTCTGCAGATTGAGAACCTGGGAGAATTCATAGGCATTGAAGATTTTGTTTTCCAGACATATGCCCAATGTCTGATCTATAGATTCCTGCGATGCACTCCTGAGATTTTTAAGGATCACTTTTAGGCTGTCATGGTAATACCTCGGTCTGTTTTCTTTTAAAAGCGTAAGATAAATGACCCCATTATTATTGTTAAAAAGAGCGGTCACTTCTGCTGTTGTTTGTTCAACACGGTCTGAACCGGTTCTTTTATGTCCTTCAAGACGTACGATATAGCCTTTCTGCTGTGAGATGATATGCCGTGCCACTATCTGATTCGCTTCGCTATAGATGCACATACTGCTCCCCTTGATTTCAAGCAGTACTTTGGTTCCCTGACCTTTATAACTTCCAGATGGAAGACTATAGTAATTGCCCCGATAGGTAATACAGTTATCTTTTCTTACAAAGTATTCAGGTAACATTGTCTTAGGTAAAGTTGGAACAGCAGTGATAGACTGCAGATACTTTTGCTCCATCAGCCACTCCTTATGGGGTATCTTACCGGTGCTGCCATGTACTTTTCCGTTGCCACGTCTTTTAAGCCAGTCCAGAGCCTCTTTCTGCAGGACAGGAACTGTTTTATATAAGCGTCCACGAAGAAAGTTATGCTTTACATATTTGACCACATTTTCTATTTTTCCCTTTGATTCAGGGTCAGCCTTTCTGCAGAACACTGGTTCAAATGGGTTAATGTCACAAAAAGAACGGAAACCGTCAGTCAACAGGATATCGCCAAGGTTTTCTTCCTGGATGAATACCCGGTCCTGGTCATAGATGATCTGCTGAGGGATACCCTGAAAAAACTCAAAAGCAAGTTCATGTGCATAAACAGCTGTTGTTGTGGTAAACGGATGGTTCTGGAAGTAAACAAACTTTTGCCGTGAGCGGCTCAGTACCATTGCAAAGAAGTAAACTTTCATCTGGTAAGTGGTGTCGGTCTGCATAAAGGCCTGTCCAAAGTCAACCTGTGCCTGCTGGCCATAAGGTGTATCCGGCAATTTTTCATAATCACGCGCCTGTTTATCCCTGTATTTTACCAGACCATGTTCAAGACGGATGTTCCTGACAAAATTATAGATGGTTTTGCTATGTACCGTAGGGAGGTCGGAATATCGCTCCATAAGGCGATCCTCAACCTGTGCTGCGGATAGATAGGGCTGAAGTTCCAGGGTTTCTTTAACATAACTGTAATAGACCGAAAGTTTCTTGGGGAGATTTCTGGGCCGTGAGATCCAGTCATGGAACCCTTTTTCTGAAAGTGACAGATACTTGCGTACTGTAGCCCGGTCTAAACCGGTTTCAACATGAATCTGACTTATGTTTAGTCCCGATCCAATTAATTCTTTAACTTTGTACCACATAAAAACTCTGTTTTTATTAAGAGGCCGACATTGATTTTGTTTCACACCAAAAGATGCGGCCTTTTTTTAATTTTAGCTAATGTAATGGCGAATTACTTTTGCTAAAATCTGTTGATACAAAGTTGCTACTTACAAAAGTCATTTTTAACTAACTCATTCAAAGCTTCTGTAGGATAAATATTGTATTCAAGTATCCCTAAGAGATATTTAAAATCTTCATATAGAAAAACTTCCTCGGTCGCTCTTTCGGAATCATACGCCTTCGTGTTATCCCCTAAGATAATACCTAAAAAGCGGCCAGATTTACGTTGAATACAATAATCATTATCCAACAGATATGTCATAATTTCTTTGATCTGCCTCGATCTCTTTAAAAATGTTAGATACTCGTCTGGATTAGTATTTGTAAATGTTGGTCCTAAAATTCTGTAGTATTGAATTTCAGCATTTTTGAGAATATAATCATACGCTCTACCCTCCACGTAATATGGTTCATTAAAACCCCATAAACCAGACATAATACTTCCCAATCGAGGAAGAGGATCCGTATCACCAATTTCTATAATCTTATTTATAAAATCTTTTTCAAATTTTGTAAAAGCCCGTGTGTTATACTTTTTATCCATTTAATATATATACTACAAAATTTAATCAAACCAGAATCTAGGAATTAGCGCGTTATAACCTTTTGGATCGTCAAAAGAGCCTCTCCACTCTTCAACTAAGTGAATATTTGGATCATTTCCCCATGTTGATTTTGATGCATGTTCCAGAATAATTATTTGAGTTTGATAGCTGTTACTCGCCAGAAACTTACTACAAGCCTCAAAAATTAGTTTTGTATTCTGGATATCTTCAGATATTTTTTTCTTTTTTGTTTTATCCGCTTTATTATTCTCTAAATCTTTAAAATCTTCAGGAAAGTATACTTGGCTAGGTTGATCAAGTACTAATAATGAAGGTATGTAGTTCTTCTTACTAGTTTCTGGCAATTTTAAAAAATATTCATGTAATCCAAGAATTGTGGCAAGATGGTAACACATGTGATTCGCACCACTACCTAACTTATATAGAAAATTAATATTCTTTGTCTTTGTATCTTGAATTCTGATTCCAACACTAACATCTGGATCAAGCAACACTCTTCTTTGCTCTCTATTTTCTATAGGAAGAATCTTCACATAATTAGCAATTGAATCCGAAACTTTCTTCAAACAAAGTTCTTTATCGAATTTTTCTTTTAACTTTCTTATTTTTCTCCTTTTACTAATTAACAAAGTTGCAATTTTGTCTAGTTCTACCGCCAAATCTGCTGAAGGAGAAATCCTTTCTAAATTCTCGATCACATGTTGAATCTTACCTGTAAATTCAAATATATCTTGAAACTTTTTATAATTCCTATGATCTTCGTTTCTAATTATTTGAATATTTGCATCTATCTTTTGTATATTTTTTTCCCTTTCTCTTATCTTCTCTTGATAATCCCCTTTCTCTCTTTCAAAACTGAAGTATTCTGATTGCGAGTCTTCTATAATTTTATGATTTTTCTCCCTCTCATTTCTTAATGTAAGAAGAGTATTTATAGCTTTCTCAGACACTGAATCACAAAATGGACAAACATTAGTACCTTTCTGCTGAAGAAACCACTCTACGGGTGTTAACCTCTTATTCACTTCAATGGAAACATTATCAATGTAATCGACTTTTGATCTATCAAATTGTTTGATTTTTTGAAGACCTACTTTAAGATCATCCAATTCTCTTATTAGAATTATTCTTTCCTTATCTAATTCTTCTAACTTCTCCGAGTACCTCAAAGACGATCCCTCCTTCAAAAACCGATTACTTTTAACATCTATCACGATTCTACTCAATTCGTCCTTAATAATGTTGACGCTACTAGTCTCAATACTTATATCGGCATTTGACAAACCAAGATTGATTGCCTTAGAATAGTATTCGTATATGTCGGTTTGCCAGTTTTCATACTGTAACTTTAAATCGTCTAGCTTTTTAGCTTTCTCCTTTTCCTTACGTTCTAATGCATCAATTTCTACCTCAAGATTTAAAATTTCGTAAGACTTGTACCCCAAAACTAATGGAAACAACATCTTCAGGCGACGTAAATGTTCAAAAGTATCCGTCTTGTAAAATATAGTCGTAGGGTTTGCGATAATATTTTGTGGCTGGAACAAAAATGCGGCGGTGTCTCTAAAACTAGCTGGAGCTTCTTCTTTTTGAGATTCATTATTTATTGAAATATTCTCAAAGCCAGCCTTTACGGATAGAAAATCTTTCACTTTCTTCCGATTCGTCTTATACTTTCCAGATTCCTTTATCCATTCATTAGAGTTTAAAGTTGGGTTATCACCTTTTCCCTGAACGTCATACATATACATGACGTCAGACGCCTTATTGTCATTACCAGGACAATCCCTTGCTAAAAAAACTGCTTGATTATCTAATGTTATGTAAATGGCAAACTTATTGACTTTCTCTCTAATTGTTCCTACCGGAATATCACATTCACTACTTCCTAAACAATAATCGATTATTGAAATAATAGCAGACTTGCCTCGTTGACTGTACCCTGTAATAACATTTACCTTATCTTCCTCAAATTTGATAATTCTTGGATATAAATTATCATCTTGTGGGTACAAGAGAATATTTTTAATTTTCAATTTCATTAAAACCTGATATTTAGACTACTCTGTATATTTTTCTCATGCTTTTTAGCAAAAACACTTCCCAACTTATATGCACTATCTTGAATCTGCTTCACACTATCAAAGGAATTATTTGAAGATATAGATAGTACCAGTTTCTTGCTTGTATACGGTTTAAGCAGAATTATTGTACCATTATCTTTATCAATACTCAAAATTTTTTTACTGAAAGCCATATTAAGAGCGTCAAAAGTCTGTTTAGACATTTTGTATGCTCTTTCCTGAAGCCCTAGGATTATAGAATGTTCTTTGATTAAAGCTGTATATAACTCATTGGAATTTAAGAAACTCAACATCGCTGAATAATTATAGACAATAGGTAACACAAAAAATAGGTAATCAAGTTTAGGAAATTTTAGTTCACTTTCTTTATTTTTCGCTATGTTGTGATACCCCAAGGTAAAGCTGTGAACAGCTATTACACCAAGAGCATCATTTTGCATTAATTCAAAAAGATTATAGGCTTCCTCAGTAGGATAATAATTATCTTCCCCCATTATTACTTATATTTAGATTCCCAATCAGGATGCCAACCAATTTCTGGAATGTTTGACAGTTTTAAAAAGGTTCCATTACGTACATAACTATTTGAGGAATTGAATGAAATTCCATCCTGAAAATGAACAACAATTTCATTCATCAGTTTATCGAAGATATCTATTGCCATATCATTTTTCTCATTATCATTATATTCATCAAGTTCTTTTCTAACAACAGTATCATAGTGACTTTGCCATTTATGCTTACACACTTGCTGAAATTCCACAAAATCTGGTTCTGTAAATTCACCTCCTTTTACTATGTGCGACATCTCGATTTCATGATATATAAAATCATTCACAGCCAGCTCGATAATTCTTTGTTTTGACTTTTCGTTTCGATCAATATCCGTAATTTGTTTTACAAACAGCTCCTTTTTGAGATGAGCAAGTACTTTTTCATCTATTGTTCCCAAATCACTCTTTTTCCTAAAAATCGCGTTGATTATTGCAGGATTTGTTGTAACGTAAGATAGTTTTGAATCAAATTCTTTCTTTGAAAAAGATGCAGGAATTTTAGTCCCCTGCATCCACTTAGCCTTACTAGCGTTTACAATCCATCCATACATCGCTTCAAAAACAAGGTCTTTTCTTACGTTGTTATAATTATTAGTACTCATGTGTATGGCTATAAGAAATCTTTCCTTTAATACTTCTTGATCCTCAATAACAAGATTTTCTTTAACTTTCCTAAAGCTATCTTCTCTAGACAGCACAAACTCTATAAGCGTTATTGTTTGCTTTATCGATGAGCCTGCACCCTTATTAGTACTTTTCGATTTTTTAAGCTTTTCTTTTTGGTCAGTTAATAGCAACTTTATTTCCTCTAAAACTTTATCAAAGTCGTTGGTTTCAATTTTACGCAAAAGTGAATTATCTGCTATTTTCCTATTAGTAGAACAGATAAATTTTGTAGTATCATCAAACACCCCTAATTCAACTTTCTGAATCCATATCTCTAAGGTTCTCCATAACGACCTACTAGTATCTTGGAAGGTTGTCCCGTTCGGAGATATACTATGTTTTGATTGAATAGTGACTAGTACAAGGTCGTCCTCGTTTTGAACAGCGACGTCGTCAACTTGTTCAATTGAAACCACATCCTTAGTATTGTCTAGCGTCGCCAATAAAACTAGTGCTTTCTCAAATTGAAAAAGAAATCCAGCAATTGAGCCTGAAGCGGAATCAGTCATAGATTAATTTAATTGTTAGTTTTACTAAATTTACTAATTTTCAATGAATCTCAATGAATCTTACCAGTAGATATAAACTCAAAAGCTTTTCCTATCAAAAGTGATTTAGAACTGGTAAGGGATAACCAAATATTATATCCTTTATCTTTCCCATCATACTTAATCATAGGAAGATAGAGATTTTTTGCTTCATGTACTATGTTAATCAGATTGAAACCATAAGCAGATTCAATAAAATTCAATATCCGATCAATCGGCTTCATCTGCATATTTTCGCTAAACGAATTGGATTCATACTGCCTATATATTTCGGGAAAACTATTTTTGAATTCTTTTAAGGTCATAATAATCTCTTATCTTGTTTAGGCTAACCCAGTATTAGCTAGAGCTAATGGTGCAGGTCTACTTACACCTATGCTTTCTAACAATGCTTCGTATTGTTCGGAATCTTTATCCTCAATCCTATCTAATATAAACTGAGCAACTTTTTTCATTTCTGGTATATCGATGGGTTGCATACCCCGATCAAATATCTCTTCAAGATGAGACAATTCGTTATTAACACGGTCTGTTAAAATAGCGGCTTGATTGTCATTCCCAAAATATTTTAATAAACGCTTTGAATTAGCATTATTAGTTTGATTTTCTATTCTAGATGGGTACTTGTAAAAAAGCAAGGCCTCCAAAAATTTACGAGCATTATTACCGAAATTGTAAAAAAGATGATGGTTCTCATCGTTTACAATTTCTGCATTTGCACATTTATAAATTTGATCAAACAAAAAGTTAAATTCAGTAACATAATCTTTGAGATATGAAGGCATAAGGGATATAGTACTCTTCTCTCCTATTCGATTTATAATAAAATGCTCCATTCTATCATTTTTATTTACTTGCAGGGAAGACAAATCTAACCTCTTCAAGTATTTAAGAAAATCTAGATTATGAGTTGATATAAATATTTGATCAAATCTATTCTTTACAAACAGCTCAGAATTGATAACGCTATACAAATAAAATATGTGATTAGCGTCCAAACTGGATATTGGGTCATCTATTAGAATTATTGGTTTACTTCCTAAAGTGTGAATATCATCAAGTTTTGCCATAAAATAGCAAAATGAGATTAAAGAAATCTCGCCCTCACTAAGGTGATATGCTATACTATTGTTTCTGACGATATTAAATCTAATTTTCTTCGTTGCACTTTTTTCCTCTTTAATAGCCTGTAACTTAAGGTGTCCATGTCCGAAATAATTAGTAAGATAGTGATTTACTCTATTCGCTCCTTCTTCCTCATCGTTTAATCTCCGCCCTAATTCATCTATACTACTTTCTTTACTTCGTATTTCTTCTTCTAACTCGATAAATACTCTTTCTTTTTCCCGTAAATCTGCCTCTTTTTCAAGAATCAGAGCTTGCTGTCCCGAATAGTTTATAGTTTCAATAAAATTATTAATCTCGTAATATCTTAAATCCTTTTGAGCATTTTCCTTTCGGTCTTTTAGCTTACTGGTCAAAGTATTGTTATCTTTTATTAAGTCATTTAATAAGGATACTTTGGAATTTAATTCCTGTATACAACTAATATTAACTGTTTTCGAAAAATCAGCATTCCTCAGTAATGATTGCAATCGAGTATCTATTAAGTTAGCATATTCTTCTAATTCGACAATAACACCATCTAAGCTTAATTTTACGGCATCTATTGCTGAAGAGGCTTTCGTTTGCAATTCGCTATAAAACAAATCTGAAGATATTGAGTTCTTTTTACCGGATAATTGAGTATTCTTATTCTCTATTAAGGAAGCGACTATTAATAAATCTTTCTTCAACTTTGCAGTCTCTTCATCAAAATGCTTATCGAGAGCTACCCAGCGTTCAGACGAAATAGAATTACCACAAAATGAACATTTACAATCTCTGTCATCCTTATGTAAATCATATCCTTCTTGTGCCCATCTATTAAGTGTAGCATTTTCGAGAAGTTCTTGTATCTTATCGCTACCGAGAATTTCTTTCATAACGAGTTCTTTTACTTTGCTATGAATAGTCTCTATTTCGCAATCAATAACTTCCAATTCAGAAACATCCGCCTTTTCGTCCTCTTTCAAAAGCTTTTCACATTGGTCTTTCTTCTCTAAATCAAGCAATTGAACATTAGCAATATCTCCAATCTCCTTACTCAGTTTTGTAATATTATAGTTGATATCACCATAAGTAGCATAGTTCTTTTTGATGCTATCTGCCCCTACTGTAGCTTTGTTTGCTAACTGAGTATTCAAATTACCCTTTAATTTTGTCAACTCTGAAGAGACTACCTCTTGGTCGACCTTTCTTTGTTTTAAATCACTATATAAGAGTGTCTCTATTCCCTCTTCATTACTACCTAATAGATTTCTAATCTCTTCTATTTGTTTCTCAATTCCTGTATTTTGTCCTATAATAGCAAACGGAATTATATCCGTTTCGTGATCAATAAAAAACTTTAGATTCTCCTTAATAAAATCTTCATTAAAGCACCTTATCAGCAGATTATTCTGCTGAAAATTGGTATAATTTATCAATACTCCACCTTCCAGAGTCAGCTCGAAGTCGGGTCTCTCATATTTATCAGAAATAGACTTAGTTTCTATACCTCGAAGTATTCTTGATAGAGTTGTTTTACCAGAATAATTTCGTCCATAGAATATATTTACTTTTTTTAATGGTATTAGAGTATTCCCTGAATCTCTTATTGAATCCCAAGTGAAACCATTATATATACCAAAATTATTAATGTTAATTTTTCTAATCATAATTAAATTTATTTTCACTATTTTATTGATTTATGTCATATGACTTTTCCTTTACATCATAGCATTTACAATACAAGTATTTTTATAATTTAGTCAGGATCTCTTGCTAACAATATGGCTGTTTAGAAATCATCTACAATATAAACTGAAAATCAATAAATAAAAAATTAAAAGTAAAATAGTTTTGTATCCTGCAATTGCGCGCAATAATAAGTAATCTTATTTTACATAGTATACGGGAAACCGTAAAGGAGAAAAAAGAGGAATATATTCGGCTTTATCGCATATGCTTAACAGAATCTGCATAATTTATATTGCCGATTGCAATTGCGCCTTTGTCTTTCGATTCGTTTCAGGAATCAAAATGATAATTACACCTTTTATATTAATTCAAAATCAATTACATTCATCGCTGATAAAAGTCTTATTTATTTCCTATTGTAGTATATTAGGAAATACTATATCCCTTATGCTAACAGGGATACAAATTTAAAATTCAGTCTGTCATTTTCGCCAAGCCACAAACCATCTGTAATTTTACAAATACGACAAATACAAAATGAGCGTTTATAAAACGGGAATTATTCTGATTATTTTAAGTTGGATTGCTTGCTTAAATCCTTATTGGATAATATTTGGAGGACCAGTTTTTATAATCGGACTTTTGATAGTATGGTTCTCTAAAATCAAGCTAAAGACAAAATTACTAACGACCTTTTTACCACTGCTACTTTGGTTTCCTGGAATGCTTGCATTCGTCTTTTTAGCTTCAAAGCATATGACACCAGAGACCTTTCTTATTCCTAAAGGCTTTAGAGGTCAAATCACGCTAATTTATAATGAGCCTTGTGGACAGACTGTTCCAAAAGTAGACGGAAGACTGATTTACAAAATTCCAGATAATGGAGTTATGATACTCACAAACAAATTTGAGACTGGTATCATAGACCAAGAGTATTATTTTGTTGATAACAACTGGAACAAAATAGAAAAAATACCGGAACTTATACAGCAAGACTTTAACGAAGACTACACACTTGAAAAGAACAAAAATGAGCCTCCAAGAAATAAGGTCGGTATATTTTTACTTGGGACAGGTAGTGGATCCACTGCAATGAATGAGAATTATGAGTTTCATATGATGGCAGTCAATTCCTGGGACAATTTTAGAGTTCAATACGATGGAGGTATTTCGGACAAATTAATCGACAGCTTATTATTCCAATGCAGGAAAAAATAACCATACAATATTTAATTGGTGTAGGACTTGCACTTTTGATAATTCCAATAGTTGAAGGCGCACTTGCGGTACTTCCGAACATTGGTTGGCATTTTTTGACAGTTATGTATTTTACGGTATTTACTTTGCAAATCACCTTTTACTACTTGACAACAAACTTCAAATTTGGCTGGACGGTTTTGAGTTTTATTTTGAACTTTATATTCTGGACATTTGAGCAAGTAATTATTGAGAAGACTTTTCACGACTCCATTATTTACAATGGAGAGAACTGGAAACTTGGCGTATACATTCTTGGCGGACTACTTTGGGTAACAAATAAAATTCTTATTGATAAACTTTTTGACCTTAATAAATCCATTCACAAGCAGAGCAGCAGAATAAATACATAGTGTATTTTGCATATTGGTTTTGGCTTCTTTGGTACTTTTACTTGTGAATACTTGATGACAATAAAGAGAATATCATTTTAATAAATTTTTACACTTGTCATTGTAAAGCATATGTTTTGTTTACGAAATGATTTAACAAGAGCTAGTTTGAAAATTTAACAAAGCCTATTTATCCAAAGCAAAATATCCTCCATCTTTTGGTACACCTCGAAATTCTATCAACCCAACCAAAAATCGGAAAGCTTATTAATTGAAAACAATCAGTATTACAGAATTTTGCATAATGGAGAAAAGAAAGAGATATAAAAATTCCAACAAATGTTATAGCGGAGGTTTCCCTCCGTGTTTAAAATATTCAATTTATCTTTTTTTACGGTTTTGATGATTGCATCAATATAAGCATATACAAAGGCTTCTTTGTCATTGGTTTCAATAGTGGTTTCACACCTTTTCCCTCCCAATTTGTTTTTGTAATCGGATGAATGGATTGAATGTAAAGAACCGGCATGAAAAATCTTTAAGGTTGTAAATTAAAATAGAATCATTGATAAATTATACTAGGATTCTCATTTGGTACAATTCTCTGGATGATGATAATCCATCGTCAGAGAATGTTGATGGGATTAGTAATTTCGTAAAAATAGATGATAGCGATTTAGATATAGGCTGCGGCACAGGTAAATTAGCAAGCGAGCTTATGCATGGGTATAAAGAAATATACGTTTTGGATATATCTGTAGAGATCAATGGAGCATCAATATATCAAATAATGACTACGACATGTAAGTCAAATACACAAATTAAGCGATACTTGCCGACTCTCAAATATCTAATTCACAGCAAGCAGACACCTGCCGTGGATTAGATAAAAGTTTTGAAGCTTCTCAGCACTATCCTATCTTATGTTGATTGATGAATTTGGCAATGACGGGATCGCGATGATCGAAAACTACACTGGATTTTGTTTCTAATGTACTGATGGCTTGCATATCCTCGCGACCAAGTTCAAAATCGAAAATATCGATATTTTCCCTGATGCGCTGCGGTCGCACCGATTTTGGTATCGCAACTATGTCCCGCTGTATAAGCCAGCGCAAAACAACTTGTGCTACTGTTTTATTGTGTTTTTTGGCAATAGGCACGAGCACTTCATTGTTGAATATATCATTTTGTGCTTCTGCTAAAGGTCCCCAGGATTGGTGCTGTACATTGTATTCCACCATCGTTTTCTGTTCTTCTTTTTGCTGGTGAAACGGGTGTGTTTCCACTTGATTTAAGGCTGGTACCACCTTGTGGTTCAGGATGAGGTCGACCAAACGGTCCTGCTGAAAATTACAAACTCCAATGGCCTTGATTTTGCCTTCGGTATACAGTTCTTCCATTGCCCGCCACGCTCCGTACACATCACCGAAAGGTTGGTGAATCAGGTAAAGGTCGAGATAATCAAGGCCAAGATTTTTCAAAGATTTGTCAAATGCAATTTTGGCTTTCTCATAGGGATGATCCTGCACCCACAACTTAGTCGTGATGAACAGTTCCTCTCTTGGCACGCCGCTTCGGCGGATCGCTTTTCCAACGGCCTCCTCGTTAACGTAGGCCGCGGCGGTATCAATCAAACGGTAGCCTGCCTTTATCGCCTCATATACACTATTTTCACATTCTATCGGGTCGGGAATTTGGTAAACACCAAATCCAAGAATCGGCATTTCAACGCCGTTATTCAATGTAACTGTTTGCATAATTAATTATTTATGATATTCGTTAATAAAAGCTATCATTCCATTATCAGGATCATGCTTTAAAAAATGGGAACTTAAACATCCGATCTAAAATCCCATTTTATCAGATGATCAGCACAGGCTTATTTGTTCGCCGATACAAAAAGCAGATAATTTTCTACGCCAAACTGTTCCTTGAATGATTCGCTTAGCGGACCTAATGCAATTATCTGAGAAATCTCCGTCAACTCAAACCATTCTGCCAGCTGTAGAGCTGTATTCTTGTTGTGTTCCTGGCATGCATCTTCGCTTGCGTAGCGTTCATGCTGGCAATAACTGCCATCTGGTTTTCTGAAAATATCATATACCAATGTTCCCGTTTCTGTTTTTGCAATGGCAATTTGTTCTGCCATTACTTCTTCGTAAAGTTTCTGCTTTCCTTCTTTTACCGTGAAGGTGAATATCATGTCAATAATTTTACTTTCCATTTGTTGTATTTTTAATATTTAAGAATAGATATATAGGTTTAACAACCTAGTTTTTTATGCATTATCAATGGCCTGCATTCCCGCATCGTCATATCTGTTACCCGTTGGGGTTCCTAATGGAATGATACTTTCCAGACGGATCAAATCATCGGTGCTTAATTCCAGATAGGTAGCAGAAATATTCTGCTCTACATATTTTACACGTTTGGTTCCAGGTATAGGAATTGCCCCTTTTGAAATGGTCCATGCCAATGCCAATTGGGTACTTGTTACTCCTTTTTCTGAAGCCATCTTCTCTATTTCCTCAAGTAGTTCAACGTTCTTTTTTAGTTGATCGCTCATATACTTGGGAGATGTTCTTCTGAAATCGTTTTTCGGAAAATCTTCCGTTTTTTTGAACTGTCCAGATAAAAAGCCTCTTCCAAGTGGCGAATAGGCCACAAGACCGATACCAAGTTCTGCTAAAGTTGCCTTTACGTCGGTCTCTTCGATGCTTCGCTCAAATAGCGAATATTCCGTCTGTACAGCGGTCAACGGATATACGGCTTGGGCCCTACGAATTGTGGCGGAAGATACTTCAGATAGGCCAATATATTTTACCTTACCCTCCTTGACTAGTTCTGCCATTGCTTCAACAGTCTCTTCAATAGGGGTGTTTTTATCGAGACGGTGCAGGTAATACAGGTCTATATAATCGGTGTTCAAATTTTTAAGCGACCTCTCTACGGCTTTTTTTACATACGCTTTGCTACCGTTAAACTGCCATGTAAGCTGGTTGTGGTCATCTATCTCAAAGCCAAATTTTGTGGCTATAATATAGTTCTGACGATTGCTCCTGGTTGCTTTCCCTACCAATTGTTCATTTATCAATGGACCGTACAAGTCTGCGGTATCAAGAAAATTACCTCCAAGCTCCAAGGAGCGGTGTATCGTTGATATGGAATCACTTTCAACGGCTTTACCATACATATTGCCACCCAGCATGTCTGTCATACCCATACAGCCTAAACCTACAGCTGGTACAATTAGCCCCTGACTGCCTAATTTTATTTTTTTTATTTCTGACATATTTTTATTATTTATTAATCGACATACATCCGAACTTCATTTGCTCCAAAGGTAAAATCGAAACATTTATTTAAAATTAATAATACAAAGATCTCACTCGTAGTCAGTTTGGGTGTATCTCAATCTCTGAATAAAGTATCCCAATTACATCTGTCAAGAAAACAGTCTAAATTCTTCGTTACGAAACTCTAATGATAACCAATTTGGATACATATAACATTGGTTTGGATACAGGTGCACAAAGTCAAAGCAGTAATTTTGAAATAATCTTGTACATGGAATTCAGCTATATGAAGCACGCGCAGAAAAACATGGGATTGTGTTTTTAACTATGGAACGCATCAAGGAACATTTGTGATAGAATTAAAGATCGTCTCATTGGTATATTAGAATTGAAAGAAACTTCATAAGTCCCCTTAAATAAATTAAATAATATAAATAATGGAAAAACAAGCTGTAATAAAAATTATAAACAAGCTAAAGATTAAGACTGGCCAGGAAGCAAACATAATCCCGTTGCTTGAAAAGCAACTGCAATTTGTCAGCAAAAATGAACCCCACATCCTGGCGCTAGAGTTTGGCAGGCTTGATGAAAATACATTTATCATATTCCAGACTGTGGCAGGCAATGCAGGAATGCGGATGCATTTTTCTACGGTATCGCCCGACCTTGCAAAGGAATGGGCCACAGTAACTTACTCTGAGGAAGTGATCGTTCTTGGTCAAGTAGACAGCGATGTTTTGGAAGTATTGAAAAGCTTTGGTAAACTAGTCCACTATACTTTAGCTATGGAGTTATAGTGATATGCTTGCTATTCTCATAATATCTGCTTAAATTTATATAGCCCCTGGAAAAAACACTCCAACAAAATTGTCAAATGAAAAAGAATAACCGGATTCCTGAAAAAGTAAGTACAATTTCTGCTTTGCACGCTTCCTTGGGGATTAAAGGACCAAAACACCCATTAATCAGCATCATTAACCTGGAAGAGATCGTAACAGACAGCCCGACCGTGGAAGAGTCACTATCTTTTTCCTATAACTTTTACATCATAGGACTTAAAAAAAACTACGAGGCAAAAGTAAGATATGGGCAGAACTACTATGATTTTGATGCCGGGGTGTTAAGCTGTATCGGTCCAGGCCAGATCATAAGCGTTGACAATTCCGCACCCCAGAAGCTGGAAGGATATCTTTTAGTAGTGCACTCAGATTTTTTTGCTCAATATCCACTTGCCAAACGTATAAAGGAATATGGTTTCTTTTCTTATGCAACCAATGAAGCCCTCCACATGTCGGACGCTGAAGAATTAACAATCATCTCTATGCTGAAAAATATGCAGAATGAGAGCTCAACCCCAATTGATCACTTTACACAGGATTTGCTGGTATCAAATCTGGAGCTGTTGCTCAATTACTGCAACAGATTCTATAACCGCCAGTTTATCACTAGAAAACATGTAACCACTGATATCATTTCCAGTTTCGAAACTTTGCTCAATAGTTATGTTGACAATGGGGAATCAATATTAAATGGATTGCCTACAGTACATTATTTTGCAGAGCAACTCAATACCACTC
The DNA here is from genome assembly GCF_025961315.1 of Sphingobacterium kitahiroshimense. Classification (NCBI taxonomy): domain Bacteria; kingdom Pseudomonadati; phylum Bacteroidota; class Sphingobacteriia; order Sphingobacteriales; family Sphingobacteriaceae; genus Sphingobacterium; species Sphingobacterium kitahiroshimense. Next base: position 5,927,364 of record NZ_JAOQNK010000001.1, on the reverse strand, counting down.
CAAATTATCTGAGCGATCTTCTGCGTGCATCTACAGGTAGAAGTGCGAGTCATCACATACAGGATAAGGCAATTGAAAAGGCCAAGGAACTTTTAGGTTCTACTGAACTTACCGTAGCGGAAATTGCCTATCAGCTGGGATTCGAATTTCCCCAGTCCTTAAATAAGCTTTTTAAGAAAAAAACAAGCATTACCCCATTAGATTATCGACAGTCCTTGAATTGATCTTAGGATAGAAGCGTATTGTTGTAGAAGGATAAGGAAAGATACGTTGAAAACAAGTCAAACTGCTTTTTTGAATTCTTTATCCAAATAACCGTTTGAATCCTTCATCTGTCATCGATCAATAAAAACGTGTTGAACGTGATTTTTCATAATTTTAGGATTTGCTTAAATAATGAATTACATAAAGCAAATCTGATAAAAACTAAAAATATTATCCGATTATTATACGTTATAGTCTTTTGTTGTCGGCTATCACAACTTGGCTCAATATTTACAGATATATCAGAAAAAAGCAAAGCCACATCTTGCGACGTGGCTTTTACTAAACATATGAATTAAACTTAACTTACTTATACGAGTTGATCGATTGGGATACTTTCCAGTTGCCACCATCATTAACCAAGGTGATTAAATCGGTCTTGGTAAATCCTTCGAATTGTTGGGTTATTTTTGCGATCCTATAGTCACTGGATTGCTCAATGATTGCAGTGCTTGTTTTACAGTTCAACTCCTCGCCTTTTTGTTTTTTCAAAAATGAAATAACTTCTGAACGGCTATTGGTTCTATCTTCTGATGCATGTACTTTCTGATTAAAACCTGAAGTGAACAACTGCTCTACTCTGCCGACTGTCCTTCGGTCATAACTTCGACGTAATGATCAATGGCTAGATCTGCTGTGGATAGATTGACCACTGCTTTTTTAGAGTTATCTCCTACTGGTTTGCCTGCTGCCATCGTGAATGTAGATAGTGCGATCAACGCTGCTGCTGCAAATGTTTTTGCTAAAGTTTTTCATCTAGTTAATTTGTTATTTAAAGGTGATAAAGCTATCATGAGTATAAATTCTACAACTAATTACCAATATACTCATGATGGTTCATAATGTTTTTATGTTATATTGTTATTAAGTTGCATCAGCCCCACATCCACCAATTCAAACCTTGATGCCTGCTTTGCAGTTCTATTTGTTTGTTGATTCAAAAGTAGGGTGTAAATCGTACCTACCCTATGGCAATTAGACTAAACCCACTAAAAACTCGGTGAATGGTGGAAATGGGTAGGTAAATCTGTGCAGTTATGACGTAATGTCGGTGAAAAGGAATAGAGGAAAATATAATTTATCCCTTTATCTTGTAAATATGTTTTTAACATCAACATTATTCTAAAAATCCCCAATTTCAGCGAATGTTTTAAGAAACTAATCTTTTTATCTTTGATCAGGATCTTAATACAATTATAAAAATGGCACATCGCATTTACATCTATAATATCGACTCCCAATCTGGTGAAAGCTATCCCTGTTATTTGGGAGAATGGAACTACGAAATACCACCTCTTTTATTACCTCTTTTTGCTTCTCAAATCAGGGCAAAAGGAAAACTATTATATGCAAACCGAGAAGCGGGAATTGTGTTATTAAGGCAATTCTACACGCTATTGGCCGATGAATACCAATTGCACTATAAAAAGGCGTATTACGAGCCCGTCAATCAGCTATTTGATTTGTTAGAAAATTTACCCTATGATACGTTCTTGATCGATGGTACGGATGTCTTCAATATGAATGAGGAGAGAAAATCAGAACAAGCCAAAGATTGGGTTACTGAAATCCAACAAAAAAATAAAAGTTACCTAAAGGCAACAAAATCTCAAAGCTTAAAACCGCTCGATAGTATATTGAAAGCATCAGGTTATCAAAATTTTCTTGAGGCTCTGAAAACAGATTGGATAAACTACGGATTAGGATATTGGAATGAAGATGTTTATAAATACGATTATGCTGAAGTATTTATAGAAAATGATGTAAAAGGATTAAAAGATATAAAAGGTAATATCATTACTCCTGCCTACTATGATGAAATATCTGAATTTGAGGATGGAATTGCAGTTATTCAAAAAAACAACAAATTTGGTTACCTAGACACAAAAGGAACTGAAATAGTTCCACCAACTTATGATGATGCATCTCATGTTTTTGAAATTTATTACGGACTAGTTTCAGATTACGATTACGAATTTAAGCATCTAGTTGGTTGTATAACTTCTGATGCTAAGGTTGGGCTTATAAATATGGTAGATCATCAATTGCTTATTCCACCTATTTATGAGGAGTTAACACATCTATATGGGAATTATTTTAATGCAAAAACAGGTAGAACATACACGTTAATCAATCATAAAAATGAAAACGTCATCAATCAAGATAGTGAAACTCCTTTTGATTTTGACGGGAGTGAACTTTTCTTTATAAAAATTGCAGGAAATTCAAAGCGTAAGTATTTTAATAATAGAGGGGTCCATATTGGCGATTATATCAAAGATGTATTACATGTACTGCCCCATAACTTTTTCTATGTAAAAGCAAACAAATTTCACAAGAAAATTGAAGTTGTCAAATCTGACGGAGAAATTCTAGATACAGAAATAGATCAGGTAATCACACTGTCGAACTACCAGACTTTTGTTTACCGCAAGACTAAGAAATGGTTTATTTATAATCCAATAAATCAAAATTATCTAAAAGATGATGTTAATATTCAAAAAATTGAAATTGATTATCTGGCAAACTTCTTTAAAGATATCTACATATTATATACCGAAATTGGTAATGGAATTTTTGATGCCTTTAACAACCGTTGGTTACTTGAGCCCAATGCTTCATATCTTAAAATCGAACAGCTTGAAAAACACTTTTTAAGAGTGCACTTACAAGAGGGAATGCAATATTGGGATGGACAGACCAATCAATTAAGTCCAATTTACGAGTATGTTTCAGAAGTAATTGACCATCATAACGATGAGCTTTTCCTCTATCAGAAAGAAGAATTGTTTTGTCTTGACAAACTGATGAAAATCAGAAAAATTACACCTGAGGAGATGGGTAAATGCTATAACCGAAAAGAGAATTTAAGGGGTAAAGACTTAGCTTTTTTCTTAAAATATTACACCGGTTGGAAATCTCAAACAGGCGCAAATTACTTTCACTATTTCGATAATCAAAGCTTGTACGACTTAGGTCTTGATCTTTTAAAAAACAACAAAATAGAAGAGGCAATTGAAGTTTTAAAAATAGGTGTGCAGCGAAAACATCCTCAAATGATGACCGAATTGGCCATGATTTATACCGATACCGAAGATCAAGTTCATGCCAACCTAGCTTTAGGTCTCGAATTATATGAAAAGGCTGCAAAATTAGGCGAAAAGAATGCCTGGAACAATTTGGGATATCACTATCAAAATGGCCTGGGCTGTAAGAAAGATATCGATAAAGCAGTAAATGCATACACTAAAGCTGGAGAATTGGGCAATGGATTAGGATGGGCTAATTTGGGAGATCTTTATTACCACGGCCAATGGGTAGAAAAAGATGAAGACAAGGCCTTAGATTATTATCTAAAAGCGCAGAAATTATATTATTTCAATTCGGATAAAATAGCCGATATCTATTTTACAAAAGAAGATTATAAAAAGGTTCTACCGCTATTAAAAAAGGATTACGATGAAGAGTTTTCACCTATTTACTATGCGATTATGTATGAACTTGGCCTCGGTGGATTAAAAATAAATCTAAAAAAAGCAATCAGCTATTACGAAAAAGCAATGCAGATAGGTGTTTACCATCATGCTGTAAACCAATTATTATATTATTATAGACCTGCTTCAGAATATGCTAATGAAGCTCAATTTGCAAAATGGTATGCGTATGCAGAAGAAAATAACATCGAGATAGATCTAAAAGTCTTAGGCCTTGAAAAACAGCGAAAAGACACATTAGGTTCATTTTTTAAAAATCTATTTAAAAAGTAATAGAGCCATAAATAGTAATGTCTATAAGACCAGAACATTCCATGGCCTTGTAGACATCACTATTTACTGATTATTTACCACTTCACCAACTCGCCGATCCGATAAGTCAATACTCCAGTTGTTGGATTATAGCTATCTGTCGACAGAACCGGCATTGGCATTGCAATCTGATCCTGATCCGGATGATGTGTTCTATTATGATGAGTTTTTATTTCCTTTGGAATAAACTCTTTATCATTTATCCTCAAATTACTTAAAGTCATATCAATGACCGGGATATCTTTATATCGGAGATAACCCTTTCCAAGTTTACGATCTTGGCTAGCAAAATCAAACGCTTTATGATACTGCTCTGTAAAGTATATGATACTTTTGCCCATCACTAACTTCTTGCCAGGAAAAGCCATGGAACCTATGGTATCAACTTTCTTAGTTTCCAAATTTTCAACCGTGTAGGTCACCCACGTATGTTCGATATCGCCCCATGCGAAATATAGATCTTTTGGATTATATTGTTCTGGAATTGCTTTTCCTGGAACGTAATCAGCTTTTGAAAGTTTCAGGCGATATTTTCCTTTATTCCAATTAAGTTTATTTCGAACACTGATGAAATCACCTTCGCCATCACTACTATTGTAATATCCTTTGGAGCGAGTAGCTTCCTTACTTCGTTCATACCAACGTGAAAAGATCCCGCCTCGGCCTATTTGCTGATAGGAGTTATCTTTCACACTAAAACCATCAGAATGGGTTTGGATGCCCCCATATATAGGCATACCATTTAAGCTGATGTTGAAAGGTGAAATATAAAACGCATAATCATCAGGAATGTCATTCAATATTTCTACATCGATACTGAAAGATTGAAAGTCATTTACAGCGCTATCTAAAGTAACGAAAGAGTTTGTAAAATGGAGAGGTGCTAGAATCACACTATCGGGATAGGCTCTAGAATTTCTCATTTTTTTCTCCGTTTCCTTGTGAAGATCACTGTTTTCATATTTTTTCTTAAGCTCTTCTTTAGTCTGCGCCAATAGACATGTACTTGAAAGAGAAAGAAGCAATAAAATAGAATGTATTGAATATTGCATTGGGTTATAATTTTAATACCTAAATTACACTTATTTTTAGATATTCAAATTTAATAACAGCAAATCCAAAGAGAAAAAAAATGTAAGGTTAAAATTATGATGTAGGCAGATCAACACGAACACCATTTTTCCAATAACATGGCTTATAATTTACAGGAACGTCTCCTGTTGAGCCTGTTACATAAACATCTTCACCGTTAATAAAAATTCCTGAAGCTTGAGCATTATCTTCTAATTCGTGAAGAACGCCGTTTTTCCAATAACAAGCAGTATGACCAGTACTGTTTGATTGATGTTTATTAATTAATCCAACAGCATAGATATCATTGTTCGATTGTGTAATCTGCAGAACTTCACCATAACGTTCATCCAATACAACAAGTTCTTTATTTTTCCAATAGACCGGAAAACCACAATTACCACCTATATAAACTGTATTTGCACTACCTTGAAAAATTGTCGTTACTTCTTTAAATACTCCTTTGCTCGGCAACGGTAATTCTTCTGGCGCAGATACACCATTCCAATAAAAAGGTTTACCTATAGCTAATGAGCTTCCTCCGAAATTTCCAGAAACCTTTCCATACATACCTGCAAACAATGGTTTATCATTATACATTGTCATAGTCCGTAGGACCCCCACACTATCACTATTCATCTTTACCTTCACATTGTTCTTATAATAATACATAACGGTATCTAACAGGAAGCTACCTTGGTCCATCTGATAGGATTCCTTTGCTCCTGACTTATTTTTATATTCAAAATTTATTCTTGATTTATCATCAATAGCTTTACGATAAAAAGTTCCATTCGGAATATTTTTAATAAATGTAGTCGCATCTATCTTTAGACCATCTAACCAATAGACTGTACTAACTTCACCAACAAAGGATCGATAGCCACTAATTGCAACGTGGCCATCAGTCGCGATAATGGATAGACCATTACTTAAGAGCTCCTGTTTGACATCTGATTTTTTACAAGAAACAAATAGAAATATAATTGAAAATATAGCTAAAAGGCGACTAGGATATATGCGACTCATCATCAATGGTATTTATGTTTACTAAAATTGATTAGTTGTATTGTCAAAGTTAAAAAAAAATATAAGATCATGCATATATTGATAGTACTTTTTACAGGCTAAATATAGTTGTCGTTTGGTTAGATGAAATGAGTTAAGGATAAGAAATTGTCGAAATAATTTAGATTAGATCAATTTATTCTCTGTAGCAACCCTTACTAATTCGATCATATTTTTTGCCTGAAATTTTTTCAGTAGATTTCTGCGGTGAGTTTCTACAGTAATGATGGAAATGAATAACTTCTCAGCTATTTCTGCTGACGTAAGTCCTTCAGCTACAGATTTTAAAATCTGCTGTTCTCTCTTTGTCAGTCGTGGTATTTCGAAAGTATTGAGCGAAGGCCTTAACATAATCTGCTGTACTTCTTTACTTAAAGCAATCTCACCGCCCAATGCTTTTTCGATGCACGCAACGATTTCTTCTGAATCAGCATTTTTTAAGATATAACCATTACCACCATTTTCTAAAAACCGGAAAATAATACTGCGCTCAGCCTGATTGCTGATACCAAGTACAATGGAATGTGGTGATTTTTGTTTAATATTTTTACAAAAGTCCAATCCATTACCATCACTTAAAATAATATCCAGTAAAACAATATCGACCGTATTTTCCTGAATAAAATCCAATATAGCGGCACCTTTTGTAAATGAAAACACTTGGAATTTATGTTCATTTTGAAGTAAAGATCTTAGTCCCTCCACAATCATGGGGTGATCATCAACTATTGCCAGATTTAACGTATTTTTACTAAACATAACATTCGACATTTATTGTAGTACCTTCTCCCTTTGCAGAAGTAATATCTACTGTTCCATTAATCAATTGTACACGGTTTTCAATGTTCTTTAATCCTAATCCTTTTGTAATTTGATTTTTATCAAATCCAACTCCATCGTCTTCAATGGTAAGATTCAAAAGATTGTCATTCTGACTGATCTGAACAATTACGTTATTCGCTTGCGCATATTTGATGACATTGCTTATACTTTCTTGGGTAATGCGATAAAGAGCCAGCTGCGTCTCAAAAGGAATATTTTCAGATAGATCAAAAGCTTCGAATTGAATGCGTAAATTTTTGTAACTCATGGATTCGCAAAGTTCTGATAATGCAGTTTCAAGACCTAGATTCTTTAAGGTTTCAGGCATCAAATTTCTAGAAATACGACGCATTTCTGAAATAGATTGATCTAGCTTTTGAACGATATCATTTGTTTCATTAATATTCCCTATCCCATCCTTTGAGATAGACATCCTGATGTTGGCCAGCATTCCTCCCATACTATCATGTAGATCCTGGGCAATACGCTGACGCTCCTGCTCTTCTCCTTGTAAAAGAGCTTGTGTTGCTTCATATTTTCTTTTGTTCTCAATACGTAACAACTGTTGCTGATGGCTCAAGCTGATTTGTTCATTCAATTTTCTTTGCTTCGTATAATTGAGATAGGCTAAGAATGCAATAACCAAACTTAAACCAAGCGCAATGCCCAATAGTATAGTACGCAAATTCTTATTTCTAGCTAAGAGTTCATTTTGCTTTTTTTCCTGTTCTAAACGATTTATGGTTTGTTGCTTTACTGAAGTTTGATGTGAGATTTCCAAAGCGTTCATTTTCTCCAGTAATTTTTTCTGTTGCAGACTATCGCTTAATGCGCTTGACTTTTTTAACCATTGATAAGCTTGTTTATAGTCGCCCATTAATTCATTAACCGTAGCCAATTGGGTAATTATTATCTTACGATTAATACCTTCTTTTGTCAAAATATCTTCATCTAAAATCCCCTCCATTAATGCTTTAGCTTTCGCATAATCTTTTTGCATCAGATAAACATTATACATCCTAAAGTTTAACATCTGCAACATCTTTCCTTGCTTTTTTATTTTTGCCAATACAATGCCCTTACTTAGATTTTCCAATGCCGGAGTAAATTCCTGTTTTGTTGTATGATACATTCCTACTTGATAATAATAATTAGCCGCATGTTGCGTTTTGGGATATTTTTTAATAACTGCTGTTGCCTTGTCCAGATAAATTTTTGCGGTTTTGCTATCGGGTTTATAACAGTAGTTACTAACAAGATTGAGGTAAGTGATAAGATGAACAGTATTTTGTTCAGGTAAATTAAGAAGCTGCTCCAAGGCCTTCTTGTGATATTCTTCAGCAGTATTAAGCTGTCCAACAGACATAAAAGTTAGGCCTAATTGGGTATAGCAATAAGCTAAAAGCTCGGTATTTCCAATTTTTTCACTTAAGGGTATGCATTTCTCCGTCAAAGTCTTGACCAAAAAATCATATCCTTTGTCCTCCACTTGCATGTATGCATAGTTATACCAAGATTTGATCAAGGCATCCTGATTCTTTAATTCTTTTTCAAGTCTAGTGATCGCATCATTGTACAATTCTTTAGCCTTAGTTTTATCACCTTGATTTGCTTCATATACTGCCTGATAATAATTTAAAAGGCCGGAGCTTAAAATATTTTTATTCTTAGCGCGCACTACTGCGTCCAATGCCTGCTTGCTTTTTAAAGCGTCTGTTGGCGCCCAATATTCTGAAAGCAGTAAATAGTTGTAAAGACGTGTACTATCGCTGTTACCACCATTAATCTGATCATTAATTTGCCTTACATAAGCCTCTTCATCCAACGGGATGAGCTGTTGTGCTCTCGCATAATATGCAAAAATAAAAATCGAAAATATGATTGATAAAAAGTATCGCTTTAACATGGGCTTTGTAATTAAATGACAAATATCTGCATAAAAAGAGCTGATCTTTTATTTGCTATAAAATCATGGTAAACCATTAGAAATTAAATCATGGTTTAAGATGATTGTTCAAATAACCCAATCTATGGAAATTTGCTAACACAAAATAAATAAAAATTGTAGTTATGAAAAAAGTAAATGTGAAAATAGCACTTTTAGGGATTTTGTCAGCACTGACATTTAGCATGCTTACTGTAAGTTGTAGCAAAGATGATGATAATACAATACCAGAACAAAAGGGAAGTAACTATAAAATCACAGTAACCCTTAACAACGTAAACGCCGATCAGGATTTTGTTTCGATTGCTGTGGCAGGAGGAAATCCCGGAGGCAAAACAGATGTTTGGAAAGTGAACGGTAAAGTTAGAACGGGTGAATCGGCTATTGGATTAGGCGATACTGATTTCGCTGGTGCTACTAAAACATACGTTATTGAAACGACAGAACCGATTCGCGCATTTTCAGGCGGTGTACAAATAATCAATTATGGCGCACCTTTATCTGTAGACTATAAAATAGAAGTAGATGGTAAGGTTAAAGTTACTGAAAATCCTACACTTACAGGAGATGGTGCGAACTTAACGAAACAATATTCGTTCTAAACGTCTTACCGTTTTATAATATTACAATAGATTTTATTTTGAATCTTGTGATATAACAAGAAAAGCCTCTATCGGGGCTTTTCTTGTTTATTAATTATTACAATAGCAAACAGAATCAATATAATTCCACCCCACTGTATTGTCTGAACCGACTCATTTAATAAGATTACTGCCGACAGTATCGATACAGGAATCTCCAAGCTGGCAAAAATATTACCTAGCGAAATTCCAACTTGCGGAATACCTTTGGTGAAAAGAAGTGGTGGTAGAATAGTTCCAAAGATCGCAATCACAATTCCCCAATATAAACTCACGAAGCTCATTTGTTCGACAATATGAATATTCCAGAATAAAACAACTAAGATTAATCCACCAAAGACAAGATACTTACTGCGTATATGACTGGGTACATCTAAAGCAACAGAACTTGATGCAAAGAGCGACAAAGTGTATGAGGCTCCTGCTCCTAAACCCAATAGAAGACCTTTTACGCTGAGATTAAATTCGGTATCAAAAATATTTGTTGCAAGCACTGTTCCAATTAAAACAATGATCACACCGATTATTTTAGCTATAGTCGGTCGTTTTTTATGAACAACAATCTCCACAATGAGGCTAATCCAGATAGACTGCATGAGAAGAATAATTCCTACAGAAACAGGAACATACTGAATCGACAAGTAGTACAACGTGGTTGTAAGTCCAAGTGATGTTCCCCAAAATACCAATCTTGACTTTGATCTGAAAGATACAATAACCTTCTTCTCCCCTCTTCTTTTTTTCCAGATCAGGTCGAGGAATAATAGAAATATAAATCCAATAAAAAATTGCCAAAATGTTAGGGCACTTGTCCCTATACCCAAACCATTCGCATATTTAACGATAGTTGCCAATAATCCGTAGCTAATGGCGCCTGCAAGTACATAAATAACTGCTTTAAAGTTTTTCATAGTAAAAGTAGTTATTAAATAAAGCCAATTGATTGGAAAGCGATCTGCTCCAGTAAGCGGTATCGTGACGACCATTTGATTCCTGGTAAATATGATCTACATTAGCCTTTATCAGCTGATTATGAAAGTCACGATTCATTCCGATCATCTGCTCGTCTTGAATACCGCAGTCCAAAATATAAAACTGATCTGCAGTTTGCATTTTTGCGATCTTACTAGATGTCAGAAATGCTCGATCTAACTGTTCGTATTGACCTAATACTTGATCAACTTGGTATTCATGATAAGCTTCTCCAAATCGAGTAAAATCCAATGCTCCACATGAACTGCCTACTAATGAGAATGATTTTGAATAAGTAACACCAATATTTATAGCGCCATACCCTCCCATACTCCAACCGAGAATCCCTCTACTTTCTCTATGAGCAAAGACTGGATAATGTGCATCTACATAGTTTACTAATTCATCTCCTATAAAAGTTTGATATTGTGATCCTATGTCGATTGGACTATCGACATACCAGCTGTTAAAATTAGCATCAGGTAAAACATAAATAGTTTGGTAAAGTTCCGACTTTGCGAAAAGATCTGGAATATCTTGCTGATGAGTTCTTTCGGAATTGCCACTATAACCGTGCAAAATATAAACAGATTTATAGCTTTTCCCCGCTATTATATGAGGTGTGATAATGACCACTGGAATTTTCTTGTTCATTTTCGCACTATAAACATGTTCATGGACTATGTGTTGTCCAAAAACAGGAAGTATTAATGTAAAAATAAAGCACATCATTGCAATTTTTTTCATCTTCTTATTGTTTTAATTCAAGACAAAAGTCAAGTTTCAAAAGATGAAAAACGTTTACATATGTTGAAGGATTAAAAATTTAATTCTTTTCGTATTCGACTGAGTTGTGTTGGCGTAATGCCAAGATAGGAGGCAATATGATGTTGCTTAAGTCTTTTAAACAATTTCTGATTTTCATAAAGCTTGATATAACGTATTTTTGCTGTATCCCATTTCAGGTCGATTTCCAAAGGCTCTTTTTTTACAACCCAATTTTTCTCTAAATAATGAATATGAAACAATGCAAGATCGTGATATTTGATCAGCAATTCACGAAAAACTTGAGCAGGATACATAATTACTTCACAATCTTCAAGCGCTATGATGTGGAATAAACTTGGCTTATGTTCAATAATTGCGGCTGTGGAAGCCACAAAGCTATTCTCTTCAAAGAAAAGTTTGAAAATTGTATTACCACTCTCATTAATAGTATAGTAACCCAGCAATCCTTTACGAACATAATAATAATAACGTGCCATATCTCCCGCTCTTAAAATTAAATCATTCTTTTTAAAAGAGTGTATTTTGCAGATTGCCTTCAGAGCATCTGCTGTTTCTTCAGATAGTGAATAATAGGCATTTATCTGTTTCAAAAAATCATCCATGTCGAGTTGAATTACAATCCGCTAAATTAGGTAATGAAAAATTAATATTAGACTATATTCTGTATGCATTAATAATCACTTGGCATAAATTACCACCAGCTTCCCGAAATATTTAGTTATTTTCGCTAGATCGCTATTTATAAAACATCAGCTTTAAAAGAATATATTTTAAAAGTGTTTTATGAAATTTTGAAATGTTGCTAATACATGATAAAAAACAGTAAAAATAAAAGAACAACCTACGTTGGTTTAGTAGCTATCACAATAATACTTGGTTTGGTTTCTAGAAGAATTGATTTTGTTCCTGCAATAACAGGCGACGTGTTATACGCTATAATGGTATATTGGATCTTTCGTTTTCTATTTTTTACGCGTCCACTCCTATTTTCAATTATACTCACTCTAGTTTTCTGCTTTTCGATAGAATGCATGCAATTAATACAAACTCCCTTCTTTATTTATATCAGAAACAACCCAGTTCTTCGTCTTGTTTTTGGGCAAGGTTTTCTCTGGTCAGATCTATTCGGTTATATCGCGGGTACCGGTATTGCCTATCTATTGGATAAAAATAGATTTTTCAAAATGGATACCTCAAGGAAAATTTAATCAAAGAATTGCACAATCACAGTTGCCTAACACCTCAACTATTAATATCATCTGTTAAAAAACGGTTTTTGAAAAAAAACTTCAACAATAAACATTCGATTGTAGCTACTTGTTCTCCAATACTTCAACTGTTAATGATGAACGCTCCACTCCTTTCCAATATCACTAATTAATTTTCATAAAAAGAAAATTAATCATCAAATTGTCTCAGAATAATATCAAAATGTCTCAACATAAGGTTTAAGGTTTAAAAATTTCTCAATTTAATGTCTATAACCAAACCAAGTATGATAATTATTATGTGCTTAATAAGCTATTATTATTGCGATGCCGCATTACATCAACTTCTGATCGATCCAACATATTATAATCACTAATAATAACCCTAAATATCTCTTACAAACCTTTTAGCTTATGAAATTTAAAATTAACAATTTTAAAGTAGCTACCAAATTATTACTGTTTAGTACCAATTTCTACGCGATTACATCTCATGCATCGCCCATGACCAACTACAGTAATGAAGTACAGGCAGTGCTTAACGGTAGTATCACTGATGAATCAGGCAATCCTTTGGCAGGAGCCACTGTTCATGTAAAAGGTACTTCTAACAGTACCGCCTCGGACCAGAATGGATCTTTCAAATTGAATAATGTCAAAAAAAATGACGTGATCTCAATCAAGATGATTGGATTTACAACACAAGAAGTTCGGTACAATGGCGAAAGCAACCTAAAGATTCAGCTGATATCGGTAGCACAAAGCCTAGAGGAAGCTGTTGTAGTCGGTTATGGAACAATCGATAAAAAAGAGCTCACAAGTGCTGTATCTACTATCAAACAAAAAGACATGATCGCAGGTGCAGTCTCGCCCTTACTTTCGATACAGGGAAAAGTTCCAGGACTAAGTATTATCTCGACCAATGGGACTGATCCCAATGCCGGAATTTCCTTACAACTTCGAGGCGTTAATTCAGTAAATGCATCACAAGGTCCTTTAGTTGTGATTGATGGTGTACCGGGAGGTGATATCAACTCGGTTGCTAAAGAAGACATTGAATCAATTAACGTACTTCGAGACGCTTCAGCCGCTGCAATATATGGAACCAGAGCTTCCGGAGGAGTTATTCTAATTACAACAAAAAGACCACAAATCGGAAAAGCACAAGTTAATTTTACGTCAGAATATTTCCTCGAAACAGTCCGAAAAAAACCAGAAGTCCTTTCTGCTGATAAATTTATCGAATATGGCCTTGGTAATGACCTTGGACACAAAACAGATTGGTATGATGAAGTGACAAATAACAATCCATTTAGCCATAGACAAGTGGTCAACATCAGTGGTGGATCTGAAAACGCCAATGTATACACTACTTTTACAAAACGAGATGCTACCGGTATGGCCATTACCTCTAAAAGGGAAGAAATCGGTGGACGTATCAATTCTTCCTTTAAATTTTTTGACGGGTTTGCTGAATTAAACACCAATGTTAGCTACAATGAAGCAAAAGCTTTTGGAAGCAATAATGATATTTTCAATATGGCAATGGTACTCAATCCAACAGAAACTCCTTATGATGTAAATGATGTTAGCGGATTTAATGTACTTGTGGGTGGATATGATTATTGGAATCCTGTTGCTGAAGTCAAACTTCGGTCAGATTTAAAACAATTTAAATATCTCTTAGCCAATAGTACATTAAAACTTAATTTAACAGAACATTTAACCACTAGTGCAACAATTGGAGTAAAAAACAATTCAGAGCATGGTTCATATTATCGATCTGCCCAACATCGATTATCAAGACAGGATGGTGTAGATGGAAACGCCTCACAATATTATAATAAATATAATGACAGAGTATTTGAATGGACATTTAATTACAACAATCGATGGGATAACCATACTGTCAACGCAGTAGCAGGTTACAGTTATCAAGATTTTAATGGGCAAGGATTTTCAGCCAATAACTCAGATTTCCCTGTAGATGGCATTAAAGAAAATGATATGGGAACAGGAAGTTATTTAGTCGAAGGAAGAGCAGGTATGGGTTCATGGCGCAATCCTTGGGTAAAATTAGCAGCTTTTTTTGGACGTGTCAATTATTCTTATTTGGATCGGTATATTCTTACTGCGACAGCACGTTATGAAGGCTCAAGTAAGTTTGCTCCAAAGAATAGATGGGGTTTCTTTCCTGGTCTGTCTGCAGGATGGCGCGTATCTCAAGAGCCATTTTTAAAAGATGTTACTTTAATCAACGATTTAAAATTACGGGCAGGATATGGTGAAACCGGAAATGAAGGTTTTGATGCTAAAGTAGCAAGTCGCATGTACAGTGCTGATACCTGGTTCTTACAAGGTGGAAATTGGTTCAGGACATATGGAGTCATGCACAATCAAAACCCTGACATCAAGTGGGAAGTAAAAAAAGAGTATAATCTGGGTTTAGATTTTTCAATTCTAGAAAATAAACTGAACGGAAGAATTGACTTCTATAAACGTAAAATAGATGATCTTATTTATGATATCAGCGTCTCCCAGCCACCGGCAATTCATGACAAAACAACGATGAATGTTGGAAGCATGCAAAATACAGGTTACGAATTTGAATTAAATTTCAAAGCAGTCTCTAATGAGAACTTTACTTATAGCACTGGTATTATTGCTTCTCATAATAAAAGCACGCTCAATACACTTTGGGGCAGCCAAACATTTACTGATCGAAAAGATTTTCCGGCACCAGGTTCTCCAGGATCTGCAGTAAGACTATTCCCCGGAGAAGAAATCGGTCGGTTTTATCTATGGAAATTTGCAGGCTTTACAGATGATGGTTATTGGCAATTATACGATAAAGATGGAAATACATTTGATGTTCGGGAACGTAGTAAAACGGTTGGTGATAAAGCCTTCGTTGGAAATGCCATCCCTAAGCTGCAATTATCATGGAACAACCAGTTCACTTATAAAAACTGGGATGCAAGTATCTATATGCGCAGCTGGATTGGCCATGATGTCTTTAACATGATCAATATGTACTATAGCTTACCAAATGTGAAAGGCCAGAATGTCCTGGCAGAAGCCTACGATAAACACAAAAATATCAAAGGTGAAAAAGAATTGAGTGATTACTGGCTTGAAAAAGGAACATTCTTAAAAGTCGACGCACTTAATATCGGTTACTCTTTCAATGCAAATCTGATCAAACCTATAAAATCACTACGTATT
The DNA here is from genome assembly GCF_025961315.1 of Sphingobacterium kitahiroshimense. Classification (NCBI taxonomy): domain Bacteria; kingdom Pseudomonadati; phylum Bacteroidota; class Sphingobacteriia; order Sphingobacteriales; family Sphingobacteriaceae; genus Sphingobacterium; species Sphingobacterium kitahiroshimense. The sequence goes on along the minus strand of NZ_JAOQNK010000001.1, from coordinate 5,911,553 downwards.
TATGCTACCGCTAGAGATCTATTTGTATTCACAAATTATACCGGGTTAGATCCCGAAGTAAACATCAATGGACTTGAACCTGGTTTTGAAGAAAGAAATGTCTATCCAAAAACACGAACTTTTATGATGGGTTTACAAGTAAATTTTTAAAAATAAGATTATGAAAAAATACATATCGATACTAACACTATCTGCAGGGCTACTCTTTCAGGCTTGTACCAAATTAGATCAGGAATTTTATAGCTCTGTAACTCCTGAAACATTTTACAAAAGTGAGAAAGATATCAAAGCGGCCCTTTTTAGACCTTTTACCCATGCTAAGTGGTACCTCGGAGAAGATCGCTGGAGATTACAGGAATATACTGCAGACAACTTTGCGATCACAACTAAGGGCAGGCATTGGTATAATGGCGGAGAAAATGAACGCTATCATTATCACAAATGGACTGCAGACGACGGTTGGATTTGGGGAACATGGCGTGGAACCCTGATGGGGGTTGCCCTTGCTCTGGATACCAAAAATGATCTTTCTAAATTGGATTATACAAAATTTGCTTTAAGTGCGGACCAGCAACAAGCTGATATGGCTCAGCTCGATGCTTTAATCTCATATTTCTATTTGAGAGGACTGGACTATTTTGGCGGAATGCCCATTTTTGAATCACTAGATCAAGAATCACTTCCTCGAAATACCGACCAAGAGCTGTTTTTACATATTGAAAAATTATTGAAAGCAGCACTTAATAATTTACCTGCAAAAAAACCTGGTGACAAAGAAGAAGGGGCAATTCGAAAAGCGGCTGTTGCGGCAATGCTTGCTCAATTGTATTTTAATGCAGAAGCCTATATTGGTAAACCGATGTATGAGGAAAGTAGACAATTAAGTCAAGCGCTAATCAATAAAGAATATGGTGATTATCAACTGGATCCAACATGGAATGGTGTTCATGGGTTCAAAAACAACAATTCTCCTGAGATTATATGGTCTATGCCTTCTGAATTTAAAATGCTAGAGTACAATTGGTTTTATGCAGATTTCTACCATTACAATACAAGAGAGTATTTTAGCCAAGATATGGGCGGGAATAATGGTGCTCACCTCACTCCTTCTAGAAAACCAGATGGTACACTTTATAGTAGTGATTTTAAACTAGGATCGCCATTTGAAACTTTTAGCGCAGGGGACTTTCGAAAGAGCCCTTATCGTTATTTAGGCACTGAAAACTATGAAGGTATGTTCATCGTGGGGCCACATCTATCTCCAGATGGAAAAGCCATTCTTGGCGGTGAAGAATATAATAAACAGCCCTTAAATTTTGTAGATCAGGTGGCACGATTCTCAGAAGTAGGTCAGGGAAAGAAATATAGCTCTGTCGCGCAACTCCCGTCAAAAATGTCGGAGGGTGAGGAAAACACCGGAATTCGTTTGGTAAAAGTTCCTATTCCAAATCTAGCCAATAATACATTAAGATGGGGTGCTGATATGCCTGTAATCCGATTGGCCGAAATCTATTATATGTTAGCCGAATGTGAGTTCCGTGTCGGAGATAAAACTAAAGCTGTTTCCCTAATCAATAATGTTAGAAAAAGAAATTTTAAAGACAACATCGATTTAAATCCGGTCACCACCGCTAATATAGATAAATATCGTTTTTTAGATGAATGGAGTATTGAATTTATAGGAGAAGGGCGAAGAAGAACCGATCTCATCAGATGGAAAGCCTTCACAACAGAAAATTGGTGGGATCACTCGCCTTCTAATAGCAGTCATCTGAATCGTTTTCCTATTCCAAATCAAGCCATTGCAGGAAATAACATGCTGGAACAAAACCCCGGATATTAATTTAATTAACTTTAAGTCATTGATTTCGGATTTGCCCCAAAAAGTTTCTAACTTTTTGGGGCAATTTTAATAAGTAAAATACATGATAATGCATTATCAATTTAGTATTTTTTTATTAAATAACATAACTTAAATCTTGTATAGAGCAACTTAAAGAAAGTAAAAAATCATTGTTCTGGGGTAGATCTTATAATGGAGTTAAAACTTCCAGGTAATAGCACTAATTTTAAAAACCTTTATATTTACACATCATATGACCACCCAGCTAACTTTTAAAAAATATACCGAAGAAGATTTTTCAGACTATCTTAATCTTGTTAAAGAAGATGACCTGATGCAATACATCACCGGAAAAGGTCTATCTGAAACAGATGCTAAGAGAAGATTTGCATTTATCTTAGATTTAGGCAAACAGCATGATTCTCTTGGTTATTACCAAGTATTGGATACAGCTACTGGTCAAATCATTGGTGATTGCAAACTGGTCTTCTACAAAAGAAATATCCATATTTTTGAAATTGGTTATTTACTGCGAAAAGAGCATTGGAAAAAAGGTCTAGGAGCTAAAATTTGTGAATATTTGTTATCCCAAGCGGCGACCGTCAATAAAGAAAATGATGTAATTGCTATCATTCACCCAGAAAATATCGCTTCAAGAAAACTAGTCGAAAAATTTAATTTTAAAAGCTATTTTAAAGGAAATGAAGATGGTACTACAATCGAAAAGCTGATATTAAAACGGACTTAAAAAAGATATATCCTGTATACATATCATCCTTCAAAATACCCAGTAACAATTCACTATATAATCATAAAAACTCATTACTAAAATGATTCTTAGAACAGCATTAAATAAAGTTGTTTCTTAAGATATCATTCCCAAGAAACAACATTAAAATGTGCGCTGTACGGACATACCAACAATCAGCGTGATCTATCGTTATTAGTATCGAACGGTATCAGAAGCTAGAAATGGTAACTGATAAGATCCTGTGTCGATCAGAACTTGTTTTGATATCTTCCTTAAATTTTCAACACTTGCCAACGTCGCTTTTGTCTGATAGGCATAGATTTGTTTCAATTTTGGCATTTTATTGAGCTTTTCTAACCCTTTATCAGTAACTGGCACTGCAAATAAATTTAGATAGGATAAAGCTGGATGTCCATTCAGATGTTCAAGTCCTAAATCTGTAATTTTTGTATTTTCTAAATGTAACTTCATTAGGTTTGGGAATTCGGCCATCATCTTGAGGCTTTGATCAGTTATAGCGGTATTTCCTAATTTCAACTGCACAATGTTATCCTTAATCTTTAAAAGATCTTTTAAGTCTTGATCCTTAAATTCAGGATAGTTAATTGCGTTGATGGTTACATATTCACTATTACCTGCAATAGGCAAAACTTTAATTCCTTTTGCTTGTAACTGCTGTACAAAATCAGCCGGTAGCTTTTTTGCCTCCGGTAATTCTTCAAATGGAGAAGTCGGTTCACTTCCCTTTTCTAATTTCCCTAAAATTTCTTTTATTTCTGCTGTCTGCGCCAAGTCACTTGATTTTTTAGCAAAATCAGCACCTTCTTTCACCCACCATCCGATCAACTTAATTTGTTCTGCAGTAATTGGCTTACGGCCTTTTGGAGGCATTCTTTTCTTATGGCCCTCTGGCAATATCAATCGCGCATATAATGCACTCTTTTCTAAATCATTTGCAACCAGTACTGTCCCGCCATCACCACCTTTTAATAAATGAGCTTGATCGTGAAGAGCAAAACCACCTTCTTGCTTTTTCTCCCCATGACAACTTTGACATCGCTGTTTAAGAATGGGCTGAATAATTCCGGAATATACCTGCGCTTGTTGCACATTAGTCAGTAAAACAGGTTCTTCAGATACATCCTCTATCCCGACAACAGTTTTAATCGCTGTAGGAAGCGCATCTTTAAAATACCCTTTCCCATGTGTTAAAGTACCTCCAAAGTGACCAGTAATACCGATAAGAATAAACATCAAAAATAATAATGTAACACGCTTAGATTTAAACTTTTCAATGAATGAATTACGAACACCTTCCTTATATAAAAAATATAAAAAAAGACTAATAGCAGCAACTGCAAGTCCTAACCACTGATGGAAATTCAAAGTATCTTGCTCATAACCGCCTTGTAAAGACAACAGATACCCTGTAAAACAAGCGAATATAGCCGCCACACTACCAAACAATAAGGATAATGATATTGCTGGGCCTATATTCTTATAATTTTCCTTTTTTGAGAAAAGTGCCAATACACAGGCAATAACTAACATTCCAATAGGAAGATGTACCATAACTGGGTGCCATCTTCCTGTAAAATTCATTAACTCTTCAAAAAACAACATCATGATTTATAGCGTGTCTTTAAAAGATTTAACATAAAGACATTGATACTCCATTGATCAGCTACAGGCTGTTGTGTATAAGGTAAAGTCGGTAAATATCCAGAGGGACCAAATTCAGTTGTTATGGTTAGGACTTTTGCTTTACTTTCTTTGTGAATACGTACAATTTCATCCCACCATGCCAAATGCTGATCCAAAATAGATTTCCATTCTGGAGCTGCGGGATCATTAACCTGTGGTCCTTGCGGATGACCAACACGGGCGTGTATATGTCCAGTTTTTAAAAGCGCCAATTGAACGGCTTCTTTCTGATCTGATAACATGGACTCATGAACATTACACCAATGTGATATATCTAATGTTAAACGCAAATGCGGAATCTCTTCTAAATATTTTTTTGTAATATGTGCGGCAAAACTAAATCGGCCGCGGTGTGTTTCATGTCTAACTGGGATACCCGTTTTTTTAGAAATGGCTTCTGCTGCATCAATCAAAGCTTTATTTTGTTCAAACGTGTAATACTCTTTTCCAGTATGACAATTAATATAATCTGGTTTTTGTTGCGCGGCATCCTCAACATTTTTTATAAAAGAAGCAAGATACTGATCAAAATTGGCACCGCCACCTCCACTTAATAAACCCAAAGAAAGGTTATGTTTTTTTAAAGCATTAAACATGGCTGTACGCTCTTCCCCGGCCGCTGGAAGCCAGGTCTCTAAACCATCAAATCCAGCCTGACTTACTCGAGCACAGTAGCTGTCCCATGACTCTGACATACCCCAATTGGTACAATAGAACTTTATTTTTAAATTATTATTCACTTGAGCTTGATTTGGTAGAGCCCATAAAATAAAAAGCATAATGCTGTATATATATTTCATTCCAATTATTTATTAAACAACTGCACTAATCAGGTTACCTTCAACATCCGTTAAACGGAATGGTCTGCCCTGAAATTCATAAGTAAATTTTTCATGATCGAAACCGAGCAAATGAAGCATTGTCGCATGTACATCATGAACGGACGATCTTCCGCTTACACCCGTAAACCCGATTTCATCAGTCTCTCCATAGGTCACCCCTTTCTTGACACCGCCTCCTGCCATCCAGATCGTATAGGCATCAGTATGATGATCACGTCCTAAAAAGGGCATATCGCTGTTATCTCTATTTTCCTGCATTGGAGTTCGTCCAAATTCTCCTCCCCACACTACAAGCGTTTCGTCCAGCAATCCACGTTGCTTAAGATCCATAATCAATGCGGTCATAGGTCTGTCAATTTCCCTACATTTATTACGGAAACCATAATCGATAGAATCGGAGGCATTAGTTCCATGACTATCCCATCCCCAATCAAACAACTGTACATAACGGACTCCTTGTTCGACCAGTTTTCGTGCTAATAAACAATTATTCGCAAAAGACTCTTTACCCGGTTCTGTACCATATAATTCATGAATATGCGCCGGTTCTTGACTGATGTCCATAACCTCTGGAACCGCGACCTGCATTTTGTAAGCCATCTCATATTGGGCTATTCGAGATAATGTTTCAGGATCCTTATAGGTATTATATTCGTCCTTGTTGACTTCATTAATCGCATCGATAGCATGTCTCTTTAAGTCTCTGCTCATGCCTTCCGGATCGGCAAGATATAGAACAGGATCACCTTTCGAACGGCATTGCACACCCTGATATACTGAAGGTAAGAATCCTGATCCCCAAACACTTTTTCCGGCATCAGGAGTCTTTCCTCCTGAAGTCAATACTACGAAACCTGGCAAGTTGCTGTTTTCTGATCCTAAACCATAAGTTACCCAAGATCCGATACTAGGCCTACCCAATCTTGCACTACCAGTTTGCATAAACATCTGTGCAGGACCATGATTAAACTGGTCTGTATGTACAGCCTTTAAAAAGCTGACATCGTCCACAACTTTACTAAAATGCGGTAGATGATCGGAAACCCAAGCTCCACTTTGCCCATACTGTTTGAAAGTCGCTTGAGGACCTAGCATTTTAGGAGTACCTCTGATAAATGCAAAAGTTTTACCTGCTAATAGTGACTCAGGACAGGGTTGATTATGTAATGTCTGCAACACTGGCTTATAGTCAAAAAGTTCCAATTGTGAAGGAGCCCCTGCCATATGCAAGTAAATGACACTTTTTGCTTTTCCAGGAAAATGAGGTGATTTTGGTACAAGTGGATTTAATGCATTTAAATCTATAGCTCCAGATCCACTGGAGTTCCCTCCACAACTTGCCAAAAAACTTGCTAATGCTATGCTTCCAACACCTGCCACACAATCTTTCAAAAAATGTCTACGCGTTACCGCCTGCAATTTCTGCTGTTGCAATTCACGAAATAATTTATCGAGATCTTTCATGTCGTTTAAGATTTTGTAAGAAATTCATCCAGATTTAATAAAGCATTGGCTACCACCATGTAGGCAGCCTTTGATGTTAAAGATGGATCTTTTAAATCACTCGCATTAACAGCCATGAATTTAGCCGCCTCTGCCGGTTTTTTATTAAAATTTTGTAATGCTTCTTTATATAATTTTTCCAGTGCAACCACTTTTTCTGCACTCGGATTTTTTAACATCAGTTTCTTATAACCATAAGAAATTATTTTTTTAGAATCTCCTGCCCCTTCTTTCTGCATGAGTGTCGAAAGATGTTTAGCTGCCTCCAGATAAACGGGATCATTTAACGTGGTTAGTGCTTGTAATGGAGTATTTGTTCTGATCCGATCAACCAAACAGACCTCTCGACTCGATGCATCAAAAGAAATAAATGAAGGATAAGGACTTGTCCGTTTTAAAAATGTATATAACCCCCTTCTAAATTGATCTTCACCTGTACTTGTTGCCCACGATTCACCACTATATACCGTCATCCATACACCATCCGGCTGATAGGGCATCACCGAAGGTCCATACATTTTAGAACTTAGAAGACCACTTACGGCTAATGTCTGATCCCGAATCTGCTCTGCCGAAAGTCTGAATCGTGGTCCTCTCGCTAGAAATATATTAGCCGGATCTTTCTCCGCATCTCCTTGATTTAAACTCGATGATTGCTTATAGGTGGAAGACATAACAATATCCTTAGTAAGCGCTTTCATACTCCACTTTTTATTTTGCATGAGATCTAGCGCTAAGTAATCCAATAAATCAATATGCATAGATGGTGTACTCTGCGTCCCCATATCTCCTAGTGGTTCCACCAACCCGCGTCCAAATAATTGCGCCCAAATTCGATTTACCAAAGTACGTGCTGTCAAAGGATTATCTTTACTTACAATCCATTTAGCAAAGCCCAATCTATTGTTAGGAGCTCCCTTTGGAAAAGGATTTAATGTTTCAGGAACTGCAGGTTGCACCTCTTTACCTAGCGCTAATCTATTTCCTCGCTCAAAAACATGTGTTTTACGATGCATTTCTGCAGGATTTTCAATCATCACAGGTACACTTTCAGGATTTGTATTAATCAGTTGCATAAAGTTATTTTGCATACGCTGGGACTCCGGGTCTGCAGATACTGGAAACCCTTCGCGCAATGCGAACCACTCAATCATACAAATCGGCTGATCTTTTGCTGCTGTTGCATTCTTAAATATTAAATAAAGGTCATGAACTCCGGTATCTTCCTTCAGATCTGCTTGAATAACTTGTCTTCCTGAAGTACTTGGCAATTGGACTGTCGTCAGTAACGGGCCTGTTTTACTACCCTTTCTGACTTCTATGGCACCTCCATTTAATGATGTCCAATAATTAATATAAAATTGCTTTTTACCCTGCAAGGTGATGTGTTTCAATCGAGCACTTCCTCCTGAACGTATTCCGAGCCATTTAGTATCATACAAAGCGCCATTTTCAACCTGATCACTATAATGTGCATGAATTTTTGGTTCCAATGTATGCAAGAATAAGTCTGTAGAACGAATCAGCTTTTGATTCCCTTTCTGGGTCAACCAAGATTTGATACTATCCACTCTGCTTTCATCTTCGGCCTTATAGAACCGCAACCTTGGATGATCACCTTGGGTATCTTCATCTCGTGTATTATTAAAAAAAGCAACAGATTTATAATACTCTTCAAATTTAAATGGATCGTAAGTATGGCTGTGACACTGTACACACTCAAAAGTTGTACTTAACCAAACCTGGTAAGTTGTATTGACCCGATCTAGAACAGAGGCCACACGAAACTCTTCGCTGTCGGTCCCCCCTTCATCATTATTCATTGTATTTCTGTGAAAAGCAGTTGCAATAAGTTGATCTTTAGTTGGATCAGGTAATAAGTCACCCGCTAATTGCTGTACCGTAAATTCGTCGAAAGGCATATCTTTATTAAAAGCTTTAATGAGCCAATCGCGATAAGGCCATATTTGTCTTGACCCATCCTTTTCATAACCTTTAGTATCCGCATATCGGGCTAAGTCCAGCCACCAACTAGCCCATTTTTCACCATACTGTTGTGAAGCTAGTAAACTATCAACTCTTAACTCGTAAGCATTTCCCCTCGTATCATTTACAAATGATTGCAATTCGGTTAAACTTGGTGGAATACCGACCACATCTAGATACAGTCGTCTCAATAAGGTCTCCTTATCTGCCTCTTTTGAAAAAGACAGGTCTTTCTCTTTCATTTTATCCTGAACGAAATAATCGATATTATTGGATATACCCGATGGATTCATTCCAAATAAACCAGCAAAAGAAAATGGTTTAGGTACTTCAACTTTTTCAGGTAACATATAAGCCCAGTGCTTGCCCCATTTCGCCCCCTCGTTGATCCATCTTTTCAAGATGTCGATTTCATCATCACTCAATCGTGGTGCATTGTATGGCATTCTTAACTCGGGATCATCAATGGTCAACCGTTTAATAAATTCACTATGATCTGCATCGCCTGCGATTATAGCCGGCTTACCAGACTCTGCCTTAGCAAATGCCTCATTTTCGAAAAGCAAACTAAAACCTCCATTTTTCTTTACGCCACCATGGCAAGTAATGCAATGCTTATTAAGGATAGGTTTCACTTCAGCACTAAAATCAACAGGATCTTCCTTCTTAAAGGTAAACAATCCGACGACCACAATGGCACTCAATAAGAGGGATACGACGACGACTTTCTTTTTCATGTTTAATACGATTTATAACTTCTAAGCTTTTATTTTAAATCGCAGTACAGCGATTTTAAACAAAGCAAATTAGTTGTATTCGCTTATTAGGTTAATAAAATAATACAAAGGTTTTATAATGTATCTTGCTAACAGCAGTTCTTCTTCATTTATAAAAAATAAAATTAAGGATCTTCAACCTCATAAAATACAACCTCATTAACAAATAATGACAGTATATTGACGTTAATACCTTTTTTGTGTAATTTATTTGTTTCTTTCAGCGTCATAGTAAACCTATGTTTAATTTATGATGCTCTTTATAACTTGAAATGCTATGGCTATCATGGAGACTTTTTTCCTTTAAAACTAGCGACCATTTACAATATCAAAAATTTTACGATTCAAGATTTGATCACCTAACTTATGGGGAGCCACTCATCCATCACATTGTTCTAATGCTTAATTAGCATAAATCAACATCAGCAGTTCATCTTTTACAACTATATATCCCTAAAAAGCGATCGAAGATCACAAAAGATCAAAAATTGTTTTATTATACCGAAATTTATATATTCGTAGGTTACAAGCCAATTATCTAGACGAATGAAAGCTAAATTAATAGAAATCAGTCCACTTCCGAAGAAAACAATACATATCAAACATGTGGACGAAGCTTTTTTTAGTAATCCTTTGCACTTTCATGAACTATGCGAACTAGTCCTTATCGAAGAAAGTTACGGCAAACGTATTGTTGGTAATCATATTGACTCATTTAGTGCAGGAGATATGGTATTAATCGGGCCTAACATTCCACATATTTGGCATAATGATGATGCTTTTTTAAAGCCAGACTACCATGAGCGTGCTAAAGCTCTTGTTATTTACTTTCCAGCTGACTTTCTTATTCAATTGACCGATGATCAATCGACAATTCAAGCCATGCAAAAATTTATTGATAAGACTAAAGATGGTTTACGTTTTTATGGGAGTACATTAAAAAATGCAATGACACTCATGCGGGATCTAGTCCATAAAGATTCTTTTTCAAAAATAACCGGTTTCCTAAATCTTATAGCATTATTGCATCAAAGTACCGAATATGATCATTTATCATCAGGGACATATAAACCTGTTTACAGCGAAAAGGATAATAAACGGATAAACATCATTTATGTTTACGTAATGCAAAACTTTAGAGAAACCGTTTCATTGCAGGAAGCGGCTAGCCTCTTAAATATGAACTCAAATGCTTTCTGCAGGTTCTTCAAAAAACACACCCAAAAATCGTTTTCTAAATTCGTAAATGAAACACGCATAGGACATGCCTGCAAATTGCTGGAAGATAAGAATCTGAATATTTCAGAAGTATGTTATGCTAGCGGTTATCAAAATTTAACAAACTTCAATAAGTTTTTTAAAGAAATTATGAATAAAAATCCGAGAACCTATCGAAAAGAAATGGAGGTTGGTAGATTCAGCACACCAATAAAACCTATTTCTTCCAATGATTAGTATTATTCACAACGAATAAAATGTCCTAAATAATTATGGTAACATTCATATTCCAAAGTTTTCAAATAAAAAATAATTCGCTTTCTTTGGAACTGATAAAGAATAAAAGTTAAAGGGTATTCTATAGTAGATATATAATATCAACATAAACCATAAAAACTAAATGAAAATAATTAAGAAAATTGCTCTTTTAGGATTATTATCGACAGCAGTATTATCGAGTAATGCGCAATCTATTCCATACGAAGGAGTATCCGGATGGGAGGAAACAAAAGACAGTCGGATGGCGTGGTTCAGAGAAGCCCGATTTGGACTTTTCATCCATTGGGGACTTTACAGTGCCGCTGGAGGTAGCTGGGAAGGAAAACAATATCCACAACATTATGCCGAATGGATTCAAGCATGGGCAAAAGTACCGAGCAAGCCATATGCCGAAGTTTTAAAACCAAAATTCACAGCTTCAAAATTTGATGCCTCTGCTTGGGCATCCCTTGCAGAAGAAGCAGGCATGAAGTATGTTATTATAACCTCACGTCACCACGAAGGATTCTCAATTTTTAATAGTCAACAACCTTATTCATTAAAAAATGACATCACAGGAGGTACTAATATTTCACCTAAAGGACGTGATCTTTACGGAGAAGTCGTTAAAGCTTTTCGTGCTAAAGGTCTAAAAGCGGGTGCTTACTATTCATTATTAGATTGGCAACATCCGGACTCATATGAAGGTCTTTCTTATTTAAACCCCAACCCTACTGGCTATAAGCCCAATCATGAAGTCTATAAAGATTATTTATATGGGCAGGTGAAAGAGCTTGCGAATAATTATGGAGGTCTGGATGTCCTATGGCTTGACTTTAGTAGTAAAAATCATCAGGGTGAGAGCTGGGGTACAAAACGTATTCTTACAGATTTAATTAAATGGCAACCTCGGGTTATTGTCAATAACCGTTTCTGGGATGGTCTTGAAAATAAAAATGGGGATATTGGAACTCCCGAAAAATATATACCACCAACAGGTCTTCCGGGTATGGACTGGGAAGTGAGCCACACGATGAATGAAAGCTATGGCTATAGTGCACATGACCAGAACTGGAAATCATTTGATAAAACAATGCGTCTATTTATCGAAACAGTAAGTAAAGGTGGAAATTTCCTACTCAATGTTGGTCCGGATGGTGAAGGTGCTATTCCAGAGAAAGCCGTCAAGCTACTTAAGGACATCGGTCAATGGATGAAAGTAAATAATGAATCCATATATGGAACCACTGCAAGTCCGTTTCAAGGATTAGATTGGGGCTATTGTACTCAAAAAGATGGTAAACTATATTTCCATGTATTCGATATTCCATCAAATGGCAGTATAGAAGTACCATTGGCGAGTACTATTCATAAAGCCTATTTATTAGGAAGTTCTAAAAAATCATTAAAGATATCAAAATCTGCTGCGGGAAAAACAATCCAATTACCTGCGGACTTTAAAGGACAGATGCCAATGGTTATTGTTGCAGAAATCAAAGGAACTCCTCAAGTAATACAGCAACAGATATTAACTCAAAAAGATGGTAGAATAATCTTAACGGCTAACAATGCTAAATTAATCGGTACTGGAGGAATTAAACTTATTGGCGCAACGACTCATGATCCGAATCGTCCAAATGCAATTGGCGACTGGTCTAAAAAATCCGATCAAGTGGCGTGGGATGTAAAAATCCAGCGTCCTGGCACCTATAAGATAGTCGTTAATTATCTTCCGCACGAGCAAAAATCAGGAACTATTTCGCTAAGTCTCGGAACGAACAACTTATCTTATCAACTCAAGGCAACCAAAGGTAGCCAATTTGTAGATGTTGAAACAGGAACATTTGAAATTTCACAACAGGCACTTGGAGACACCGCTTTAAAAGCGGAACTAAAAGCGCTTGAAATTACGGGAAATTCACTACCTGAGATTAGTTCAATCAGTCTCGTTCCTGTCAAATAAACTGAAATAAATAGACAGCTAAGAGCCTGTTTCCATCTTTAAAAAGCAAATGGAAACGGGCTCTTTTCATTTAAATTTGATGTCGAGTTTCACAAAAAATGAAAAATATTTTTTGTTTTCAATTAATTGCCGTTAAACTATTTTGAACAGAAAGAATTAAAATTCAATTTTTTAACATCAGATTCGAATGATTTATATTGCTCTGCAGTCATATTTTTGACTGGTAGTCGAAATTCTCCACAGTCTAGTCCAACCTGTTTCATATATGCCTTACCTACTGAAATACCGCCATATTTTCCAAGCAGGGTAATCATATCAATAGATTGTTGCTGAAGATCATTTGCCCTGTCGAAATCACCGTCATCAAATGCTTTGATCAGGTCATAATATAATGGTGCGGCATAATTGTAAGTACTCCCAACCGCTCCCCTTGCTCCTAATACTAGAGCAGATAGCATATTCTCATCTCTGCCCCACAGCATATCATACTTTCGATCCGCATAGTTCATACAAGATAGAAAATCCATAAAGTCTTCATGTGTATACTTAATTCCTGCAAAATTCGGAATTTTGCCATCTACTGCTTTCAGTAAATCAATCATTGGAAAATTACCACCTGTCAACACCGGAATATGATAATAATAGAATGCCGTATTGGGAGCTGCTTCAGCAACAGCGGCACAACATTTAGCAAGCTGATCCACATTTGAAGGCTTGAAATAAAATGGTGATGTAAATGAAATAGCGTCTACGCCTTCTGCTTCAGCAATTGTGGCCAACTCTCGGCATTCTTTAATGTTTGTACCTCCTAAGAGAATCATTAAACTAAAATCAGGATCGCTTTTTGTTAACTTGGTCCATGCTTTTAAGACATCGACTTTTTCTTGAAAAGTTAATGAAACTCCTTCACCTGTTGACCCACAGATAAAGCCTCCCGTAACCTTATTATTTTTTAAAGACTGGTAGTAATTTGGTATTTGTGCTAAATTTAATGCTCCATTCTCGTCAAATGGCGTGAAAGGGGCGGCAATTAAGCCATCTATTTTTTTTGTGATCATATATAATAATTAGATTTTTCTAAAGTGAAATTCTACTCCGTTATGGAGTAGAATTTTTGTGGTTAGGTTCCGGAATAACCGGGATTTTGTTATTGCAGTACTTGTATTTTAGTAAAATTAAAACTCAGGATAACCAGCCGTTTGTTTAAGAGCTCTGTTGTTGGTTAAAGAAGTACGATCAATAGGCCAAAACAATTTATAGGATTCTTGTGCAGATAAACCTGTATGTAAAAACACATACTGATCTCCAAATCTTCTGAGATCATACCAATATTTGCCTTCTCCTAAAAATTCCAATTTTCGTTCCTGCAATATCGCTTCATTTGCATTTTTATCCACTGCTTGATTTGGATATCCAAATACACTTTCACTATAATTACTTCCAAAAGCACGGGTACGAATCTGATTGATTTCTTCTTTTGGATTTTCTCCTAAAATTACTTTAGCTTCTGCCATCAATAGTAATAGATCAGCATAGCGATACAATGCATAGTCATTGGTGTAGACCCTAGAACCCGCATTTTGCTCACCCTGATATTTCTTAAGGAAGCAGCCAGCAATTTTATAGTTTCCATTACCATCTTTAGTGTATGCAGCCTGAATAGATATATTTTTACGGGTATCTAGGTCATTATAATTACGATATGTACTAATACGCGTTGGTATCCTTAATAAGCCTCCATAATTATCTTGTGTTACGCTAAATTTACGATTAGTCAATGAATCAGAAAAGTTAACAAGAATATTTGAATTGGGAACAAAATCAGTAATAAATCCAAGAGTAGCCTCGTTCAGTTTATGTCGAAGCACAAATATCATCTCATTATTGCCCCTACTTTTTACATCATTTACGTTATTAAAGTCTGTTTGCAAAGCTAATGGCAAATTGGATTTCACATCTGTAAGTGCGTTTTTCGCAATAGTAGCATCTGGTTTACCGCCCTCACGATGCGCTGACCACAAATAGACCTCTGCTTTGAGCATTAAAGTCGCATTTTTAGACCAAAAAGAACGTTCTTGACGTATAGAATAATCAGTACCAAAAGCTGAAATTGAGCTTTCTAAGTCCGCTTTGATCAATTTCATAACATCAGCGGCCGGTGATGCAGCTTTCGCTAAATTGGAAACATCAATGTTGCTTGGTAATGCATCTGTTTGAATGACAACATCTCCCCAGGTACGATACAATTGAAAATAGTAAAAAGAACGCATACCATGTGCAATCCCAAGGTAATAATTCTTGCTTCCTTCAGTAAGCACAGTTGTTGTATTTAGTTTACTAATCATCAAATTAAGCTGATTAATCTGTTCATACAAATTAGCAAAATTAGTCACTCCAGAATTATCCATATCTAGATTGTGTTGCCACATTCTTTCTAAACCTTGTGATGCTTCACCTGTGAAGGACGCCGTAGTTCCTGGATCATTACCAAATAGACCGGCACGTAATTCACCTAAAAGTAAAAAATTACGTTCATTCGTTCTAAATCTTGAATGCAAACCCACAGCAAACGCTTCAAATTGATCAGCTGTCTTCCAATAAATTTCATCACTATAGTTACTGATCGGTGTAAGTTCTAAATCATTCGTACAGGAGTTTAATCCCATACAGATTAGGCTTCCTAAAAAAAGATATGTTAATATTGTTTTTTTCATGATAGTTTCAATTAATACAATTAAAAAGAAAGTTGAACGCCCAATACATAAGACCTCGGAGTTGGATATGTACCTCCATATACGCCTGTTGTTACATTATTTACATCTACTGGCGGTTCAGGTGTTGGTCCAGAAAATTTAGTGATATAAAATAGGTTGTTCGCACTTACATACACTCGAGCACGTGAAAGAATATGAGTTTTTGAGTGCAACCATTTCGGAAGATCGTAAGAAAGCGTAATCTCACGAAGAGCTAAGTAATCTCCTTTCTCATAAAATCTTGAGTTATTACTGTTCAAATTTGGATTTGCATTATTTCCTCTTGTATAGTTTTGTTTCGATCCTAAAACCTGATCTGCAAAGTAAACTTTTGGAATATCTGTATCTGTATTCGTTGGAGACCATGCCTGTTTTTGCATTTCTAAATAATTAAAAGTCCCTTGATAATTACCTAATGTACGTGCTACCAAATCATTATAAATAGTATGACCCAATGCAAATTCCCAATTAGAAAACATACTGAATCCTTTATAACTCATGTTTGTTGTAAAGCCACCAGTCCATTTAGGGTTGATGTTCCCTATATACACTTGATCACGAGAATCAATAATATTATTACCGTCAACGTCCTGCCAGTTTACATCTCCTGGTGTTATACGTCCATTTTTCCCAATTGGTAGATTCGGTCCAGTAATTCCGGCAATATTATCAGTCCTATTTCCTGCGATTTGAGTTACTTCTGCATCGTCCTTAAAGATAGAAACCTGCTTGTAAGCATAAATATCCCCCAAAGTATGACCTTCTTGATAGCCACCAACCCACTTCACCTGACCCGAAACTGGGTCATAGATTTGCAAACCACCCTGTCTATTATTTTCATTCCCATTATAAGGAAGTTCAAGAATTTTGTTTTTAACAAAAGCTGCATTTGCGCCTATACTTAAGTTAAAACCTTCAGGATCTTTTAATATTTGAGATTGAACAGCAATTTCAAATCCTTTATTTTGAAGCGTTCCTAAATTTGTTGTAATGGAAGGGAAACCAGTATAACTTGGTAATAGCAAATTAGTTAACAAATTACTTGTGCGACGATCATAATAATCTAATAATACTGTAACACGATTGTTCAGTATGCCTAAGTCTAAACCAGCACCTGTTGTTTTACTTGTTTCCCAGGCTAGATTCTTATTTACTGGTGAAGTATTTAAATAACCTGCAAGACCATTGTAACTAGGCTGCACGTTGTACACTCCCTGTACTTGGTAACGCTCTAATCCTGCAATATTTCCGTTCTCCCCATAACTTAATCGTGGTTTGAACGTAGTAATATATTTTGAAAGAACAGATTTTTTAAAAAACTCTTCCTGATGCATATTCCAGCCGGCAGATGCTCCCGGAAAAAATCCGGTACGGTTGCCGCGTGCCAGTATTGAAGTTCCATCCAATCGATAAACAGCATTCACCAAAATTCTGCCATCATAATCATATGCAAGACGTCCCATGGAAGAAATGATGCGGTATTCAGACGCAGTGCTTGTATTATTTCCTACAGGAAAAACGGTAGAGGCATTGACGGTAGTGATATCATCTGTAGGTGCATTTTTTCCATGCACTTGCATGTAATCAGTCTTAACCTTAAAATATTCCGCACCTACCATTGCTGAAATATTATGCTTTTCGGCAATGCTTTTCGAATAATTCAAGATACCATTAAACTGTGTTTGAAAATCTCTATTCAAGTTACGGTAAGCATCTCTTGAAGTACTACCAATGGTTTGTGGATTTGAAAAAATGTTAGAATATGTTTGTGTTGACATCTGAAAAGATTCATTTAACACTTCTTTCATATAGGCATTAGCTGTTGCCTTGAAATAAAGTCCGGGAATAATGTCCCATTTTAATGAAGCATTTGCCACAATACGATTCGTTTCATTTTTACGCTTTAACCTACCTAACCAGTATAGGGGATTACCATCACTTGCAGAAACTCCCGGATTTGGCTGTGTTTGCGCTTCATCAATCCACGGATTAAAAGTAGGCCAAATTGCTAATGTCCTATAAAGTGCATTGGTTTCCGTAGATGGAGTACCATATTGAGAAGCAGTAGAGAGTGTAACATTGGTAGATACTTCCACATTTGGTTTTAACTTATATGAACCATTGATATCTCCTGTATACCTTTTATAGCTAGATCCAACTATAACCCCATCTTCATCATAAGCATCAAACGCTGCGAAATACTTTCCTTTCTCATTCCCTCCAGTGACATTTACATAATGATCTTTCGTATAAGTATTTCTAAATAAAGCATTCTCTACTTCACCACTATGATCTTTATAAATTATCTGGCCTCCATAGGGATCATCAACAAGCTTCCAACCCTCATTTAATAATGGCTTTAATTCATCGGTGAATTTTCTAATGTCAAATGAAGCATTGTAAGCAGGATCAGAAGAAATCCCTAGTCCCCTTGAACTATTGACAGATTCCAATGATCGTCCAGCATTTAAGTAGCCTTGCCGTGTATATTTTATATAATCACCCGCATTCATATATGCATAGCCGGCTCTACGTTGATTATATCCTCCTACAAATTTATATGATACATTAGCAGTACCCGATTTACCTGTTTTTGTAGTTACAAGAAGTACTCCATTATTTGCTCTAGCACCATAAATAGCTGTTGCAGAAGCATCTTTTAATAAGTCTATCGATTCAATATTTTCAGAACTAATATCATTCAAATCACGAATTACCCCATCAACAATAACTAACGGCCCTCCTGGGTTATTAATAGAAGCTCCTCCTCGTAACTTTAGCATGGGAGCTGCACCTGGTTGACCAGATTTATTGACAACCTGTAATCCCGGAATACTTCCTTGAAGTGCAGTTGCAACATTAGATCTAGGAGAATTTTGAAGTACCTCTTTATCAAGTTTAGCAATAGATCCGGTCACACTTCTCCTACTCTGTGTTCCATAGCCCACAACAACAACCTCATCAATTTGCTGATTGGAAGATTCTAATTTAATTTCCAAGGATTCTGCCTGTCCAACTTTTACTTCCTGAGGTTTGTATCCTGTAGAAGTAATGACCAGGATCGCATTCGGATTTGTCGGTAAAATAAAGGAACCATCAGCTTTTGTTTGTAAAGATTGCTTACTTCCCTTCACGTTAATAGTTACATTTCCCAAAACTTCTCCTGTAACGGCATCTCTGACTTTACCTTGAATGTTTCGATCCTGCGCATGGATTACAGCTAGATTTCCTGCTAGCATAGACCAGAGTAATAAATGTTTTAATTTTCGGTTTGAATACATATTGGTTATTATTAAGTATTACATAAAGCAAATTTATATAATTTAATTTGTAAAAAACAACATTAAATTAACATTATGTACAACATACTTGTAAAAATTTATATGTATATTTGTTTTTAGGCGTATAAATGCACTTTTATGAGTACAAATCCAACATTGATCAATTTTGTTAACACCATTGATACCTCTTCACTAGTTGATAAAGTGGAGAAAGAAATCATCAATTTATTCATTAGTCAGGGATTAAAAATAGGCGATGCACTTCCCAAGGAATTAGAATTAGCGGAAACTTTAGGAGTAAGCCGCACGGTGATCCGAGAAGCAATGTTACGTTTAAGACTAGTAGGCTTAGTAGAATCTAAAAAACATAGAGGTGCTGTATTAACCAGTCCGGATCTGATCAGTCCGATGAAAAAATCGCTTTACCCAACGATCATGGATGATAAGACACTGCGTGATTTATTTGAAATGAGATTGATATTGGAACTTGGAATGGCAGATTTACTTTATCAAAGAATTACTCCTGCAGATATTCAAGAATTAGAAGTAATTGTTGCTAAAGAATCAAATGATAATGACAACAGCATATTTGATATCGAAACAGAAGTTGCATTCCATGGTAAATTATATGAGATCAGTGGGAATATCATGCTTAAAGATTTTCAAAATCTTCTTTTACCAGTCTTTAAATTTGTACATTCGAGTGGCATGCTGATTGAAAAGTCAAATTCAAAGAATTTTATATCTCACCGTGGCTTGGTGGACATATTAAAGGTAGGAACTCCTGAAGTTTTCAGAAATGCGATGCGCCAGCACTTAGATAATCACTTTCAGCGTATACAACAATACGATAACAAACCTATTGATTAAAGATTCAATATTTCATCATAACTTATTACTATACAGCAACTTCTTTCATACCAGAAGTATGAAAGCAGTGTATCTCATACCGATCAACTTGCTACTTAAATGTTAAGTATAATGAATATGTAGCGCTCCCGTAGCCGACTTCATTCGAACAACATCTATATTTATTCTAATTTTATAGCTCACTTCTATTTACCTTTATGCCCACAAAAAAAGTACGATTTATAAAGGCTTTTCTTTAGCAATTGCAGCGGCTATCCTATGGGGAGTATCTGGGACATTAGCACAATTTCTATTTCAAAAAAGGGAAATAAATGTTGAATGGTTGATTACAGTTCGTATGTTACTATCTGGCATCTGCTTACTAAGCTTTGCAAAAACTAGCGAAAGAGCGCCTATATTTAAAATTTGGAAAACTAAAAATGACCGTTTACAACTACTTGCCTTTAGCATTTTTGGTATGCTGGCTGTACAATATACTTATTTTGCGGCCATTAAGCATTCGAATGCCGCTACCGCTACTGTGCTACAATATGCTGGTCCAATCATAATCGCCATCTATTTAGCGTTTAAGCATAAAAGATTACCCAGCCTTTTAGAATTATTTGCTATTATTCTGGCAATAATTGGAACTTTTCTATTAGTCACAAATGGTAACATCAATACCCTCGCCATATTCAATACCGCGCTGTTTTTTGGCTTAGCCTCTGCGGTCGCACTAGCGATCTACACTTTAATGCCGATAACATTACTATCAAAACACAAATCCTCTGTAGTGATTGGCTGGTCTCTCCTTTGTGGTGGTATTGCCTTCAGTTTCATGAAAGCACCTTGGGATATTCAGGGCGTTTGGGATACTAAAACTTATTTATTTACGGCACTCATTATTCTTTTCGGAACTGTTTTTCCATTTTACTTCTATCTGACTTCCGTAAAATTAATCGGTGGACAGAAAGCGAGTCTGTTAGCATCAGCTGAGCCTCTTTCTGCCACATTTTTGGCCGTATCTTAGCTTCATGTTCCCTTTTCATTGTAGGATTGGATAGGAACTTTCTGCATTATCGCTACGGTCTTCATATTAAGTAAAAAATAAAAAAGGCTGTAAGATTATTACAGCCTTTAAATAATTTATAAAATCTTAGAAAGAAAAATCATCTTTAGATGATTCACTTACATATGCTGGATCATCAAAATTAGGCTCGTAGCGTTTTTCAAGAACTTCCTGATTCGATTTAATGTATTCAACAACATCTGTCAAACCCTCTGCAAATTTCTCAAAGTCTTCTTTATACAAGAATATTTTGTGTTTAATAAACTGGCCGTCTTCAAAACGTTTCTTGCTTTCAGTGATGGTAATGTAGTAATCGTTAGACCGTGTAGCCTTTACATCAAAAAAATAGGTACGCTTACCCGCTCTCACTTTTTTTGAAAAAACCTCTTCTCGCTCTTTGTTTTCAAAATCTCCCATTGGTTATTATTTAAGTTTAAGTTATCTTAATCTTTGATAAATATATAATATTTAGCATGTAACTTCCAAATATTATTCAAAAAAAATAAATTTTGAATCTATGATAAGCTCTTTTAACGAACTTGATTTTTATATTTAGCCGATAAATGTCACCTATCGCTCCTCAACGATATTTTTTCACCGAGGATTTTATTACATTTACCGAATATTATTGATCGATTACCTATTTCAATTACTTCGGGTTATATAACAACTATACCTTTGAAGTATAAATTTTAAAAGTCATGGAAAAAGAGCCATTCGTACCAAAAAGCAACAACAGTAAAAATATCATAGGTGGTATCATCATACTCATCGGTATTCTATTACTATTAAAAAATTTAGATTTAGACTTCTTCTTCCCTTCATGGATATTTGGCTGGTATATGATTTTGATTATTATCGGTCTTGTAATAGGTGTCAATTCTAATTTTCAAAAAAAATCTTCTATCATCTTAATTGCGGTTGGTCTAGCATTTCTAGCTAGAAGAATCATGCACACCGATTTTGGAGGAATTATATTCCCGATCTTGATTATTGGATTAGGAGCATATTTTATCATGGGAAGAAAAAAAGGTTTACCTCCTATGCCTCCCATGCCTATCAACCCGAGTGGTCCTCCAAAGCCTCCCGTAGACTTTGACTGGGATAAGCGTGTTATCGATCCGGCAACTGAAAATGATCAACAAACAGTAGCTGAAAATGACGAGACAAGCGGAAACGCCAACAGCAATACAAATAGCAATCAAGGTCTGCCTAATGAGCAGGCCTTTGCCACTCCATATTATGCACAGACAGAAAATAGCTTTGAAGATGTTTTAAATGTCAATTCCATCTTTGCAAGCCTCAAAAAATTTATTCTATCTAAAAATTTTAGAGGTGGTAACATAGCTTGTATGTTCGGTAGCGTATCCATTGATCTGACACAGGCGGATATAACCGACATAGCCGTAATTGATGCTTTCCAAATGTTCGGAAGTGCTAAAATTATTGTTCCTGCGAATTGGACCGTTTATTCTAATGTTTCATCCGTGTTCGGTGATGTTGATGACCGACGTTTCAATGTAGGTCTAACAAGAGATCCAGCTAAAAAATTATATATCACAGGTACTTGTCTTTTTGGAAATTTAACCATTAGAAATGCCTAGACATGAAGGATAAACTTTTATTGCAGAATAAAAATAAACTGATTTTAATCATTTGTTTAAGCATATTGCTTGGCTACTTTGTCATGCAATATGCTTTAATGTATAGGTCCGGGTTTCCAAGCGAAATAACAATAAAGGACTCCATCATCAACAGTTTAATGATGATGCTCTGTTGCTATGCAATTTCCACCACGCTCAATTACTATATACCTAAACCTAACCAAATCTGGAAGGTGCTTATTATAGGCTTCATTATGAGCGGCATAAGCATTCTTGGAAGCCGACTGGTCGTTCAATATTATCTTCCGAAGGAGCATTTAAAAATCTATGACCTCATTATTCCTTATCGCTATATTGTTAATTTTTTAATCTTAACATCAGTAGCTATTTTCATTATTGTATGGAATATACAGGAAGAATATATTTCTAACATCAAAAGAAAGCAAGATTCGGAGAATCAACTGCGTGAAGCAGAACTGTACAACCTAAGACAGCAATTACAGCCTCATTTCCTCTTTAACAGTCTCAATTCCATTATTGCTTTAATAGGTAGTAAGCCAGATCAGGCCCGCAATATGACCTTTCAATTGTCCGATTTTTTAAGGGGTACACTCCGAAAGGAAAATAACCAGTTGATCGTACTTCAAGAGGAATTAAACCATCTCGAACTATACTTAGATATTGAAAAAGTAAGATTCGGTCACCGGCTTAATATCCACATTGATCATGACCAAGATGTTTTATCGACCAAAATACCGGCGATGATTTTGCAACCGCTAGTTGAAAACGCTATTAAACATGGCCTATACAATGTAACAGAAAATGTAACCATCAGCATTAAATGTTTCTTAGATAATAAAACATTACATGTTTCGATAGAAAATCCCTTTGAGCCAGGTGAATCCGTGCAATCTAAAGGAACAGGCTTTGGGCTTACCAGTATCCAAAGGCGCTTATTTCTTCTTTTTGGAAGAAATGACCTACTAACGACACAAACCGAACAAAATATATTTACAAGCAGTATCAAAATCCCGCAATATGATTAAAGTTATCCTTATAGATGATGAACCTCTAGCGCGTTCTATCTTAGTAGAGTACCTGAGCAAAGATCCGTTAGTTTCTATTGTTGCAGAGTGTGGAGATGGATTTGAAGGAGTAAAAGCAATACAGCAACACCAACCAGACCTACTCTTTCTAGATGTTCAAATGCCTAAATTAACAGGCTTCGAAATGTTGGAATTAGTCGAAAACCCACCCGCAGTAATCTTTACAACAGCATTTGATGACTATGCACTCAAAGCTTTTGAAAAAAATGCGATTGACTATCTGATGAAACCAATTTCACCGAACAGATTTAAGCAAGCATTCGAGAAGTTTAAATTAAGTTTTTCAAGACCAAATGCAGAACCGGCACCTAATTATGAAGCAGTCATTCATCAAGAGGAGTCAAAACTAGACCGCATCGTTGTAAAAACAGGAACACAGATTAAAATAATACCCGTTCCACAGATTAAATATCTGGAAGCTTATGATGACTATGTGAAAATTCATACAGCAGATGGTCTCTATCTGAAAAATAAAACAATGGCTTTCTTTGAAAAGCATCTCGATGAACAGACATTCGTTAGAATACACCGTTCTTATATCATCAAGATCGATCAGCTGGCACGCATTGAACCTTGGGAAAAAGATAGCTTTGTCGCTATTTTAATAACCGGTGAAAAGCTTAACATCAGTAAATCTGGATATGCCAGATTAAAACAAATGATTGGCATATAAATAAAGTTTATGTAAATTTGTAGCAGTATAATCATTATGAAAAATTTTATTGCTGCACTTTTACTCAGTAGCTCATTGACTGCTGTTGCTCAAAATTCTAATCAAGAACAAATTAATCACACGTTCTATAATAAAATAGAATTTTTTATCAATTCACAACAGACAGATTCCATTTATAAACTGGCGAATGAAAATTTTAAGAGAGCAGTACCATATTCTTCTTTAAAAAACTTACTGGAAAATGAGATTTATCCGTTAGGTAGGATCAAACATGCTGAAAAAATAAACTACAGTAATGGAGTAAGTCAATATCGTGTAGATTTCACAGATAAATCCTTTCAGGTTCCTTTCGGTGTGGATAGCACGTTGCATTACCACACTTTAGGTTTTCAACCCGTTACAAAACCTGTTGCAGAGAAACAGGCACCCGTATTAACAAATACCGTTGTCGAAAATAAAGTTGATTTTTTCATTGATTCTGCTGCCAATATTTATACCAAAAAGGGGAATACACAATCTTTAGCAATTGGTGTCATAAAAAATGGTCAGTTAAACACCTACTTTTATGGTGAGACTGAAAAAGGAAATAAAATTCTACCCACAAGCAGTACCCTTTATGAAATAGGTTCACTGTCAAAAATCTTCACGGCTACATTATTAGCGGATTTCGTTCAAAGTGGAACATTAAGTTTAGAACAGCATATCGTTGATTTTTTACCTGATTCATTAAAAATAAATCCTAGCTTACAAAAGATAACGTTTAAAACCTTAGCAAATCATACTTCCGGTTTGCCCCGATTACCAGATAATCTTGAGAAAACAAAAGGTTTTGACCCCAACAACCCGTACAAAAATTATGATAGGAAATATTTACACCAATATTTGGCAACTTTCAAAGCCGAAAATGAAAGCGGAGAAAAATATGAATATAGTAATCTTGGGTATGCATTATTAGGAGATATATTAACATCACTCCATAAAAAAAGTTACAACACGGAAATTCAGGAAATTATCGCAAAGCCTTTAGGCTTAACATCGACTACGGATGTTCTAAATCCTAAAACACAATATCTGCCAAAAGTCTATAACATAAAAGGAGAAGAAACGAAAGCATGGGATTTTCAAATTTTTAGTGCGGCTGGAGGTTTAAAATCGACTGTTACCGATTTAATGATCTTTGCGCAGACACAGTTCAAAATGCCGGAAACACAATTGGAGAACGCTATGGCACTGACACGTCAGTTCACATATTTCCTTCCTCCTAGCACAGACATTGGCCTGGCTTGGCACATGGATTTATTGGATGATATTACTTACTGTTATCACACAGGTGGTACAGGTGGCAGCAGTTCATTCATAGCTATTGCACCAGATAAAAAAACAGCGGTAGTTTTACTTTCCAATGCTGCCGAATCTATCGAGACAACTGGATTATCGATCTTCCATTTTCTTCTTTCTCAAAAATAAGATAAAGCAAACATTCAAATACTTAGGGGACATATTGAATAATATGTCCCCTATTTTTTTAATCGCCTCCATAAAATAATGATGAACCAATGAGATATCGATTTGTTTTACATATATAATTACATCATAAATAAAACAAATTTAGCTAAGTTTGGTAATAGAAAATTGATTTTAAGCGTATGAAAGTTTTTATCTGCAGAACAATTCCTCAAAAAGCGATTGATAGTTTACAGCAAGCTGGTTTTGACATCACCTACCGCACAGAACCCGGAAATATTATACAATCAGATTTAATTAAAGCCTGTCAACAGGTAGATTATTTATTTGCCGCCGGACATAATCTGCTAGATGAAAAATTTTTCGAAACATGTCGTCATCTTAAGGGAATAGCATTGATGAGTGCCGGATATGACAGTGTTGACCTTGAAGCCGCAACCAAATACGGTATTCCTGTAAGCAATACACCTGATGTGTTATCCAACGCAACTGCTGATATCGCTTTTCTATTAATGCTGGCAGTGTCGAGAAAAGCTTTTTTCATGAATCGCAAAATCATAAATAACGAATGGAAAGATTTTGAATTAACGGAACATCTCGGTGTGGAGCTTGATGGGAAGACTTTAGGAATTTTTGGATTAGGCCGTATTGGTTTTGAACTCGCAAGGAAAGCCAAAGCTGCTTATAATATGGATATCATTTATTACAATAGACATCCAAACAGTAATGCAAAACGACTTTTGGATGCTACTTACGTAAATTATGATGAATTATTAACCCGAAGTGATGTGCTGTCGGTTCATGCAAATCTGACAGCAGAAACGAAAGGAAAATTTAATAAAGAAGCTTTCACAAGAATGAAAAACACAGCTATTTTTATCAATACAGCACGTGGGGGATTACATCAAGAAGAAGATTTATACACGGCATTAACAAGCGGAGAACTGTGGGGGGCTGGTCTAGATGTCACTAACCCTGAGCCTATGGCATTTGACAATCCACTACTTAGCTTGCCTAACGTAGCAGTATTGCCCCATATCGGATCTGCTACAACAGAAGCTAGGGATAATATGGCGCTAATGGCAGCTCAAAACTTGATCGCCGCTAATAAGCACATCAAAATGCCTCAAATTTTAAATAAAGAGATTTATGAAAATAATATATAAATTGATCAATAAAATCAATAAACTGATTTTACCTCGATATGCAAAGAAAGATCCAACAAAACTAAAAAAGTACCAACAAGCTATATTAGCTTATCGGTACTTTATTTTGGTCCGATCACTCGATTAAGATTTCATAATACGGTCCTGCCCTCCATTTAGATCCGAAATAATACGCATCTCGGTCTGTGGATAAGGAATACTGATGTTATGTTTATCCAAAGCATTTTTAATAGCTTCTTGATTTTCATTGTTCGCTGGCCAAAAATCTTCCTTTTTTGTCCATGCACGAATGGTGAGATTAACGGAACTATCTCCCAACCCTTTCACAAAAACCTCAACTGGAGGAGTTTTCAGAATACGTGAATCATTATGAAGTACGTCCATAATAATCTCACGCGCTTCCTTAATATTGGCATCATATGAAATACCGACCGTATACTCAAAACGGCGATTGGTAATTTTGGTGAAATTTTGAATAACAGAATTTGCTAAAGGACCATTTGGACTAAATACACGAACACCATCTCCAGCAATTAACGTTGTATATAAAATATCGATTCTATCCACAGTGCCCGATGTACCGTTACTGCTACTCACATAGTCTCCAACTTCGAAAGGTCTAAATAAAAGAATCAGTACCCCGCCGGCAAAATTACTTAAACTGCCCTGCAATGCTAAACCTGCTGCCAGACCAAAAGCTGATAAAGCGGCAATAAAGGAAGTTGTTTCAATTCCCATGGTACTCGCTACTGTTAGGAATAATAGGGCGTAAAATACAACACGCAAGATACTCATCGCAAATCCCCGTATTGATAAGTCTACATTACGCTTTTCAAATCTCCTACTGATCAGGCCAAGTAAAAATTTGACAATGTAGCTTCCAACGATTAATATAATAATCCCTGTAATAATACTTGGTGTCTTTAAAAGTACAACTTCTAGTAACGTATCCAGACTGCTTTCTAATCTATTCATTTGTTATCTGTTTTTGTTTCTCATAAATATAACAATTGAGTCACGAATTGGCAATAAAATTATCAATCGTTGAAAAACACCATAAAATCGATAATTAAATCAGTTGCAGATGTGATTTTTGAAGTAAATTTGTACTGTGATAAAGAAAAGTACCATACCCGTATTAGATAACTGCTCCATCAATAACGATTCGAGCAGCCTCTTATTTGTCGATCATCTTGCTGATTACATCGCGATGCATCACAATATGGTATTTCCGCATAAACATAATTTCTACCATTTTGTGCTCTTTACAAAAGGTTCCGGCAATCACCTGATCGATTTTGAAAAACATGAAATAGAAGCATACCAAATCTACTTTATGGCCCCAGGGCAAGTACACACCTGGAACTTCAATGGTGATGAAGAGGGTTTCGTTGTAAACTTTGATCCGGAGTATTTTCAATCTTTCTTATTACGAACTGATTATTTAAATCGTTTTTCGTTTTTAAGTGGTCAGAATGATCAAATTGTATTTACAATTCCAGAGTCTAATCGAAAAGATGCTTATAAAATGTTTGAGGCATTTTATCAGACAAGTAAAAATCCAACGGCTAGCGATTTAATACGTGTGAGCTTACTTCAGCTATTGCTTTGGATTGAATCTTGGCATGGCACAAAAACGGAGAAAACGAGTAATCCATATAATTACACCATTTTCCATAATTATCAACGATTAGTGGAAAAAAACTTTAAAGAAATCAGATTGCCAAAAGCATATGCGGAACAGCTATTTATTACACCTAATCATCTGAACGCGATCTGCAAATCGTACATAGGAAGTGCGGCTGGCGAGATCATTCGGGAACGTGTATTGCTTGAAGCAAAGCGATTATTGGTCAATAAAAATCTCAATATTAATGAGATCGCTATCGAGTTGAATTTTAATGACAACTCTTATTTTACTAAATTTTTTAAAAAAGCTACTGGATTAACACCCGATGAATTCAGAAAAAACAACAGTTAGATATGAAAGAGAAGGAAACTACTTATGAATTATCAGAATTTAAAGCCGCCAGCAAGGCACTATGCCCTCGTTGCCGTAAAGGAAAAATATTCACAGGGAATACTTATGGCTTTAAAACACAAAAAATGAACACGCATTGTGATTACTGCGGTCTACGTTACGAACGTGAACCGGGATATTTCTACGTGTCTATGTTTGTGAGTTATGCATTTACAGTTGCTGAAATGATCACAGCTTGTCTAGCTACGTATATTATAACTGGCAATGACAATTCGTTTTGGCTTTACTCAATTGTAGCATTAGTGACAGTTTTTATATTAAGTCCTTTCAATTACCGTTACTCCAGAGTTGTATTGATGTATTGGTTGAGTCCTGGACTAAATTACAATCCTAATATCAAACAAAAAGAAATCAACCCTACATCAAGAACTTTATAAACAAGATAATATCTACCTTTATAAAATGAAGGAGTTAATTTATCTCGACAATAATGCAACAACTAAAATCATGGATGAAGTATGGGATACTATGCTACCCTATTTCATCCATAATTATGCAAATGCCTCCAGTGTGTATCACAGTATGGGGCGTGAGGCTAATGGAGCAATAGAAAAAGCCCGTCTACAGGTTTCCCGATCTCTTAACTGTCAACCTAAAGAGATCTTTTTCAATTCAGGCGCAACCGAATCCATTAACACAGTACTAAAAGGAATTTATAAAAATTATAAATCCAAAGGCAATCACATCATTACAGTCAAAACAGAGCACAAAGCGGTTTTAGAAACCCTGCTACAATTAGAAAAAGAGGGGGCTTTAGTTACCTACCTTGATGTTGATGACACTGGAAAAATAGATTTAAGTGCCCTTGAAGAACATATTACGGCACAGACCATATTAGTCTGTATTATGGCCGCAAATAATGAAACCGGATATATCCACCCCATTCAGGAAATTGCAACCTTATGCAAAGATAAAGACTGTTTATATTTTTGTGATGCCACGCAGTTCATTGGTAAAATCCCGCTTGATCTTGGGCAGATCCCTATTGACATATTGTGTTTAAGTGCTCACAAAATGCATGGCCCCAAAGGCATTGGCGCATTATTCATCCGTCGCAAGTCCAAACCCATCCAAATCACTGCACTGATTACAGGTGGAGGACAAGAAAATGGTTTTCGGGCAGGTACATACAATGTCCCCAATATTGTTGGCCTAGGATCAGCAATAACCCACATGCAGCTTCATGAAAGAGATTTTGAGCATACGATTCAATTGAGAGAATATTTAGAAAATGCATTAAGTGAAATCCCTGCAACTTATATTCATGCAAAGACAGCTTCACGTTTACCTAATACCACGTCGATCTGTTTCAAGCATTTACTTGCGAGCGAGCTCATGACCCATTGTCCACAATTAGCATTATCATCCGGTTCTGCATGTGTTAGTGGCACCAGAGATCCGTCTCACGTACTACTTGCTATGGGGATTTCAAAAGAAGATGCGTTAGCAACAGTACGATTCAGTATAAGCAGATTGACAACAAAAGAAGAAGTAGACACCACCACTAGGCTGATCAAAGAAGCAGTGACAAAAATTAGACAAAACTCTCCTATCTGGCAACTCTTTCAGGCCGGTCTTATTACTTAATTATTACATTTAGTGTCAGATTTATATTGGAAATAAAAAAGAAGTTAGCGTAATTTGTACTATTCAATATTAATATAATTATTCAGCGATATGGTAACCGTTACAGACAAAGCAAAATCTCGAATTGAAGAGATAATGAGTACTGAAAAATATGACAGCAGTTATTTTGTGCGTGTTGCTGTTGAAAGCGGAGGTTGTTCAGGCCTAAGCTATAAATTGCACTTCGATAACGAAGAAAAAAAAGGTGATCAGTTTTGCGAAGATAAAGGTGTTAAAGTATGTTTAGATATTAAGTCATTCTTATATCTAGCTGGAACAGAGCTTGACTATTCTGATGGATTAGATGGTAAAGGATTTGAATTCCATAATCCGAACGCCACAAGAACTTGTGCTTGCGGTGAAAGTTTCTCCGTTTAAAAAAACAAACATATAAAAATATAGGAGGTCGCCATGTCAACATGGCGGCCTCCTTATTTTTTTAAGATCTCATCAATTCAGGCAATTTCTTGCGATCGCATCAAAAATATATCATTATGGAAATAAATTTACCAACAATACCTTGTTATATCTGAAATATTGTTATTTTTGAGGAAAATTGAGGGAAACAGAATTTGTCTTGAGCATTACTCGATACAGATTCTTAACAGATACAAATAAAAAATAGATAACCAAGAGGCTATTTTTTGATATATATACATTTCATGGATAAAAGAAAGTTATTAAAAACTGAAGTTGCTATTAGTTTTGTAAAGGATACTTTTGCACAACAACTTAGAAATAATTTAGGATTGATTCCTATCTCATCACCTTTGGTTATACTTGATGGTACGGGTATAAATGATGATTTAAATGGCATCGAAAGACCAGTAGCCTTCCCTATCAAAGCGCTACAGGAACGTAAGGCTGTTGTTGTTCACTCACTAGCAAAATGGAAGCGCTTAAGATTAAAAGAGCTTGAACTTGAGGTTGGAGAGGGCATATTGACTGATATGCGTGCACTACGTCCTGATGAGGACTATACGCCGATTCACTCTATCTATGTAGATCAATGGGATTGGGAAAAAACAATCTCCGCAGAACAGAGAACATTTTCTTTTCTACAAGATACCGTTCTAAAAATATATGATGCTTTACGCTTCACTGAAAAGCAAGTAGAACGTCAATACCCAGATATTAAATCTGTTTTACCTGAAGAGATTACCTTTATTTCTTCAGAAGAATTGTTGCAAAAATATCCAACATTCACACCTAAAGAGCGTGAAAATGCCATTGCAAAAGAGCATGGCGCTGTATTTATCTATGGTATAGGTGGAATTTTATCGAATGGCGAAGCTCATGATGGACGAGCAGCAGATTACGATGACTGGAGTACTGAAAATGGAAGTGGAACAAATGGATTAAATGGGGATATCTTAGTTTGGAATCCTATTTTAAACACGGCATTTGAACTATCTTCTATGGGCGTACGTGTAGACAAAACTGCGTTAGAGCGACAGCTTAAAATTAGAAATAATGTTGAACGCGCAGCATTATCATTCCACAAAATGCTGTTAAATGATGAGTTGCCAGAAGCCATCGGTGGTGGAATCGGACAATCACGTGTATGCATGTTTATGCTAAAAAAAGCACATATTGGTGAAGTTCAGGTCAGTATATGGGATGAACAGGAAAAACAATCCCTACAAGATAAAGGAATTCATTTATTGTAATTGAATCCATAAACATAAAAAAAGGTCTGCTTACGGCAGACCTTTTTTTATGTAATACTTTGTGTACTTTTGCAACATGCAAATAGACGCCATATTACAAAAACTCCATATCTCTTCGCTGAATGACATGCAGAATGAGGTCATGGATAAATTCAAAGAAAAAGAAAATCTCATCTTACTTTCACCAACCGGTTCAGGTAAAACATTAGCTTTTGCACTTGCTTTGATGAAAACATTAAACAAAGATGTAGCTGACGTCCAATCTTTGATCCTGGTACCCACCCGCGAATTGGCTTTGCAGATTGAATCCGTATTAAAAAGAGTTGCTACCGGTTTTAAAATCACCTGTTGCTATGGCGGTCATGATACCAAGACTGAAAGAAACAATTTAAAGAATCCTCCTGCTATCCTCATTGGTACACCAGGTCGTATTGTTTATCATCTTGAAGGAAACCACTTTGATCCGACACAAATCAGGACGCTGGTTTTGGATGAATTTGACAAATCATTGGAATTAGGTTTTCAGGATCAGATGTCTTTTATAATTGATTACTTAACTAACTTAGAAACACGCATCTTAACATCGGCTACCGCAATGAAAGAAATACCTGATTTCACAGGCATTTCTGCTGCAACAGAGGTTAATTTTCTAAGTCACATACAAAGTGCACCAGCGTTAACGATAAAAAAGATTGTCGCTCCAATCCATAAAAAATTAGAAGCTCTGTTTCAATTGCTATGCAAAATAGGTAATCAAAAAGTACTTATCTTTTGTAATCACCGCGATGCTGTTGACCACATCAGCGAATTGCTACAAAACCGTGATATCATACATGATGTATTCCACGGCGGACTGGAACAAAGTGATCGCGAGCTGGCACTCTTGAAATTTAGAAACAATAGCAATCATATCTTGATCACGACCGACCTTGCTGCCCGAGGACTTGATATCCCTGAGATCGATGCCATTATCCATTACCAGTTACCTTACCGTGAAGATGATTTCACACATAGAAATGGTAGAACAGCACGTATGCAAGCAAAAGGAAAAGTCTTTATCATCTTAAAACCTGACGAAGATTATCCCTATGTGGCGGATGATATCGCAATCGAAGAAATCGATGGTGAATATAAGCTACCTGAAAACTCTGATTTCGCTACCCTATACTTTTCAGCAGGTAAAAAAGATAAAGTCAACAAAATTGATCTCGTTGGTTTTTTACTTAACCTCGAGGGAATAGAAAAAAGTAATGTCGGTATTATTGAAGTTAAAGACAGAGAATCTTTCGTTGCTGTCAAACGCTCTTTAGTTAGCACTATACTTAAACATTCTAACCTCGGTAAGATTAAAGGCAAAAAGATTAGAATATTGAGAAGCTAGTCTATTCCTATCCTCTCCCAAAAACAGATAACTGTTATTAAAAAAGGCCAAATTAAATCATGATATTTAATCTGGCCTTTTTTTAATCCAGTCTTTATTCATTTTTCTTATCTTGTCCTATCGTAAAATTAATCTAATACCATGAACAAAGTATTTTTAGCTTTTTCAGTGCTTGCAACAACCTTTTCATTTCAAGTAAAGGCTCAGTCAATCCTCGAAACAGACTATGTTAAAAAGAATTATGATAAAAAGGAAATTTCAGTTCCGATGCGTGATGGGGTCAAATTATTTACCACCATCTACACACCAAAAGACAAAAGCCAGCAATATCCTGTTTTATTAAACCGCACCCCTTATACCGTAAGCCCTTATGGTGAAGATAAATACAAAGAAACGTTAGGGAATTTCCCGGCAATGACTTTAGAAGGTTACATCTTTGTTTACCAAGATGTACGGGGCAAATGGATGAGCGAAGGAACCTTTGAAGATATAAGACCGACAAACTTAAAAAAAGGAAAAAAAGATATTGATGAAAGTACGGAT
The DNA here is from genome assembly GCF_025961315.1 of Sphingobacterium kitahiroshimense. Classification (NCBI taxonomy): domain Bacteria; kingdom Pseudomonadati; phylum Bacteroidota; class Sphingobacteriia; order Sphingobacteriales; family Sphingobacteriaceae; genus Sphingobacterium; species Sphingobacterium kitahiroshimense. The sequence goes on along the minus strand of NZ_JAOQNK010000001.1, from coordinate 5,877,483 downwards.
ACCTATGACTTACTAGAATGGCTTAGCAAAAACCTAAAGAACTACAATGGTAAAGCAGGCATGTACGGCATTTCTTATCCAGGATTTTACTCCACAGTAAGTCTTACGAAAACACATCCATCATTAAAAGCAGTATCACCGCAAGCTCCGGTAACAAACTGGTACCTGGGCGATGACTTTCATCATAATGGCGTACTTTTCACAGGAGATGCATTTAAATTCATGTCCAGCTTCGGTATTCCTAGACCTAAACCCATTACGCCAGATCAGGCACCCAAGACTTTTCAATATCCTTCAAAAGATGTTTATCAGTTCTACATGAATGCCGGGACAGCGAAAGACCTGAAAGACAACTATTTTGCCGATTCTATCAAATTTTGGAATGATGTCTTTGACCACCCACATTATGATCAGTTTTGGAAAGATAGAGAGATATTACCGCACTTAACCGATGTTAAACCAGCCGTTATGGTAGTTGGAGGCTTTTTTGATGCCGAAGATGCCTACGGAACATTTGAAACTTACAAAGCGATCGAAAAACAAAACCCAAAGAATAATTCGATCCTCGTGGCTGGCCCCTGGTTTCACGGAGGCTGGGTACGTGGTGACGGTAGCTCTTTTGGTGATATTCAATTTGACCAGAAAACAAGTGTGACGTATCAGGAAAAATTTGAACTACCCTTTTTCAATTATTATCTGAAAGGGAAGGGTGATTTTAAGGGGGCAGAAGCGAATATCTTTGTAACAGGAAGCAACCAATGGAAATCATTTGATAAATGGCCTCCAAAAGATGTAGAGGACAAAAAACTCTACCTACAACCTCAAGGCAAACTAGGGTTTGAAAAAGTAGGACGTACAGATTCTTGGGATGAATATGTTAGTGATCCTAACAAACCTGTACCTTATCAAGGTGGTGTTATGGAGAGCAGGACACGTGAGTACATGATCGACGACCAGCGTTTCGCCTCATCTAGACCCGATGTTATGGTTTATCAAACAGAACCTTTAAACGAAGATATCACAATAGTTGGCCCCATTAAAAACTTCCTAAAAGTATCAACCTCTGGAACAGACGCAGATTATGTCGTAAAACTTATTGATGTCTACCCTGCAAACAGCCCATCCTCCAACAATAAAGTAATGGATGGCTACCAAATGCTGGTTCGCGGTGAAATTATGGCTGGAAAATATCGGAATGGATTTGAGAAGGCAGAACCTATGCAACCGGATTTTGTTACTGCGGTTAACTACAGCATGCCTGATGTAGCGCATACGTTCAAAAAAGGACACCGCATCATGATTCAGGTACAAAATACGTGGTTTCCAATTGCAGAACGTAATCCACAGCAGTTTTTTGAAGGTTATGAAGCCAAATCGAGTGACTACAGGAAAGCAACACATCGTATTTTTCATGATCACAACAATTCGTCATATATTGAATTTTCGATCTTAAAATAGAAAAAGCATGCTTTACCATTTCTTTCTTGCCCTACATTCGGCTAGCAGATGGATGATCGTCGTTTGTCTTATCGCATTATTAGTACGTGCCTATATGGGCTGGAAAAAAAAGTATCACATGAAACCGTATGATTATATACTACAGATAGTAACGTTAATCTTACTTTACATACAGTTTATAGTAGGATTAACACTCTATTTTGAAAGTCCGATCGTACATTATTTTATCAAAAATTTTAATGAAGCCATCAAACTGCGTCAGGTACGTTTTTTTGGAATGGAACACATCACCATGATGACTATTGGCATTTTAGTGTTTACCATTGGATATATAAAGGCCCGTAAAAAACAAAGCAGTGTAGCTAAATTCAAAACGATATTTATCTACACTGCTTGGGCTATATGCATTATCTTCACCTCTATCCCGTGGGAATTTTCACCTTTAACGAGTAGACCTAGCTTCAGAATGTTTTAATAACAATTACTCGCCTTTCCAATTTGGAGGTCTTTTTTCCATACGCGCGGCCATTCCCTCTTTAAAATCATGACTTGTTCTCAGCCTTTGCAACTGCTCAAGAAGAAAAGCATACTGATCAGCCTTTCTAAGCCCTTCTAATTGTTTCGCTGACTCAAAGCCCATCTTAACCGCTAATGGCGCAATAGACGTCAGCTTATTGATCAAATCTGGCAACATATCGGGTTTCTGATCCATCAGTTCAAAAACTAAACCCATATTTTTCATTTCTTGAGCTGAAATCACCTCTGGACGAATGCATAGATCCATTGCTTTGTTATGGGGCAAATGCTTCAGCAGACCCGCCAAAACCTGAAAAGGAAACAATCCAAGTTGCACCTCTGGTAAAGAGAACTGAACTGTCGACTTCGCAATAACATAGGTGCATTCCAGAATCATTAAAAAACCTCCCGCAATCACATTTCCTTCGAGCACTGCGATCGAAGGTTTATTCAATTGTGACATGACTTCTCCCAAAGACAAATCAACATGTGGAACCGTCTTTGCCAGCTCGGAAACATCTGGATTTTCAAAAGCTTTCAAATCCATACCAGCACAAAATACAGGACCTTCCGCGTCGAGAATAAGCACCCTAACATCCGGATCTGAATCTGCGATTTGTATGGCATGATAGATCTCGTCGATCATCAACGGTGTAAAAGCATTTCGTTTTTCAGGACGCGCCAAGGTCAAATAAAAAACATGATCGGCCTGTTTCACCTTAATAAACTTATAATTCAAATGACCACTCATAAACTTCTGACTTTATGCTATTAAATTAATAAATTCACCACCAAAGGTCAATATTTTATCCTGCCCTTTTCGCTCAAAATAATATATCAAATCTTCCGTTGGAATATTCCCTACCAACTCATCTTCGGCAAACGGACAGCCTCCGTATCCTAAAATAGCACCATCAAATTTTCGACATCCAGCAAGGTAAGCGGCATTGATTTTATCTAGACTACTTGCCTTAGGAGAATGAAAATGTGCACCGATATTTAAGGTTGTAAACCGTTGTAATGCCTGTTCAAAAAGTTGTGTTATCTGTGGCAATGTTGCCTCAGAGGTTGTGTCTGCCAAAGAGAATTCCACCACCCCTAGGGCAGCAATCTTGTCCATCCAATCAAGCACGAGCTCATTACTCCAAAAATCACCAAATGGATTTCCAAAAGCCATGGATATATACACCACCATTTCTTTTTTGTGTTGATGTGCAATTTCCACAATACCTTTCAGACGTTCAAATGAATCAATGATAGAAGCATTTGTATTTCGTTGCTGAAAAACCTCAGAGATGGAAAAAGGATAGCCCAAATAAGTGAGATTATCCGATTTCACAGCACGTAGAGCACCTTGTTCATTAGCAATGATCCCCAGCAGCTTCGTTTTACCGGACGTATTCAGCTGACGAAGCACTTCTTCAGTATCCGCCAATTGCGGAACAGCTTTTGGAGAAACAAACGATCCACAGTCAAGCCAGTCAAACAATTCGCTTTCAAGCAACATGTTCAAATACTTAACTTTTTTTTCCGTTGGAATCACATGCGATATCCCTTGAATGGCATCCCTGGGACATTCTACCAAAATTATATCTTCTTTTTTAGGCATCTTTTTGAATTTCCCGAGAAATAACCATCTTCTGTATACTCGACGTACCTTCCCCGATTGTACATAATTTTGCGTCTCTAAAGAACTTTTCAGCAGGATAATCTTTTGTAAAGCCATATCCTCCAAAAATCTGAACAGATTCATTAGAAACCGAAACTGCCGTTTCTGAAGCGTATAGCTTTGCCATTGCTCCTATTTTAGAAATGCGTTCACCACGATCTTTCATATATCCAGCTTGACGGGTCAGCAGCTCTGCTGCCTGAATTTCTGTAGCCATCTCTGCAAGCTTAAATCCAACCGCCTGAAATTCAAAAATCTTTTGATTGAACTGCTCTCTTTCATTTGCATACTTTAACGCACATTCATAAGCACCACGAGCAATACCCAATGATAAAGCAGCGATAGAAATACGGCCACCATCCAATAGTTTCAATGCCTGAACAAAACCCTGCCCCTCTTCACCGACCATCTGATCCTGATGAATACGACAATTATCGAAAAACAAACATGCGGTCTCTGAAGCACGCATCCCTAATTTATTTTCCTTTTTACCTGCAGAAAAACCTTCTGTCCCCTTCTCGACAATAAAAGCAGTAACACCCTTTTTGTCACCTTTCTCACCGGTACGGGCAAGTACAACAGCTACGTCCGAGCTTATGGCATGTGTGATGAAGTTTTTAGAACCATTCAGCACAAAATAATCACCGTCGCGAACCGCAACAGTCGCTAATCCTCCAGCATCAGACCCCGAACCCGTTTCTGTTAAACCCCAAGCTCCCAGCCATTCTCCTGTTGCCAATTTTGGTAGATATTTCTGCTTCTGACTTTCATTTGCGAAACTCAATATATGATTTGTACACAATGAATTATGTGCCGCTACCGAAAGTCCTATGGAACCACAAACTTTGGAGATCTCGTCCAAAACGGTTATATACTCCTGGTATCCAAAGCCAGATCCACCATAAGCTTCCGGGACAATAATGCCCATAAAGCCATGCTCGCCGAGCTTCTTAAATAAAGGTGCAGGAAATGTTTGTGCTTCATCCCACTCCATGATGTAGGGACGAATATGAGTTTCAGCAAAGTCTCTAGCACTTTGGCGAATCATCATCATTTGTTGTTCATTTTCAATAAACATAAATGTAATCTTTAATTTATAATTGGAATTCTGTTATTTACAATAATAACAAAATTATAACATCTTTTTTTAGAGAAACTCAAAATATAATGTTAAATTTATCTCATATTATCAAATTCTGAATTTGACATGCTTAAAATCCAATTATAACATGAATGAACTAATTGTAGAGTTAGAACTAAAAAGAGCAGCACTTCGCTTGGGAGGTGGCGAAGATAAAATCAAAAAATTAAAAGCCAAAGGAAAGCTCACTGCATGGGAGCGTGTCGAATACCTCCTAGATGATCACAAAGCTTATATTGAAATTGCCCAGTTTGCCGGAGACAATATGTACCCTGAAGAAGGCGGTTGTCCAAATGCAGGTGTTGTCTGTGTTTTAGGGTATGTTAAAGACGAATTATGCGTCATTGTCTCTAATGATGCAACTGTAAAGGCTGGTGCCTGGTTCCCCATTAGCTGCAAAAAAAATCTACGTGCGCAAGAAATTGCTATGGAGAACAAAATTCCCATCATATACCTTGTCGATTCTGCAGGTGTCTTTTTACCGATGCAGGATCAAATATTCCCTGATAAAGAGCATTTTGGACGCATTTTTAGAAATAATGCTAAAATGTCCTCTATGGGTATACCTCAAATAGCCGCTATAATGGGCAGTTGTGTTGCGGGAGGTGCCTATTTACCGATCATGTCCGACTACGCATTTATCGTTGAAGGAACCGGCTCTGTATTTTTAGCTGGCCCCTATCTGGTCAAATCTGCTATCGGTGAGACTGTTGATGCCGAAACATTAGGAGGCGCAAGCACACATTCTGTTATTTCTGGCGTTACAGACAATAAATTTCCAGATGAAGCAAGCTGTCTTGATGCTATAAAAGGTGTTATGGATAAACTTGGTGCGCATCCAAAAGCAGGATTTAATCGTAAAGAAGCCAAGGCGCCTTTACGTCAAAGCTCCGAAATCGCAGAAATATTGCCTTTAGATCGCACAAAACCGTATTCCATGCACAAGCTTTTAGAAGCTTTAGTTGACGAGGGTACTTTTGAAGAATATAAACAGGATTATGGCAAAACGATTGTCTGTGGTCTTGCCCGTATTGACGGATGGGCAGTAGGAATCGTTGCAAACCAACGTGAAATTGTTAAAGCAAAGAAACCAGCTGGTGCTGTTGAAATGCAGATGGGTGGCGTAATATACAGCGATTCTGCAGATAAGGCTGCACGCTTTATCATGAACTGTAATCAACAATTAATTCCACTGGTATTTCTGCAAGATGTAACAGGTTTCATGGTCGGTAGTCGCTCCGAACAGGGCGGCATAATTAAAGATGGAGCAAAGATGGTCAATGCTATGGCAAATTCAGTTGTGCCCAAGTTTACCTTTATCATCGGTAACAGTTACGGAGCTGGTAATTATGCAATGTGCGGTAAGGCATACGATCCTAGACTCATATATGCTTGGCCTACGGCGCAGATGGCTGTTATGAGCGGCGCTGCTGCCGGTAATACCCTCTTACAGATTCAAGAATCTGCCTTAAAATCAAAAGGCATAGAAATATCTGAAGAAGAGAAGAACACACTGCTAGATGATATTAAGAAGCGTTATTTGGAACAGCTCAGCCCCTATTACGCGGCTGCCCGTATTTGGGTCGATGGAGTAATCAGACCTGATGAAACGAGAAGTGTTATTAGTCTCGGTATAGAAGCTGCAAATCATAATCCAATTACTGAACGCTACAATGTTGGTGTAATCCAAACCTGATTTCCTAGCACAACACTTATAAAAGTAATATTTGATAATAATGCCCCTTTTTTTAATTCGGGGCATTATTTATTATATACAGTAACTATTTACATAAAGACCATTACTCACTATCCAATAATAATTTGACCCAAAAATCAAGAGACTTCGAATCTCTTAATACAGCGACGCTCACCGCTTTCTCCAGCGGAGTTCCCATCATTATTTTTTTTACAGGAATCTCCAATTTCTTACCACTAAGGGTGTAAGGTATCGTTGGTACCGCAATGATATCATCAGGCACATGACGCGGACTATAGCTCTTTCTTAACTTTAATTTGATGGCAGTTTTCAGATCATCAGTTAAAGAGATCCCATGTTTCATTTGCACATACAGTGGCATGGTAGACGTTCCGTCTTCCTGATCTAGACAAATTATTAAACTATCCTCAACCTCAGAAAAGCTGTTCAATATATTATAGATTTCAGCAGTACCAATTCGTACGCCACCTCGATTCAAAGTAGCATCAGAACGGCCATAAACGATAACACCCTGATGTTCCGTAAATTTGATCCAGTCGCCATGACACCACACTCCTGGGTATTTTTCAAAATAGCTCTCCTGATACTTTTCATTATCAAGATCATTCCAAAAATATATGGGCATTGATGGCATAGGGAGCGTTATAACCAGTTCACCTACTTCATTTTTCACTGATTCTCCATTTTCATTATAGGCTTCAATCTTTGACCCTAAGGTTAAACACTGTATTTCACCGGCATAGACAGGTAATAAAGGATTTCCAGATAAAAATGCACTACAGACATCTGTACCGCCACTCAGTGAAACAATCTGCGCTTGGGGAAATTGCTTTTGTAACCAGGAAAAGGTCTGCGGAGGCAATGGAGAGCCTGTTGAACCAATCGTTTTGGGTTGAAAACGAGGTTGCGTCAATTCAATATGCTGATTGGCGATATAATAGGCGGCGCCAGCCCCCACATGGTCAATCTCGTGCTGTCCAATAAAATTCCAAAAAGATAACTTTTCAGGATAGGCCAATGAACCCTCATAAATACAAAGGGTAGCCCCCAGTAATAAGGAAGAAAGCGCATAGTTCCACATCATCCACCCGGTGGTTGCATACCAGATAAATCGCTCCCCCTCTTGCACATTCTGGTGTAAAGCCAATGCTTTTAAATGCTCCAATAAAATACCACCACAGCTGTGCGTAATTGCCTTAGGCTTACCTGTCGTACCAGAAGAGTATAAAATCCAAATTGGATGGTCAAAAGGTACCGCTGTAAAACGCAACGGCACTCCTGTCTCTTGTGATACCGCATCTTTCCAGACCTGTTCATCCACAAAAACGACATCGTGTACCAGACTTTCCAGATTTGAAGATAGATCAATCATCGCATCTTTAAGATCAAACAATTTGTTATTATAGCTATACTCTGCATCTGCGAACAAAAGCTTAGGTGTCACCTGAGAAAATCGTTCCAATATACTTGACGATCCAAAATCTGGAGAACAGCATGACCAGATAGCGCCAATACTGTTAGCCGCTAAAAAAAGAGCGATAGAAGCGGGACTGTTTCTCAACACACCCACAACACGATCTCCCTTCTCTATACCCTGCCCTATCAAGAACCGCTGCAATGAACTAACCATTCCTTCCAGTTCGTCCCAAGAAATGCTCTGAAGGGGCTTATTCTCTTCCTGGAACAAAAGAGCCGGCCGTTCTGCAGTAGATTTTCGGAAAATATGTTCCGCATAATTTAAAGTGGCACCTTCAAACCATTTAGAACCAATAAATCCTTGTGGAGAAGCTTGAAAAATTTCTTGGTGAGGAGTATGAAAAATTACGTCAAAAAACGCGGCGATATCTTCCCAGAATTCCTCCAGATTTGAAACTGACCAGTCCCAAAGTATAGGATAAGAATCCATCTTAAATTGTCGTTTCTGTTCTACAAATTGCTTAAACTGGTATAAAGAAGATTCCTGTTGATAAGCAACAGAAGGCTTCCAAAGTAAATTACTCATTATTCTGATTCATTTGGTTTGAATCAAATCTAACGAAAATAATGTAAAATAAATCAGCTCAAGAAATTGATTTGTAAACAACAGATGTATTGCTATAATCAGGTCTTAAATCTAATAAAAATGCTAATCAGGGTTGTAGCCATTACGAGAAACATCAATAAATCTAAAAGATTCAAACATAGACATCAGCTTTTATACCCCCGTTAAATCGTGAAGAGAACTCCTTGAAAGTCCGTACAAGTCCATGAAAGTCCGTGAAAGTCCACACTCTACTCGACAACGGCTCTGCATTGATAGGTATTTACTAGGATACACCTCCGCCTTTCGTTCGACTCCTGTTCGACTGTACTTCGACTCCTTTTCGATAAAAAGACAAACAAATGCCAAATAATCATCGAACGAATCCCGAACCAGTTCCCTAGCATCCCCGAACCAACACGAATCAATATCCGAACCATTACCAACGGATATCAAAAGAAAATGGCCTAAGCGTATTTAATATTAACATGAACCCCTAAATAATGGCTAATGTTTGTACTAAAGCACATCGATAATCGTATCTGTTTCAATTGGATGTCCCGTACAAAGTAAAATACGTCCATTTTCAACTTCACGATCTGTCAGTACCTCATTATACGACATACGCACTTTTCCTTGGGAGCAATTTGATATACATGTACTGCACATACCCGACTTGCAGGAATATGGAAGCTTAATCTTGTTTTCCAAACCCACATCTAAAATAGATTTATTATAAGGAATATCTAAATGATAGCTTTGGCCTTGAAAGTTTAATTTGATGGAGTAAGTCGTCTTATCCACCTCTTTTTCTGTTTCATCATCATCGTCTTCTTCATTTTCAGGAAGCAAAAAGGTCTCCCGTTTGATTTGAGATTCATCAAACCCCATCCCCAACAAAGTGAAACGACACAAGTCCATATAGATCACTGGACCACAGGTGTAAAACAGAACGTCCTGATGTGCAGTTGGCAAATGATTTTTCAAAATGGAAAGGATATAATCTCTATTCAATCGTGCTGTCATCAGATTTTTACTATTTGAATAAATCCAAATGATCTGAAGACGATCCGGATATTTTTTTGCCCATTGCTGTAGTTCTTCTTTAAAAGGAGTTACCTCTGGAGAGCTATTGCTATAAGCCAGCACTATCTTTGATTTACTTTCACGAACCAACGCAGTCTTCAAGATGGAGAATAAAGGAGTGATACCAATACCTGCGGCGAATAAAAATACGGTACGTGCGCTATCTTCAATAGGTTCATAAATAAACAGACCTTGTGGATCTAATGCATTCACAATATCTCCCTCCTGAATTTTATGATGTAAAAAACGGGAAATCTCACCGTTTTCAACCCGCTTAACCGTAATACTTAAGGGTTCATCGACATCTGGTGAACTACTAAAAGAATACGATCTCCTCAACTCCCGATTAGCAAATTCAAAAGATAAAGTCAAAAATTGACCAGCTTTATAAGTTGGAAACTCCCCTGATACTGGTTCGAAATTAATGGTTACATTGTGATTTTCACGCGGAATGATGTTCGTAATTCTGAGCTTGTGCATAACCAAAGATAGTATTCACATCGAGTTTTATCAAATCATTAATTGCAATAGGCTATAGATAGCTGTAATAGACAATTCTTCAAAAAAGTGGAACATTATGCTTCCCAACTATCAAGCATATCATCTACAGCACCCCTTCCTTGATAAAAAGCTTCTTCAAAAATAGAAACTCCACTTAAATCAGAATGAGCAAAGAAAATCTTGTTAGCAATTGGTAGAGTCAGCTGTTTTCTATATTCAGAAGACAAATAACCCGGAATTGGGGAAACCATGCCATGGCCATGCCTAAAAATCTCTATAGAAATGATTTCATCTTCAATACCAAAATGCGCTATTGAAAGATCCTTAATAATAAACTCCTTCCATTGCTCATCAGTTTGATTATACAGTTTACGCCTTTGTTCATTTAAATCCGTACCATCCAAACTATGATAATAAGAAATCACAAATGGACTTGTGAATTGGCCTAAACTCTGGTGCTGTGCATATACATACCCTAATCCCTTTGCTCCAAAAATAATGTTTTCCCAGGCAAGATTGGCGCCATCAGCAAAAGGAAATTTATGCAACACCACTGTTGCAACAATCCAGGGAGCATACTGTAGCAGTTGAAAATTTTTGCCTCTCTGCGGCAATAGGTACTTGTTGACATATTGCGGACAGCAATTAATCACTTTTTCAGCTATTATTTTTTTTGACACCTTTCTCTGCGCATCGAACAGCAACACTTCAACATTACTTTCATTTACCGTTATTTTGTAAACCATATGTTGTTTCAGAATTTGATTTTCGAAGCTTTCAGCCAATAACTTGGCTAATCGACCATTTCCTTCTTGCCACGTAAGTACAGCATCTTCATCTTTTTTAAAATCGTGCTTTCGAGCGGCAAAATAGTGAATCACCGCAAATGCAGCGGTATATTTTATTCCAGTACCATAGTCATCCCTACAGCAATAATTAAGATACTCATGAAGATAGCTCGAAGTATAACCTTCTTTTCGTAACCACTCTTCCATCGTTATTTGATCAAGGCCTAAATCAAATTTTTCGGGTGAAGAATAGCACATTGGAATATTAAAAATATAATGGCCATTTTGATCTTTCAAGGCTTTAAACTCTTCCATCTTATGCAGAAACCTTGTAAACTCTTGTTGATCAGCATCACTACTTCCATATTGCGGTACAATACCTTCCTGCCAATAATTTTTGATAAATAAACGTTCCTGTGGAGCAAAGGACAATTGCTCTTCGTCAAAAATTGGATTGCCATTGTCATCTCGGCCAATTACAACTCCTACATCAAATAAAAAATCAATCAACTCAACATTAGAAGCATTTGGAAGTGGTAAATAATGAGCTCCAAGTGGATATTTGGAATACTTATTTTCTCCACTCTTTGCATTCCCTCCCGTCTCAGCCTCTAATTCTACAAGAAAAAAATCTTTCCCTCCACGCTTATTTAATGTATATCCGGCTGTAAGCCCTGCAATCCCACCCCCTATAATTAAAACTGGAATTTCCAGTGTCTCACTAATATTTGGAAAATCAGGAAACCGTAGTTTATGTCCTAAAATATGGTTTGTCCCCGTTAATTTTAGAAATATGGTATTCATTCTCCTTTTACAAGAAGATAAAAGATAGCTTCCTAAAGTCAGTAAAATACTATCTTTAACAAATGATCGCCTGGATTCTTTATATTTTACTCCACTCCTCATCAAAATACCGTACTAAAATCTGATTATCTAAACGATTTATTTCCACATCTACAGCTTTCATATCAGCTGGAAAATCGGTCATTTTCTGAAGATTATAATTATAATACTTCAAATTTGGAACACGCTGGTTTACGCGATTAAAATTGACTCTCATATCGGGTGAGAAGAGGTTAAATCCCCATTCGCCAAAAGAAGGAACATAAGTATGATAGGCCAAATTATTCGGAAAAACAGATGCGATAGTCTCATAAATGCACCAATAAGATTTTGGTGCAAAATATGGAGATGTTGTTTGAACAGAAACGATACATTGCGGCTCCATAAGTGGATATAGGCTTTTGTAAAAATTGTTTGTATAGAGTTTTCCCAAACTATAATTAGATGGATCAGGAAAATCGATAATCATCACATCAAATTTATCTTTTGCTTCTTTCACCCAAAGAAACGCATCCCTATTTATAACCTCAACACGAGAATTGTTCAATGCATTAGCATTATGCTTTCTCAACAGTTCATTTGTCTGGAACAATTTTGTCATTCCCTCATCCAGATCAACAAGCACTAATTTTTCTACAGAAGAATATTTTAAAATTTCTCTTACTGCAAGCCCGTCACCCCCTCCTAAAACAAGTACTTTCTTTGGACTTTTAGCAATAGACATCGCTGGATGGACCAACGTTTCATGATATCGATATTCGTCCTTTGTATTGAATTGTAGATTATTATTTAAGAACAGCTGATATTCTCCTTTTGCCTCAGTCAGTACAATACGTTGATATGGTGTAGAGTGTTTATAAATAACATTGGTACTGTATAGCTGATTCTCGGAATATTTTAACAGTTCATTTGAGTAAAAAAACAAACCAATCAAAATAATAAAGCATACAAGTGACTTTATTTTAAGAATAATTGGATTTTTAAGTTGTTTACTCAAATAAAAAGAGAGAAATATGCCAACAGTAACATTGATAATTCCAAAAAATAATGATGTCCCCATTACCCCAAGTTTCGGAATGAGTAATATTGGAAATAATACAGAGGCAATAAGAGCACCGATATAATCAAAAGTGAAGACATTAGAAACCAAGTCTCTAAAGTTGACACGATCTTTTAAAATATTCATTAACAGCGGTATTTCCATTCCGCTAAGACATCCTGTTAAAAAAACAAAAAGATATAAGATCAACTGGAAGTGTTCAACTTGTTGAAATAACAGAAATAAAATAACAGAACTAGTTCCACCAATTATTCCAATCAACAACTCGATATCTATAAATCGGTCTAAAAGATTTTTAACAATATACTTAGCAAAAAATGAACCCACGCCCATCGCAAAAAGATAGGTCCCAATAATAAATGAAAATTGTTTTACAGAATCTCCTAACAAATAACTAGCTAATGCACCTGCAACCAGCTCATAAATAAGGCCACATGTAGCAATTATGAAAACAGATATCAGCAGAAATATGGGCAGATTCTTTTTTTTATCCATGAATAGCTGCCGCAATAATAATCGATATGCCTAGAATGAATGCAGCAAAAACAATCGCTAATGCAATATTTTTGTTTTTAACGATTTCTTGCCATGATTTTTCAGGTGTTAACCTCTCTATAACCCAATAAGCAAATATAAAAACGACAATTCCGATTATAGAATAGACAATAGATGCCGCTATTCCTTTGTAAAAGATTTCATAATTCATATGACTATATATTTTTATTTGTGACTAGAACCATAATCCGAATATGTTGGTCGATAATAATGATACCGAGATCCGGTATATGTATTATCTTCCACTGTATTTACTTGATAAGATGTTGTACAAGTTTTGATATATTTATTATAGTACTGTAAGCCTAAAGATAATCCAAACAAGATCACGAAATAGGATCCAAAGCCTTTATAATTCAATACCGTTAAATAATTAATTTCTTTATTGACAAACATAAGGCTATCTTTTCCAAGTCCTAACAATGAATTTCTTATCCACAAGACCAACAATACGAGCAAAACATAAGTAATAATTAAGCCCCAGTAATCTACACCTCCAAAAGTAATCTTGTAGTCTTCATTTAGATATACTGAAGCAACATTCTTATTAGTTGAGTAGGTTTCAAATACCATGTGATATGTGCCGGGCTCTACTTTGCAAAAACTCACCGAAATACCGCAAGCATGATTAACTTCATTATAATGATGTTGCAAAAGTGCTGTTTCCTGTATTTGGTTGGTAAGTTCATTAACCAACTTGATCCGAAGATGCACATTTGGAACATTAACATCTGAAATTCCTTGAAAAGTTAATTTTTGTGGTTCACTGCCATTTACACTAAAAGACTCCCCAATGTACTCATTATTCAATTTTGAGGAAGTAAATTTTTGATCAAATTGATAGTAATACTCCTGAATATTAGACCTGTTAATTAAAAAGAATCCTAGTCCGATTAAGATAACAAAACCAATGGTCAATATATTGAGGATCGTACTCGTCTTTTTCTTCCGGCTTAGGTATTCATTATAATATTCAAAGGTTTGAAAATAATCTTCTTGATTTTGATATGTTCCACTATAGTACTCGTTCACGTTATCAATTATTTCATGCGATACGAAACGATCTTCATTGATACTATTAATATAAGTATTAGCTTGAGATCTTGCATCAAGATCTTCAAAGACAAACCCTTCCGCGTACACTACCTTTAAAGTATCCTGATATTTTAAAATATAGGTCCTTGTCTGTAATTTAAGCCGATCTTCCTTTACTGATTTTATTTCTGGTAGTCCAACTGAATGTAGAATAGCTGCATAATCAGGTCCATCACTCCAATAAATTTCGTTGTTTTTGGAACTGAGACCTACATATTCATTACTATACTCGCCATCTAGATTAACCCGTTGTATTTTGGTAATAACCACATAATCGTTTTTCTTTTCTCCAATCCGTTCCCCTAAGCTAGTCCATAAAATATATTCAGGCTTCGGAAAGACTTTAACAAAAGTCCAAGTTGTATGATCTTCACCTTTATAATAACTTCCGCAATTAGAACATACGAAACCCTTATAATCAACCACTTCAACATCAAAACTATGTTTAAATTTACATTTCGGGCAAATGATAAGCATAAACTATCGATTAACAATGGTTTCATTCAATACTGATGCATCAAAATAATGCTTAAAAACCTCCCCTAGCTCAAGAACTTTCTTCGTATTATCCTTGAGATAATTACATAAATAAATATCTAGTGTAAGCTGTGAAAACTCAGGCCATGTATGGATACAGATATGTGATTCCATCAAACATATAGCTACTGTGAAACCTTTACTGTCAAATTCATGAGATGAGATTCCGACAATTTTCAGACCATGATCATTTATTTGATGTATTGTAAAATCTAAAAAATTCGACATATCGGTTAATAGATTAATATCATTCACCTGAAGTGTTAATAATTGATGGGTTCCTGGCTTATACTGTTCGTTCATTTCTAAAAATGGTTCTCGGCTATGGCCGCAAATATATACATTTTTTTAATTTAAAAGATATTAAAATAGAGTAGATTAACCAACTTATTGCCCGATATGACACTTAGATTCATTTGCTATACGCTAATTATCTTATTCATAAACATCTGTTTGCATTTCAATCAACCTGTTTTTTAAAATAGAATAATTGCTCGTCATTTAAAGGTCTCATTTCAATAAATTAATTTAGATCTATTACAAATAATGTATATTTGTAATAAGGTATGATTATAAAAGCAAAGATAAAACAACATAATGAATGGCTATTTTGGGAAGAGCTTCCTGAGATCAGCTCGATCAATACCATTTTATCCGAAAAGCATATTGCAATCAATAAAAGCCCGATAAATATCAGTACCTATCAGATCCTGAGCAGAGGCTTGTTTGTGCTCTGCGCGGATATGCGTGTTTCAGCTCCCGTAGATATTATCTCGGAGATAGAAGGTGAAGCTGTCGTGAGCCAATTTATCCTTAGTAAATCAGAATCTGCGCATGGATTTACTTTCAGTAAACATAACATACGTTACATTCCTTCTCTTTACGAAGAGCATCCGATTCAGAGCAATCAGGACTTCCTGTATTTTATGGTCATCATGACACCTGAACTCTATCAGAATATGATCAGCATACATACGCCACTTCATTTGGAATTCAAAGAGAAGATGAAGGAAAAGAAAGTGATCTCCATTGTCGAAGAAGATCTTTTTGTTACCACAGAAATGAAGGGGATTATTGATAGTATTCGTACCACGACAAATAAAAATGAATTGAAACAGATATTTGTCAATGCGCGCATTCTCGAACTCATCATGCTTCAGTTTGAACAGTTCAGTTTCATCAGCGATAAACTTACGGATCTTTTAAAGATCGAAGATGTTCAAAAACTGGAAGAGGCACAGCGGATCCTTCGCAATAATTTTGTCAATCCGCCAACACACAAGCAATTATCAAAATTAGTACTATTGAATGAGTTTAAACTTCGCAATGGCTTTAAACAACATTTTGGTACTACCATTTACAACTACATCACACGTATCCGAATGGAGGAGGCAAAACGTCTGATTTTAAATGAAAACAAAAACATGTATGAGGTGAGTACGATCGTGGGTTTTAAACATCAGGCTAGCTTTACACATGCATTTAAAAAATATTACGGCTTACTCCCTTCAGAAATAAGCCGTTAATTTACTTTTATACCTTTTGACCTTGCAATAGCGAACGCCATGATTCTAGTTCAGGAATACCCGGTTTTCGTTTCCCAAAAAGTTGAACAATTAGATTTCCCTGCTTGTCGTAAACTTCCAATGCGTTTACATCACCATCCGTAGAAGGTTTTCTAACCTGCCATATTTGGTCAATCGCATCCATATTAAGATGCAGATTAAACTGTGGATCTAGTACATTAAACCAATTCTCCATCGTTACAAGTTTCTTGATCAATCCCGAATGTATCTGTATACAGCCTTTATTGCTAACAAAAACCATGACAGGAACGTCCTGTTCTGAAGCCTGGTTTAAGATTTCTGTAAATCGCTCTAATGGCAATTGCTCTGCGAAACCAGAAGGTGCCAGACGTAATGCCTGTGTCCGCTGTAAGCTATATTTACGTAAAATACCAAAGAATTCATGGCTATCCTTCATATTGAGCCAATCTGACTGAAAACTATCGACAGCAATTTCCGTATCTGGAATCGAGATATCGCTTAAAACTGCGGGAACATTGATTGTAAAATACGTCTGGTCTGCAGCACGATAAGAATTTACAAGTTCTTCATAAACAGCAATCGGATTAGAGTCTTTGATCAAATAAACTTTATGAACAGCTAATCCCGCTGTATCAAAGAACTGGATACTCAAAAGATCTTTAACTTTTACAGCAAATGCATAAGCCCAATTCTGAATAAAAACGCGTAGGTCAATATCATCATTATGAAATAATACGACATGCCCCTCATTGGAAGGTGTGGGATACGTTCCTTTTCTTTCATGAACACATGCATCATTACGTGTCAAAGCCATAACATGCCCTAAGCGCGGTAATTCCTGCAAAATAGCCCAAATATCATCCTTAAGTAATACCACATCATCTGACAATTGTGTCAATAGAAGCTGTGCTTCACTTACCTTAAGTGCTTTTGCACAGTCGTAAATCCTTGCCTTAGGATTATCTTTTTTATAATTTTCGTACTTTTCTTTTAATTCCATCGCCAGTTCATGTTTATAATTTGAATTAAATTTTGCTGCTGAATAATGTACTGTACAGGTTTGTACAGACGGTGTCAGCGTAGCCATATCAGTACTCACTTTTGTTTGCACACCAAATATAGCATATATATTTTCAGGCTTGAGCACTTCAATAGGAGCTCCCTCCCACCATTTCCTACCCGATTTGAGCATCAATACACGATCGGCATACTGTGCAACAAGATTCAGTTCATGTAATATGGCGACAACACTAAACCCAACAGCAGTCAAAGCTTTCGCAATGGCTAGTGTTTGATGTTGAAATTGGATATCCATACTCGCTACAGGCTCATCTAATAATAACAAAACGTCTTTCTGGTCCCACACCTGTGCCAATACCCTTGCAAAATGAACACGTTGCTGCTCTCCACCCGACAGTTGCTGTATTTTTCTATCGCCCAGATGTTCGACTTCACAGATGCGCATACACTCTGCTATAGCCACGTTGTGTTGCTCCTGAGATGCTTTCAAATGATAGCGTCCCATACGGACGACCTCCTCGACAGTAAACGCCATAGCCATACTATTGGACTGGTGTAGGAAAGCTCTCGCATAAGCAAGTTCTTTCAATGAGTAAGAACGAAGTGGTTTGCCTTTAAACAATATTTCTCCCTTTGCAGGTTTCAGATCGGAAGCCAACATACGTAACAAAGATGTTTTTCCGGCTCCATTTGCTCCTACAATTGCGTAAAATTCGCCTTTTTGAATAGAGATATCAATATCCCTTAAAATGGGACGCCCTTTGATTTCGTATGATAGTGATTGTACTTGTAGCATAAACTAGATTTTATTCTTGTCTCTGATCAGGATAAATAAGAAAACTGGAGTACCCAATAATGCTGTAATAACCCCAATAGGAAGTTCCAATGGCTGAATAATTAAGCGCGAAAGCAGATCAGCAAGTGTGAGTACCAATGCTCCGGCAATACTTGATGCCACGAGCACGTAACGATTATCAACACCACCAATCAACCGGATTGCATGCGGCACTAATAAACCCACGAAGCTGATAACTCCGGAAAATGCAACAGCTGCTCCTACTGCCAATGTTGAAAACAAAATAACAACAATTTTCAACCGGCTTGTATTGACGCCCATCATTTCAGCTTGAGATTCTCCTAAAGCAAAAACATTCAATTGTTTCGCAAAAAGAGGTAGAATAACTAAAGAAATCAAGACACAGGGATACAATACTTTAATATTTTCCCATGATGCTCCCGCTAAACTGCCCAATGACCAAAAGGTGATGGAACGTAATTGTTGTTCAGTTGCTAAATAACTCAATAATCCCGTTAAGGCTCCTGCAAATGCATTCATAGCAACACCTGCTAAAAGCATGGTTGCAATATGAGATTTCCCATTGTTCATGGATATACGATAAACAATAAGCACTGTCAATGTTGCTCCTAAAAACGCGGCAAATGCCAGAACGTAATAACCCAGGCTTGCAGAAATCATGGGAAGTAACAAGCCTTCGAAAGAGATAACGAGTGCGGCAAAGAAAGAAGCGCCTGAAGAAATTCCCATTAAGCCAGGTTCCGCTAATGGATTTCGAAATATACCTTGGATAGCTGCTCCACTGATTCCTAAAGCTGCACCAACTGCAATTCCCATTAGAATTCTAGGTAATCGTATTTGCTCCAAGACATTCACAGTCAGCTCATCAATACCTGATGAAGCTTTAAGACCTATCTTATATAACAGTATAGAGCAAACATCCCAAAAGGAAACCGAAATCGATCCCATCCCTAATGAAAATATGACTACGATAATAAGTAATATGCTGAGTAGCGTGTAAATTAAGGTATTTTTCATTACAGCAACTATTTTCCAAATAATTTTTCGTGCAACTGCTGTATCGCCTGTGGTAAACGCATACTGAAACCATTTAACAAGGATGCATCCATAGCAATTACTCTTTTATTTTTACCTGCTGTAGTTAAGTTAACACCTGGTAACTTCAAAATAGCTTCTTTTCCTCCTAAACTGGACATTCCAAAATCAAATAACAAAATAACTTCCGGATTGGCCTGAACTAAAGCTTCTGTATTATATGTTTTGTATCCTGTAAAACCTTTCATCACATTTTGAGCACCGGCTAACTTGATTACCGCATCAACGGCAGTTCCTGAACCAGATACACTCATTGCTCCTGCCCCACGTGCATATACAAACATCATTTTAGTTGCTTTACTCGATTTCCCCTTCGCAATTGCCGACTTTAGATCTTTCGATAATTGATCTGCAACCTGATTTCCCTTTGTAGTAACATTTAAAGATTGTCCTACTTTGCGAACCAATCCTGTTAATCCTGCCTCAGAAAATTCCTGTTTAAACAAAACACATGAAATACTCAAGGTCTTAAATTGCGCCAATACAGCCGCACTGACCTCTCCTTCAAAACCTAGTACGATATCTGGACGAAATGAAGCAATTCCTTCAGCCGTAATTGATCTGTTTTTGCTCACTTTAGGAATCTCTTTCACATAACTTGGATAATCGCTTGTCACATCAACAGCCACTAGATTAGCACCTAGCCCTAATGCATCAACAATTTCCGTCAAACTTCCACTTAAGGAAACAATTCTTTTTGGCGTGTTGCCCTGTGCTATAGCTACTGTATAGCTAGACCATAAAATGATGATAAGCGCAAAATTATTTAATATTTTCTTCATATAATTTGTTCATTTATGAAGAACAAAAATGGGCTTATTTAAACTAATTACAAATAAAGAGTTCTGTTTGCAATACGCTTACACTAATACACAAGAATAGACATAAACAACTTAAATACTCTGGTTAACAATAAATTAACTAAACAGCAGGGATCATTATGTCATTTAAATAATATCATATTGCACAAAAATTAATACGCTTTGCACAAATCAAAATACACAATGCATAAATAAACTTTGGCATTTTATGGAGATACTTGCATTATTATTTAGAATTATTACAAATAACTTTGAAGACAACACACTATCTATGCCTGCTATTTAGTTTTCTTTTTCTGATCGGGAAAAGCAATTCAGTGCTTGCACAACAGAATGCGCAATTTCAAGGGCTTATTGTGGATGAATTACAAAGACCGTTGGCAGATGTTAGTATTTTAATCGAACCAGACCGATCTACGACAAAAACAGATAATCGGGGAAATTTCATAGTCAAAAAATTATATGCCGGAACATATACTTATACTTTAAGTGCAATTGGATATGAAACCTTAACTGGCTCCATTGAGTTGATCGCAAAAGACAAGCAGTTACATCGCTTCCAGCTTCATAAATCGAATCAAGTTTTAGATGAAGCATTGGTTACGCAAGAGATTCAAAACCGTCCAACATTAATTGATCCTAAGAACTCCGCTATGCCGGTTACTATTATCGACAGGAAGGCAATTGAACTTATGGGGAGTAGACGTTTGGACGAGGTCTTAAAAGAACAGACAGGTATTGCTATTGTTAACAATACTGCTGGCGGTAACCGTTCTGTAGGTGTGCAGCTTCAGGGATTCTCTAGTGAATACGTCATGATCCTCATTGACGGACAGCCGATGCTCGGCAGAAGTTCCGGTAACTTTGACTTATCACGTATTTCGGTAACAAATATAGAACGTATAGAGATTATCAAAGGGGCTTCTTCTTGTCTTTATGGGAGTGATGCACTGGGAGGAGCGATCAATATCATCACCCGTTTAGGGAAAGTAACTCCTCAAATGCATGCAAATATTAACTATGGAAGCTTCAACGTATTGGATGCAACTTTAGAAGGTGAGACTTCCTTTAATAAAAATAGAGGAACAGCTTTACTATCTACGAATTACTACCGTACGGATGGTTTTAATACAAACAAAAAATTTCAGTCAAGCGGAACCACAGTCCCACCCTACCAAACTTTTTCCATCCAGGGAAAAGTAAGACATCAATTGAAAGATAATCAGCATTTCATTGGCGCTTCAGGGCGTTATAACTATCGCCAATCCGATATGCACCGTGGTTACGGACAAGATTTCAGCACGCTAGATCAACAAAAAGAGACTGACATCAATGCTTCATTGTTCTACGATAGCCGTTGGAATGAACGCTGGAAATCGCTTTCTACCTATTACGTATCGCATTATCAATCCGATAATAAAGTAACAGCACAGCAAAACAATGCCAATTTAGCTTCAGACAATTTCACACAGATGGTCCATCGTCTGGAACAACAATTTGCTTATCAGTCAGAAGGCTTAAATGTGACTATGGGACTAGGTGGCGCTATAGAAGCTATGGATCTTGCTGAAAATTTTGACAACAAAAATCAGAAGAACTTCTTTTTATATACCCAAGCGAATAAAACAATCGGAGAAAAAACCACTGTTGTTGCAGGATTGCGCTATGACCAGACAGACAATTACGGAGGGCGATTAAACCCAAGTTTAGGTGTGACCTATCAATTACTGCCTCAGCTTGCTTTGAAAACAGGTATAGGAACTGGATTTAAAGCACCTGACTTCAAGACCCGTTATCAAGTGTTTTACAACCCTGCTGCCAATTACTACGTTATCGGCAATGAAGTTTTAAACAGTACTCTGGATGAAATGGATGCCGCAGGACAAATTTCTGAACGTCGCAATTACATCATCAATCAACTTGATGGTAACTTAAAAGCCGAGCACAACACCTCAATCAATGCAGGTTTGATCTGGAAGCCGTTAACGAATACAACAGTAGAAGTCAATGTATTTCGTCATCAGCTTAAAAATCAAATCAATAGTATACAGGTTGCTACAGGTATGCAAAACATGGCGATTTATTCGTATCAAAATTTACCAAAGTCAGTCAATAAAGGATTTGACATATCTTTTTCTACTCGGGTGTTAGAAAAAATCACAATCAATGCAGGCTATCAATACCTGATTGCGAAAGATATGAGTGTTGTTGACAGCATAAAACAAGGGAATTGGCCATTTAATACCTTAAGAGATCCAAAGACCGGAGAGACATTTACGCCAACATCAAAAGACTACTGGGGCTTAGAAAACAGATCAAGACATCAATTCAACATAGGTGCAATTTATCAAGCTCCTTGGAATCTGACAATAAATGCACGTGCTAACTACAGAGGGAAGTATGCATTTTCAGATGCAAATGGCAATCATTTTATTGATCGTTTTGACACATTTGTCAATCAGCATATTCTCTATAATGCAACTATTGAAAAAAAGTTTGACAAACTTCCTTTAACTGTCCGGGTGACTGGAGAAAACCTCGGAAACTATATTAATTATTTAATTCCAGGCCAAATTGGTCGAAGTGTATCCTTTGGCCTATCCTACAGATTAATAAAGTAAAAAGATGAAATTATCCATAAAAATACTCTTTTATAGTTGCATAGCAACAGTGTTTACTTCATGTTTTAAACCTAACATTGAGCCAGACATCTTAGCTGACGGAAAAAGTACGATCATAAAAGATCTTGCTGGTGATGTAAATGCTTATGTCGGAGCTGGTGTCGGTGGCGGAAACCCCAAAGAAACAAGAGACTTTTATACTTTCCTATTTCGGTTTTCAGATCAAAACCAGACTTGGTTAAAAAATCATACCGATTCGGTAACGAACTTTTCAAAAACAGATTGGGATCTTGCCTTTACAGGACAATACAATGGAACACTTTTTATAAATGATGGAACGATGGAAAATAATCCCGCTTACGGAAATCCATCAAGACACCGCGTTGTACTGATTAAAAAGCCATATGACCAAGTCGATTCAGCTCCTGCGGATATTGAATTTGAAAACTCAAAAATAAATGCATTCGGTATTATTATGGATGCCGAGTCGTCAGGCTGGTATGATTATAATATACAGCGTCATTTGGTACAGGCCATGCCTGACCGCACCTATGTCATCCGTTTAAGTAATGGAAAATATGTCAAGCTACAAATGATCAGTGTATATCAGGGTATTCACAATTTTACGCCTATTACTGACCTTTACTGGCCTGCCCCCTACTTTACTTTCCGATATTTCATACAAGAAGATGGAACAAAAAATTTAAAAACGAGTAATTTATAAAATTAATAAGCAAATATCATGTTAAACTTAAAAATCAAAGAAGCCACAAAAAATGGCCATCAAGAGTTAGAAAAAAATGTTATTTTTAAATTGAAGGCTATTGAAAATAACTTAGATTATGCAGACGTATTGAAATATTTCTATGCTTATTTCAATGCTGCAGAAGGAAACATTGAAGCGGCATTACCAGCAAGCTTAGCGTCTTACTATGCCACACGCAGAAATGCATCACATGTTGCCAAAGATATCATTGAACTAGGTGGTAGTTTAGAAAACTTACCTGAAGTTGTGTTACCGACGATCAGCACAAAAAACCAAGCTATCGGTGCTCTTTATGTACTAGAGGGATCTATCATGGGCGGGCCACATATTGTCAAAATGCTTCAACATAGAGGTATCAATTCGGGATTTAACTTTTTTAATGGTTATGGTGACCAATTAATGGAAAAATGGGCGGAGTTTACTGCAATAATCAATGCAGAAGTTGCCGAAAATGACGAGCAAGAAGCTATCGATGCTGCATTAGCGACATTTGAAGCATTTACCAATACATTTAATTCAAAAGCAGTTATCTCGTAATTTTAAATCCGTGTAATCATGAAATCATCACACAAATTAAAAAGTATCCTGTGTGTTAGTGCTATTGCACTGACCTCTTTTCAATTTACAGCTTGTAAAAAAGATAAAGTTGAAGATCCAAAAGAAGAAGAAGTTTTCAAAACTGAAGGACTTAATGTTGCTGTACCAAGTGGTAAAACCATATTTTACGACTTAAAGAAACAAGAAGATGCGACAGAAAGCTCTTATACTTTTAAACTTTCAGGCATGTACGGGTCTCGTTTAGATTTGGGAAACCAAGGCTATCAAATGGGATATTTTGACTTGAAAAATACGAGTATCAAAGATATTAAATTGACCAATACAGCAGACTTTAACCAGTTGGATGTTAAAGAAACTAATTTTTTAACTATAGATGCATCCACTGCAGGAGAACCGGCAAACGGTCCAACTTGGATTATTTATGACTATAAAAATAATCATGCTGTATACCCGACTGCAGATCGTTATATTGTATTCTACAAAAAAGCAGACATCACAAGTGGTGCACAAACTGAAGTCATCATTATGCAAGCAGATAAAGTAACAGCTAAAGATGGAAATGCACGATACCAATTAAAATCGGAATCGCATGATATCAATATCCTCAAAGAAAAAGAAGTAAAAACAGGTACTGTTGCTGTTGCTTCTGGGAAAACAGTATTTTATGATTTATTAAATGATAAAATTACTGAAACTGTCGAAACAAGTCTAGTAAATTTCTCAGGAACTTCCGGTACAACTCTTAAACCAAGTACAACAGCTTATAAATTTGGATATTTTGATTTAAAAGGAAAGGCTATTGAAGATATCAAAATCGCGAACTTAAAAGAACTTGATTTTAAAGAAGCAACATCATTAGGATTAGATGCCACAAGCATGAACGTACCAGTAACAGGTCCAACATGGATGGTGTACGCAGGTGCTCCAACACATGCTGTATATCCTACTGCTGATCGGTTTGTAGTATTATACAAAGGAACATCCTTATCTGAAAATCCAAATGAAGTCATCATCTTCAAAGCAAATGAACTCGTTACTGCAGGTAGAGATGTGACCTTTAAATTGAAAATAAAACAGTTCATAAAATAGACCTAAAAGTCAATTTTTATAATAGCATGAAGCATCTTGATTTGTATCAAGATGCTTTCTTATTTTTAGTACGATGTATGATATCTCCATGGTATTCGTTCTCTTTTTTGAAATCAACTGATTTCAGCATAACTTAGGGAAGATAAAAAAATCTTAGATCTTATCATTTTACGCAGCAATACAGACATTCAAACTACTGCAACCATATTGCTTATACTTCATTTTATTTCCGAACCCTAGTCAACAATATAAATAAGCTATTTAAAAACAGCGTTACTTATTTCTTGTTTAATTGGAAAGTCCTATTATATTTGCCGTTCGATAATACTATTTACATCTCAAAGATCTACAACGTGCAGCCTATGAACACTCTTGTGTTGATAAAAAGCTCAGACCTGTTTGAAAGAACATAATTAACTATTGATGAAAAAAATCAAAGATATTACGACACTAGGATTCGCCTTATTTGCTATGTTTTTTGGAGCTGGGAACTTACTGCTTCCTCCTTTTATTGGATTAAATGCGGCAGATCAATGGGACTGGGCAATAATAGGTTTTGGGCTTACAGGTATTTTACTTCCTCTGTTAGGCGTTTTATCGATCATCAATTCAGGTGAATCATTCAAAGATTTAGGCAATCGAACTCATCCTTATATAGCCACCATCCTGGGTATCATCATCATGCTGGGTATAGGCCCCCTAATTGCCATTCCGAGAACAGCCGCGACTACTTTTGAAGTAGGTTTATTGCCTGCATTTCCGAACTTATCGCCCATCTGGGCTTCAATACTATTTTTTGCGGTTACTTTTATCCTTTCTATCCGCCCTTCCAAAGTCGTGAATGTAATTGGAAATTTTCTGACACCGTTACTTTTGATTTTATTGATCGGTATGATCATCATGGGAATTTTGTTTCCTTTATCACCGAGTATCGCACATCAGATGGAATCCATGCAAGCCTTTAAGCTTGGTTTCATAGAAGGATACCAAACATTGGATGTGTTGGCTTCTGTCATTTTTAGCAGTATTATTATCGCTGCAGCAAAAGCCAAAGGATATGAAAAACTTAAAGATAAAAATAGAATCGTCACAAGTGCAGGTTGCCTAGCAACATTTTGTTTATTATTGATCTACGGTGGTTTAGTTTTTTTAGGGGCAAAATCTGGATATCCTTTATCTCCAGATGTAAAACGGGCAGAGTTACTCCTGTTTATTTCGCATAAAATCTTTGGAAGCTATGGGGTGCTTGCCATTTCAGTGAGTATTGCTTTAGCGTGCCTAACTACTGCAATCGCCTTAACTTGTGCTGTAGGTACATTTTTTAGTCAGCTGTTTAATAATCGAATTACCTACGAGTGGATTGTCATTATTTGCTGTCTCTTTTCGGCAGTACTTGCCATAACCGGCGTAGAGTATATTATTCAAATTGCTTATCCATTTTTAGCATTCATTTATCCAATTGTAATTACCCTGGTACTCTATGTACTTATCTTTGGTCGTTTGATTAAATCTAGACTACCCTACATTGGAGCTTTAGCAGGAACAACACTTGTTTCTACAATTTATCTCTTAGCAGGATTTGATATACATATAAAAGGAGCTGAAAATATATTAGCATCAATTCCTTTGGCGACATATGAACTGTGGTGGGTTATTCCCTCAATTGTTGGATTTTTATTGTTTTTGCTCTTGGATAAGTTAAAAGTTAGCCGCTAGATATAATATCCTAAAATGGGTTGTTGTCAAAGAGTATGATAACAACCTTTTCATAACCGCTATATACAAAACCAAATTTCCCGTCAGACCTCTTGCTGGTGCAAGATAAATGTGGCTATCCTCATGCATTTACAGCATCAGCAAGCAATTATAATTTCAAAAGAAAAGCTTGTATCATACCACGGTATTTCGACTAGAAGTTTAAATCGTGTCTTAAAAAGGTTGAGCCACGAAGTCAACATTAAGAGTTAATACTTCGCCACTTTTTATACTTAATTTTAACTTTATTAATTTTAAAAGAAAATTACAGCTACAATAGCATCTTAAAAAAATAGCAAAAGTCATGGTTTAGTAACATTCTCGTTCTATTCTAAAATTTCCCGTGTTAAAGAATAATAAAACAAAAAAAACGCGTTATATTACTACCATTAACTTAATAAATAAAAGAATGCAAACACGTAGAAACTTCCTTCACAACACCGCTAAAGCAACCTTGGCTGTCGCAGTATCGGGCAGTGTTTTAACTAATTTAGCCCAAGCTGAACCTGCACGTAATCAAGCCGCTCCTCTTTCTTTTAGTCAAATCAAACTTCCTTATACTTATTCCGACCTCGAACCCAATATTGATGCCTTAACAATGGAAATCCATTACACGAAGCATCATACTGCATATATTAAAGCTATCAATGAGGCAATAGTGGCAGAAAATATTACTGAAACTTCTGGAGAGCAGTTGTTGGCAAATATTTCTAAATATTCTGCTAAAGCACGCAATAACGCTGGTGGGGCTTGGAATCATAATTTTTTCTGGGAAAACCTATCTGGAAAACAAACGGGTCCTTCTGAAAAAGTGATGCAATTGATCATCTCATCTTTTGGATCAATGGACAAATTTAAAGAACAGTTTGCGGCTGCGGCGACTTCAAGATTTGGTTCAGGCTGGGCCTGGTTAATCTTGGACGATTCAGGTAAGCTAAAAATAACATCAACCGCTAATCAAGACAATCCATTAATGGATGTGGTCGATCAAAGAGGTATTCCAGTTTTAGCATTAGATGTATGGGAACATGCCTACTATTTACATTATCAAAATAAGAGAGCAGATTACATCAAAAACTGGTGGAATGTAGTGAATTGGAATAAAGTACACGAAAGACTTGCATAATATATAAAATGAAAATGTCTTCCAAATTGGAAGACATTTCTTTATAGACTGAAAATTTATAGGATAAAATAGGGATAGATTATCCTAAAATCTCTTTCAATTTATTCACTTGAAAATCAGCTAATTTTTGAAGAGGTCCTGAAGCGATCATTTTCATCATCATATTCAAGTCAGCTTCAATCGTAAATGTTGCCACTGTTACGTTAGCCGAAACTGTTGACAAAGTCCATTTTAATGTAACATCAAAAGGAGCCTTTTCAGATGGAACTAGTTTTATTTCTTGATCTTCTATCCTTTCGTCTACTTTCAGGGCCAACTTAGCCATATTCTGAATTGTAAAACGTGCCTCATCGGCAGTTGACGACCAATTATAAATATTCTCAGGCATCAATTGCTCATGATTATTTAAGTCTTTCAAAAAAGCATAAACCTCCTGAACCGACTTTTCAATTGTTACATTGTTCTGAATAGTTGTCATAAAAATTCCTTTTTATAAATTAGACAATTGGTGACCAGGTTGAAGGATTTTTTCTCCAATCTTTTAATAACTCAACATCTTCTTCAAAAATAAAACCATTTTCTGCAGCCACTTGAATGAGTGAATTGTAATCACAAAGACTATGTAAAGTACATTTTGCATCAGCAAAATTCTTTGTTGCTTCATCCAGACCATATGTGAAAATAGACACTAGACCTACCACATTACATCCTGCCTCACGTAAAGCTTTTACCGCAATTAAACTACTTTTACCCGTTGAAACTAAATCTTCAACAACAACAACACGTTGACCGCTAACAATCTCACCTTCAATCATATTTTGACGACCGTGATCTTTAGCACTGCTTCTCACATAAGAAAATGGTAAGCCCAAATCTTGAGCAACTAGTACACCTTGTGGAATACCTGCAGTAGCTACACCAGAAATCATATCCACTGATCCAAATTCTTCTTGAATCAACTTTGAAAGCTTCTGACGAATGTACGTACGGATTGCTGGATACGATAAAGTAATACGATTATCACAATAAATTGGAGACTTCCAACCCGATGCCCAAGTAAAAGGGTTTTTAGGTTGCAATTTTATTGCTTTAATTTGCAATAAGGATTCGGCAACTTTTTGTTCAACCTCATTTAAATTATTCATGTCGCAAATTTATAAAATTTATATGAACCAATCTGTGCTAATTTTGGCAGATTTTGTTCCCACGGGCATTAAAAACCCTCAAACTATTGATGTTCAAGATATTGAACTTGAAAAACTTTTTAAATTATCTGAACAAAATGACATTCCTAAATCATTTTTATATATTCACAAAGACTGTGAATTGATTTTCCAGAAGTTAAAGGAAAAAAATAAAATCATAAAAGCAGCCGGAGGCTTAGTGAAAAATGGCGATGGCGACTATTTATTCATCTTTAGATTAGGCAAATGGGACCTTCCGAAAGGGAAAGTAGAAAGTCATGAAAAGATGAAAGAGGCTGCTGTAAGGGAAGTGGAAGAGGAATGTGGCATAAAAATAGATTACCTCGGAAAGAAAATACAGACATCATACCATACTTATTATTTGAGAAATGGTGATTTTATCCTGAAACAAACCAATTGGTATGAAATGGGCGTTAATAAAATCCCTAAACTCATACCTCAAACTGAAGAGGATATCACCAAAGCGGAATGGTTAGATAAACATAGTCTGAAGCAGGTAAAACAAAATACCTATCCGATCATCGCAAATATTTTAGAGGAAAACTTGTAATTATTAAATTTGATTGACATTAAACTGGACTTGAATCAGTAATTTTAAAACATGGAAAATATAGCTGGGAAAAAAGCACTCGTCACTGGTGGTGCTCGTGGATTAGGAAAAGCAACTGCTATCGCACTAGCGAAAGAAGGTGTTCATGTGGCTATCACAGGTCGTAACGAAGAACTTCTAAAAACTACGGTAAAGGAATTGCAGGATATAGGCGTACAAGCTACTTATGAAGTTTTTGATGTTTCAGATTTAGCAGCTGTGCAGGAAGCAATAGCAAAATTGAATGCTTCATTTGGTCAGTTTGACATTATCATCAACAATGCCGGAATTGCAGCCTTTGGATCTTTAGTGGATATGGATGCCGAAACTTGGACAAATATTATTAACACAAACGTATTGGGTAGTTACCACGTAACAAAAGCAGTACTTCCACAGTTGATTGAAAAAAATGAAGGTGACATTATTTTTGTTTCTTCTACCGCAGGGCTGAATGGAGCCGCAACGACTTCTGCTTATAGTGCATCAAAATTTGCCGTAATCGGTATGGCAGATTCGTTAATGCGCGAGGTTCGTAAACATAATATTCGCGTTTGCACGTTAATGCCAAGCACAATTGCATCGGATATGTCCAAAGATCTCGGATTAACAGATGGAAA
This sequence comes from Sphingobacterium kitahiroshimense, assembly GCF_025961315.1. Lineage (NCBI taxonomy): Bacteria > Pseudomonadati > Bacteroidota > Sphingobacteriia > Sphingobacteriales > Sphingobacteriaceae > Sphingobacterium > Sphingobacterium kitahiroshimense. The sequence goes on along the minus strand of NZ_JAOQNK010000001.1, from coordinate 5,846,871 downwards.
TCCAGAATCAGTATTACAACCTGAGGATTTTGCAGAATTGATTATTGCAAACTTAAAATTACCAAGAAGAGCGATGTTAAAATCTGCTTCGCTTTGGTCAACAAATCCATAATATAATTTAAAGGAGCATCATGCTCCTTTTTTATTTCATTTAAATCATTTTATATGAGCATTCTATTTTCAAGCCTTAGCCTAAAAAACATAAATTTAAAAAACAGATTAGTCGTTTCTCCGATGTGTCAATATTCGGCTGTAGATGGTTTTGCAAACAACTGGCACCTTGTTCATTTAGGACAGTTTGCAATGGGAGGCGCCGCTGCCATTATTCAGGAAGCGACGGCTGTTTCGCCCGAAGGAAGAATCAGTGCCGGAGATCTAGGAATTTGGAAAGATGAACAAATCGAAAAATTAAAAGAAATAACGACATTCATAAAAGAACAAAATTCAATACCTGGCATACAGTTAGCACATGCTGGACGCAAAGCAAGTTCAGGCAAACCTTGGGAAAATCATTATCAAATTGCACCGGATGCTGAAAACGGATGGCAAACAGTAGCACCTTCTGCTCTGGCATTCAGACCCGACAAGGACATAGCCCCACGTGCCATGACCTTAGATGATATCAAAAAAACAATTACTGATTTTCAGCTAGCTACGAAAAGAGCTGTCACCGCTGGTTATGATATTATCGAAATTCATGCCGCTCACGGATATCTAATCCATCAGTTTCTATCTCCCCTATCGAATGACAGAACTGATCAATATGGTGGTTCTCTAGACAACAGAATGCGATTTTTAAAAGAAATCATTGAGGCCGTTCAGCATGAACTTACAACACAATCGTTATGGGTTCGTATTTCTGCGACAGACTGGGCTACTGATGGTTGGGATCTGGAACAGTCTATTACTCTTGCCCAAGAATTGAAACAATTAGGTGTTGAAGTAATTGATGTTTCTACTGGTGGAGCAGTTGCACATCAAAAAATTAGTCCTGCAAAAGATTACCAACTACCTTTTGCTGCGGCAATAAAGAAAGAAACAGATCTTATCACAGCAACTGTTGGGCTTATCAAAGAAGCGTCGCACGCTGAACAAATCTTACAAGATAAAAAAGCAGACATCATCATGATAGCGCGTGCTTTTCTAAAAAATCCACATCTTCCACTCTATTTTGCAGAAACTTTAGGTGATCACATCGAATGGACCAATCAATACGCCCGTGCTAAATAATCTGGTATGAAATTAAATTTACAACAAGTACATCATATTGCTATTATTTGTAGCGATTATGAAAAATCCAAAAAGTTTTACACCGAGTTACTCGGATTTACCATTATACAGGAAGTGTATCGTGAAAACAGAAACTCTTACAAGTTAGACTTAGCCTTAAATGGCAATTATATCATTGAGCTATTTTCATTTCCAAATCCTCCCAAACGACCTTCAAGACCTGAGGCCGTAGGGCTGAGACATCTTGCTTTTGCGGTACAGGACATCTCCAAAGAAGTCCAACTATTACAGCAGTCTGATATTTCAGTAGAGCCCATCCGAATTGATGAACTTACAAATAAAAAATTTACATTTTTTGAAGATCCCGATGGATTACCCATTGAGCTTTATGAAATTTGATTTCAATAGCGCTAGCTGTACTTTAGTCCAACATTTTTTTATTTCATTCCGGAACTTGCTTAGTCCTATTTAATCAATTTCAAGTATAAAATAATTCTTGAAGGTAGCGCAGATATCGATAAATTTGTTTTATATTATGATACAATTAAATAAAACAAATTTATCTTAGTTTAGCTAAAAAATGCTTAGTATTTATTTATTCTGAGGATCCAGCCATGAAGTACAAACAAATAAACAATAACTCCATTAACCAAATCATGTTGATTACGATCATACTTTTGATCTGTATATTAATATTTACAAATTTATCATACTATCTACCGGGCTTTTTAGGAGCAATAACACTTTATATATTATTTAGAAATATTTACCATACCCTCACTGAAAAGAAAAAGTGGGGTAAATCTATTTCAAGTATATTCCTGATCAGTCTTTCTGTGATCTTTATTGTGTTTCCATTATGGGGATTGATTAACTACCTAATTCCCCAGTTAGAACAGCTTATTGTTAATCAAAAAGACCTATTGTCTAAATTTGATTCTGTAAAAGACTATATGCACAATAAGCCTGTATTAAAAAACATAGATTTATCCGATGCCGCAATTCTTAATTCTCTTCAAAAATTAGCAAAATACATACCCAATGTTTTAAATTCTGTTGCGGAAACTGTCGTCAATATCATCGTCGCTTTATTTGTACTTTATTTTATGCAATATTATAGCAAAGAGATGGAATCTACGATTCAGCATGCTATTCCTTTTTCGCAACAAAGTAAAAAGGAACTCTGGAACGAAATAAGCATGATGGTACGTTCAAATGCTATCGGTATTCCAATTCTTGGCATATGTCAGGGCGTTGTTGCCGGTATTGGCTATTGGATTTTTGGAGTTGACAGCCCTATTCTACTGGGAATAATAACGGCCGTTTCCACGATTATACCGGTCTTGGGCACGATGACTGTTTACGTACCTACCGCAATTTATCTGTTAGCTATTGGCTCTACAGGAAATGCCATTGGTCTGGCTTTATATGGATTTATATTAATTGGTGGAATTGACAATGTACTTCGTTTTACGATATTGCGTAAACTTGGCGATGTACCGCCACTGATTACGGTATTTGGCGTATTACTGGGGTTAAATCTTTTTGGTATGCTGGGGCTTATTTTTGGACCATTGATCATCTCATCAGTTCGTGTATTATTAAAAGTATACAACAATGAATATGGAAAGGGAAAACCTGAAATCATAGAATCAACCTCCTTCACAAATTATGACAATGATAATAATATCATTACTTAACATCGTATGATTATACAGTACAGTGTCATTAATCAGCTTTTTTAAGGTTTAAATTCAATATTTTTTATAGTTTTGATAGATAATTGATACCCATTACCATGAATAAAAAATTAATATTAGGCATAACAGGAGTTGTCACAGCGTCCCTGTTATTCTCTTGCAATTCAAATACTAAAACGCAAGAAGCGGCAAAAACAGAAGAACATGATGAGCATGATGGTCACGACCATAGTGGGCATGATCATAGTGCACATACGGAAGCTCCTGCAGCTATGCAAAAAGAAGCTGCAAAAACACTTCCTGACTTCACTTTTTACCAATTAAGATCGGGTATTAAAGTTTCAAAATCAGATGTTTCCAAAGATAAAAACACAGTTTTTATCCTATTCGATCCAGGATGTAGCCACTGTCAACAAGAAGCAACTGCTTTAGAAAAAAACAGAGAGCGCTTGAAAGATGTTAACATCTACTATGTTTCAATGAATGATCCTGCTTTAATATTAGGCTTCTTTGACAACTTCGCTCCAAAATTATCAAAAATGGAGAATGTTGAAGTTTTAGTCGACAAAGGCCAAGAGTTTATTCAAAAAATACATGTTCCTGAGCAATTCCCTGCAAATTATGTTTACGGCGCCGACGGTCAATTAAAAGCACAATGGGAAGGTGATAAAAATATAAATGAAGCTATAGCTGAATTTCATAAATAAAAATCAGTTATGCATATTGCAATCAATGGGTTTGGACGTATTGGCCGTAATACACTGCGCAATATTTTCATTAGGGATGCTGAACATCTAGAAGTCATTGCGATCAATGATCTAACTGATACAAAGACATTAGCACATCTATTCAAGTATGACTCTGTGCACGGTCCATTTTCTGGAACGGTTGACTTTGATGACAATCATCTCATCATCAATAACAAGCGTATTTTAGTCACGAATGAAAAGAATCCCGAAAATCTGCCCTGGAATACGCTTGACATTGATGTCGTTGTCGAGTCAACGGGTCATTTTACCAGTAAAGAGAAAGCAAATTTACATTTGATAGCGGGAGCAAAAAAAGTAATCATTTCTGCCCCCTCTTCAGATAAAGATATACCAACAATCGTATTGGGCATCAACGACAAGGATTTTGACTTAAATGTCCCTATTCTTTCCAATGCTTCTTGTACAACGAATAATGTTGCCCCTTTGGTCAAAATTTTAGATGAAAACTGGGGAATCAAAGACGGCTATATCACGACGGTACATTCCATGACAGGTGATCAGAATCTGCATGATGCTCCACACCGTGATCTTCGCCGCGCACGTGCTGCGTCATCTTCCATTATTCCAACTACAACTGGTGCTGCTAAGGCAATTACCAATGTTTTCACTCATTTAGAGGGTAAACTAGGTGGTGCTGGTATCCGTGTCCCTGTTTTAAACGGTTCGTTAACAGATTTTACCTGTACATTGACACATCAACCAACAGTAGCAGAGATCAATGCAAAATTTAAAGAAGCGGCAGAAGGTGAATTGAAAAATGTACTTTACTATACAGAAGATCCAATTGTATCTGTTGACATCATCAACAATCCATATTCTTGTGTCTTTGATTCAGAACTTACCTCAATTGTAGGAGGTCTGGTAAAAGTTGTGGGCTGGTATGATAATGAGTTTGGATACTCAAATCGACTTGTTGATCTTCTTGATAAAATCAGTAAGCTATAAAAGACGAAATCACATGCTATTCAAGATAAAAAGGGCCTCCATGGAGGCCCTTTTAACATAAACTATAAGCAAACTAAACATTTTAAAATTTATACGTCAATGTTGCCATGAAACTTCTTGGAGGAATTGGATTCACACTGTAGTTTTCATGGATATAATAATTGAAAGCATTATTAACATTAGACATTTTAGCTAAAATGCTCCATTTTTTATATGTATAACCAGCAGAAATATCTACTGTTGTGAATGGGCTAACAGTAATTAAACGGTCAACACCATCTCTCACATTGATTTTTGTGTTATTCCAACCGGCATTTCTTCTTCCAGTGTAAAATGCAGAAACCCCAAATTTCAGACCTTTAGCACCACCATTTTGCAAAGTATAGAAAATAGTTCCATTGGCTGTATGTGCTGTTGTTCCCACCAGACGCACATCTTCCTCATTACCAGAAACCTCCGTAACTTTAGAACTACCGTTGACAACAGTCGTGATCTTTGTGATCGGACTTGTCTCCGTATAGCGCATGTAGTTGTACGAGTATCCGGCCAAGATATCTAGTCCTGGTAAGATAGAACCAGTTACATCTACTTCAACACCATCTGAAGATGTTTTTCCAGAAAACTCTTTCATGTTTGTATCACCATTATCAGTGCCATCAGGTTTCACCAATAATTGCTGAGCAAAGCGATTGTTATTGATTCTGTAAACCGATGCATTCAGGGTTAAACGACCATTAAAGAAATCATTTTTAACACCTGCTTCGTACTGATCAATCGTTGAAGGCCCCATTGGCTTATAATCAACATCATAACCTGCGTTTGATGTGAAGTTATTCGCATAAGTTACATAAACACTAGAGCTCTTAATCGGTTGATAAATCAAACCAAATTTTGGCGACCATGCCTGATCAACTTTAGCACCCAGTTCATTTTTGTTTGCATCTAGGTTCTTTACTTCCTCTGTTTCACCAGTTGCATAGGTGTATTTATCTGCATATGGTGTTCTTTGGTAAGTATAACGTAAGCCCGCTAATACTTTGAATTTTTCCGAAACTTCAATTAAATCTTGAAAAAATACACCATAACGATAAATATTAGTCGTTGTTCTGGTCAAATACTCTGCACCAGGCATATCTGTGCGCAAACCTTTGCCAGAAGGTAAATGAGCCGCCGTTTCACTCGGATTAAAGACATAAATAGAATCATAAACATTGACTTTTAATGCCCCTTGCTTATCATAATAATTAATACCGTCTATAAAGTATGCATATGCTTTTGTATTAGACTGATCAGCATCAGCTCCGATTAAGATCTTATGCTTGATAGCACCTGTTTTAACAGTTCCGGTTAAATTCAACTGCTGATTGAAAGTAAGTTCATCCGATTTTGAACGCGTCAAATTACGTGGCGCGATACCTTGTGCATTTGCTTGAACCCTATCCGATCCGTAGTAATCACGTCCATAACTTTGATAACTCGCAATTGCATTCAACTTCCAGTTATCATTAAACTGATGATTTAAGTTGATCTGCCCATTTGTGGTATTGGTTTTATTATATGCCCACAAGGTATTCATAAAAGTATTACGACCAACATCCTGATTCAATTTACCGTCTACCGATCCAATACCAAAATCTGGTGTGTAATCGCTTTTTAGGTAATCAAACATAAAGTTGATATCCGTACGGTCATTGATCTTATATAAAATAGAAGGATTGACATACAATCTTTTTGAGTCGACATGATCTCTAAAACTTCCAGATTTTTCATAAGTACTGATTACACGGAAAGCTACCTTATCTGAAATAGGCCCGTACACATCAACCGTTGGTTTGTAAAAATCATAACTTCCCACACGGAATGAAGCTTCACCTCCATATTCAAATTTAGGTTTCTTAGTTACTAAATTAACGACAGCACCCCCAGTTACACCACCATATAATAATGCGGCACTACCTTTCAATATTTCTACCGACTCTAATGTACTCGCTTCAATAGATCCACCGTTATTGGTACGTGCACCATTTTTGAAAATATTATTCGCACCAAGGCTGTATCCACGTGCATAAAAATTTTCATTTACACCACCTCTATTTGCGCCCATAGCAATACCATTGGCATTTTTCAAGGCATCACTCAATCGATTAACCTGTTGATCCCGGATCACCTGCTCATTAATGATCTGAACGCTTTGCGGTAAGTCTTTATCTATAATTCCAGCTTTTCCAACATTGACAGTCTGATTATTATGCGAGTTATATCCTCGGACATCTACCACATCCAATTTCGAATCACGGCTTTCTCCAACCAAATTAATAGGCTGAGAAGAACCGTTCACTACTTTTATCTTCTCTTCGTCTATAACATTACCTAAACTTTTAACAATTATGGTATAAGTTCCATCTGGTAAAGTTGAAAATGAAAACGATCCATTGCGATCTGTTGCAGTAGAAGTCCCCAATTCTTTAACTGTAACTGTAGCTGCTTCGATTGGAGCACCGGATTTGCTTTTTAGTTTCCCATGAATTCCATGATGTTGTGCAACCCCCTCAAGTTGTACCCCTCCAACTAATCCTAAGCTTAAAACTAAGCCGAGAAATGACTTTTTCATATGTATATGAATAATTAGATTAATTTTATTTTGGATGCAAACTTACAATCTTTTTTTGATTCTATTTAGATTTATTTTAAATAAAAGGAGTTGATTTATAAATAGTCATAACAAGCTAAAAAACAGTATTTTAAACTGCATAAAAAAGTAATTTAAATTATATTTTATAGCTACTGCTACTAAAATCGGCTTCAATGATATCGATTCCCATTTATGATCCCAAATCTTTGAAAACCGAATGAATCAGCATAAAAATTGCATAAAAATGCAAGACAATATCATGATCCTTATTAATTATTTATACCTTTCCGATACTAATCCTTAAATCATGAAAAAGTACGTTCCTCTTCTTTTAATTTATTTGTTTCTGATAAGTCCAATAACGTGGGCACAAACGAACAGTTTAGACAAAAAAATTACTGATATCATGGCTCAATATGAAGCTATTGGACTGTCGGTAGCTGTTATTAAAAATAACGAGTTGTTTTTCAATAAATCTTACGGTTTGAAAAACAGAGAACAAGCACAACCTTTGGATCAGGATGACCTATTCAGAATTGCCTCTATATCAAAGTCCTTTTCAGCAACAGCTATTATGCAGTTAATAGAGCAAAAGAAATGTCATCTCGATGATGACTTTGGTGATCTAATAGGTTTTAAAGTTCAAAATCCAAAGTTTCCGAATAAGAAGATTACACTCAGAATGGTTCTCTCCCATACTTCCAGTATTAATGATAAAAATGGATATTTTGATCTTGATGTCATCAATCCATCAAAGTCAGATCAATATGCCTCTTCTTACAGCCCAAACGAACCTGGCACGACCTACGATTATTGCAACCTCAACTTTAATATGGTTGGCGCTGTGATTGAGCGCCTTTCAGGACAACGTTTTGACCAATATATTAAAGAACATATTTTAGATCCGCTGCAGTTATATGCAGGATATTGCGTGGACTCTCTAGATCAAAACAAATTTGTAACCTTATATGAATACGATTCTGCTAAGCATGAGTTTTTTCCACAGCCCAGCGCTTATAATCCAAGATCGCTGGAAATAAAAAATTATACACTAGGGCATTCCACTCCTATTTTCTCACCTACGGGCGGGATGAAGATCTCAGCAGTCGATCTCGCTAAATACATGGGGATGCATATGAACTATGGTACAGGATTAAATGGAAAACAGATCATTAAGAAACGGAATTCTAAAATTATGCAGACGCCCATTACTGCTGAAGAAGGATATGGGCTAGCTTTAAGATCCATCAACACATTGATCCCTAATAAAGTTTTAATTGGACATACAGGCTCCGCATATGGTCTCTACAGTGCTATGTTTTTCGATCCTAAAGAAAAATTCGGAATTGTTGTGATAACAAATGGTTGCCGTACACCTGAAAACGTAGACTTTAACCCATTATTAAAAGATTGCATACAGCTCATTTATAAAGAAATGATACAGCAATAACCACTATATTATCATATTATTAAGGTTTATTTTTTCCAAAACAAAACTAGTATATTCGTGTAAATAGTAAAAAGAGAATATCATGCAACTTTATACAATTGAAACGCAGAACTTCAAATTAGATGGAGGTGCCATGTTCGGTGTGGTTCCAAAATCCATATGGCACAAAACAAATCCTGCCGATGCAAATAATATGTGCACCTGGACCAATCGCCTATTACTTATAGAAGATGGCGCAAAATTAATTCTTATCGATACTGGACTCGGAGACAAACAGTCTGAGAAATTTTTTGGGCATTATTATATACACGGAGACAACTCCATTGACAAGTCTTTAGCAAAATATGGATTTAATAGAGAAGACATCACCGATGTTATTTTAACACACTTGCATTTTGACCACTGTGGGGGTGCTATAGTCCGCGAAGGTGAAAAACTGAGGCCTTCTTTTACAAAGGCGAATTACTGGAGTAATGCCGAACATTGGAACTGGGCCACAAATCCAAATCCAAGAGAAAAAGCTTCTTTTTTAGAGGAAAATATAAAACCGATACAAGAAAGCGGACAACTCAAGTTTGTCGAAAAAGAAAAAAATCCGTTTGGACCAGATATCCAAATCAGATATGCCCATGGACATACAGAGTCAATGATGTTGCCCCAGATCAAATATAAAGACAAAACAATTCTTTATATGGCAGATTTACTTCCTTCTGTGGGACATATACCCCTTCCGTATGTGATGGGTTACGATGTAAGACCATTGACAACCATGGAAGAAAGGAAAAATTATTGGGAAGAGATTGTCGATCAAGAATATATACTTTTCTTAGAGCATGACGCCGTGAATGCTTGCTGTACCTTACAACATACAGAAAAAGGAATACGGCTCAAAGACAGTTTTCAACTTTCTGATATTTAAACAAAAATGGGATGATTTTTAGATCATCCCATTTTTACTTTATTAGAATTTAAATCCAAGGACCCAATAGTTCTCGAAAAACCATATGGATTGACTTGCTTTATCTATATTATTTCTACCCGTTGTACGAATATTATTCAGGTCTGTCCAACCTGTTTTAAAACTCGTTTGAAGATATAATCCTCTAAAAAAATGATACTGCAAACCTACTTTTGCAGCAGCACCGTAGCCGGCAATGTTCCAATAGTTATTCTCTCCAACTCCAAACAGACGAACATCAGTTCTAGGAACCAATAAACCTACTTCGGCACCTGTTTCCATCGACAAGTAAGACTTTCCGGTTCTGGAAACCCAGATATCATCATGTCTTTCTAAAGCGACAGAGGCAAAATTATAACCATCGGTATGCTCAAATTGCAATACCGAATCAACCAAAGTAACCTGTTCTCCATTATAGGTTCCAGCCATGCCATATGTTGGGATACCTGGTTCAGAGATCTCAGGACTAATATGTCCTTTAATTCTTACCGTCTGCGGAATATCAACAACATATTTCATGTGATCCCAACCTAGCGAAATCGAATAATTATCTTTTATAAAATAACCGAAGTGGAAATTAAACTGCGGAATCGAGATCGTTGCCGGGTTAATATAGGTCATAGACAGTTTAGTCGGTCTATCTGCCGCTTTTACATCCATTAATGTAAAATCATATCCAGTTCCTTTAAAACGGATATCACTCTTACCATAAGATGAAAAATTATAACCCCAGTGAAAATAAAATTTTCCCTTATTACTTTCTGTACGGGAATATTTCGGATTGAAAATACTCTTAGCAATTGGTTTTGCAGGAGATTCATTACTATTATCTTGCGCAAATAAAGAAGAAGCAGATAAAGTTAGCGCACTTAAGGCTAATAAAAATTTATTCATATTGTTGTCAAAAAAAACCCGGCACAAAAGTACCGGGTTGTGCGTTGATAAGCAAATAAAATTATTTTGCTTGGTTTTTACGTATAATGTTCAAAGCACCACCTTCTTTAAACCACTCAATTTGTTGAGCGTTGTAAGTATGGTTAGCTAAGATCTGATCTTCCGTTCCATCTGCATGGTGAAGTACTAACGTTAGCGGTTGCCCTGGAGTAAATGTTGTCAATCCTAAGATGTCGATTGTATCGTCTTCTTGGATTTTATCGTAATCTTCTTTATTAGCAAAAGTTAAACCTAACATACCTTGTTTTTTCAAGTTTGTCTCGTGGATACGAGCAAAAGATTTAACCAACACTGCACGAACACCTAAATGACGAGGCTCCATGGCAGCATGCTCACGTGAAGAACCTTCACCATAGTTTTCATCACCAACAACGATAGATCCGATACCGGCAGCCTTATAAACACGTTGCGTTGCAGGAACTGGTCCGTACTCACCTGTCAATTGATTTTTAACGGAATCTGTTTTCTCATTAAAGTAATTAACAGCACCAATCAACATATTGTTCGAGATGTTATCCAAGTGACCTCTGTATTTCAACCAAGGACCAGCCATAGAAATATGGTCAGTTGTACATTTACCTTTAGCTTTGATCAATAATTTCAAACCTTTCAAGTCTGTACCTTCCCAAGCCGCAAAAGGCTCTAATAATTGCAGACGATCAGAATTTGGATCCACATCAATCTTAACCGATGAACCATCCGCCGCAGGAGCTTGATAACCTGCATCCTCTACAGCAAAACCTTTTGAAGGTAATTCATCACCTGTAGGCGGGTCTAATTTAACCTGCTCACCCTTAGCATTTGTCAAGGTGTCTGTCAATGGATTGAAACCTAAATCACCCGAAATGGCAATTGCAGCAACGATTTCCGGTGAAGCTACAAAAGCAAATGTATTTGGGTTACCATCGGCACGTTTAGCAAAGTTACGGTTGAACGAGTGAACAATCGTATTTTTCTCTTGTTTTTCAGCACCAACACGGTCCCACATACCAATACATGGACCACAAGCATTTGTAAAGATCGTCGCATTCAGATCTTCGAAAGTTTTCAATAAACCATCACGAGCAGCAGTATAACGAACTTGCTCAGAACCCGGATTGATACCAAATTCAGCCTTCGTTACTAAACCTTTATCAACCGCTTGTTTAGCGATAGAAGCAGCACGTGACAAATCCTCGTAAGAAGAGTTTGTACATGAACCGATCAATCCCCATTCTACTGTTGTAGGCCAGCCATTTTTAGCCGCTTCTTCACGCATGCGTGAAACTGGAGTATATAAATCTGGTGTAAAAGGACCGTTTAAAGAAGGTTCTAATTCAGATAAATTAATTTCAATAACTTGATCAAAATATAGCTCAGGATTTGCGTAAACCTCAGGGTCTGCAGTTAAATGTTCTTTAACAGCATTTGCCGCATCCGCAACATCCGCACGGTCAGTTGCACGTAAATAACGTTCCATTGACTCATCATAACCGAAAGTAGATGTCGTAGCACCAATTTCAGCCCCCATGTTACAGATGGTACCTTTACCCGTACAAGACATAGATTGAGCCCCTTCACCGAAGTATTCAACAACAGCACCAGTACCGCCTTTAACGGTTAAGATACCTGCAACCTTCAAGATAACATCTTTAGGAGACGTCCATCCGCTTAGCTTACCTGTTAATTTAACACCGATCAATTTCGGGAATTTCAGTTCCCAAGGTAAACCAGCCATCACGTCGCATGCATCAGCACCACCGACACCGATAGCCAACATACCCAAACCACCAGCATTAACAGTATGTGAATCTGTACCGATCATCATACCACCAGGGAAAGCATAGTTCTCCAAGACAACTTGGTGAATAATACCTGCTCCAGGCTTCCAGAATCCGATACCATACTTATTTGCAACAGAACCCAAGAAATTAAAAACCTCTTTTGATTCTGTATTTGCTCTTTGTAAATCCACTTGAGCTCCTTCTTTTGCCTGAATCAAGTGATCACAGTGCACAGTCGAAGGAACAGCCGCTTGAGGACGACCTGCTTGCATAAATTGCAATAAAGCCATTTGTGCAGTCGCATCTTGCATCGCTACACGGTCTGGAGCGAAGTCTACATAAGATACACCTCTATCGTATGTTTCAGTTGCATTACCATCCCATAAGTGAGTATATAAAATTTTCTCAGATAGGGTTAAAGGTTTATTAACCAGATTACGAGCAGCGTTTACACGCTCCTCATAACGGCTATAGACCTTTTTAATCATTTCTATATCAAAAGCCATATATTTCTAATTTATGATATTAATTTAGTTAATTACCAAAACTTCAATATTAGTTTTTTCTACTTTGTCGAGATAGGCGCAAACTTAGTTAAGTTGATACCTTCGACAGCAGCTTTGTACTCTTCAACGTTTGGAATTCTACCTAAGATAGCAGAAAGCACAACCACTGGAGTAGATGCTAATAAAGATTCTCCTTTTTTACCGTCTCTATCTTCAACAACACGACCTTGGAAAAGACGGGTTGAAGTAGCCATTACCGTATCACCTTTTGCCGCCTTTTCTTGGTTACCCATACAAAGGTTACAACCTGGACGCTCTAAATACATGATATTTTCGTACTCTGTACGTGCAGTACTTTTTGGCAAAGCATCACTGAATTCAAAACCCGAATATTTCTGTAAGTATTCCCAATCTCCTTCTGCTTTCAATTCATCAATGATGTTGTAAGTAGGCGCAGCGACAACTAAAGGTGCATTAAATTTAACAACACCAAGTTGTTTCTCCACATTCTTAAGCATTTGAGAAACGATTTTTAAATCGTCTTTATGTACCATACAAGAACCTACGAAACCTAAGTCTACTTTTTTGTCACCGCCGTAATAAGAAAGTTCTCTAATTGCGTCATGCGTATAACGTTTTGAAACGTCAACATTGTTAACATCAGGATCGGCAATCATCGGCTCATCAATAATATCAAGATCGATCACGACTTCAGCATAATATTTAGCATTTGCATCTGGAGATAAAGCTGGTTTTTCACCTGTTCTAATTTCCTCGATACGTTTATTAGCTTTATCGATCAATCCCTGTAATACTTGATTTTTATTCTCCATACCCTTATTGATCATGATCTGGATACGGCTCTTAGCGATTTCTAAAGACTGAATTAACGTTTCATCTTGGGAGATACAGATCGAAGCTTTTGCTTTCATCTCTGCAGTCCAGTCTGTAAAAGTAAAGGCCTGATCGGCAAGAAGTGTACCGATATGTACCTCGATAATTCTACCTTGGAACACATTCTCTCCACCAAATTGCTGTAACATTTGAGATTGTGTCGCATGAACCACATCACGGAAATCCATGTGCTGTTTCATACTGCCTTTGAAAGTTACTTTAACGGATTCTGGAATCGGCATAGACGCCTCACCCGTAGCTAATGCTAAGGCAACAGTTCCAGAGTCAGCTCCAAAAGCAACACCTTTAGACATACGTGTATGAGAATCGCCACCAATAATAATCGCCCACTCATCAATCGTAATATCGTTTAATACCTTGTGAATAACGTCAGTCATGGCATGGTATTCTCCTTTAGGATCACGTGCAGTGATTAATCCGAAGTCGTTCATAAACTTCATCAACTTAGGAATGTTAGCTTGCGCTTTCTTATCCCATACAGATGCTGTGTGACATCCTGATTGATACGCACCGTCAACTGTAGGAGAAATAACTTTAGCAGCCATTGCCTCTAACTCTTGAGCGGTCATTAAACCTGTTGTATCTTGAGATCCTACGATATTCACTTTAACACGAACATCAGAACCAGCATGTAACACTTTTCCTGGAGTTGAACCAACAGCATTTTTATTGAAGATTTTTTCAACAGCCGTTAAGCCCTGATTTTCAATAGAAATTTCTTTTGCAGGAGCAAAAACAGTCGGAATTGAAATCCCTAAAACTCCAGATGCAAACGTTTGGATCTTTTTACCAAATACAATTGCATATGAGCCACCTGCTCTTATAAACTCTCTTTTTTGAGGAGTAAGCGCTTTAGAGATGTCGATCAATTCCTGATCTCCATTATATAATTTTTCAGTCTTCGTGTTGATTGTAAGAACTGTTCCTGTAGCAACAGAATAAACTTCTTCTAAAACAGGTTCATTATTTTCATTACGGACAACTTGACCATTTTCGTCTACTTTTTTCTTCCAGTTCTGAAGATCAATTCCAATACCACCGGTAACATCTACCGTTGTCAGAAAGATTGGAGAAATACCATTCGTACCACCAACAATTGGAGCAATATTTACAAATGGGATATAAGGACTTGCTTGTTTACCTGTCCATAACGCCACATTGTTTACACCTGACATCCTTGAAGATCCCACTCCCATTGTACCTTTTTCAGCAATCAGCATAACGCTTGCGTCTGGATATTGTACCTGTAAAGCTTTGATTTCTTGCTGCGCTTCTGGAGTGATCATACATTTTCCATGTAGCTCACGATCAGAACGCGAGTGCGCCTGGTTACCTGGAGACAGTAAATCCGTAGAGATATCACCTTCACCTGCAATATAAGTTACAACTTTTATTTCTTCTGGTAACTCTGGAAGTTTCGTGAAAAATTCAGCTTGGGCATAGCTTTCAAGAATCTCTTTCGCAATTGCATTACCGCTGTTAAATGCTTCTCTTAGACGCTCTGTATCGGCATCATAAAGGAAAACCTGTGTTTTAAGAACTTCAGCAGCTTGCTTAGCAATAGCTGCATAATTACCTAACGCCAAATCCAGAAGTACTTCAATAGAAGGACCGCCTTTCATATGAGATAACAACTCAAATGCGTAAGTAGGTGTAATTTCTGCAACAGTCTCTTGACCAAGAATAATTTCTTTTAAGAACTTTGCTTTTACACCAGCCGCACTAGTCGTACCAGATAAAGTGTTGTAAATAAATAACTTCAGAGACTCGACTCTATTTTCGTTATTCAAATCTTTAATTTGAGCAATAACTTCACTTAGTAATTCTGCTCCGTCAATTGGTTTAGGATTTAAACCTTCACCTTTTCGTTCTACAACCTCTTGTACGTAATCGTTGTAAATACTCATAGTATATAAATCTTTTATATGTTTAAAGGCAATACAAGAAATATCAAATATTATCTCCTGATACTACCACACGTTTAATAATTAAGCTAAAAAAACATCAGTAATGCACTGCAAGCCGGTGCTTAAATTTAACTCTACAATTCTTTCATTTTGACGATCTGTTTTCATTTAAAAAAACATCTCATCTCGTACTACAAAAATACTAAAAATCAACGGTTAATACGTACCAATAAGACTTATTGCTTTAATTTGGAAATATTCTAAACAACATTTATTTCAAAATAAAATATCGAAACAACATGCTAAAATACAGACACTTGACTATTTAAATTTAAAATATTTAGGGTAAGAAATTAGTAAATTTTGACGCTAAGATTAAATATAATGTGGAAATAACCCACAAAAAAAGGGAAATCATATCCGATCTCCCTTTATAGCCAATATATTAGTTTAACTAAATATTTTTCAATTGAATATCAACAGCTTTCAAATCAGCGATCGACTGTGTTGGATTTGCCGCTGCAAACACAGAACTTCCCGCTACCAACACATCTGTGCCAGCTTGTAAAAGTGCGCCTGCATTACCTACTCCGACACCTCCATCGATTTCAATCAATAATCCATCATTCACACCTGCTGCCATAGCGCGCAATTGTTTTACTTTACTGTAGGTGTTTTGAATAAATTTCTGCCCGCCAAAACCTGGATTTACAGACATTAAACACACTAAATCTAAATCTGCAATCACATCTTCCAATAAAGAAACTGGTGTATGCGGATTCAAAGCGACCCCAGCTTTACAACCTAATTCCTTAATCGCTGCTAACGTACGATGTAAATGTGTACAAGCCTCATAATGCACGGTAATAACAGCAGCTCCAGAATCTTTACATAACTGTAAATAACGATCAGGATCTACAATCATTAAATGTACATCTAAAGGTTTTGTAGCATGTTTAGCGATTGCCTGCATTACTGGAAAACCAAAAGAAATATTTGGCACAAACACGCCATCCATAATATCAATATGAAACCAATCGGCTTCACTATTGTTTACCATTATAATATCATCGTACAATTTAGCGAAATCCGCTGCCAAAACTGAAGGTGCAATAAGATGCTTTTTACTTGACATGAGTCTTTGATTTGTTTTTGCAAAGATAATTAAGTCTTGCGGATAGCCCGAATTTAAATCAAAAAAATTAAACATAACCTGACCTCGTAATGACAATGAGCTTTATAATAGCGCATTTTTAAGTACATTTGTTTGAGTAATTTTTTATTATCCAACTACAATTCAACCGCGTGAGTAGATTAAAAATTAAATATAATCGTGAGTCCGACACTAATCTTAACCTTATTCGTAAGATAAGCTTAATATTGGCAACCATCATTCTTATTTGTATCTTCCTTCCAAAGCAGGCTCGCTTTCGCTATGAATTTCAGAAAGGAAAAGTCTGGGATCACGAAAACTTAATTTCTCCCTATAATTTTGCGATACTCAAAACACAGGAGGAACTAAATGAAGACAAGAAAAACATTCTTAAAACCATTCAACCTATCTATGACGTTAATTCGACCATCAGTAGGGAACAGATCGATCAATTTGAAACTGATCTAGCTGAAAAATGGCAAACCAATAAATTAGACACTACTCCTCAAAAAATACAGGATTACCGTGCCGTCGGAAATGCCATATTAACGCATCTCTACGACCGAGGCATCCTGTCTTTAAATAATCGTTTTCAAAACCGAAATGACGACAAGAGTCCTGCTGCAAAGCAATATAATTTTACCTTGATACAAGATAAAGTCGCCACTCAAAAAAATACGGCAGATTGTTATACAATCGAATCTTCTTATGAATACGCCAATTCAGTCTTAAGCAATTCGTCAAAGATCGTGTACAAGAAATGGCTCTTAGAGACATTAAAAAACTATATTACCCTAAATTATGTTTACAATGATCAACAGACAGAGCGACTGGAACAAAATGCTTTAGCAAATATCTCCTCTACCCGAGGAGTTGTACAAAAGGGAGAATTAATTGCTGAAAAGGATAAAATTATCAGTAATGAAACCTATCAGAAACTAGAATCATTACGCAAGATTTATGAGGACGAAGGAAAAATCTCTGGCAATCAGATTTACGTTACACTGGGGCAATTTTTGATTATCTCTCTTGCTTTATGTATTCTTATGGTATTTCTATATCTTTTCAGAAAAGACATCTATTACAACAATCGCCTGCTATCAATCATTATGATTGTGATCATCGGCATGCTCGCCGTCTTGTCATGGGCCATTAAGATTAAAATTCCTAATTTATACTACATTCCATTCTGTTCAGTTCCGATCATTATCCGCATCTTATTTGATTCCCGGGTAGCTTTGAATATTCACCTACTCATGGTCCTACTGGCAGCGTTATTTGTTCCGAACTCATATGAATTTGTATTTCTGCAATTCATGGCTGGAATCGTGGCGATTTACAGTATCAAAACATTAGTAAAGAGAGAACAATTCTTCATCTCGTCAGCCATTATACTCGCGACTTACTTGATTGCTTATTTTGGACTTTTACTCACACGTAACGGATCCTTAAGTACCATTAACGTCATGGACGTCATCCCTTTTGTGGTTAGTGTCATGATCACATTAATGGCGTACCCATTAGTATACGCATTTGAAAAACTATTTGGAATCGTATCTGATCTGACATTAATGGAATTGACCAACAGTAATTCAAAGCTTCTGCGTGAACTTTCATTTAAAGCCCCTGGTACTTTCCAGCACTCCTTACAAGTAGCCAATTTAGCTGAAGCGGCTATCTACCGAATTGGCGGCAATCCTCTCTTAGTACGGGCAGGTGCACTTTACCACGATATTGGTAAAATGACAAACCCGCAGTTCTTTATTGAAAATCAAAAAACAGAAAAGAATCCGCACGATGAATTATCACCTGAACAGAGTGCACAAATTATTATTTCACACGTTATAAAGGGCGTTGAGATTGCAAAAAGAAATCAGCTTCCAGATGTTATAATCGATTTCATCAAAACGCATCACGGTACGACAAAAGTCGATTACTTCTATAATTTATTTATAAAGAATAATCCCGACAAACTAGTTGATGAATCTTTGTACCAATATCCTGGGCCTATTCCCTATTCGAAAGAAACAGCTGTACTAATGATGGCAGATTCTGTAGAAGCAGCATCTAGAGCTCTTAAAGAACATACGGAAGATTCTATTAATACGCTTGTCGATAAAATTATTGAGCATAAGCTGAAGCTGAATCAATTTGCAAATAGTAATATTACATTAAAGGAAATCACAGAATCTGCAACCATTTTCAAGGCAATGTTGAAGAGCATTTACCATGTTCGGGTCGATTACGATCTCAGCAAGAAAAAATAAGTGAAAATTATTCTGTAAGCAATAAATTGACATACAATCGCTTACTACAACCTTACATATTTTTTGTATTTTTTTTATAAAATTGACTTTGCAGAATAGAATAATTGCCTTATGTTTGCAATGTCAAAACGAGGAAGGGTGCCTGAGTGGCCGAAAGGAACAGTTTGCTAAACTGTCGTACTGGAAACGGTACCGAGGGTTCGAATCCCTCCCCTTCCGCAAAGACAAAACAAAGCCCGACAATAGTCGGGTTTTGTTGTTTATGGACTTTTGTAAACGTTAGTTTTAACAAAAAGGATATAAACAACAAAAGTAATGAACAAAGTGAATGGCTTTGTTTTGTATTGAAGCCCCCCCTTTTTTGGGATCATGAAAATAATCCCTCCCCTTCCGCAAAGACAAAATAAAAGCCGACTTATAGTCGGCTTTTGTTGTTTATATACGTTTGTAAAAATCGATTTGAAGAAACTCGATGTACAGTAAAATAATGGACGAAGAGGATCATTAAATTTTATAAGAATAACGATCTCCATTCATGATGAAGTAAATAATCCCTTCATCAAGACAAAATAAAGCCTGCTGATAAGTGCAGTTTTTGCTATTTATCGACTTTCATAAAAAAAAATCAATAAAAGGATAAAAAAGGCGTTTCTAGACTTTGCAAAAATAAAATAATTGCCTTATGTTTGCATTGTCAAAACGAGGAAGAGTGCCTGAGTGGCCGAAAGGAACAGTTTGCTAAACTGTCGTACTGGAAACGGTACCGAGGGTTCGAATCCCTCCTCTTCCGCCAAGACAAAACAAAGCCCGACTATTGGTCGGGTTTTGTTGTTTATGGACTTTTGTAAACGTAAGTTTTTAAAAAAAGTATATAAACAATAAAAGTAATGAACGGAGTGAATGGCTTTGTTTTGTATTGAAGCCCCCCCTTTTGGGATCATGAAAATAATCCCTCCTCTTCCGCCAAGACAAAATAAAGCCCGACTATTAGTCGGGTTTTGTTGTTTATGGACTTTTGTAAACGTAAGTCTGCATAATTTCCAAGCACAGCCCCTAAAAGTCGCCTGACCTGAAAACTATGGTGGCAAAAAGACAGAACCTCCCGATGGTCGGGACAGTCTTTTTGCATCAAATCGGTGCACCCCCTTTGTCAAAATATCCCTGCACAATTCCTCTCCTTGCATTTTACCAAACAGATTGCGACAATATTTTCGTGGGATATTCATTATCCCATTATTTCTTTAAGGTTGACTTCTTTTCTTTCCCAATCTGCGACCAAAGAAAAGAAGCAAAAGAACGTCGCTATATTGATGTTGGATTTTAGATATTTCATAAATTTACAGTATATTGATAACTAAAATAAGTTTTACAAAACAAAATATGCATTGCGTCAATTTTTGAGTTAATGGCAATTTTAAAACAACGCACCAGCAAAAATGAAAATCATTCCAATAGAAGAAATAAGAATAACACTTTTAGTTGAAAATTCTAGTAAACAGAATTTTCCTAAAACTGTCAATTACATATTTGACACGCTCTATTCAGAAATTGTAACTCAAATTAAAACTATTGAAATTTCATCTGAATGCATTTTATTCAACAGCGTTGAAGCACATAATATAACTAAAGAATTTTCAGACAAAAGCTATTGGACAGAAAACATAACTTCAACAGAAATAGAAAATTTTTGGTTATTCGGTCAAAACGGACAAGGAGATTTTTGGCTATTTGACAAGAATAACAAGGTCTTATTTTACGACCATAACCACGAAGAATTAAGCCCAATAAATTTTATAAACCTTGGTGTTAATTTTCAGCAATGGTTGCAATTTTCCTTTTTAAACAAACAACTTGATGAAATTTATGATACAATCGGAAAACTAGACAAACAAACAAAAATTGAGTTTAAAAAACAACTTCAATCAATAAACGAACATTTATTAGAAAATTATCCTTTTGAAATATAAACAAATGACAAGTGAGTTTAAAAATACAATAGATAAATATTTTTCATCAGAAGAAACTAAAATTTTTCTAAAAGAGAGAAACGAAGAAAAAGATATTCAACAAACAGAAAAAGAGTTAAACATAACGTTTGACAATACTTATAAATATATACTTTTAAATTATGGAGATGCTTATGTAGGAATTGATTTGCTTCCTTGCACAAAAAGAGGTTCAAAAAAAGCAGAACAAACCATTCTTGAAATTACAAAATCATTTAGAAGTAGTTATTTAGAATTTCAGGTTTGTAATGAAATCCAATCAAGCTATGTAATTTCTATTGACGGTTCAGGAGACCCAATATTTATTACACCAAATGGAAATGTAAAAATATATTACCACGACAATAACGAAATTGAAAAACTTGCTGAAAATTTAGAAGAATTAATATTGAATAACATATAAAAAACTGCCACTAACAAGGGTTTCCGTCAGGCGGGCTGAAGTGCAAAACTCAATAGTAGTTTTTCAATTTAACTTTAGTAATAATATCGGCTTTTGTGCTTCGATTTCCTGCCCGAACGCAAAGCCCCAAACCGTTGTGCGATATGCTAAACCGATAACACGCAGACAACCAAAATTTAAATCAATGGATACAAAACAATTATTTAGATTTTTTCACAGTAAATGTGACTTAACGAATTGGCTAAATGAAAATGGAGAGTTAGCCCAAAGCGAAGGAGATGTAAAATGGTTTTACAGTGGTATAAATGAAGATTTTAAATCCGAATTTGTAAGTCAAAAAATCGAAGAGACTTTTAATGATGGGGATATCTATTTGTGCATTTCTTCAAATAAAAGTTCTTTGGTTTCTAAATCAGAAGCTGTCACAGAAATCGCAAAAATTCTACATAAAAAGGAAATTGGCATTATAGATAAATCATTTACGAAAATGATGTTCTTTAATTCATATGGCACATTTAAAAGTGGTATTATCAGAGAATTTCCCGAAAGTCGTTCAAGACCTAACGGACATCGTTTGAAAATGGAATTTTTTGCGAATATTATGGATAAAAATACCACTAAAGTAGCTAAAGCCATTGACAAATATTTTGAGCACTTTGAAAAAGAACTAAATAATGATTATGGAGGTATTATGGAATATCTTTGGATAGATTTGGAGTTGGTAGCACATTACAAATCTCATCCATTTCGTTATCAGAAAAGAGTTAGTCAGCCTTCCTCATACACGGACTTCTTTACATATAATGTTGGTCATTATAGTATTCATCCAGATTACGAAAGATTGAAAGAATTATCAACGGATAAAGAAATTTGCGACTATGTATTTGAATTGTTATATAATTCAACACAAGTTTTAGTTGACAAACAAAAGAAGTTAGGAAATTTTGACGCTACGAAATTTCGATTGGATTTTCTGTCTGCTATGGAAAAAATAGAGTATTCTTGATAGACTAAAAAGCACAATCGCACAACAAGGGTTCTTTGCAATAGTGGGGCGAAACTGCTAAATTCAAGTTCAGTTCTTCAATTGAACTTTTGTGCAAAATTGAAGATTTGTGCTTCGATTGCCCCACCATCGCCAATGCTTCAACGTTACCTGCAATGCTTCTCAACCTCCCGTATGAAAATAGGTTGACACAACCTAAACAAATACGGCCAACAATGGACAGACAAAGGAATGAAAATTACTAAAATGAAAAAACTACTCTCGCTCACAACACTACTTTTCACCTGCTTTCTTGCTTTTGCACAAAAGGGGCAAGACACATTGAAAGTAAATCTTGGGAATACAGAAACTGATAAGGTGTTCATGCAAAAAGTAACAGTGTCCGACAGCCGGAACGATAGAAAAGTATTACTAAATGATGGGAATTACGCTTTTAAGAATAAGGAGCAAACGATTGATATTTCCATAAAAAAAGGTCTGATTTACGGATTGGTTTTCGTTACAAATAATCATAAGAAAGAGAAAGTAACCCAATACAAGATTGAGAATTCTATGGTAAAAGAATTCACGATATATATTGACAGCCTTCTATGCCAGACAGGACATAGGGATGATGAAAGAGCCTACTACAAGGAATATTATCCCGACGAAAAGCAAACGCTTAAATCTGAAGGATGGATGTCTTTAGACAAAAACAAATACTATGGCAGAGGAATATCAAAGAAGTATTATGAAAACGGCACTTTATCTTATATATCAGACAGGGTTACAGAAACTTATACAGAGTTCTATCCCAACGGTAATAAAAAAAAGAAACAAGGACAAAATATCTATGAAACCTATAATGAAGACGGCAACTTACACAACAAACAATACACCAAAAATAATATCAGATACAATGACTATTACAATAAAGGGAAATTAAATACACGTTCTTACCAAGACGAAGAAAAAAATGAAGTAAGAGAATACTATCAAAATGGTGTTTTCCAAAAAAAGGCTGTAGAAAAAAAGCTCAACGGAGAAATACGCACTTTAAGCTACGACAAAGCAGGGAAACTTATCAATAATGAGCCACCATATTCTGGCGTATCGGAAGTACGAGAAAATAAAAACAAATGAAAAAACTATTTACCGTGCTCACTTGCACTATAATATTGAATTCTTGTAACAGTAAAGACAAAAACAACCTTGAAAAGTCGGTATGGAAATCGTGTGGAGATGATTGCAGTGTCGCTGATGTATTGGATTTTAGAAAAGATTATTTGCATAAAAAGAATGATAGCATTTATATAAATTGGCATCACAAAGATTCACTAATTGGCATTATTGATACTATAACCTATCATTACGGAGAACGAAGATTGTATGTAAAGAACCTTACAAAAGGTTGCATAGCTAGATATTGTGAACAATAAATAGATGAAGAAAAAAATTGCCATAGCATTATACTTAATTACCATTCTAATTTGCGGATGGATAATTATTAATTATGTCAAATATGTTGACATCTCATCTAACAAAACTGATTGGTATGTAATGGATGCAAAACATAAAGTAAGTGAAAGAACTGACATTAACAATTATGAGAAAGAACTTCTGAAAAATCAAATAGACCAAAATCGCAAAAATGAAAAAAACATTGCAAAACATCGCTTTTCAAACTCAATTAGTTGCTTTTGTTTTGATTGTCATACAACTAGTTTGGTTAGTTTTTATTTTCCTAGTCCCAAATAAACAGAAAATATGATAGCAAATTAGCACAGCAGGTAACAAGAGTTTTGCAATATTGGGGCGAAACTGCGGAGTTCAACGGCAGTTCTTCGGTTCAACTTTTGTATAAAACTGAAGATTGTGCTTCGATTACCCCACCATCGCAAAGCCCCGAAACGTTATGTGCAAGTATTTTCAAGCATAATCCATAGACTGAAAGATGAAAAAATTATTTAGTACAATAAGGAAAAAAGAAATTAACGAAATTTCTAAAATTCTCGACAAAAATCCGGAATTAGTAAATTGTATTGCAAAAGGAATATCTAAACGCGATGATGGAGAAATTCCTTTACAGACTGCAATTAAAACTGAAAACTTTGACATAGCTAAACTGCTCATTGAACGTGGAGCTGATGTAAAATTTATGGAAACAGAAATTGAAGATGAAGATTGGAGAAAACCGGCCTTACATTTTGCAATTGAAGCAGTTATTGCCAATTCAAGAGATGAAATTTACATTCCTAAATATAGTCCTCAAAATAATTCTGGCTTTTTAGGATTATTCAAAAAAGACCAATGGACGGTTAAAAGTGAACCGACAAAAAAATATCGAGAGGCATTTGAAATTATGAAATTACTAATAGAAAAAGGTGCTGACATTCATTCATCTAATTCAACTAGTAATTATCAAATAAGTGCTAGCGAATTTATATGTAATTGCATTGCAAATTATCATTTTGACAATAAAAGACCACTTGTTAAAGAAACATTAGATGATTTACATCCGATATTTGAGCTATTCAAGATAACGAAAATTACTGACTTTGATTTACCAAGTGTTAGCGAAAGAGGAAATACGGTTTATGAAAGTTACAAAAATTTAATTGACCAAATTTTCGAATGAAATTATGCCTTCACATGACAAGGGTCTTGCCGAACCATTAGTCGCAAGCGTATCGCGAATCTGCAAAATAACAAATGACCATTTCATTAAATTTTCAGATGCACTTTATGAATCAGGCGAAAGTTGTAAATTGGTGTTAATTGATTGGAACAGTTTGGAGCTAATAGACTTAACTGACAGAAATAAAATTGAAAGAGTATTTCCTCATCTATACAAAATAAT
Source organism: Sphingobacterium kitahiroshimense (assembly GCF_025961315.1). Classification (NCBI taxonomy): domain Bacteria; kingdom Pseudomonadati; phylum Bacteroidota; class Sphingobacteriia; order Sphingobacteriales; family Sphingobacteriaceae; genus Sphingobacterium; species Sphingobacterium kitahiroshimense. The sequence goes on along the minus strand of NZ_JAOQNK010000001.1, from coordinate 5,821,467 downwards.
ATGACAAGCGATAAACAACTGACACATATAAGCAAGTTTTTAAGTTTGGTACTAAGACACCAACCTAAAACAATTGGTATTCAACTTGACCAAAATGGTTGGACCGACGTTAAAGAATTAATTGAAAAGGCAAACGAAAATGGTATAAGTTTCGACCGAGATACACTTAACTATATTGTTGCGACAAATCCAAAAAAGAGATTTGCTTTTAATGAAACGCTTGACAAAATAAGAGCAAGTCAAGGACATTCAATAGAAATTGAATTAGGCTACGAGAGCCAAAAACCACCTGAAATTCTATATCATGGAACAAGCGAAAAATCAGTACAATCAATAATTGACAAAGGACTTGAAAAGCGGAGCAGACAGCACGTTCATTTGAGTAGCGACATTGAAACAGCAATTAAGGTTGGACGAAGACACGGAAAGCCTGTTGTAGTTAAAGTCCTTGCTGAAATAATGTACACCGACAATTTTCAGTTTTTCATTTCGGCCAATGGTGTTTGGCTGACTGACCATGTACCTGCAAGATATCTAAAGTCGAATGACGAATAAAATAATAAAAGTTGGTAACAAGCAATGGGGTATCACATCTTGTCTTTTTTTGTTTTAATGATTACATCGCAGATGACAATAGTGAGCGGAATGTACATACTTCAAGTTTTGTGCTTTGGTAGAAATTTGTATTTGAGTTGAAAGTTTCGGCTCCGAAATCCGCCATTGCGTAAAGCACCGGAACGTTTAGCGTCAGCTTAAAAACAATCCCGTGCAAATAACAACAGTCCTCCTACTCGTTTTAATTATAAAGCTAGGGTTTGTAAGCGTTGTAAATTTCATCAACACTTTTGATACACTAACGTCGTTATATTGATGTTGGATTTTAGATATTTCATGAATTTACGGTATATTGATAACTAAAATAAGTCTAATAAAACAAAATATGCATTGCATCAATTTTTGAGTTAGAGGTAATTTTAAGAAAAACACCATAGAAGGGAAAAAGATAATAAATGGAAGTGAAAAGTTATTATTTATCTAATTTTAGGTCCATAACTATAGGAGTAATTTTTATAATTATGGGCATTGCCACAACATTTATTGGGTTTGATATAAAAAGGTCATTTTGGAATAACTTTCAAAGCATGATTATTGATTTCAGAGGTATAATGCATTTTATTGTCTCTATATTGTTATTGCTTTTCAGAGCTGGCTTCATCTTTTTTGGATATATTACTATAAAATATAGAAGTAAAATCATTAGAGCAAAAACTGATGACAAGGGATTATATTTTAAAGAAATTACAGGAGGCAATAAACTTGAAAGATTATCTTTTGACCTAAATCCATTTACACTTTTACATTATTCAAAAATTACTAATATATATTATGTAGAAGATTTCTGGAAAGGAAACTATTTGGAAATAGAAACAAGGTCAGGACGAAAAATATTGACCGCGCTAAATGTCTTGTCTAAGTCAGACAAAAATGAAATTTATAATACTGTTAAGAAGCAAATAAATAAAAAAAATTGCTAACATCGCTTTAACTATAGTGGAGCTCAACTGCTAAATTTCAGCATGAGTAATTCTAGTAATCTTCAGTAATAATTTGAGCGGAATTGCGTACAATTCTCCACAATCGACAAGCTGTAAGACATTGGGCGACATTTCAATAAATAAAATAATAAAAGCTAAAAATAAGGTAAAATGAATTCGTCTTTTATAAAATTATCATTCACTATTTCAATTGTAAGTTTATTAATGTCTTGTAAAACAAGCAAAATATCAACTGATACAAGTAAAACTTTAAATGAGGTTGATATATATGTTGTAGGGTACGAATACAATGATAGCAAGTTTGAATCTTCAATAGAAGAAATTGCAGACGAGGTAGGCATGAAACACGTAGCAAAACTATGGAAAAATGGTAAAGACATTCACTTAGAAAACAGTGAACTATATTCAGATGCTAAATCCGTATTTGTAAACAACAATGATGTTTATATTGTAGGATCAATTATACTTGATAATGAACACGTTGCAACTATTTGGAAAAATGGAAAAATACAAAAATTAACAAACGGTAAAACTGCTGCTCATACCAGTTCTTTGTTTATAGATAAGAACAATATTTATATTCTTGGTGCTCAGTATAATACAAAAAATTATATGATTAAAGTATGGAAGAATGGTGTTTATACTGATATAACAAATGGAGAAAACCCAACAGATGATGCTTCGATTTTTGTATATAATGGAGATGAATATATATGTGGACACGAACAAACCGGAAATAAAAGTAAACATTACAGAAATAATAGCGTAGCTAAAATCTGGAAAAACGGAAAACCACAAAATCTTAGTAATGGATTAAATGATGCTTATGCGCTCTCGTTATTTGTTGAAAATGGTACCATTTATGTTGTGGGATATGAAATAGAAAATGATAAATATATAGCCAAATTATGGAAAAATGGAAAATCTCAAAATTTGTCTGATGGCCTAAATGATTCATATGCAAGATCCATATATATTTGGAACAATAATACATATATAGTTGGTAGTGAAAATATTAATGGAGTTGAAGTGGCGAGATTATGGATAAATGGAAAAGTACAATCCATTACAGATGGAAAACATCACGCTGTTGCTAATTCAGTTTTTGTAAACAACAATAATATTTACATCGGAGGATATGAAAAAAATGATAACGACAGAGATGTGGCGAAATTATGGATAAACGGGGTTTCTAAAAACCTAACTGATGGTACAAAAAACGGATATGCACAATCTATTTTTGTTGAAATAAAAAAATAAAAAACGATCGACCAACAAGATTTGCCTTTTATACACCTATCGTTTTTTTTTCAATACTTCTCATCTTTAAAGAGACCTAACGAGACCCTTAAATTTGGTCATCTAGGGTCTCGATAAAATGAACTACTTTGTGAATTGTTCTACTATTCCCCTTTGGGTTCATTTAAATAGTTTTTTCGTATTTCCACGACCCCACCTTTAGCTCCAAAAAAGCCACCATCATGAGCAATCAACCTATGTCCTTGATTATAAAAAGGATTGATCAGGAATCCGTAGCCAAAGTTTTATTGTTTATGGACTTTTGTAAACGTAAGTTATAAGAAAGCCCATAAACAATGAAATAGCTTGATACCCTATTGCACTGCAAAGAGGTAAGAATCCATAATCATGATCAAGGAATTCGTTAAAAAAGAGTAAATTGTTTTTGATAACTTAACGTTGAATTTCTAGGTATTCAATATTAAAAAGAATTGTCATGAAACTTTCGTCAAAAACAGAGCATATTCTAAGTCAGATCAGCACAACAACTAAGCTTGGAGACTTAAGAAAAATTGCGAAGGAGATCAAAAAAGATCACGAATTAGCACTGGAGTTATGGTCTACACCTAATTTTTTAGCAAGGCTATTGGCCATTCTGATTATGGATAATAAGCGCATTGCACAAGACACCGTCAATCAGCTCGATCAGGATATGCTTATGCATCCAGCCGAAGAACGGAATCAGCTTATGGATTGGCTTATGGCAAACCAACTGACTAAAGACAAAAAAACGATTGCACTTATTGAATCCTGGCAAAATAGTGTATCACCGCTACAAAGGCGGATATTCTGGTATTACCAAGCCCGTTTAAGATGGACAGGACAAATACCTCCTCCTAATTCACTAGAATTATTAAATAAAATAGAAGCCAAAATTGCTAGAGAAGAGCCAGAAGTACAATGGGCAATGAATTTCCTAGCAGGATGGATTGGCGTTTATGAAAAACAATACCGAGATCGGTGTATTGCAATCGGAGAAAAAACAGGCCTCTATAAAGGTGATATGGTATCAAAAGGCTGTACACCAAATTATTTACCAGAATTCATTGCTATAGAAAGCAACAAACGAAATTTATAATCCAGTTAACAATTTCTAATCAACAATAGATCAATTCAATGCGTTATGATAGGATCACTAATAATCTCCTATCCTAACGCTATTGCTATTTTTAGTGCTCACGACTAAAATCAACTATTGAATCCCTCCATATCGCTGCAGATATCGTATACTGGTTACCTCAAAAATAGTTTACCTCTAAATCCTATATCAATTCAAAAAAAATAAACAATTTTAAACCAAGTACTTTGTTATACTATGTATTTTCTTTAGCTTAGCTCCATGGATAATGACTTTGTAAATAAATGGACTTCACAGCTCAAAAAGGGAACCTTATCTTTTGTTGTTTTGAGGATCTTAATGGATAAGCGTGAATATTATGGCTATGATCTAATTAACGAAATAAAAAAAAGGACGGCCATTGAAATCGCGGAGGGCACATTATATCCGTTGATGAACAGACTTAAAGATGAAAAACTTGTTGACTATAAATGGGTAGAACAAAATTCAGGAATTCCCAGAAAATATTACAACATCACAAGTTTAGGTCAGGAAACAGCCGAAGAGATGAAAAAATACTGGATCACATTAAACGAAACCATCAATTCAATCTAATATGAAGTTTAAAGAAATAGAATTTGAAAACAGGAATTGTACACGGATATACCGAGATTACCTTAAACGTGTCCGAAATACTGTTAAGGTATTAAATGAACAAAATCAACAGGAAATTTTACTAGAGATAAACAGTCATCTTTTCGAAGGCTTTTCAGATAATCCCAATGGTCGGGACGAAGTGGAACATTTATTAGATATTTTAGAAAAACTCGGACAACCGGAAGAATTTCTAAAACCTCTTATAGCAAATAAGAAACTGGAGGAAGCAACACGTACTTTCAATCCTCTCGAAATAGTGAAGGCTTTAACATTAAATATTAGTAACGGAATTTCCTATATAATATTTGCAATACTATATCTATTCTTATTTGGATTTCTTTTTTTAATCATTGCTAAACTGATCGACCCGGATCACGTGGGACTCTTTTATCGTGCAAAGGACATCTTTATACTCGGGCAATATAATAATTCAGATGGTGTCAGTTATCTTCAATATGAGCGCTTAGGAAATTGGTTTATCCCTTTAATGGTTGTAGCCTCGATCACATTATATATACTATTAACCTTACTGTTAAAATTGAAAAAAAATATAAACCACAAACCGTTATGATGAAAAAATATCTCTTCTTGTTATCCTGTTTTTTTGTTTCGACATTGACAAATGCGCAACAATTTGACACGAACAAACTCGATTTGTATTTCAGTTCCCTGGAGAAAGCTAATAAATTTATGGGAACTGTTGCAGTGTCGAAAAATGAAAAAATTATCTACAGTAGATCCATAGGTTATTGCAATTTTGAAAATAATACCAGATCGAATGCTAATACCAAATATAGAATCGGTTCAATCTCTAAAACGTTTACTGCAGTATTGATCATGAAAGCAGTTGAGGAAAAAAAACTGGACCTCGCTCAGCATATTGATAAATTCTTTCCTTCCTTAACAAATGCATCTGCCATAACAATTGGTCATTTGCTTAGCCATAGAAGTGGTATCCATGACTTTACGGATGATGAAAATTACGTTAACTGGTGCTATACTCCCAAAAGCGAAAAGGAAATGATGGCATTTATTGAAAAAGGAGGTTCTGACTTTCAACCTGATACAAAATCGGAATATAGCAATTCAAACTATGTATTATTAACTTATATTCTTGAGAAAACTTACAAAACGCCCTATGCAACACTTTTGAAAAAATGTATTACTGATCCATTCTCGCTCAAGAATACTTATTTCGGAGGTTCAATTAATACTTCAAATAATGAGGCAAAATCATACACCTTTGAAGACAACTGGATAGCTGCCAAAGAAACCGACACATCAATTCCTTTAGGAGCTGGAGGAATTGTTTCTAATCCGCTTGATCTGATAAAATTTAGCGACGCACTTTTTTCAGGAAAGATATTAAAAGCCGAAAGTCTGGCATTAATGGAAAACATCCAAGATGGACATGGTCTGGGACTTTTTAAACAACCCTTTTATGACAGGCAAGGATTTGGTCATCGTGGCGGAATAGATAAGTTCACCGCAGTATTTTCTTACTTTCCGAGCGATCACATATCTTTTGCACTGACTTCAAATGGTTCCAATTATAACAATAATGAAGTAGCTGTGACTGTTTTGAATGCCATATTCGGTAAACCTTTTGAAATTCCCGAATTTACAACATATCAAATAAATGCTGAGGAACTGGCAAAGTATAACGGAGTTTATGCATCCGCTCAAATACCCATAAAAATAACAATTACCAATGATGGCAAAAATTTAACTGCGCAAGCTGACGGACAAGCATCCATGCAACTTGAATGTACTGCGGAAAATATATTCAAATTTGATAAGGCTGGAATTGTACTCGAATTTAAACCTGCAGAGAACGTAATGATTCTTAAACAAGGTGGTGGACAATACATCTTTAATAAAGAAAAATAAGTTTCTATCCAGAGGACATCCTGAATAATAAAAACCCGACAATAGGTCGGGTTTTTCAGTTATTACAAATTGATCAATCTATCAACCTCTTCTGCCGTTTCAATAACATCAAAAGACGTCGTTCCGTGCGTTGACGAAACAATACAAAATATAGTAGTCAAGGTCCTTCCCTGATATTCATTTTGAACAAAATGAACAATGTTTTCGGCTATAAAAAAGATGGGTCTTTCTACTACTTCATCACCTTTTTTAACCCTTTGAGTTAGTTTAATTGATTTAGCCATATGAAGATATATTTTTTAACTAAATATACAAAAATCAAATTCTTATTCCAATTCATAATTTCCCCCTATTCTCTTGAGAAAAATTGACACGAAAGCTTTCTTAATAGCTATGGTAATGTCGCATTAAACAACAGCTAAATTTAAAAATAGAAAATCCTACTATCATAACAGATGATCATAGATTTGCGGTAAACATCCACACTATATAGGCCCGTATTTATATTTCCGGTCAATTTAGTTTATTCCTAGTCGTAAATGCCTATTTTTGCAGATCATGAACGAAGATCCTATTATCATCATTGGTGCTGGTCCAGCTGGACTGATGGCTGCGCAACAACTGGCAACAAGAGGTTATCAGGTACACATCTATGAAAAAAATAAAGCTGCGGCAAGAAAATTCTTAGTCGCTGGTCATGGCGGATTTAACCTAACGCATAGTGAGCAAATAGAAAACTTCGTTACTCAATATGATGCCGCGGAAATCCAAAAGATCGTACGCCATTTTGATAATAATGCTACTGTGGAATGGCTTTCATCAATCGGAATTCCGACATATGTTGGCAGTTCTGGAAAAATATTTCCCGAAAAACATATAAAACCCATCCAAGTTTTACAAGCATGGCTAGATCATCTCAATCAACTGGGAGTCATCATTAACTATGAGTACAGTTTCGTGGATTTTGATGCAAATTCTGTCATATTGCTGCACAACAAAGAAGTTGTCCGCAAAAGTTATCGTCAGCTCATCTTGACACTAGGTGGTGGTTCATGGAAAAAAACAGGATCAGATGCTTCATGGATTCCGGTTCTGACAAATAAAAAGATAAAAATTACCCCTTTACAAGCGGCCAATTCGGGATATAATACGACCAATGACCTGAGCGATCTAGAGGGACAGGTGTTAAAAAACATTCAGGTCGCATTTAACGGCACGAGCAAATTAGGAGAAATTGTATTTACAACCTATGGAATAGAAGGGAGTCCGCTCTATTATATGAACCGCTACAGCAGACCATACAAATTCCCGATTACACTTCATATTGATCTCAAGCCCAATGTGTCATTAGATGCAATTTTAAAGCAGATGCAATCTGGCGGAAATATAAGCTCACTATTAAAAAACAAACTTAAACTTTCATCCACTGCAGTTGCGCTATTAAAGAAATTGGATAAACAATCTTTCACAGATCCAATAGCCCTGGGAAAGCACATTAAAAACTACCCTATTCAAGTATCAGGATTAAGACCCTTAGATGAGGTGATCTCTACAGCTGGAGGTATACCCTTTAATGAACTGAATAAAGACCTTTCATTACATAAATTTCCTTTGGTATACTGTGCCGGCGAAATGCTAGACTGGGAAGCACCAACAGGCGGATATCTGCTACAAGCTTGTTTTAGTACAGGTGTTTGGGTTGCTACATCGATCAGTAAAAATCACCCTTTAACAATTTAAGGGTTTTGATTATCGCAAGGAGGACGAACTTATGCTCCAAGTCCCTTCTATGAATAGGCTTCTAACTTGAAGCACATAAAAAATGCTTAATTACAGCTATAACACAAACTGTAATTAAGCATCTAATGCTAGCAATTGGACGCTTAATGAATCATGATAATGGCCCATTTGGTCGCAATAAAACTACGTTTACTTTTTAACAACCTTATTGATCAATTTTTGATAAGCATCGGCTATTTTTTTCATTCCGATATCATTTGGATGAGCAGAATCTACGGTTGAATTAATATCTAAACCAATTTCCTTATTTGTTAATAGATAGAGATTTTTATCTCCAGATTGCTTAATACGATTTACAAATTGGTTAGCGACAGCACTGCTCTTTTTATATTCTTCGTTAATATCTAAATTGAAGATGGCGTTATTAAATCCTGAGCTATGCTCGGTAACAATAATCGGTGTCTTCGGATGTTTTTTTCGAATTTCGGTAACTGCATTAGACAGTAAAGAATCCAGTTGCTGTGCAGTTCTATCTTTCGTTAAAGCTAGATTTGGAATACAGTCCAATATAAAAACAGCAGCATCCACTTGATTGATATGATCGATAATAGGTTGTTCTAAACGACCATTACCCGAAAAGGCAACATTGATGACTGGGTTTTTAATAGCTCTACCTAGCATATTACTCCAGGCTAATCCAGGTCTAGTAGCACATGCGCCTTGAGCGATTGAAGTTCCGTAAACAACAACTGGCTTACCTTCTTGAACAACAAATTTAAAACTCTTATCCGACCCTACTCCTATTTCCAACCATTCCACTGTATTGTATAAAGGCAGGTATAAGCGATAAGTAAAATTTGAATTTTTGCCTAATGCTTTATAATTATAGGTTACCGTATCAGCAAAATTATAGTTACCAAATGCCCAGTTCCAATTACCCCTATCATCTTGCGCATATAAATCGACACCACTAACACCAATCGTAGGCATATGTGGCATATTTAAAGATCCGCTTACTTTATAGCGTACTTTAATGGCTTCCGCATCGGTCTGAAAGTCAACATACAAACCGGCACTATTGGTACCTAAGCTCCATACAGGAGATCGCACCTGACTTTTCAAGCTCTCGGGCAAACGGTAATAATTCGATAATTCTTCCGTATGAATACGTCCTTGAATCACCTTATTTTTAAGCGGATCATTCCAGTTGATCGATTGTTGAGCAAATGAACTAAAAGCAACAAATAGACTGGCAAAAGATAAAACTAAGTTTAATTTCATAATTTAGATTGAAAACCAAATCTACCAATTATCAGGATAAATAGAAATAATTCTTTTGTATCATTCGAATTACTTTAGTTGCCATAAAGAATTCATCGAGGCAACAAGAAATAAGTGCATAAAAAAAAGTCATCGTTTAGAACGATGACTTTTCTTTATGATAAAAGCTCTTTAATTAAAGAATAGCTTGTCTTACACGAACTAACTTTTCCATTAAGTCTTCTAAGTAATCTAAATGTAGCATATTAGCGCCATCAGATTTTGCTTGTGCTGGATTTGGATGAGTCTCAATAAATAAACCATCAGCTCCAACTGCTATTGCAGCTTTTGCGATCGTTTCTATCAATTCAGGTTTACCACCCGTTACGCCAGAAGTTTGATTTGGCTGTTGCAAAGAGTGTGTACAGTCCATAATAGTTGGTACACCAAAACCTCTCATCTCTGGAATTCCTCTGAAATCAACAATTAAATCCTGGTAACCAAATGTATTACCGCGATCTGTTAATAACACGTTCTTATTGCCCGAGTCAATAACTTTATCAACAGCAAACTTCATCGATGCTGCATTTAAAAATTGTCCTTTTTTAATGTTCACTACCTTTCCAGTCTGCGCTGCTGCAACAAGCAATTCTGTTTGGCGACATAAAAAAGCTGGAATCTGTAGAACATCAACATATGCTGCAGCTAAAGCTGCTTCATGACTTTCATGAATATCTGTTACAGTGGGTACACCAAATGTTTTACCAACCTTCTCTAAAATACGCAAAGCTTTCTCATCACCTATTCCTGTAAAAGAATCAACACGCGAACGATTTGCTTTACGGTAAGATCCTTTAAATATATAAGGAATATTTAAGCGGTCTGTAATGGTTACGATTTTCTCTGCGATTCTTAAAGCGATTTCTTCTCCCTCTATCGCACATGGTCCTGCCATTAAAAAGAAATTCGTCGAATCTCCATTTTTAATTTGAGGTAGTACTGTATTTATCATTTAATATATGCGTTTCTAATTCCCTAATTCAGACATGAACTTTATTCGCATCAGTTGAATATCTTCATACGAATAATCATCTCCACCTAAATCTTTTAAAGCTTCATCAATAGAATCCGAATCTGCTTGCTTAAAATAATCGTAGACTTCATCTTGACGATCTTGATCGATCATCTCATCAACGAAATATCCGATATTAAGTTTGGTACCAGCATTTACAATTGTTTCTACTTCTTTCAACAATTCTTCATAGCTAATTCCTTTTGCGGCTGCGATATCATCTAAACCAATTTTACGGTCTATATTTTGAATAATCGCGACCTTAAGCGCTGATTTATTTGCTGTACCTTTTATAACTAAATCTACCGGACGATCAATATCATTTTCTTCGACATACGCCTTGATCAATTCTACAAACTGAGCGCCAAATTTAACTGCTTTGCCGTTACCGACACCCTGTATCTGTTTCAGTTCGTCCAATGAGACGGGATAATGCGTACACATTTCATCCAATGATGGATCTTGAAAAATAACAAACGGAGGAAGTGACTTTGATTTCGCAATCTTTTTACGAAGATCTTTCAGCATTTTCAATAGCTCCGTATCTAAAGCGCCTGTTGAATGTCCAGCATCTTCAGATGATGAATCATCTGAAAAATCCAAAGGACGGTTCATCACAAATTTCAGTGCATACGGATTTTCCAGGTAATGACGACCAATGTCCGTCATCTTTAATAAGCCATAATGATCAATATCCTTTGCTAGAAAGTTATTGAGCACCGCTTGACGAACCAATGATTCCCAATACACTACTCCTTTATCTTTACCTTTTCCGAACAAAGGATGCTCATCATGTTTATAAGCAGAAACAGGTTGATTATTCTGACCCACCATGACATTGATCACGTGTAGATCGTCAAAGTTTTCACCTTGTTCTTTAATAAAAGAAAGAACTTCAAATAACGATTGTTCTGCTTCAAAATAAGTTTTTTGAGCACGACAATTATCACACATATTACTACATCCGGTTTCGTCAAAATTCTCACCAAAATAATGTAGAATTTGTTTACGACGACAGACTGCAGATTCTGAATAATCAATAACTTCTTTTAAAATTTGTGTTCCGATTTCCCTTTCAGCAACGGGCTTATCCTTCATGAATTTCGTTAATTTCTCAACGTCTTTCTCCGAATAAAAAGCTAAACATAGACCTTCTCCACCATCACGTCCAGCACGACCAGTTTCTTGGTAATAACCTTCCATAGATTTTGGAATGTCATGGTGAATCACAAAACGTACATCGGGCTTATCAATACCCATACCGAATGCTATCGTTGCTACGATAACTTCGACATCTTCCATCAAAAACTTATCCTGTGTATCGGCGCGTGTTTTCGCATCCAATCCAGCATGATAAGGAAGTGCTTTGATTCCATTGATATTAAGAACTTCACTAATTTCTTCAACCTTCTTACGGCTCAAGCAATAGATGATACCTGTTTTACCAGACTGTCCTTTTATAAAACGAACAATTTCTTTAACGACATTTTTCTTCGGCCTTACTTCGTAGAATAAGTTACCTCTGTTAAATGAAGATTTAAAGAGCATAGCATCATTCATTTGAAGATTCTTACGAATATCTGACTGCACCTTAGGTGTAGCTGTAGCTGTCAATGCAATAATGGGTATTTTTTCACCTATACCATTGATAACCTGACGAATCTTGCGGTATTCCGGACGGAAGTCATGTCCCCATTCGGAGATACAATGGGCTTCATCGACAGCAACAAAAGATACCGTAATCTGCTTCAGAAACTCGACATTCTCCAATTTCGAAAGCGATTCTGGTGCTACATAAAGTAATTTTGTTTTCCCTGCTGTAACATCCTGTTTGACACGCATGATATCACCTTTGTTCAATGAAGAATTTAAAAAGTGAGCAATACTATCCTCTCCGCCAAATGCGCGAAGCTGATCAACTTGGTTTTTCATCAAGGCAATTAACGGTGAAATGACAATCGCTGTCCCCTCACTCATCAATGCCGGCAACTGGTAACAGATGGATTTACCACCCCCAGTAGGCATTATGACAAATGTGTCCTTTCTCTGTAGTACATTTGTTATGATTGCTTCTTGATCCCCCTTAAAAGTATCAAAACCAAAAAAATCTTGTAAATTGTCGAAAAGTGATTTTTCTATTTCCATCGAGCCTCGGGCAAAAATAAGATAGATAAATGACCAAAAAATCTGTAAAATAACCTATTTTTGTATTCATTCTTTAATATAAAAGTAGATATTTTTTTTGTGAAAAGCAACATCGATATAAAAAATATAGCTATCCAAGCTATACAAGAAGAAGCTAAAGCGGTAGCTGATTTATCACAACGGATTGACGACGACTTTGTTAACGTGGTTAAACATATAATTAACTTACAAGGCCGTGTTATTGTCACTGGAATAGGAAAAAGTGCTATTATCGCACAAAAGATTGTTGCGACAATGAATTCGACTGGAACACCCTCCATTTTCATGCACGCAGCCGATGCCATTCATGGTGATTTAGGGATCATTCAAAACCAAGATTTAATCATCGCAATTTCAAAAAGTGGTACAACTCCTGAAATCAAAGTCCTGGTGCCTTTCTTGAAGCAGACCGGAAATACATTGGTCGCTCTGGTAGGAAATATCAATTCTTATCTGGCTGAACAAGCGGATTACGTACTGGACACCACTGTTGAAAAAGAAGCATGCCCTAACAATCTTGCTCCTACCTCAAGTACCACTGCTCAGCTAGCAATGGGCGATGCACTGGCGGTATGTCTGCAGGAATGTCGCGATTTTTCAGATCAGGATTTTGCAAAATACCATCCAGGAGGTGCGCTAGGTAAAAAATTATACCTAAAAGTAGCGGATCTCTCCGATCAAAATGAAAAACCAAAAATCCCAAGTAATGCCACTATCAGAGAAATCATACTGACCATCACACAAAACAGATTAGGTGCTGTTGCAGTATTGCAAGATGAAAAGATTGTGGGCATCATTACCGATGGGGATATTCGCCGTATGCTTGAAAATCATGAAGATCTTACAGGATTAACTGCGAGCGATATTATGGGGACACATCCTAAAACGATCGACAAATCAGAGCTTGCTGTAAATGCGCTGCATATGATGCGTCAGAATAACGTGTCTCAATTAATTGTTTTACAAGGAAATATGTATGATGGCATCATACATATTCAAGATTTATTAAAAGAAGGAATAATCTAGTCATACATAATGTAATATTATTGTTATCGCGTTCTTTTCTAAGGCAATTACGTATTAAAATTTCTATTTTGGTACGTTGTTTGACATTATCAAAGAGCATAGTTAACAAATTAAGAAGAAGAAGATATGAAAAAGTTTTTAGCCGTATTAACTGTTATTATTGCATTTGTAGGATTTACTGCAATGCAAACAAGTCAGAGCGAATTTAAATTTGAAAAAGAAACACATGATTTTGGAAAGATCGCACAAGGAACTCCAGTATCATACAGTTTCAAATTTTCGAATGCAGGAAGTGAGCCTATCATTATTTCTGATGTTAAGCCTTCATGTGGATGTTCAGTAGCAGAATTTACAAAAACACCAATCAAACCCGGTGACACAGGAACAATTAAAGTTACTTTCAACGCTGCTTCAAAAGCACCTTTTACAAAAAGCTTTACAGTAACATCGAACACAAAAACACCTGTAAAAACTTTATACATCAAAGGAATTGTAGAATAATTACTTTGCGTACATAATTAAAGAAAAGCCACTTCAAGTAAAGTGGCTTTTTTAGTTTTAATTCAGTAGATTTGTTTCGCTAATTTATATAAAATAATGCCATCAATATCAGAAAAAGGGTATAACATGCCCGCATCCCCAATTAGAAAACTAACACCTTTCGCTGATCAAGCAAAAAAAGAAGGGAAAAAAATCTATCATTTAAATATCGGACAGCCGGACATTGAAACGCCAGAAGTAATGCTCAATGCATTAAAAAACATTGATTTCAAAGTTTGGGCCTATACGGCATCTGAAGGAACAGCATCTTACCGCAATAAACTGACGACATACTACAATAAATTAAACTACAATATCGAACCTACTGATATTTTAGTGACAAACGGTGGCTCTGAAGCGATTATGATTGCGATGCAAGCTTGTCTTAACCCGGGTGAAGAAGTAATCATTCCTGAGCCTTTCTATGCCAATTACAACGGCTTCGCATGCTCGTCAGACATTGTGGTAAAACCGATCATGTCTTATATCGACAATGGATTCGCTTTACCTTCTATTGCGGAGTTTGAAAAAGTAATCACTGAAAAAACAAAAGCGATTGCGATCTGTAATCCGAACAACCCTACAGGTTATTTGTATTCTAGAGAAGAACTAGAAGCATTGCGTGAGCTTTGTTTAAAATATGATTTATACTTATTCTCTGATGAAGCCTACCGCGAATTCTGTTATGATGGGCGTGAATTCATTTCACCTATGCATCTGGAGGGACTGGAACAACATGTTGTTGTTTTTGATACCGTTTCAAAACGTTACTCAGCATGTGGTGCCAGAATAGGTTGCTTAATCACAAAGAATAAAGAACTGTACCAAGTCGCTCTAAAGTTTGCACAAGCGCGTTTAAGCCCTTCTTTGGAAGGACAAATTGCAGGTGAAGCAGCTGTAGATACACCAGATAGTTATTTTGAGGCAGTGTCTGAAGAGTATACTGCACGTCGTGATACTTTAGTCAACGGCTTAAATAAAATTGAAGGTGCATTTTCACCTAATCCAGGTGGCGCATTTTACGTTGTAGCAAAACTACCGATCGATAACGCAGATAAATTCTGTCAATGGATGCTAGAAGAGTTTGCATACGAAAATGAAACGGTTATGATGGCTCCTGCAACAGGCTTCTACAGCACTCCAGGTGCCGGAATCAACGAAGTTCGACTAGCATACGTTCTTAATCAGAACGATCTAAAAAAAGCATTGACCTGCTTAGAAAAAGGACTGGAAGTTTATCCAGGCCGTACAAACTAATCAGTGAGTATAGACGATAAAAAAGGGTTGCTCAAATGAGCAACCCTTTTTTATTTAAAACATTTTGACCACTTTATACGTTATATATAGTAATTGATCACTAAATTTTATATAATATGGATAAATTGAAGAAATTTGAATTGATGGAAAAAATTGCGAGAGAATTAGAAGATGTTAGGAAAAGTCAGCAAGCCGTATTAGAAAAAATTGGGAAAATCGAGGTGGATAATATCGAACTTGGAGACCAAAATCTAGAAAAGATTCTACCGGATATTTTTCAACGTACAGCAGACAATTCAGATGCAATCCGTCAACTATTAGATTCTTTCCAAGAAAAAACAGAAGAATTTGGAGAGAAAAACAATGTTGCGAAACTAAAAGAACAACAACAGATCAATAGCATTAAATAAAAAAGAAGAGTTTCCTATTTGGAAGCTCTTCTTTTTGTATATTCATCAATGACAAATGTCAATTGATCTTCTTGACTCATATAAGAATTATCCAATACAATGGCATCTTCCGCTTTACGCAAAGGACTTTCTTCCCTGGTACTGTCAATATGATCACGATGTGCCAGATTCTTAACAATTTCATCGATCGTCACCTGCTCTCCCTTATTGGTCAATTCTAAATAACGTCGATTAGCACGTACTTGCGGATCCGCTGTCATAAAAATTTTCATATCTGCATCCGGAAATACAGTTGTGCCTATATCGCGACCATCCATCACGATATTACGTCTCCGCCCTAATTTCTGCTGTTGTTTTACCATGGCTTGACGCACAGCTTTTATTGTACTCACTTCACTCACCATATCCGAAATATACATCTGACGGATCTCATCCGATATATCTTCATCATTAAGATGAATCTCAGTTTTATCAACATTAGGAATGAAATCGATATGAATATTTTCCAACGCCTCAGCTATTGCTTTATCATCTTTCATATCTATTCCCTCTCTGAGAAAATAAAGTGTCACAGCACGGTACATTGCACCACTGTCAATGAAAACAAATTTTAATTTTTTGGCCAGTGCTTTTGCCACTGTACTTTTACCACATGATGAAAAACCATCAATAGCGATAATAAAGTTATGTCTTGTTGTCATAAAACTAATTCATCCCCCCAATAATCACCCCAAGCTTATTCACTAAAGGAACCAGTATTAAATTCCCTTCTATAATGCTTTCAGGTAGGAAGATGTATTTCTTATCGTAAATAATATTATCAATATAAAAGCTTAACCAATATTCATTGGTTAAACCGAATACCTGTTCATCAATAGCTTCGATTTTTTCGAAAGAATGTGGAGCAACATTACCGATAAAATGACGTAATGTGCTTGTGATCACATTTGCACCATCCTTTTCGCCATAACCTTTTGAAGTAACCAAGACATTTTGAATTTCTTGATTCTTTTCATTAATTAAATAAACATTCCAAACTTTTGACTCCGGGCTTTCACTCTCCAAAACAACAGCAATCGTAATATTTTGAACAATGTTTTCAGGTAAATCCTTTTTCATTTCAATTATTTATCTTTAGTCGCTTTCACAGCAGCCTTTGTAGTTGTCTTTTTAACCGCAGTCGCTTTCTTCGCTGCTGGAGCTTTTTTAGCAGGAGCTTTCTTTGCAGTAGTCGCTTTTTTAGCAGTTACTTTTCCTTTGCCTTTAGGAGCATCAGCTTCCGCCCATTTCAAGACATCTTCATACGTGATCTGCTCTACTTCTGTTCCTTTTGGAATTTTCAAATTCTGTTTTCCAAAACGGATAAACGGTCCCCAACGGCCTTGTTCAATTTGAGCTTCAGGATTTTCGTCAAAAACACGAATTACCTTTTCAATATCTTTTTGTCTCTTGTCTTTGATAATCTGGATACACTCTTCCTCTGTCACATCAAGTGGATCAACATTCTTTGGTAAAGAATAAAAAGAAGAATCATGACGGATATAAGGTCCAAAACGGCCAATGGCAACAGTCATTTCCTTTTCTTCAAAAATACCAACCTTCTTTGGAAGCTTAAACAATTCCATAGCATCCTCAAAAGTAATCGTTTCGATCATCTGTCCTTTTCTCAAAGATGCAAAACGAGGTTTCTCTTCATCATCTTGTGCACCAATCTGCACCAAAGGACCAAACTTACCAATACGGACAGAGACAGGTTTACCCGATACAGGATCGACACCCAACTCACGTTCGTTGTTAGCACGTTCAGCATTTTCTAACGTATTCTGTACTTCTGAATGAAAAGGTCCGTAGAATTCACGCAACATATCTGTCCATTCGGTCAAACCATGTGCAATTTCATCAAATTCCTTTTCTACTTTTGCCGTGAAATTAAAATCTACAATGCCTTTAAAGTGTTCAACTAAGAAATCATTAACAACAATACCGATATCTGTTGGAAACATTTTTCCTTTTTCAGCGCCAGTAATTTCAGTCTTAGTAACGGCAGAGATTTCCGTATTTTCTAAAGTCAATACACGATAGTCACGTGAACGTCCTTCTCTTTCTTCTTTCACTACATAACCGCGATTTTGAATCGTAGAAATTGTCGGTGCATAAGTAGATGGTCTACCAATACCCAATTCTTCCAACTTCTTCACCAAAGCAGCCTCTGTATAACGAGCAGGAGGTCTTGTAAAACGCTCTGTCGCATTCATGCTTTTCAATACGACCGATTGTCCTGTTACCAAAGGTGGCAACAAGGAGTTATCGCTATCATCATCATTCGTTACCTCTTGATCATCATCTGTAGATTCAAAATAAACTTTCAAAAATCCATCAAACTTCATGACCTCACCTGAAGCAGATAAATCCTCCTTACGTGTAGAAATAGAAATTTTAGCTAATGTTTTCTCGAACTCTGCCTCACTCATTTGAGAAGCAATAGCACGTTTCCAAATTAAATCGTATAAACGTTTTTCTGCTGCATCACCTTCAATGCTATGTTCAGAAAAATAAGTTGGACGAATGGCTTCGTGAGCCTCTTGAGCTCCAGAAGTTTTTGTTTTATATTTTCTTAACTTATGATAACGATCCCCATAAGCAGAACGAATTTCTTTCTCAGCAGCTTCTGTTGCTGTATCACTTAAATTAACAGAATCGGTACGCATATAGGTAATGCGACCAGCTTCATATAAGCGTTGAGCAACCTGCATAGTACGCGCAACAGAAAACCCTAGCTTACGACTAGCCTCCTGCTGTAGCGTTGAGGTAGTGAACGGAGCCGCTGGAGCTCTTTTCGCTGGTTTTGTTTCCAAACTCTTAACAGCAAATTCCGCTGTCTTACAATCCTCTAAAAACTGCTTTGCTTCAGCCTCTGTTGCAAAACGCTGTGGCAACTCAGCTTTAAAACTATCTTTAACTTTTCCAGTATGGAAAAATGCCACAATACGAAATGATGCTTCCGCATTAAATTTTATAACCTCGCGCTCGCGGTCTACAATTAAACGCACTGCTACCGATTGAACACGTCCTGCGGACAACGATGGTTTTACTTTCTTCCATAATACAGGAGAAAGCTCAAATCCTACCAAACGATCCAGTACACGACGAGCCTGCTGTGCATTTACTAAATTATAATCTATTTTACGTGGATTCTCAATGGCCTTTAAAATCGCAGGTTTGGTGATCTCATGAAATACAATACGCTTAGTACTCTCATCTTTTAAACCTAAAGTCTCAAATAAATGCCACGATATAGCCTCCCCCTCGCGGTCCTCATCGGATGCTAACCAAACTGTTTCTGCAGCTTTAGCTAATTTCTTTAACTCACTGACAACAGCCTTCTTATCACTCGGCACTTCATATTTTTGTTGAAAATCTTTATCTGTATCAATAGCATCATCGGTCTTCACCAAATCACGAATATGTCCGTAACTGGACTTTACCAAAAAGTCCTTCCCTAAATACCCTTCTATTGTTTTCGCTTTCGCCGGAGACTCTACTATGAGTAAATTTTTAGCCATTTAAATTTGAGATTTGTGCAAATAAAGGCATTTCTTTAACGAATGACAATATTTTTAGTCTTTTTTTACATTATTTAAGGAAAAAAAAATAAATAACCATTTGTTTTATTCCAAAACAAGGGCTCATATTTTTTTATAAAATTCTGTTTTTTACCCGTAGAAATTTAACAAACAAGCTTTAATAATACCAAAGACGTACGTACCTCTTTAAATTACATCTATATTGGATGAAATCGTACATCAAATGTATGACCTATCAATTATTGACAACAACCATATAGCTAATAAATGGTTAAGGTATCGTTATAGCTGACGAAAAGATTACCTTGGTCTACCTAACGACAAGAAAACAAACTCTAATCGGTTGGTGACTTTGTAAAAAACAATTTGGAGAACAAAATACTAATTAAAAAATAAATAAAACAAACTTTCAAGCTATTTCGTTTATAATGTAAGGCCCTTCTTTATAAAAGATATTCCTGAAAAAGTGAACATTTGATGAACAAAATATCCAAAATCATATCATTGTATGAGCAATTTCAAAAGAAAGACGAATCTAGAAAACGTAAATAAAACTTCAAAATGGGACATTGTTATCATTGGAGGCGGGGCAACTGGGCTTGGTATCGCTGTCGATGCGGCTTCTCGAGGATTTAAAACATTATTACTCGAAAAATATGATTTTGCAAAAGCAACCTCAAGTAGGAGTACGAAATTAGTCCATGGTGGTGTACGGTATCTCGCAAATGGAGATATTAAACTTGTCTATTCCGCATTGCATGAAAGAGGATTAATTTTCCAAAACGCACCACACTTAGCTAAAATTCAAAGCTTTATTATTCCATGCTATACATTTTTCAGTAAGTGGAAATATCTGATTGGATTGAAAATCTATGATTGGATGGCCGGTGCATACCGGATCGGAACTTCCAGATTTTTATCCAGCAGTCAGGTTGTTTCAAAACTGCATGCTGTCAAACAGGATAATCTAAAAGGGGGTATAATCTACTATGACGGCCAGTTTGATGACTCCCGATTTGCAATCAATCTAGCACAGACAGCAAATTCTCTTGATGCAACAATCTTAAACTATTGTGATGTAAATGCCATTCATAAAGATACAAATGGTCAAGTTTGTGGTGTTTCTTTTACAGATTTAGAGTCAAACCAGAATTTTGAAGTTAAAGCAAAAACAGTCATTAATGCGACCGGAATCTTTGTTGATGATATATTAAAACTGGAATCACCTGTCCATAAGAATTTAGTAAGACCATCTCAGGGAACGCATATTGTCATTGACAAGAAATTTTTAGGGGAAGAAGATGCCCTTATGATTCCGGAAACTAATGACGGACGTGTGCTATTTGGTGTGCCATGGCACGACCACATCCTATTAGGAACGACAGATACGCCCTTAGATATTCACACTATTGAACCAAGACCTTTAGAAGAAGAAGTAGATTTTATTTTGGAAACGGCTAAAAATTACCTCAATCCTGCTCCTACCCGAGCAGATATACTCAGTGTATTTGCAGGTTTGCGACCACTGGCTGCACCAGATGAAAGTAATCCAGCTTCAACAAAAGAAATCTCCCGGGACCACAAACTGATCAGCAGTAAATCAGGATTGATTACCATTACAGGAGGGAAATGGACGACATATCGTAAAATGGCAGAAGATACCGTCAACGAAGCCATTCAGATCGGAAAGTTAAATACAGCTCCTTGTATTACAAAAACCTTAAAAATACATGGTTATCTTCAAGAAAAACAGCAGGGACACTGGCAGATATACGGTTCAGATGCAAAGTTAATACAAGAGTTAGCACAAAAGGATCCAAATTTTTCCCAAAAGATTCACCCCAAATTTGATTATATCGCAGCAGAAGTAGTATGGGCAATAAGAAATGAAATGGCAAGATGCCTGGAAGATGTTTTAGCAAGAAGGATACGCATGCTGTTTTTAGATGCAAAAGCAGCCATGGAGGCAGCTCCCCTAGTTGTTCAGATTATGTCCAAAGAACTTGAGCAATCGAAAACATGGGAAGAAGAACAGCTTGCAAAATTCCTTATACTTTGTAAAAACTATACTTACAATTCCTAATCCATTAACAACGCACTTATGAGTACTAAAGAATACATTTTGGCATTAGACCAGGGCACAACGAGCTCAAGAGCAATTATCTTTTCGAAGTCAGGAAAAATAGAAGCGATAGCACAAAAAGAATTCAAGCAGATTTATCCAAAATCTGGTTGGGTTGAGCATGATCCTAAAGAGATTTGGTCCAGTCAACTTTCAGTTTTTACAGAAGTTATGGCCAAGATGAAGATTACCCCAAAACATATCAAAGCCATCGGAATTACAAATCAGCGTGAAACCACTATTATTTGGGATAGAAAAACCGGGGAACCCATCTATAATGCTATTGTATGGCAAGATCGAAGAACAGCAGACTATTGTAAGCAGATCGAAAATCAAGGTCATGGCAATACCATTCAGAAAAAAACAGGTCTTCGTATCGATGCCTACTTCTCCGCATCTAAGATCAACTGGATATTAGATCATGTAAAAGGTGCTAGAGAAAGAGCAAATGTGGGCGATCTCGCTTTTGGAACCATAGATAGTTGGATTATTTGGAACCTAACTGATGGAGCTGTCCATGTAACCGATGTGTCCAATGCATCAAGAACGATGTTGTACAATATCGAAACTTTAACATGGGATAATGAATTGCTGACCATATTTAACGTACCTGCAAGTATCCTTCCTAAAGTTGCCTCCTCGTCAGAGGTATATGGACATACTTCGGGTCAGATCCTTTCCAGTAGTGTACCTATCGCAGGGATTGCGGGCGATCAGCAAGCGGCACTATTTGGACAAATGTGCACCCAAAAAGGAATGGCAAAAAATACCTATGGAACAGGTTGCTTCTTATTAATGAACATTGGCTCAAAACCAATTTTTTCGAATAACAATTTAGTCACTACGATTGCTTGGAGAATTGGAGGAAAGGTAACATACGCTCTGGAAGGAAGTGTATTCATTGGAGGAGCTGTTGTGCAGTGGTTACGAGATGAATTAGGTATCATCAAAACTTCTGCAGAAATAGAAAAATTGGCTGAAAGTGTAGCGGATAGCGATGGTGTCTATATGGTTCCGGCTTTTTCAGGTTTAGGAGCACCACATTGGAATCCTTATGCACGTGGTACGATATTAGGGCTTTCTCGAGGCACCAATGTCGCTCATATTGCCAGAGCTGCGCTAGAGGGAATCGCATTTCAAATAACAGATATTCTGACAGCCATGCAGTCTGATTCAAATATTGAAATCAAAGAACTTCGTGTTGATGGTGGCGCAAGTGCGAATAATTTCCTGATGCAAACCCAGGCCAACTTTCTCAATACAATCACCATACGTCCTGAGGTAACAGAAACGACAGCACTTGGAGCAGCATATTTAGCCGGTCTAGCGGTTGGATTTTGGCCCAGTGTGGAAGAAATAGCAAAACAATGGCAAATAAACAGAACATTTACACCAATACCAGATCCATCAATTGAACAATCATTGCGAGAATGGAAGCGCGCTGTAGAGACAACCAAGTTTTGGGCTAACTACGATCTCAACGCTTAACAACAGTTATTATGAATGTACTAATCGCAGAATTTATTGGGACAGCCGTGCTCATTTTATTAGGAGGAGGAGTTGTCGCAAATGTTGTATTAAAAGATACTAAAGGGAACAATTCAGGTTGGATGGTAATCAGTACAGCTTGGGCTTTAGCGGTATTTGCCGGAGTAACGATTGCAGGACCCTATAGCGGGGCGCATCTTAATCCTGCTGTTACGCTTGCTAATTTAATATTGAACAAAATGACCTTAAGTTTAGGACTTCAATACATCACAATGCAAATTTTAGGGGCTATGTTTGGTTCATTTGTGGTTTGGTTGATGTACAAAGATCATTTCACCCAAACCGAAGATGCAGGAGCCAAAGAGGCCGTGTTTTGTACAAGACCTGCTATCTTTAATCCTAAAATTAATATCATCAGTGAAATTGTAGGTACTTTTGTCTTAATTTTTTGCATCCTACATTTCACTGAACCAACTATCCAACAAGGACAAACTTTGGGCTTAGGTACTATAGGAGCAATACCTGTAAGTTTTATTGTTTGGGTAATCGGATTATCTTTAGGCGGTACAACCGGGTACGCCATCAACCCTGCCCGAGATTTAGGCCCTCGAATTACACACGCTTTATTACCGATAAAGAATAAAAAAACATTTAATCTAGCATATGCCTGGGTGCCTATAGTCGGTCCACTTATAGGCAGCACTCTTGCCACATTGATCTATTTATGTATAAATTAAGACGATTAAAATTTGTCCAATTGCAAGAATAAAAATCCAATATTCTATAATAAATATCATAATAAGCATTAAGAATAACCTAATCCAGCTAAATAAACTGGATTAGGTTATTTTTTATCAAGTATAATGAAAGGGAAACCTATTGCTCGTAAATCATGTGATCTCAAATAGACTATCATATGCTACATACAAAACTGAATAGCTAAGTGATAACGAAGAAATAAAAAGGCAGTGCACAAACCCAGCGTTCACGAGAACATAATAGTCCCTAGTATATAAGAAGTATCAAATAGCATTATATGAGTATTAAAAATTAGAGATCGGAAGATATAGTGACAGTATGCTTGTCCGATAGGAAGAGGATATAGAAGCTGAATAGGTTAAATGATGAGCATGAAGGGCCTGCAGAAGGCACCGGAAGAACAGGAATAGCTATGCTCTCAGCATAAAAAAGGTATAAACACAAAAAAGCCTCTGCTGTATAGCAAAGGCTTCTGTATAAAAAAAGGCACCGACCTACTCTCCCACCTGTTACGGCAATACCATCGGCTCTGGCGGGCTTGACTTCTCTGTTCGGAATGGGAAGAGGTAGACACCGCCGATATAGGCACCTAAAATGTTTTTATGTGATATATGCTCTATAAAAAGCATTATCTATAGACAATTGAAAGAAAAACTAAAAGAGGAAGACAACAGTGTTTGCGTTGCTTGAGAAAGCTTCGGGTGATTAGTATTGCTCAGCTATGGTATTTCTACCTTTACACCTGCAACCTATCAACGTAGTAGTCTACTACGGCCCTATAAGGAAGTCTCATCTCGTGGCTAGTTTCGCACTTAGATGCTTTCAGCGCTTATCTATTCCCGACGTAGCTACCCAGCCGTACACCTGGCGGCATAACTGGTTTACCAGCGGTCAGTCCATCCCGGTCCTCTCGTACTAAGGACAGATCCACTCAAACTTCCAACGCCCACAACAGATAGGGACCGAACTGTCTCGCGACGTTCTGAACCCAGCTCGCGTGCCACTTTAATGGGCGAACAGCCCAACCCTTGGGACCTTCTCCAGCCCCAGGATGTGACGAGCCGACATCGAGGTGCCAAACCTCCCCGTCGATATGAGCTCTTGGGGGAGATCAGCCTGTTATCCCCAGCGTACCTTTTATCCTTTGAGCGATGGCCCTTCCATACAGAACCACCGGATCACTATGTCCGTCTTTCGACCCTGTTCGACTTGTTGGTCTCACAGTCAAGCAAGCTTATGCCATTGCACTCCCCGTACGGTTACCAAGCGTACTGAGCTTACCTTTGAAAGCCTCCGTTACCTTTTTGGAGGCGACCACCCCAGTCAAACTACCCACCAAACAATGTCCTCGACATGATCGAGTTAGAAACCGAATACAGAAAGGGCGGTATTTCAAGGTTGATTCCATGACTCCTGGCGAAGCCACTTCAACATCTCCCGCCTATCCTACACATCCTGTACCCAATTTCAATGTTAAGCTATAGTGAAGGTGCATGGGGTCTTTCCGTCCCGTTGCGGGTAATCGGCGTCTTCACCGATACCACAATTTCACCGAGCTCATGGCTGAGACAGCGCCCAGATCGTTACACCATTCGTGCAGGTCGGAACTTACCCGACAAGGAATTTCGCTACCTTAGGACCGTTATAGTTACGGCCGCCGTTTACTGGGGCTTCGATTCAATGCTTCTCTTGCGATGACATCCCCTCTTAACCTTCCAGCACCGGGCAGGTGTCAGGCCTTATACTTCATCTTTCGATTTTGCAAAGCCATATGTTTTTGTTAAACAGTCGCCTGGGCCTTTTCACTGCGGCTTCTCCATTGCTGGAGGAAGCGCCCCTTCTCCCGAAGTTACAGGGCCATTTTGCCGAGTTCCTTAGCCATGATTCACTCGAGCACCTTAGGATTCTCTCCTCGACTACCTGTGTCGGTTTACGGTACGGGTTTTTATAACCTGAAGCTTAGCGGGTTTTCTTGGAAGTCTGTTTACCTGCTCTATCAGCGCCGCCGAAGCTTTGCTGTACTATTGGGTTTCAGCAGGGTCGGCGGATTTGCCTACCGTCCCTATACCTACGCCTTTTAACGAACTATTCCGTCAGTCCGCGGCAGTGTCACTACTCCGTCACCACATCGCAGTTATAAAAAGTACTGGAATATTAACCAGTTGTCCATCGGCTTACTCCCTTCGGATGCGCCTTAGGCCCCGACTAACCCTGATCCGATTAGCGTTGATCAGGAAACCTTAGTCTTTCGGTGGGCGGGTTTCTCACCCGCCTTATCGTTACTTATGCCTACATTTGCTTTTCTATCAACTCCACGGCCCATTACCAGACCGCTTCTCCGTAAATAGAATGCTCCCCTACCAGACATGCACTAAATGCATGAATCCATAGCTTCGGTAATACACTTGATGCCCGTTTATTATCCACGCCCGACCGCTCGACTAGTGAGCTGTTACGCACTCTTTAAATGAATGGCTGCTTCCAAGCCAACATCCTAGCTGTCTGTGCAGTCGGACCTCGTTAGTTCAACTTAGCGTATATTTAGGGACCTTAGCTGATGGTCTGGGTTCTTTCCCTCTCGGCCTTGGACCTTAGCACCCAAAGCCTCACTGCCGGCCATATCTTATAGCATTCGGAGTTCGTCTGGATTTGGTAGGATTTGACTCCCCCGCACCCAATCGGTAGCTCTACCTCTATAAGACTCGATGCCGACGCTGTTCCTAAAAACATTTCGGGGAGTACGAGCTATTTCCCAGTTTGATTAGCCTTTCACCCCTACCCTCAGGTCATCCGGAAACTTTTCAACGTTTATCGGTTCGGTCCTCCATTACATGTTACTGCAACTTCAACCTGCCCAAGGGTAGATCACAAGGTTTCGCGTCTACCTCATCTGACTATGCGCCCTATTAAGACTCGCTTTCGCTTCGGCTGCGTGGCTGAACCACTTAACCTTGCCAGACAAGAGTAACTCGTAGGCTCATTATGCAAAAGGCACGCCGTCACTGGACCTGCCAGCTCCGACCGCTTGTAAGCACACGGTTTCAGGTTCTTTTCACTCCTCTGTTCGAGGTTCTTTTCACCTTTCCCTCACGGTACTAGTTCACTATCGGTCTCTCAGGAGTATTTAGCCTTATCAGATGGTGCTGACAGATTCCCACAGGGCGTCTCCGACCCCGCGGTACTCAGGGTACTGCTAGGCTAGCATTCTATACGTGTACAGGGCTATCACCGTGTATCGCTGGGCTTCCCATCCCATTCCACTTCTGTTTGCTAATGCCATATCGCAGCCCTACAACCCCAATAATGCCGTAACATTATTGGTTTGGGCTCTTTCCCGTTCGCTCGCCACTACTTGGGAAATCATTATTATTTTCTTCTCCTACGCCTACTTAGATGTTTCAGTTCAGCGCGTTCGCGTATTTTACAACATACCTTCAGTATGCTAGGTTGCCCCATTCGGAAATCTTCGGATCAAACTCACATTTGCTAATCCCCGAAGCTTATCGCAGCTTATCACGTCCTTCATCGCCTCTGAGAGCCTAGGCATCCCCCGTGTGCCCTTATTTACTTTCTTCACCTCATAGCCCTTTTGCTACTATGGGTTGCTTTTTGATATATAACCGTGATGCTACGCATTAATCCGTTCGGCCTTGACCGAGGGTCTTCATAATACATCAAGCACATCACAGTATTGTCTCTACTGTTGTCTTCTCTTGTAATTTTTTTTCTTTCAATATGTCAAAGAACTCTTCTTTTAGATCGGAGATATCAGATCTGAGATATCAGAAACTATAAAGTGTCTAATGTCTCTTATCCTGTGTCCCACGTCTAAGGATGTGGAGAATATCGGAGTCGAACCGATGACCCCCTGCGTGCAAGGCAGGTGCTCTAGCCAGCTGAGCTAATTCCCCGTGGTGTAGATTATAGATTCCGGAACAGAGAAAGCAGACTTTACGTCTCAGATCTCATATCTGTCATCTCAAATCTAGATGGTAGTCCCGAGCAGATTTGAACTGCTGACCCCTACATTATCAGTGTAGTGCTCTAACCAACTGAGCTACGGGACTAGCTTATCATTCTATCTCTCTGGACCATCCATTTTCAGGGATGGGCACATTTCTTCAAATGCTTTTTTATAGTAATCAGTACTTAGATATCAGTAGTTAGATAGAAAATAATCTAAATACTAAATACGCTGTACTAAATACTTTTTTAATCATGTGTATCCGTAACGAGCTTCAATTCCGAATGCTCTAGAAAGGAGGTATTCCAGCCGCACCTTCCGGTACGGCTACCTTGTTACGACTTAGCCCCAATTATCGGTTTTACCCTAACACGCTCCTTGCGGTTACATGCTTTAGGTACCCCCAACTTTCATGGCTTGACGGGCGGTGTGTACAAGGCCCGGGAACGTATTCACCGCGTCATTGCTGATACGCGATTACTAGCGAATCCAACTTCATGAGGTCGAGTTGCAGACCTCAATCCGAACTGTGAACGGCTTTTAGAGATTAGCATCATATTGCTATGTAGCTGCCCGCTGTACCGTCCATTGTAGCACGTGTGTAGCCCCGGACGTAAGGGCCATGATGACTTGACGTCGTCCCCACCTTCCTCACAGCTTACGCTGGCAGTCTGTTTAGAGTCCCCACCATTATGTGCTGGCAACTAAACATAGGGGTTGCGCTCGTTGCGGGACTTAACCCAACACCTCACGGCACGAGCTGACGACAGCCATGCAGCACCTAGTTTCGTGTCCCGAAGGACTGATCCGTCTCTGGATCATTCACTAACTTTCAAGCCCGGGTAAGGTTCCTCGCGTATCATCGAATTAAACCACATGCTCCTCCGCTTGTGCGGGCCCCCGTCAATTCCTTTGAGTTTCAATCTTGCGACCGTACTCCCCAGGTGGATAACTTAACGCTTTCGCTTGGACGCTTACTGTGTATCGCAAACATCGAGTTATCATCGTTTAGGGCGTGGACTACCAGGGTATCTAATCCTGTTTGATCCCCACGCTTTCGTGCATCAGCGTCAATACTAACTTAGTGAGCTGCCTTCGCAATCGGAGTTCTAAGACATATCTATGCATTTCACCGCTACTTGTCTTATTCCGCCCACTTCAAATAGATTCAAGTCCTACAGTATCAAAGGCACTGCGACAGTTAAGCTGCCGTCTTTCACCACTGACTTATAGGACCGCCTACGCACCCTTTAAACCCAATAAATCCGGATAACGCTTGGATCCTCCGTATTACCGCGGCTGCTGGCACGGAGTTAGCCGATCCTTATTCTTCAGGTACATTCAGCTTTCTACACGTAGAAAGGTTTATTCCCTGACAAAAGCAGTTTACAACCCATAGGGCAGTCATCCTGCACGCGGCATGGCTGGTTCAGAGTTGCCTCCATTGACCAATATTCCTTACTGCTGCCTCCCGTAGGAGTCTGGTCCGTGTCTCAGTACCAGTGTGGGGGATTCTCCTCTCAGAGCCCCTAGACATCGTAGCCTTGGTGAGCCGTTACCTCTCCAACTAGCTAATGTCACGCGAGCCCATCCATATCCTATAAATATTTGATCACAAACCGATGCCGGTTAATGATGTTATGCGGTGTTAATCTCTCTTTCGAGAGGCTATCCCCCTGATATGGGTAGGTTGCTCACGCGTTACGCACCCGTGCGCCACTCTCATGAAATCAAAGCAAGCTTTAATCTCAATCCCGTCCGACTTGCATGTATTAGGCCTGCCGCTAGCGTTCATCCTGAGCCAGGATCAAACTCTCCATTGTAAAATGAAGTGTAAGATCAAGACTATTTATAATAAATAGAATTGTCTTGTATTTTAATTTCTAATTCTAAAATTGAACAGGTTGATTTTTTTAACTTTCGTTGTTTCTCAACACTACTCGTTACGTTACATGATTATATTTTTAAAGAACTTCTGTCGCTTCCGCATCTCGCTTCGGCTTGTATGATGTCGGCATTGCGCCGTTATCGATCTTATTCTGTTTCCCTTCGTTTCCGTTGGGACTGCAAAGGTAGAAATCTTTTTGGTTTCTCCAAAATAAATGTGAAAATTTATTTTTTTTGTTTTCCTGCTGTTTCTGCGTTTAACCTGAATTAAACCCTTCTTTTTTCAGTGCCTCCCCTTTCGGATCAGCCGTTCCTCCCTTGCGGAGTGGTGCAAAGATAGCGACTTTTTATAATCACTTCCTAATCTTTCCCGGAAATAGTTTGCCGTGAACCGGTAAACAGCTTATAACCTGACCGATAAATTTACCTCTGACCTGTTCTCGGGGCTGAGAAACGGACAATCCTGGCTTTGAACTGTAAAAAAGGGTAGCGGGGGGATTGTTCGTTCTGGGCCATCTTTTATGGATGCAGTATGCTTTTACGGAATAGCCAAGTGGAAATGATATCTTTTTCGGTACAGCGGCATCATCGACACTATTACTATTACTATTACTATTACTATTACTATTACTATTACTATTACTATTACTATTACTGATAAGGTGATCCATGTCTCCTCATGCTTTCCGCAGGGCCGACATCTTTACTTTATACTATATTACTATATACTACAAAAGGGGTCCAGAGAAGTCGGGGTGTTTTACTATAGCCAGCTCCCCTCCGTACAGATACTCCGGAATAAGGCATATTATAACCTGATCCGGAACTGACAGGGAACTGATTATTATTTAAGATGGGATTTATATAGAGATTACTGAGGGTTTATAGGGGGTTTCTAGGGGTTTACCTCTACTAACCCCCTCTAAACCCCCTCTTATCCCCCTGTTATACCTCCATTATATGCGAACAAGATTCCTACTTGCTTATAATATGGTATCACCCTGCTAACAACAGCAGTTTTCTCCAGATTCAATTGGTTTAAAGAGCTGCTTTATCATTATACTGACGAACACAAATCCAATCCCTATTATTAGGTCCAATTGCTGTAAGCACCTCGCCCATCTCTTGCTTACTATAAAGCTGATTTTTCACATACTCACTATCATGGTATTGAAGACCACTATACCTAATACACAAAAGTGAAATAAACCGATATATAACAAAGGTTTTGCATTTTTTTTATAACTTTAAAATCAACAAGAAATCAAAAAAGTTTTGATGGAAATTTTCAAAATATATCAAGTCGATGTAGCTGAAGCAAACCGCATCGCCCAAAGCGAAAATAATGTTCATCACCATGATTTCGAAGAGTTAATTATTGGTATTGAAGGAGAATTAGAACATTTTATTGATTTTAAATCCGAAACTTATGCAGCACCATTTATAAGTTTTGTTACCAAAGGAAAAACACATCGCGTAAAACCTAAGCTAAAAGCAGGAAAATGTCTATTTTGGGTATTGCGATTCAAAAGTGAATTTATTGCCGAAACGACTTTTCAACTGTACAATCATTTTCATGACCAAGCTACATTTAGGATCACTCCATCCGCTTGTTTTCAAAGGATAGTTCATATAGCTCAAATGATAGCCGACGAAATGCACGAAACACAAAGTGATTTGGGTATCGTCCGACAATTATTAAGCACCTTATTTACGATGATCGAATCCGAATATCGGAAACAGTTTCCAGAAGGCCTACCCTACTCATCGACCTCTAGTACAACATTTAAAAACTTTTTAACCATATTAGAAGAAAATTATCATCGCCCAGAATCCGTAAATTTTTATGCGGAAAAACTCTTTATGAGTGCACGTGGTCTTAATATGATCTGTCATCAAATATTACAGCAAAGTGTTTCCGAAATTATTGAAACCAGAAAATTGATAGAAGCTAAAAATTTGTTGATGAATACCGATAAAACAATTTCGGAAATTGGATTTGAATTAGGATACAGTGATAAAGCCTACTTTACAAATGTTTTTAAGCGAAAGTCGGGGCAGACGCCTACAGAATTTAGGACTGATATAAAAGCGATCATTTCCAAATAGTACAACATTATTACCAAAAAACAATACCTATCCTCCTGTTATACTTCCGATATTTGTTTTAACTATTAAAAAGCTGTCAACAACAATATATCACCAGGAGTTAATAGCATGAATCGAAAAAAATTTATAACCGCTATGGCTGTATTACCTTTAACAGGAGCTGCTTTAAAAGTAAACTCCTTACGCAACTTATCTAAAAATTTTGAAGCAACCGAGAAGTTTCCCGTGTTATTTTTGGGACATGGAAGTCCTATGAATGCGATCGAAGAAAATGAATTTGTGGACGGATTCCGAAATATCGGTAAGACTTTTCAAAAACCAAAAGCAATATTAGTTATTTCAGCGCACTGGGAAACGCGTGGTACATTCGTTACTGCTATGGACAATCCTCCGACAATTCATGATTTTGGCGGATTTCCTCAAGCATTATTTGATGTACAGTATCCAGCTCCCGGAAGCCCTGAACTTGCACAGGAAACAAAAAAAATCATCACAAAAACTGATGTATTATTGGATGATAAGTGGGGCCTTGACCACGGGGCATGGTCTGTTGTCAAGCATTTATACCCAGATGCTGAGGTTCCGGTTATTCAAATGAGTATCGATTATACGCAACCTGCGTCTTACCATTATGAATTAGCACAGGAATTAGCTTCCTTACGTCACAAAGGTGTATTGATAATAGGCAGTGGCAATATGGTCCACAACCTGCGTATGGTAGCCTGGGATAAATTAAATGAGGCGGGATTTGCATGGGACTGGGCTCAGGAAGCAAAAGAAAAAATGAAAAATTACATTTTAGATGGTAATCACAAAGCTTTGATCGACTTCCGGAATCAGGGAAAAGCATTTGATTTAGCTATACCCACACCAGAACATTATCTTCCCATGATCTACAGCCTGGCACTAAAAGATAGACAAGATGATTTACTGCTGTTTAACGACAACTCTATAGGAGGATCTCTTGCCATGACCTCATTCAAAATTGGCTGATAAACACGACAATTATCCGTATTGCTGCACAGTAAATAGTAATAGCACAGTTTAAGAATATAAAAATAAATCCCTTATATTCGCCATATAAGCTATATAGAAAGATGGATATATCAAAACCTACAATTTCAGTTGAATACTGTCCGAAATGTAACTGGATGTTACGCGCGGCCTATATGGCGCAAGAAATTTTAAGTACTTTTACAGAAGATATTCATGGTGTCTTACTGATTCCGAGTGAAATAGCGGGTAAATACTCCATTTCAATCGATCAGCAACCCATATTTGACCGTAAAGAAATGGGAAGGTTTCCTGAAATAAAGGAATTAAAACAATTGATAAGAGATCACATTAACCCGGATAAAGATTTAGGTCACTCTGAAAAGAAATAGTTATATTTTGCATTTTTAAGTATATTACAAAAACTATAAACGAACAGTATTGTTTTAGCTCTTAAAACAATACAAAAAATGCAAAAGTACATACATTAATACATCACGTTTTTAGAAATAAAACATATTATAATGAAAAAAATCTTCATAGGCTTATTCGTAATTACTGCTTCATTTACATCTTGCCAAAATCCAACACAAACAAAAGAAAAAACAGCACAAGACAGCAGTACAGTTGCTACTAAACAAGATACGGCATTTCACGATGAGCATAATACACAAAACTCTGTTGATTGGGCTGGAACCTACGAAGGAACTCTTCCATGTGCAGACTGTTCGGGCATTCATGTTATCTTAACCTTAAATATGGATGGAACTTTTGAAAAATCTGAACAGTATCTTGAAAAAGGTGGACCTTTTAAAGAAACTGGTACGTTCACATGGACTCCAGACGGCGGCTCGATTATTTTAAAGGAGAAAGATGGCGAAAGCAAATATAAAGTCGGTGAAGGTATGATGAAGAAATTAGATATGGAAGGTAAAGAAATTAAAGGAGAATTAGAAGAATTCTATAACTTCAAAAAGATAAAATAGATGCTGATCATCAGCGTCATATGACATAAAAAAAGCTCCTGAATAGTATTCAGGAGCTTTCTTTTTTAGACTTTAAGATCTATTTTGCATCTGGTAACAAAATAAATTCAAACATGCGGTCTTCTTTTAAATATTTATCAGCGACAGCTTTTACACTTTCTACAGACACTTTACTCAGGTCATCTAATTTTCTCAAGATTTCCGTTACATCCTCTTGATTTTGATAAGATCCTGATAGATAGCTAACCCAAAATCCATTCTCTTTAAGCTGTAGCTCTAATTGACGCTTTTGTTCAATAACAAATTTATCAATATCCTCTTTTACAGGTCCACTTTTCTTAATTTTAGAGACTTCATCTACAGCAGATTTTATCAGCACATCCACTTTATCCGGAGCCGTGCCAAAGCCGATACCAAAACTATAGCGTTGACGTGGCAACTTGCCGTAATTAGCAGAAGCGCCCACACTGTAAACCCCGCTTTCGGCTTCACGAAGACGTTCTAATAATTTAATGGTCAAGATACTTTCTAAGGCTTCCATATTGATATTTTCGCTTTCCGAATAAGTATAATCACCATAATAAGCT
This sequence comes from Sphingobacterium kitahiroshimense, assembly GCF_025961315.1. Lineage (NCBI taxonomy): Bacteria > Pseudomonadati > Bacteroidota > Sphingobacteriia > Sphingobacteriales > Sphingobacteriaceae > Sphingobacterium > Sphingobacterium kitahiroshimense. Next base: position 5,787,040 of record NZ_JAOQNK010000001.1, on the reverse strand, counting down.
AATTGTACAGAAGCTTTATCCTCTTTCCCTTTATGAACAACAACACGCTTTCCTTGAGCTGGTTCTACTATACCTAAATCTTTATAAGACTCTTTACGTCCAAGATTCGGCAAGGCCGCTAAGTAATTTTCTAAATAAGGTTTAATTTCTTCTTCAGTAAAAGAACCTACGATGGTAAAGGTGAAGTCCGAAGCATCAGCAAATCGCTCTTTATAAATTTGAAAAGCTCGATCTTTGTCAATAGTTTTCACTAAATCGGCAGTCGCATTTTTTCTGCGGATATTATCCCCATAAAGCGTTTCTTTCACTTTATCGGAGAAAACATTTGACGGATCACTATCTCTATTTTCTAAACTTCCTACAGAACGGGCGATGATACTTTGGTAAACATCCTGATCCAGACGAGGTTCAGTAAAATAGCCATAAATCAATTCAAAAGCATTTTTTAAACCTTCTTTGTCCGAACTTCCATAGATTCCTTCATATCTTTCTGAAATATACGGTGTGATCCCGATATTTTTACCTGTGAGATACTTTTGTAATTCAACATTATTCAATTGACCCACACCACTCGCATCCACTAGACCCGCAGCATTACTCGCTGAATAATAATCTGCATCTGGATATAAAGAAGAACCACCTGGACTAAAAGCTGAGATACGTATTTCATCATTCTTGAAATTGGTAGGTTTCAAGATTACTTTGACACCATTGCTTAAGGTCAATTCTTTTACATTGATCTCTTTTAATTCCTTATTGGAAACAACAGATCCTTTAACAGGTTCCTTCGATAATAATGGCAATTTAGAAACCTTATCCTCATAAGCTGTTAAGTTCTGAGACTCCACTTCCTTTATCCAATTATTGACTGTTTGTTCAGCAGGTAAAGTAGCTTTATCTTTCTCCGGCCCCATGATGATGATATCACGGTTCAGATCAGTATAATATTTTGAAATCAGTGCATTAACTTCTTTCAAGGTCAATGTTGGTAATAGCTGTTTTGTTATTTTATAACTATCATCGTTACTTAATGCGGCATCATCTTTTAAGAAGTTATTCAAATAACGACCCACATAACTATCCGATTTTTTCTTGCTCTTTTCTATATAAGCAGTCTCATTACCTTTATTCATTGAAACGATGGCTCTATCCAATTCAGACTGTGTAAATCCAAATTTTTGGATGCGCTCAAATTCTGTCATCATCTTTTTAAATCCTACTTCCAATTGGTTTGGTTTAGGAACTACCATCAACGAAAACACATCTAATCCGGCAATGAAACCAGATATACTGCCTCCAGCTTGCATAAAAGGAGCATCTGCCTGTTGCATGATTTCAGAAAAACGATCGGCAACGATCGAGTTAAATGCCGAAATCAGTAACTGTTTGCGATAATCTTTTACGGTCACTGTTTTTTCCTCTTTACTTTTGATCATAATCTGAGCAACTGTATAAGGAAGTTCAGGATCTGTAATGGCAATAAATTGATTTTTATTCAATAAATCAACATTATACTTGGTACGTTCCAGCTTTTTAGCAGGAGCTTTTAAATCCGAAAATAAGGCTTTAACTCGAGCTTCCATATCTTTCACGTCGATATCACCAACAATGATGATAGACTGTAAGTCCGGTCTGTACCAGTCTTGATGAAATTTCCGGATCGTCTCCGGTTTGAAAGTTGTAATAATTTTTTCTGTTCCGATCGGTAAACGTTTAGAATAGCGAGATCCATTTAAAACAATTGGAAAATATTGATCCTGCAAACGTTGACCTACACCACGTCCGCCACGCATTTCCTGCATCACAATACCGCGTTCTTTATCAATCTCATCATCAGCAAGCAATGCATCTTGTGCCCAGTCGCGCATCACCTGTAAACCATTTTTCAACAGTTCAGGATCATCAGATGGAATGGGCAATTGATAAACCGTTTCATCAAATCCGGTATAAGCATTCAAATCGGAGCCAAAACGAACACCAGCTTTTTGTAGGTAATTGACCAACTCGTTTTTAGGAAAGTGTTTTAGACCATTAAAGTTCATGTGTTCTAAAAAGTGAGCCAAGCCTAATTGGTCATCTGTTTCTAATATAGAACCTACTTTGTTTGCTAAATACATCGTAACCCTTTTTTCTGGTTCTACATTCCGACGGATGTAGTAAGTGAAACCATTTTTAAGTTTACCTGTAAGCACCTCATTGTCAAAAGGAAGTTTTTGATTCCAACTAACGGTGTCTTGTGCTAAAATTGCTCTCGCTTCAGCACGAAGTGATGTTGCCGCAGTACTAGGGGTTGTACAATAAAGAGTTGGCAACAAAAATGTTAATGCAATTGGTTTAATAAATCTCATGTTTTTGATTTACCTTAAGTTTTTAATTTAGTTGTTTTATAAAATTAATGTTCGAAAGTACAATTAATCTATTGTATTTTTGTTATGCATGAAGGAAGAAAATAATTGGTTGCTTTTAAAACGAGAATTCGGCCGTTTTTTGAAATTTGAACGCGGTCTGTCCGATAATTCTATTGAAGCTTACCTCAATGATGTTTCCAAACTGGAAGTATACAGTGAAGAAAATAAATTGACATTGCAACAAATAACCAGTAAGGATATACAGCGCTTCCTGATCTGGATAAATGGATTTGGTATTTCTCCCTTCACGCAGTCACGCCTATTGTCAGGACTTAAAACATTTTATAATTTCCTACTCTTGGAATACGATTGGGAAAATAATCCAGTCGAATTAATTCAAGCCCCTCGAATTGCACGAAAGATACCTAGTGTGCTTAACATCCAAGAAATCGATCAACTTATCAATGCCATCGACTTATCAACTCCCGAAGGTATGCGCAACAAAACAATTCTGGAGGTGTTGTATGGATGTGGACTTCGGGTCTCGGAGCTGGTAGGTCTTAAACTATCAAATCTTTACTTAGACGTAGAATTTATCAAAGTTGAAGGAAAAGGTAATAAAGAACGTCTGATTCCAATCGGGAGCCAAGCCATTAAATACTTGAAAATTTATATCAATGAAGTCCGACCGCACATTAAAGTCAAGTCGGGGCAGGAAGATTTTGTCTTTCTAAATAAGCGTGGAGCTGCTTTATCTCGTGTTATGGTATTCATTGTCATAAAAGAGCTGGCTACAAAAATTGGTCTTCAAAAAAACATTAGCCCGCACACTTTTAGACATAGCTTTGCTTCTCATCTTGTGGAAGGTGGGGCAGATTTACGCGCCGTACAAGATATGCTGGGGCACGAAAGTATCACAACTACAGAAATCTACACCCATATCGACCGCGATTATCTACAGAGCGTGATTACCCAATATCATCCCCGTTCCTAATCGGATATTTACAACTCTAAAATCACAACCCAAATTTTTTACAGTTAACTTATTCGTTAGTTGATACCTGTACCACTTTGATTATTTGGACCAATCTCCACGGTTCAAAAAAATAAAGGGGTAATCCATTTGTACTATAAAACGGTATAAACCATGACTTTTTAAATTATATACAACATTGTTGCATTATTATTTTAATTTAATGCAACAATGTTGTATTTTTGAGGCGTAATTTAATTTAAGCATGACAAAACAGTTCAGCGTCATCTCTATATTGGCACCCGTATTCATCTCATTATGGCCTTCATACAGCCTATTTGCACAAAAAAGACAAATAAGCGGAAAGATCATTGCGCTAGAAAACACCAGTCCCATTCATGGAGCTAACCTTCACTACGAAGGCCATAAGAAAGCGATAACTTCCAACTTTTCGGGTGAATTTCAATTTAGTACTGAACAGAACTTCCCGATAAAATTAGTGACTTCACTCGTTGGCTACGAAAATGACACTACTTATGTGAAAAATGACCGTCCCGTACTGATAAGACTAAAAAAAGACGTTAAGAGACTCGCCGAGACACAGGTTTACGGTTATCAGGTTGCCGCCAAAACACAGATTGCACAACAGGTCAATGCGACAGCTTTAACTGAAAATAGAAACCGTTCGCTAGCAGAAGTTTTAAAAAACATCTCCGGAGTCCATCTCCTACAGACCGGATCTACCATCAATAAGCCCATTATTAACGGTCTTTATGGCAATCGCTTGGCGATACTTAATGATGGTATGAAACTCGAAAGTCAGCAATGGGGTAATGACCATGCTCCAGAAATTGATGTGTACGCGGCGAATGCGATTACGGTCGTAAAGGGAGCAGAAAGCTTACGTTATGGTGGTGAAGCATTAGGTGGAGCAATTCTGCTTTCCACTAAGCCCTGGAATAAAATTGATAGTCTTAGAGGGCAAGTTAGTCTAAACGCTTTCACAAATGGCAGAGGTATGCAAAGCGCATTAAACCTGGAGGGCATCACTCCCATAGCTGGACTGAAATGGTCTTTCAATGGAAACTACAGCAAAAGTGGTAATCGAAAAACTCCCGATTATTATCTGAACAATACCGGGCAGCGCATTTACAACCTAAATGCTGCAGTAAATTATCAATACAAAGACGCTAATTTTGAAGCTTCCTATAAACAATATCACAATGAAGCGGGCATTTTATCTTCTACTCATATCGGCGATATTACTTCTTTTCAGGAACGTCTAGCCTATGGGAGACCGTATCCCAGCGAACTCTTCGGATTCTCATACCAAATTGATGCTCCCCGTCAAGAGGTTAAACACGAGGTATTTCAGTTTGCTTACAGCCAGCGCTTGAGCGATGCTAAAACCTTATCCATAAAATATGCTTACCAGAATAACCACCGGCAGGAATATGATAAAAGACGTGCAGGCCGTAGCGCAATTCCAAGCATGGATATGGTTTTACGGACACATGCACTTGATGCATCTTATACTATTGAGGGCTTAAATCAAAAATTTATCACAGGCCTTCAGGGGCAGACACAAGTTAACAATAATATTGCTGGGACTTTTAATACCCCATTAATTCCTAATTACAATGCCTTTAATATCGGAGCATACGGTATATATCAATGGCAAAAAGACCGATTGGCCTACGAATTAGGAGCTCGTTATGATTTTAAGAATTTCGATGCTGCAGGGTATGACTTTTATGGTAAAGCTTATGGTGGCGACAATCAGTTTCATAACTTGTCGACCAACCTCGGTTTATCCTATACTGTCGACAACCATATGACTCTTAAATCAAACTTAGGACTTGCCTGGAGAGCTCCATCTGCACAAGAACTGTACAGCCAAAACGTACACCAAAGTACAGCACGCTATGAAAGAGGAGATGCGGCATTAAAAGCAGAGAAAGGATTAAAGTGGATCACCAGTTTAAATATCCATGAGCAGAAAAATTTCTTAAACATTGACATCTATGCTAACTACATCAATAATTACATTTACGTAAAACCGACCGAAGAATACGTACAAAATCTTTCAGGTACATTTCCGATCTGGCAGTATAGTCAAAACAATGCATTATTGGCCGGGATTGACGTACAGGGAAAATATGCCATCAGTGAACATTTAGATTACAGTGCAAACACATCATTTATCTACGCCCGTAACCTAGATGACAAAAACTATCTGCCTCTTATTCCGCCCCTATCGTATACACATGAAATCGCTTTTACAACAAAGGGAAAGACGAACTGGATGCATGACGTGAAATTTGCCTTAGGTCAAGAAATCTATGCCAAACAGTTTTTAACAACAGCAAGTATGGAGATGGCTCCCGCACCATCGGCGTATCAGCTTATCAATGGTTCCATTAGTTTAGGCTCTCTTATTGGCAACAATAAATTGCAAACTCGCCTTTTGGTAGAAAACATATTCAATAGCACCTACAAATCTTACACAGATCTATTCCGTTATTACAGTCATGGTGTAGGCCGAAATATACAGTTGACAATTAATTACACATTCTAATCATAACAAATACAGCTATCATGAAAAAAATCATTAACAGCAGCAAATTAGTACTGATCGCAGCAGTTCTCCTTTTCAACTCATGTAAAAAAGACGATCCTGTCCACGAACATGATAATGAAGAAATGAAAACCATGACTTTAAGTTTTACAGAAAAAACAACAAATGCCAAAGTCGAAGTTATCATCGATGCTACCGATACAAAACCACAGTCGTTAAACTTAAAAAAAGGCAACTATGATTTAGATATCAAATTAAAAGATTTTGATGGACATGAGGTACAACAGGAAATTTCTGACGATGCCGATGAGCATCAGTTTTTCTTCGTAGGCCCTACAAAGGAGCAGATCACCTTTACGTATTTAGATCAACAGGTAGGTTTAAAAAGCAACTGGAAAGTATTAGACAAAGCAAGTGCTATTCCAATGAAAATTGTCTTGATGCACGGTCTAAATAAAACAAAGGTTACCGCAGCAGACTGGAACAATTCAAGCTACCAAAGCATTGGTGGCGGTACTCCAGACATTTCAGTAAATGTAACTTTAAATCTTATTGACTAAAGATGAGGATGTTGGCAAGAGATTGCATTTAGCTATTTTCATTTTTCATGAAATAGTATATCTTTGCTAGCATGTCCCTGTAGTTTAATGGATAAAATTGCAGATTCCGGTTCTGTTGATATGGGTTCGACTCCCTTCGGGGACACACAAAAGCAGCGTTTAATAGTATTAAACGCTGCTTTTTTTATAATTTCTAACGCACATATTCCCCATTTCATTCCATCCAGCATCTTTAGGTAAATCCTATATTACGGTGAAACAGCCCACAGCAGCACCCTGATATTTTTTTGTGACTAAAACTAAAAAACCTCATCATCAAAAATCTAAAATCACTGCGTATTGCAAATAATAGTAAAGCAATTTGCGCAATGAACATGAATTGTCAAGCCAGTACTTTGGATATAAAAGACAATATTATTAAGTTTGACTCATCAATCAGCAGTACATCATATCAATAAAAAGAATGGTCTAGAGTAGCCCATACAATCAAAGAAAAAACATTATACCAGTATATTTTGGAAAAAATTACGTTTAGATTTGGCACCCTTCATGATATTGTTTCCCTGCAGGAACTGTTTGTCGATACTATTAAGCGCATTTGCATCCAAGATTATAGCGCAGAGCAGGTAGCGGTTTGGAGCTCCAGCAGTGAGAATATGCAACGATGGACTCAGGTGTTAACGGAGCAGTATGTACTCATAGCAGCGTTAAACAACAGTATTGTCGGCTTTTGCACCTTAGCTGAAGGTCGTTATATTGATTTATTTTTTGTTCATAAAGATTACCAAGGTCAAAAAATAGCATCCCAGCTCTACCAATATATAGAAGCAGAGGCAAGGCGACAGAACACCGATCGTTTAACGGCAGATGTAAGCAAGACGGCAAAACCATTTTTTATAAAAATGGGATTTACAACCGTAAAGGAGCAGGAAGTGATTTTAAAAAATGTACCATTTATCAATTACAAAATGGTTAAAATGATCACGCCTAATCAAAACTCCGCATGTTTCGGATTGTAAACAGCGACAATCATGATGAAATTTGGGTATAAATTAAAATGAAAATGGAAACACAATCAAATCTCAACTACAATCGAATAGCTTCAGCTATCGAATATATTCAACATCATTTTAAGGAACAGCCAAACTTGGATGAAGTCGCTGAAAAAATTCATTTAAGCCCCGCTCATTTTCAACGGCTCTTTACTGACTGGGCAGGTACAAGTCCTAAAAAATTTTTACAGTACATCAGTTTGCAATATGCCAAGAAACTGCTTGATGACAACAAAGAACTTACACTCTTTGATGCCGCATACCATACCGGACTTTCGAGCAGCAGCCGTTTACATGATCTATTTATCAATATCGAAGGTATGACTCCTGCTGAATATAAAAATGGAGGTCAATTTCTCAAGATCAATTACCGTTATGCAGACAGTCCTTTTGGCCCAATAATTATTGCATCTACAGCCAAAGGAGTATGCTATATCGCATTTGAAAGTAATGAAGCAAAAGCTTTCACCGATTTACAGGCTAAGTTTCCAAATGCCCTATTTCAGCAACGGGATGATGATCTGCAACAAAATGCCCTCTCCATTTTTCAAAACGATTGGTCTGCTCTTTCACAGATTAAATTACATCTCAAAGGCACCGACTTTCAATTGCGTGTGTGGGAGAGTTTACTCAAAATTCCCATGGGGAAACTGGCTACATATGGAACAATAGCAGAACAGATCGGAAATCCAAAAGCAGCTAGAGCTGTTGGCACAGCTGTTGGCAGTAACCCCATTGCATTTCTTATTCCGTGCCACCGCATTATCCAATCTTCTGGCATAACAGGAGGATACATGTGGGGACCAACTCGAAAAACAGCTATTATAGGATGGGAAAGTGCCAAAACACAGCAGGAATTATAATACGAAGCACCACCATTTAAACATTATGTATGGAATTATTTGAATATCCGATTGATAGTACGAAAAATTGGCTTCCAAAGGACGGAACAGTACATTATTATGGGAAAGTACTGGGACAGGAACGTGCAGATTACTTTTATGAAAAACTATTGACAGCCATCGAATGGCGTAACGATGAAGCCGTTATTTTTGGTAAACATATATTAACGAAAAGAAAAGTCGCTTGGTACGGTGAGAAACCTTTTGAGTATACCTATTCCAATACAACCAAGCATGCTCTTCCTTGGTCAATAGAATTATTGGAATTAAAAGAAATAGTTGAAAGAACAACGGGAGAAACGTTCAATTCTTGCTTATTAAATCTCTACCATAACGGGGATGAGGGTATGGCATGGCACAGTGATGGCGAAAAAGATTTAAAGAAAAATGGTGCTATCGGATCATTGAGTTTTGGGGCTGTCCGTAAATTTGCTTTTAAGCATAAACAAACGAAAGAAAATGTAGGATTGATCTTAGAACATGGCAGTTTATTGGTCATGAAAGATGAGACGCAATCCCATTGGCTACATCGACTGCCACCTACTAAAAAGATTCACTCTCCAAGGATTAATCTCACTTTTAGAACAATTGTCGAATAAAATACCGTTATTTCAATTGCGTGTTTCTATTTTTTATAAATTTTTATACCAAACAGCGTGTGCTGTGCTCAGCTTTTAAGATATAGTCGTTAGCATTATGCGTAAGAAAAACAGTTCCATTCCTATTAAAACAATGACTGATGCTTTCAGTTCGGGAATTATTATAGCCAAAGCATCTTTCGATGAACAGGACCTCATGAATCTGGATGATGCAAGACGATCACATCGGGATGACTATCACTCCTTCTTTCTGTTGGAAAATGGCACCACCGAAATCGAAATTGATTTTCAGCAATATACGATAACCCCCTACTCCATCCTCTATATTCACCCACATCAAGTACATCGCATTGTGGCGATGAAAAAAGTAGGTGGCAGTTTTTTGGGGATTAATAGTGAACATATAAATCCAGAATATCTGCAATTGCTGGAAGAAATGACACCATTAAAACCGCTTCGACTTTCTGAGGAAATATTTTCTATTTTGGAAACTAGCGTTTCTTTATGCATTACACTATCCGACCGTAAACAAAAGCAGTTACATCAATCCTTGCTAAAAGATAGCTGTAATACTTTGATCGGGCTCTTGACTTCGATGTACCTCGAGGGCGCTATACCTGTCGACAAACTTTCCCGATCTGAGATTATCACAAAAGCATTTAAGGCTTCCCTGCAACGTGACTTTCTCGCTATAAAAAGACCCGCTGCATATGCTATGCGTCTCAATATCTCTACCCCCTATCTGAATGAATGTGTCAAAGACGTCACCGGCTACCCTGTGTCCTATCATATCCAACAGCGTATCATTTTAGAAGCCAAACGCCTGCTTTATCATTCTGACAAGTCAGTAAAAGAAATCGCCGATGCCCTAGGTTTCGAGGATTACCCCTACTTCTCGAGATTATTCAGCAAAGTCACCGGAATGTCGGCACTATCCTTTCGGAACAAAAACCGCGATTAGTCCAATACCCTCTTCCTTTGCTCCATTGTTTGCGTTACAAATTAGCTGTTTCTTTGTCATGAACAAAAAAGCAATACCATGATATCAACACTACCCAAATGGGCAGGCGGAATACTAGAGAGTCTCGTTGGCCAGCGTGCTGAAGTGATCGGCACCACTTACCTCAGCCCCCATCTTAAAAAGGTGCGTTTTCAGAGCGACCTTGCCAAAATGAATTTCCAGATTGGCTATGCGAGTGTGATCCGTGTAAACGAAATCGAATACCGGAATTATACGATTGCCTATCATGATATGCAACTGGGTATTGTGGATATTATCTTTCATATTCACAATAATGGTCCCGGAAGCAGTTATGCAGACACTTTAAGCGTTGGTGATCATCTCTATATCAGTAGTCCGAGGGGGCATAAAGTGTATAACCCAAAATTTCAGCATCAGTTACTCTTCGGCGATGAAACTTCGCTCGGATTGGCCTGTTCGCTACTTCCCACACTCAAAAAAAACAATCATTCCTTCCAGTTCTATCTAGAACTAGACGATTCAAATCAAGAAGTTCCTGAGCTGTTGGGCTTAGAAAACTGTAGTATCTTTCCAAAAAATGGATCGTTTGCCAATGCGGAATGGATCGATGGTCTTCCTATTTTTCATCATGAAAACTGGCTTCATGCCAGCTACACTTTAGTCGGCAATGTCACTTCCGTTCAAGCTTTTCGAAAGGCCCTTAAAAGAAACGGTGTAAACCGTATAACTACTCAAGGATATTGGCTACAAGGAAAAAAAGGATTATAACAGATTGTATTAAAAATTTAAAATTAAAAACTGCATGATTTATGTATTTAAAACCTCAGTAGAAACTGAAAAAGACATTCTCATTTTAGAATATGGTTTAAATGAACACTGCACACCGGGCAGATGGAATTTCGATCTACAGGATTGCGATCGCATCTTACGCATCGATACTTTAAAGGAAAATCCACAATCTATCATTGGACTATTGCAGGATAAAGGCTTTCACTGCGAAGAGCTTCCCTACTAACAAGATCAAATATGGAATCGTGTAGCTAAACTAAATATCAACATATTTACGCTAGTTACTGATCTAGATTTTTTATCAGGATAAAGCTCTCTGTTGCAGCAACGATAAAATTGTTATAGTTCGAGCAGTATGCTGTTCTAAAACCAAAGATTTATGTAACGGAGTCAAGAATCAAATCGTAAGATCAGTTGATGAAAATTAGCAATTAGCAGGTATATGATTTTTGGAAATAAGATAGAATATCTACGAATCACAAATAAACATGCGGAATTTTGTGCTTTACATGACATCAATAAATTCACTTTGCAGATTGGTAGTTCCAACTTCGATAGGTATATTTAAAACCTCATGACAACATATGGTTTGTTTTGTAAACGTTTATCTTTTATAGATACTCCTTATGTTGCAATGCGTTCTTACGCAAGCGGTAAAACCGGCACTTGCAAGTTTTAATATTATAGGGAAGTAATACAGAAAATATGAATTTCTTAATCCAACAGCTAAAAAAATACGGACCAATTCATACTGATCTTGAGGAAGAATTGATTAAGAGAACTAAATTCATGACCAAACAAAAGGGTGATTTTTTTCTTAAACAGGGTCAAGTTGTATCCAATATGTTTGTTATTGAAAAAGGAATTGTGCGCGCATTTTACAATAAAGAAGATCGGGAGATCAATGTTTGGTTTGGTATCGAAAATATGATATTAGGTTCAGTGATTCCTCTTTTCTTCAATCTTCCTTCTTTAGAGAGCATTCAGTTTTTAGAAGATTCCTCTATTTACTATATTTCCAGAGAAGATATGAATGAGCTTTATCAAAAATATCATCAAATGGAAACCATTGGGAGAAAATTAGCGGAAGAATATTGCAAAATATTAGAGGAGCGTGCCATTTCTTTACAGACTGAATCTGCTGAAGAGCGTTACAATACGCTACTGAAGAATGAAACCGCAGCGGCACAACGCATTTCGCTAGGACATATCGCTTCTTATCTTGGTATTACTCAGGAAACATTAAGCCGGATCCGAAAAAAATAATGATAGTTTGTATTGAAATTTAACTGAATTTGATATATATCAAAAAAAACAATCTCAATCTACCGTTCCTTTGTATGATTATTAATCATATAAAAAAATGAAATATTTATTTTTAGGCTTAGCTATTGCATTTGAATTACTTGGCAGTAGTTTTTTAAAAGTATCCAATGGGTTTTCAAAGTTAATTCCATCTATTGTCACTATTCTGGCCTTTATAGCTTGCTTTTATTTTCTTTCCCTGGCGCTTAAATTTATTCCTCTTAGTATTGCTTATGCAGCTTGGGGTGGTATCGGTATTGTTTTAACAACTGTTATCTCGGTTGTTATTTTCAAACAATCACTAGATCTTCCAGCAGTGATTGGTATTGTTTTGATTGTTGCCGGAGTCATTATAATGAATTTCTTTTCAAAAGCTGCTTCACATTAAGCGATAGCATTTGAAATATATTTTTTTTCAACCATAAAATATACCTTGAGTGGCACGATGGAGCTACCGAAAACTACTCATCGTTCTTGGTTTAATGTTAAAAAAAGGTCCTTATTACTTAAAGTAATAAGGACCTTATAAAATGAAAAGGTATAACCCTTATTTCAATTTTTTTACTCTGATATTTTTAAAGAATACTTCCGAACCATGTCCTAAGAAGGCAAGATGACCCGTTGTACGTTTTAAACCGGGATGATCTTTACCATCCAAAGTACCATTTTTGCTTGCCGCTGCAATATCAGCATCAAGAATCACTGTACCATTCAAAGTAACTTTAACACGGTTACCCTTTACAACGATTTCTTCCGTATTCCACTCGCCTACTGGCTTTAAAAATCCTTTTTTTGCCGTTACAACACCATACACCGAACCATGGTATTGGTAAGGTTTCAAATCTTTATAGATATCTGCAGTGTTATCCAACACTTGGATTTCCATACCAGCATAAGCGGCATCACCCTCTAAAGGAGCTCTGACCCCCACACCATTGTTTGCACCTTCTGTCAATTTGAAATCAAAACGATAGATGAAATCTCCATACTCTTCTTTTGTATAAAGATTACCGCCGAATTTAGCGTCTGGCACCACCCTAAGATATCCTTCATCATTGATTACATAACCATCATTCTTCGTCCACTTATCTAAGTTTGTACCATCAAATAACACCTCAAAACCTTCTTTCTTTTCTGTGTCACTCAATTGAAATACATTTTTTCTAGCCAGCTCTTTTACATAGATATCTCTGTAAGACACCACCGTACCATGAGCCTGCAGCTCAATCTGCTCGGTAGGGAAAATAGATTGATTGCGATCCCAATAATTTTCTAAAGGCACATTATCGGTAACCAATTTACCATTTAAGTAAACTGTCACCTTGTCGTCAACCATCTTAATTCTGAACGTGTTCCACTCACCAAGGGCATTATCCGCCACCAATAATGGTTTTGATTCAGCCTTTTGGTTATTATAAAGACCACCAGAACCCACTTGAGCACCATCTTTTACGCGAGAGATGTCCCAGATCTGAACCTGTGGTGTACCACGAAGATAAATCCCAGCATCACCTTCTTTACCGTTTTTATCCAGTTTCCAGTCAACCAACATCTCAAAATCGCCATATTGTTTAACCGTAGCAATGTTATCTCCCTTACCGTTGAAGATCAATTCACCATTATTAGCAGCCCATCCCTGACGCATTTGCTCATCAGCTTTTACCTGCGCAGCAGCCAATTCCTTCTCAGTCATTTGACCTCTTTTAATCGGGTTTGCGACTAGACCTTTCCAGCCTGTCAGATCCTGTCCATTAAACAGGCTTACAAAACCTTCAGATTTAGGCATTTCTGCAAGGTGCTTAACAACAGCTTCTCTTAAGTATGCACTTTCGCTTCCGCTTAAATTGTTGATCACCTCATTCAAGATGTTGCGGACGTCAGAACCTATAAAAGATTTATTATCTAAAGCAATGTTCATTGCAGTGTTAACGGCAGTACCCTTCAGTTCCGGATCTTTCAAAAACTTACCTGAAAATACAACTGCCTGGTAGGTGCCCGTACTTTGTAGAGAACCTAAAACAGTTCTTTTTTGGTTGTTATTTTTAGCAACTGCAAAAGCATCTTTCAATAAAAGGGTCTTCTGATCGTTTGTTTCACTCGATCTATTGATATTCTTGATCAATCCAGCAAATACTTTTTCACTTAAACCACCTGATAAGTTTGTTCTTGACAACTGGATGAGCTCATTTAATGCTAAAGGAGTCGACCAGTCTGCGATCGCTAAAACAGCGGCATCACGAAGAGCAGGATTATCAGATTTCAAATAATTCGTAACCGCATTCAAAGACTCCTGATCGCCAAGTCTGGCAAAAATTGGAAAGAATTTGGTTGCACTAGGTGCTGCAGAACGGGAAATATTCGCGGCAAGTTTTTGGATATGTTGTTCTTTGTTAGGACTAGACTGGATCACATTTGCAATCGCAACCTCTAAATTCCTGCTTGAAGCCTCATCCGCTTTTGTCAATAAATTAACAAGTATTTCTAGATCTTTCTCCTGTGCAACATTTGGTAAAGCCTTGTTGATGGCTTTATTTACATCAGCATTGGTGCTATTCAAAGCCAATACAGCTTGCGAAGAATTAGCATTTGCCCTTGTGCTCAAAATGTCCAATAATTGGATTTTCTTAGCATCATCAACAGTTGCTAATGAATTGTTGATCACGTCCATTGTCTGTTCATTTTTTGAACTTAACAAAAGTGCTTTGATCGATTCATTCAGTTGCGCATCTGTAGACAAATTATCAATTAAAGCTTTCGAGTCAGCACCTTTAGAAAGGAGGTTGATCGCCGAGAGACCCGCTAATTTAGCATGTGCATCTGTAGACTTACCAACAATTTTTTCGATTGCTTTTAATTGAGTTATCGAACCGTTTTGAGCAATATAGTTCAATAATGATTCTTGCACAGCAGGGCTTGATTTCGCTGCTAGTCCTAATAGTTTTTTAGTATCATTTGCATCTCCGTATTTGTGCAATAGATTTAAAGCAACGTGACGGTAGACATTATTTTCGTTTTGAGCTGCCGCAAACAAGTTTTTCTTTTGTTTTTTAGCATCCAATCCTGTCAATAAAGTTAACGATCCTACTTGTGCATTGATTGCTTTCAATTTAGAAGCCTCAGCAAACAAAGTATTTAAATAAGCAATTGCTTCTTTATTTTTTTTGTTCTCAATTAGAGATTCGGCATAGTCCAGACCTAAACCGATACCATTTAGGTTATCATAACTATAATTTGCAGTTTTAAGCTCTTTTTCAAAGATCGGAAGCGCTGCTGTTCCTCCAATTTTGCTCAGGGCAATCAAAGCAGTACGTTTGAAGCTATCCGATTTGAACTTATCGATCAAAGCGATGATAGCCGTCTCGGTATCTTGATTTTTAACATCTCCCAAAGCGGTCACGAGCGCAACTGCACATTTTTCATCTGTTACTTTCGCTAATCCTTGTGCTAATGCATCGCTTGATTCTTTCGTATTGATCGAGACCAATGTGCGTGCCGCACCATCAGCCAAATATGGTGTATTTAAATAAGTAGCTACTTTACTCACAGCAGCATTCGTTGCACACTGACGTAAAAGACGCAATACAAAAGCTTTGTTGGTATCCTCTTTCACCGTACCCAATGCATCCAATAGACCTTGTACAAATACTTCTTTCTGTTTTTCTTTGCCTGGTTGGTTAACAAAGAAAGAATAGCTATTTGTGGCATACTCTACTTGCGCATTGTTTTGGCCCTGCGGTTTCAATTGATTTAGCATCGCCGCGATTTCACTTGATGTAAAGTTTTCCAACTCGTTCATCGCGTATAAAAACTTAGCCTTTTCTTCGGCAGGTTGTTGCCCCAGTACATCAGCTATTTTAGTAGCAGTCGTTCTATTTTGGGGCTGTTGTGCATATGCTGCCACTTGAAGTATTAATAAGGCAGATATCGTATTAAAAACTTTTTTCATTTTAGATAGATTAGAAAATTACATTGACCAAGGGCCACGCATCGGTTGATAAACTAAACGGTTTGCTGCATCGTCATTGATAAACTCATCTTTTGTAGAATCAAATTTCAATGAGCGGTTTAAACGTAAGGCGATCAAGCCCATGTTGACCAATGTACATGAACGGTATCCGTTCTCTTCATTTAATGCAAATTTCTCGCGTGTACGTACCGATTCCAAGAAATCTGTAATCTGTGGTGCTGGCTCAGGAAATTGTGCCAGTTTTCTTTCCATATCCGGTATATCAGACACAAAGCCTTTATACAGCTTCCCTTTAGGTCCCTCTATATAAGCCATGCCTTCATCTTTACCTTCACCATCTAAAATAATCTGACAGCCATCAGCATATGTATAAACAATTCTTCTCCAGGTACCGACCGCATCACTATGTTGCTGCGGCGCATCAACTTCTACCGATACAGGACTTTCGCCATCTTTTCCTAAGAAATATTGAACAGGATCCAAATAATGTTGGCCCATATCACCAAGACCACCGCCATCATAATCCCAGTATCCTCTAAAAGTTGTGTGCACGCGATGCGTACTATAAGGTTTGAAAGGTGCAGGACCTAACCATAATTCATAATCCAATTCTGCTGGTACCGGTTCAACAGGAAGGTTTTCTTTCCCTACCCAGAAAAATTTCCAGTCAAAACCAGTATGCTTGCTGATCGTTACTTTCAACGGCCAACCCAACATACCTGTATCTACCAATTTTTTAATTTTTTTAACCGGAACATTCATTCCGTAGAAATTATCGGCAAAACGGAACCAGGTATTTAATCTAAACATATTACCATGTTGTGCGATCGCTTCTTTGACACGTTTTCCTTCACCGATAGTACGTGTCATCGGCTTTTCACACCAGATATCTTTTCCTGCACGCGCTGCTTCCAAAGACATCAAACCATGCCAATGCGGGGGAGTTGCAATATGCACGATATCTACTTCAGGGTTTTTAATTAAATCACGAAAATCATGATGTTCTTTAACTCCGCCACCTAAAGCCTGTTGCGCTAGAGCCAAATGTCTTGTGTCGACATCACATATCGCCACTGTTTTTGTTCCCGCGTATCCAAAATGACCACGCCCCATTGAACCTACGCCAATGATGCCCTTCGTTAAATGGTCACTTGGAGCCAAATATCCTTGTCCCCCTAATACGAATCTAGGGACAATTGAAAATGCCGCTGCTCCTGTGATGGATTTCTTTAAGAAATCTCTTCTGGAGCTATTTTTTTCTTTCATACTTATTTAATAAATGATAGTTTGGTTGTGTTAGATTTAATAATCTGTTAAAATACAACTTTTCACTAAAAAGCAGGCCAAAAAAAAGCTTCGTCGGGTAACAAAGCTTTTACAATCAAAATAATACGGTATTCTAACCCTTAGAACGTCGGTCGTTCATATAATGTTCTCGTCGCTATTGACCTTCCTAAGGTCAATTCATCGACATATTCAAGCTCACCGCCGAAAGCAATACCACGTGCGATAGTGGTGACCTGGATATTAAATTCTTTGAGCTTACGATACAAATAAAATATCGTTGTATCTCCTTCCATCGTAGCACTTAATGCCAATATCACCTCCTTGACATCTTGCTTACGCATACGGTCGACCAAACCGTCAATCTTCAAGTCAGACGGTCCTACCCCATCCATTGGTGAAATAAGTCCCCCTAGTACATGATAGATTCCTTGGTAAGAATTGGTATTTTCAATCGCCATCACATCACGCGTATCTTCCACGACACATATAATGGAATGATCCCGCTTTGGAGAGGTACAAATTTCACATTCATGATAGTCTGAAATATTAAAACAGATATGGCAATACTGAATTTCTTCTTTCAATTGATTAATAGTAGATGTAAATCGTGCAACTTCAGCATCCGATTGCTTTAACAGGTGTAAAACAAGTCGCAATGCAGTTTTTTGACCTACTCCAGGTAAACGTCCAAACTCGGATACAGCGTTTTCTAATAATTTAGAAGAAAAATTCATGGCACAAATTTAACAATATAATAGTTAAAGAAACTGTTCAAATTAAAAATATTCCTTATCTTGTATTCCCTTCAAATGAAAAGGAACAGTAATTTTTATAATAAGAGTATAGCATGGATATTACAAAAGACGACAAAATAAGAAGTGCCTTTGAAAACAAAACGTGGCAGGAGATAAAAGTAAAAGATTCGTGGCAAATATTTAAGATCATGTCCGAATTTGTAGATGGATTTGAAAAATTAGCTAAAATTGGTCCTTGTGTTTCCATTTTTGGATCTGCAAGAACTCCACAAGATCATAAATACTATCAAATGGCTGTCGATGTGGCAAGTTTATTAACTGCACGTGGCTATGGAATTATATCTGGAGGTGGCCCCGGTATCATGGAAGCTGCAAACAAGGGAGCTTATGAATCCGGCGGTAAATCAGTAGGATTAAATATAGAATTGCCGTTTGAACAATTTCACAACAGATATATTGACCGTGATAAACTTCTTGAATTTAACTATTTCTTTGTTAGAAAAGTCATGTTCATGAAGTATTCGCAGGGGTATATTGTTATGCCGGGCGGATTTGGAACAATGGATGAATTATTTGAAGCAATTACATTAATCCAGACAGGTAAAATCGCACGCTTCCCGATCGTGTTAGTGGGTTCCGAATATTGGTGTGGCCTTTTCGACTGGATCAAGAACACTATGCTAGGTGAACGCTACATCAGCGAAGAAGATCTAAAACTCTACCGCATCGTTGATACGGCGGAAGAAGCCGCAGATCATATTTTCAGATTCTACGACAAGTATTTATTAAAACCAAACTTTTAATAATAACCGGTATCGATATACAACGGGTTCCATACATATGTATGGAACCCTTTTTTTTTGTTATAACAAGGGATTTTGCAAAACTACCATACGCTACGCGATCACAACTTCGCAATCTTAAGCTTTAAAAAATGGGAACATGCAAAAACTCATCTCATCTCCGTGTCCGATAATTGACACTGAAAACACCTCTATTTAAACCATCCCAAATGATTAGTGGCATAGCTAAGACCCTACATCAAAATTAAGGCTAAAGCCAGTTGTTACTTTGGACTTGATCGGTGCAGTATGCCACAACCTGATAATGATAAAAAAGTAACATTATTGGCAAATATAAAGGTAGTATTTTGAAAAAATATATTGAATCTTTATATCGGTTCTAATAGTTCCAAAACTTATAACTAAACTCTAAATTCCCTACTACTGTAACCTCTCAAAATATAATGAAGATAAAAAGAAATCTAACCTGTTGTATATTATTATTAAGTTTTTCAAGTCAGGCGCAACAAAACGTCAATTCATCTCATAATATAGGCAGTCGTGCACAATCACAGCAAAAGAGAAGTTTGATAAAAAATTCTGATGCAGATAATCAATTCTTTTTAAGTAAAAAAAACTTAATGACTGCCGTCTGGAACGCACCTTTTAGCTATGAAAGTATCCGCAGTAATCATGCACCTATTGGACCTTATATAGGCAATGGGGATGTTGGTGTGGTGTGCCATACTGCTGAAAACAGCCAGACTTTCAGAATCTCAAAAGTCGATTTTGTAACAGATGGCTGGTCGGACTGGGCCGGATCCGGCCCCGCTGCCCTTCCTGTTGGCGGGGTTAAAATAACCGTAGAATCACCGATAAGCGCTGGTTTTAAGTATGAGATGGACCAACTAGGTAATGAATTGCGCATGCGTACAGCAACAACACAACCTGTGCATATGAAAAGCTGGATATCTGTTAATGAAAATCTTTTAGTCACTGAACTGGTAAATAACACAAAAACTCCAATCAAAATATCTGTAGATACTTATGCCGATAGCATATCGGCAACATATGGCACAACAGCCGATGTGAACAGTAACGTAACGCAGGTAACCAGACAAACTAAAACTACAGATGTAAGATGGGTCTCTAAAGCCGGTATATCGACTAAGGTTCTTGGCGCATCATCAATTTGCAGTAGAGAATCCCAAGCCCAGACCAATACGCACTTTACTCTTAAAGCTGGAAAAACTGTCTATGTACTGTCTTACATATCGGGTGGCGGTATGAAGAACGATGCACAGATGGAAAACGCATATAAAACACTTCATGATTTGCAAAATAACCGTTTAAATGCTTTAAGAAATACAAAAATAGCATGGTGGAAGAATATGTGGAATAGGTCATATGTGGAAACAAATGATGAATTGATCAACAGACAGTACTTAAGTTCGATCTATTTTCTAGCTTCTGCCTATAACGAACATTCCCCGGCATGTGGCGGCATGTATGGTGTCTGGAATATGGATGACAAAATGATGTATCATGGTGATATCCATTTAAATTATAATAGCCAAGCTGGATTTTATAGCGTCTTCTCCGCGAATAGACCCGAAATTGCAAAACCTTTTTACAACTTCATTGAAGCAATCTTACCTGATGGAAGAAGACGTGCGCAAAATGACATGGGAACTGTCCATCCTTCTTTAGCTGGGAAATCATTTAGAGGAGCTGTTTTCTTAGTTGGTGGACTGGGAATTGGCATACCTTACAATTATTACTGGCAACAAACGATGAATGCGCCGTTCAATGTACCACTTTTCAGCTGGTACTATGAATATACTGGTGATTTAAATTTTTTAAAAAACAGAGCTTACCCCTTTATTAAAGAATGTGGTGATTTCTATGAAGATTACCTGAAAAAGGAGCCATATGGTGATACTTATAGATACAGTATCACTACTGGCGCACATGAGAGTTCCTGGGATCTCAATCCTCCCTCCGATCTAGGTTTCATCAAGCAAACCTTCAGCTTACTTCTCAAGTATAGTAAGTTATTGGATGTGGATGAAAACCGGAGAACGCTTTGGCAGGATATTCTCGATCACCTTCCTAAATACAAGGTAATACAGCCGACCAAGACACCGAATAAAGGCTTGCCTATTTTTGCAAAAAATGAAGCAGGATGGGATCTACCAAACCACATGATACAAATGCATCCGGTCTACCCCTGCGAAGTACTCGATTTACTTTCAGATCCAGATTCTTTACAGATAGCTAAAAATACGGTTGAATACTATGAAGTTGACCAAAATGGATTTCAAGGATCAATGAATGCGTTAGGTCTAAGCGGTTATATTATGGCTGCACGCGTTGGCTTCTCCCCTGAAATAATTATTAAAAACCTAAGCATATTGGCCAGCGGTGCTCAAAAAAACTTCTTGATTACAGATGGCCATCATGCTTCGGAAAAAACAGCCCTAGTTGAAACGGTCAACTCAATGATGCTTCAAACGCTTGATAACACGTTGTACATATTTCCCAACTGGGTAAAATCAAGCGCTTCATTTACGCGCCTACGGACTAAAGGTGCCTTTTTAGTTTCTGCAGATTATGATGGCACTACCATAACAAATATGTCCATTTATAGTGAAAAAGGCACAAAATGCCAGATCCACAATCCTTGGAAAGAAAAAGAAATACAAGTAATGGAAAATGGTAAGCAAATAGCCGTAAGTAAGACAGGAGAAAGGTTTTCATTTGAAACAAA
Source organism: Sphingobacterium kitahiroshimense (assembly GCF_025961315.1). Taxonomy (NCBI): domain Bacteria; kingdom Pseudomonadati; phylum Bacteroidota; class Sphingobacteriia; order Sphingobacteriales; family Sphingobacteriaceae; genus Sphingobacterium; species Sphingobacterium kitahiroshimense. The sequence continues at coordinate 5,765,391 of NZ_JAOQNK010000001.1, read as the reverse complement.
AATAGGTCGCCACTATATAATCAAGACTATAGGGGCTTAAGCTCAATAAAATTAAATTTATGCCGGTTCATCGCCGGTATAAATTTAATTTATATAAAGCACACGATCTGTAAATAATTGGGCATTAAATCTTTCGATCAGTATAAACACAAAAAAGGTCAATCTTTTTGAGATTGACCTTTTTGAGCCTCCTATCGGAATCGAACCAATGACCTACTGATTACAAGTCAGTTGCTCTACCAGCTGAGCTAAGGAGGCATCATGTGTGAAAGTTAAAAAAGAGCCTCTTATCGGAATCGAACCAATGACCTACTGATTACAAGTCAGTTGCTCTACCAGCTGAGCTAAAGAGGCTTTTTTAAATAACCCTTTCGAATTATGATGGTGCAAATATCGAAACCTTTGACAACAAAATCAAACTTTCCTGGCATTTTTTTTCATATTTTTAATAATTTTCTGAAAATCAAGCCATTTATTTTCAATTCAAATCGGAACCCACTGCTGCAAAACACATAAACATGAAATTTTGTCATTTCACAATAAAAATACAAGACATTTTTTCCGAAAAAAGAATAAAAACAGATATGGCATTTTGATTGTTATCCAATTATCAAATCAAAAAGCAAATAAAACCATGAATTTCAATAACTATACAATTAAAGCACAAGAGGCGATTCAAAAAGCTTCGGAGATTGCCACAGGCAATCAACAGCAGGCTATTGAGACCGCACATATACTTAAAGCCTTGCTAACAGTTGATGAAAATGTAATCAGTCATCTGTTAAAAAAATTAAATGTAAATATCCCTTACTTAAGTGGAGAACTGGATAAGCAAATTCAGGCATTCCCGAAAGTCAGCGGCACAAATGTCTATTTGAGTAACACCTCAAATTCGGCCTTGCAAAAAGCGCAAAGCTACTTAAAGGAGTTTAATGATGAGTTTGTATCTGTAGAACATCTACTTCTAGGTATTCTAAATGCAGGCGATAAAACATCTAGTCTACTGAAGGATCAAGGAGTAAATGAAAAGGATCTTAAATTAGCGATCAAAGAACTACGTGGCAACACAAGAGTGACGGATCAAAATGCCGAAGCTACCTACAATGCTTTGGGAAAATACGCCCGTAATCTAAACGAGTTTGTTGAATCGGGAAAATTAGATCCTGTGATAGGCCGTGATGAAGAAATTCGTCGCGTGATGCAAATCTTATCCCGTAGAACTAAGAATAACCCCATCTTGGTGGGTGAACCAGGGGTTGGTAAAACCGCTATTGCCGAAGGTATTGCACACCGCATCATCAATGGTGATGTGCCAGAGAATTTGAAATCAAAAATCGTATTCTCTTTGGACATGGGGGCTTTAATAGCCGGTGCAAAATACAAAGGTGAGTTTGAAGAAAGATTAAAAGCTGTTGTCAAAGAGGTTGCAGACAGTAACGGTGAAATCATCCTGTTTATCGATGAGATCCACACCTTAGTTGGTGCTGGTGGTGGTGAGGGTGCAATGGATGCAGCCAATATCTTAAAACCGGCGTTAGCACGTGGAGAACTTCGTGCTATTGGTGCAACAACATTGAACGAGTATCAAAAATACTTTGAAAAGGACAAAGCATTGGAACGTCGTTTTCAAAAAGTAATGGTTGACGAACCAACTACTCAAGATGCAATTTCAATCCTGCGCGGATTAAAAGAACGTTACGAAACGCACCATAAAGTGCGCATTCTTGACGAAGCAATCATTGCGGCTGTCGAATTGTCAACCCGCTACATCTCGGATCGTTTCTTACCAGATAAAGCGATTGACCTAATGGATGAAGCGGCTTCAAAATTACGTCTTGAAATGGACTCTGTTCCTGAAGCTGTAGATGAACTGAACCGCCGTATTATGCAACTCGAAATTGAACGGGAGGCAATAAAGCGTGAGCATGATGATAAGAAAGTCAGTGAACTTTCTGAAACGATCGCTAATCTATCTGCTGAACGCGATTCTTTACGTGCATCCTGGCAGTCAGAAAAAACGTTGGTGGACAGTGTCAACCAGGAGATTGAAAATATAGAAAATTATAAGCAGGAAGCTGATCAGGCGGAACGTGCAGGCGATTATGGAAAGGTAGCTGAGATTCGCTACGGCCGTATCAAAGATGCGCAGGATAAGGTCGAAAAATTAAAAGCAGAATTAGCTGAAAAGCAAGATAGCAAACGGATGTTAAAAGAGGAAGTGACTTCTGAAGACATTGCTGATGTGGTATCTAAATGGACCGGTATTCCTGTAAATAAGATGATCCAGTCTGAGCGCGATAAGCTTCTTTCTCTAGAAGAGGAATTACATAAACGGGTTGCCGGACAGGAAGAGGCGATTGAAGCGATTTCTGATGCTATCCGCCGTTCAAGAGCGGGACTTAGTGATGCTAAGCGTCCCATTGGTTCTTTCATCTTTTTGGGAACTACTGGTGTAGGTAAAACGGAGTTAGCAAAAGCACTAGCTGAGTTCTTATTTGATGATGAACATGCGCTTGTCCGAATCGATATGTCCGAGTACCAAGAGCGTCACGCAGTGTCCAGACTTATCGGAGCGCCTCCAGGATATGTAGGTTATGAAGAAGGTGGACAATTGACTGAAGCTGTTCGCCGCCGTCCGTATTCTGTCGTACTTTTGGATGAAATTGAAAAAGCACATCCTGATGTGTTCAACATTTTACTGCAAGTACTCGACGATGGTCACTTAACAGATAACAAAGGTAGAACGGTGAATTTCAAAAACACGATCATCATCATGACTTCCAATACCGGATCGCATATCATTCAAGAGAATTTCTCGCAGTTGAATGATAATAACAGAGATGAGGTTATTGCAAAAACAAGAGGTGAAGTGTTTGAGCTTTTACAAAAATCAATTCGCCCAGAGTTCCTGAACCGTATTGATGAAATCATCATGTTCACACCTCTAAGCAGAGATGAAATTGCAAGCATCGTACGGATGCAATTTAGCCATATTCAAAAACAATTGGCTGAGCAAAATATCTTCATCACTGCTTCGGATGATGCTATGGATTGGCTAGCGCAATTAGGATATGATCCGATCTATGGTGCAAGGCCATTGAAACGTGTTATGCAAAAACGCATCCTGAATGAACTTTCGAAAGAAATCCTTTCAGGAAAAGTCAATAAAGATGCGGTTATCCAATTGGATGTATTTGATGGTCAATTTGTCTTCTTGAATAAAAATGAGGTTGAATAAAGGTCAAAGCACCTTTTAAAATTAAAAAAGTGGCTACTCGCAAGAGTTAGCCACTTTTTTATATTTTAAAGAATAGTTGAAAACAATTTTCATTTATCCTTAACGCTGAACATGATTTTAGTTCATCAGAAAGTCATGGATAAGCCTTACTTTTTCCAGACAGTTCTTGTTGTATTTGAACTTTTATATATCGTGTAAGTAAAGTATGCGAAACCAGAAAACAATACTATAGCTAATGCAGCACTGCCCATAAAACCCAACTGCTCTGCAATAGCAGCTAAAACACTCTTGAAACCCGATCGGTTACCACTCGTATCAGGCACTTCGCCATTTTCTAATTCCCTTGCCATCATCACCAGCGAAAAACCGAAAAAAGCAATTGCAATTGTATAAAGCAAATTACGTATCCAGGTTTTGTCTTTTATAACTTCTACTGTTTCTCTAAGCCCTGATTGCTCTTCAATTGCCTGAATGGCTTCTTTCAATTGGGCTTTATTCTCAAAGTCTGCAACTACAGCTTGATAATCTTTTGGATCTAATACATCAATATCAAGCAATGGTGGCTGATTATCAAAAAGTGGTACAGCTCTTTTTATTTGACTAAAAGGGATGAAAATAATATGTTCTTCTGATTCTTCAGAATTATTTAAATATGCTGTTAAAGATGCTTCTGGCAATTCCGCTTCGGCGAAGTAAAATCCAGTTGCTGTCATCCAACGCGTTTTAAAAACTAATTCTTTATTTTGATAATACTTATCCATAATTTTTTCAGTAAAAATTCGTCAAGTTGCTAAAATAGCAGATTAATTCAATACATCTGCTACTAATTTCCGTTAGAATTTCATGTTATATTAACTATTCGCCCAAATCCCACTCCCAAACACTATGGTAGCTTTGCATGGTATCTACATATTTAATAAAATTATCATAAAACTCATGCTTACCCACAGTGGCACTATCCCCCACCACAATGAGCTTTTTCTTTGCCCTTGTCATAGCAACATTCATCCTACGCACATCGGAAAGGAAACCGATTGCCTGCTGATCATTGCTCCTTGTTAAACTGATATATATGATATCTTTTTCCTGCCCCTGAAAACTATCGATAGTGTTAATTTGGATATGATGACGAAAGGGAACAATCTGCTCATCATTTACTAATAATTCATTTAGCACTGTCGCTTGTCTCCGGTAAGGAGTAATAACTGCAATCGCCGGAAAATCACTTTCATCATAAACCTGTTCAAAAGATACCAATGATTGTTTCAAATGATTGATAACAAAACGAGCCTCCCCTACATTAAATGTTGCTGTACCATCCTGTTCTTCCTCAAAACCCGCCCCTGCAGTGTCAATAAAAACAACAGGTTCCGAATCTTCTTTGAGCGTCCAATGCTGTACATGATCTCCTGCAATGAGATGATCATCATATAGTGCCGTAGAAGGGTATTGCATAATCTTTTCATTCATCCGATACTGAACGTTTAATAAAGAAACATGTTCAGGATAACGTTTTACTAATTTTTCAAACAACGTATGATAAAGACCGATATTCATCTGGGCATTTGACTTCACCGTGGGAGGAAGCTGACAATGATCACCTGCAAGCACCACCTTATTTGCTTTTAGAATCGGAATCCAACAAGCGGGTTCTAAAGCCTGTGCTGCCTCATCGATAATAACAACCTGATATACTCTATTTCTGACTGCGTACTGATTGGATCCGACTAAAGTAGCAGTAACAACCTGTGCTTTATCCAGAATATCTGCGACCATAAAATCTTGTATATCGCCAATTTCTTTCCCTATTTTTCTGGCTTCATCAAAAAGTGCTTTACGCTGTTCCCGTTCAGATCTTCCAAAACTTCGTTTATACTTCTGAGCCATTTCGGTGTAAGCCCGCGCTTTTTTCTTGAGTAACTTGACTTCCTTGTTTGCCGGATGCTGATCCACTTGGGCATCAAGTGCTAATTCTTGTAAATGTTCTGAAATTTTGACGGGATTTCCAATACGTGTCACTAACACTCCTGCGGCATCTAATCGTTCGGTCAAAACATCAACTGCCGTATTACTCGGTGCCACAATTAAAATTTGCTTATTTTCCTTTTTCAGTAGGGCTTGTACTGCTTTGACCAAAGTTGTCGTTTTTCCTGTACCGGGAGGGCCATGAATAATGGAAATCGGATTCTCACTTAGAATATGAACTATGGCTTCATTTTGACTCTGATTTAAAGTAGCGTTATCGTAATTAATTTCTTTTTTATATCCCTTTAACTCCTCCTCACCTATTATCTCGCGGATCAGTCTTCCTTCATTTAAATCTAGACGCAGTTCTTTGGCTTTCCTTAATGCTTCATGCATTTCTTTATATGAATTTTCATCAAATAAAAGATCCACCCCAAGTTTACCTCTTCTCGTCCAGTCAGGCAGTTCATCGACCCGCAATGCAATTTTCATTGTATCTCTATTCACAAAAGAAATCAGTCCTTCTGCCCGATCGACCAGGGGATCATGATTCGAGAAAAGAGCGACCGGCATACCAAAGCGAAAACGATGTTCATCCTCCTGGTTATTTGTTTTGGATAATGTAATGGTCAGATAATCACCACGCCCCATCTCTTCACCTTTAATCTGAATCGGAAACCAGGTCACACCTTTTAACTTTCTTTCATTCAAGCTTGACTTTAGCAAAAGGGTTTCATATTGCTCACGATCAAAGTCTTGTTCTATATTCAAGAGCGTTTTAAGCTCATCAAAATAATTCATATTTTAAAATCCTACTCTATTATATACAGCAAAATAACCATTTTTTAATTTGAATAAGGGTGGAATATGATAAATAAAAATTAAATTGGCTATGAGAAACGATCACATTATTTATAAGCTTAAAGATCTTGGAACTATGGAAACAGTCATTCTAGCAGGAGGTACAGGAACTATTGGTCGGCATTTAACAAAATTGCTTGTTAGCGAAGGGTTTCATGTCATTATATTCAGTCGAAACCCCAGCGCAAATAAAGACAGCAATCATATTGAACATTTACACTGGGATCCAGATACTAAACGTATAAACAATGATGCGATAAAACGGGCAGATTATATTATCAATCTTGCTGGAGCTGGCATTGCTGACAAGCGTTGGACGAAGAAGCGTCGTCAAGAACTGATCTCCAGCCGGGTTAATAGTGGCAATTTAATCACAGAAGCGCTACAGCAACTTCCTAACAAAATTAAAGCTGTCATTTCAACATCGGCAGTTGGCTGGTATGGAGCAGACAAAAAACCCGGACATGCTTTTACTGAAAATGAAGAACAGGGTACGGATTTTTTAAGCTGGACCTGCAAGCTATGGGAAGACAGCGTAAAACCTGTTGAATTATTGCATAAAAGAGTGGTCATTTTCAGGTTAGGCGTAGTTTTCAGTAAAGATGAGGGTGCTTTAAAAGAATTGACCAAATCATTAAAGTTTAAAAGTGCAACTTACTTAGGTTCGGGAAAACAAAAAATGAGCTGGATCCACATCGATGATTTGTGCAAGTTGTATTTAACAGCCATACGTAACAATGAAATAGTAGGAATTTACAATGCTGTATCCTCAGAAGTACTGGCACAAAAAATAATAATCGATCGTATCGCTAAACAAAAAGTAGGTTCAATCTACCTACCGATTTACGTACCTGCTTTTCTTTTAAAATTTGCTCTTGGACAAATGGGCGAAGAAGTTTTGCTGACAAGTACAACAGCGAGCAACCAAAAAATAATTGATACAGGCTTTAATTTTAAATACCCATTTCTAGCTGAAGAATGCATCAAAACCCTGTAATGTGAATATAAGTATTGTGATTTAGGGCTACTTTTGATACATTTGCGCTAAAATATAGTAATATGCCTTTGTTTAATATGGCCATTACTGAATATCCATTAGCCTTTCAGGACATGTTTGAAAGGTTTTTTTGTAAGATTAGTTTTTACTATACATAAATGATAGAATTAATTAACATTTCCAAGACATTTGCAGTAAAAAATAAGTTTACGAAAGCATTGGATCAAGTAACACTTGCTATTCCAAAAGGGCAAATATTTGGGGTTATAGGTAGCTCAGGTGCAGGAAAAAGCACATTAATCCGATGCGTCAATTTATTGGAAAAACCCGACGAGGGACAAATTTTGATTCACGGTGTCGACCTGATGAAATTATCCAATCAGGATTTAATTCAGCATCGACGCAAGATCGGTATGATCTTTCAACATTTCAATTTACTTTCCTCCCGTACGGTATATCAGAATATCGCTTTTCCGCTGGAACTGACCGGCACTTCGAAAAATGATATTCAGCTAAAGGTAATGGAGCTACTGGCTTTGGTAGGACTGGAAGACAAAGCACATGACTATCCTGCAAGTTTATCTGGCGGTCAAAAACAGCGTGTTGCTATTGCTAGAGCCCTCGCAAGTGATCCTGAGATTTTGTTATGTGATGAAGCAACCAGTGCTTTGGACCCTGCTACAACTAAATCTATTTTGCAGTTGCTAAAAGCAATCAATAAAAAATTAAATTTAACCATCTTACTGATTACACATGAGATGGAAGTCATTAAGATCATTTGTGATCAAGTTGCTGTCATTGATGGCGGAAAATTAATCGAAACTGGCACAGTGGAACAGATCTTCACATCACCTAAGCAGACATTAACAAAGCACTTCATTCAATCGTCACTTCATGCCGAATTACCGACAATCTATCAAGAGCGTCTGAAAGAGAGTGGAAATCCCATCGTCCAGATTTATCTTGCAGAACATTCTAATCAAACTTCTGTTATCAAGCATCTGCATGAGCAATATGCAATTGATGTGGCTATTATCAGTGCGCAAATTGATTATGTAGGTTCAATCAAATTCGGCATACTTAATCTGGAACTTATTGGTGATGCTGATAATATCAGCAACAGCCTCCACTATTTAAAATCAAATTACTCACAAATAGAAATCATAGGATATGTCTGATACAGTTATTGATTTATTGATAAAAGGTACTATCGAAACTATCGTCATGACTTTTCTGTCTGGCTTTTTTGGTTTTCTGATTGGCCTCCCTACTGGTATTTTTCTTTTTTTAACACGAAGAAACCAATTACATGAAAATAAATATATTCATCAATTACTTGCCATACTGGTCAATATATTTCGATCCATACCTTTTATTATCCTGATCGTTTGGATGATACCTTTTACCAGGCAGCTTGTAGGCACTTCTATTGGTGTTACTGCAGCTTTGGTACCTTTAAGTTTCGCTGCCGCACCTTTCATTGCCAGGTTAGTTGAAAACAGTCTATTGGAAATTCCGCATGGTCTAATTGAAGCTGCGCGTGCCATGGGAGCCACTACATTACAGATAATATACAAAGTTTTACTCCCCGAGTCTCTACCATCACTCGTTAATAATCTGACAATTACATTGATTACCTTAGTCGGTTATTCAGCTATGGGCGGAGCAGTAGGTGCAGGTGGACTTGGACAGATTGGATACCAATATGGTTATATCGGTTATGATACTTTTATTATGAATGCTGTATTAATTTTACTAATTTTAATTGTATTTATTCTTCAATTTACAGGAGATTACCTGTCTAAAAAAGCTAATCATCGTTAACATCTATTTTAAAAAACTATGAGATTACATTCTAAAATTTGCGTTGTAGCATTGGCTCTATTTGGCTTAACAGCTTGTAACGGAAAAAAAACAGATTCAAAAGTCCTTAAAGTAGGAATTGTCGCCGGTCCAGAGCAAGACATTGCTGAAGAGGCAAAAAAGGTGGCAAAAGAAAAATTTAATCTTGACGTCGAGCTTGTAACTTTTAACGATTATGTAGTCCCTAATGAAGCGTTGAACCAAGGTGATATTGATGTTAATTCATTTCAGCACCTTCCTTATCTTCAAGAACAATCGAGACAGCGCGGATATAAATTAGCCGCAGTCGCCAATACCTTTGTCTTTCCTATAGTTGCTTATTCTAAAAAAATAAAGTCAATCAATGAATTACAGCCAGGAGCAACTATTGTCATTCCTAATGACCCAACGAATGGGGGCAGATCGCTGTTGTTACTTCAAAAAGAAGGATTAATAAAATTAAAAGATGATGTAGGCCTTCTGCCAAAAAAGACAGATATCATAGAAAATCCGAAGAGATTAAATATTATGGAGCTTGAAGCTCCCCAATTACCACGGGTTTTAGATGACAAAGAGGTTATCATTGCTATTATTAACAATACTTTTGCTGCTCAGGCTGGTTTAGACCCTGAAAAAGAAGGTTTATTTGCTGAAGACAAAGAATCACCTTATGTGAATCTAATTGTATCGCGAGAGGATAATAGAAATGATGAGCGTATCAAACAATTTATAGAAGCTTATCAATCACCGGAAGTAGAAGCCATCGCTAAAAAAGTTTTCAAAGGCGGAGCGATCAAAGGGTGGTAATCAACTTTAATTGATTAACGATAAAAGCCAATATTCTGATGCAGAATATTGGCTTTTATTTTTTTATCCCCTTTAGGTTTGCTTCCTTTGCAGCATGTTATCCAAATCTTTACAAAAAGCGGCGCAGGACTACCGCTTTCAGATTGCTAGCTATGCGATTCTAACCTTCTACGGTTACTTCACCATTGGTCTTTCGTTAGCAGTCCTTCCTATATTCATCCATCAAACTTTGGGATTCAATACCATTATCGCTGGTGCAGTAATTGGCTCACAATATATTATGACCTTTTTTATGCGTGCTTATGCCGGGACAATTGTGGATAAAAAAGGTCCTAAGCCTGCTATCATCATCAGTATGATCTGCTTTATCCTTACAGGGATACTTTTATGGGCTGCATTCTCCAATAGCTCATCTCCGCTTCTTGCTTTAAGTTTGTTGGCTGTCTCTCGATTACTTACTGGCTGTGGAGAAGGAATGGTCGGTGCCAGTCCGATCAACTGGGCAATCTTACGTGTTGGGGAACAACATACCAGTACCGCAATTTCATACAATGGAATCTTCAATTACAGCTCAATGGCCATAGGAGCTCCGCTAGGCGTCTTAATGTCGCTGCACCTGGGCAATTGGTCTATCGCACTTTTAACTACCTTGGTCGGGCTTATTGGCCTTATTACGACCATTAATAAAAAAGCACTGTATGCTATATCGAAAGAGGTTCGGAATTCGTTTTTTTCGGTTCTCAAATCTGTTGCTCCTTTTGGGACAGGACTCGCATTGGCGGGTATAGGTTTTGGAACGATATCAACCTTCATTACCCTGTACTATAATTATAAAGGTTGGGAGAATGCTGCAATTTGTATCACCTGCTTCAGTACAATGTTTGTTTTAGGTCGATTTGTCCTCACGGGAAGCATTAATAAAATTGGAGGCGTCAAAATAGCCCTCTACTCCATGTTGATCGAAAGTGTTGGTTTATTATTAATCTCCTTTGCCCCTACACCTTTTGTAACCATCATCGGTGCGGCTATTACAGGATTGGGATTTTCAATGGTTTTTCCAGCGTTAGGAGTAGAAGCTGTAAAAAGTGCTTCGAGCGCAAACAAAGGTGCGGCCTTGGGCGCATATGGTTTGTTTATTGATATTTCACTAGGCATCTCCGGTCCACTTGTAGGATTGGTGGCAAAGCAATTTGGCATGAATTATATATTTCCTTTTAGTTTAATTCTCGTATTATCTGGAGTTGTTGTCTGCATTTTTCTACAAAAATCAAAAAGAAATTCTTAGCAAAATTTTAGCATTTATATAAATAAAATTTTTATATAAATGCTATTAAATAGTTGACAATAAGATATTAATAAATATCACGAACATCGAGATTACCTTCAAAATGCTGTTTTAATATTCGGCCATCTCCATGCAGTGTCCAGACCTCCTGTGGTTTTACCGCTTTAATAAAATACAAAATATCATTCCAGTCCACATGATCGGATATGAAGAGCGAAAGATCATTATGTTGCTGCAACCTCTTCCATCCGGATGCAAAAGCACGGACAACGTTGGTGGCACGAATATAACTATTGAATGTCATAGGTGGCACCATATAAACCTTATTAGGTTCGCCCAGTTTCATCTCCCGTCGATTATACTGCTCGTACACCAGCTTTTTAGGCCCCAGATCATCGTAAATACGGTGAAGTGGCAGTATCCCGTGATGAACCAGTACTCTTCGATCAGGGCAATGTTTATTAATCAGATCGGTCAACCGCTGTGCCTTCCCAAGTGCATATGTTCCTAAGAGAATATTAAAAGGTTGCTCGTTTAGTTTTTTTATTTCCGCAATGGGATCAGGATGGATAACATCTGGATCGGCAAAAGTACATTCTGTAATCAGTACATCTGCTTGTACAATCTCTATAGGCTCGCAGGTTTCATCTTCCTGCAATTTGTAATCCCCAGTATATAGGTACCTCACCCCCTTGTACTCCATCAAAATTTGAGCAGAACCTAAAATATGTCCTGCAGGAATAAAGGTTAATTCAACCTGGCCAATGTGAAAACTACTTTTAAAATCTATTTTTCGGTAGCTTGATAGTGGCTGCTGTGCATAGCGATAATGCATAATAGCGCCTGTAACAGCTGTGCAGTAAATAATACCGTGACCAGGTCTTGCATGATCTCCATGACCGTGAGAGACAACATCTACCGGCACGGGTAACATTGCGTCAATATAGAAGTCACCATATTGACAATAATATCCTTCTGGTCTTCGAACCAGAAAGTCTGATAATATATTTAACATAAAAATTTATTTCTGAAATTGATGGTGCAATGCCATCACTTGTGGAATTATTGGGGTAATGCCGTCATTGATAATGACAAAATCCGCTAATTTAGTCTTTTCTTCGTCAGACATCTGATTATTCATCCGCGCAAGGACTTGCTCTCTAGTAACCTGATCGCGCTCCATTACTCTAGCAATGCGTATTTCTATCGGAGCTGTAACCAAAATACTGTAATCAACTTTTTTATAAGAGCCGCTTTCAAACAAAATAGATGCTTCTTTTAACGAATATGGAGCTGTCTGTGCATCAGCCCAATCCTCCGCTGCCTGAATGACTGCCGGATGAACGATGCGATTTAATTGCGCTAGCTTAGCAGCATCGTTAAAAACCTGAGCTGCGAGAAACGCTCGGTTTAACACGCCATTACTGTAGGCTTCATCACCGAATTCCTGCATCACTGCCAATCGCACTTGATCACTCTTATTCATGATCAATTTTGCTTCTAGATCCGCATTGTAAACAGGAATACCTAAAACCTTAAAAACATGGCATATGATTGTTTTTCCTGAACCGATACCGCCAGCTATTCCTACTTTTATTCCCATATTACTTCCGTACAAAAAAATCAACATTCTGAGGTTCTATTCTCAGAACAGAACAAAAATCAGGAACTTTAGTCAAAATAACTGGTAAATATTTGACTTTTGCTTCTTCCCAATCGTTGATATCAACAACTGCTTCAAAATCTCGGGCAGTATAATTATTATAATCTTTTACAGACATCAGAACCGTAATTGCAACCTTACTAGGCATCGTTCTTACCGACTTAAAATGTGTGTTATTTTCAACCTTTAAAGGTAGTTCTATAATTTTCTCCGTCAATTCGCCTACTGGCATCAGTACTTCAACTGAAGTTGGATACACATTGATGTTCGCCCTTTGATTCTTATTAAGATAGGCTACTGTTCTTAAATCTGTTGATACATCTTTTCCTCTGATCGTATCTGTTTCCCAATATTCAATGTTCGCCACATCCTCATAAGGACCAGAAATTGTCACATATTTGGGATTGACGAGCGTCTCCCCTATAAAGCCATATTGCTTTCTAAATTGAATATCTGCCATTGCTTTTACAGGCACTTTACGCTGTGTCTGTTTTGAAAAATCAAAATAAAGGGTATCAGGACTTACGGAAACCACTAGCTGCTCATGTGGGAACTGCCGATTAATGAAACCGATCTGATTGGAGAAAACGATCCAATTTTTATTTTTTAAACCGCTGATATCAACATGCACCGTCGGAATTTGCGATTTTACTTTTGAAAACAACACCTGCCAGCCGGTCATCTTTAACTTAATATTGACAGTATCCGATTGTTGCGGATGAAAAGCACGCTTTTCTGGCAAATTTACATATTCAATTCCTGCCTTAACAGTAATAACATATTCATTTGAGATGGAAAATAACAGCCAGGCAAATAAAGAAATAAGAACACACCGCGTGAATGTGATTAATTTCCTTTTTTGTGATTTACTGATACGAATAATATTTGCCATACTACAAACTTAAACATTTTGTATTTCATATCCTGATGAAATATAGGGCAATTTGAATGTGATTAAATAAGAAGGCCGATCTTATTTTAGTAAGATCGGCCTTCTGGAATTTCTGTTGTGTTATGCTTTTGCATTCAATGCCTTAGAAGCATCTAAAGCTACTGCTGATTTGTCAAAACGAATTTTAACACCAGAACCCACATCAACTAAAAACGTTGTTTCTGAAACTTCAACAATACGACCATGAATACCCGCATTTGTTACAATTTGAGAATTAACACCTAATTCTTCAATGTATTTCTTATGATCTTTTTGTTTCTTCATCTGAGGTCTAATCATAAAGAAATAAAAAACAACCACGATAAGAATCATCGGTAAGAAGCTCATTAAACTACTTCCTGAGCCCGCTGCCTGTAAAAAAACTGTGTTCATATGTATCTTTGTTATATTTTATTATTTAGCTGCCAATACTTCACCTTTCAGCTGAACTGTCGTCAACCCATTTGAAGCATTAGAGTGTATGGTAATAATTTTCTGCTGTTTACCCACCTGACCCTCACTTTTGAAAGTGACCTTTATATCTGAGGTCTTACCTGGAAGAACTGGACTTTTTGAAAACTCAGGTTGTGTACATCCACAAGAAGCTCTAACTTCTGAAATAATTAAAGGTGCATTTCCTGTATTTTTCAGCGTAAAAGTATGTGTAACCTCAGCTCCCTCTTTGATCTCTCCAAAGTCAAATGCAGGCTCTGCAAATTCGATAGTACCGATTGCACCAGCTGCAGCTTCTGTATTTACAGATGTATCTGCTGCTGCATTTACGGAATCTGAACTTGTATTTTCGCTCTTGTTACTGGTACCACATGAACTTAAAGTCCAGATACCGAATGCTAAAAGCAGTGAATAGTTCATTTTTTTCATATCAATATTTTTAATTATTCAATCCACGACCTTGTTTTTGAATACGGCCATCTTGATTTAAATCACTTAAAATTTTATCTAAAATACCATTAATAAAGGTATTACTCTTCAGTGTACTGAATACTTTTGAGATTTCAATATACTCATTAATTGTAACCTTTACCGGAATAGAAGGGAAATTCACCAATTCGCAAATAGCCATGCGCATTAATAAAGTATCGATTAATGCAATACGATCTGATTCCCAATTTTTTGTTTTCTCGGTAATCATTTTTTGATATTCATTTGTATATCGGATTGTTTTTGCAATCAGATTTAAGATGAAATCTTTATCATCGTACCAGTTCTGCGTAAGCTCTGCCAGTTTATTTTGTCTCGGTTCTTCTGAACTGAAGTTTTTAAATGTTTTGGCAATTAATGCTTGTAAAACTTCCTTATCGACCGTCCAGTTGATAAACTTCTCTTCAAAAACCTGTTCAATAACAGGGGACTTTAAAATAATTTTTTTGAAGATAAACTTAATAATATCTTTTTCCACTGCAATCGAACGATCTGATGACTGCATATAATATGCATAATCTTCAGAATGCTTCAATTGAGCGAATACTGTACGAACGATTTCAGGATCAAAGTTCCAAGAAACACCGTATTTCTTTACTCCTTCTGCGTACTGCGGATTTTGTCTTAAAGACTCGATAAAAGTATTGCTACTTAGTTTGGTGTTGTGCGATAAATCTTTTTCTGTTGGCAAAAACTTATTTGCACGACCTTCTGCATCTATTAATGCATAATCGGCCACTTCATCCAGGAGATTTAAAGTCCAAATGTACATTTCGTACACTTCATCCACATTTTGCAATAATGCCTTTTCAAAGGCTTTGATATCTTTATCTTCAGATAAACTGTACGCATAAAGCGTCTGCACTACTTTGACCCTTAGGTGTCTTCTATTTAACATAGTATTTTAAAGAACGATTTGTATGTAAGAACGATTGTTTTGTTTGTTTGTTTTCTCTATCTTTTGAGTTTTCGAATGTCAAAGATACGTTTTTCTGCGATTTGATTAGCAGCTTGGAACGAAGAAATATTTTCTTGTTTTGATTTTTGTAATACTTCGCGTGTTGCGTTGTATATATTTTTAATGACAAACTCGGTATGATCAGCGCCATAGCCCTGTATTTCGGAATAACAACTAACCAATGCTCCTGCATTAATTAAATAGTCCGGTGCATATAAAATACCTCTTTCATGCAGAATGTTGCTCGTAACCAATTCATCCTTCAATTGGTTATTTGCTGCACCAGCAATAATTTTACATTGCATTTTTGCGGCAGTTTCTGGATTAACAGTCCCCCCTAATGCACAAGGTGCATAAACATCACAGTCAAAATCAAAAACTTTATCGAAAGCAATGGTTTCAACTTTGTATTTTGCTGCTGTTTTCAACATCCGGTCTTCCGTAATATCACTTACATATACGCGCGAATTTTCATCACGTAACATTTCGATCAAACGCTCACCAACACTTCCTATACCATGCACGATAACTTTACGTCCCGCTAAACTGTCTGAACCGTATAGTTCTTTTAAGGAAGCTTTAATACCATAGAGTACGCCTTGTGCCGCAAAGACTGAAGTATCACCCCCGCCATTGATCGCTTTAGGCAAGCCTGCCACATGTGAAGTTTCTGTAAAAATATGTTCCAAATCGCGTTGACCGATACCTACATCGATCGAAGCGATGAAATTACCATTTAGGCCCTCAATAAATTGTCCTAAGCGTCTCAGCAAAACCTCAGATTTATCTATACGATGATTACCGATGATCACGGCACTACCACCACCTAGATTAAGGCCCGTGATTGCTGATTTGTAAGTTATTGCTCTAGAAAGGCGAAGAGCATCTTCGATAGCTTCTTCTGTACTGGAATATGGCAACATGCGGACACCGCCTATTGCTGGACCTAATGTAGTGTCATGAATCGCAACTATTGCTTTCAAACCAACTACTTCATCATTACAAAAAAACAAATTCTGGTGACCAAATTGTCCCAATAATTCGAAAATTGGAGTTTGAGATGCTGACATAAAATTCTGCTTCAAGTTTTATTTATGGTAATTTGGGAACAAAAGTAGAAAATATATTTCACACTAAATTTTTCTTTCAAAATAAATACAAAACTTATGAACTGTTTGTGACAGTATAAGTTCGTAAAATAGAAAATTAAATGCCGAATAAGTTTTACATTTGTATTATCATATGAAAGAGTTAGCTTATTTAAATAAATATTTTTACAAATATCGCTGGAAGCTTGTTCCTGGGGTAATTTTTGTTATAATTTCCAATTATTTCGGTATCCTTCCTGCAAAAGTAATTCGAGAAGCTTTTGATCTGGTACAAGAGAATATCTATTTATATAAACTCTACCACGGATTTGAAAGACAAGAATTGATCTATAAAGTTTTTGGATCTAGTTTGCTATTTTTCGGTGGGGTAGTTTTATTACTGTCTCTGCTTCGTGGTATTTTCTTGTTTATGATGCGCCAGACAATCATTCTGACATCTCGCCATATTGAGTATGATTTAAAAAATGAAATCTACAGACATTATCAAAAACTAGATTTTGCTTTTTTTAGAAGAAATAACACGGGAGATCTTATGAGTAGGGCTACGGAAGATGTCAACCAGGTCAGAAATTACCTCGGCCCTGCTATTATGTATGCCATCAATACCGTTGTCTTATCGATCATGGTGATTTATGCTATGTATGATGTTAATGCCCGTCTAGCGACATATGCACTTATCCCTATCCCTATTCTTTCTGCTGTTATTTTATTTGTAAATAAGATCATCAATAAAAGAAGTGAGAAAATTCAAAAGCAACTGGCACGTTTAGCGTCTTTTGTTCAAGAAAACTTTGCAGGTATCAGAGTCATTAAAACATACAACAGAGAAAAATATAAAATGGATTCTTTTGAAGAAGAGAGTACCATCTATCGGAATACGGCTTTATCACTTGTCAAAGTACAGGCAGTCTTCTTTCCGCTAATTCTATTATTAATTGGTTTAAGCACCATAATAACCATTTATGTGGGTGGTTTGGAAGTTGCAAAAGGTACCATCACTGCGGGAAATATTGCTGAGTTTATCATTTATGTCAACCAATTGACTTTCCCTGCTATGTCTTTAGCTTGGGTAACTTCACTGGTACAGCGCGCCTCAGCATCGCAAAAACGGATCAACGAATTTTTAAATACCGAGTCTCCTATTATTAACGGCGAAATTAAAAAAGTACTTACAGGAGATCTAAAGGTTGAAAACATTTCATTCACCTATCCTGAAACGGGGATTCAAGCGATCAAGGATTTATCGTTTCATATTCCTGCAGGGAAAACACTGGCGATCATTGGTAAAACGGGATCGGGTAAATCGACTTTAGCGAATTTACTGCTTCGTATGTTTGATATCGACAAGGGGGCCATCAAATATGACGACACTGCTATCACAAAGCTAGATTTTCAGGATCTAAGGCAACAAACAGGCTTTGTGCCTCAGGAGGTTTTTCTATTTTCAGATACGATCAGTAACAATATCGCATTTGGTCTAGACCACTTTACACAGGAGCAAGTCGAGCAGGCAGCGAAAGATGCCGCAGTCTATGAAAATATAATGGGATTTGATCAAGGTTTTGAAACTTCGGTTGGGGAACGTGGAATCACGCTTTCTGGAGGACAAAAGCAACGTGTCTCCATCGCGCGGGCTTTAATTAAAGAACCTAAGATCTTGATTTTTGATGACTGTCTGTCTGCCGTAGATACCAAAACGGAAGAACAGATATTGACTTCCCTAAGCCGTATTATGAAAGGAAAGACATGTGTGTTTATAGCGCATCGTGTATCGACAATCAAAAATGCCGATAAAATCATTGTGTTGGATCAGGGAAGAATTGCGGAAGAAGGTTCTCATGATGAACTTATGAACTTAAAAGGACAATATTTTGAACTACATGAAAAACAACTTTTAGAAGCGATATAGGTTTTAATAAAGATCGCTTAATAAGACAATAAAAAAGCTCTTCATCATATGGAAGAGCTTTTTTGTTTCAAGTCTATTCTTTACTTAAGAGATAACCATACATTTATTGAATAGTAACCCATAACAACCAGATAACATGATTAAGCAGGACTCAGGTCTTGCTGAAATGCCATACTTAATGCTTTGTAAAGCTCTGGATGATGATTTTTAAGCCGTTCAGGGTTTTCAAAAAAGTATTCGGAAGCAACGGCAAAAAACTCCGCCCGATTTGTAATGCCATACGGATTGATATCAGATTTACCTTCCTGAATTTTTAAAATTTCTTTACGAATCATTTCTAACCAGGCTAGACTATACGTATGATCTATCAAAAATTGCGGTAATCCATCGACTTCACCATCCGTTTTATCCAACAGGTGGACAAACTCATGAATGGCTGTGTTTTGGCCGTCCTTTGTATTTGAGAAACCAGCTTCAAGAGCCTCTTTTGATAAAATCATCTGACCGTTCATGGACCCCTCGCCTACCATTCCTAAAATATTGCGCCCCTGACTGCCTTCGAACTGGTAATCTTGATTAAAAGTATTGGGATAAAGCAGTACAGTTGTTAAATTTGCATATTTCCAATTTTTAAAAGCGAAAACAGGTATTATAGCACTTGCCGCTACTAACATATAATCTTTTAAAGAAACTTCAACACCAATTCCTTCTACAGATACATGATCTAAAAAATGTAAGCAGCGCTTTTCAAATTCAATTTTATCCGCTTCGTTCAAATTTCGATAGTACTGTACTTCTTTCAAAAGAATATCTTTTCCCTCTTTACTCAGAACACGCCTGATGGCTTTGCTATTTTTCTCCGTTTTATTTAAAAGGTAATACACGAGATATATAACAGCGGGTACCAAAATAACAATAAACAATTTCTCCATATTTTCTTATTTTACATTTATCCAATCCGGGTTACGCTCTTTCAAATATTTGAGAAAGCCTTTGTAATGCGCGGCCCCAAACATAATTAGAATTTTCTTTTGTGAAGCATCCGCCACCAAAGCTGCTAAATTTTGTTCTCTTTTTTTCATTATAAATTCCCGGTCGAAAATATTTCTAAACTCTGCTTTTATAGGTTTACAAGTATAAGGCTCATTTAAAGGAGTTTTCAAGTCACATGAATCAAGAATAATATCACCATAGCTGTATTCAAATTCGTCCAAAAGTTCATTTTTGGGAATATCTGCAATAACTGCTGTATTATAATCAACTTTAAAAAACGAATATTGGGGCTGTTGGATGATTCTACTTCCGAGATTTTTATAAAGTGGAGCCATTAATACTTTTGTTGTATCGGAAGTTTTTTCATACACTTTGGTACTACCTATTACGTGTCCTACTAATTTTCGAAACTTTCGATCATATACATCTCTTTGTTGGGCACTATCCACTTGGTAGGCAATACTTTCATAAAATACAACAAACCCTTGATTTTGTAATGAGTCGACCATTCGCTGAATATAATCGTAATAATTACGTTTACCTAAATGCCGCATGGGAATGTAAATCAGCTCACGTTCACCATTTTTTAAGTGATGTGTCCGCGATGCATTTTGTAAAACTCCAGTCGATTGTACCATAAGGGATTCAGCACATGAGAAAAACAGAAGCGAAAAGACAATTAAAACAAAATAATAGCGCATACTAATGGAAAAATAAATTTGCAGTGATGTAATGCCCTTTACAATTATCATGCAGTTTTTAGTACTTTCAAAAAAAAAGCAGTACCGAGGGTACTGCTTTTTTTTGAAAAGATTGTTATAAAAGTTATGCTACATGAGCACGTAACATCCAAGCCATCTTTTCATGCTGCGCTAGTAAACCAACAAGAAAATCTTCAGTCGCCTGATCTCCAGCTTTTTCGACCGCATCCAAATTTCCTCTAATATTCATAATAACAGATTCATGATCTGACAGTAATTCCTTGAAAAACCCTTTACTATCTGTATGTTCGTACTTCGTCTCTGTAAGATGGGTCAATTCTAGATATTTGGCGTATGAACCTACTGCATAATGTCCGATTTGACGGATGCGTTCTGCGACTTCATCAATAATTTCTGCCAATTCATTATACTGCGATTCCAAAAATAAATGCGCGGCATGAAAATCTGGACCTTCAACATTCCAATGTGCATTTCTTGTTTTTTGATACACAATACTTTCATCCGCTAACACATTATTCAAAATAGCGGCTACCTTTGCCAAGTCTGCTTCTTTAATACCAATTTTTGCTTTCATAATGAATTATTTTACAATTTATTTAAATTATTAAAATCACTGTTACTTGATATACAATATTAATAAAATGAGGCCGTAAAGCCCATTAATTAAGAAATAATATTGTCATAAAAATAACATCATTTTTGTACTTTTGTACGCATAATGAAAATAACAATGATGAAGGGGAATTGTTTGAACGGTGATCTATACTTTCACGAATTTAATGAGGAAATCAAGGAAATACTTTTACCTACACATTTTACTTTCCCCTTCTGTTATGAACCACATGAACTGGCAAAACAAGCCTGCGCATCTGTTCAAGAATATATTCTTACTCAAACGGAATGGGTTCATAATTTTGGTTTAAACGAAAAAATGGATGGACAGGCCATTGGTAAAATGTTCGGTGTATTAATTGTCCAAGATCAAGATGGTCATATTGGATTTCTAGCTGGTTTCTCCGGTAAACTGGCTGGCAAAAATGATCATCGCTATTTTGTACCTCCGGTTTTTGATATGTTAACGGAAAATTCTTTTTTTCTGTTAGAAGAGGAACACCTCAATAACCTTAATAAGCAAATTACAGCATTAGAGCAGAGTGAAACAGGTACGCAACTGAAAGAAAAACTCGATGACACTAAAGTGAGGCTGGATCAGCAATTGGCCAACTTTAAAGAAAATCTGAAAATTCAAAAGAAAGAACGTAAACAACTGCGAGACAAATCAAAATTAACCCTATCAGCTGCATCATATCAACTGCTTGAAGAAGATCTGATCAAACAGAGTTTAAGAGATAAGTTTGAACTGAGTGTTTTCCAAAAACAATATCACCATGATATTTCCATCGCTGAAAAACCGCTAAATGATCACCTCAATATAATAGCCGATTTAAAAGAAGAGCGTAAAAAACGTTCTGCACAGTTGCAAAATCAATTATTTGCACAATACAATTTTAAAAATGCGAAAGGGGAAACTAAAAATGTCATTGACATTTTTAACGCATACAATTTGCAACCACCTGCTGGATCTGGTGAATGTGCCGCACCAAAACTATTGCAATTTGCTTATTTAAATGATTACAAGCCAATTGCGCTTGCCGAATTTTGGTGGGGACAATCGCCTTCGGCTGAAGTACGAAGACATCAAAGCTACTACCCTGCATGTCGCAATAAATGTGAACCTATTCTCGGCTTTATGCTTGAGGGATTACAGGTTGATAAAAATCCGATGCTCGAAAGCCCTGATGAAGGCATTGAACTCCCCATTATTTACGAAGATGAAAGCCTGATCATTATAAATAAGCCTGAAGAATTCCTATCCGTCCCTGGCATACATGTTAAAGATTCGGTCTATACACGCATGCTTAAAAAATATCCCGATGCAGGGCCTTTAATTGTTCATCGGTTAGATATGTCTACATCCGGAATTCTTGTGATAGCCAAAACTAAAGAAGCTCACAAATTTATTCAGAGTCAATTTATCAACCATACCATCGTCAAGCAATATATTGCTTTACTTGATGGCATTATCGATACCGATTCTGGAATTATATCACTACCTCTACGGGTTGATCTTGACGATAGACCTCGACAGTTAGTCTGTTATGAACATGGAAAGAAAGCAGTTACTAAATGGGAAAAAATCGAAATTATAAACGGTAAAACCAAAGTGCGATACTTTCCATTGACAGGAAGAACACATCAACTTCGCCTTCATTCTGCTCATCCTAAAGGAATGAACTGTCCTATTGTTGGAGACGATCTTTATGGTCAAAAATCTGATCGATTACACTTGCATGCTGCTTATATTGAGTTTAACCACCCTACCACAAAAGAGCGCATTCATTTTGCGTCGGAACCCAATTTTTAAAAAATCAAAACAACTTCGTTGACCTTTTTGTTACAATAGTCAACGAGATTGGTTGTATTTAGGTCGAATTTCATCATAAAGAAGTAAAATTATAGTCAGTTTATTCTGACATTAAAACAAATGCACTGCTATTCAACAAGTTAATAGTCGATTAATAAAAATAGTGAAGTTAAAAAATTGTAAATGTTTTATTAATTCTTAATTTTTTATTTCTTTTGCATACAACTTATTAGAACTTTTAAGTTAAAAAGTCAGAAATTAAGATGGTGTTATAACACGTATCGGTAATTTGTGATATAATTAATGTAAAATTATGGAATACCAACGTAGTAGCAGTACAATTGCAAAAACACTATTTTTACTGGCATCAGTCATGTTAGTAAGTATTACTGCAGCATTAGGCCAATTAAAAACAGTACAGGGTATCGTTAAGGACAGCAAGACAAAACAACCGATCGGCTATGCGACAGTTGCTGTTGTTGGAGCACCTGCTGCCCCCGGCAATGCGACTTCGACTGAAGAATCTGGACGGTTCACCTTAAAATTTCCAAAGAATTATGTGAAAATCCGTGTATCAAGTATTGGGTATGATTATAAAGATGTATTTGTTACAAATGACGAAACGCAACAGATCGAGGTATTAATGGAATCTCAGGACAATACCCTTGATGAGGTTGTAGTCAGAGCAAAAAAGAGAAAGTATACAAACAAAGATAATCCTGCTGTCGCATTGATCCGTAAAGTAATCGAAAATAAAAGTAAAAATAGATTAACAGGGCAACAATTCGCGCAATATGACCAATACGAAAAGATCTCTTTAGGACTGAGCAATTTATCAGAGAAATTTGTAAACAAGAAGATATTCAAAAATTACCAATTTCTTTTTGAAGTAGATGATTCGGCTAAAACTGCAAATAAATATCTATTGCCTGCTTTTATGGAAGAGAAACTTTCAAAAGTATATTTTCGTAAGGACCCTAAAAAAACAAAACAATATATCATAGGAGAGCAACGTGCGCAATTTGATCCCAAATTTATTGATAATGATGGTTTAAGTGCATATTTCAATAAACTTTATGAGACAGTAGATATTTACGATAACAATATCACGCTGGTAACGAATCAATTTTTAAGTCCAATCGCCAACTCGGCTCCCACATTTTACAAGTTTTTTATCACAGATACGATAAAAACACAGCAACCGTGGTTAGTTGAACTTAGTTTTTTTCCACGCAATAAAGCGGACATGCTTTTCAAAGGCCAGTTATATATTACACTTGATGGTAACTATGCTGTACAAGGTGCTAATATGACTGTCGCTGATGATATCAATTTGAACTTTGTAAGGGACATGAATATTGAACTCAAATTTGATCAGGATGAGAGTAAAAGATTCTATTTAAGTCAAAGTACACTTGGTATTGATTTTTCTTTAACAGATAAAGGAACAGGTATTCGTGGTAACAGAACTGTCAACTATAAAAATTATAAAACTGGCGTTGTTCAACCGGATAGTATTTACAGTGGTCCTGAAACGGTAATTGCTTACAATATAGCAGATGGAAAGGGTACTCGAAAACTTTTTGATACGCAACGTCAAATTCCTTTAACGAAAAATGAGCTGAATATTTATCATAATATCGACACCCTGCAACAGATTCCTTCTTTTAAAACCTTTATGGATATTGCAGCTTTGGTATTATCGGGATATAAACAGGCTGGTCCTGTTGAAATTGGTCCGGTAAATACTTTTTATAGCTTTAACCCTGTCGAAGGATTTAGACTTCGTGTTGGTGGTAGAACTACAGAATCATTCAGTAAAAGATTTTATGCTGAATCGTATGCAGCATATGGATTTAAAGATGAAAAATGGAAATACTTTTTAAGCGGAACTTATGCTTTCAACAATAAGTCTGTTTATTCATTTCCACAACACTACATCCGGGCATCGTTCCAGCGTGACACCAAGATTCCTGGTCAAGCTTTAGAATTTATACAAGAAGATAACTTTTTGTTATCCTTCAAAAGAGGTGATAATGAAAATTACATCTATAATGATGTTTATCGCGTTGATTATAGAAAAGAATTTGAAAATCGCTTAAGTATTGGATTGGGATTTAATGCAACAAAACAATCGCCAGCAGGATCTTTAAGGTATCAGATCATAGATGATAATGGTCAAACTAAAGTGTTCAACGAAATCAATTCAACAGAATTATCAGTAAATATTCGCTACGCTCCGAATGAACAGTTTTATCAAGGAAAGCTTTATCGTACTCCCATATTTAATGAATACCCTATTTTTAACTTTAACTACACGGCTGGACTTAAAGATGTATTCAAAGGCGAATATAGTTATCACAACTTTAACGTAGGAGCATTCAAAAGATTTTACCTGAGCCAGTTCGGCTATGCAGATATTGATGTCGCAGGTACTTATATTGCTGGTAAAGGAATTCCATTTCCTTTCTTAACGATACACCGTGCGAATCAAACTTATGCATATCAGCTTAATTCTTACAACTTGATGAACTTCTTGGAATTTGTCAGTGACCACCATGCATCCGCTAATATACAATACTACATGAATGGTTTCTTGTTAAACAAAATTCCAGGTATTAAAAAGCTAAAACTTCGTGAAGTATTTAGTTTTAAAGCTGTGTACGGTGGGCTTCGAGATGAGAATAACCCAGATCATTCTGACAAAGTATTTGACTTTCAGAAAAATGCTGACAATATACAATCTTCGTACACCTTTGGATCGGATCCATACATGGAGGCTAGTGTTGGATTGTCCAATATTTTCAAAATACTTCGCGTAGATTATGTCCGGAGATTAAATTATCTTGATCACCCAGGTGCTCCTAAATCGGGCATAAGGGCTAGAATAAAATTTGATTTCTAACATAAAAAGGCTTTCTAATAATAGAAAGCCTTTTTTTTATAATATGATTTTAAAGCTTATTTACCTTCCAGTGCGGAAATAAACGGAGCGCGGAATTTAGGATCTTTCTCTTTAAATTCTAAAGATTTTTTATACGTATCAATGTTGAAAAACATTTCAGCCGGTTCTCCTGACTTTTGCTCTAAAAATAATTTAAAGCTATAAGTTGCTGTTTTATCAAGATCAGCATTTACTTTATTTGAAGAGAAAACTGTCGGTACCAATGTTGCACTTGCGAAAGGACCAGAAGCTGGTACTTCATATATTTTACCCAATGCTTTTATAAAAGCATCACTCTCTGCACCTAAAGAAGAAATTTTAATTTTACCTTTTGTAAAACCAACATCTTCATTAGCGACATCATCAATAATTCCGGCAGGGATAAGATTTACGACTTCTACTTTCAATCCAACAGTATCTCCTTTGAAGGTACTTTTAGCCGTATAGATGTAACTAGAATCCGTTTTCACATCATCAACAATACGTAAGAAAAGATGTTTATTATTTTTGACAGGTCCATCAATGGTCAATTCCTCAATAGGAATGTTACTTTTTTTTGATTTATCGCCACCTTGTTGGTTTTGGGTAGTGTTGCCACATGCTGTCGCAAAAGCTAACGCAGATAGAACAGCAATTTGATTTATTTTTCTCATCTTTTTCAGTAATTATGTTTATCAGTAAAATCGTTTACTAAAACTAACGATTTTTACTGATAAACAAATAAAATAGATTGATTGTTTTACTTAATTAAAGCATCATATAAGATTTCTACAGGGTGGTAAGAATGTCTTGCCGCTCCATCTTTAATCTGGTGCCGGCAAGATGTACCTGCCGCAGCAATCCATGTAGAAGAATCCGTATTTCGGACAGTAGGCAACAAAACCAATTCTGCTACTTTCATCGAGATGTCGTAGTGTTCTTTTTCATAACCAAATGATCCCGCCATACCACAACAACCTGATGGAATCACCTCTACTTGGTAGTTTTGAGGAAATGACAAGACTTTCTCTGTTGTTTCTACTAAATGAAATGCTTTTTGATAGCAATGTCCATGCAACTTAATTGTTTTCTCACGCGTACTGAACTGCTCTTTTTGAATACGGCCAGCTTCAATCTCTTTCAGTAAAAACTCATCAAACATCAATGCATTTTTAGCTACTCTACTTGCATCTTCATAGAGATCCGAATCTACCAAAGAAAGATATTCATCTCTAAAGGTAATGATACCCGATGGTTCTATTCCTAATAAGGGGGTCTCCTCTGTTATTAGATCTTTCAAAAAAGTAATATTTTTATTAGCGATCTTCTTCGCTTCTTTAACCAGACCTTTTGAAAGATAAGTTCGGCCACTCTCAATATGTTTTGGAATAATCACTTCATAGCCTAAAGCAGTTAGTAATTTATATGCTGTAATACCTATTTCGGCATCGTTATATTCTGTAAATTCATCTGCGAATAAGTATACGCGCCGCTTTGCATCTGTCTTGTTTTTCTGTTTTCTCACCCATTGTGACAATGTAGTACCAGCTACCAACGGCAGTGATCTCTTAGGGGCAAAACCAATGGTTCTTTTTACAAGGCCAGCTAAAAAGTCATTTTTGACAACAAAGTTGTATAAGGGCGCTACCAGTGATCCTAATTTTTGAGATTCTGTGAAATTTGCAATCACTCGCGACCGGAAGGGCACACCATGCTCATCGTAATAATGTTGTAAAAACTCGGCTTTCATCTTAGCTACATCAACACTAGAAGGGCATTCAGTTTTGCAACCTTTACATGATAAACATAAGTCCATCACTTCTTTTAATTCTTCATGGTCAAACCGGTTCTCTTTTGTTGAATTTGTCAAAAATTGACGCAACATATTGGCACGGGCGCGTGTCGTATCCTTTTCATCGCGTGTAGCCATAAAAGAGGGACACATCGTTCCACCGGTAATTTCTGTTTTTCGGCAGTCACCTGATCCGGAACACTTCTCGGCCAGACGTAGGATACTTTCCTCTTTCGAAAAATCGAAATAGGTCTTTATCTGTGTTGTATTTTTATTATTATCATAACGGAGATGGGTGTCCATTGGTGGTGTATTTACAATCTTATTGGCATTAAATACGCCTTTAGGATCAAATATTTCTTTAACCTGCTCAATGAGTTTAAAGACTTTTCCTCCTAAAACTTTCTCAATAAACTCACCTCTCAGACGACCATCACCATGCTCACCACTTAAAGATCCATTGTATTTTAAAACTAAATCTGTTGTCTTTTCTAAGATCGAGCGAAAAGTTTTTACCCCCGATTCTGTTTTTAAATTAACAAAAGGCTCAATATGGAGTTCTCCTGCTCCAGCATGCGCGTAATAAGATGCGTGAACTCCCTCTGCAATCAATAAATTTTGAATATCTGCTACATATGCAGGTAAATCTTCCGGAGAAACCGCACAATCCTCAATCAAATTAACCGGCTGACTATCTCCGGGTAAATTACGGATTAACCCTAAACCCGCCTTCCGTACATCCCAAACCAAATTGGTCTGCTCACCTGTTATATATGGATAAGCATAACCCAAATGCTTTTCAATCAACGCGGCCTTCAATGCCATCGCCTTTGCTTCCACTTCATCTGGCGTATTTCCTCTGAACTCCACTATAAGCAAAGCTTTGGGATCACCTTCTATAAAAAAACGATTATATTGATAAGTGGGGTGCCCGACAGTAAAATCCATGATATACTTATCGACAAGTTCCGAGGCTTCGGGATTATGTGACAAAGCAATCACATTACCTTCCATACACGCAATCATATCGTCAAAGTGGATACATAGGAGACCTAATTCTTTAGGCGGTAATGGTAATAATTGCAACTTGGCCTCTGTAACGATCGCTAGGGTTCCTTCAGAACCAGCTAATAGACGGCACATATTGAAAGGAGCAGTTTTATCCGATACCATATCCAGTGCATATCCTGTATTTCGTCTTGTTATCGACCGCTTGGGGTATCCCGATGCTATTGCCTGCATATTTTCTTCCACTGTCAACATCGCATTCAATTCGCGGTAAATTGCACCTTCCCTATCTTTTTGTATTAATTTCTTGAAATAAGATGCTTCGTCCAACGCTTCAAATACGACCTCAGACTGATCATCTAATATGACATTCGCTGTTAATAAATTTTGACGGGTATCGCCCCATACAATGGAATGTAATCCGGAGGAATTATTACCGATCATTCCACCAATCATCGCACGACTTGCTGTTGAGGTTTCTGGACCAAACATGAAGCCAAATGGTTTGAGGTAATGATTGAGATCATCACGAATAACACCAGGTTGAACACGCACCCATTGTTCTTCGACATTTAATTCAAGTATCTTATTAAAAGACTTCGAGATATCCATAACGATACCATTTCCAACAACCTGACCAGCTAAGGATGTACCTGCTGTCCTCGGAATAATCGTAATGCCGTTTGCAGATGCAAACTGTATTAAAATTTTGATATCTCCACTATTTCTGGGAATCGCTACAGCTAAAGGTAGTTCTTGGTACACGGATGCATCAGTGGAATAGGCAAGACGGATGGTATGGTGATAAGCAGAATCATCATAATACAAGTCCCCCGTTAAAGATTGCGATAATTGATCTAAAGAAATATTTTCCTTCACAGTATGGTATAATTTGTATCAACAAATCTAACTATTTTAAATAATGAAAAGAATTGATAATGCAAGAAAATGAAAAAACAATATTAAACATGCATAAAAACGCATGTATATGATTTTTTGATGCTGCAAATA
The DNA here is from genome assembly GCF_025961315.1 of Sphingobacterium kitahiroshimense. Taxonomy (NCBI): domain Bacteria; kingdom Pseudomonadati; phylum Bacteroidota; class Sphingobacteriia; order Sphingobacteriales; family Sphingobacteriaceae; genus Sphingobacterium; species Sphingobacterium kitahiroshimense. The sequence continues at coordinate 5,736,010 of NZ_JAOQNK010000001.1, read as the reverse complement.
AGATGTACTTTTGCAGTAAAATATTTTAAGATGCGTAAAACCCTCATGCGATATAGCCTTCACTCCGACTTCATCATCTATCTGATTCGTATTTTGATCGGTTTTTCTATTGGTTACTTTTTATATATCAGCTTTCCTGAATATTCAGCAATATGGGCTTTAATTTCTATTGTTTTAGTGATTTCTCCGGATGATAATGAAGCAACAAAAATTGCTTTTGATAGAACTAAGTCTAATTTTATTGGTTCGGCGACGGGTATACTGTTTTATTTTACCAATCTTCCTCAGATGTGGTCTATGCTTTTGGGTGTCATCACATCCGTCGCTATATGCAGGTTATTCAATATCCTAAGTGTGGCCCGTACAGCAATGGTAGCCATGATCATTGTCGTGGTTCATGAACATCAATTAAAGTCATATGTTGCCGCACTCGATCGTTTCGCCTGTGTCACTATTGGTTGTCTCATAGGATTGATTGTCACCCTTAGCACCAGTTATATCATTAAAATATTACGTGAAAAATACTCGATGGAAACCTTTAGCGAATAATATTCGATGAGACACCTAAAATACCAAAGATAATTCAAAAGAACACAAATACCCTAATAATCAGATTATTAAATAAAAAAAACTAGTGCTCAGGCTAGTGAAAAGACTATTTGTTCTAAAAAAAATATCCTCGCAAATAGAATTATATTCTGAATTTAACTAAATAATTTGAATATTATTCGAAATATCACTACCTTTGCATTCGATATGACAAAAGTAGAATATAATTTAGATCATGTAGATTTCAAAATCTTGCGTTTAATGCAGGATAATGCTCGAATCAATAATGCTGATATAGCAAGAGAGCTTAGTATGGCTCCTTCTGCGATTTTAGAACGTGTTAAAAAATTAGAGCAAAAAAATGTAATCCTACAATACAACGCCAAGATAAATCCAGCGGCAATTGATCAGAAATTACTATCGTTTATATTTATCAAAGCGAACGATATAATTGGAGAACAGAAAGTCGGTATTCTTCTAGCAGAGATACCCGAAGTGCAGGAAGTGCATGATATTGCTGGAGATGATGGTTACCTAATCAAAGTTCGGACGGCTGATTCTACTGCGTTAGTCGATTTGATGCGTAACACTTTGGGAAAAATTGAAGGAATAATTTCAACAAGAACCACAATTGTTTTGCAAACAGTGAAAGAAGAACAACAATTAGTTATACCGGAATAATTTAGGAAAGGAATAGAGAGATGTTAAATAATAAAGTACAACAAGCAAGCCCTTTAATGATCGTACTCGCGTATGCTGTCGTATACATTGTATGGGGGTCGACTTTTTTCTTTATTGAAAAAGCGCTACACAGTTTCCCGCCATTCATTTTAGGATCTTTTAGGTTTATTACTGCAAGTATTTTGCTGATGGGGTACTGTGTATTGAAGGGTTATAAAATATTCAACAAGAGAGCAATCCGCGATTCTATTGTTGTCGGATTTTTACTCTTATTTATTGATATGGGTGGTCTTATCTGGGCAGAGCAATATGTTTCAGGTGGTGTTGCGGCGATTATTGCGGCAGCAGCGGCGATTTGGTTTGTTATTCTTGATAAACCAAAATGGAAAGAAAATTTCAGCAGTAAATCTACCATCGCTGGTTTGATTTTAGGTTTTGCTGGTGTTGTTTTACTCTTTGTAGAGCAAATCATCGCAAGCAAATCTTCTGCAAATAAAGAAATAACCGTTATTGCTTTAGTGATTATGGTGCTTGGATCTATCGCCTGGACTGCAGGTTCATTATATTCCAAATACCAGAAGAAAAGCCAGCAAGAAGAGACGGAAGATTTACATGTCTCCGTAAAGACTGCATGGCAGATGATTACAGCAGGTGTATTATTTACAATTGTTGCCAGCTTAAATGGTGAATTTGCTCATTTTAGTTTTCAACAGGTAACGCCTATCGACTGGTTTAATATATCGTACTTAATTGTTTTTGGATCTATTTTAGCATTCAGTTCTTACATCTGGTTGCTATCAGTAAGACCTGCTACGGAAGTAAGTACATATGCCTATGTTAATCCTATTGTAGCATTGGTATTAAGTTACTTTTTCAGTAGCCATGCCGTGACATACATACAAGTAATAGGCCTAGTTATTATATTGGTTTCCGTATTGCTGATGAACTGGAAATTATATAAGAATAATAAAATGGTTGCAAAAATCACAAAAACAACCATTGCAGATCGTCGGAAATCAATACGATTGAGAAATCAAAGAGATGCTGTGGTCAGAAAAGACATTAAAAAAACAGAGGTTGCCAATTAGAAAAAGCGCCTTCTTTTGCATATTGATAATAAAAGCTTAACAAAAATGTTAGGCTTTTATTATCTACATTTGTACCGAAAACACTTATTACATGATGAAACTTACTATACATCAACTTCAATATGTAACCTTCGGGTTTTTAGCTATTTTACTTAGCACATCTTGCAGCAAAAAATTAAGTCCTGTCCAAAAGGACTTTAAGCAATACGAGATCAATAAAAGCACCGTTGAGGATACCGCGATCGTAGCTATTTATAGTCCCTATAAAAAGCAAATGCAGGCAGAGATGAACCGGGTAATCGGCTTCTCGGAAGTTGCATTGACTAAAGAAAAGACTCCTGAAACTTTAATGGGAAATTTCTTTACACAAGCGCTATTGGTTGCCAGTGAAAAAATCAACAACAAGGCTGATATCGCTTTTGCAACAAAGGGCGGTATTCGCAATGAAATAAAAGCGGGAGATATTACTGTAGAGAGTGTTTTTGAGGTTATGCCATTTGAAAATCAGCTTACAGTGATGGAGCTGAGCGGTGAACAAATTGAACAACTCGCCAACTTTATAGCGGCAACAGGGGGGCAACCTGTTTCAGGAATTACCTTATCTATCCAAGATAAAAAGCCAATAAATATTCAGGTACAGGGAAAAGATATAGACAAAAATAAAACCTATAAAGTAGTCACCTATGATTACCTAGCGAATGGAGGAGACAATTTAGATTTATTTACACATGCGCTTAAAAGAACTGATTATCCTCAAAAAGTAAGGGAAAGCTTGATGGACTTTATTTCCAGCTTTACAAAAAATGGTCAAAAAATTAATATGCAATTAGATGGAAGAGTTAAAATCATTAAATAGAAGAGGCTTTATAAAGACTGCCGCAGGCCTTTCTGCAGCAGTAACCCTTGGTACGTTACCATTCTCATCATTTGCAGGTTCAAAAAAAATAAAATTAACCATTCTACATACCAATGATGTTCACAGCAGAATTGAACCCTTTCCTATGGATGGCGGTAGATATCAAGGATTGGCAGGAGTTGCACGCAGAAGTACACTTATCAAAAAAGTAAGGGCTGAGGAAGATCATGTTCTTTTGTTGGACGCAGGCGATATGTTCCAAGGTACTCCCTATTTTAATCTGTTTGGAGGGAAATTAGAGCTTGACTTAATGACCAAATTGGGATATGATGCGGGTACATTTGGTAATCACGAATTTGACAATGGGTTAAATGGGCTTATCAAATATCTGGATCACGCCAAATTTCCTTTTTTAACGGCAAACTATGACTTCACAGGAACAGTGCTGGAAGGAAAAACACAAGATTATACCATCTTCAAAAAAGGTGGAGTGAAGATTGGTGTTTTTGGTTTAGGGGTAGATATTGAAGGGCTGGTTGATCCGAATAATTTCAAAGGCATGAAATACCTGGATCCAATTCTTATTGCAAACCGCGTGGTCAAAGAATTAAAGGAAAAGCATAAATGTGACCTTGTCATTTGTCTATCTCATTTAGGTTATCAATACGAAAGTGAGAAGGTATCCGACCTCGTATTAGCTTCCAAGACTAGTGATATCGATTTAATCATTGGTGGACATACGCATACCTTTTTGAAAGAACCTACTTTTGTAACAAACTTAAAGGGAACAAAGACAGCCGTTAACCAAGTGGGTTTTGCAGGAATAAATTTAGGAAGAGTTGATATTATTTTTGAACCTTCGACAGGTAAAAAGAATATGTTAGCCTCAACTTATGAAATTAACAATTCTATCGAAGCATCCCAATTAGTTTAAAAATAACATTTTTATCTAGCCAAAGGGATATGATTTATTCCTTTGGCTTTTTTTACATATTCACTTGAAAAAACTTTTATCCATCTATATCGGATCCTTCAAAGGGTTATCGCGCTCCGCATGGTTGCTCGCAATTGTAATGCTTATCAACAGAATGGGAAGCATGGTAATCCCATTTTTAGGAATTTACATGACCCAGGCTCTTAATTTCAACATTAAACAGGTTGGTCTTGTTCTGATGTGTTTCGGCTTTGGATCTGTTTGCGGTTCATATGTAGGAGGTTGGCTGACAGATCGATTTGGGAGTTTTAAAGTCCAGCTACTCAGTTTGACATTAGCAGCTCCCCTATTTCTGATCACTCCTTACTTCAGGACTGTCGAGTCTTTAGGTATTATGATCTTTATTTTGAGTGCTGTCTTTGACGCATTCAGACCTGCCAACTCGGTTTCGGTCGCAAGCTATGCAAAACCTGAAAATATAACACGTGCTTTTTCATTGAATCGATTAGCGGTTAATTTGGGGTTTTCAATTGGACCTGCGGTTGGTGGCTTTTTAGCAGGGATATCCTTTAACTGGATATTCTACGGAAATGCAATGGCGGCAGCAGTGGCAGCGGTTGTCTTTTTTCTATTTTTCTATAAGAAGGAAAAAAACAATTTAAAAACTTTAAAAACAGCACCTGTTACCACGACATCGCAGCATAAAAAAGAACGAAATCCATATAAAGATAGTCCATTTATCATCTTTAATATCCTTTGCTGTATATTCTCATTATGTTTTTTCCAACTCATATCGACACTTCCTATTTTCTATCGTGAAGTGCATCACTTAAATGAACATGAGATCGGATTTTTAATGGGCTGGAGCGGTTTAATTATCGTTCTTTTAGAGATGTTTATTGTACATATTGCAGAAAACAAATTGACCATCACAAAAACATTGGTAATCGGAACGCTTTTCTGTTCTATATCTTATGCCATGTTCAATATACATGCAGGGGTATTCATGCTCTATGTTACTTTTTTCGTGTTTGGCATCGGCGAAATGTTAACACTGCCTTTTATGGCAACTGTAACCATAAACAGGTCAACAGCCAAAACACAGGGAGCTTATATGGGTTTCAATTCATTAGCCTTCTCTGCTGCGAATATTTTTTCACCGCTTTTAGGGACAAATATAGTTGGATCCTTTGGATTCACAACACTTTGGTGGGCTACCTCTGCCGTTCTCGCGTGTACTGCAGTAGGATTTTACTTTGTTTTAAAACGTTTGTAGCAGTTCTAACGAATAGGTATACAATCGATTATTTTAGATTAAAATTGACTTAAAATACATATTATAGAAAAGGCCCGATATTTATATATCGGGCCTTTTCTATAATATGTATTTTGCTCTTATTAACTGCTGAAGTAAGCTCTTACGTTCTTACCTTCTACCCAGTTCATAAATGCTTTATTGACAACTTTATTTCCTCCAGGAGTCGGATAATTACCAGAGAAGTACCAATCACCTTTATGATCAGGACAAGCAATGTGTAAATTATCTAAAGTCTGGAAAATCACTGTTACTTCAGCTTTCAAATGATGTGGCGTAATGATTCTCGCAATTTCATTTGAAATTTCATCATCTGTAAAGGGTTCGTAGATAGCTTTGACATAATTTTCTATTTCGTCAATATCTGCTGTTATCGAAACCAAACATTTTTGATATACTTCATCAATAATATGTGCTAAACCACGTTGTCTTAATAACGATATAGCTGCTTCAAAAGCAACAAACTCACCCATTCTAGACATATCGATACCGTAACAATCTGGGTAACGAATTTGCGGTGCTGATGAAACAATTACAATCTTCTTCGGATTCAGACGATCTAAAATTGTTAAGATACTTTGTTTTAAGGTTGTTCCTCTGACAATGGAATCATCAATCGCAACGATTGTGTCTTCATGATCTTTAACAATTCCGTAAGTTGTATCGTATACATGCTGTACCATATCAGTACGATCAGCATCTTGAGTAATAAATGTACGTAACTTAGCATCTTTCACATTCAATTTCTCAAAACGAGGATGAATGCTTAAAATATCTTCTAACTCACCGTCATCAATCTTATCAGCTCTATTTAATAAGGCATCCTTTTGAAAATCTCTAACGTAGGTATTGATACCATCCATCAGACCGTAGTAAGATACTTCAGCCGTATTTGGAATAAAAGAAAATACCGTGTTCTTAATATTATTATCAATTGCATTTAATACTTGCGGACACAAAAGGCGACCTAATTTTTTACGTTCTTTATAAATATCAGCATCTGAACCTCTTGAAAAATAGATACGCTCGAAAGAACATGATTTTTGCTCAACAGGCTCTCTAAACATTTCTTCGGTAACTGTCCCATCTTTTTTTGCAATCAACGCATGTCCAGGTTTAATTTCCTGCACTTTATCAATAGGAATATTAAATGCAGTCTGAATAACTGGTCTTTCCGAAGCAACAACAAGCACTTCATCGTCTTTATAATAGAAAGCAGGACGGATACCGGCAGGGTCGCGCATAACAAATGCATCTCCATGACCAAATATACCTGCAATCGTATAACCACCATCCCAAGTTTTTGCTGAACGCGTTAAGATCTTAGGAACATCCAAGTTTTTTGCAATCAGAGAACTGATTTCAATATTAGAATAACCTTCTTTCTTAAACTTGTCAAATAAATCCTGGTTTTCGTCATCTAAGAAATGTCCAATTTTTTCCAATACAGTAACTGTATCTGCCTTTTCTTTTGGGTGTTGACCTAGCTCGTACAACTGTTGCAATAATTCGTCAACATTTGTCATGTTAAAATTACCGGCAACAACCAAATTGCGAGACATCCAGTTGTTCTGTCTTAAGAAAGGATGACAACTTTCAATGCTATTTTTACCATGAGTACCGTAACGCAAATGACCTAACAATACCTCTCCGGTAAAACTAACATTATCTTTTAACCATTGTGTATCTTTAGATTCCTCCGGATATGCCTTGTGTACAGATGCAAACTTCTTTTGTACATATTCAAAGATATCAGCCACAGCACTGGATCCCATCGCTCTGTAACGAGAAATGTACCGATTTCCTGGCTTTACGTCGAATTTTATGGTTGCAATACCCGCACCATCTTGGCCACGGTTGTGTTGCTTTTCCATCAATAAGTACAATTTGTTTATGCCGTAGTAAGGCGTACCGTATTTTTCCTGGTAATAAGAAAGGGGCTTTAACAGTCGAATAAGTGCAATACCGCACTCGTGTTTAATTGAGTCGCTCATATCTTGATTTGATGTCGCAAAAATAGCAAATATTTATAATTAGTTGTATCAAAAAAAGACTCTTGTATTTAAAAATTACAACTAGAAGACAAGCAAAACTATTTGATTAGCTGTTGCAAAGCTACTTGCAATACCTTAACATCATCAACACCATCTAAATGTTTTAATAATTTGTGTGTTTTTGCATCGTAGATATACAGTGAAGGTGTTTGTGTAGGTTTAAATAAGCTGATAAACTGTCCATTTTTATCTAAAATAAAAGATACGTTAGGATGAGGTCTCAATTTCTTTGCAAACATATTTATAAATCCTTCCACATATTCGACATCATTCATGGCAACAAAGTAGAATTTAATATTTTTAAACGCCTGTAGCTGATCCGCTATCCCCGCCCCCATTTTCTGACAATGACTACAGCCCGTATCGTAGTAATTAAAAATGATAAGTCCCTCCTTTGGTAAATCGGACGTTTTAAAAGATTTACCGGTAAATACCTCTTGAAGAGAAAAATATTGGATCTGTGTAGGCGCCTGAGCACTGACCCGCTTTGTTGGTATAAGTAAAAAAGTAATTAGTATTAATGTAAATGTTTTCATAAGCTTAAAAATAAAACAGTATTGCCAAAGGTTAAATATACGAGTCAAATTGTACACATAACACCAAGCTGTTAGTTTATTTACAAAAAATAACGTAAGTTTGGTTGATTAACTTTTTTTAGAACGTCACTTAACACAATTAAACTGTGAAAAAACGTATTGCCATATTTGCTTCAGGTTCTGGTTCCAATGCCCAAAAAATAATGGAATATTTTAAATATTCTGAAGATGCCGAAATCGCTATCGTATTGAGCAATAATGCTGATGCATATGTTATCCAAAGAGCTGATAATTTTGAAATACCTGTCCACGTATTTGACCGAAATGAATTTTTCAGATCGGACGAAATTGTTAAAATGTTAAAAAACTTAAACATTGACTTAATTGTACTTGCAGGATTCCTTTGGTTAGTTCCTAATAATCTTTTACAAGCTTTTCCAAATAAGATTATTAATATCCATCCAGCGCTGTTACCTAAATATGGTGGCAAAGGTATGTATGGTGATCATGTTCATAAAGCCGTATTGGCAAATAAAGAAACAGAGCATGGCATAACAATTCATTTTGCAAATGAGCATTTTGATGAAGGAGAAGTAATTTATCAAGGCCGATTTAAAGTAGAGCCTCATGATACTTTAGAGGTAATTAAGTTTAAAGGACAACAATTAGAACATCAGCAATACCCTAAGGTAATTGACAACTTACTAAAAAAGATGTAATTTAACGTTTTTTATTTAGACTGCTTATAAATAATATATATCTTTGCATTATGAATACTTCAGAATTGCAAGGAACAGAATTTCAAGATACATTCTCAAAGGAGAAAATAGATTTTTGTGCTGATACAAAAGCATCAAGTCCGTTTTCTCCTTTTTCATGTGCTTGTTTCAAAAAATGTTGTAAGAAATATAAAAAAGGGAATCGTTGCGGCAAATGTCCAAAGCGCTAATTTTTGCCTACTCTTCTTCCAGATAATTCAGATCTTTATCAAAGCTCTCTTCGAGCTGTGTTAATGCATATATAGCAATTCCTGATAATAAAAATATCATCATAAATGCGGCTGTAATAATACCCCAGTGATTGACAAGAACACCGTACAACATTGTTGAAGGGATCAGTGCTCCACGAACAAAGTTAGGTGCAGTAGTGGCCACTGTAGCTCGCAAATTCGTCCCGAACTGTTCTGCAGATATGGTGACAAAAGTTGCCCAATAACCTATACCAAGTCCCATAAAAAAGGAAAGCCATATAAATTTAGTCTCAGACAAACCATCACTTAATAAGTACCATGAAGAACTTACGAGGATAATTATTTGACACAGTAAAACGACTTTCTTTCGTGATTTCAAAACCTGAGCTAATAAACCTGCTAGTAAATCCCCTAAAGAAATCCCCAGATAGGTGAACAAAACTCCTTTTCCAGCACTAAGAACAACTGGCGCATGTAGCGCTTTACCAATCTCTGGAGCCTGAGTAACCAGTACACCTACCACAAACCAAATCGGTAATCCGATGCACAAACAGTATAAATATCTTTTAAAACGACGTTTATCAGTAAAAAGCATACTAAACTTGCCCTTCACTACTGTTTTCTCTTCTGCTGTTTTAAACAAGCCAGACTCGAGTGCTCCTACCCGCATTAACAGTAACAACAATCCCATACCGCCGCCAACAAAGTAAGCAGTTCTCCAATCATATTGTTCAGATATAAAATATCCTAAAACGGCGCCTAAGACACCAACTGTAGCAACCAGCATGGTACCATACCCCCGTTTTGACTTATGCATGCTTTCGCTAACTAAGGTAATACCGGCTCCCAATTCACCCGCTAAACCAATACCGGCAATGAAACGAATGATACCGTACGTCATCACATCTTGTACAAAACCATTCGATATGTTCGCCAATGAATACAGCAAAATCGAACCAAACAAGACTTTCAATCGCCCAAACTTATCACCAATGATCCCCCAGATCACGCCTCCAATCAGTAATCCGCCCATCTGCATATTTAATACAAACTCCCCCTCAGAACGCATATCCGTGGGAGAAACACCGATTTCTTCAAAAGATTTTACACGAACAATCGAAAAGATAATGAGGTCATATATATCAACAAAATACCCCAATGAGGCAACAAGAATAATAATCCAAACATTCTTGTTTGAGGACATTTCGGGTTGGTTAGCCATATTTTATTTTTTTATAAAAATATCATTGTGGAACCATTTTTACAAATCAATTAGCAAACGAATTTTAATTTATTGTATTACATTTGCACCATGTTGTATAGTCCCAAATCCCTAAAGTGGTTATTAAGAATTTACCCGCCATTTTTATTCCAACGCATATGGGTCAAAAAAATTCATACAGACTTTCAAGGTGTGGATGTAAAAATTATCAAAAGTATTTTCAATAAAAACTCAAACAGTACCATATTTGGTGGAACAATTTTTTCAGCAGTTGATCCTTTTTATGCGATTCTTATTGATCAGCGCTTACAATCGCATGGATTTAAAAAAACTGTAGCTTGGCTCAAATCAGCATCCATTGAATATAAAAAGCCTGGCTTGACCAATCTTAGATTTTCGATCAAAATAACTGACGAGGATTTTAATGAATGCATGGATACACTTAAAAACAGAGGTCGGATTATTAAGACATTTTCTGTAGAAATTGTGAACGATCAAAATGAAATTTGTGCCATTGCGAAAAATGAAATCTATATTCGTGACCTGAATTTTACATACACCAGAGTATAATAAGCTATTATCTTCTTTATCTATTTGGTATCTTTGTCAGTAACAGACAAAATATTTCAATATGAAAAAATTAGCTTTTTTAGTTGCGTCAGCTTTTGCAATAACTTCATGTGCCAATAGCTCAAATACAAATAATCAATATGATTTAGCGAAAACACAAGAAGAAACCATGAAAATTCATGATGAGATCATGCCGCAAGTAAGTATTTTTGATAAAGATGCAGTTACTATCGATTCAATCCTCACAAACCTTAGTGCTATAAAAACAGCTAAACCTAATCTAGATACAACAAATACTCGACAAGAATTGTCTCAGTTAAAAAGCAATCTCGAAGATGCAACAGATCATATGATGGATTGGATGAAAGACTATAGTGCCGATTCAACGACAGTAGATTATGCTAATCGCGAATTGACTAAAGTAAAAGACATGAAAGCAGTCTTTGATCGTGTATCAAAAGAGAAACAAGAAATCTTAAAAAAGTATTAATATGTTAAAATCAATTCAGATTGGTGCTTCTTTTCTTATTGCACTAACAACATTTACAATATCTAGTTGTCAGTCCAATACAGTTACACTTCCTATTTATGGTCAACGTGAACCAGTAGAGAAAATTATAGATGGTAAGACGGTTATTGATACCCTATACCATACCATCCCACCTTTCAAATTTCTAAATCAAGATAGTGTCTATATAACGGATAAGAATTTCGATAACAAAGTGTATATCGCTAATTTCTTTTTCACTCATTGCCCAAGTATATGCCCTACTATGAACAGAAATCTGTTGAAAGTATACGAGCAATATAAGGATAGTGATCAAGTTTACTTTTTATCACATAGCATTGATTTCAAATATGACCAGCCACATGTCTTGAAAGAATATGCCAATAAATTGGGTGTTAGCAATGATCATTGGAATTTTGTGATGGGATCAAAAGCCGATATCTATGGAATTGCAAACCAATACTTGGTCTACACAGCAGAAGACAAAAATGCGCCAGGAGGATATGATCATCAAGGATATCTGGTATTAGTAGATAAACAAAAAAGAATTCGCGGTGCTTATGACGGTACTAATGATGAGCAAGTTGCGAAACTACAAAAAGAACTTGCTATCCTACTCGAAGAAAAGTAAAATGATAAAACTATATCTTTTAGGAGTATTGATCGCTCTATATTCTTTATGCTCGATAAGCAGTTGCCAGTCAGGCAAAGATATAAAGACAGCACAATATGCCGTAAATGGACAAAAAATATATATTAATCATTGTAAAAATTGTCATGGCGATAAGGGTGAAGGCTTAGGCCTATTATATCCACCATTAACGGATGTAGAATTTTTAACAAAAAATAGAGATCGTTTATCCTGTATTGTTAAGAATGGACTAGAAGAAGAAATTGTAGTTGCGGGCAAAACATTTAACACTAAAATGCCAGCGAATGAAATCTTGACCGACATCGATATCGCCTATGTTTTAACCTATATTACCACAAATTTTGGTAAGCAAGATAAAATATTCAGTCTAGAAGAAGTTCAGATGAGTTTAAAAAATTGCAAGTAGGACATTCCATGATTTAAAGAAAAGCTTAGTTAATCAACTAGGCTTTTTTTGTGTTGGTACCTATTTAGGTAAAAAAAGAAAGGTTTTCAAACGGGGAGAATGAAAACCTTTACTAACCAATTATAAACCTAAATTATGATGGTACAAATATAGGCCATGCAAATTGATTAGCAAACCAACTAAATGTTAAAATATGTTAACATCGGAAATGCGAATAAATAGATGTCTGCAATGAATAAAATATAGTTTTTCATTACAATATTTTGACATTTAGATTTGATTAAAATTTCTACATTTGGAACCGAATGAACGTTCAATACACAAAAAATAATTCTAAAGTGATTTCCATATTTGAGACCACACTTCGGTTGATCAAAGATCATGGATTTCATGGCACAGCGATGAGCAAGATAGCTCAGGAAGCTGATGTCGCAATCGGTACAATCTATCATTACTTCCCATCGAAAGATGATTTGATCGTTAGCCTGTTTCAATACTGTGGCGACACTTTAAATGAAGCAATCTTTGGATCGCTGGATGATAAATTGACTTATAAAGACACTTTTTTTCATATATGGAAAGGCTTTGTAAAATTTTACAGAGAACATGTAGAAATGTTCAGTTTTTTTGAACAATTTTACTCATCTCCTTATTATAAGGTGAACAGTTATGAAACAAATGAATCTATTAGTGGTCAGAGTAATATACTTAAATTCTTAACAACAGGAATCAATAAAGGCGAATTAAAAGACACCAATGTAGAAGCATTAGCTTGCGTCTTCTTTGGAACTGCTGTATCAGCAATTAAAGGAGTGAAACACAACAAATTAAAATCAAATGAAAGCATCGAAGATGTTGTAAACATCATTTGGGATGGAGTTAAAAATAAATAATTTTATGAAGTTTAGACAAATAGCCTTTTCTTTGGCAGCCATGACTACAATATACAATGTTAGTTATGCCCAACAAACAGGCAATGAGACGTTACCTGCTAAAGCAAATTTGCAGCAACTCATTGACTATGCCCTTAGCAACAAGATAAGTCTGAAACAGGCTGCAATTGATGAGGAAATTGGCGAAAAAGATATCGACATTGCCTTGTCTGGCTGGTTGCCACAGGTAAACGCTAATGGTTCTTACAACTATAATGTTAAAGTTCCCACCTCTTTTATAGGTGGACAGAACATTGCGTTAGGACAGAAGAATGCTAGTGCTTTAACCTTACAGGCTGATCAACAGATTTTGAATCCGGCACTTATGCAAGCTTCAAAAGCAGCAACACTTATCCGTCAATCCAATAAGCAAAACACTGAAAGTCAAAAAATCAACACAGTGGTTGAAGTGAGTAAGGCTTACTATGATATTTTAACGAGTGAAGAGCAGATCAAAATTGTTCGTGAAAACATTGCTAGACTTCAAAAACAATATAACGACGCTAAAGTACGCTACGAAGTTGGTATGGTTGACAAAACCGATTTCAAAAGAGCTCAAATTGCGCTAAGCAATGCAAATGCGGATGAAAAACGGACTATTGAACTACGCCGTTATAAATATGATTATTTAAAAAATTTAATAGCAGTTGATCATAAAGTTGATATTACATTATCTTTTGAGAATGCGAATATGGAAAATCAGATTCTGATTGATACGACTTCATCTGCTAGCGTAACCAATAGAATTGAATTCCAACAATTGGAAACGTCCAAGAAAATGCAAGAATTAGAAACGCAATACTATAAATGGACCTACCTCCCAAATGTAAGCGCATTTTATAACTATGCATTTAATTACAGAAATAACAAATTTAAGGATTTGTATAATGACAATTTCCCAAGCTCTGTAGCTGGATTATCTGTATCTATTCCAATTTTTCAAGGTTTTAAAAGAAAGCATCAAATCAATCAATCCAAACTACGCGAAAGTAGAATTGATTTAAGCATGGAAGATTTGAAAAATCAAGTCAACACAGAATATGCACTTGCAACAGCTTCATATAATGCCAACCTAATTGATTGGAAAACATCAAGAGATAATGTTGACTTATCTAAGGAAGTCTATGATACGATTAAGTTACAATATGATGAAGGTATTAAAACTTACTTAGACTTAATGACAGCTGAGACTGATCTTAAAACAAGTCAATTGAATTATTTAAATGCACTTTATGCACTTCTATCAAGCAAGCTAGATGTTCAAAAAGCATTAGGAACTGTAGATACAAAATAAACAACATTAAGAAACCAAGAATATCATGAATAAAAAACATTTATTAGCAGCTTTTTTTATTGGGACTACGCTAATCTGGCAGTCATGTGGCAATAAAGATGCTCAGAAACAACAGGCTGCACAGCAAGCAGAGCGTGTTGTACCTGTTTCCATAGCAACTGCCACAGAAGAAATTGTCACAGGAAACCAAACATATCCAGCTACTGTAAAACCCTTGAATGAAGCTGATTTATTTGCTGAAGTTTCTGGTTATGTAACGCAAATATTTGTAACTGATGGAGCATCGGTATCCAAAGGTCAAAAATTATATGAAATTGACGGCACTCGCTACGCAGCGGCTTTAGATCAAGCCAGAGCAAATCTTAAAATTGCACAATCTAATTTGGATCGTGTGCAAACAGATTTAAACCGTTACCAAGCATTAGCGGATAAAGATGCGATCGCAAAACAAACTTTAGATTATGCTAAAACAGATCTGGCAAATCAAAAAGCGCAGATCTTAGGTGCACAAGCTGCTGTAACAACAGCACAAACAAACTTAAATCGTTCAACTATAAGAGCGCCATTCGCGGGTATTGTAGGTATTTCGGATGTACGTCTTGGGGCTTTGGTTAATCCTGGAACTACACGATTAAATACGGTATCTTCAATCAATCCTGTGGCAGTTGAAATCCAAGTGAGCGAGCGTGATATTCCTCAATTTGTAAACTTACAAAAATCAGGTTCTGCAGCACAGATCGGCGCAGTATTACCGGATGGAACGGAGTATACAGCACCAGGAAGAATTGCCACTATTGACCGTGCAGTTGATCCACAGACAGGAACGATAAGAGTGCGTGCTAATTTTGACAACCCTGGTAATGTCTTGAGAGCTGGAATGAATCTATCTTTAAACATCAAAACGAATTCAGCAACTGAAGAAATTGTTATTCCTTATAAAGCTGTTCAAGATCAGTTGGGAGTATTTAACGTTTATGTTGTTGGTGATAGCAGTAAAGCTGAACAACGTAAAGTTGATCTAGGTTTAAAATTAGGAGATAAAGTAGTTGTAAAATCAGGCCTTAAAGTCGGTGAGAAAATTGTTGTTGATGGTATCATGAATGTGCAAACAGGTGTAAAAGTTGCTGAGGCTCCTGCTGCTGCACCTGATGCCGCTGCACCAAAAAAATAATTTTCACAGACTTTATAAGATACAAAAAAACATATGATTTCAGAAGTTTTTATAAAAAGACCCGTCACTGCCATTGTGATTTCCCTATTGATTATGATCGTAGGTGGAATTTCAATTGTGTCATTGCCGATCAGTCAATATCCATCCGTAGCCCCACCAACTGTTTCAGTAACAGCAAACTACACTGGCGCGGATGCTCAAACTGTTGAGCAAACAGTAACGACTCCTATTGAGAGTCAAATTAATGGTACACCGGGCATGCTTTACATGTCCTCGAACAGTACATCGAATGGTCAATCACAGATTACCGTAACTTTTGAAGTTGGTACTGATATTGATATTGCTACATTAGACGTTCAAAACCGTGTGGGTATTGCTGAACCTGCGTTACCCGAAGCTGTTAAACGTTTAGGAGTAACGACACGTAAAGCGAATACAGATATCTTAATGCTTGTTTCACTGGTATCACCAAAAGGTACTCGCGATGCTAAGTTTTTAGATAACTATGCCAATTTATACATCAAAGATGCATTATTACGTATCACTGGTGTTGGTGAGGTTACCGCTTTTGGACAGCCATTCTCCATGCGCGTTTGGTTAGATGCCAATAAATTAACGAATTTAAATCTAACTCCTGCAGATGTATCTGCAGCAATTGCTGAACAAAACTTAAGAATTCCGGGAGGATCGGTAGGTTCTACTCCGCAAAAATCAGATCAGGTATTTGAATACCCAGTGATTACGGATTCAGATTTATCTTCGGTACAGGATTTTGAAGAAATCATTGTGAAATCGAATACCGATGGATCAATTGTTTTATTAAAAGATGTAGCGAGAATAGAATTGGGTCAATTCAGTTATGCAACAAGTACGCGTGTAAATGGTATGACTTCTTCTGGTATGATGGTTTCTCAAACTCCAGGAGGTAATGCTGTGCAATCTGCAGAGGGTATCTATACCGCATTGGAAAGATTAAAAAAATCATTCCCTGATGATGTTGACTATGTTGTCGGTTATGAGACAATTTCTGTTGTTAATGCTTCCATTGAATCAGTTATTCACACTTTGATTGAAGCTTTACTATTAGTAACTTTAGTTGTATTCTTCTTCTTACAGTCATGGAGAGCAACACTAATTCCTGTATTAGCGATTCCTGTATCTATTGTTGGTACATTTATTTTCTTCTTATTATTCGGTTTCTCGATCAATAACTTAACTTTATTAGCATTCGTGCTTGCTATTGGTATTGTGGTCGATGATGCGATTGTAGTGGTTGAGGCTGTGCAGCATTACATAGATCATTATAAGATGTCGGCAGCAGATGCAACGCGTCGTGCCATGAAAGACATTACAGCTCCGGTTATTGCCATTGCTTTGATTCTTTCTGCAGTATTCGTTCCTGTAGGATTTATCCCGGGTATGGTGGGTCAATTGTATCAACAATTCTCCATAACGATTGCCGTTTCGGTTATGCTGTCCGCATTTATTGCCCTGTCATTAACACCGGCATTATGTTCGATCATGTTAAGACCAACAGCAGTTCACTCGGAAGCGAAAGGTCTTAATAAGTTTTTCTACAAGTTTAATATCTGGTTCGAAAGAGTAACGAACAAATATTCGAATGGTGTAAAATACTGTATCAAAAAGGCTCCTATGGCGTTAATCATCTTACTTTGTATCTTCATTGGTACAGGATATATGTTTAATAAAAAACCAACTGGATTTATTCCTGGTGAAGATAATGGGATGTTCTTTGCCGGTATTACCTTGCCAGAAGGTTCGTCTACAACACGTACAAAAGAAATTTTAAATGAAGTAGAGCAAGAATTACGTAAAGATTATCCAGAGATTAAAGATATTACGGCTATTGCCGGTATCAATATTTTGAACAGAGCTTTCCAGCCTAACGTAGCGACAGTTTTCGTTTCTCTAAAACCTTGGAAAGATAGAAAGCGTACTGCTAACCAAATTACGGGTGGTATCATGGGTAAATATGCTGGCTATAGTAAAGCACGTGTACTCGCTGTTACTCCTCCTGCGATTCCTGGTCTTGGTACTTCTGGTGGTTTCAGTTTAATGATTCAAGATCAACAGACCGTAGATATCAAAGTCTTCGAAGGTGTAGTTGGTAAATTCTTAGCTGCAGCCAATCAGAGACCTGAAATCGGTATGGCCTATACCCTATTTAACACAAAAACTCCAAATTACAAGTTATCTGTTAATAGAGAGCAAGCGAAGAAAATGGGGGTTCCTGTTTCGACAATATATACCACTATATCTGCATACCTTGGATCTTCTTATATTAATGATTTTACAAGATACGGACGTAACTTTAGGGTTGTATCTCAGGCGGATAAAGATTACCGTATGAACATTGAGGACATCAACAAATTATATGTTAATAATGCTCGCGGTGAATCTGTTCCTTTAAGTTCATTGGTTACTTGGAACCTTGTTCAGAATCCAGCTATTATCAATCACTATAACATCTTTAGAAGTATAGAGGTCAGTGGTAGTGCTGCGCCTGGTTATTCGTCCGGTGATGCCATCAGAGCGCTTCAGGAAGTTGCCGCAGAAACATTGCCGAACGGTTATAGTTATGATTTCTCAGGATTGGCTTTACAAGAAACAAAATCTGGAAATATGACTATTATGATCTTTGGATTATGTATTCTGTTTGTATTCTTGCTACTAGCTGCGCTTTATGAAAGTTGGTCTGTTCCATTCTCAATTTTATTATCGGTACCACTAGGGGTATTTGGAGCAATTTTAACATTAACATTGATTCCAGCATTAGATAATAATATCTACGCGCAAATTGGTTTAGTTGCAATTATTGGTTTAGCGGCTAAAAATGCGATTCTAATTGTTGAGTTTGCTAAAGAACGTGTAGATATCGGAATGAACTTATATGAGGCAACATTAGATGCTGTTAAGCTTCGTCTACGTCCTATTATCATGACATCTTTTGCATTTATCTTAGGTATTATTCCTTTGATGTTATCGACTGGCGCCGGAGCCATTTCTCGCCAAACAATTGGCTGGACAGTATTTGGTGGTATGTCTGCAGCGACAGTTTTAGCAATCTTTATCGTTCCAGTACTGTTCGTTGTGATCACACGACTGGCTTATGGTAAAAAGAAATTAGCCGAGTTAGAAGCTAATTTTGATGAAGAAAAAGCTAAAAATTTATCTGCCCACTAAACATTAAAATTTATCTCAATATAATCAAGAAAGCCTTTCAATTCATTTTGAAAGGCTTTCTTGATTATAAGCTATTTCAAATCGCTAAAAACACTGCCAGTTGAAGCTACAATCTTAACAATAATCTTACAATTGAAAAATGCTTTAATGTTAGCACAATTTGATATTTTAGCACTTCAACTAACCATCTAAATATGAAGCTAAAATTCATTACTTTATTACTGCTTGCCGGTACGATAAGTAGTCTACATGCGCAATCTGCTAAAGACTATGCAGACGCTTATCAAGACTTACAAGTATTCGAAACTCCTTTAGCCGTTAAGCTAAAAAAAGGAATCAAAAAATCTGATCTTGATAAAATTAAAAATCCACAGGTCAAACAGGTTGCCACCTCCTTATTAAATAATCAATATGATCAAAAGTACAGGTTTGCAGAATACAATGCTATCCTTAGCCCTTCAACCTTAGGTCATAACTTAATGATCGGTGATGGATACAGCAAATATGAAAATATAACCGGAATTTATCTGCCTATAGGTCGCCATATCATATCTGTCGATCATATCGCTGCAGATAATGAAGTTAAATTGATCATTCCAAATTGGAACCGCCGAGCTCCCGAAGGAATGGATCCGACCAAAGACCCAAAGGGATGGGGTATTGTAAAGCAAGAATTTAAACTCAAAAATGGTATCAACATCATTGATGTCAAAGATTTCGACGGCCTAGCTTATATCGATTATTTCTCCGAAAATCCTAAAAAAGAAAAAGCAATCAGTGTACATTTTATTGGTAGCCCAGTTAATGGTTACTTTGATATTACGAAAAACAATGATCAAGATTGGAACAAATTGGTAGATCAGGCTGTATATCCGGTTATTGATGCCAAAGGTCGACACATTCAGATTGCCTACCCTGCTGCCGATATTAAAAAGTATGCTTATGGAAAAGGTGTCGAGCTGATCAGTAATTATGATTCTCTTATTTACAGACAGCATCGTATTATGGGACTTATTAAATATAACAAAGTCCCTGAAAACAAAATTCTCTCGCGTGTAAATTATAATTATTACATGTTCCGTGACGGAGATGGAGTTGCTTATATGGGTACGGATCCTGGCAATGCAATGCCTCTTGTTGTAGACCCGGCCCGCGTAATCAAAGGGGATCCATGTTGGGGGTTTTCACATGAAGTAGGACACGTACATCAATTAAGACCTTATTTGAACTGGGGAGGATTGGGTGAAGTAAGTAATAATATTTTCTCCCTTTATGTAACAACTTCTTATGGCAATAAAAGCCGTCTTTCAGAACAAGGTAATTACAAAAAATCCAGAGAAAGTATCATTAATGGTAAAATAAGTTACCTACAGGATCCAGATGTATTCAATCGCTTAGTACCTTTCTGGCAACTTCAACTGTATTTCGCAAATCAAGGTAAAAATCCTAATTTTTATCCTGATTTATTTGAAGCTTTCCGCAAACAGAATCCTGAACGTAGAAGCAGACGCGGTGGCGGTCAAGTAATGGGCGATCGTGGAAACAACCCTGCTGTACACCAATTGAATTTTGTAAAAACAGCATCTCAGGTCGCAAAACTTGATCTCACAGATTTCTTTGATCTGTATGGCTTCTTCCATGTTGGAAAATTTACTTATGATGATTATGGTAATTATACATACGAAATGACACAAGAAATGGTTGATAAGTGCAAAAAAGAAATTCAACAACTTAATCTTCCAAAGCCAGATATGGATATCTCTACGCTGACAGATTAATATAAAACAGACGTAAAAGCAACTTATAAAAATAAGATGCAGATATGCCCTAAAAGTGAAATACTTTTAGGGCATATTTCGTTAATACTTATAAAAAACTGATTTAAGCGAGCAAACCCTAAAAAACTCGAAAGTAGATCCGTTTCAGCTCATTTAAAGAGTTAAATTTACAGATACAGAATTTTGTGTATCATTAGGAACAAGTGGCTTAAAACAGGATATTTCGATCAATAAACTCTTTCCTATCTTATAAAAAATTATACACCTTTAATAAATAAAGACAGATAATAGGTAGGAATAGTATCAAAAACTAAGCCTCCAGAAGCATGAGTTTCTGGAGGCTTTAAAAATAAAATAATCTTAAAAATTACTTAATAATTTCTTCGATCTCAGCTATTATTTTTTGTGCAATTGCTTCTGCGGCTTCAGCTGTAGGACCTTCAGAATAGATACGAATAATCGGCTCTGTATTTGATTTGCGTAAGTGAACCCACTCATTTTCAAAATCAATCTTCAATCCATCAATAGTTGAATGCTCTTCATGCTTATATTTTGCTTCCATTTTTGCTAAAAGATCATCAATGTCCAATTCTGGAGTTAATGTGATTTTATTCTTAGACATAAAGTATTGCGGCAATTCGGCTCTATATGCAGATACCTTTTTACCCAACTTTGCTAAATGTGTTAAAAATATTGCTACACCAACCAGTGAATCGCGACCGTAGTGTGATGCCGGGTAAATTACACCGCCATTACCCTCTCCACCGATAACGGCATTCACTTCTTTCATTTTTGTCACTACATTCACTTCACCAACTGCGGCCGCAAAATATTGACCTCCATGTTTAACAGTTACATCGCGCAATGCTCTTGTTGAAGATAAATTCGAAACTGTATTTCCTTTTGTATGTTGCAAAATATAATCTGATACTGCTACCAAGGTATATTCTTCACCAAATAAATCACCATCTTCCATCATGAAAACCAAACGGTCAACATCTGGATCTACTGCAATACCTAAATCAGCTCCATTTTCCAATACTGCCTTAGAAAGATCTGTAAGATTTTCTTTTAGCGGTTCAGGGTTATGTTGAAATTTACCATCAGGCTCACAATGAATTTTATAAATTGTTTCTACTCCTAGTGCTTCTAATAAAGCAGGAATGAACAAACCTCCTGTGCTATTAACGGCATCCACTGCAATTTTGAAATTTGCATTTTTAACAGCTTCTACATCTACCAGATCCAACGCTAAAACCTCATCAATATGTTTCTGCATGTAGCTTGTGTCTTTATGAACTGTTCCCAAATCTTCGAATTCTGAAAAATCAAAATCTAAGCTTTCACCTAATGCCAGTACTTGCTTACCTTCGGCGTCATTGATAAATTCACCTTTAGCATTTAATAATTTTAAAGCATTCCATTGACCTGGATTATGAGACGCCGTTAGGATGATGCCGCCACCAGCATTTTCTTTAGGAACCGCAATCTCAACTGTAGGAGTTGTGGATAAGCCCAAATCAATCACATCTACACCAATACTCTGTAAAGTACCAATAACCAAATTACTGACCATTTCACCGGAAACTCGTGCATCACGACCAACAACAATCTTGTTAATTCCAGTCTGATTCACAATGATCTTACCATAAGCTGCCGTGAACTTCACGATATCGATAGGTGTCAACCCTTCTCCAGAACGACCACCAATGGTACCTCTAATACCAGATATTGATTTAATTAAAGTCATGTTAAATTACGTTTATTCCGTAAAAATAAAACAATAGTCCAAATATTTATAATAAAGCGTTTCCTTTTCTGAAATAATTAACATACTTTTGTTGCAACATTGTTTCTTTTACATATATATCCGCATCAAATTGAAATTATTTATACATTTGGATTCAGATCACGAAGAACTGTTATCAAATAATTTCACTTTAATACAGCAACATGATTGACCAAATAGTACATATTGATCAAGAAATTTTTTTAGCCATTAATCAGGGATTAAGTAATCCGGTATTTGACTGGCTACTTCCAATTTTAAGAAATCCATATACTTGGGCTCCTTTATACCTCTTTTTAGTTATTTTCTTTATTAAAACATATGGTAAAACGGGCATCCTGATTGTTGTTATGACATTAGCTACATTCGGAGCTTCTGATGCAGTCTCTTCTCACTTAATCAAGAAATCAGTTAAACGGGTTCGTCCTTGCAATGATATCGTATTTAAAGAAGAGGTCAATATCCGTGTGAGATGTGGTTCAGGCTTTAGCTTTACCTCTTCTCATGCCACCAATCATTTTGCTTTAGCATTTTTCTGGATCGCATTATTCAGAAGAAAATGGAAGCATGCGATGTGGTTATGTATCACATGGGCAACATTAATTTCTGTTTCACAGATATACGTGGGTGTTCACTATCCGTTTGATATCTTATGTGGAGCAATTTTAGGGATACTGATCGGTATGGCAACCGGATATATCTTTAAGAAACTAAAACCAGAATTCTTTAATCCCGTTATAGCGAAATGAGCGCAATCATCTTAGTAAGTATTCTTTTTTTCTCTGCATTAGCAAGTGGTTTAGCAGTGTTCTTTGTAAAAAGAAACAATACGAATTTACTTAAATTAATTCTATCATTTAGTGGTGCCTATCTGTTTGCCATCACGGTACTGCATTTAATACCGCACGTCTATCAGACACGTACTACAGATGCAGAAATTTTAGGAATATATGTATTAGGAGGATTCTTATTCCAACTGGTGCTAGAACAGTTCTCGCAAGGAATCGAACATGGACATCTTCATCATGAAGAAGGCCATCATCATGCTTTTCCTATGGGAATTATGATCAGTTTATGTTTACATGCATTTTTGGAAGGGATGCCTTTAGCTGCTACCCATCAAACAGAGCTGGTTTTTGGAATAGCAATCCACCATATACCTGCTGCATTTGCATTAGGAAGTTTATTGATCAGTACACATCTTTCTAAAAAGAGTATTACGACACTGTTAATTGTTTTCGCTGCGATGACACCTCTGGGATTCTCTTTCAGTAAAGCAATAAGTACCGGTGAAATTGGTAATATTCAACAGTATTTTGATAAAATAATGGCTGTTGTCATCGGTATATTCCTACACATATCGACAACAATATTATTTGAATCTGGCTCAGCAGATCATCATAAATTCAATAAAAAGAAAATGATAGCCGTATTTGTCGGTGTTGCAATTGCTTTGATGAATTTTTTATTTGACGGCCACGGTCACAGCCATTCTTCTTCAGAGGATACGCAAGAAATCAATCATGATGGTCATGACCACAGTCATGACCATCATGATCACTAATTAGTTTTGGTTTCAGGTTCTAAACTTCCTCGAAATTTATCCAAGAGTTCATTTAATTGGGTACATTCAGCTTCCGATAAATGATTCGGGAGAATATCACTCAGAAGCATTTCTTGTTCTAGTTCTTCGAGAATTTTAAGCCCTAATTCTGTTATTAATAAGTTGACTGCACGTTTATCTTCATTTGACTTACAGCGATCGACTAGTCCTTTTAAAACCAATCGGTCTATCAACCTCGAAATATCAGGCGTATTCGTCAGCATTCTAGATTTTATCAAATTATTAGTAACCGGTTTCGGAAATTGTCCCCGCAATATCCGTAACACATTGAATTGACGTAATGTAATTTGCTTTTGTTCTGCCCTCTTCTCCAAAACTGCAGTTACCCAATTACTTGTGTACAATAGGTTAACAGTGGCACGTTGCCACTCCGTACTAAATTTTTTCACTTGTATGGCTTCATCAATTTTCATAATTTAAATATATCACATATTTATCATAAATGCATAAGAATTACATTAGAATCATTCTAAATCAGATAAAATTCATATATTTGAAAATTACATATTAAGAGAAATAATGCGCGATAAATCTAGTTTAGACAAGCTTAAAAAGGGACAAAAAGCTATAATAGTTGATTTGAATTCGAATGACATTCCCGCTAAATTTTATGAAATGGGATTCCTTCCCGGAACCGAAATTGAAGTCAAACATATTGCCCCTTTAAACGGTCCAATCTGTCTAAATATAATTGCTAGTAACTCATTGATTGCTATCAGAAAGTCTGAAGCCAAAGTAATCATTATCGATCCAAAATAAATGAACAATCCTATTATTGCACTTTTGGGGAATCCAAATGTGGGTAAAACATCGCTGTTTAATCGTATTACGAAACTCAATCAGAAAGTTGGAAATTATCCCGGTATCACCGTTGAGAAACGCGAAGGCTCGTTAACGGCAAACAATAAAACATATAAAATCATTGATTTACCCGGTACTTACACCTTATTTCCAAACTCTTTGGATGAAGAAGTTGTATTCAATATACTTGTCGATCAACAACACAAGCTTAAACCAAATTTAATTGTTGTTGTCGGTGAACCGTCCAACTTAAAGAGATCAATTATTCTCTATCAACAAGCACGAGAACTTGGATTACCTGCCATTTTTGTCATTAATATGATTGATGAAGCAACTACAAAAGGTATTCAAATTGATATTCCAAAATTGGAGTCCCTATTAAAGACTAAAGTTTTTTTAACAAATGCACGTAATGGTGAGGGAATTGAAAAATTGATCAAAGCTTTTGATTCAATTCCACCACTATATATTGGAAACTTTAGTATTCCCGCACAATATGTTACACCTGTTGAGGAAGCAAAAAAACTATTCCCTCTGGAACACGAGTACAATACATGGCAGTATTTAGCAAAAGGTAACGTAGAATTTCTATCTGAGGAAAAAAATAATGCTCTAGAAAGTATTAGAAAACAGCATAATCTAACTCCACAGGTATTACAAAAAGAAGAATCCATTCAGCGTAATAAGAATTTAGAACATGCATTAAGTACAATCGTATCAAAAGATATCGATTCGAAAAGTGTTACGAATGGTATTGATAAAATCTTATTACACCCTATTTTAGGTTATCTGATTTTCTTTGGGGTTCTGTTTTTGATATTTCAGGGTATTTATAACTGGTCTGGACCAGCCATGGATTTCATTGATACGCAATTTGCCGATTTAGCGGCTTATGTGCAGAGTGTCTTACCTGCAGGACCACTTCCAGATCTATTATCCAATGGTATTATCAAGGGAATTGGCGGTATCGTTATTTTTGTTCCCCAAATTGTGATCTTATATATTTTTATATCATTGATGGAAGAAACAGGCTATATGAGCCGTGTAGTATTCTTAATGGACCGTTGGTTAAGACCTTTTGGACTTAATGGTAAATCAGTTATTCCATTGATCTCAGGTGTCGCTTGTGCTGTTCCTGCTGTAATGTCTGCACGAAACATTGAAAATAGTAAAGAACGTCTGGTAACGATGTTAGTAACACCGTTTATGACCTGTTCTGCACGATTACCAATTTACATTGTTATCATTGGTTTAGTCATTCCTGACACTAAATTTCTTGGGTTCAATATTCAGGGTATTATCTTATTTGCACTTTATATTTTGGGCATTTTAGCGGCTCTTGGTTCAGCATGGTTATTGAATAAAATTATTAAGACAAAACATAAATCTTTCTTAATTTTCGAATTACCAACTTATAAATTCCCGGACTGGAAAAATTTATTTTTAAATGTTTGGGACAAATCATCCAGTTTCGTTTTTGGCGCAGGTAAAATCATCTTAGCCATATCTGTCATACTTTGGGCGCTTGGAAGTTTTGGTCCTGGTGATAAATTTAAAAATGCAGAAGAAATTGTAACGCAGAATAATCCGTCGCTATCGCAAGAAGATCTCGATCATGAAATATCTTCTTATAAGGTGGAACACTCCTATTTAGGATATCTGGGCATGGTAATTGAACCTATTGTAGAACCATTGGGGTATGATTGGAAAATGGGAATTGGTTTGATATCTTCATTTGCAGCGCGTGAGGTCTTTGTTGGAACAATGGCTACCGTTTATAGCATTGGTGATGATGCAGATATTGAAGATGATGCTTCTAAAAGAACAATCTTAAGTAAAATGAGAGCTGAGGTAAACAGAAATACAGGTTTACCTGCCTATAATCTTGCTTCAGGTGTTTCCCTTTTACTATTTTATGCCTTCGCAATGCAATGTATGAGTACAATAGCAATTGTAAAAAAAGAAACAGCATCTTGGAAATGGACTTTAATTCAAGTAGGATTTATGACAGGCTTAGCTTATATAGCAGCTTTAATCGCCTATCAAGCATTAAAATAAAATATTATGACGAATTTAACTATTCAATACATCATCGTTGGAGTAATCATTATCGCAGCGGTAATCTACTTTTCAAAAACGATGCGTGCTTCATTCAAAGGTAAAAAAAGTTGTGGTAAAGGTTGTGGCTGTGATATGACGCAACCGAAAGTTCAACAAAAAAATAATCTGTAATCACATTCAAATTAGAGATCATTCTTTAGTATAATATATACTGAGTATTAAAAATAAAAACCGTTGTCATGTTCGATGTCAACGGTTTTTGTATTCCATTCGGAGCTGAAATAGAAAAGTTATTTTTGTTGTTAAATAATAAAAAATTACCCTTCAGCTTTGATTAGTTGTTATTAGCTCGTATTAACATCAATACAATGCCGAATTATTGATAGATAAAAACTATATTAGTCCTATCTAATGATATCAGCCCGTATATTAACTTTATAAAAAACAATTACGTGGATCAAAATCCAAAACAAAATAACGAATTAAAAAGAGGTCTACAGAATAGACACATTCAACTGATTGCTTTAGGCGGTGCTATTGGAACAGGCCTATTTTTAGGTATCGGTAAGGCTGCTATTTTAGCGGGCCCATCTGTGATCTTGGGCTATGCTTTAGCGGGAATCATTGCTTTCTTTATCATGCGCCAATTAGGCGAAATGGTTGTAGAGGAACCCGTCTCTGGGAGCTTTAGCTTTTTTGCAAATAAATACTTAGGATCTTTTGCAGGTTATGCTTCAGGATGGAATTATTGGGTGTTGTACATATTGGTAAGCATGGCAGAGCTAACTGCTATTGGTGTTTATGTGCAGTTTTGGTGGCCCGAAATACCACTCTGGACTTCCAGTCTGTTTTTCTTTTTTATCATTAATGGGCTAAACCTAGCTTCTGTAAAAGTTTACGGAGAGGCCGAGTTCTGGTTTTCTATAGTAAAGGTAGCCGCGATTATAGCCATGATTTTGTTTGGTTCTTATTTGCTTATCAGTGGTACAGGTAGCCCACAATCTTCGATCAGTAATCTTTATAATGACGGGGGATTTTTCCCAAAAGGCTGGCTATCCCAAAGCAGTAATGGCACGTACGAAGGTCTACTTGCCGCGATAGCTTTGATTATGTTTTCTTTTGGTGGCTTAGAATTAGTCGGCATCACCGCCGCAGAGGCCGAAAACCCTGAAAAAAATATACCCAAAGCGACAAATCAGGTGATCTATAGAATTCTTATCTTTTATGTTGGCGCCCTTATTGTTTTGTTCTCCCTATCGCCTTGGCAACAGATTACGGCAGATACAAGTCCTTTTGTAACGGTGTTTGACTCTTTGAAAAGTTTTCAGTTTACCCTATTTGGTAAAACCATCTACGCAACAAGCTTAATTGCCAATGTGTTAAATCTAATCGTACTAACAGCAGCATTATCCGTTTATAACAGTAGTGTCTATAGCAATAGCCGTATGCTATATGGTTTAGCAAGTCAGGGCAATGCCCCGAAGTTTCTAAACAAATTAAGTAAGAACCATGTTCCTGTCAATGCCATCTTAGTTTCGGCATTATTTGCAGCTATCTGTGTTGTTATTAATAAAATTATGCCCCAGGATGCATTAGAAATATTAATGTCGTTAGTTGTTTCTTCGCTCATTATTAATTGGGTCATGATCACCGTGACACACTTCTACTTTAAAAAGGATAAAGTCCGTAGGCATATAAAAACAAAATTTCCATCTTTTCTCTTTCCGATCAGTAATTACATCTGTATTTTATTTTTAGTAGCCGTATTGGTTATCATGTGGATAACAGGAATGAAAGTACCTGTTGAACTAATTCCGATATGGATGGTCCTTCTTTATTTATCTTATCTTTTAGTGAAAAGAAACAAATCCAAACAATAAAAATATAGCGTTCATACTTTTGAACGCTATATTTGTTTAAAATGTATAGGAATGATTCCCAAATTGATCACCACTCTTTTCAATTGTAATCATCACATAAATAAAAAAGCTTCTAAACAGTAATACCGTTTAGAAGCTTTTTATTGAATTTCTACTTTACTTTATTCAGGATCGTTATAATTCCAGTTTTGCAATTTATTCTGCAATATTCTGGAAATTTTATTGAAATATCTTTTTTGTTTATAACCCATGACCCATTGTACCCCTTGAACAGCGTTCGTGAGAAATATCTCTTCTGCTTCTTTCATGATCTGTGGGCTTATCTGAGCTTCTACTACTTCTATTCCTTCATCAATGGCCATGTCGATCACAACACGTCTCATAACACCTTCAATACAGCCTTCTGAAAGAGCAGGTGTATATAACGTTTTCTCGTAATGAACAAATATATTTGAACTCAATGCTTCGCATAAAAATCCTTCTTGATTCAATAATAAAACATCATCAAAACCCATCTTTTTCTTGTGAATTCCAGCTAAAACATAAATTTGAGAATTTAATGATTTAATTTTTGATAGATCACTAAATGGTTTTTTATATTCTGTGTACAAATCAACAATTAAACCTACTTTTTTATCCTTCAGATTAGGTTCAGGTCTCGCAACTTGAAATACGTATGACGGTTTATTCGAATTTGGGCTATATAAACCTCCTCCACTTCTAAAAACAGTTAAGCGTATGCGGACAAGCTGACCGACCATATTATTTTTCCGTATCAGTTCTTCCACCTTTGAACGAAAGAAAAACTCATCAAAGAGATTAGCATCCTCCAAATGTAAAGCGCTCATCCCTTTTTGCAACCTTTCCATATGGAAGGCTAGGAATCTGATCTCACCATCTTTAAACAGCATCGTTTCAAACAAGCCGTCGCCATAACGTACTGCCCTATTCTCAATAGAGAATATCTCTTGTTCTTCAGGTAAAATATTACCGTTAAAATTGATATATGTTGTTGGCATTTAAGTATAAATATTATTCTTCAGTTGGTTTTGATAAAGCGGCATAATGACGCCATTTCTCCAATCCTAAACGAAAATCTTCTGGTAATGGTACTTCAAATTTAATATTTTCTTTTGATGTTGGATGCACAAAACCAATCACTTCAGCATGAAGAGCTTGTCTAGGTAATATTTTGAAACAATTTTCTACAAACTGTTTGTATTTTGTAAATACGGTACCTTTTATAATCTTGTCTCCACCATACATGGCATCATTAAATAATGGATGACCAATAGATTGCATGTGTGCACGAATCTGATGTGTTCTTCCCGTTTCCAACTGACATTCAATTAAAGTCACATAACCTAAACGTTCTATAACCCGGTAATGGGTAACAGACCAGCGCCCATTTGCTTCACTGTCGTACATAGCCATAATACGTCTATCTTTCTGATGGCGTCCTATATAACCTGTAATGGTACCATCTTCTTTAATATCACCCCATACCAGCGCAATGTATTTTCTTGTGATACTGTGATCAAAAAATTGCTTCGCCAAGTGAGTCATCGACTTTTCATTCTTCGCAATAACAAGTAATCCAGACGTATCTTTATCAATACGGTGCACTAAACCTGGACGATCAGAGTTTCCGGGTAACTGTGGCAACTGCTGAATATGATGCGTTAAAGCATTTACTAATGTTCCATTATAGTTATTAAAACCAGGATGGACAACCATTCCTGATTCTTTGTTGACGATCAATACATCATTATCTTCATAAATGATATCCAAGGGAATATCCTCGGGATATACTTCGGTATCTCTTGGGGGATCGGGCAAGACAACAGTGATCACATCAAATGGTCTCACTTTGTAGCTTGCCTTTACAGGCTTTTCGTTCACTAATACGGACTCCGCTTCAATAGCTGCCTGAATTTTATTTCGAGATGCATTCTCTACTCTATTCATCAGAAACTTATCGATGCGCAGTAACGCTTGTCCTTTATCTACCTCTATACGCAAATGTTCAAATAACTCTTGATCATCTTGCTCTTGTAACTCTAAATTTTCAGCCATCGTACAAAAATAACCTAATTCATACAAATTCTACTAACTTTGTACATTAAAGTGTATGATATCTTTTAATTTTTATAGTCCCGAACAAAAAATTAGTTTTCCAAACTGGGAAAAAAAAACTATTTATGTCTCTATAAAGCGTGATGACATGATCCATCCGTTTATTTCAGGTAATAAATGGCGGAAATTAAAATTTAATTTGGAGCGTGCATTATCAGAAAATAAAAACCATTTGGTCACTTTTGGCGGTGCATGGTCTAACCACATTTTGGCAACAGCTTGCGCCGGTGCTACCTTTGGTCTAAAAACAACAGCCTTTTTACGGAGTGACCCTGGAATAAATAATCCGCTCATCGCCATGTGTCGATTATTTGGGATGGAAATTATCTATACTGATCGTACAGAATATAAAAATAAGCAAGTTCTGTTTGATAAACATTTCAGTAATAACTCAAATGCTTATTTTATAGATGAAGGAGGTCATGGACCGCTTGGTTCTAAAGGATGCGAAGAAATTATAGCATCACTACAAGAATCTTACGATCATATTTTTTGCGCCTGCGGTACTGGGACTACCCTCGCAGGATTACAACACGCTGTAGCGGCATCTGGATTACAAACCGTTGTCCATGGTGTTCCTGTCTTAAAAGGAGGAGATTTTATTCATGATGAAGTGCACAAAATATATCCTAGCGATCCTGTTGCAACCCTTCATACTGGATATCATTTTGGAGGATACGCGAAAACTAAACCCGAACTGTTACGGTTCATTGAAAAATTTGTTTCCAATACAGGAATCATGATCGAACCAACTTATACAGGTAAACTATTTTTTGCGGTTAATGATTTGATTTCTCAAGATTACTTTAAACCTGATGCACGCATTTTGGTTATTCATACCGGAGGGTTAACTGGCTTTCTGGGCATGTATGAACGTTTTAATCTTGATCTAGGTCAATAAATAACTATT
The DNA here is from genome assembly GCF_025961315.1 of Sphingobacterium kitahiroshimense. Taxonomy (NCBI): domain Bacteria; kingdom Pseudomonadati; phylum Bacteroidota; class Sphingobacteriia; order Sphingobacteriales; family Sphingobacteriaceae; genus Sphingobacterium; species Sphingobacterium kitahiroshimense. Next base: position 5,704,089 of record NZ_JAOQNK010000001.1, on the reverse strand, counting down.
TTGGAACCTTTCAAACATTATTTTGACATTTTCATAAAATTAATATTGTACGTTTGAACATCAAATAATAAAAGCTCAAAATGAAAATATTAGCATTTGCTGCTAGTAACAGCAGAAATTCAATTAACAAAACTTTCGTTACTTCAGTTTCTAAATATTATAAAGAAGTAGACGATGTAATCGATATATTAGATTTGAATGATTACGAAATGCCCTTGTATTCTATTGATAGAGAAATAGAGTCTGGCATTCCACAATTAGCATTAGATTTCGCTTCAAAAATTGATGAATCCGATTTTTTATTGATATCGATTGCAGAATACAATGGTTCTTACAATGTTGGTTACAAAAACATCATCGATTGGGTATCCAGAATTGCAGGTCGTAAAACGTTCAATGGAAAACCTGTTTTTCTATTAGCTACTAGCCCAGGACCTATGGGTGGATCTACTGTTTTAAATACAGCCGTAAATAGAATCACTTGGGATGGGGCAGAAGTTTTGGACTCATTCTCCTTACCTGAATTTGGAAATAATTTCGAAAGCGGAAAAGGAGTTACAAATATTCAACATAGAAGTAAGTTAGAAGCTAAAGTACGAGCAACTAAACGTGCTTTAAAAGAGAGAACGGCAAAGCTAGTTTAACCATAACTTAACAGAAAAAGTCATAGTCGTCTCTGACTTTTTTTGTATCTTGGAGAGATAAAAAACAAATTTATGGCAAAGAAAATATTATTACTTGTTGGCGATTTCGTAGAAGACTACGAAGCAATGGTTCCTTTTCAGGCTATGGGTTCTCTAGGTATTGATGTTGATGCTGTAGCACCAGATCGCAAAAAAGGTGATGTAGTACCTACTGCAGTTCATGATTTCACAGGTGACCAAACCTATAAGGAATTACGTGGACACAATTTTGGAATCAATAAAGATTTTGATACCATTAATGTAGAAGAGTATGATGGTCTGTATATAGCGGGAGGCCGGTCTGCAGAGTATATCCGACTGAACAAACGTGTATTAGAAATAACAAAGTATTTTTTTGACAACAATAAGCCCGTTGCGGCGATCTGTCATGGCATACAAGTTTTAACAGCAGCAAAAGTACTCCAAGGACGTACATTAACGGCGTATGTAGCTGTAGGACCAGACATCGAACTTGCTGGCGGAACATGGAAAAACATCCCCGCAGATCAAGCGATTGTAGATGGAAATTTAGTAACATCACCTGCTTGGCCAGGTCATCAAGCTATTCTTAAGGAGTTTTACAAACTATTAGGAATTACAATAGCAATTTAATTACAATACGTTTAAGGAAGCTATCAAGATCGTGAAATAAGTAAGGATATAAATTTTTTGCTCATGATAGCTTCATTACCATTACAAAAACAACTCGAGTACGCTGAGCTTACTGATACAAATGGAAGCTTACACTCATAATGAATAAGTTTAATGAAAAAAAATAAACGGGTATGGTTAATTATCATACCTATTCTAGCAATTCTAGCCTTCATGTTAAAGGATTCTTTAACACAAAAAAGCATTGAAGATCTACCTGGCGAATTTAAAGAGGTTGCATTTGTAAGAAATGAGCAAAATAAAGGCGGTATCATACGCATATATGCAATTTCTGTTGGCAAACCTGATGAAGCAGATTATAAGGCCTGCATAGATTTACTACCGGTAAATGATTATGGAAGCTCAACTACGGCTTACTTTTTTGATAAAAATACGCCCTATCCTACTTCACTAACTATAGAAGCTCCCCACTATGATGGGAAGAAGTTTCAAGCGATTCAAATTTCAAAAAAATCGGGTATGGATAAAAAATAAAAAGGAACAATAAATTCTTTATATTTAAAGAGAATACGCATTGTATTCTCTTTTTTTATTTTCTATAGGTTTTATCATGAAAAAAATACTCCTTTTCATATACTCATTATTGTGCTTATCGCATTCATATGCACAAAAGAAAAACAATCTTGCTCCCTTATGGATGCAGATTGACAGTCTGGCTGATAATCAATTTTGGAAAGAGATCTCTCCTATTCTTGCTAAGGTAGAAGCCGAAGCAGTAAAAAGAAATTGGTATGATGAACAGGTCAAAGCTTTTCTATATCGCCAAAAGATAAACATGCAGACTTCAGATGATTCGGATATAAAATTAAAAGTCATTCAAGAATTTGATATCAAAATTAAACAGCTCGAGAATAAAACCGCGAAAGCCATTTTAACCATTCAACAGGCCCGTAATTATAACGATTATTTCATCAGTAATTATTACAGCATTAATCAGCGTACTGAAGTACAAAACGATGTTAATAACGATTTTACTTTCTGGACAAGTAAACAATTTGAAGATAAAATCAAATCCTTATATCAAAATGCCTTAATAGAAAAAGACATGCTCTTGCATGAACCAAAAGAAAAATGGAGTAAACTCATTGAATCACCACAGCAGTCCTATCTGCCAACGCTATACGATATTGCAGTTTATGATTATATCGATCTCCTTCAACAAAATCAGCCCTACCAGATCTCTTCAGCTAGAAATCAAAAAGATAGTAATACCAAAATTGTCGATAGCTTATACCACGATCTTATAAAAATCCATGAGGGCAAAAATATAGATGCCTATTTATTTAATCAATACCAATTATTGCGTAGCAAAAATAATCCGGATTCTTCCAGATTACAAATTCTTGAAAATTGGATCGCAAAATATAAGCAGTCCCCACTCAAAGAAATTATGATTGTAGATTATATCAACATCTACAAAAACAAGGCAAATATTGTCGCGGTAAATCAACAAGAACAAATAAATATCTTACTAAGAAAAATAGAAACGTATTTACCACTTGCGGACAGTGCTCATACAAAAACCTATCTATCAACAGTCCGTCAAAATATATTAAAACCAGAAATTCTTCTTGAATCGAAGGAATTTAATACCGCGAATAAAGAGGCATTAATGAAAGTGACACACCGAAATGTCAGTAAGATATTCTATAAAATAATACGTCCAAGAAATATCTTAGATCGTTTTCAATCCGAAATTAACAACGCTAATGATAGTACATTATGGAACATAATCCACACTTTCACCAAAAATAACAACGTTGTAAAGGAAGGCTTTTTTGATCTTAAAGATTTTAAAGATCAAGTAAGTCACGAGACAACTTTGCTAATCCCTGCACTTGATGCAGGTTCTTATACCATCGTATATGCTTCCTCTCCATTTGAAAACGAATACAATGAAAAAAACTGCTATGGCTATCTAAAATTAAATTTTAGCAAATACGCAATGTTGCAAGATGATCAAGTTGTACTGATCGTAAACCGGGAAACAGGTGCACAACAATCCAATGCCTCATTGAAATTTTACAACTTACGTCAAGATAAGTTTGAACTACAATCAACTGAAGCGACAAATAAGAATGGTGTTTTTAACAATAAAAATCAAAATAGAAATCTTTTTTTAAGGATTAATGATGAACCTGTATTCATCCCCTTCAATTCATACTATTATCCTCAAGTTGATCATAAAGAAGACGCACATTACGATGCAAAAATATTTACGGATAGATCGATCTATAGACCGGGCCAGATTGTCTATTTCAAAGCAATCGTATATAAGAATTACGAAAAGATTAAATACGCAACTATGGCTGATAAACGCATCGTTGTGGGATTATACGATACAAATAATCAACGTGTTGATGAAAAAACATTGGTCACCAATGATTTTGGATCAATAGCAGGATCATTTATCTTAAATACAGGTAATGTAACAGGTCAGTATTATATACAGATTACTGGTGATGGCATAAACCAAAATTACAGCTTCAGTGTAGAAGAATATAAACGTCCAAAATTTGAAGTTACTTTTGACGAATTTAAAGATAAGAAATCATTAGGTGACTCCATTTCTATAACAGGAAAAGCTATATCTTTTAGCGGTGTTCCTATAGCTAATGCCACGGTGGCATATTCGGTCAACAAAGTTGAAAATAGAATAAGACCTTTCGATGTATATGATAGAATTATCGATCGCACATTTAGCGAGACAATCAAAATAGATACCATACGAACTGATAACGAGGGAAATTTTATCATTAGTTTCAAAAGTGAAATACCACAAGATTTTAACAGCAAGTGGCGAGTTACCCAATCATTCAACATCGATGCCTCAGTAATGGATGCTACTGGTGAAACCAATGAAAGTACCACCCGTTTAACTATCGGAAATATTCCCTTTACTTTACAGATAGATGCACCAGAACAAATTGATGCAAATGATCTGGATTCGATTACAATAAGTGCACAAAACCTATCTGGACAAAAAGTACCTGCAAAAGGTAAATTTATACTAAAAAAACGAATAGAAAATAAACGTCTTATTGTCTCCCCGTCATTCTATATTGCACATGACTTTAGTTATTACAATAGCATTCCTAAGGATGAATTTTTACAGAAGTTCCCCTATGAACCTTACGGAATTGAATATAAAAAAGAAGAGGATTTTACGGTGGCTTACGAGGCAGATTTTGATCTTTCCCAATCAAATAAAATAAAACTTCCAAACAGCAGTAGTTTTGCAGGAAAATATAAATTGGAAGCAATTTCAATTGTTGCGGAAGATACTATTCGTAGTGAGCGGATGATTGAAATCAACAATTCACGGCTACAATCAGATGAAAAATCACCTTTGACCGTTACTGCTGACAAAGCTAATTATCAACTAGCTGACAAGGCTAAAATAAGTCTGGAAACGGATTTTGATTCTCTTCATCTCAACATGACTTCTTCCGAAGATGAAAAAATAGATTTTAAAGTCGTTTCAAAAATGAAAACAACAATTCAAGTTGAAATTCCTAAAACCATCAAGAATAGTTTGGTATTGAATTTCACTGGTGTTAAAAATGGACAGCTTTTCACTAAAACTTTGGTATTGCCAATACAACAATATAGCCCATCGCTAACAATAGAAACAAAAACTTTCAGAAATAAACTGTATCCTGGACAAAAAGAAACTTGGGAATTGGTCATTAAAGGAAAAAAAGGGGAGCAGATAGCATCAGAGCTTTTGGTGAATATGTATGACGCATCTTTAGACAAACTTAAAAATGTGACCAGCAATGATTTTTCATTTCCTCTAAATCCTTATTCATATCCTTCTTATAGAGCCTGGTATTATACCAATAATCTCAGCAGAAGTACTTTCATCCAAAATTTTAGCGAATTGAATTTTAACACGGCACTAAATTACGATCGATTTAAGAATTTTGGATTCAATATCAATAATTATGATTTTGGCCGTACCAGAAGAATGTCCCCTACTGGATCACTTAGAATCCGAGGTGCAGTAGCAAAACAGGCGGCTGGAGCAGCCCAAGAAGATCTTATGCTCGCAGATGCAGCATCTCCTGTAATGGAAGAGGTAGTCGTAGTCTCCAGTCAAGCAGAAATCGACAAAAATAAAGGCGAGAATCCAATTCAGATTCGGAAAAATCTACAGGAAACAGCTTTCTTCTTACCTCAACTACGAACAGATAAAGATGGTCATGCGGTGTTCAGCTTTGATTCTCCAGAAAGTTTAACCCGCTGGAAGTTTATGGCAATCGCGCATAGTAAAGAATTAGCTATAGGTACCTACACTAATTTTGTTGAAACACAAAAAGATCTGATGATTGTACCCAATATGCCACGTTTCTTTAGAGAAGCAGATCAAATAACAATCAAAGCAAAGGTCAATAACTTGTCTGCAAATGATTTAAAAACCTCTGTTTCGCTAGAAATGTTTGATGCAATTACCATGGCGCCCCTAGCTCTTAACATTCCAATAAAACAAATTACGGTAATTGCTAAAGGCAGTGAAAATACGAGCTGGGAAATTACGATCCCTAAAAATATTGAAGCAATCACATACCGTATCGTGGCAAAAGGAGGTAACTTCTCTGACGGTGAAGAATCCACTATTCCTGTTCTAAAAAACAGTATGTTAGTCACAGAAACTTTACCTATTGCTGTAAGAGAAGGTCAGTCGAAATCTTTTGAAATGAAAAGTTTACAACAGGGCTCGTCTACTTCCGAACCATACCGCTATACAGTAGAATTAACAAGCAATCCGATCTATCATGCCTTATTTGCGCTACCCTATGTCAATGAGTATCCATATGAATCATCAGAATCAATTTTCAGTAAATTCTATCTAAATTCATTTTCTGCACATCTGGTCAATCAGCACCCAAAAATAAAGCCTGTATTTGAACAATGGAAAGGTAAACAGCAACTTCAATCAAATTTACGTATCAATGAGGAATTGAAAACAATTATGATACAGGAAACACCTTGGTTAAAAGATGCAATTAATGAGGAAGAAACAATGAAGAACATTGCACATCTATTTGATCAGAATACGCTTAAAAATACATTAAAAACAGACGTCGCGAAACTTGCTGCTTTGCAATCATCCGGTGGAGGGTTTTCATGGTATCCTTGAGGTAATGAGAATTTCCAGGTCTCCACCTATATACTTGAGGGCATCAATAAATTAAATGCGAAAGGCATCATTGCTGAATTTGATTTGACAAATATGGTTAAACCGATCATCACGAAAGGCTTCGCATTTTTAGACAATGAGATTTTACATAATTGGTCCCGTTTTCAGCAAGACAATAAGATGAAACCTAATATTGATCAAGGAATCGAATATCTCTTCGTAAGAAGCAGTTATTCGCCTGAAGATAAAAATACGCAACTGGAACCAGCTATTGCATATTTTCTAAAAGAGATAGATAAAAATAAACTAACATATAGTATTAGCACCCAAGCCAAAGTAGCCCTTATTTTAAATCGCTACAACTTAAAGGAAGCTGCTGCACTAGTCATCAAACAATTGCAACAAAAATCTATTGAATCTGTTGAAAAAGGTATGTACTGGAATCAAAATCAACCTGGCTGGTCTTGGTACGAAGCACCAATTGAGACACAAGCCCAACTGATAAGAGCATTTGACGAAGTAAGTCAAGATAAAAAAGCAATTGAAAATATGAAGATCTGGTTGATCAAAAATAAACAAGTACGACACTGGAATTCAACTAAAGCGACCGTCGCTGCTGTTGATGCCTTGATCAACTATGGCGAAAACTGGCTAGATGCTCCAGAAGGTCTTACCATAAAAGTCGCTGGTAAACCATTAGATGAAACACAAATATCGAAACAAATCGGTTCTGGTTACAGGAAAGAAAGTTGGATGAAAAAAGAAATTAAACCTGCATTAGGGAAAGTTGAGATCTCAAAAGCAAGTCCTGGCATAGCATTAGGAGGTTTGTATTACCAGTATTTTGAACAATTAGATCAGATACGGTCCGCCTCATCAACCATTAGCTTACAAAAAGAGCTTTATCTCAAGAAAATTGAACAGTTGAAAGAAGTACTAGTCCCTATAACAGCAACAACACCTATTCAACTTGGAGATATTGTGAAAGTACGGATTTTGATAAAAAGTGATAGAAATCTATCATTCGTACACCTCAAAGATATGCGAGCATCTGGGTTTGAGCCAACAAATGTAACATCAACCTATAAATACAAACAAGGTTTTGGTTATTATGAAAGCACCAAAGACGCTGCAACGAATTTTTTTATCGATTATTTACCACAAGGAAGCTACGTATTTGAATATGAGTTAAGAGCAAATAATGCGGGTATATTTTCAAATGGAATAACAACTATTCAAAATCTATATGCGCCAGAAATGTCATCACATTCGACAGGTATTCAGATCAAAATAACGGATAACTAGATCACTTAATAGTATTAAAGAGGTGTTACTACATATATATTTAACAATAATTTAATACTATTAAAATACTACATTAATTAAGTAAATTTACATTTGAGGCTAATCGCATAAATAAGAAGTATTAAAAAAAATATGGCACGAAAATTCATTCCTAGAGATGTCAGCTGGTTAAGTTTTAATAGCAGAGTTCTACAGGAAGCGGCTGATGAAACAGTACCTCTTCCTTCTAAAATAAAATTCTTAGGCATATTTTCTAATAACCTAGACGAATTTTTTAGAGTACGCATACCGGGGCTAAAACGCGCAATAGATATTAAAGACAAAGAGGCTAATACATCCTTTTTTGAAGACCCGCAAATTATACTGGATGAAGTCAATACGATTGTTATAAAACAGCAAAAAAAGTTTGATAATTTTTGGGCGCTTATACAAAAAGAGATGGCGCAACAGCATGTATATATCAAAGATGCAAGTCAGCTCAACCTTAAACAAGAAGAATTTGTTCGCAATTTCTATTCAGAAGATGTCGAGTCTAACGTCATTCCATTATTGCTCGATGATAGTCGCCCTATGCCCTATCTTCGCGATAAAAGTCTTTACTTAGGAATTTCCATGCGCAAACAGGAATGGGAATATGAAACAAAATTTGCCATAATCGAAATTCCAACTACGCTAAATGGTCGTTTTGTAATCTTACCCGCCTCAGCGAAGGAAAAACATATTATTTTACTAGAAGACATCATTAAATTCAATCTTCCTTATATCTTTTCTTATTTTGGATTCGACGAATTTCATGCGCATGTCTTCAAAATAACTAAAGATGCAGAATTTGATATTGATAATGATATCAATACCACATTAGCAGAGAAAATATCAAAAGGGATAAAAAACAGAAGAAAAGGTAAAACAACACGCTTTATCTTTGATAAAGAAATGGACCCTAGGCTAGTCGAATTTTTAATCAAAAAATTACAATTAACGAAAAAAGATAATATCATACCCGGGCAGAAAATCCATAATTTCAAACATTTTATGGACTTCCCTAATGTATTTAAGCAACCAAACCTGCCTATTACAAACCCAGCATTTACACATCCTCAACTGAACAAAACACAAAGGATTACCGATATCATTATCAAAAAAGATATCTTGCTATCATTTCCTTATCACACTTTCCGTCCAGTAATCGATCTGCTCCGCGAAGCGGCAATGGATCCAGATGTTAAGACTATTCAAATCACAGCATATCGCCTCGCATCAAATAGTAAAATCGTCAATGCGTTGATTAATGCGGCACGAAATGGAAAAGATGTAACAGTAATGCTTGAACTACAGGCTCGATTTGATGAAGAGAATAATCTATTTTGGAAAGAGAAACTTGAACTTGAGGGTATTCGGGTTTTAACTGGTGTTCCTAATAAAAAGGTACATGCAAAACTCTGCATCATTAAAAAAAGAGTTGGTGCCAAAACCATTCAATATGGTTTTGTAAGTACAGGGAACATCAATGAAAAAACAGCAAAACTATATGGAGATTACTGTTTATTGACCAGCAATAGAAGTGTCATGGCAGATATAAACAAAGTCTTTCATTTCCTAAAAAAGCCAAAAAGCAATCCAGCTGAAGTCATTAAAAACTGCAATAGCCTACTCATCTGCCCTACAGATATGCGTAATGGAATTATTCATTATATCGATAAAGAAATTGAGGAGGTTAAAGCTGGAAGAAAAGCGCGTATCATCTTAAAGGTGAACTCGCTCAGTGATCGGATACTGATTAAGAAATTATATGATGCCGCCGAAGCGGGTGTACAGCTTGATCTCATTGTAAGAGGTATCTATTGCGCCACGAATCAAACAAAATTTAAAAAAGCAATCAATGCTATCAGCATCGTTGACGAATTTTTGGAACATGCCCGTGTGATGTATTTTTATGCTGCTGGAAAAGAAGTGACCTATATCTCTTCAGCAGATTGGATGACGAGAAACTTGGATCACCGTATAGAGGCTGCTGTAAAAATTAACAGTAAGAAAATAAGGGATGAAATCAAAGATATGTTGCAGATCCAGCTACGCGATAATGTAAAAGCCCGTATTTTGAACAATGAACTCAATAACCGGTACGTTGAAAATGACAAGGAGTCTTGTCGCTCACAAATTGAAATCTATAATTATCTCAGGAAAAAAACAGACGAGGTATAAAAAAAAGGTCAGCGATTGAATCGCTGACCTTTTTTTATTAACCTCTACTATTGTAGTTAGGAGCTTCTTTTGTAATCGAAATATTATGTGGATGAGATTCACGTAATCCAGCACCTGTAATACGTACAAATTGTGCTTCTTGTAGCTTTTCAATTGTAGCAGCTCCACAATAGCCCATTGATGCCTTCAATCCGCCCATGTATTGATATACAACCTCAGCTAACGTCCCTTTATATGGAACGCGACCAACAATACCCTCAGGAACTAATTTCTTAATATCATCTTCAACGTCTTGGAAGTAACGATCTTTAGATCCTTTTTCCATCGCTTCGATAGATCCCATTCCGCGGTATGATTTAAATTTACGTCCTTCGTAAATGATCGTTTCTCCCGGAGCTTCTTCAACACCTGCAAATAATGATCCGGCCATAATGGTATAAGCACCAGCTGCAATTGCTTTTGCGATATCACCTGTTTGTTTTATACCACCATCAGCGATCAATGGAACACCAGTGCCTTTTAATGCCTTTGCTACTTCATAGATGGCGTACAACTGAGGCACTCCAACACCAGCAATAATACGTGTTGTACAGATTGAACCTGGTCCGATACCTACTTTTACAGCGTCAGCACCGGCTTCTGCTAATGCTTTTGCAGCTGCACCTGTAGCGATATTACCAACAATAACCTGTAAGTCAGGGAATGTTGCTTTCACCAATTTCAATTTATCAATTACACCTTTTGAATGACCGTGCGCAGTATCAATAGTAATCACATCAACACCAGCTTTTACTAAAGCTTCTACACGATCTAAAGTATCTGGAGTGACACCAACTGCACCACCAACCAATAAACGACCGTGCGTATCTTTAGCTGCATTTGGATAATGTTTGTATTTTTGAATATCTTTAAAAGTAATAAGACCTTTTAATATACCTTCATTATCAACAACTGGAAGTTTTTCAATCTTATGATCTTGTAAAATTTCTTCTGCTCGTACTAAATCTGTCCCTTCTGGTGCAGTAACAAGATTGTCTTTCGTCATTAACGAAGAGATCGGTTGACTCATGACTTTTTGGAAACGTAAATCACGGTTCGTTACAATACCAACTAACTTGCCTTTTTCATCTATTACAGGAATGCCGCCAATCTTATGATCTTTCATAATTTTAAAAGCATCTCCTACTGTTGCAGTTTGCAATAAAGTTACAGGATCTTGAATCATACCGCTTTCTGAACGCTTTACTTTACGTACTTCAGCAGCCTGCTCTGCAATCGTCATGTTCTTATGCAACATACCAATACCGCCGGCTTGTGCGATAGCAATAGCTAAATCAGCACCCGTCACCGTGTCCATAGCCGCAGATACTAATGGAATATTTAATTTGATTTTTTTTGTCAGAAAAGTACTTGTATCGACATCACGTGGTAAAACTTCAGAATAAGCTGGAATTAATAATACGTCGTCGTAGGTAAGTCCTTCTGCTACGAATTTTTGTGGATCTAATTGCATGGCAAATATGTATTGGGTTCTCTATTTGCCAGGCAAAATTAAGTATTTTCAGCGAAATATAAAAATTAATTTCACTAATTACATTTAAATGATTATCCTAACATGCAGTTAACAGCTCATTCTCATTAGCTTAATCATGCAACCTTATCAAACAGCCAACATTCCGGCATCGTGCGTAACAACTTTTGGCAGGTTATTTGCATAAGATGTCTAAATTGAATTTATATAAAACACATATTATGAAAAAAGTATTACTATCGGTAGCAGCTGTTGCCATATTAGCTCTAGGAGCACAGGAGGCAAAAGCACAATCACCACAACGCGCTGCAATTGGTGTTGTATTTGACGGTACAGCTGGTGATTTATGGGGTGTTCAGTACAAACAGTCTATGGGAGGTGCAAACAACGGACAGGCACAAATTATGTTCGATGACAATGTGGTTGCTGTAGGAGCAGATTACCAATATGCAAGACCATTTTCTGGTGCTAAAGGATTAGGATGGTATGCAGGTGTTGGTGCACAGTTATCTTTTGTTGACGCAGGTGACAATATTACTCTTGTAGCACTTCGTCCTCAATTAGGTCTAGAATTTAAAATTCCGGCTGCACCTATCGGTTTTCACGCAGATTGGAAACCAGATTGGAGATTAAACCACAATAGTGACTTTGATGCATCTACTTTTTCTTTCGGTATCAAATACACGTTGAGATAAATAAAACAGTACATTTTTATAGAAAAAGCCTCCCAAACGGGAGGCTTTTTCTATTAGATTGCATAGCAATATCGTATTCATTGCAATTTAATCGCTTTTTATCATAAGCTTAATCAAATAAAGCTTTTCATTTTACAAAATTTTTATACCTTTGGCATTCTTGGAGAATTGTAATTTTCATACAAGAATGAGTTATCAATTATATCATATAATATCAAACTAATACACTAAAAACAGACGATGCAAGGTAAAGGGCTGATTAAATTTTTGGTGATAGCGGTATCTATAGCATGTCTATACGCCCTATCATTCACTTTTGTAACCCGCAAAGTTGAGCGTGATGCTGAGAATTATGCACAAGGAGATATGGCACGTGAAAAATCGTACCTAGACTCTATCGCTGGCGAGGTTGTTTACAATTTAGGTTTTGCAAAATACACCTATAGAGAAGCTAAAGCACAAGAACTTGCTTTAGGACTTGATCTAAAAGGGGGTATGAACGTTACGATGGAAATCTCAATCGATGAGTTGATTCGTAACTTAGCAGATAATCCTAAAGATGAGAAATTCAATGCTGCACTTACAGCTGCTATTTCGAAAAGTAAAACAAGTCAAAAATCTCTAGTTAATTTATTCATTGAAGAATATAAAGCTGCAGGTAGTACGACTCCACTTTCAACTTATTTCGCGACTAAAGATAATGCATCTTTAATCAAAGCGGGGGACTCTGATGCACAATTGGAATCTTTTTTACAAAAAGAAGCTGATAATGCTATCCAAAACTCATACAAAGTACTTCGTACACGTATTGATAAATTTGGAGTTGCTTCTCCTAACATCCAGATTCAACAAGGTACAAATCGTATTTTGATCGAACTTCCAGGTGTTAACGATGAACAACGCGTCCGTAAATTATTACAAGGATCAGCTAAATTAGAGTTTTACGAAACTCATGCTAATCAAGAAGTGTATCCTTTATTGGAAAACATCAATAAAACTTTGTCTGCAACTTTAAAAGTTGCTTCGACAGATGATAAAGCAACAACAGATTCGACTAAAAAGTCTGATGACTTATTAGCGAACCTTGGTGCTAATAAAAACACAAAAGATAGCGCTGCTGCTAAATTGTCGCAAGAAAATCCATTATTTGATGTTTTGAGACCTGCTGTTTACATGGGTGAGAATCAACAGATGGCCTTAATGCCTGGCGCAATGGTAGGTAGTGCAGAACTTAAAGATACTGCCAAAGTAAATGCTTTTTTAAACAGACCTGAGGTTAAATCTATTATCCCTGGAAATCTAAAATTGTTATGGTCAGTAAAACCAGAAGCTAAAACACCAAATATCCTTTCTTTATATGCAATCAGACCTGCAGGGGTTGATAATGGCCCAGTATTAACTGGTGATGTTATTACCAATGCGCGTGATGAGTTTAATGAGAGAAATGAACCCGTTGTTTCCATGCAGATGAACAGCGACGGTGCTCGTGAGTGGAAAAAAATTACAGCTAAAGCAGCACAAGGTCACCAATCGATCGCTATCGTTCTTGACAATGTAGTCTATTCTGCACCTGGCGTTAATGAAGAAATCGCTGGTGGTAATTCATCTATCTCTGGTTCTTTCACAGTGGAAGATACAAAGGATTTAGCGAACGTACTAAAAGCTGGTCGCTTACCAACTACCGCTAAAATCGTTGAAGAAGCGATCGTAGGTCCTACTTTAGGACAATCGGCTATTGATTCTGGTGTGAATTCAGCAGTTATCGGTATTGTGCTTGTTCTTGTATTCATGATTGCATACTATAACACTGCAGGTTTAGTAGCAAACATTGCTGTTCTAATAAACGTATTCTTTATCATGGGGGTATTGGCATCGCTGAATGCAGTATTAACACTCCCAGGTATCGCGGGTATCGTATTAACGATGGGTACTGCGGTGGATGCCAACGTCCTAATTTACGAACGTATACGTGAAGAATTAGCCGGTGGAAAATCAATCCGTCAAGCGGTTGCAGATGGTTACAAACACGCATTACCTTCGATCTTAGATTCACAGATTACAACATTCTTAGTTGGGTTGGTATTATTCTTCTTCGGAACAGGTCCAATTTTAGGATTTGCTACTACATTAATGGTGGGTATTATCACTTCATTATTCACAGGTATATTCCTTACTCGCATTATTTTTGAGTGGATGTTAGAACGTGATATGAAAATTAAAGTTTCTTTCCCTTGGTCTGCGAAAACATTGCAAAATGCAAATTTCCAATTCATCAAGAAAAGAAAAGGCCTTTACATCGTTTCTATTGTAATTGTTATCGCTTGTTTTGCATCAATCTTTATTAAAGGCTTTAGCCAAGGTGTAGATTTTCAAGGTGGACGTACTTATACCATCCGCTATGATAAACCAGTTGATTTGGAAGCTGTGCGTCAAAACTTAGATGATGCTTTCCAGAAAACAACTGAAGTTAAAGTCTTTGGTGCTGCAAATCAAGTACGTGTAACAACAACTTACCATGTAGAAGAGACTTCTGATGAAGCAGATAAAGAAGTCTTAACTAAATTGAATGACGGATTATCGAAGGTAGATGCAAGCAACAAATATGAGATTCTTTCTTCTCAGAAAGTTGGTCCTAGTATCGCGACAGATATGAAAGCAAGATCAATTTATGCAACTATCTTTGCGTTATTAATCATTGCGGTTTATATCCTAGTGCGTTTCCGTAAATGGCAATATTCAGCAGGTGCGGCAATCGCAACTGTACATGATGCCATCATTGTATTAGGTTTGTTCTCTATTTTAGATGGTATTGTTCCATTCTCATTAGATATTGATCAGCATTTTATTGCCGCTATTCTAACGGTATTAGGTTATTCAGTGAATGATACTGTAGTGGTATTTGACCGTATCCGTGAAGATGTAAACAAACCAAATGCTTTAAATAAAGATTTTGGTGAAACGATCAACCACGCCATAAATACGACATTAAGTAGAACGGTTATTACATCATTGACGATTGTATTCGTATTAGCAGTATTATTTATTTTCGGTGGTGAAGTTATCAGAGGTTTCTCTTTCGCGATCTTAATTGGTATTATTGTAGGTACTTATTCATCTATATTCTTAGCTGCACCAGCAGTATATGATTTAAGTAAAGGAAAACACTTCGAAGAAGCTCCTAAAAAGGCAGAACCGGTAACTCCTTAGTAAAAAATCAAAACGTTTAAAAAAGGCTTTCAGATAAAACTGAAAGCCTTTTTTATTTTACAATAAATCAACCAAATACTTGTTGCACTAAGTATTAAATGATTATATTTGTTGTACTAAATATTAGCGATACAAATATTTTAAATGCAAGACGAAAAATTCAATCGATACTCTTTCATATTAGAAAGAACAGCAAAAAAAGTAAAACAATTTGCACAAAATTCTTTTACAGATAATGATTTTGATATCACCGTAGATCAGTGGACCATCATGAAGACACTTTATGAGAATGATAATCTATTGCAAAAAGAACTTGCTGAAAAATGTTGCAAAGATCAACCTACTCTCACCCGAATTGTTGATCTGTTAATAAAAAAAGGATTAACAGAACGAGTGATCCATCCCTCTGACAGGCGAAGTATCCACTTGCACCTAACAGAGGAAGGTCGAAAAAAAGTAGAAAACTACTCTCCCATCGTTTCCAGCATTCGCATGAAAGCTTGGGAAAATCTAACAGACGAAGACTTTAGTTCTTTCACACGTATTCTAGACAAAATTTATAATAACTTAAGTAATTAACATTTGATATGATAACAACAGACATATGTATTATAGGAGCCGGACCAGTGGGTCTATTTGCTGTATTTGAAGCAGGTTTGTTAAAGATGAGATGTCACCTCATTGATGTTTTACCTCAAGTTGGAGGTCAGTTGTCTGAAATATATCCGCATAAGCCGATATACGATATACCGGGCTACCCGACTATCCGTGCTCAAGAGTTGATTGACAATCAGATGAAACAGATCGAACCATTCAATCCCACTTTTACACTCGGCGAGCGTGTTGAAGGCTTAGAAAGGCAGGAAGATGGTTCATATGTGGTCGTTAGTTCAGAAGGAACACGTATACAATGCCAAGTTGTTGTTATAGCAGGCGGTTTAGGATGCTTTGAACCCCGGAAACCTGAACTGGCCAATTTAGTTAAGTATGAAAGAAAAGGTGTTGATTACATGGTCAGAAATCCAGAAACGTATCGTGACAAGAAGATCATCATCGCGGGTGGTGGCGACTCTGCTCTAGACTGGACGATTTACTTAGCCGATATTGCAAAGGAAGTTACTTTAATTCATAGAAGTGACTCTTTCAGAGGAGCACCAGATTCTGCAGAAAAGGTTTATCATCTAGCTCAAAAAGGGGCTATCAACCTCTTACTGTCCCACAACCTAGCAGATGTACATGGCTCAGATAGCTTATCGCATGTGATTGCAGTCAATAAACAAAAAGAAGAAGTCAAAATGGAAGCGGATTATTTTATACCGCTATTTGGGCTAACCCCAAAATTAGGACCTATTGCGGACTGGGGCTTAAATATTGACAAGAGTGCTATCGTAGTAAACACAGTTGATTATTCGACAAATGTAGAACGCATTTATGCTATAGGAGATATCAATACCTATCCAGGTAAATTAAAGTTAATTTTATGTGGATATCATGAAGCGGCATTAATGGCTCAAAGTGCTTTTAAATATGTGTATCCAGATCAAAAACTAAGCTTCAAATATACAACTGTTAATGGCATCAATACTTTTTAAATTATGGACAATATTATTGAAATAGAAATTGAAGATCGGGATGGAACTGTTCAAACAATCGAAGTTCCTACGGATGTCAACTTATCCCTAATGGAATTGCTAAAAGCATGCGATTATGAGGTCCTAGCTACCTGTGGAGGCATGGCACTTTGCGCAACTTGTCATGTTGAAATTAAATCTGGAGGTGAAAACTTGTCCGAACCTCAAGACCAAGAGCTCGATATGCTCGATACTTTACCCGATGCTAATGATGATAGCCGACTAGCATGCCAGCTGCGATTAACAAATGAAAATAACGGCCTAAGTATTAAAATAAGAGGAGCATTACAGTAATAAATTGTCAAAGTGTACTTTTTACACACTTTTTTTCATTTTTTGAGACAAACCGTATTAATAAACCATGCAATTAATACGGTTTACAAAACACTGATTAACAAGGAGTAATAAAACAAGAGATATATTAAAACAGTTAGTTATCAATAAATATGACAATAAAAAGCAAGTATATATAAAGATATTTTAGTTTTTTGAGTGAAAAATTAAGATATTTGCAGAAGGATTACAATTTTCCGAATATTTTATATAAATTTCAAATAATATGCTAAGCAATCGTTCAGATAGAAAATTCCCAAAAGTGGTCATTATTGGTGCTGGATTTGGTGGAATTGAAGTTGCTAAAAAGTTAAAAAATAAGGAAGTAGAAGTACTATTATTAGACAGAAATAATTTTCATACCTTCCAACCTTTAATGTATCAGGTAGCTACAGGTACATTATCTGCAGATTCGATCTCTTTCCCTATCCGTAAGATGTTCAAATCTCAGGAGAATTTTAGTTTCAGAATTGCAGAAGTTAATCATATTGACTCGTCCAACAAGACTGTTCAAACGAATATCGGTGATTTTGAATATGATTACTTAGTGGTTGCTACTGGAGCAACAACAAATTTCTTTGGAAATCAGCAAATTGCAAAATATGCGTTACCAATGAAAAGTATTCAAGAAGCTCTAAACATTCGGAGCTATGTGCTACAAAATCTTGAAAAAGCTGTTCAAATTGCAAATCCGGAAGATCGTAAATCATTTTTAAACTTTGTAATTGTAGGCGGTGGCCCAACTGGTGTTGAGCTTTCTGGAGCAATTGCTGAGATCAGAAATAATATTCTGGAAAAAGATTATCCAGAATTACGCAAGGAAGAAATGAATGTTTACTTAGTCGAAGGACAAAGTAAAGTATTAGCAAACTTATCAGAAAAATCTTCTGAAGACTCTGAAAAATATTTAAAAGCATTAGGTGTTAAAATATTACTAAATGTTTCTGTAACGGGCTTTGATGGTACTGCAATCTCTTTTGGTGATGGTAGTTCGATCGAAACAAAAACAGTTATCTGGGGCGCAGGTGTTGCAGGACAATTTCCTGAAGGTTTCAAAAAAGAAAATATTCAACGCGGTAACCGCATTCAAACAGATGATCAATGTCGTGTGTTAGATATGGAAAATGTATACGCAATTGGTGACGTTTCCGCATTTATCACAGATGATTTACCACGTGGATTACCTGGTGTGGCACCTGTAGCACAACAACAAGGTAAATATGTTGCCAAGCACATTAGCAATGTGATGGATAACCGTTCAAATGAAAAATTCTCTTACTTTGATAAGGGCTCAATGGCGACAATTGGTCGTGCGAAAGCTGTAGTCGATATGGGTAAAATCCATTTTAATGGATTCTTTGGCTGGATTGTTTGGATGTTTGTTCACTTAATGTCTATTTTTGGTTTTAGAAACAAAGTAATTACCTTTATCAACTGGACAGTGAAATTTTTCACAAAGAACTCGGGTGTTCGATTAATTTTCTATAAATTCAATCAACCGGCGCCAGAGGTAAAACAACAAGATCAAGTATTAGAAAATAACTAAAATGGATAATAAGACAATTGCTAAAAAATTCAAGTTATGTAGCCAACTGATGGAATTACATAATGAAAACCCATTCAGAACAAAAGCAATTGCCAGTGCATCCTTTAAGTTAGATAAAATACCTTTTCTGCTGGAAACAGCTTCTTTAGAAGAAATAAGCAGTCAGCCCGGTATCGGGAAAAGCACTGCAGAGAAGGTGAAAAAATTAGCCGAAACTGGCTCGTTCGATGAGCTAGACGCAATGTTAAGCATTACTCCAGAAGGAATTTTGGAAATGCTTAACATAAAAGGCTTAGGTCCAAAAAAGATACAAATTATCTGGACTGAGCTCCAGATTGAAAGTGTTGGTGAGTTATTGTATGCGTGCAACGAAAACAGGCTCATTGAGGCAAAGGGTTTTGGCCTAAAAACACAAGAGGATATTAAAAAATCCATCGAATTCTCCATATCCAATCAAGGTTGGTTTTTATATGCAAGGGTATTATCCAATGCAAACAACTTACTAGCTTCATTACAAAAGAACTTATCTCCTACCCTGATTTCATTTACTGGAGATTTTAGACGAAAATGCGAAGTACTTAGCGCTGTTGATATCTTATTGGATACGGATAAACAAACTACTTTAGCTTATCTAAATGCCAATTATGCTGACAGTCTAAAGGAAGAACTTGAATACATTTCATTTCGAGATGAATTAGGATTTTCCTTTCATATATATCTATCAGCAACAGCAGAATTTTACCAAAACTTAATATTAACCACCGGTTCTAAAAACCACTTAGAATTACTCGATCTAACTTTGGTTACAGCTTTAGGTTCTGAAGAAGAAATCTATGCTAAACAAGGCTTAGACTATATTGAACCTGAGCTTCGAGAAGGGCTGGATGAAGTATTTTTGGCGAAAAATCATCAATTACCCAAATTGATCAATTTTGATGATCTTAAAGGAACTTTACATAATCACTCGACATATAGTGACGGTGTGCATACCTTAGCTGAAATGGCAAGATATACAAAGGAAGAATTAGGACTTAGTTATTTCGGAATTTGTGATCACTCAAAAACTGCTGTATATGCCAATGGCCTCCCTATTGAGCGGGTGCAAAAACAGTGGGAAGAAATCGATCAGCTTAATCAACATCTTGCTCCCTTTAAAATATTCAAAGGCATTGAGTCAGATATTTTATCCGATGGTTCGTTAGATTATCCAGATGAAATTCTTGCAGGTTTTGATTTTGTAGTTGCGTCCGTTCACTCTAATCTAAAAATGGATGAAGAGAAAGCAACTGCTAGACTGTTAAAAGCAATAGAAAATCCCTACACGACGATATTAGGACATCCAACAGGTCGCCTCTTATTAAGTAGATCCGGTTATCCATTGGATTATAAAAAAATAATTGATGCTTGTGCGGCTAACAACGTTGTGATTGAAATTAATGCTAACCCGTTAAGACTTGATTTAGATTGGAGATGGCATCGCTATGCCTTAGAAAAGGGCGTACTTTTATCAATTAATCCAGATGCTCACCGCACGGAAGGCTTACTTGATATGCATTACGGGATATTTGTCGCAAGAAAAGGAGGATTAAGTGCTAAAAATTGCCTTAATAGCTTTTCATTAACAGAAATTGAAAGCTTTTTTAATAAAAAAAGCTAATAGATCTATTTCTTAGAAAAGATCCCATTTTTTTAAATAGGCAAATTATCTTATATTTAACACTTATATTAAAATTATAAGCGTTGAAAAATCTATCCTATTTAATTCTATTTCTTTTATTATCTCCCTGCCTTGTAAATGGGCAATTATTATCGGACAAAAATGAATTTTCCCGCAAAGATTCTTTAAGAGGTCAACTGACTCCCTTAAGAACCTGCTACGATGTCACCTATTATCACTTAGATGTTGATATTAATATTCCAAAACGTAGCATTGCAGGAAGCAATCTCATTAAATTTAAAACTATTCAAGATTTCAATCGCATCCAGATTGATCTTTTTGATAATA
Source organism: Sphingobacterium kitahiroshimense (assembly GCF_025961315.1). Taxonomy (NCBI): domain Bacteria; kingdom Pseudomonadati; phylum Bacteroidota; class Sphingobacteriia; order Sphingobacteriales; family Sphingobacteriaceae; genus Sphingobacterium; species Sphingobacterium kitahiroshimense. Next base: position 5,683,136 of record NZ_JAOQNK010000001.1, on the reverse strand, counting down.
TGGCAATTGATAAAATTCTTTACAGGGGTAAACAGCTAAAGTATACAAGAGAATTTAATGCGGTTTTTATAGATTTTCCAACACAGATTAAAGCAAACACACTGGATTCTATTTTAGTGTATTTCTCAGGCACACCACATCAAGCCAACAGAGCTCCTTGGGATGGCGGATTTGATTGGAAAAAAGACAGCAATAACAAACCTTGGGTAGCAAGTGCAAATCAAGGCATTGGAGCAAGCTTATGGTGGCCCAATAAAGATCATCAGTCAGACGAACCCGATAGCGTCTTAATCTCTGTAACGGTGCCTAAAGAACTTATGAATGTTTCTAATGGTCGTCTCCGTAATACGGAAAGCATCGGTAAGAAGAAAACTAAATTCAACTGGTTTGTTTCCAATCCCATTAACAATTATAACATTGCAATCAATATTGGTGATTACGTACATTTTCAAGATAGCTTTAATGGTGAAAAAGGAAAGCTAGATATTGACTACTACGTACTACGTGAAAATATAGAGCGGGCAAAACCGCATTTCGAGGCCAATGTAAAACCGATGTTAAAAGCATTTGAATATTGGTTTGGCCCCTACCCTTTTTATGAAGACAGTTTCAAACTAATTGAAACATCTCATCTAGGGATGGAACATCAAAGTGGTATAGCGTATGGCAATCGTTTTTTAAATGGCTATCTGGGAAGAGATGGTTCTGGAACAGGATGGGGATTAAAGTGGGACTTTATCATCATACATGAAGCCGGACATGAATGGTTTGGAAATAATATCACAGCATCGGATATTGCCGACATGTGGATTCATGAAAGTTTTACCAATTATTCAGAAGCACTTTATATCGATTACTATTTTGGTAAAAAAGCTGGACAAGAATACATACATGGCAATCGAAGAGCAATTCAAAACAAAACACCGATTCAAGGACAATATCATGTTAATAATGAAGGCTCCGGAGACATGTACAATAAAGGTGGTGTACTGCATAACATGATTAGAACAATTATAGCAGACGATGATAAATGGCGATCTATTTTGAGAGGATTAAACGCTAAGTTTTACCATCAGCAGGTTGATTATGATGATATTGTCAATTTCATCAATCAAGAATCTGGTTTAAACTTCAACTCCATATTTGAGCAATATGTGAAGACAACTTTGATTCCTGTGTTATGTATTTCAGAGACAAAAGATGGAAAAGTTCAGGCGAAATGGAAAAATACAGTCGAAAATTTTGAAATGCCAGTCTATATTGGTACCGCAGATAATAATTTAAAAGCAATTAATATCACGAACAACGACCAAACATTAAATATTCACAATCTAACCAAAGAAAATATAAAGATTGACACTTTTAATTACTACATTGACATACAGAAAAATTAATTTCTGCAGTAAAAACATAAGAAAATGCTTTAATTAACGTTTACTTGTTATCATCCTTAAAGCTCCGCAAAAGAGTTCTAAATTATCAATAAAAAAAATCAAGACTTACCTACAAAAACTAATAATTTTTAGTAGGTTTGCATATTCATAAAAAGTAGCTTAAAATACAGCAAATGGGTTTATTTAACTGGTTTACACAAGAAGTTGCCATCGATTTAGGTACCGCAAATACCTTAATTATCTATAATGACAAAGTAGTAGTTGATGAACCTTCTATTGTAGCCTTTGATCGTACGACAAACAAAGTAATTGCAATCGGACGTCAGGCAATGCAAATGGAAGGTAAGACACACGATAATATAAAAACAGTACGCCCTCTCCGTGATGGAGTTATTGCAGATTTTACTGCCGCAGAACATTTGATTCGTGGTATGGTAAAATTAGTAAATAATGGTAAAAGTTGGTTTTTCCCTTCTTTAAGAATGGTGGTTTGTATCCCTTCAGGAATCACTGAAGTAGAGAAACGTGCCGTACGCGATTCTGCAGAAATTGCAGGAGCAAAAGAAGTGTATTTAATTCATGAGCCAATGGCTGCCGCAGTAGGTATCGGAATTGATGTCGAAGAACCAATGGGTAACATGATTATTGATATCGGTGGTGGAACAACAGAGATTGCAGTAATTGCACTTTCGGGTATTGTTTGCGACCAATCAATCCGTGTTGCAGGAGATAACTTCGACTCCGATATTGTACAGTATATCCGTAGACAGCACAACATCATGATAGGTGAACGTACAGCTGAGAAAATTAAGATTGAAGTTGGTGCAGCTCTTCCGGAATTACAGGATCCACCTGAGGATTTCGCCGTTCAAGGCCGTGACCTCATGACAGGTATCCCAAAACAGATCACCGTTTCATATACAGAAATTGCACATTGTTTAGATAAATCGATTTCTAAAATTGAAGAAGCAATATTGAAAGCTTTAGAAATTACGCCTCCAGAGTTGTCTGCTGATATTTACCAAACTGGTATCTACTTAACAGGTGGTGGTGCTCTATTGAGAGGATTAGATCGCAGGATTCAAGCTAAAACTAAATTACCGGTACACATTGCAGAAGATCCTCTTCGTGCAGTAGTGCGCGGTACAGGCATAGCATTAAAGAATATTGGCAGATTTAAGTTCTTAATGCAATCATAATTGCCACAACATAAAATTTTATATGCGATATAGCTGATTTTTCACTATATCGCTTCTTTATTAAATAGCAAAGTAATAATTATTAAACAATGAGAAACCTTTGGTTATTCCTTAGACGTTATAACGCTTTCTTTTGGTTTATCCTTTTTTTTGGATTTTCTATGTTTCTGGTTGTTACTAACAATACCTTTCAGCGTGCTAGTGCATTAAACTCTTCCAACACGATAATTGGCAATATTTACCAAAAAGTGAATTCATGGAAAAGCTACCTGTCACTAACAGAAACAAATGATCAACTTGTAAAAGAAAATGCAAGTTTGAGAACGCAGTTAGAAAACTATTTGACGACCGATACAGTCGCCATGGCTAAGAGACCGGTCATTGATAGTAGTGAATTTGGACGTTATGAGTTTATTATTGCAAGCGTTACAAATAATAGCATTCACCAAAAAAGTAATTATCTCACCCTAAATAAAGGTTCTTTAGCTGGTATTGAAAAAGGAATGGGCGTAATTGCTCCAAATGGTGTGGTCGGTATTGTGCTAAACGTAACACCGCACTTTTCGACAGTTCAGTCTCTACTTCATCCCGACACAAAAATATCAGTAACATTAGCTAATACAGATGTATTTGGTTCTTTAGTTTGGGGCAGCAACGTAGACTACCGTTTTGCAATGGTCAAAGAAATCCCGAATCACGTAAAAGTTAAGACTGCGGAAAAAGTGTTCACTTCAGGCTACTCTGGCCACTTTCCAAAAGGTATACTGGTAGGCGCAGTTGTGGAAACGGGAATATCTTCCGGAGACTCTTTTTTAGATTTAAGAATTCTCTTGAGTACTAATTTTTCAAACCTCCACCATGTATATGTTGTGAAAGATTTATTGGCAAAAGAATTAAAACAATTAGAAGAAACGAATCAGGATAATGGCTAGAATATTACTCTTTAATATCATTCGGTTTTTGGTACTTATTGCCATGCAGGTATTCTTGTTTAAAAATATCGGCTATTATAATCTAGCAAGTCCTTTTCCATATATTCTATTTATCTTTTTGCTTCCTACCGGAATGCCGAACTTTGTATTATTTACAATTGCATTTTTAACCGGACTTTCGGTAGATGTATTTTATGATACACTTGGAGTCAATGCCGCTGCGTGTGTTGCATTAGCCGCCTATCGTGTATTTTTTATGAAAATTACAATTGAAAACGATATGGATACATTCATTACACCAATTTTAGGTGAAATGAATTTTAAATGGTTCTTTTCATATACTTTTTTCGGAACATTGATTCATCACTTTGTTCTTGTCACATTAGAAACATTCAGTTTCAAACAGTTTCAGTACACATTAGCGACTATTGGTTTAAGTTGTATCTTTACAATGGTTATCCTACTCATTTTTAGTTTTCTTTTCTATAAAAGAAAGAGTAGAATTTAGTAATTCCATCGCTTAAAAGGAGGATAAAAGAATTTATGAATAGTTTTTTTGCACGTAAATTTGTCATTCAAGGCATTATTATTAGTATTGCGTTATTAATAATAGCAAGGCTATTTTATCTTCAGATTATAGATGACTCCTATATACATTCTGCTAACAGCAATGTCATGCGGAAAGTTATAGTATATCCCGCACGTGGTGTTATTTTAGATCGTACAGGTCAGGTATTAGTACAAAATGAACCTGTATATGACCTCATGGTTACGCCAAGAGAAGCAAAAGATATCGATACCGCTCTATTATGTCAATTGATTGAAATTGACAAAGAAGGTTTTATCAAACGTATGGATAAAGCCCGTGCACATTCCCCTTATCGTGCCTCCATCTTTGAAAAACAACTATCATCCCGAACGTATGCCCATTTACAAGAGTATTTGTATCGATTCAGAGGTTTCTATGTTCAAAATAGAACTGTGCGAAATTATCCGGATAGTATCGCAGCACAGTTTCTGGGCTATGTAAATGAAGTTACAGAAAAAGATGTGGAGAAGTCAAATGGCTTCTATCGTCCAGGAGATTATATTGGCCGAAGTGGTGTTGAGCGCTCTTATGAAGATTTATTAAGAGGAAAAAGAGGAGTTAAAAACCTCATGGTCGATGCCTTAAATAGACCAAAAGGTGTATTTATGGAAGGACGCTATGATACTTTGGCTGTTTCTGGGGAAGGTCTAGTATCTTCTTTAGACAAAGAACTTCAGATCTTGGGTGAAAAACTGATGAAAAACAAACTGGGATCTATTGTTGCCATTGAACCTTCCACAGGAGAAGTGCTTGCTTATGTAAGTAGCCCCAGTTATAATCCAAATGACATGGTCGGTCGTGAAACAGGTAATAATTATATGAAATTATTAAATGATGAGACCAAACCCTTATTTAATCGTCCAATTCAAGCATCTTATCCCCCTGGCTCTGTATTTAAGGTTGTTGCAGCCTTAACTGCTCAACAAGCTGGCGTTATTGATGAGAACACCTCTTTCTTTTGTCCACATGGTTATAGCTATGGTGGCGGAAGAGGTTTTATGCGCTGTACCCATTACCATGGAGCAACATCTTTGATCAGATCCATTCAAGTCTCTTGTAATACCTATTATGGGTATACTTATGCCAAAATGATTGATTCAAGAGGCCTGTCAGGACCGAAAGCGTACGATCTATGGTACGATGCAATTTCCAAATTTGGTATTGGTCATCGATTAGGAATTGATTTACCTGGTGAAAATGCAGGCTTATTATATAAATCGGAACATTTCACTAAAAGTTACAGAAACGACAAATGGCGTTCATCTTTTAATATTTCATTATCGATTGGTCAGGGAGAAATGGGCGTTACTCCACTGCAGATGGCAAATATTATGGCTATTGTGGCAAATAGAGGTTTTTATTACCGTCCTCACCTTATTAAAGGTATTGGCGATAAAAAGATCGTTAAAAAGGAGTTTACTGAAAAAATATCAGCAGGTGTAGACGCTAAATACTATACTCCGGTAATAGAGGGATTAAGCAGAGCAGTAAATATGGGAGAAGGAACAGCCTTCGCAAATAGAATTGCTGGTATTGAAATGTGTGGAAAAACAGGAACAGCACAAAACCCACATGGTAAAGATCATGCTGTATTCTTTGCATTTGCTCCTAGGGATAATCCTAAAATTGCCATTGCCGTTTTTGTTGAAAATGCTGGTTATGGCGGTGTATGGGCTGGCCCTATTGCCAGTATGATGGTTGAAAAATATATCAAGGATACAATCACAATGCCGAAGCATATTCAAGATCGTATTTACAATGCTAATTTTATGCCTGCTCCAAAAGCAGACCCAAAGAAAGCAGATTTGAAGAAAACTACGGATTCAACTAAATCTAAAAAAGATACCACAAAAAACGTTAACCGTATTGCTGCAGTAATGCCAAAGGAAACAATTGTCCACCATAGTGCTGTAAGGAGAAATCATGAATAACCAAAAAAGTAGTTTTTTCGGAAAGATAGACTGGTTAACCATTTCTTTATGGTTAGCTTTATGTTTGATCGGTTGGTTTAATATACATGCAGCTGTCTATGATCCAGAAAATCCTGGATTATTTAATATGGCAACAAATTATGGTAAACAGTCCATGTACATTGCTTCTGCATTAATTATAGGTATTACCATCTTAATTATAGACGCTAAGTTTTTCAGTTCCGCATCTCCCGTTATCTATGCTGTAGTTGTGCTATTATTAATAGCGGTCTTGGTTATTGGTCGAAATGTTGGTGGAAATCAGGCATGGATTCCTATTGGAAGTTTCAGGCTTCAACCATCCGAATTTGGAAAACTGGCAACCTGTCTCCTCTTGGCCAACTACCTCAGCTCTCAAAGCAACAAAAACCCAAATATGCATACTTTAGCCATCGGTGCTGGTATAGTATTATTCCCCGTATTCCTCGTAATGCTTCAGCCTGATACCGGTTCTGCTCTAGCTTTCTTTTCCCTCATCTTTGTATTCTATCGAGAAGGATATGTCAATAACAGCTTACTTATTTTCGGAGGACTCTGTATTGTCCTATTTGTTATGGCACTACTCGTAAATGCATGGATATTAATTGGCATACTCGCTTTAATTGCGGGCTTTTTCATGTGGACGTTTAGAAAAAAGCGGAAAAATTTAATTAATATAGGAATTCTTTTTGCCGCTTCGTCGGTATTCATATTATGTGTGGATCTTGTCTACAATCATGTTTTACAATCTCATCAAAGAAATCGTATTGATATCATCCTTGGGAAAATGGACGATCCACGAGGACAGGGTTACAATTTAAATCAATCTAAGATAGCAATTGGTTCTGGACAATTTTGGGGTAAAGGCTATCTTCAAGGTACACAGACCAAATACAATTTTGTTCCCGAGCAAAGTACAGATTTTATTTTCTGTACAGTGGGTGAAGAATGGGGATTTGTCGGCTCTACATTTTTAATAGCGATATACTTAACATTATTGCTCCGCATCATTCATATAGCAGAACGACAGCGATCTGCTTTTGCAAGAATTTATGCTTATGGAGTGGCTTCCATCCTATTTTTTCACTTCTTTATTAATATAGGAATGACAATAGGAATTGTACCTGTCATTGGTATTCCATTACCATTCATAAGTTATGGAGGATCTTCGTTATGGAGTTTCACCATTTTACTCTTCATCATGCTAAAATTTGACTCAAATAGAAAAGGAGTTGTTTAATACAACTCCTTTTCTATTTTTTAAAAACGTTCTAAAATCATTTTTATAGCACGATCTACGACTTTATCTGGCTCTGAACTAAAATGTCCCGCTACACGGCTGGCTAAAATAGCATTAATAGATAGCGCTTGATGACCAAACATACGGGATAAAGCATATATTCCAGCAGTCTCCATTTCTAAATTTGTAATTCGTAAACCATCTGACTTGAAGCTATTCGCCAATTGGATCAAATTAGGAAACGTATTTTCAGAGCGCACATTCCTACCCTGAGGTGCATAAAAACCAGGAGCAGTCATCGTCACTCCTTTTGGCAAATCGTAAGCATATTGTGCTAATAAATTTTTACTGCCCTCCGCAACATAAGGCTTTAGATATAAATTCGGAAAAGCATCCCATACTGCTCTTTCCAAAGTTTTCTCATAAGCTGAATAGGGTTTTACATAATATTGCATCAGGGCATCAAAGCCTACTCCAAATGAAGAAGCCAAAATCGTTCCCATTTCAATATCCGATTGAACAGCACCAGAAGTTCCGATTCGAATGATATTTAAACTTGTTAGCTTTGACTTTAATGCTTTTGATTCAAAATCAATATTCACGAGCGCATCCAATTCATTAAAGACAATATCAATATTATCCGTTCCAATGCCTGTTGATATAACAGAAATACGTTTATTACCAATATATCCTGTGTGTGTAATAAACTCCCTTTTTCCCTTCTGAAGTTCAATACGGTCAAAATACTGAGATACCTTTACTACACGGTCAGGATCCCCTACTGTGATAATGGTATCTGCAATATCTTCTGGCATTAAATTCAGATGATAAATACTCCCATCTTTATTCAATATTAATTCTGAATCATTTATCATATTGTCCGCAAATAAGAAAGTTTACAATTATCAATTTTATCAAAACGTGTAATGACCGAATTGACCTGCATTTTTCGTACTTCAATTTCCATATAGCATGTATTATCAAAAACTTGTTTACTGACAGTTATATTCTCTTCTTTAACCACGCGCATCACGTCGTTCATAGCTAAGTAATCAAATTCAATTTTATAGATATCATTGACAGTTTTCTCTACAATCTCTACGGCAGATAAAACCTCTTGAGTCGCCGTTTTATAAGCATTAATCAGACCTGGGACGCCTAATAAAGTTCCTCCAAAATAACGAACTACAACCACAATAATATTTGTTACATCTTGTGATAGTAATACATTTAAAATAGGCCGACCGGCCGTCCCCGAAGGCTCTCCATCATCATTCAGCCGATATACTGTTCGATCCGGACCAATTCGATAAGCCCAGCAATGGTGTCTCGCTTTAGGATGTAGGGTTTTTAGATCTGCTATGATTTCCTTCAACTGATCTTCCGTAGTGAATGGGTAGGCATAGGAAATAAATTTACTTCCTTTATCACGAAATATTCCCTCTGCACTTTTTTCAATTGTACGATAAGTATCTTCAAATAAACTCACAAATATGTTATAATTAAAACTGATATAATAGAAAGTGCTAGCCCTAATTTATTGATAGCACTTAATTTTTCTTTAAATAATAAAACACCGACCAGAGCCCCTATTGAAATTACACCAATATTCATCCCTGTGAAAACAATAGAAGGATTATCTGGAATTGCTCTATGAGCTTTCATATAAAACAATATATTCCCAAAATTGAAAAAGCCCAATACAATGCCAAATCCGAAAGATTTAAAAGAAAATGACTGCTTTTCAATTGCTAAGAAATAAATCATAAATAGAAACGCCACAGCTATGGCCAATAAAAAAACAACAAACATAGCTGTAATATAAGGAACAGATTGATGAAGCGCTATTTGTTTAAAAAGAATGTCAATAACACCCATTCCAATAAAAACAATTAAAGGATACAGCAGGCTACCAATCTTATTGTTATTTTTAACATTCCCCTTTTGCCAACCAATGGAACAAATGATAGCAACTAAACCGACTAGAATACCAATTCCTTTATTCCAGGTAATGACTTCCGAAAAAAGCACAAAGGATGCCATTAAAGGAATAAACAGAGACAATCTTTGTGCAATCTCCGTTTTAACCAAACCTGTGTATTGAATTGTCAATGCAATAAAAATAAAAAGTGTTGGAAGTAAAATTGCCAAAGGAATATACAATTCCCAAGGCATTTGTCCAATCTGTATATCTCCGAGGTCTGGCTCTAAAACAAAATAAGTTAGTACTGCTGCTACAGGATAATTCCAGACAATAATTTGTTTGGTGCTTACCTGCTGTAGTTTTGCATACTTTAATAGCACTGCGACCGTAACACTACATAGAACACTTAATAAAACAAAAATCATAAACTTAAATAATTTCGAAAACCGTTTAAAGCTATTCAGGCCTTCTCCTTCAATTTTACGAAATATTCCCCGTATTTCACATTTAGAAGACCTAAAACTGATAAAAGCCAGTTGCTATCTTCAGATAGGAATTAGTGATTGGTATCAAAATTAGCTAGCAATTTTCCAGCGATACAGCTTACTCACTATCCAGCCTTAGTCATTGATGTAGTTTTTATGTTCCGTCATATGAGAAATATCTCCGATAACATAGACTTCTATTTATGCATAACTTAAATAGTGATCGTATGACAAGCAACACACCTTGATATACCTAATCAACTCATTGCGGAGACTAAATGTTGAAAATTTTCAGCTTAATTTTCGATATATTCTAAACAAAAACACAAATAAACCACCAAATTAATGACATAAAATAGTGTTTTTAAAACAAAAAAATAACATAAATAAACTTAAAAAAAACACAAAAATAAACTTAAAAAAGAGACAAAATAAACTGATTTTTTTCATAAAAAAATAATCTATATTATAATTTATATGCATTTAAACAAAATAAACAAGGATATCAAACACAAAAAGTACATAAAAAATTACATAAAAAACAGCTAAAAAAATAGCTGTATTTTTCATTAAAAAACACATAAAATTACGACTAAAAAAATATTTAATTTTTATCTTGCATTTATAAAAAACATCCGTATATTTGAAATATCGAAACGAACAAATAATGAAAACGACGACTACATATTTTTTCAATTACTTTTATTTTAGACAATAAGAGCAGGGACGAATTTGTAATTATCACAAGATATTAAAAAGCAAAAGTTCCGATCAACAATCGGAACTTTTGCTTTTTCTAAGAACATATAAAACAAACAATGGGTTTAAAAATTGCAATACAGGGAGTAAAAGCTTCCTTTCATGAAGAAGCATCATTTAAGTACTTCGGTGAAGACATCGAAACGATAGAATGCGATACTTTTAAAAAAACCTGCGAATTATTAAAGCAGAAAAAAGTTGATTATGTTGTAATGGCTATTGAAAACTCAATTGCGGGAAGTATCTTACCCAATTATAATCTTTTGAGAGATTATAAATTCAACATTGTAGGTGAAATTGCCTTAAGCATTCATCAAAATTTATTGGCTTTACCAGGAGTTAAACTTGCTGATATAAAATTCATAGAATCGCATCAAATGGCCATTCGCCAATGCGAAGAGTTCTTGCAGGAATTACCAGATGTTAAAATATCAGAAAGTTCAGATACAGCGGCTTCAGCAGCAAAAGTGGCAAATCAAAAATTAACTGACACTGCTGCTATTGCAGGTACACTTGCTGCAAAAACGTATGGTCTCAATATATTAGAAGCAAAGATTGAAACTAACAAAAAAAATAGTACGAGATTCTTAGTGTTATCCAATGATGTCGAAGAACAAGCAAGTGCAAATAAAGCTTCTTTATCCTTTCAAACAGGAAACTCGGTAGGTTCTTTAGCTTCGATTTTACAATGCTTTGCTGATCAAAATATTAACCTAAGTAAAATCCAATCTATGCCTGTCATAGGAAAAAGAAATGAATATGATTTTTTCGTTGATGTGGAATGGAAAAAGCAATCAGATTATGACGCTGCTATTCGTAAAGTATTAAAACACAGCATCAATTTTAATATTATGGGTGAATATGTAAAAAATGACCGCATATAAGTTCTAATAAATAAAAAGTAAAAAATAAAACTCACAATAGATATTGAAATCATCATGGCCTAAAGCGCTCGAAAAGTAACGAAAAATGATCATGATAACTTCATAACCACTAAAAAAATAAAATTACATAATAATGAAAAACACATTAGATATCGTCCCCTTAAAATCTTGGTTAGATACAGGAGACAAGCCTTTAATCATAGCAGGACCTTGTAGTGCTGAAACAGAAGATCAATTGGTTTCAACAGCGCATTTATTAGCAAATACTGGTAAAGTAAACATCTTACGTGCAGGTATATGGAAACCACGTACTCGTCCAGGAGAATTTGAAGGTATTGGTTCTATTGGTTTAGAATGGTTGAAAAGAGCAAAAGCAGAGACAGGATTATTGACAGCGACAGAGGTTGCAACAGCGAAGCATGTTGAAGAAGCATTAGCTGCTGGCGTAGATGTGTTATGGATTGGAGCGCGCTCTACTGCAAACCCATTTACTGTGCAAGAAATTGCTGATGCATTAGTTGGAGTAGATATCCCTGTATTCGTTAAAAACCCGGTAAACCCTGATTTATCATTATGGTTTGGTGCTTTAGAGCGTATTAACCGTGCGGGAATCAAAAGATTAGGAGCTATTCATAGAGGTTTCTCTTCTTACGAAAAATCAGCTTTCCGTAACGAACCAATGTGGGATCTTGCGATTCAATTAAAATCATTATGTCCTGATTTGCCAATTATCAACGATCCAAGCCATATCTGTGGTAACCGTGAATTGTTGCCGTACATTTCTCAAAAAGCAATGGATATGGATTTACAAGGATTGATCATTGAATCACATATTGACCCTTCAGTTGCTTGGACTGATGCAAAACAACAAGTTACTCCAGCGGCTTTGGCTGATTTAATTGATCACTTAAACTTACGTAAAGCAGACTCAGATAATCAAGCTTTTGAAGATAAATTAGCAGAATTACGTACAAGCATCGATAAATTAGATGATCTAATTATTCAAAAAATTGGTGAACGTATGAAAATTGCTGAAAAAATTGGCGAATACAAGCGTGATAATAGTGTCACAATCTTACAAGTTAACCGTTGGGACGAAATCGTTCAAAAACGCACGCAGCTCGCTGAAGCATTAACTTTGAGCAATGATTTTGCAGTTAAATTCTTAGAATTAATTCATAATGAATCAATTCGTAAACAGAATGCAATCATGAATACTCAACCTACTGCGGAGGCATAATGAGTCAACAGGTGATTACACTTACTCACCCATCTAAAAGTATTAATGGTACGGTTCAACTTACTGGTTCAAAATCAGAAAGCAACCGTGCCCTTATTATTCAAGCATTGGGAAAAGAGAAAGTACAAATAGAAAATCTTTCGCAAGCTTTTGATACAGTTACACTAAAGAAGGCTCTTCTGCTAGCTACCAATACGCAATCTGAACTAACAAAAATTGATATTGGACCCGCAGGGACCGCAATGCGTTTTTTAACAGCCTATCTTAATCTGATTAAAGGAAATTTCATTCTAACCGGTTCAGAACGTATGCAACAAAGACCTATCGGTATTTTAGTTGACGCGCTCAAGACTATCGGAGCTGATATTCATTACGAAGCAAAATCTGGCTTCCCACCTCTTCATATAGAAGGTGGCATGATTCAGAGTAAGGATAAAATTTCAATTAAGGGAAATATTAGCAGTCAATATATTTCAGCTCTATTGCTCATTGCGGCATCCTTAAAAAAAGGTTTAACACTTGAAATTGAAGGCGAACTTACTTCACGACCTTATGTCACCATGACGTTGAATATGTTGAAAGAAGTTGGTATTCAATACGAATGGTTGCATAATACCATTCATATTCCAAATCAAGAAACAAAGGAAGCAACGATTTATGTCGAACCTGATTGGAGCGCGGCGTCTTATTGGTATGCCATAGTAGCACTTTCTAATTCAGGATCGATCATACTTCCCGGATTGAAAAAAAGTAGTCTACAAGGTGATATAGCAATTGTTGAAATTATGAGCCACTTTGGTGTTGCATCAGCGTTTGAACAAGATGGTTTACACCTTACAAAAATAAGTGAACCTTCTGGGAAAACATTTTTTGACATGAAAGAATGCCCAGATTTAGCACAGACAGTAGTAGTTATAGCGGCTGCATTAAGACGCGATATATCACTTACAGGTTTAGAAACATTGAAAATTAAAGAAACAGATCGAATTTTAGCTTTAAAAACAGAAATTGCTAAATTCGGAGCAAAATTGATCGAAGATGGAACCACTTATCACATCAAAACTGATGAAGTCTTCGAACCAACAGCTGTTTCTTTCGCCACATATGAAGATCATAGAATGGCAATGGCATTTGCCCCACTTGCATTAATATTCAAAAGTATTAATATTGAGGAACCACAGGTTGTCGAAAAATCTTATCCAGACTTCTGGAAACATTTAGCTGAGCACAAATTTATTATTACTTAGCAAAAAATACCGCAATAATGCTCCTATTATTGCGGTTTTACCTATATTTATAGAAATTATATTAAATCATGGCAGGAAATTCATTTGGCGATTTATTTAGAATTAGCACTTTTGGGGAATCTCACGGAAAAGCGATTGGTGTTATTTTAGATGGCTGTCCTCCAAATATAGCTATTGATGAGGACTTTATCCAATCAGAACTTGATAAACGTAAGCCCGGTCAATCAAAAATAACCACACAACGCAAAGAAAGTGATACAGCACAAATTCTTTCTGGCGTATTTGAGGGCAAGTCTACAGGAACACCTATTGCCATACTTATCCCAAACGAAGATCAAAGATCGAAAGATTACTCACATATAAAAGATATCTTTAGACCATCACACGCAGACTATACATATCATATGAAATATGGTCATCGTGATTACCGAGGTGGAGGTCGCTCATCGGCTAGAGAAACTGCAGCTAGAGTTGCCGCAGGAGCAATTGCCAAATCCTTTTTAAAACAACATGGAATAGAAATATTTGCGCACGTATCAGGTGTTGGCAAAATTGAATCTCCAAATTTAGATACAAAAGATTTAGAAGCATTGTTAGATTTGAGAGAATCTAATATTGCACGATGTGCTGATCCTGCTACAGCGAATGAAATGATTGAATTTATTGATGCTGTTCGTAAATCAGGTGATACTGTAGGAGGACGCATTTCAACTATTATTAGAAATGTACCAGTCGGATTGGGTGAACCTGTTTTTGACAAATTACATGCGGATCTAGCTAAGGCAATGATGAGCATCAATGCCGTACACGGTTTCGAATATGGATCAGGATTTGCTGGTTCTGAATTACTAGGTTCACAGCATAACGATCTTTTTGTATCTGAAGAACATGATATCCATCGTACTAAAACCCATACCAATTTCTCTGGAGGAATACAAGGTGGTATTTCAAATGGTATGGACATCACATTTAAAACAGCTTTCAAGCCTGTTGCTACTATTATGAGAGATCAACAGACAATTGATTCAAATGGTAATGAAGCTACAGTTCAAGGAAAAGGAAGACATGATCCTTGTGTAGTTTCCCGAGCTGTTATTATTGTTGAGGCAATGGCTGCATTAGTTATTGCTGATCATTTATTAAAACAATCTAGTTACAAAAATGTCAGATAAAAGTGAATTCATTTTAGGAGTGGATATCGGCGGCACACATATTAGCGCCGCTATAGTAAATAAATTAGATTGGAAAATTATTCCGAATAACGTGGTGAGAAACCACGTTTTTTCGCAAGAAAATGCTAAATCGATTTTCCTTACTTGGGCAAACACAATTAACAGTTGCGTAGAAGCTGCTGGATCTATGGTAAAACACATTGGAATAGCAATGCCTGGCCCTTTCGATTATGAAAATGGTGTGTCTATGATGACTGGACAAAGCAAATACGATGACCTATATAAAATGAATGTCAAAACCCCGTTGGCAACATTAATAGGAATTCCAGAACAAAATATTCATTTCATTAACGATGCCGCGGCTTTTTTGCAAGGAGAGGTTTTTGCTCAACACCTGAATACAAAAGAAAGAATTTTAGGAATCACTTTAGGTACAGGTCTCGGTTCAGCAGTCTGGAACAAAGGAGAAAAATCTTTCGATGCCGATCTTTGGAACACACCATATAAAAATTTAATTTTTGAAGAGTTTTTAGTAACCAGATGGTTTATAAAACGGTTTAAGGAACTTACAGATATTGAAGTAACGGGACTTAAACAAATTATCAATGAGCATCAACAAAACCCTGCCTTTAGCATATTATGTGAGGAATATAGCATCCATTTATTGGATTTTCTTGATTTCTTCAGTAAAAAATACAATTGTATAGACTTTGTAATCGGAGGAAATATTGCAAAAGCACTACCTATACTATTGGGTCAAAAGAAAAATCAAGTAGAAGCATATAATATAAAAACTGCAATTCTAGGAGAAGAGGCGGCAATTATTGGTGCTGCCGCTCAATTCTCATAAAAGTATCTATCCCTCACTGACTAAAATAGTGAGGGATATTTATCCGGATTACCTTCGTTCATCATTTCAAAGACAGTTTCCACAATATCATCGCTCGAAGGTTTTGTGAAATAATCCCCATCAGAGCCATAAGGAGGCCTATGTGCTTTAGCACTCAACGTTCTAGGCTGGCTATCTAATAAATAATAACCATTTTGATCCTCCAATATTTGCTGCATAATAAATGCCGATGCACCACCAGGGACATCCTCATCCACAACCAATAGTTTATTCGTCTTTTTTAACGATTCAGCACATAAATGAGCTTTATCAAAAGGCTGTAAAGTTTGAGCATCAATAATTTCAACACTGATGCCCAATCGATCCAGTTCCATCGCAGCCTCTTCGACCACACGTAAAGTAGAACCATATGAAACAACAGTAATATCAGCACCTACTCTAATGCACTCAGCATAACCAATCGGGATCGTAAAGTCACCAATATTATCTGGTAAACGTTCTTTTAAACGATAACCATTTAAACACTCGATCACAAGAGCAGGCTCATCGGATCTAAACAAAGTATTATACATTCCAGCAGCTTGAGTCATATTACGAGGAACACAAATATGCAGCCCCCTTAAAGTCCCCAAAATCATAGACATTGGGGAACCCGAATGCCAGATACCCTCTAAACGATGACCACGAGTACGAATAATAACAGGCGCTTTCTGTCCCCCAAACGTACGATAACTCAAACTCGCCAAATCATCACTCGCCACCGTAATACCATAAAGAAGATAATCTAAATATTGAATTTCAGCAATAGGCTTAAGTCCCCTAATAGCCAATCCAATTCCTTTCCCTATAATAGAATTCTCTCTAATTCCAGTATCAAATACTCTATGTTCTCCAAACTTCTCTTGTAGACCAGCAAACCCTTGATTTACATCACCAATTTTACCAACATCCTCACCAAATGCTAACAAGCGCTCATCTCGACGGAAATTCTCTTCGAAGCATAAGTTAAGAACTTCCCGGCCGTCAATAAATTTAGTATCATCAGAATATTGAGGGTCGATAACTTGGATATTTTCCGGACCATCAACTCCTGTGGTAAATAATTTCGAATTATATCGGGATTCATTTACCCCTTGTTGAAGTTTATACCAAGCCAATAAAGCACCTTTACCTTCAATATCCTTCCCTTTCAGTTCACGAATGACCTTGCGGACAGTACTATAAACCTCCTTCAAAGAAGGTTCAGTTAAAGATTGCAATTGTTTTAAAGGTAATTCGACCAGTTCGTCATCAATTTGACTTAAAAGTCCAATAGCCTGTGAAGCATCAACAGCTAAAGCTTTATTATAATCAGACCAGGCACGTCTCTGCTCCTTCCTCACGAAATCCTTCGCTTCTTCGTCAATTAAATTCAACTGCTCAGCAGTTGCAATATCCGAATCAATCAACCATTGATGCATTTTAGCAATACAATCATGCTCAAGCTCCCAGTTTAAACGCTCTTTCGACTTATAACGTTCATGAGAACCAGAAGAAGAATGCCCCTGTGGTTGAGTCAACTCGATAACATGAACAATACAAGGCGTATGGTGCTCCCTAGCATATTTTGCAGCTCGCTCATAAGCCTGACAAAGTCCTGGGTAATCCCAGCCTTTTACTTTAAATATCTCAAAACCGTTAGATCCATCTTCCTTCTGAAATCCTTTCAAAACTTCGGAGATATCCCCTTTAGTCGTTTGCACCTCATTCGGAACCGAGATTCCATAACCGTCATCCCATATCGAAATAACAACAGGAATCTGTTTAACACCTACAGCATTGACAACTTCGAAAAATACTCCCTCTGAAGTTGACGCATTACCTACAGAACAAAAGACAACCTCATTACCCCCATTAGAAAAATACTTTAAATAAGATAAATTCGGATTCTCACGATACAGTTTTGAAGCTAGGCCAAGACCTAAGATACGAGCCATTTGCCCGCCAGTAGTCGAAATATCTGAGAAAGTATTCTTTTGCTTCGTTTGGTCCAACCAATTACCTTCCTCATCAATAACACGGACTGAAAAATGACAATTCATTTGACGCCCCGCAGAAGAAGGATCATACTCAACATCAGGATGAGCATATAATTGCGAAAAAAAATGATAAATTGAGGTCATTCCACTTGCAAAGGCCAAGGTTTGGTCCCTATAATATCCGGAACGCCAATCACCCTTTTGAAATACTTTAGACACTGCAATCTGCGCCAGTTCCTTCCCATCTCCAAAAATTCCAAATTTTGCTTTTCCTGTTAAGACTTCCTTACGTCCCAATAGACTAACATATCTGCTCTCTACTGCAACCCTATAATCTTCAACAATGATCTTTCTAAAGTCATCAAAACTTAATTTTGAATTTAAATCACTGCCTTGGTCTAATGTGGTTTCCAACATATTATATTTTCAGTTTCCAACAAATTTAATAAAAATAATATTCTAAAATAATCATTATTAACATTAATAAATAATTGGAGATAGCTATTTAAACAATATAAATAATTGCTTAACGGAATTAGCACTTACAATTAGCTTATAGCTACTCTACTAAAGAATATTATCAATTTAGTCACTAAATCTTATCTTTGGTAAAATAAAACATCAAAACTTTGAAATTTCAAGATCTTAATATTCATTCAAGTCTTTTATCCATCTTAGAGCAATCAGGATTCACAATCCTCACATCCGTTCAAGAACTTGTGATTCCTCATATACTAAATAAAAAAGATCTTATTGCGATTGCTCCTACAGGAACAGGAAAAACCGAAGCGTTTACAATACCCATCTTACATCGCTATTTCACACAAGAAATTACATTACAGGAGCAGACACTTATATTAAATCCTACAAGAGAATTAGCGTTGCAAACACAAAGTCGTATAAATAAGCTCATTCAAAGCTACCCCGTTACAACCATCACACTTGTTGGAGGACAGGCTTATGATATGCAGCTAGCAGGACTATTGCAAAGTCCTACTATACTTATAGCGACCCCTGGCCGTATCTTAGATCTTATTGACCAAGGGAAAATTACATGTAATACTATTAAAACGCTGGTTATAGATGAGTTTGATCAGTTATTACAACTAGGTTTTATTAAAGAAGTAAATCAAATTTTAAAGCATTTACCAAATAAAAAACAAAGCCTTTACTTTTCAGCTACACTTCCTAAAGATATTTTGAAACTTGTGAATAAAACGTTGAAAAATCCAATTAAAATTGAAATAGAAAAGGAAGTGAAGAAATGCACGATCGAAGAAAGTGTATTTTATGTAGACAGAACCAATAAAAAAAAACTGATCAAGTACTTAATCGAGTTAAACCCGGAAGAACAGATACTGATCTTTAGCAGAACAACACATGCAGTAGATCGTATCGTAGCGGATTTAAAAAAAGAAGGAATTGTCGCCGAAGGGCTTTACGCAGATAAAGCGCAGAAAAATAGAACGCAACTATTAACGGCTTTTAAAGCAAAAGAAACTCAGATACTTGTTGCCACAGACCTACTTGCTAGAGGAGTAGATATCGAAAACCTTCCCATAGTAATAAATTACGAAGTCCCGGATAGTGATTCCTTATACACGCATAGAATTGGGAGAACAGGAAGAAGTATGACAACAGGTAAAGCTTATACCTTTTGCGACGCACAAGACAATAACAAGTGGATCCAATTACAATTATCATTAAATAGACAAATAAAAATAAACGACCAGCACCCTTATATATTAACCTGGGAACAAATGATTTCCACAAGTCAAGTCAAAACAGCTAAGAAGAAAAAAAAATAAGGAATCGAAATTGTTGCACATCCTTATATCCCATTCCTAATAAAATGTCTATTTTTACTAATTATCATAATGATCGAAATTTAATATGAGTACGGTACATTTATTTAACGACAGTGAAAACTCAAATGAAAATCTGCTAGGGGATCTTTCAAAAACTATCAATATTAATTCTTTACTGGAGATTCCGTTTAAAGAACGTGATGAAAAATGGGTAGCAGAATTTTTAGACAACATAGGTGAGTCAACCTTCCAGCTGGCAGCATCAGAACTAATCATAGGTCCTGATGGATATCCTTATTTTCAATTAGAAAATGCACCGAAAGATCAAAATTTTCAAGCTTTTGTGATCAAACATAAATTGAAATCATTCCTTCTCAAAAAAGGTATGGGGCTTGCTATTAATACGCATCAAGAGCAACCAGACTGGATCTTCTCATATGGTGACCTAGTCAACTATTCCTTAAATAATGAATTCTATTCTGATGAGTCTATTTTTTCAAAAAAAACGGAAGAGGCTCACATTGATAAAGATGAAAAAATCTTAGTGGGACAACCTTCAGAAACAATTCTACCAAAAGACTTACGCCATAATTTGAGAGAATACTTAGTAAACATGGGGATCAAAGAACCCAAAATTATGTTGATAGCAAGAAATTATGATGATGAAACTTTGGTAAGTCAGGATTTAGTTTTTAATATTACACCAGCTATGTTTCAGACTGAGCAAGATTTTAAACAAATTATGGCATCTATATCTTGGTTTTTACCGAGGCATTATTCCTATATGGGTATAGACGAGCAAACAGTTGAAAATGGTTTTATGCCTTTATAATGATGAACCTCAAATATATATTGCCGATCGGCTTATTAGCATTGTCTGCTGCCTGTGCTACACAGCATCATTCAAAAAATCAAAATAAAAACGAGTGGATCAGTCTGTTCAACGGAAGAAATCTTGATAATTGGATTGTGAAAATACACCATCATGATGTAGATGTAAACTTTGCCAATACCTTCCGCGTAAAAGACGGTGTAATACAAGTCAATTACGATGGCTATGGTGATTTTAATGAGCAATATGGACATCTTTATTATAAAACGCCCTATTCAGATTATCACGTTAAGCTAGAATATCGATTCTATGGAGATTTACAAAAGGGTGCACCATCCTATACCTTACGGAACAGCGGACTGATGTTTCATTCACAAGATCCAAGAACGATGCCTAAAGAGCAGGATTGGCCAATCTCAGTTGAAATGCAATTTTTAGGAGGGTTAAGCGATGGAAACCCGAGACCAACCGGCAATATGTGTTCTCCAGGAACAGATATCGTCTATAAAGGAAAAAAATTGGAATCACATTGTCTAGAATCAACCTCTAAAACATATGA
Source organism: Sphingobacterium kitahiroshimense (assembly GCF_025961315.1). Lineage (NCBI taxonomy): Bacteria > Pseudomonadati > Bacteroidota > Sphingobacteriia > Sphingobacteriales > Sphingobacteriaceae > Sphingobacterium > Sphingobacterium kitahiroshimense. The sequence goes on along the minus strand of NZ_JAOQNK010000001.1, from coordinate 5,662,055 downwards.
TGGAGATCAATGGGTCAAAGCAGAATTAATTGTACATGGTGATTCATTGATAACACATATCATTAATGGGGATACTGTCCTTCAATATAGCCAGCCAACGATAGGTGGCGGAGTGGCAAATAGGTATGACCCAAGAATAAAAATTGATGGCAAAAAGCTAAAACAAGGATTTATAGCCTTGCAAAGTGAAGGTCAGCCTGTGGAATTCAAAAATATTTATCTTAAAGATTTATCAAAAAAATAAAATAATAGCACATGTTTCCTTTTAATGTAAGAGTATATGGAATTTTGATTAATGATGATAATGAAGTACTCATCAGCGATGAGAAAACTGAAAATGTATCGTTCACCAAATTTCCTGGAGGTGGTTTAGAATACGGAGAAGGACTTATTGATGCCCTAAAAAGAGAATATCAAGAAGAATGCAACTTTGATATTGAAATCTTATCACACATCTATACAACTGATTTTTATGAAAAATCAAGCTTTAATGACAGTCAGATTATTTCAATATATTATTTAATCAAAAACAGCACCCCCATTCAGATCCGAACCACAAAAAAAGAATTTGACTTTGAAGGCCAGGAATATGAAGATGGTAAAGCGCAATCTTTTAGATGGGTAAAAATAGAAAACTTGAAAGAAATTAATCTAACATTCAAAACCGACCAAATGGCATGGAATATTTTTTATAAGGATATAAAATAAATTTGTATTTATAAAAAAAAACATTAAATTTACGTATACCAATAAAAAAATTACCTTTTATAGAAGGAACCTAATAAGTTATTTTGTTAAGACTATTCCAGATTTAAAAAAGTAAAACTTTGGTATACTGAATTTTGCAAATTCCTAGTTCTATAGGTATTTTAATAGTTAGTGTGATTTTATGGCGATACTCCCGGTATCGCCTATTTTGTTTTAATAAAAGTCCAGACACTTAAGTGCAGGAACTTACATTGCTTCAAAAATTATATTGAAAATATATACTTTTATGCAGGATCTCTACGCATTTATAATCAAATCACTAAAACTAAAAGAGGCTCTAAACGAAGAATAGAACCTCTTGTGAAAAGTTCGTGCTATAAATCGTTTAGACAAAATAAGCCAAAAGCAATACAATGATAATACAAACAATAATAATAATCTTAGTGACTCCTGAATTATTATCATCGCTCTTAAAGTGATAATCTCTTTTACTTGGTAACATATGTAACTCCTTTCTTTAATTGATGCATAAATTATATTAATTCCACAATTATTCATGATGATAAGGCTCACCTTTTAAAATTGAAAATGCGCGATAGGTCTGCTCAACAAAAAACAAACGAATCATCTGATGCGAAAATGTCATCTTTGATAATGATATTTTCTGATTAGCACGCTGATAAATCTGGTCATCAAAACCATAAGGCCCTCCTATAACAAAGATAAGATGCTGCGTACTCTGAATCATATTCTTTTCCAAATAAGAAGCAAATTCCAAAGAACGATACTCCTTCCCAAACTCATCCAGTAAAACAACAGTATCCAAAGAATTAATATGTTTCAGCAAAAGTTGTGCTTCCTTTTCCTTTTGTTGTTCGTTCGTTAGATTTTTACTATTCTTGATATCTGGAATAACTACGAGATTGAAGGTTATATAAAACTTTAATCGTTTCAAGTATTTTTCAATTCCTTCAATCAAATATTTATCATCTGTCTTCCCAATGCACAACAAAGTTATTTTCATAAATCATTCTCTTTCTACAAAAATGACTTATTTTTTGATTATTTTGTAATAAAAGTTCCAATTATTAAACAAGCGAACTATTAACTTTGTTTAATATGCTAGATTTGGAACAGTTAAAGCTACCCTATTTCTATCGAAATCCTAACACCTGCTGCCAAATCGACTCACAAGTAAATGATGCATCAATCTGTATCCTATTTTTCAGACATCGGATTACGACCAAATCCTCTCCCCTAATAAAAAACTAGCACAACAATCAAATAATCATCTTGATCACAAACAGTTCCATATGACCTCCTTTTCTAATTCCTATTTAGATCTGAGCAATTACTTTTTTAAGAATAGTGATTCTTAATACACATCATATTGTTTGCAAAAAACAGTGTTCTTCTAGACAAAGGTTGTTTTTTTGATTGTTTAATAATAAAATATTGACTTTAACTAAACAATCTAAGTTGGCTTTGTGTTTAAGCTTTTAGACTTAAAAAAATGAAATATGAATAAAATAAAACTTTTATTGTTTGCAGCCATCTTTCTAATAATTAACAAAGGTCAGGCACAAGTTGATTCGACAAAGAATTGGACCATACATGGAGAGAACACATTTCTGATTAACCAAAGTTCATTCTCGAATTGGGCTGCCGGGGGAGTCAATTCTTTCGCAGGCAACATAATCTTAAATTATGACTTCAACTATAAAAAAGAAAAATGGTCCTGGGATAATAAAGTAATTGCAGCTTATGGTCAAACTTTTCAAAAGGAAACAGATTGGAGAAAAAATGACGACCGATTATCTTTAAACAGTTTATTGGGTTACCAAGCTAAAGAACATTGGCTGTACACCTTTTTTCTTAATTTTAACACCCAATTTGCCAAGGGTTATGATTATACATCCGCAAATAAAAAATTGCTATCAGAGGCCTTTGCTCCTGCCTATTTAAGCTTTGGTCCCGGTATAGCTTATAAAAAATCAGATAATTTAAAATTTAACTTGTCTCCCGCAGCCGTTCGCTTTGTTATTGTTAAGAATGATAGCCTAGCGCCAAATTATGGACTGGATCCTGGAAAAAATACACGCGTAGAATTTGGTGCTTCATTTGATGCCTATTATAAAACACAAATTATGGAGAATGTTACTTTTGAAAATATCCTAAAACTTTATTCCAACTATTTAGCGAAGCCACAAAATGTAGATATTGACTATACGGCCAATCTAAATATGAAGGTTAACAAATGGATTACAGTAAATGCAGGTGTACAGTTAATATATGATGATAACACCAAACTTCCTAAAATAGAAAATGGAGTTCAAGTAGGCAAAAAATCTGATCTACAAGTGAAACAAATACTAGGAGCTGGTATTACTTACAAATTCTAATGATGTAAAAAAGCCTTGTTCTTAGTAAAGAACAAGGCTTCCAAATAACTATATAAGTTTTAATATTTTATCTTAACCTTTCTAAAAACAAAATGCCAAAGCCAAATAGGACCTACGGAAATTAATGTCCAAAATTCACCTAATGAAATAGCTTTATTCTCTTTAGACTTACCCCACCATAATGCAGCTAAAGAAACTGCTGTAATCACTCCAGAAACAAGTAATACACTTGGTCCACCATCCCGCTCAATATATTCGAGTTGCACAATAAAATAACTCATTATGCCTATACATAGTAAAACAGCATAAGATAGTGTTGGAGAAAGCTTTAAATAATAATAGATAAGCACGGCAATAAAAAATGAACCCCAGTTCAGAAAAGTATGCCATCCCAATTTAACCAAAAAATCAAATTGAGGAAATGGAATCATCCAAATCAGTCCCATTAAACCAAAAAAGAATAACGGTAAAAAAATAATTTGAAAAATTCGATTCGTAGGATTCTGAAAATTTGCATTTAAATTCTCAAAATATTGATCAACTGGTCTTTTTACTTCTTGAACGGGCGGTTGCTTTTTCTTCATCTGATCTGCGTTATAGTTGCTATGCAATATGAACTGCAAAAATACTAAAAATAAAAGTTGAAAGTAAGGCGAAATAGCGATTAAAAACAAAAAAAGCCAGTCTGTAAATAAACCTGCTCTGTTGAAAACCGAATATAATGCCAATAATAAATATTAATCACTAAATAGGATCAAAAAGAAATCTAAAACACTTATTTTCATTACGGTACAAATATTCAAAAATTACTTAAGAGACAGCTTTTCTTATTAGAGACTAGATAGCAAGGGATGATATTTTCACCCTCAGAAGCAAAAATATCTTAACATATGCTTTATGCCAGGATGTTCTCTATTTAAGTTTAGAGTGACTACAATACATAAAAGACAATGGAACCTTGGACCTTTCGACACGATAAATGTAGAAATCATTTTGCGCAAACGCAGTAAAACAAAGCACAATGGCTTATTACTTTCTCCCTCCCGCCTACATATATCGCAATATGGCGGACTGACTATGCGCCTTTAGTCAATCATGATGCGCAAAGGCAATAAAGCAATGCGCTATGGCTTATTGATTTCTCCCTCCCGCCTACGTATGTCGCAATATGGCGGACTGTCTATGCACCTTTAGTCAATCATGATGCGCAAAGGCAATAAAGCAACGCGCTATGGCCGATTGGTTTATCTCCATAGCCATAGTATAGTGCATTATGGCGATACATTTCGGTACTCTGGGTAGTTCATATTGCGACACGGCTTATTGAAAATTCTGGATGGCCTTTAAGTATCGCTACGTAACATGCTTTTAAGATAATACTATTTAACTATTAAGAATAAATGATTTACAAACAAGTAACGTTGCAATACTATTTAGCCCCCTGTTAAAACCCAAAGTACTCCTCGCAGAAACTCTCTGCACCTACGGAAAGTGTTATTTTTACTCAAATCTATTCATAATCATCTTTGGGAGCTTATTTTTCAGTCAAGCGAAACGAAAAATCCATGTAACAACTTTGCTTTGCAGTATGGTGAAATAAAATAAACAGAAGAATTTGTGCGCAAACTATACCGCGATAAGATCAATCACATGCTCCTCCTTTCCATGTTACGTAGAATAATGAGCTACTTTGAATATATAACAGTAAAAACATCCTCTTAATAGCGCAAATCATTAAAAAAATTAAGGCTGTCTCAAATAAATGAGACAGCCTTAGTTTTAAGCTATATTTTTAAAATCTCGTTTTATTTCGCGTAGGCGACAGAACGGATTTCACGAATAACAGTTACTTTAATTTGACCTGGATAAGTCATCTCAGTCTGAATTCGGTTTGAAATATCAGCGGCTAGAATCTCAGCCTGTGCATCAGATATCTTTTCACTTTCAACAATAACACGTAATTCACGACCGGCTTGTATAGCGAAAGTTTTTTCAACGCCTGGATAAGATAATGCTAGATCTTCTAACTCCTTTAGTCGTTTGATATAACTCTCCACGACTTCACGGCGAGCCCCAGGACGAGCTCCTGAAATAGCATCACAAGCTTGCACAATTGGTGAAATCATTGCTGTCATTTCAACTTCATCATGGTGAGCACCGATAGCATTACAAACATCAGGATGTTCTTTATACTTTTCAGCCAGTTGCATTCCCAAAATAGCATGTGGCAATTCTGGATTATCATCAGGCACTTTACCAATATCATGTAAAAGACCAGCACGTTTTGCATGCTTAACGTTTAACCCCAACTCTGCTGCCATTGTAGCTGCAAAATTTGCAACCTCACGGGAGTGCTGTAACAAGTTCTGTCCATAAGAAGAACGGTAACGCATACGACCGACCATACGGATCAATTCCGGGTGTAAACCGTGAATACCAAGATCAATAGCTGTACGTTCACCTATTTCAACAATTTCGTCTTCTATCTGTGTACGTGTCTTTGCAACTACCTCCTCAATACGCGCAGGGTGGATACGTCCATCTGTCACAAGACGGTGCAAAGCCAAACGAGCGATTTCACGACGAACAGGATCGAATCCCGATAAAATAATTGCTTCAGGGGTATCATCAACAATGATCTCAACACCAGTAGCAGCTTCTAATGCACGAATATTACGTCCCTCACGTCCAATAATACGGCCCTTGATTTCATCATTCTCAATATTGAAAATAGAAACCGTGTTCTCAATAGCAGATTCTGTAGCCGTACGTTGAATGGTCTGGATGACCACTTTTTTAGCTTCTTTTGTTGCTGTCAATTTAGCTTCATCAACGATATCTTTAATTTGGCTAATTGCTTGTGAACGTGCCTCTTCACGCAAAGAGTCGACCAGTTGATTTTTAGCTTCTTCCGCTGTAACTCCAGCAATACCTTCCAGTTGTTTAATTTGCTGTAGCTTTAACTGCTCAACTTCCTCAGACTTACTTTCATTTACTTCAACAAGCTTTTCAAGCTGTTTACGGGTTCCATCTAATTCTTGTTTTTCGCGGTTTAAATTCTCAAGCTTCTGATTGACAGATTGTTCCTTCTGGCGTAAGGTATTTTCCTTTTGACTGATTGTATTATTTCGCTGACTGACCTCTTTTTCATGCTCTGATTTTAGCTGTAGAAACTTCTCTTTAGCTTCTAAAAGCTTTTTCTTTTTCAGATGTTCTGCTTCTTGATCTGCCTCTTTTATAATGCTTTTCACCTTTTCTTGAGCTTCTGCTGTTTGTTTACTAAACAAAAGAGCTAAAAGATAACGGCCAATTGCAATACCAACAATCAGAGAAAGTATGATATAAATTGCGATGTCCATGTAATATTAATTGTTTATATGTATTTTATTTATTTATAATTTCAAAAAAAAACCGCAATTAAATAACGGGTATCTAATATTATTAAACTTCTATATCATATGATTAGGCTATGATCATGGTCCAGATGGCTTACGCAAAATGACCTACATCTTTTTCGCCTGTAATATTGAAGCGTTAAGTTTAAAATAGTGACAACCCGAATTCAACTGCGGCAAATTCGTTTAGTAAAGCGCTATAAAGAACGATTATTTTGTAAAGAAATTAGATAATAGCTGATCCAGTTCATGAACTGATTGCTCTAAACCTTGATCTTGTGTTTGAACTTGTCGCTCAGCTTTCAACATTCCTGTTGCGTACTGAAGGACGCACATTGACAATAAATCCTGTTTATCACGAACAGTATAGCTATCTTGTAACTCTTTTACTTTTTCATTAATCAATTTCGCTGCATGGCGGATTATCTCCTCCTCTGCTGTATCAACACGTAGCGGATACACACGATCAGCGATATTTATTTTGATGGAAATCTCTCCCATTGTTATTTGAGCTTTACGTTGTATTAGTAAGTTATCCTTGTACTACACTCTTCACTTACTTCAACAAACTAATACATTTGTCTATTTCTCGCACAAAATCGTTAATTTTTTGCTTTGTGTCAAGTATTTTCTCATTAATTGCATCCTTATCGGCTTCAGAACTATCAAGAGAACGAGCAACTGCCATTGCTTTCATTTGCTCCTCCATTTGCTTATTCTTATCGCTACTCGTATTGAAAGCGACTTGAAGCGATTGAACCTCTAATTTAAGTAAATCATTTTCTTCTTGCAAGACTTCGCACATTTGAATCAAGTTTTTCGTTTTCTCAACGATAATATTCATTTGTGAAGATAATGCTGCCATATACTAAATTTATACAATTAAATGTTATTATTCAAATTAACCACGCACTTCTGCGTTTACTTCTTTCTCAAAGTTAAGAATTAATTTTTGAACTATTGCGTCAATTTGTTTGTCCATTAAAGTTTTTTCCTCATCCTCGATAATAAAACTCAAAGCATATGATTTTTTGCCTACAGGAATCTTGTCTCCCTTATAAACATCAAATACTTTAACCTCTTTTAAGAGTTTACGTTCGGTTTTATGCGCGATTGTTTCCAATTGTTTGAACGTAACTGCTTCATCGATCAACAACGATAAATCACGTTTTACAGCAGGAAACTTAGATACCTCTTTAAACTTAATAACATTTTTACGGATGATCTTCAGTATTTGATCCCAGTCAAAATCAGCAAAAAACACTTGCCCATCGACGTCAGCTTTGGATAAAGCAACATCAGATACCGCTCCGAAAGTTACTAAAGGTTTTGTACCCTTCATATAACTTAATCCGTAAGCGAAATGATCGGTAGGTGCATCTTCCAACTGAAGTCCTTCAATTTTCAATCTTTTCAAAATAAGATCGACAACCGCTTTCAGATTGTAAAAATTTACCGATTGCTTACTATTGTTCCATTGCTCAACTTCCAACTTTCCACTAATAGCAATAGCCAAGTGCTGTTTCTCTTTATATCCCTCACCATCGATCGAATATGTTTTTCCAATTTCAAAAACCTTCAAATCAGAATTTCTTCTCTTTTGATTATAAGAAACTGCTGTTAAAGCTGAAAACAACATATTTTGTCGCATGGTATCCAAATCAGAACTTAATGGATTACACAAACGAACGGCGGTCGCTTCATCATTTACATAATCCAACTTCGTTAATGAATTCGAAAGAATTTCTCTAAAACCATTTGCAATAAGCAAATCTGCCAGTTGATTTAAAACAACCTCTTTATCAGGTTTTTCCGAAGTATTTAAAGATGACTTTATCTGTGGTTTCAATGCTACGTTATTGTAACCGTAGATACGCAAAACCTCTTCTATCACATCCACCTCACGCGTAACATCAACACGATAAGCAGGAACTAATACATCAATACTATCTGCCGATTCTTTTTCAATACCGATACCTAAGGCAACTATAATTGATTTTATTTCCTCATTAGGTATATCCTGACCGATTAATTTACGGACATTATGGTAATTGACATTAAAAGCAAATGGATTTATAACAGCAGGATAAATATCGGTAATATTAGAAGTGATCTCACCACCAGCGATCTCTTGAATCAGAATAGCCGCCTTTTTTAATGCATTAACGGTAATATTTGGATCAGTTCCTCTTTCATATCGGAAAGAAGAATCTGTTTTCAGATGATGACGCTTTGCTGTTTTACGTACTGAAACTGCATTAAAATATGCTGACTCTAAAAATATGTTTGTAGTCGATTCTGAAACGCCTGAATTAGCACCACCAAAAACACCAGCGATGCACATTGGCTTCTCAGCATCGGCAATAACAAGATCTTCAGCAGAAAGCTTACGCTCAACACCATCTAAAGTGACAAAAATCTCATCTTGTTTCGCTTGTCTAACAGTAATTTTATTACCTGCAATCTTATCTTGATCAAAAGCATGAAGTGGCTGACCCAAGTCATGTAATATAAAATTAGTAACATCAACGATGTTATTAATGGGACGAATACCGATAACGTTTAAACGCTCCTTTAACCAATCAGGGGATTCAGTTACTTTAACACCTGAAATATTAATTCCTGAATATCTTGGACTGCCGGAATGATTTTCTACAATTACTTCTGTATTGACACCAGACCCTTCTTTAAATTTAGAAAGATCAATTTGCTTCATTTCAGATCTAAAATATGCGGCAATATCACGAGCGACACCTAAATGTGAAGCTGCATCTGCACGATTCGGAGTCAAACCAATTTCATATCGGTAGTCATCTTCGATCTGATAAAAATCTTTGACAAGTGTACCAACCTCAGCATCTGAAGGAAGTTCTACAATACCTGCATGCGAATTGCCTAAACCAACTTCATCCTCCCCGCAGAGCATTCCTTCAGAAACTTCACCACGGATTTTTGATTTATTGATCTTAAAAGGCTCACCGCTAGTTGGATGAACTGTTGAACCAACTGTCGCAACAATAACTTTCTGACCGACTGCTACATTTGGAGCTCCACAGACAATATTTAACAACTCGGGCTGACCAACATCAACCGTTGTAACTTTCAATTTATCTGCATTCGGATGTTGTTCGCATGATTTTACTTCCCCTATGACCAACCCTTCTAAACCTCCTGGTATACTTTGGACCACATCTAAAACCTCAACCTCTAATCCTACGTTAGTTAGAATCAAAGAAAGCTCTTCTGGTTTTTTATCAATATCGATATGATCTTTAAGCCACTTATATGAAATATTCATTTTAGAATCTTATTTTACGCACAAACTTAGATAAATTTGCTCTGATTCGCAATATAATTACAGTCTTATCCATGCAAATTTATCGTTTTATCCTATACCCTTGAGAGTTTATTACTACCTATAATATTAAAATTTGTATGTAAATAACCAATTTAGTTTTATAGACTGGCTCAGTTTCTATATTTAAGTAATAAAAAAAGAGAACGTATGGATAGCTCATTTACAGCATATAAAACTTAAAATCGTAAGTACTTCAAAAATTAAAAAGAAGTTGAGATCAAGCAAAAGATGAACCGCTTAAGAGTAAAAAATATTTTTACGATTATTTAGCACTTTTCATTCCTAATAAGTCAAAGGATTAACGTAAATTTGTATTTTAATTTGAAGAACGTTCAAAACTTACAGTTATAATGATTCATTTCTTTGTGAACCCAAGCGACATCGTTTACGGTGTGCAAACCCTACAAGATTTATCAACCGATGATATCTCTAAACTAAACTGGCTATTTGGAAACGCTACCAAAATCGAAAAAGCAACCTTAAACGATTATTATGTTGGTCCTCGTGCAGCTATGATTACTCCATGGAGTACCAATGCCGTAGAGATAACCCAAAACATGGGTATTCAAGGGATTATTCGAATTGAAGAATTCCATAAGGCACAAGCTGATTTTATCGATTTCGACCCAATGATTTCTCAAAAATATGAGTCATTGACACAAGAAATGTATACCATCAATATTGCTCCTGAATCTATTTTAGAAATTGAGGATATTGATGCTTATAACAAACAAGAAGGTCTTTCTTTAAATCCTGAGGAAGTTCAATATCTTTCGGACTTAGCAACAAAATTAGATCGTAAGTTAACCGACTCAGAAGTATTTGCCTTCTCTCAAGCAAATTCAGAACACTGTCGCCATAAAATATTCAACGGTACTTTTATTATCGATGGCGAAGAACAGCCGACATCGCTTTTCAAATTGATTAAGAAAACATCTGAAACAAATCCCAACGAAATCGTTTCGGCATATAAAGATAACGTAGCTTTTGTTAAAGGCCCACGGATCACCCAATTTGCACCACAATCTGCGGATAAGCCAGATTTTTACGAAGAAAAAGAATTTGACTCTGTACTTTCTGTAAAAGCAGAAACACATAATTTCCCAACTACCGTTGAACCTTTCTCAGGAGCAGCAACTGGTTCAGGAGGTGAAATTCGCGACCGTTTAGCTGGAGGACAAGGATCATTACCTTTAGCAGGAACAGCGATTTATATGACGTCTTACTCCCGCTTAGAAGAAAACCGTCCTTGGGAACAAGCGATGGAAGAACGTCCATGGTTATACCAAACTCCAATGGACATTTTAATCAAAGCTTCCAACGGTGCTTCAGATTTTGGCAATAAATTTGGACAGCCTTTAATAACAGGATCGGTCTTAACATTCGAACATGAAGAAGATGCCCGAAAATTAGGATTTGACAAAGTAATCATGCAGGCTGGTGGTATAGGCTATGGTAAATTGAACCAGGCAAAAAAACATACTCCAAAAATTGGTGATAAGATCGTTATACTGGGTGGTGAAAATTACCGTATCGGTATGGGAGGAGCAGCAGTTTCTTCTGCTGATACAGGAGCTTTCGGTTCCGGTATTGAATTAAATGCAATTCAACGTTCAAATCCAGAAATGCAAAAACGTGCCGCAAATGCAGTTCGTGGAATGGTGGAATCCGATCACAATCCAATTGTATCTATTCATGATCATGGTGCAGGAGGTCACTTAAACTGCCTTTCAGAACTAGTAGAAGAAACAGGCGGCCTAATTGATTTAGATGCACTACCTGTAGGTGATCCTACCCTATCAGCAAAAGAAATTATCGGTAACGAATCTCAGGAAAGAATGGGATTGGTGATCGGTGAAAAAGATATTGACACGTTAAAACGCGTTGCCGATCGCGAACGCTCTCCAATGTACACTGTTGGCGATGTAACAGGAGATCACCGTTTCACTTTCGAATCAAAAACAACCGGTGAAAAACCAATGGATTATGCCTTAGAAGATTTCTTCGGGTCATCTCCCAAAACAATTATGAAGGATACAACTGTCGTTAGAAATTACGCAGATGTAAATTACAGCACTGAAAATATCCCAACTTACCTAAGACAAGTGCTGCAATTAGAAGCAGTAGCCTCTAAAGATTGGTTAACCAATAAAGTTGACCGTTGTGTTGGCGGACGTGTTGCTAAACAACAATGTGTTGGTCCATTACAATTACCATTGAATAACGTGGGAGTAATGGCATTAGATTACAAAGGTAAAGAAGGTGTAGCAACTACAGTAGGTCATTCTCCCGTAGCAGCAATTATAGACCCTGCAGCGGCAAGTAGAACGGCTATTGCCGAATCATTGTCAAACTTAGTATTTGCTCCTATTAAAAATGGTCTTGCAGGTGTATCACTGTCGGCAAACTGGATGTGGGCCTGTAACAACGAGGGTGAAGATGCTCGCCTTTATAAAGCTGTCAAAGCATGTTCAGATTTTGCTTTGGAATTAGGAATCAATATCCCTACAGGAAAAGATTCACTATCGATGAAACAAAAATACCCGAACGGTGACAATGTCATCGCTCCAGGTACTTTGATCGTTTCTGCAGCTGGTAACTGTACGGATATTACAAAGGTTATAGAACCTGTGCTAAATAAAAATGCTGGTTCTATATACTATATCAATCTATCAAAAGATAGTTTCAAATTAGGCGGTTCTTCATTCGCTCAGATCTTAAACAAGATCGGTAAAGAAGTTCCAACCATTCAAGATGGAACATATTTTAAAACGGCTTTTAATACGATTCAAGATTTAATAAAAGCTGGACAAATTGAAGCTGGTCATGACATTGGTTCAGGAGGTTTAATTACCACTTTATTAGAACTGACATTTGCAGATGTAAACTTAGCTGCAAATTATGATTTATCAAGCTTAGGTGAAGCAGATACTGTAAAAGCACTATTCAATGAAAACATTGCTGTTGTTTTACAGGCAAAAGATGACGCTACATTTGAAAGTGCTTTCGCCACTGCTGGTATTGATGCTGTTAAGATTGGAGAAGCAATCTCAGGTGCAGAAGTTTCCTTCAAAAATAATGCTGACACGTTTACTTTCAATGTTGTAGAAACTCGTGATACTTGGTATAAAACGTCTTTCCTATTAGATTCAAAACAATCTAAAAATGGAACTGCTCAAGCTCGTTATGATAATTACAAAAATCAGCCATTGAATTTTGTATTCCCAAATCACTTCACGGGGTTGAAACCTGCAATAGACGAATCAAAACCTAGACCAAAAGCAGCTATCATTCGTGAAAAGGGTTCAAATTCTGAACGCGAAATGGCAAATGCGATGTTCTTAGCGGGATTTGATGTAAAAGATGTCCACATGACTGATTTAATTTCAGGACGTGAAACACTAGAAGACATTCAATTTATTGGTGCTGTTGGGGGATTCTCGAACTCTGATGTTCTAGGTTCTGCAAAAGGTTGGGCTGGTGCATTTTTGTACAATGAAAAAGCTAAAACGGCATTAGAAAATTTCTTTAAACGTCCTGACACCATGTCGGTAGGTATTTGTAACGGTTGTCAATTGTTTATGGAATTAGAATTAATCAACCCAGAACACGGAGTTCATGGTAAATTACTTCATAATACTTCACAGAAACATGAATCTAATTTCTTATCCGTTACCGTTCAAGAAAACAACTCGATCATGTTATCAACGTTAGCTGGTACAACATTAGGGGTATGGATCTCACATGGTGAAGGTAAATTCAATTTACCTGAAGAAGAGTCACAATATAATATTGTTGCTAAGTACGCTTACGATCAGTACCCTGCAAACCCTAATGACTCTGATTATAATACAGCTATGCTTTGTGACAAAACTGGTCGTCACTTGGTAACCATGCCACATATTGAGCGCTCAACATTCCAATGGAATTGGGCAAATTATCCGAAGGATCGTCAAGATGAAGTGACACCTTGGTTAGAAGCATTTGTAAATGCCCGTACTTGGATTGAAAAAAATAAAAAATAGTTTTCTATACGGAAAAAATAAAAAACCTCTTGCATGAATTGCAGGAGGTTTTTTATTGAATTGATATAATCAATATTAAATCTTTCTCTCATAACCAGGTCTATTCATTAAATTATCTAATGAATATTTACCCGAACCCATAACAAGAAATAAAATAAGCAAAAGTAGAACAACAATGGACAACCATAATTCTCCATTAAGAAAACTAAATCCATGCGTTAAGTTTACAAAAAATACAGCACCAAACAAGATCGGCAAAAGAACTAGACAAGCTAACCTGGTCTGGAAGCCAAAAATAATAAACATCCCACCGACAATCTGGGCAAAAACAATATAATGCACCCCTCCCCAAATATAAAATGTATAGTTAACTTGCTGCACCAAAGAACTAACCCGATCTAGATCACCAACAAAGCTCATTCCTTTGATTAAAATTAAGAATCCTACAGCAATCCGTAGGTAATCTATCCATTGCGGATGATGCGTATCACCCCAATGCTCAATTTTGTGAATAAGGTTCATAATATTATTCCTTTCTTATTGATTTATAGCTACAACAAACCTAAATTAGTTTTGTTTTTATATAATTTTCAACAAAGAATAATAGCTGTTTTTAATAAAAAAAATTAGTTAAGCCCTAAGTTGCTAATAAAGAGTAGCTTAAAAGAGTGTAAAATTCAATCGGTAACGAATTAGTAATGGTGCTTACTGCACTTGCTTTCATTTGATTACCTTGTAAATCAATACTGCAAATATAAAAAATAACGGGTAAAGTGAATAGTGCTTTATCCTTTATTTTGTCTTGTCTTTTCTACTTAAATATTAATAAAATCTCCCCAATGGGGCGAAACTGTGATAATCGTTTCAATATTATTCCCAAATTTTGGCATATCAACAATAGATGCAACTCCGAAACAAATTGTGAGAACTTCTAAACGACTATGCTATGGAAATCGTGTTGAATAAAATATTAACGCAAATTCATCACCAAGAAGATAAACTGTCTTCTCAAATGATGCAAACAGCGGATGAGGCTTATGAGATGACCTTGTTCCTGAAAGAAATGCTGTCTATCATAAAAGCAAGAGTATTGCAGGATAGTTTTGCAGACGAACAGCAAGAGATTGAATTTTTCAAGAACATTAAACCGCAAATTTTAGGGAAACTCATTTACTATAACAAAATATTCCGCATTGAAACAACCTGCCCTGTTAGCAATGGTAAAATACATCAAAGCTATTATGAGAACCTATTAAAAAACCTCAAATCAGAATATAAAGAAAATATTTGTAATGAGGATTTTTACAGATATTATCGTGCAGGCAGGACAGACCGTGACCATACTTATTTTAGGCTCGGTCAAATCAATTACCACGATGGGCTAAAGAGTGGCGTATTTGAAATAGACCTTAGTTTTTCAACATATTATGATAACAAGATAGCCTATATCATAGCAAATGAATTACTCTATACTTATATGCTTACTAAAATCAACCCCGAAGAAAATCCCGATACAATTTTACTTAATGGAGATGTAAACAAGGATATCTCGTGGACAAATTCTCAAAATGCACTTATCGAACTGATATACGCTCTATATGCTTCCAATTCTATTGCATTCGGAAAAATAGGAATCCGAAAATTAGCTTTGATTTTTCAATTGCTGTTCCGAACTCCTTTAAACGATATACATCACTCTTTCCACCGAATGAAAACAAGAGCTGGTTCCCGAACAACATTTTTAGACCAGCTCAAAATATCCCTCGAAGAATATATGGATAAAGACCTTTAGCTAAAGGTTAAACAATCGGTTCAAAGCAGTGCACAAAATGTACTGCTTTTTCTTTGCCCATATCTGCCAATTGGCAAATGCTCTCAAAACTTCATTACAAAATATACAAAATCCGCTAAAACCCTTATTAAGCAAGGTTTTTCCCTAATTGTAAAATTTTTCAAAAAACCACCAAACCAATTGGCAAGCCTTGGCAGACAAACACTGCCACCTTTCACAATTTTGCATAGTGAACTTTAAAAAGCTGTGCAATGAAAATAATAACCATTGAAGAAGAAGCGTGGCAACAACTCAACAGTCGTATCAATGCCATTGCCGACTATCTGAAAAGACAGGAAGATAAAAGCTATGATGACCTGTGGCTCAATAACCACGAGGTATGCCAATACCTGCACATCAGCGAAAAGACCTTATGGCGTATGCGATCCAAAGGTGAGATTGCTTATTCAAAAATTTACGGTCAGTATTTCTACACCATTGGGGCTATCAAAGATATGCTCAATGCAAATGCTATACAGAGCAGTGATGAATTTGTGCAGGAGCTTATGGCAAAAGGAAAAAGCTATATCGAAAAAGGCAGAAAGCTAAAGACAAATAAAAAATAGGTATGAACCTTTAAAAGTATATCCCTATGAATATTGATAGAATGGAATTTTTGGCGTGGATGGAACGCCTCATGGGTCGCCTTGATATGCTGGGCGATAATATAGACGAGTTGCAAAAGAAACGCAACAGCATTGATGGCGAGGAACTGCTCGATAATCAAGATTTGCTCCAAATGCTGAAAATAAGCAACCGTTCTCTGCAACGGTATCGCTCTATTGGCAAACTACCTTATTACACGATAAGCGGAAAATTGTATTACAAGCTGTCCGATGTGCATCAGTTCATAAGAGAGAGCTTTAACCCTCCCACAATTAAGATGGGTGGCCAATAAGTGACAAACAATGCCTTTGACTGCCACTTCTGGCAATGCAGTGAACGCTTCTTTTACATTCGGTAGTGAATTTTAAAATTTTCAGACCATGAGTGAAGAAACTACAAGTAAACAGGAAATGCCCGAACAACTATCAGACATATTATTAGTGCTGGATAAAGAAAAAATGAAAATCCAGGCAGTAAAGAGTATTAACGAAAACGGAAAATTGGAAACCGTTGACCCCACGAAGAAAAACCAGAACCAGTTTCTGCGTGTGGACAAAAGTGGCGATTTCTTTTCCAACTTCTTCTCCAATTTTTTCAGCCAACTGAAGGATCCTACTAACTTTTCATTCTTCAAAGTGCCTGCACCTATCGCAGTTGAAAAAGCACAGGAAATGCAGAAACAGGTTGATAAGCCAACTCCCGAAGGCGAAAAAGTGATGAAAGAACACGAAATAAAAGCCGAAGCAAAACAGGATAGCAAACAAGAAAATCAAAAAGATATGGCAACAACACAAACAACACCGGAAGCCAGCGAATACCGCTATAAACCGGAGCAAATTGATTGGGACACAATGAACAATCTCGGATTAAGTAAGGAATACCTTGAAAAGAAAAATCTATTGGAACCTTTACTAAAAGGTTTTAAAACGAATGAACTCGTACCCATTGGTGTTAACCTCGGTGGTACTATTCTCCGCACGGATGCTCGCTTGTCCTTACAGCAGGCCGAAGATGGAAAAGTTGTTGTGGGAATACACGGCATCAAGAAAGAGCCTAACCTACATTTTGAGTTTTTCGGACATAAGTTTACAGATGAAGACAAGAAAAACCTGCTCGAAACGGGTAATATGGGGCGTTTGGTTGATTTAAAAAATACTAAAACAGGCGAAATGATGCCTTCCATTATCAGTATAGACAGGCTTACCAATGATGTGATAGCCTTAAGGACGGATTTCATAAAAATTCCCGATGAAATTAAAGGTGTGAAACTGAATGATGAGCAGAAGCAAACTTTATTGGAAGGTAAACCGCTAAAGTTAGAGGGTATGATTTCTACGAAAGGGACTGAGTTTTCGGCAACGGTACAGTTCAATGCAGACAAGCGTTATGTGGAATTCCTGTTTGACCGCAATAATTCCAACAGGCAAACTCAAAGCAACGGACAAAGCAATGGACAAAGTAATCAGCAAAGCCAACCTCAGGAAGCTCCTAAAACATTCAGAGGCAAAGAACTGACCGATGAACAACATAAGGATTTCAAAGCAGGTCAAACCATTTATATTGATGGATTAAAAGATAAGAAAGGGCAGCCCTATCAGGGTTATATTACTTTCAATGCAGAAACGGGAAAAACAAACTTCCAATTTCCAAGCCAGGTTAAGGCACAGGCAAAACCTGCCGAAGCCCACAAAACGCAAACTGCCGTCAATTCGGAAGGCAAAACCAACGAAGCAACCAAAAACATCAACGAGCCTTTGAAGTCAGGACAGCAAAGCCCGAAAAACAAACAACAGCAGGAACAACAGGAAAAACCCAAGGCTCCTGCGAAATCCAAAGGCGTAAAAAGGTAATCAAGTATGAAAACAATTATTGCAGAAAAACCAAGCGTAGCAAGGGAAATAGCCGGACTTGTGGGAGCATCTGATAAAAAGGACGGCTACCTGACAGGAAATGGCTATTTTGTTACGTGGGCATTCGGTCATTTGATAGGATTGGGAATGCCCGAAGATTACGGAATTTCGGGATTTGACAAAGCTTCATTGCCTATACTTCCAAACCCGTTTTTGCTGACCGTCCGGAAAGTAAAAAAAGACAAAGGCTATACCGCCGATACAGGAGCGTTAAAGCAACTGAAAGTCATCGAACAGCTTTTTAACCGTAGCAGCAGCATCATTGTTGCTACCGATGCAGGGCGTGAGGGCGAATTGATATTTCGCTATATCTATGAATACCTCAAATGTAACAAGCCCTTTGAACGCCTTTGGATTAGTTCGCTTACCGAAAAAGCCATAAAACAAGGTTTTGATAATCTAAAAGACGGAAAAGAATTTGACGGATTGTATCAGGCGGCAAAAGGCAGAAGCCGTGCCGATTGGCTTG
This sequence comes from Sphingobacterium kitahiroshimense, assembly GCF_025961315.1. Taxonomy (NCBI): domain Bacteria; kingdom Pseudomonadati; phylum Bacteroidota; class Sphingobacteriia; order Sphingobacteriales; family Sphingobacteriaceae; genus Sphingobacterium; species Sphingobacterium kitahiroshimense. The sequence continues at coordinate 5,643,351 of NZ_JAOQNK010000001.1, read as the reverse complement.
TAGGCATCAATGCTACACAGGCGTTGAGCATTGCCGCAGGCAATGGCATTTATTCGCTCGGAAGAGTGCAGACACCTACACTGGCTTTGATATGCAAAAGGTATTTGGAAAACAAAAATTTCTCGGTAAAGAAATATTGGCAATTACAGTTATCACACAATAAAGAGCTGATAGATTTTAAAAGCATTTCCAAAACAAAATGGGAAGACCAAAAAATTGCCGATGATACGCTGAAAGCCATTCAGCGAAGCGAAACGGCAACAATTATATCTGTAGAAACCAAAAGTGTTACAGAACAACCGCCTTTATTGTTCGACCTTACCGGATTGCAAAAGGAAGCCAATAAAAAATTGAACCTTTCTGCCGAAGAAACCCTCAATATTGCCCAAAGCCTTTACGAAAAAAAGTTTATCACTTACCCACGTACCGGAAGCAAATACATACCTGAAGATATGTGGGCAGAAATTCCCAACCTCGTGAGGGCTTTGCAAGATAGAGAAACTTGCAAGCAAGCCGTATCAAAAATGAAATGGGGACGTTTCAATAAACGTATCGTGAACGATTTGCGTGTTACCGACCACCACGGACTATTAATTACAGACAAAATCCCGTCAGCACTGAACGCAAAGGAAAATGCCATTTATGATATGATTGCCTTTCGATTGCTCGAAGCCCTTTCACAAGCTTGTTTTAAAGAGATAACCGATGTCGGTTTACAGGTATTGCATTACGATTTTACCGCAAAAGGCTATAAGATTATAGAAGCTGGCTGGCGTTCCGTTAAGGGAAGTTTTACGGACGATGATACAGAACCTGTACAGGATTTACCTGAACTGAAAAAAGGCGATGAACTTAAAATAAAAGAAGCATCCGTCCTCGAAAAGAAAACCAAACCACCTGTGCTTTATACCGAAGCAGGGCTTTTGTCGGCTATGGAAACTGCCGGAAAGGAAATCGAAAATGAAGATGAACGCAAGGCTTTACAAAATATCGGTATTGGCACTCCGGCTACAAGAGCTGCAATAATAGAAACCCTGTTTACCCGTAACTATATCCAACGAGAAAAGAAATCCTTAATCCCTACCGAAAAGGGATTGCAAGTGTATAAATTGGTTAAAGAACGGAAAATTGCGGACGTGGCAATGACTGCCGAATGGGAACTCGCATTGCAGAAAATTGAGAACAACGAAGCAGATATAGGGGCTTTCCAAAAGGAAATGGAAAATTATGCTTCGTCTATTACCAATGAATTATTACTAACTTCCATAGCCCAAAATAACCTGCCTAAATTGGTTTGTCCGAAATGCAAATGCCAGCAACTCATTATCCGTGATATTATCCGTGATAAAATCGTGAAGTGTCCTGATGAGGCTTGTAATTGGATACAGTTCCGCAATGTATGTGGCGTACAAATTAGCATAGCCGATATTGAAAGCCTTGTCAATAAAAAGAAAACTTTACTTATCAAAGGAATGAAAAGCAAGGCAGGTAAGAAATTCGATGCGTGTATTGTATTGAAAGAGGATTGTACAACCTCTTTTGAGTTTGATAAAAATAAAAGCTACAAAAAGTAATGGAAAATAAGCCTACCATTAGCACAACGCAAATCAGAAATCTGATTTATTCAATACGTGGAAAGCAAGTGATGCTTGATAGCGACCTGGCTTCCTTATACCAAGTGGAAACAAAAAACCTCAACAAAGCCATAAAACGAAATATTGAAAGGTTTCCGGCTTCTTTTTGTTTTCAACTGACCGAAGAGGAAGTTGAAAACTTGAGGTTCCAATTTGGAACCTCAAGTTTGAGCTACGGCGGAAGACGTTATTTTCCCTATGTTTTTACTGAACAAGGGGTAGCAATGGCTTCTGCAATACTCCGTTCAGATATTGCGGTTAAAGTCAGTGTTGAAATTATGGAAGCGTTCGTTGAAATGCGAAGAATGCTTATCAGCAACGCTTCTTTGTTTCATCGTTTGGATAAAATTGAGCTAAAGCAATTAGAAGCTGACCAAAAATTTGAAGAGATTTTTAAGGCTTTGGAAAGCGACAAGCTCCACAGCGAAAAAGGTATCTTTTACAACGGACAGATTTTTGATGCCTATACCTTTGTTTCTGATATTATACGTAATGCCAAAAGTTCCATTATCCTGCTCGATAATTATGTGGATGATACAGTGCTGACCTTATTGGGCAAACGGAATGACAATGTGATTGTAACAATTTATACCAAAAGCATCAGCAATCAGCTACGGCTGGATGTACAACGGTACAACAGTCAATATCCGAATATTGAAGTTGAGGTCTTTTCCGATGCTCACGACCGATTTATGATAATTGACGATACAGAACTTTACCATATTGGAGCATCTCTCAAAGACCTGGGTAAAAAATGGTTTGCCTTTTCGAGAATGGATATTGAAGTCGGCAGAATGCTTCAAATCTTAAACAACCCATAGCACGAACCTCTAACTTTCAGAGGTTTTTTTATTGCCCATTACGACAAATCCTGCCTCTCAAAGCCAAATCCTGCCACTTCTGCAAAGGGGCTTATCTACTGCTATAATTTTAGTCTTCAAGTAAAATTCTAAAACAAATCATAGTATGGATACACAGCAAAAAGACTTATCGTATTTCAGGTTACGACTGCAAGAATTATTAAACACCAGCTTCCCCGAAAAAGCAAACGACCAAAAATTTATTGAGCAACGTTCTTCGTGGGCTACCAATACCTACGAGGGTGCTTTTAGTTCGGGAAATGCAGTTGAACAATGCAACGAGATAGCCAACTACATTCTGTTTGAGGGCTTGCACTTCTCCAAATTCGACACTGTTTTTCAGGTGGTATGCAATGAGTTTGATACCATATTGGCTGATGAGGAACTGCGACCGTTTGCCCTTAAAATGTTTATTGTTTGCGAGCCTGTATTCTCCGGCTATGAACTAACCGATGATTTTGCATACGGTTATGAGTTTGACCTACTCTATACCGAAATAACCGGAACCATCGCAATATGGATAGAGGAAAATGGGCTTCAGTAAGAAGCAACATCTCCAACAGAACATTGATGCCCTGCGAATTGCTTTTAAACTGGAAAAGGAGAAACGACAAGCCTTCGTAGGCGAAAGACTGCTAATGATGCAATACAGCGGATTTGGCGGTCTTAAATTCGTGTTGAACCCCATAGCGAACGAAATAGACATCAATAATTGGAGAAAAACAGAACACGACCTTTTTCCGATTACGCAGGAACTCCACCAGCTACTCAAAGAAAATTCAGAAGACGAAAAGCAATACCGCAGGTATGTGGATAGTATGAAAAACTCCGTACTGACGGCTTTTTATACCCCGCCACAGGTCATAGATGCGATTTCCGAAACCTTGCGAGATAGCGGTTTGAACATTGATAAATTCCTCGACCCCTCGGCAGGTATCGGCTCATTCATCCAATCCCTTTCGGAAAACCAAAAAGTCAATGTTACTGCCTATGAAAAGGATTTGCTGACAGGCAAGATTTTAAAACAGCTTTATCCCGAAGGCATAATCCGTATAAGCGGTTTTGAAGAAATCCCCGAAAAGGAACAGAACAGCTACGATGTCGTAGCAAGTAACATTCCATTCGGCGACACTTCTGTTTTCGACCTTTCCTATTCCCGAAGTAAGGACAGTGCAAAAATACAGGCAGCCCGAAGCATTCACAATTACTTCTTTCTGAAAGGTACCGATATGCTCCGTGAGGGCGGTTTGCTGGCTTATATTACTTCACAGGGTATTCTGAACAGCCCGAAGAACGAACCGATACGCAGGGCGTTGATGCAGGATAACAATTTGGTTTCGGTTGTCCGATTGCCTAATAACTTGTTTACCGAATATGCAGGAACAGAAGTTGGTAGTGATTTGATTATCCTGCAAAAGAACAGAGCAAAACAAAGTCTGACTGAAAGGGAAGATCTGTTTTGCCAAAGCAGGCAAACGGAATACAATACGCCTAGCAATGCACTCTTTCAGGACAGCACAAGAATTGTACATACCGACCGGAAATTAGACACCGACCCATACGGACAACCTGCACTCATTTATACGCACAAAGACGGCATTGCCGGAATTGCCAAAGACCTCAAACAAATGCTTTCCGAAGATTTTGGCAAGCATCTGAATTTGAATTTCTACAAAGGCGAACGGAACGATGAACCTTTAATACAAATTCCGATTGAACCAACGGTTACACCTCCGGTTATCGAACCTGTAACCATTCAACCGGAAATACAATCTTTATCTGTTCCTATAATCAATCGGGAAAGTCCGCAGGAATTAAAGCAACTAAGCATTTTCGACCTGTTTGAGAATGCGAACGAACCAGTAATGGTTGCTGCTCCACCCAAAAGAACGACACAAGTTAAAAGGCAAAGCACCAACAAAAGAAGAGGTGCAATAGGTCGCCAACCTGACCTGTTCAGTAGTGCGATGCAGCAACCTTATACGCCCCCTGTTACTAATAGAGCTACCAATGGAAGTACATCTACTAATGACAAAAAACAGGAAGCTATCGGCGACCTGTTTTCACAAATAAACGGGAATGGCCAAGCTGATAAGCCAGCCGTTCCCAATACTATTCCCGAACCTGCTCCTTATATAGGCGAACTGCAATCGTACCACCGTAACGATTGCCTTGTTGTGGATAATGGTTGGGTTGGTCATCTGCAAGATGTAGATACATCAGACGGTACGGCAGTTTTCCACCCTTTAGCTTTACCGACCTTACAGAAAGCAAGAGCCGAAGCGTACATTGCTGTACGTGATGTTTACCAAGATCTTTACAATAAAGAGGCAAAGTTTCAGACCGTATACAAGGAAGAACGGGAAACCCTGAACAGTCTTTACGATGCCTTTACCAAACAGTACGGCAACCTCAACAGTGCCGATAATATCAAGCTCATCAAAACGGATAGCTCCGGCAAGGAAATCCCTTATTTGGAACGTGTTGTTGGTGGTGTGGAACACAAAGCGGATATATTCAGCCGTCCTGTAAGTTTCTCCACCTTAACCATAACAACGGACAATCCCGAAGAAGCGTTGGCGGCTTCGCTGAATAAATACGGAAACGTGGATTTGGACTATATTTCCGAAATCAGCGGTATGACGGACGATGCCCTGAAAGAAGCCTTACACGGTCGCATTTACTACAATCCTCTGCAAAGGGAATACGAAATAGCCGAAAGCTGGATTGCAGGTAATGTAGTTGAAAAAGCCCAACAGGTCAAAGCTTCCCTCGAACTCAATCCCGATGATGTGGAAGCCAAAGCAAGCCTTACCGTTTTAGAAGAAGCGCGACCGAGACGAATTGAGTTTGAGGAACTCGATTTTAATTTGGGCGAACGCTGGATACCCACTGGCATTTATGCCCGCTTTGCTTCACATCTTTTTGATACGGACGTACTGGTTCATTATTCTGAAAGCTCCGATGACTTTTCAGTAAAGTGCGACAGTAAGAATTTGCATATATGGGAGAAATACGCTGTCAAAGCTGAAAGCAGAACGTTTGACGGGATTGCCTTTCTCAAACACGCCCTTGTCAATACTACGCCTGATATTACCAAAAAAATTACGGTTGGCGATCAAGAGGTCAAGGTGCGGGATATGGAAGCCATACAAATGGCGAACACCAAAATTGATGAAATCCGTACCGCCTTTACCGAATGGCTCCACGCTCAAAATGTTGAATTTAAAAGCAGGCTGACCGATCAATACAACGATACTTTTAACTGTTTTGTCCGACCAAACTATGATGGAATGCATCAGGACTTTCCGGGCTTAGATCGTAAGGCATTGGGCATTGAAGACCTGTATTCGAGCCAAAAGGACACAGTTTGGATGATAAAACTGAACAACGGTGCTATCTGCGACCACGAAGTTGGTGCAGGAAAAACTTTGGTTATGTGTACAGCTGCACAGGAAATGAAGCGTTTGGGATTAGCCCACAAACCGATGATTATCGGGCTGAAAAGCAATGTTCACGAAATTGCCGAAGCTTACCGAACTGCTTATCCTCACGCCAAAATCCTGTTTCCGGGCAAAGAAGATTTTACACCTCAAAAACGTCTACGGATATTTGGCGATATTAAAAACAACGATTGGGATTGCGTCATCCTCACACACGACCAATTCGGAATGATACCGCAATCACCCGAAATGCAAAAGGAAATTCTCCAAATCGAATTAGATAGTGTAGAACGAAACCTCGATGCGTTGCAATCGCAAGGCAAAGAAGTTACCAGAGGAATGCTTGCTGGGGTAATCAAACGAAAAGAAAATCTCGAAGTAAAACTGAAAACCCTGCAGCACGATATTGATAACCGCAAAGATGATATTGTGGATTTTAAGATGATGGGCATTGACCATTTGTTTGTGGACGAAAGCCATCAATTCAAAAATCTGATGTTTAACACAAGGCATTCAAGGGTTGCGGGATTGGGCAATGTGGACGGAAGCCTAAAAGCAATGAACCTTCTTTTTGCCATTCGTACCATTCAGGAACGTACCAATGCGGATATGGGAGCCACTTTTCTTTCGGGAACAACTATCAGCAATTCTTTGACGGAATTGTACCTTTTGTTTAAATACCTGCGACCAAGAGCAATGGAAAAGCAGGGCATTCATTCTTTTGATGCTTGGGCAGCTATTTACGCAAGAAAAACGACCGATTATGAATTTTCGGTTGCCAATAATATTGTGGCAAAAGAGCGTTTCCGCTACTTTATCAAAGTGCCGGAACTGGCTCAATTCTATTCCGAAATTACAGATTACCGAACGGCAAAAGATATAGGCATTGACCGCCCCAACAAGAACGAGGTTCTTTATAACATACCACCTACTCCAGACCAGGAAGATTTTATCAAAAAGTTAATGGAGTTTGCCAAAACAGGAAATGCCGAGTTGCTCGGAAGACCTCCTTTATCGCAAAGTGAAGAAAAAGCGAAGATGCTCATTGCTACGGATTACGCCCGCAAAATGTCGTTGGATATGCGAATGGTAAGCGGTATTTATGAAGACCATCCCAATAGCAAAGCTTCGCATTGTACTGCAACTATTGCTAAATATTACAACCAATACAATGCACAGAAAGGAACGCAGTTCGTTTTTTCTGATTTGGGAACTTACAAGCCCAATGAATGGAATGTTTATTCCGAAATTAAACGCAAACTTGTAGAAGACCACGGTTTGCCTGCACAAGAAGTCCGTTTTATACAGGAAGCCAAAAATGATAAGCAACGTAAGGAACTTATCAAAGGAATGAACGAAGGGAAAATTCGTGTGCTTTTTGGTTCTACGAGTATGCTTGGGACGGGTGTAAATGCACAAAAAAGAGCTGTTGCTGTTCATCATCTTGATACGCCGTGGCGACCAAGTGACCTTGCCCAACGCGATGGCAGAGCTGTTCGCAAAGGCAATGAAATTGCAAAATTCTTTGCCAACAATAAAGTTGATGTAATTATCTATGCTGTAGAAAAATCATTGGATAGTTATAAGTTCAATCTGCTTTATAACAAACAACTTTTTATAGACCAATTAAAAAACAATAACCTTGGCAAACGAACCATTGACGAAGGAAGTATGGATGAAAAATCGGGAATGAATTTTTCGGAATATGTGGCTATCCTATCAGGAAATACCGACCTGCTGGATAAAGCTAAATTAGAAAAACAGATTACGGGATTAGAAAGCGAAAAACAGGCGTTCAACCGTTCAAAGTATAGTGCGAAGTACAAATTGGAAGACTATACGGCTGAACTTGATAAAGCCCTATCCCGCTTTGACCGTATGAGCCTTGATTGGAATAATCTGCAAGGGCGTATTCAAAAGCATTCGGACGGCACAGTTGCAAACCCTGTTCTGCTCGACGGATTACCGCGCAATGCGGATATTAAGCAAATTGGTACAAAGCTCAACCAGCTTGCGGACAAAGCCCGCACCGGAGGTCAGTATGAAGAAATAGGAAGCCTGTACGGTTTTACCTTATTGGTCAAAACTGAAATGTCTGAAAAAGAGGGAGTGGATATGCGAGTAAACCGCTTTTTGGTACAAGGTGAGGGCAATATCAAATATACCTACAACAACGGTATCATCGCTAAAGATGAAAAACTGGCAGCTACGAACTTCCTTAACGCACTGGAGAAATTGCCCGGTTATTTAGATCAGGAGCAAAAGAAAATAAAGGAAATACAAAAAGATTTACCTGTTCTTCAGGAAGTGATAAACGGTACGTGGTCTAAGGAAACCCGATTAAGTGAACTCAAAACGGAACTGGCTGCCGTTGAACGGAAGATACAGTTGTCTATCACGTTGGAACCTAAAGAAGAAGTGGAGCAGACCGAAAAACCAATAGAAACTTCAAATAATTCGGAGAGTATTGTACGGACAAAAGGTATTCACTTACCTCGTGGGGTATTGTAGTAGGTAGTATCTACTACATTTCGTCCTGTTCGTCCATTTTCTTAATCAAAGCATCCCGTAAACTGTCAAGGAATTTAGTTCGGTTTATTTTTCGGGATTTAAGTTCCATAAATGTATGATAAAAGTCGCCCAAACTGATATTGAATGTACTTTCAAATGTTTTGGCGATGACTTTGATGTCTGCATTACCAAATGCACCTTGTGAATATAGTGCATAAATCAATTCGGTTAATGCTGTTTTATTGCCTGACCAACTTAAAGGGAAACTGTTATATTTTTTCTGAATATTATTATTTAGTTGGTCTTCGAGATATAGCTGTATGAGGTCATTGGCAATAATCTTTGACACTTTATAATCGTGGGAGGTGGAAAATCTATGGTCGGTTTCAAAATAAACGGTATCCAAACTTAATTTTATATCGTGTTTCCCCCGAACAAACAACTTTTCGTCAATAAATGAATTTTTTGTTCGGTAGTATTTATAAAATTCGAGATTGTTGTCAAAATACCTTTTTAGTTTTTTCAATTCTTCTCTTAGATATTTCTGAATAGCTTTTGCATCATTGGGCTTCTTTGTTTCGATTTTATAAATGGCATTATAGTAAATTAGTTTTGAAACAATAGTAGGTTTCAGATTTTTGAAAAAGTGGATTTCCTCTTCAATATTCTTAAATCCGTTTTTTAAAACGTATTCTTTCAATTCGGAAAGACATTTTATGATAATAGGCATAACAGTTTCAATCCTTTGTATTGGGCAATCGGTTTCAAACTCTAACTCCCTAATTTCCACTTCCAGCTTACATAGTGTTTCATTGTAAAATTTGTCCATTCATTTATCTTAAAATCTTGATGTTTGTGGCACTAATGAAAAAAGCCTAAATCTCGTATATTTAGGCTTCATGCAGTTTATAATGTAAAAAAAGTCATGCCCTTTTTTAATATCAAACAAAGCATTTTTAAAGTTGTTCTCTTGGGGCTTCGGTTTGATTTTTTCGATACTTTAAAGGCATAGATATTTATTCACTTAGTATATTTTTTAAAAAAGCTTAGATATAAAATCCACCTGATACTTCAATTCTTTGAGCATTTATCCATTTTGCATCTTCGCTACAAATGAAAGCCACTACGCTACCAATATCATCGGGTAATCCTACTCTTCCTAAAGCTGTGAGGTTGGCAATCATATCATTTGCTTCTTTATTGTCACGAATAGCTCCACCACCAAAATCTGTTTCAGTAGCCCCTGGTGCAACGGTATTTACCCTTATTTTTCTGCTACTCAATTCCAGGGCTTGGTAACGACTTAAACTTTCTACCCCTGCTTTTGCAATTGCATAAGCCGAATAGTTATTCATAGAAAATCTTGCTAAACCAGCCGAAATGTTCACAATACTACCACCATCACTTATAACAGGAAGCAATTTTTGGGTTAAAAAATAGGGTGCTTTTAAATTAATGTTCACCACATTGTCAAACTCTTCTTCAGTTGTGCTTTCAAAAGGGGCATAAGCTCCTGATCCCGCATTGTTTACAAGTGAATGGAGTTGTGATGTACCAAAACTATTGGTTAAAGTTTCTTTTACAGTGTTTGCAAAGGATTCAAAACTATTGCTCTGGGCTACATCAATTTGCAAAGCCACGGCTTTTTTTCCAAGTGATTGTATTTCACTCACTACATTTTCAGCTGCTTCTTTGTTGTTTTGATAGGTTAATATCACATCAAATCCTTTTTTTGCCAATTGAATTGACATATCTTTACCCAGTCCGCGGCTACCGCCTGTTACTAGGGCTACTTTGTTGTTTGTACTCATTTTTTTTCTTCTTTATTTTTAAAATTTTTCTATAGCAGCACTATACTTAAATATTTACCACAACTTTGCCAACAGTTCTACCTTTTTCTAAATGCAATGAGCCTCACCCATTTCATCAAAATAAAATGTTTTTTAAACCTTTGATTTCAGAATTCCTTTTTCCATTAACTGTGCAATTTGCAACATATCATCACCAGAGGGGTGTACAAATAAGGATGATACATTCACCTCTTTTGATTTTGCTTTTTCAAGTTCTTTATTAGAAATAGTCATCGTTGCAATTGAAATAATTGTTCCACCTTGTTTTGATATATCTAACGATTTTAAGATAGTGTCTCCCCAGTAGTATCTAACACAAAACCAACGTCTGCAACTCTTTCTTGAAAATTTCCTGAAGTGTAATGAATATGTTCATATGCCCCATTTTGCAAAACAAATTCTCTGTTTTTTTGCTGATGAAGTACCAATTACATAGACCCAAAGTGTTTAGCAATTTGTGTAGCGTAACGCCCTGCACCACAGATGCGGCAGAAATCAACACTTTATCGCCTTTTTTATTTTTCCTATTTCAACTAAACCTGCCAGGAGGTTAAGCTAAGCAAAAGGAATGAAAGCCGTCTTTTCGACGGCTTTCTTTGCTTTATTTCAGCGATGCCTTTAAATTAATCTCTACATTAAGCGCATTTCCTATTGTACACATATCTTTGGCTTTGCCTGCAAACTGCTGAAAACGATCGTTATCCATATCAGGTATTTTGGCTTCAAGATTAAGGTTCGAGCTCTTAATTACATTGTTTTCCATTACAATTGAAACACTCGTTTCAAGACTATCGGCAGAAATTCCGCTTTCTGAAAGTATATAGGCTAATGCCATCCCATAACATGAGGCGTGAGCTGAAGCCAACAATTCTTCCGGATTTGTAAAGCTACCATCACTTTTTGCAAAAAAAGGTTTGAAACTTACGTTATTCAATTCGGAAGTGGCTATATCCAACTTTCCATTTCCTTGTTTAAAACTTCCTTGCCAAATGGCTTTAATACTTGTTTCCATAAAATCTATTGTTTAAATTATTAACAGTACAAAGTTACCTGTGTAAAAATTTACAGACAATGGACATACGTCACAATGTATAGGACATTTTGCCAATGCTATTTGAGAATTGCTGTTTTTTTAAATTCTACAGGGGATTTCCCTGTGTGGATTTTGAAAAAACGGATAAAATAGGACTGGTCATCATATCCAAGCTGGGCAGCGATTTCCTTTACCGTCATATCTGTATTGACCAGTAGCCGCTTTGCCTGAAGTATGATCCTGTTTTTGATAATGGTGTTGGGGGATATTCCTTTTTCACTTACAATCTTTCTGTTCAGGGTCTTTGGACTGATAAAGAGCAGTTCTGCGTAATCTGCAACACTGTGATTTTTTTGGTAATTTGTTTCCACCAAATGGCTGAATTTCCGGCTCAGCTCATCTTCCGTTGTTCCTATGCGTTTCTGGTCCGTGGTGCGGTCAAGCCACGATCTGCTTGCAGTAATGATGAGTTCTTTGAGTTTCGTCCTTGCCATCTCCTCTGTCCAGTAATCTTCCCTGTTCAGTTCCCGTTTTATCTCGGCAATAACCTTTCTGAATGAAATCCCCTCGTCCATTGTAAGTGTTATAGACGGCGTTTCGAAGACATTATTGAATAGGAAACCGTCACATGTCAGTTCTTTATCGTGAAAGGCAATACAGTAAAACCCCGGATTGAAATACACGAGTTCCCCTCTAGTATTATTGCCAAATCGAAATTGCTGACCGATATTGAAAAAAAACAATGTATCCTGCTCTGCTTTATACTCAACAAAGTCAGAAATAACGGTACTTCCAATCCCGGCAAAGAAAATAATGTAACAATCTCCTGATATCTGACAGGGCAGCGATAAAATATCAAATGGAATAGTTGTATCAAATTCTACATAGCCTATCTTCTTCTGTCCAAAAGATTTTAAAATTTCCATAATTTGACTACTAAATTGTTTGTTCTTTTAACGGTGTTGATCTCTGTTAGCCTCATATCATCAAACCAAATTCTCTAAACCGAATTCAGCTAGTTTATTGACAATAGGTAAAGTCTTCAATCCTAATTCAGTTAATGTATACTCTACTTTAGGAGGGATTTCGGGATAGACCTTTTTACTAACTAATCTATTTGCAACAAGCATATTCAATTCTTGAATCAACATTTTTTCACTGATACCAGTAACAGCCCTTTTCAATTCACCATACCGCATAACACCTTCGTTGATCTGGAACAATATCATTAATGTCCATTTACCACCTAGTAAAGTTAAAGACGCTCTAACAGGGCAGCTATCATCGCAAGGTGGATTTATTTTTAAGTTCTTTTCCATTGATAATCAGTAATTCTAACTATTTAGTAAGTACCAAACGTGTAAGTAAGTACTTGTGCAAAGGTAGGTAATGTTATAATTTTGTACAATAAACATTTAAAAAAGAAAATATTATGACTGCTAAAGAAGTAATAATGGCTTATGCGGAAGCCTTGGGTAAAGGTGATGTGCCAACTGCGTTTTCATTTTTCAGCGAAGAAGTCCAATGGCATCAGCCCGGAAACAATCAATTTTCGGGATTGAAAAAAGGGGCGGACGAAATCGGTAAGATGATTGGAGCTATGATGGAAGTTTCCAAAGGAACTTTTGCCTTAACGCCCAACGGAAACTTAATGGTTAATGGTAATTTGGTCTCAATGCCGTTGCGTTTCAGCGGTACGATTGATGACCGTAAAATGGATATGGCGGGTCTTGATTTGTTTGAGATTGAGGCTGGAAAAATTACAGAGGTATGGTTGTTTTCCGAAGACCAGGAAGCCGAAGATATCTTTTGGGGTAAATAACCCCCTGTATTGTTCAAAGAAATCAAAAACAATAGCACTCATTTCAGAGTGCTATTGTTTTATAGCTCATTCAAAGGCTTTCTTTTATCCCTTTAATATATTTAAAATGGCGTGGGGAAAGTCCGGTCACTTTTTTGAATTGATTACTCTTGCGGCACCAAATGTTGTAAGCTTGGAGCTACCAAATCATTACGAAACGATATCATTCTGATAGTCAACTAAAAATTCGGTGGTCGTCATTCCTGTCTGACTTTTAAAAAAACGCATCAAATGGTTGGGTTCTGAAATGTTGAGTTTATGAGCAATTTCAGAAACGGTCATTTCAGAATGGATGAGGTAATCTTTTATTTCTACCAACAATCTTTGCTTCAACAAATGAGTTGCAGTTACATTGAATTGGTCTTTTACAGATTTATTTAGCGTAATACGACTGATGCCCATTAAGTCTGTATAATCGCTGATCCGTTGCTTGTTTTCAATATTTGTTTCAATTAGTTTTTTGAATTGAAAGGCATAATTTGAGTCGTGATTTTTTAATGATAATTGGTGCTTTTCGGCGTACACTCTGTTCAATTTTTGTAAAAGGTAATAGATTAGGGAGCGGATGATATGCACACTGTCTATTCTGGTTTTCCGCAATTCTGCTTTAATCTCTGATAACAAAACACAATACATACCTATGCTTTCTTTCTCGACCTGCATATTTAAAGGGAATTCTAACTGATAGAAATAAGATAAACGGTAAGTGAAAAGTTTATCAGAGAAAAATTCATTTAGAAAATCTTCTTGAAAAACCAAGGACGTAAATTCCAGATTATCTTTATTGAGGTTCCATTGGCGTTTTTGAAAAGGGGAAATAAAAATAATACTGTTGTCCTCTATATTTATTTTTTGGTAGTTGAGTGTAAGCTGACCGCTCCCTTTCTTTATAAAAACAATTTCAAAATAATCTGTATTAAACAGTTTTTGATCAAGATATGTATCTCCGATTTCATCAGATGGAAGTACGTTGAGGAGAAAATCTACCCCGCATTCAGTCTTATCAAATTTTATTGTTTTCAACTATTTTTTTCTTTAATTATTAAAATTAAAAACGAAATCACATCATTTCATTTGTACATTTTTATCGATACAAAGATAATTATTTCTGCAAAAAAATTATCAAAATGGTACCTCATTGAGTTCGTAGTTTCTATTCCCTTATCAATTCCTCCATCTGCTTCACGAATTTATCTGATGCGTAGTTAGCAAAACCAGTTTCGTGAAATCTTATTTTCCCATTTTTATCCAATATAACCGTTGTAGGCAATGATCCAGCAAATATTTCTGAAGGGACATTACCGCTGGATTGATAAAAAGGAATGGTAAACTTTTCATTGTTCAGATAAGCTTTTGCTAAAGAAAGATCACTGCCCTCGTTGATGGTTAAAAAGAATACATTTGGATTGTTTTTGAATTTGGAATAAAGTACTTCTATAGACGGAAATTCAGCCCGACAAGGCGGACACCACGATGCCCAAAAATTGATAAACACTACCTTGCCTCTTAATGATGAAGTGTTTTGAACATTTCCTTTTTCGTCCACAAACTCAAAATCTGTATTAATTTGGCTTGTTGCATGTCCATCTTTTTTGTCAATACTCGCATTAAAAATCCCTGTTACCATTAATTGCCGGAGCACGAATGATTTCGTATCTGGGCTAAAAAGCATTGCCCCTATAATTATCACCATCAATACCGTAAATATATTTTTCTTTAAGTATTGCCAAAATCTATTTGCACGTGATTGCTCTTTTGAAGTCTCTTGATTATTCAACATTTTTTTTGGTATTCGTTCTTCACTTATTATCGTTGCTAATTTTCATGCAATTCTCTGCAAACAATTCTAGAGATAAGACTAAACGCTTCCTCAATTGCTTTTTGTAAATCTTTATCATCAGTAGTGGCTGTCTTTTATTATATGTTTCAATATTGGAACTTCAAGCAAAATTTATAAAATAAAAAATCCTAAAACTAATGAATTCAATAGTTTTAGGATTTTCTAATTATCACTTGCAGTTTAATTAGACAGTTTAATCATTTCTCCATCTTCTGGAATCATCAGCTTATCTGTACCGATTTTCAATTCGGTTGCTTTCTTTTTTAAAGAACTTCTGGTTGTGCGGCAGTGATCCAACGCTTCCATATGAACAGCAATAACTTTTGCTTTTCCACTGTTTTTTATCAATTCCATTGTTTGCGCTTCATCCATAATAATGGGTAAGTTTTCAAATCCTTGGACAAGTGCCCCTCCGGAATTTACAATGATATAGTCAGGCTTAAATTTTTTAATAGTCTTTTTGATATCTTCTGTCCAGATAGCATCTCCTACAATATAAACCGTTGGTTGATTTTCTGCTTGCAATACAAATCCTGAGGTTTTGCCCATCATTTTCAATACCTCACCGCTTCCGTGTTGTCCCTCTGTTCGATGGATAGTTATACCATCCCATACTTTACTACCCTCTAATGCAGCTGCATTGGTAAAATTTTCTTTTTTGAAAAAATCTATATCGGCAGGCTGCATAATCAAATCGATGGATTTGTCCAGATTTTGACTTGCAAATTTATCAAAATGATCTTCGTGGGAGTGGCTCACAAGTACCAAATCAACATCTTTAACGATTTCTTCAATCGGAATTTTTAATTCAACTGTAGGATTTTTTTGAATTCCAGCCCAAGAATCAATTGTTCCTTTTGGCGAAAACATTGGGTCAACCAAAATTTTTTTTCCGCCATACTCAATCAACAATGTTGCATTTCTAATGAGCTGAACACTCTGTTTTGTATCTGGATTGATTTGTGCAAATGAAAAGGCAGATAACATCGTAAATGCCATTCCTAGAATTATTTTTTTCATGCTATTTTTTTAAATTTTTATTACTTTCACAAGTTCTTTTGTTATTTCTTTTCGAACAATTTTTACAGTGTTTCTATGCTCTACAGGGATTGCAATGCCTCCAAAAAGGTTAATCTTTTCTGGAGGCATTGTAGGATCATTTTTTAATCCCCACTTATCTATTTAGACTGATAGAAATTCTTCTGTATTCTTTATTTCAGCGTAAAAGAATGCTAATGCGGCAAGAAATGCATTATGCACATCTTCTGCTTTTACAGTTTTTCCGTTAATTTCAAGGTCACGAGAAGCACAAGCATCATCAATTACAATACATTTATATTCAAAGTCAAATGCGGCTCTAGTAGTGGCATCAACACACATATGCGTCATCATCCCAGTGATTACGACTTCAGTTACGTCATTTTTTTTTAAATAATCTAAAAGACCTGTTCCTCTGAAACTATTTGGGTAGTTTTTTTTAAATACTTTTTCTCCATCAAGTGGTTTTACATTTTCATGGATTTCAACACCATTTGTACCCAAAGCCATAAATGGTGCACCATTTGGGCTTACGTGTTGAATGTGTGCAATCGGTAAATTCTTTGCCCTAAAGTGTTCCAGAACTTTACTTGCGTTAATACTTGCTTGTATCGGATTGACTAAAGGTAAAGCTCCATTTTCGAAATAATCATTTTGAATGTCAATTATAATTAATGCTTGTTTACTCATAATATTTTACGTATTTGTTATAAAGCAAAATTACAATGGTACTCAAAATTAGGTGCTACCAAAAAGACTACAAGATATACCATTTTGATAACCAGCGGAAAGTTTAGTTCATTTTTAGTTGAAAGCTGGGGAATTAGCATCCTTGTCCTAAGGGTGTACCAAATCAATGATTATGTTGATAATCCTGCTTTTATTGTCATCAATTACTTCAAATTTTGATTGATCTAACTTCATGGATTAATTATTCTTTTTGCACCAAATGCTGTAAGTTCGGGTCATTCTTAATACGTTCCAATTCCGCGGTGATAATCTGCACAATATCCACTTTAATCTGCTTGTAATTGGCTTCAATTTCTTGCTTCATCTTATCCTCGCCTTGTTCATTTACGAAAGATAAAATTTGTGGTAACTTCTGATAAGCTTTTGTTTCGGTAGTCACTTTTTCGTTATCTACTACAATTTCAGCGTGAAAGATTTTCTGTTCAATACGTTCGTCAAAATTATCCGACACAGAACCTACAAAAAGACCTTGTGTAAGGGTAGAGATTTTTGATGCAGGTATCAAACTGTCTAATTGTGTAGAAATGGAAGTTGATGTATCATTTCTATTGATGGATACACTTTGGCGTTTCTGCAAAACTTTTCCGAAGCGTTCCGAAAGACTTTTTGCAGTTTCGCCAACCACTTGACCGCTGAAAATATTGCCTACCGTATTTTGGATTACCTTACTTTCCTTATCGCCGTAATCACGGGTTAATTGCGAGAAATCTTGAAAACCCAAACAAACCGCCACTTTATTGCTTCTTGCTGTTGCAATCAAATTATCCAGTCCTCTGAAGTAAATTGTCGGCAACTCATCTATAATAACCGAACTCTTTAATTGCCCTTTTTTGTTGATGAGCTTTACAATCCTTGAATTATACAAACCCAAAGCTGCGGAATAAATATTTTGACGGTCGGGATTATTACCAACACACAAAATCTTTGGCTCTTTCGGATTGTTAATATCTAAAGAAAAATCATCGCCAGTCATTACCCAGTACAACTGTGGAGAAATCATTCTTGATAAAGGAATTTTCGCCGATGCAATTTGTCCCTGTAGTTGGTCTTGTGCCCCACCTTGCCACGCATCCATAAATGGCGACAAATAGTTTTCCAAATCGGGATAAGAAGTGAGAATGGTGAAAACATCAGAATACTTTTTGTTAAGCAATTCAATGGCGTGTGGGAATGTACAATACTTACCGTCTTCGTAGATTTTCAGATACCAAATAATTGCCGCCAATAAGATAATTGGGCTTTCCACGAAAAAATCGCCTTGCTTCAGTATCCAACTTCGATTGAGGTTCAGCATTATGGTATAAGCTGCTTCGTAAGCATCGGATATGTCCGTCATAAAATCGGGATTGAGCGGATTGCAACGGTGGCTCTTACGTGGATCGTCAAAGTTGATGACGTAAAATTTGGGTTGAACTTCGTATTTATCCTGATGCTTCAATAAATGATTGTAGGCAATGGTGGAAAGGTCGTCAAACTTGAAATCGTATATGTACATTGAGAAGCCTTTCTCAATTTGTTGCTTGATGTAATTATTTACGATTGCATAGGATTTTCCTGAACCCGGAGTACCAAGTACGATTGATGCCCTAAAGGGATTTACAATGTTTATCCAACCGTTGTTCCATTTTCCTTTGTAATAAAACCTGGTAGGGAGATTGACAGAATATTCGTTTTCCATCAGCTTAGTTTCCTGCTGAAAGCTCTCGTTTTCATTATTGAAAACATCGTCCATAAGGTTAGTACGGAGCAGCCGGCTCATCCATACACCTGCCATCAACAAGGCAATATAACCTAACGAGATAGTAAGGATATAAAAAAATGTGCCTATTACCGGAGATAGTTTTAACAATGGCGTATTCAGAAAGAACAACACAAATCCAATACCCAAAGCCACGTAAATTTTAGGCCATGTTATTTTTTCATTTTTTACGCCTTTGGTTCCCAGACAGCTCAAAGCTAGCAATGCCAAAGCAAATGCTTTGGTATATAAAGTGTGCGAAAACAGTCCGGCGGTACGCTGAAAATTGCCTAATATTTTGTTGATTACTTCCAACGTCCAACCACGTTCCATAAAGAAACCGTAGCAGAACCAATAAAGGTGCATCAGTACCAAAAGGATACTTACTGCCCGCATAAAAGCCATTATCTTGGCCAGTCCTCTTAAATCGTCTTCTCCCTGCATTGTTTTAATTTTAATGTTCGGGCGTGAATTTAAACGCTATAAATATTGGCTGTAAGGATATGGCAGGCATTGGCGGTGCATGGCAGTATTTGGCTGATTGTGTTATCGCTGACCTTTTTGGCGTTTTCTTTTTTTCTTCATTTTATTGGCAAAATCCTGTTCCTCATAATCCTCGCCCTGTGCTTCGGGAAGCAAACCGCCCAATGCTTCAATCAAACCGTCTTCGCGCTTTTCAGTATTTAAGAAGTCGAACAAATGATGTGGTTCTTCCTCAGGAAGATTTGCATCATTTGAAGTAGATCTTTTCGGTTGTAATTCAACGGGCTCTTTAATCTCCGGTTTGATGTTATTGTTCCAATAATCATTAAGGGCATTGGCAGAAAGTTCCTTGCTCAACCGTGAACCGTTCCAAACCGCTTTAGAATTGTGGTCTATAAATGTCATTCCGTAAATACGCCCTGTATCATTCCTTCGCACCACTACGTTAATGCCTTGTTCGCCTAACAGCTTTTTAAAACCCTGCTCATCATTTGTTGATTGCAGGGCAACGGTAACGGCAGCTTTAATGGTTGGCTTTGCCGGGTGGTCTTTTAAAGCCTCTTTGCTTTTTGCAAAATGCAATTCCAAAGTCGGCAGCCCTGCGTTTTTTCCGAAAAGCGAAGCCTTGAATGGATGTCCGGTTCTTTCTCCTTTGTCATTTAACGGAATGTATAATAAACCCTGCCGTATCTGACCCTGCAATTCGCCCTCCACTTTTTCGATAGTAACATTGAACAGGGAAAGCAAAGCATTGTATTCTCCCAAAGTCTGAAACTTGTAATAATTCGGTAAGTGGCGAACTACTGAAGCGATTTGGCTTTTTATATCGCCTGCACGATAATCGACCGGACGGAAAACCTTGTCGTTCTGCCGATGCTCCTTCTCTGTTGCGGGTATCAATCCGTGTTTTCTTTCAAGCTCACGGCACATATTCATAGACCGCATTTTCTCGAATTTGTCTGAAATTTTTTTGCCATCTTCGTCCACGCAAACTGATACAATATGAATATGGCTTCGGTCAATATCAGTATGTTTAAATACCACAAATGGCTGTTCGCCGTAACCCATTTCCTTCATATATTCTTCTGCCATTTCCCTGAACTTATCATCGCTTACCTTATCATTCGGGTCAGGGTTGAGCGAAATATGCAACGTATGTTTTTCGGTATTGCGGTTGGCTATCAGGTAAGGCACAAAAGATTGGGCTAATTGTGCAACGGAATATTGACCGTTGGCAGTTTCAATCATCTTATTGGCAAACAAAATCTGTCCGTTTTCATTCTCTACTTTGAGCTGATTGTAAGCCAAAGCTCCGTATAAATTTTCCCTTCTTCCGATTTTCGCTATCATTTCTAAGACTGTTTTTTTAGATGTTTTGCTTCAAATTCTTCAGTTATCTGAATGATTTTTTGGCATAGCATCGCCATTTCAGCCGTCTGCTTTTCCAATTTGTAAAGGAATGCTGCGGCTTTTTTCTCGGAAAAATTCTTGTACAACAGCTTTACAATCTGGTTATAATTCACACCTATGGAGCGAAACTGGCTGTGAAACGAGGTCAATCGCATATAAAAATCAACCGTTCCCTTGTCAATTTTAACCGATTTCATTTCCTTATTGAACAGCAGGGAAATGATAAACTTTGCTTTATTGGGCATTCCCGATGCTTCAAAAAGCGATAAAAGTTTGGTATTTTCTTCGTCTGTAAGGCGGAAAACGTGGCGGTGGATGCTTGGGTCGGTCTTAGCTCTCCGTCCGCCCTTATTCTGTTTTTTGTTATTGTTCTCGTTCATCACTAATCCATTATAAATTCACACAAAAACGCTGACTTCGGAAGACGTTTTTTAAGCTCCCAGCAGGGCAAGTTGTTTTGAGGCACTAACTCGGTTTCGAGTGCCTCAAAACACAACTTGCCGTGTTCCGTTGAACACAAAAATCCGCCCTGCGGGACGGATTAAATGTAACAGGGAAAAACGGCTCGATGCCGTTCCCGTTACCCTCCGATTTGTCAAAAGAATTTTGCATAAATCCATTAATAAAAATCATTGTACAAAGTAAAGCCCTGTTTACGAAAGCATTGTATTGTATAGCAGTGCCAAACACTGCCTTTGAACGCCAAACACTGCCACACCGCAATCAGCGGGCAAATCAATCGCTTTATTTGCCGTATAATTTTAGTGCAGGTAGTAAAAAATGTATCTAAACAGAGAAGAAAATCAAGTTTGCAAACAAGCGGTTTGGAATAAAAGCATAGGGTTTTAAAAGCATAAAACAATAAAAGTGTAAAAGCATAAAAGCGGTAAAGCAATTTACCTGTTGCAAGGTTTGCCACTTACCAAAGAATGTACCTGACAAGGCAAAAATGAAAGCAGATACCTGTGCAGGAAAGTACCCAAAAGGGAATGCAGGAATATAGGAATGAGGTAATAATCAGATAAACCAATATTCAATCCTGCAAAACAAATAAAGTGTGTAACAATAAATTTTTAAATAATGGAAACAACAAAGAAAACTTTAAAAATCAGCTTCTCCACCCAAAAAGGCGGTGTGGGAAAATCTACAATGACCACTTTGCTGGCAAGTGTGCTTCACTACCGTTTAGGTTTTAATGTGCTGGTGATGGACTGCGACTTTCCGCAACACAGCCTGACCAATATGCGTGAACGGGATAAGAGAACCATAATGCAGAACGACTACCATAAAAAGGCGGCAATGAAGCAGTTTCAAGCCATCAACAAAAAAGCGTACCCGATTATTAAATGCAAAGCTGAAACAGCTTTGGAGAAAGCATCGGAATACAGAAGCCAGTCGGTGGTTGTACCGGATGTTATTTTCTTCGACCTGCCGGGAACAGCCAATACCAAAGGCGTACTGACTACCTTAAAAAAAATGGACTTCATCTTTTCGCCCATTACTGCCGACCGTTTGGTAGTGGAAAGTACATTGGGCTTTACCAAAGCCTTTCTCGGACTTCCCCAAACGGACGAGGGCAATCCCGAACAAGAGATGTGGCTATTTTGGAACCAAGTGGACGGCAGGGAAAAAACAGGTTTGTATGATGCGTATCAAAGTGTCATCAAAGAACTCAACCTGCCTATAATGGAAACAAGAATAATGGATAGCAAGCGTTTCCGAAAGGAAACAGACGATACAGGTAGTTATGTATTCCGGTCAAGTTTGCTGCCTGCCGAACCACAGTTAATGAAAGCAACTAAAATGGATTTGTTTGTCGAGGAATTTTTAAAAATCACTCATCTATAAAAATAGTAAAGTATGGCTTCAGATAACAAAAACAACGATTTTGAAAAGCCCAATGTTGATGAGGAATACCTTATGAACGTCATAAGCGGCGATGAGCCTGTTGCTCCACCGAGCAATAACAAAAAGCAGGATGTACCAAAGGAAACAAAGCCCAGGGAAAAAGTCCGTAACAGTTCATCAAAGAAAGCGGACTATGAGGAAACGTTTTTGGTCAATCGGTTTCCATCGGGGCGTAACGGCAAGGTGGTTTACATACGCCCTGAATACCACGAAAGATTGCTCCGCATCGTTCAACTGACAAGGGAAGAAAGAACAACGCTCTACTCTTACATTGACAATATTCTTGAACATCATTTCAGAGAGTACGGGGACGATATTACCGATTATTTCAATGAACATTTTAAACCCATTTTATAATGAAGAAAGATAAAAAGAACAGGAATACTGTTGCAGCCGGCAGCAACTCCGATACAGTTAGCAATACAGCTAAAACAACCTATGAAAATGCATTTATGCAAATGAATAAAATGCAGAAAAGAGGCAATAAAAGCATATACCTAAGTCCTGAACATCACGAGCGTTTAACCCGCATAGTCCAGATTATAGGCGATGATAAAATACCCTTGTTTGCCTATCTCAATAATATTCTTGAACATCATTTTAAAGTATTTGAAGATATGATTACAAAAGAGTTCAAGGAAAAGTACAAAGGCTTGTTTTAAAAAACCTACGTTATGGAAACAGTAATTGTGATATGCCTGCTCATAGTCATTGCCCTGCTGGTGCAGGACAAGATTGTCATTAAGAAAAGGTCGGAGCATAAGCCAATGCAGGAAAAGGTTAATCCGAACCTACCTGATATTATGGGCCAGCCCAAGCCTGTAAGAAACCTTTCAGTGCCAAACGCTGCCAATGAAAGCCAAATAGAGGAACAAGAGATAAACCCTGATAATTTAGACATTGAATACGACGAAAATGAAAGCGTGGGTATTCAAATTCCGCAGGAAGAGCTGGACGAAGTTTTCAGTAATATGCCTGATTTGGAGGAAGAGGAAGAAGAATGGAACAGGTACGGAATATCCGGTGGCGATGACGGTTTTGCCCAAGGGGTTACCTTTGAAGAACTAAGCTCCGTGGGGGTGTTGCTCCAAAAAGAAGAATTGGAACCAGCCCAAAAGGAAACAGCGATAGCGATAGTTCAAAAAATACAGGGAACCGAATTATTCAGCCTATTGGAAAATTCTATGGAAGATGCTTCCCGAAGAATAGCCGAGCTTTTGGATAGCACCCTTTCATCTGAAACGGAAGACAGTTCTTCAACTTTGCGGAAAAGTGATTTGAGTGATTTTGACATTGGGGAGTTTTTATAGACTTCCCAATGTTATTTTTAAGCACAAATAAATCACACTAAACTATGTTCTAACTTCTCTTTCCATTTCTTCCAGTCTGGCATCATTACCTCCTGTAAATCATAGAAAGCCTTTGTATGGTTGTGATGCACTAAATGGCACAATTCATGAACAACTACATACTCAATACTACCTTTAGGAGCTTTGATTAACTCTGGATTTAGAATAACCTTACCATTTGGCGTACAACTTCCCCAACGTTTTTCCATAGAGCGGATATGTAATTCTGGTTTATTGATTTTGTATTTCTTAAACATGGGATACACTTTACTCAATACCTCGTCAAAATGAACGAATGCCTTCTCTCGATACCACTTATCGAGAATATCTTTAACGTTATTTTCCTCTTTAGAAAGTACCGTAATATGCCCTCTGAAAAGCTTCACCTCATTTCTATTACCTATTTCTACACGTAGCTTATATTGTCTTCCCAAATACAGATGTGTTTCTCCATTGACATATATTCGTTCTGGTGTGTATGGATGGTAGGATAAAAATTCACGTTGTTGTTTGATGATCCATGGAGCTTTTTTTTTGATATGCTGTGTAATTTTTTCCACCGCTGTATCATACGGTGCTATTATTTTTACAATACAATCTGGATAGACTTTAATAGTCAAATTTTTTCTATCCTGAAATTCGAGTCTATATTCAATTGTAGCAGAACCAAATTGTATCTTATGGATATTTTCCACCATCATACAAACTTGATTTTAGCTACTTTTAATGCCTCTTCTACGGTCTGATCAATATCATCGAAAGACAAGTCAATGTCGTATTTGCTTTTCAAATCGAAGATGTAATCATCAATAGCGATGCGAATTTTACCTTCTATATCAGGTTTGTTCTGCCAATCTACCATCAATTGATCATTTTGATATACTACTGAACGGATTACTTGATCTATACCAAGAGCAAGCTCTGTAGCAACTTCGATTTTATCAGAAAGCACATCTTTAAAAATATCAGTTATAAGATTATAAATAGCAATACCTGTATCATTTCCTAGCAAAGCATTTGGAATATTCCCTCGTTCTCCTTTTAAAAATGCCTCCTCATACTCTTTAGCTTTTTTTAGGAATTCAGCTTCGTCAATTCTTTGCTGATGATATTCTTCAATCGCTTCACGAATGAGTTTAGACAGCTTTTTATAAAAGATGGGATCCTCATTCATTTTGATATTGATGGCTCGAATAGTTCTGCTGGCGATATGATCCGCTTTAGCAGATTTACTGCTTAATTTCTCAACTTCAGCTTCTCGTTGTTCTTTGTCAAAAATATCGACTAAATCCGTTATCCTAAGCACTTCGCCCTCTGTCGTGATATGCTTGTCAATTAATTTTTGTACCTGTGGCTCATATTCCTTGTAGTCAATATCATCAGAAAATCTCCTTTTGACAGAAACACGCAATGCCAAAAAGAATTTCAAATCAGACTTATACTTGTCAATTTGTTTTTCAGGGGTGTTGTTAGCAAAATCAATACTGGATAATGCCAGTTTTAGTAAACGTGCAAAAGCAGATACTTTCTCATAAAACTGATGCCGGATAGCTTCATCGCTAAGCAATTCTTCATAAGCCGGTTCATCATATTTGTTTTTAATAGTTTTGAAAATATCCCAAACCTCGGAATGTGCCTGAGGTAATTTTTTGATTTCTTCTACTATATTTGTCCAGCTTCCGGCTAAATCTTCTGCATCAAACATATTCTCACCGGAATATGTCTGAATGGCGTTGTCCAAGTTCTCCAAATTACCAAAATAGTCTATTATATAACCATAATCCTTTCCAGGATACACACGATTTACACGAGCAATAGCTTGTAACAAAGTATGTTCTTTTAATTGACGGGTCAAATACAACGCAATATTTCTTGGAGCATCAAAACCCGTCAGTAGTTTGTCCACCACTATGATAATTTCAGGAAAGTCTTGTTTTTTAAACGCACCGATTACAGACTTTTCATATTTATCCTGTGTGCCGTATTTATCCATTCGGACATTCCAGAATTTTTTCACTTTATCGTCCGATACATCAAAGGCGTCTTCTTCGCCTTCCCGAGTGTCGGGAGCAGACATGATTATTTCAGAGCTTACTTTGCCAATTTCGTCCAAATACTCTTTGTATTTAATTGCTGTGGCTTTATTGGGTGTTACCAGCTGCCCTTTAAAACCAGTGCCTTGAAAATTATCCACATAATGTTCAGTGATATCCCAGGCTCTGGCGTAAATAACCTGATCGGCTTTATTAAGGATATTTTTCGAACTGTATTTTCTCTTCAAAGCCGCTTTTCCGTAGGGTGTAAGTGGTTCCGAAACCTTGTCAAAATAATTATCCAACGGTTTTTCATTAACCTCAATAAGGTTATGCCTGCCTTCATATAACAAAGGGACAACGGCTCCGTCTTCTACAGCATCCGTAATCGAATACACATCGATAATGCCTCCAAACTTACTCGCTGTGCTTTTTTCTTTTTTCAACAATGGCGTCCCAGTAAATGCGATAAAACAGGCATTTGGAAATACTTTCTGCATTTTGACATTGAAAGAACCGTATTGTGAACGGTGTCCTTCGTCTATCAAAATGTAAATTTCTGAGCTATCAAATGATTGAGGGCTTGCATTAACAGCAGCTTCAAATTTATGAATTAGGGTGGTGATGACTGCATCGCCGGATTCTGTAATCAATTTTAAAAGGCTGGTATCCTTCTTTAATTTTTCCTGTTCGTTATCATCCAGTATTTCCCCTCTGAGTTTTTTAGCTATTTCCTTTGATGCTCCTTTATCAGCATTAACTACTGGCACATGACATTTTTTGAACGTTTCTGTTATCTGGTCATCCAGATCAATACGATCTGTTACCAAAAGTATCTTAGGATTTTTAATATTCGGATGTGAAGCAATTAATTGAGCTAGCATCACCATAGTCAAAGATTTTCCGCTTCCTTGTGTATGCCAAATCACACCACCTTCGTGATTACCTTTGGTATCGATTTTTAGGATTCTAGTCAACGTGTTTTTAATCGCAAAATACTGCTGGTATCGGGCTACTTTTTTGATACCGTCATCATACAAAGTGAAATCATATATAATTTCCAATAATCGTTTGGGATGGCAAAAACTAAAGAGTAGTTTATCCTGCGTAGTAATAACCTGTTCCTCTTGTTCTAAATTTTCAAAATATTGCCAGACCTTTCTAAATCGTTCTTTAAATAATACTGTACGCTCATTTTCTGGTAAAGCTTTGTGCTTTAAAATGTTGATTTTATTTTCCCAAAAACGTTCTTCTTCTTTAGTACGGAACATTTCTTTCCAAACTCCCCAAAATTCTTTGCTGGTAGCGGTTGTACCATATTTTGCTTCATTAGAGGCCAAAGCAAATGTAAGATTGGAGTACAAATACAAGCTTCGAATTCCGTCTTCTTGCTGGTTTCTTAAATGCTGTTCAATGGCTTTTTCTACAGGCTCTTTTATTTTAGGCGACTTACATTCAATAATGACCATCGGAATACCATTAATAAATAGTACAATATCTGGTCGGTAATGATCGGCTCTATCTGAACGTAGTACACTATATTCTTCAGTTATGTGATAGATGTTGTTTTCCGACTTTTCCCAGTCAATATAACGAAAAGAGAAACTTTTTTTATCACCTAAAACCGTTTGGTCAAAACTTTTCCCTAATGTGATGAGTTCGTAATAGGCCTTATTCGCTGCTATAAAACCATCTTGTACTGGTAAATCCCTGATTGCAAGTATTGCATTGTTGATGTTAGATTCGGAAAAAGCAAATTCCTTTTGCTTATAATCAATTTTATTAATCTTCTGTACTTGGCTTTTTAGAATATCTTCTAATAGCACATTCGAGCTTCTTCCTCCACGGGCTGCTAAAGCCTCCTCTGGCGATAGGTATTTCCAGCCCATATTCATCAGCAATTTTAACGCCGGAATTTGGGAAATATGGTCTTCTATGAATGAGGGTGTGTCCATGATACTTATATCTTCTTTGTAGAATTTATAATTAGTTCACTTGGATAGCCAAGCATTTTCATAATTAATTCTTGTGATTTGTTTTTAAAGGCAGGTATTAAATTGCCTATAAGACTAAGCCCCAACGCTCCAAAAATTGTAAAAGCGTAGTTGTATGTTTCAATAAATTGAATTGTTTCAGGACTGTACTTTGGAAGCTTAAGCAATAGATAAATTAACCCAGCAAATAAAACTGCTTGAATTATCCATGATAAGTATTTTATGCGTCTAATAAATTTGGTATTAAAGCTCCTAAACAAGTTTAATTCACTATTATCAGGTAATTCCTTTAGTAACAGTATTGAGTCATAAGCTTTTATAGAACACAAAATTTGAAAATCGCTACGACTTTCAAATAATTTAATATTCTCAGTCAACTTTTTATAGGTGAAGTTTACGAACTCGTTTGTAATTAGTGATTGATTGCTTATTTGAAGAAACACGAATACAATCTCTGGCAAATTACTTGTGCTATAATAATTTTCGTTTAAAATGTTTTCAAAAGTGATTGTTATTGCATTTCTGTTTCTGATAGAAACTATATAGTTTACCCAATCCTTGTTTATACTAAATATTGAAACACCCACAATAAACGAGAACATAAGAAAATCATCATTGACAAAAGGAGCTGGAGAGTCTTTACTCGGTTTACTTTTACATTTTTTTTCAAAATATTTTTCAAAATCTACTTTCTTGTTTTTCTGAATAGCATTTACAATTTCAAAATAATACTCCTCAGACTCATTCAAATCTTGACTTTCAGGTACAATAATAGTCTTACCTAACAACAAATTATTAAATGCTGTAAGTTTATGGCTTTCAGTGACTCTTGATAGATAACCTGTTTTTTCTTCTAAAGGAACCATTTCTTTCTTTTTAATCCATAGTTTAAGCTATCCGCATCCCAGCCAGGAACACTTCTCATTTTGCCGAGCAAGCGTGAAATAAGGTTGGAATACTTCATTGTTGCGGGTTCTTCTCCTGGTAAAAAACTACGCCAAGACAGGTAAGTGAATGAGAATATTTGCTGTGTGATATAACTCAAATCATGAAATATCAAATCATTCAATCCATTATTGTCATAATTGCCTTGTGGGGTGCGTATTTTAATTTGAATGGGCTTGCTCATCCCTTGCCTAGATGTTTTCAATTCATTCGGTCCCAACATTTGAACAATACAAGTTTCTGAATCCAAAAAAACATTACTTGCTCGGCTGGGGATAAACGCACCGATAACATTGCTGTTACCATACTTCTGTACACCCTGCTGAGTGGTGTCAAAAATCATATTTGGGTGCGATTGGCTAATTGTAACAAAAGCAAATTTTATCTTATACTGATTAATTTCTTTGACCAGTTGACTGATTACATCGAACTCTGTGTTTTTGATAGGTTTGAATATGTGAAAAATTAGACGTACAGTATCACCTTCTGCCCAACCATATTCTGATGATAGCCTTTCGATGGAATTTTTTAGGCTTTTAAGCAACTCCGAAAAGTAATTTTCAAAAGCTACATCTTTTACTTTATCTGATAATAGATACTGACCATCTCCCGAAAGAAAGGTTGTGATACCAACCACTCTGTTTTGTTCGGATCCTGCGTATTGATTTTTCCTGAGCCAACTATGCCCAATACCAATTACTATTTCTCTATCGACCGAACGCTGCGAAGGCAAAACCCAAGGAATACCGCCAAGCTTTGCATAAATTTGCAATGCAAGTGAATTTAAAATGTATTCATTATGGCTTTTTACTACCTCTGCAGTAACATATTGAACCGGAATTTCAAGAGCAAGTAATTTTGCTTTTATAGCATAATATGGATTATTTCGGTCATCATATCTTTTAAATGCTGCTGGGATTTCAATAATAGCTAAATCTGGTTTACTTTCATCATCACTTCTAATTGCATTTAGATATTCATTTATAGTATAATCCTGAATTTCCTTAATGTTAAATACTATATCTTGCAAATCGTATTTCTTTTGCAGTCCTTTTTGGAAATATCTGGATTGCGGAATACCATCTTTAAGACTATAAAGGAACTTTGTGAAATTGCCACGGGTATTCTTGTTACAGATAGAAAGGATGTTTGGTGATTTGATATCAAATGTATTGCTGTCATAAGGGCCATAATTAGACAGACCTGCATCTGGGTTATAATTATTGGTCTTTGTAACAGCATGGTCAAAAATAAACGTAGGATTTTTTAGTTCCATCGTATTTGAAACAGAGATCGGTTTGCTATCTACCGTAAAACAAAAACTTTCTTTATTCTGGAATAAAACCAGTTTTCCGTTTTCACTAAATAAGTGTTCTGCTATTTTACTAATTTCGGTATAGAGATTTTTGGGATTGTAGATATCAGATCGTTTACCCTCAATGATGTTCAATATTTCATCACTTTTATCTGGTGATGTGGCAAAACTCAGGTACTTCCCGATGTTGAATTTTGTTTTTCGAATTAGCAATTCACTTAATTCAAATTCTTTCAAACCTTCATTGGTTTCAACTTTTGCTTTGTTTCCTATTACTTCTTTTAGAACTCCAACAAATTCTTCATTGGGAGCGAGAATATTCGTTAATCCAGGCA
Source organism: Sphingobacterium kitahiroshimense (assembly GCF_025961315.1). NCBI lineage: Bacteria > Pseudomonadati > Bacteroidota > Sphingobacteriia > Sphingobacteriales > Sphingobacteriaceae > Sphingobacterium > Sphingobacterium kitahiroshimense. The sequence continues at coordinate 5,613,021 of NZ_JAOQNK010000001.1, read as the reverse complement.
AGGTTTCTGCATGCAATACATCAAGACCAATCAATTCAAATCCTTCTGAATGTAACTCAGCACAACTAATGTCAAAAATCCAGTTACGTTTGATATTGACCAAGAAACCGAAACGTTTTTTTCCATTGATCTCGGTCAAACGCAATTGCACTTCAATGAGCTTTTTATAACCTATCCTGTCTTTTAAACTATCTGGCAAGGCATTTTTAATGATATCGTCTTTACCCGAAAAGAAACGGAAAGGATAAAAATCTACGGGAGTGTATCTTGGGAAACGGTCTTTGAAAGTTCTGAAAAAGATATGCTTTATCAATGAGGCTGTGATCTGATGATCACTATATGTACTTCGTTCTGTTAATATACCAATTGGAGTGCTGTCATCACTGTCCTTGTTGGAAATGTATATAGAATCACCGTTTCTAAAAAAAGAATGCGTAGCATTGTACAAACCTCTTAATTCAGTAAGACGTTCATCGCTATATAATTCAGTATTGATTTGATATTTTTCAAACTCAATATTTATTGGAAAGTAATTAAGCTGCATATTCTTTTTAAAGTTTTATTGGTTAAGGGTTGATGTGCCTGATCTATTTCAATCAATTGATAAACTATAATTCTAATTCTTTCTCAAGCTTTCTGGTAAAAACTTATCGATTTCTGCATCTGAAAATGTAAACTCCTCATTTTGTTGAAGTGCTTTGGAAGCAATTTGATAAGCCTTATTAATTGTTTTAGGAGCACCTCGATATGTATTGATAAGTTCTTCGTTCAATTCGTCTCTGGTCTGCTGAAGATGTTCTATTGCTTTATTTCCAATCCTAATATCGACAAGTAATGAAAGTAGCTTTTCTCTTATTTCTAGAATATTTAAAGCTGCCTGTTTATGTTTTTCTGCTATCGCCAATAAATTGAAATCTTTGGAATAAAGTGTTATTCCAAGTAATATTGTTGAGCAAAGTGCAGCGATAAATTGAAATGCTTTCCCTTCACCGAGCACTACAACTAAAATACTGGTAGTAGTTGCTGCCGATAAGAAAATTTCAGCAAATTTTAAGCAATCACTTCTTTCCTTAAGAACATCGGCACATTTTTCATGGGTTTTGTGTGTATAAACAACTCTTCCATAAATTTCTCGAATTTGAGACTCTAATAAGTTTTTTTGCTCACTCATATCTATATTTTTAAACTATTCAGAAATAGGTACATCAATTAAATCTCTGGCAACTACTATATTATCTTTAATGATATAACATTCTACAAAATGACTACCTTTAAAACTTGTAGTTTCAGTCTTCTCACTAGAGTTTAAATCAATTATTTGTCCTCTAATGCAGTTTCTCTTGACTGCTTGTTCTCCGCGGTTAGTAACTTTCCATTTGATTACATAAGGAGCAGGCACATCTATTCTCTCAATATAAAACCTTAAAGATTTATTCGGCATCAATCTAATTTTCTTTAACAGAAATTCACGTAATAAACCATCTCTATAACCATTTTGCTTCACTTCACAATCTATTTTTAAATCGTATCTAATATCAATAGGGTATTTTGATTCAATAAATTCCTCGGTGTTTCTATAGCTGGAATTAAGTGATGCGGCTTCTTTTTCTTCGTTTACATATTTCGGGAAATCATTTCCAAAAATATCCCTCCATTTATTATGTTTCGTTTTATCAGAAGCAGCATCAATCGCTTCTTCAGCTAGATCATACGCCTTCTTTGCCTTCCTCTTAAAAGACTTTTTAACTTTCACTCGCTGCTTGCTTCCTAAAGCACCATATTCATTTTGATCCTTGGGCTGGTCATATAAATGTTTGAAAAAATCTCTACACATTTCATCATAATATGCAAAACTCTTTTCGTCATAACAAGTAGTTGATTTTAAAAAATTATAAGCAAGCGTGTCTATCAAAAGCCCACCCATACAAACCCCATGCTTATTTTTCCATGATCTGGCCATCTTACAGAGTCTTCTAAGGTTTCGATTTTTATTGGCTACAAACTCGACCATGGCATCCATTTCCTTTCTTGGCTTTGTAATTTTCCAAGTGCCATCAGCATAAGTATCTGGATATTTGTAGTCTTGATCGTCTAATTCAAAAACTGGCTGTACATCGATATGGGAATCTGTAAAATTTACCGTAACTACACATCTATCCACCTTAATATCAGAAGAAGAGTAGGTATTTGAAATTGCAGTTTTAGTATCTTGTAATAATTTACTTTGTCCTCCGGACTTGTTATAATCTGCCCATTTTGATGCAGGCATAATATATAGCATGTCTAAATCTGAAATCCCATTAATTCCCGTATACCTTCCATAAGAACCAACTTGCAAGCTATTTGCAGTTTTAGAATCTGTGTTGCGAAATTCTGTGTTCAAAGATTTTGTAATACGCCCATAGCGATAAGAAATTGTATCAGCCTTATCATCGCTTATTTTGATATTTGAGAGGAACTCCTTAAAGGTTTCAGATGTATTCATGCGTTAAATAGTATTTATTTTCAATCTCTTTTTCCCGGTTAATAATTGTTGCATCAAACCTTTTTTCTGTTGTTTAATCGCTTCTATTTTCTTCTTTTGTAGTTCGATTTCCTTATCTGCTGTATTTAGTAACCGAACAATTTCCTTCTGCTCCTCAATTGGAGGTACGGGTATTTTGAGTTTTAGGAATTCAGATTGCCCTAACGTCTTGTTTCGCCCTGCACCACCGGGAGAAGCCAACTCTAATAAGTTTTTCCCTTTTGCTGATTTAAAAAAGTACAACAGGTAATCCAGATCTAAAACCCCTTCTTTAGGTTTGTACATAGGAAAACGATGTGAAGCTATCATTCCTCTCTCTGCTTCCGTTGTCTTTGCTATTGCTTGCTCCCATGCAAAAACAATATTTACAACAAAGCAATCGGGTTCTATCCAAAACACGGATTTGTTACCTAAACTTTTTCCTGTTACTGGTTCTTTATGAAAAATGCCTTTAGCATGAGATCTTATACCAATTTCTTGATAAAAAATTTCTTTCTCAGGAATAAAACCTGTTTTAACTTTAATAACTCCTTTTGCAAGCGGTGTTAAAACTACGTTCATTCCGATGTCAGAAGTCAATTTTAAAACAAGAGCACGTCTGCGATTTATAAAATTTTCAAGTAATTGCTCATTATATCTAATTGACCTATCCCAAGTAAATGAAAGTTTTGCAATTTCATTTTGCTCGTTAATTGGCGGCAACGCTATAGCTATTTCTTGAAATTCTGAAATCCACCGTCTTTTATGATCTTCAGTATTAATCTTTACTAGCTGAAGTCTCTCATATAAGAACTTTGTGTCGTTACCCGCCTTTGCTGTTAAAATTTTTATGGCTGAAGATTTAATTTTAAAGCGAAAGTCAATATACCTGCTAGCAGTAGTAAAATCGTCAAAAATTATTACAGGATTATCAGGGTTATATATACCATCCTGATCTTCGGTATAACCTAAAACAAAAGCTTTATTAGCTGTTAATACAGGCATGTTGTTCAAGTTGTTTACCTTGTTGATATTATTCGTTAAATATTTGCTCGGCTGTTCATATTCTAGAACCTCAAGTATTTCAACGATATTCCAATTAGAGGGAACTGTTCCTAATGGTGTTTTCTTATATCCAGTCTTTTTATCCATACTAGTATCCCAGATCTTTTAAATAGTTAGCCATTTCTGCTTCCACATCATCAATCTGTTGCTTTAGTGTATTAATCTCTGATTGTACCGCTTTAATATCCACCTCTTCCTCTTCTTCAAACGTATCCACATAGCGAGGGATATTCAGATTAAAATCGTTCTCTTTAATTTCGCTCAAGGGCGCTCGATAAGCATATTTGTCTTCAATTACACTACCTTTATCAGTAGCAAGAGGAACACTGATTTTAAAAGCTTTGTATGTTTCAACAATGTGTTTTATATCTATATCTCTCAGTTTGTTTTGATTTTTACCTGTTTCAAAACCTTTGCTCGCATCAATGAACAAAACATCTTTATTGGATTCCTTTGCTTTGTTGAAAATCAGAATAACAGCTGGAATACCAGTCCCGAAAAATAAGTTGGCAGGTAAACCAATGACAGCTTCTAATAAATTTTCTTCAATCAACTGCTGACGGATTTTACCTTCGCTGCTTCCCCTAAACAATACACCATGCGGCATAATCACACCAACACGACCAATATCTTCATAAGTGGTTTCAATCATATGACTAATAAAGGCGTAATCACCTTTGCTTTTTGGAGGAACACCTCGATGGAAACGATTGTATTGATCAGCGACCGCATTTTCCGCTCCCCATTTATCTAATGAAAAAGGTGGATTTGCAGCCACAATATGAAACTTCATTAATTGATCACCTTCCAAAAGGCGTGGGTTATTTATGGTGTCTCCCCATTCAATGGTAGCGTTATCAATCTCGTGCAGAAACATATTCATACGAGCTAAAGCCCAAGTGCTTCCGTTTACTTCCTGTCCATATAAAGAAAAGTTTCCGGATCCTACTTCTTTGGATAGCTTAATCAATAAGGAGCCCGAACCGCAGGTTGGGTCATTTAATCTATTACCCGCTTCAGGAGTAAGGAGCTTCGCTAATAGGGTAGAAACCTCACTTGGGGTATAAAATTCTCCTGATTTTTTTCCTTCATCACCCGCAAACATTGAAATCAGGTACTCATAAGAATCACCGATCACATCATTACCTTCCAAATGCGAAGGCTGTAAATCCATTTCAGAAAAATCGACAAGCAAATTTTTCAGTCTTCTGTTACGGTCTTTTGTTTGCCCAAGATTTGATTCTGAATTGAACGTAATATTTCTGAAAACACCTGCTAATTTCAAGCGGTTGGAATCTTCAATTTGTTCCAGAACACGGTCGATTAAATCACCTAATTGTACATCATTACGATTTTCAAATAAATAATCGAAAGTTGCATTTTCAGGAAGCTTAAATCGTTCATTTGCCAAAGCCCGTTCTATACGCACATTATCACCTTTGTACTTTTCGGTGTAAAATGCTTTCTTGTCTTTCCATACATCAGAAACATACTTTACAAAAAGCATCGTCAGCACATAATCTTTATACTGTCCGCTACTTAACACTCCTCTGAATGAATCACAGGCTTTCCATACTATATTGTTAATCTCTTTTTGAGTGAGCTTCTTTTCCATTTTATTTTAAAATATCATTTATTACTGCTTGAAATAATTTATTTTTTTCGTCTATCAACCTTCCTGTCAAAGCTAATTCTGCTCGATGCAAATCACTTAGCTTGGCTATCTTTTTTTGAACTTCTAATGGAGGAAGAGGGATTTCTACTGCTTCGAGTTCATTTTTACGAATAGAAGGAATAGAGCTACCTGCACCAAGGGACTGAAAAAATGATTGATACTTAGTCGAATTAAAAATCGTAACCAAATAGTCTGAATCAACAAGATCAGACTTCGGCTTGATAACAAAAAAGATAGAGGAAGCAATTGCTTTTCCTGTATCAACACTGTATTTCCAAGCAAAATTTCGCATCCCTTTCCCCACAAATAAAACATCTCCCTCTTCTAAAAGATGGCTTTTGGACTTTTCTGTTATTTCAACCCATCCATCTCCATTACCATCAAACAGCCCAAAATCATTAAAATTTTTAGCCTGAAGATAGATAACTGCACCTTTTTCTTTTGGCTTGTCATAAAAGCCAAATTGCAAATGGGATATATCTTTTAATTGCATTTTCAATTTTGTATTCCGTTTCAAATTTAAGCAAATATACAGGATAATATTTAAATACACAAATATATTTCTTTGTAGATAGTTTCAAATAATAAAATTATCTTCCCTATTTCATGAAGAAGATCCAGCAATTCAGCCACTCACTGCCAAATCATTCCTTTGACTGCCACTTTATTATAACGCCCTGATTTCTGAAACACCTTTGTCCCGAAAGTCCGCAAGGTGCGGGATAACAATAACAAATTAATGTGTTTCAATTATGGAAAAACAGAGAAAAAAAGTTTTGCTGGCAGCCGTGGCAATTCTGTCAGGAATTGGTGCGTTCGCACAGGGAAACGGTTCGGCTGGCATCAACGAGGCTACTCAAATGGTAACGTCTTATTTCGACCCCGCAACCCAATTAATCTACGCCATTGGTGCGGTCGTGGGCTTGATAGGGGGCGTTAAGGTTTATAACAAGTTCAGTTCGGGCGACCCCGACACATCGAAGACTGCAGCATCCTGGTTTGGTGCGTGTATCTTCTTAATTGTTGCAGCTACCATCCTGCGTTCATTCTTCCTTTAATCCGTTGCCTTATGAGTAATTATAACATCAACAAAGGCATTGGGAGAACGGTGGAATTTAAAGGGCTGAAAGCACAATACCTGTTCATTTTTGCAGGCGGACTGCTCGGAACCCTTATCCTGGTCATGATACTTTACATGGCCGGGGTTAATTCCTACATCTGCCTTTTTCTTGGGGCAGGCGGTGCTTCGCTCATTGTATGGCAGACCTTTTCGCTGAACAGGAAGTACGGCGAACACGGGCTGATGAAAATTGGAGCCAATAAAAGGCATCCCCGCTACATCATCTGCCGCAAGCCTGTACACCGCTATTTAAAATTCACACCTAAACAGAATGCCGTATGAGAAATGTAGCAAAGACCACCACACTGGAAAACAAGTTCCCTTTGTTGGCAGTGGAGAACAACTGCATCTTATCCAAAGATGCGGACATTACCGCCTGCTTTGAAGTACGCTTGCCGGAATTGTTCACGGTAGCTTCTGCGGAATACGAAGCTATTCACTCCGCCTGGCACAAGGCTATCAAAACCTTGCCTGATTTTACGGTCATTCACAAACAGGATTGGTACATCAAAGAAAGCTATGCGCCCGATTTGGCAGAGGATAACCAAAGTTTTTTGGCTAAATCCTATCAACGCCATTTCAATGAGCGACCGTTCTTAAATCACTACTGTTACTTGTTCCTGACCAAGACCACTAAGGAAAGAATGCGGATGCAAAGTAATTTTTCATCGCTATGTAAAGGTACGCTGATACCAAAGGAAATCAGGAACAAGGAAACGATACACCGCTTTATGGAGGCGGTCGCCCAGTTTGAGCGTATCGTGAACGATAGCGGTTTTGTAACCCTGAAACGTCTGACCGAAGATGAAATCATCGGAACAGAAGATACACATGGATTACTGGAACAGTACCTCACGTTATCAAGGGAATCTGGAACACCAATGCAGGACATCGCACTCGGAACGGAAGAAGTCCGTATCGGAAACAAAAGGTTGAGCCTGCACACCTTGTCCGATACAGACGATTTGCCCGGAACGGTATCGGCTGATACCCGTTTTGAAAAGCTATCCACCGACCGGAGCGACTGCCGTTTGTCGTTCGCTGCTCCCGTGGGATTACTCCTTAGCTGTAACCATATCTACAACCAATATTTGTTTTTGGATAACAGCGAAGACAACCTGCAAAAGTTTGAAAAGTCCGCCCGCAATATGCACTCTTTGGCAAGGTATAGCAGGGCAAACCAAATCAACAAAGAGTGGATAGAAAAATACCTGAACGAAGCCCACAGCTTCGGTCTGTCGTCTATCAGGGCACACTTCAACATTATGGCGTGGTCGGAAGACCCTGCGGAGCTGAAACAGTTAAAGAACGATTGCGGTAGTGCATTGGCATTGATGGAGTGTAAGCCTCGCCACAACACTACAGACGTAGCCACTTTGTTTTGGGCTGGAATGCCCGGCAATGCAGGCGATTTTCCGAGTGAGGAAAGTTTTTACACTTTTATCGAACCTGCCTTGTGCTTCTTCACAGAAGAAACCAACTATCACAATTCGCCCTCGCCGTTCGGTATCAAGATGGCTGACAGGCTTACAGGAAAACCTATCCATTTGGATATTTCCGACCTGCCTATGAAGCGTGGCATTATCACGAACCGCAACAAATTCATTTTGGGGCCATCGGGTTCGGGAAAATCGTTCTTCACAAATCATATGGTAAGGCAATACTACGAACAGGGTGCTCACGTCCTGTTGGTGGATACAGGGAATAGTTATCAGGGCTTATGCGAACTCATCAAAGGAAAGACCAAAGGCGAAGACGGCGTGTATTTTACATACACCGAAGACAATCCCATTGCCTTTAACCCTTTCTATACCGATGATGGCGTGTTCGACATTGAGAAGCGGGAAAGTGTCAAGACTTTGATACTGACACTCTGGAAACGTGATGATGAACCGCCAACCCGTTCTGAAGAGGTTGCTCTTTCCAATGCCGTAAGCGGCTATATCGAACGTATCAAAACGGACGATGTTTACCCATCATTTAACGGTTTCTACGAGTATGTCAAAGGCGATTACCGCAAGGTACTCGAAGAAAAACAGGTAAGGGAAAAAGACTTTGACATAGCAAATTTTTTAAACGTTCTCGAACCCTACTATAAAGGCGGAGAGTACGATTATCTGTTGAACTCCGATAAGCAGTTAGACCTGCTTTCCAAACGCTTTATCGTGTTTGAAATTGATGCGATTAAAGACCACAAAATCCTCTTTCCCATAGTCACAATCATCATTATGGAAGTTTTTATCAACAAGATGCGGAGGCTGAAAGGTATCCGAAAACTCATCCTGATTGAAGAAGCGTGGAAAGCGATTGCCAAAGAAGGAATGGCGGAATATATAAAATATTTATTTAAAACCGTCCGCAAATTCTTCGGAGAGGCGATTGTCGTTACGCAAGAGGTAGATGATATTATCCAGTCGCCCATTGTAAAAGAAAGTATCATCAACAATTCCGACTGTAAAATCCTCTTAGACCAGCGTAAGTATATGAATAAATTCGATGACATACAGGCAATGTTGGGGCTTACAGATAAGGAAAAAGGTCAGGTACTTTCAATCAATATGAACAACGATGCAAGCCGACTGTACAAAGAGGTTTGGATTGGCTTAGGTGGTACGAACTCGGCAGTCTATGCCACCGAAGTTAGTTTGGAGGAATACCTCGCATACACGACAGAAGAAACCGAAAAAATGGAGGTAATGCAATTAGCTTCCGAATTGGACGGTAACGTAGAACTCGCCATTAAGCATATCGCAATGCAAAGGCGTGACAAAGCAAATCAATAGTCATTAACATTTTAAAATTCATAAAAATGAAAAAGTTCCTTTTTATGGTGTGTACGGCACTAATGCTCGCCGTAGCACCGTCCGCAAAAGCACAATGGGTAGTAACCGACCCCACAAATCTGGCATCGGGTATTCTCAACAGTGCGAATGAAATCGTACAGACTTCTTCCACGGTATCCAATGTAATTAAAAATTTCAAGGAAGTGGAAAAGGTGTATAAACAGGGTAAGGAGTATTACGACAAGCTACAAGCTGTAAATAATCTTGTAAAAGATGCACGTAAGGTACAGCAGACTGTATTGCTTGTCGGTGACGTATCCGAAATGTATGTTACCAACTTCGGTAAGATGATGAACGACCCGAATTTTTCTGCACAGGAATTGGCAGCTATCAGCAATGGTTATTCGGCATTGCTGAATGAAAGTACCGAACTGCTGAAAGAACTCAAACAGATTGTAACCTCATCAAGCCTTTCGCTGAACGACAAAGAGCGTATGGATATTATTGATAGAGTGTACAAAGAAGTAAAGGAATACCACAGCTTGGTACGCTACTATACCAATAAGAATATCTCTGTAAGTATTCTAAGAGCAAAAAAGCAGAACAATACCAAAAGAGTGCTTGACCTCTATGGAACTCCTAACCAAAAATACTGGTAGTTATGGAATTTCAAAATCTTCACGAAGTCCTACGCTCATTATATGATGAGATGCTCCCACTGTCCGCCGATATGGCGGCAGTGGCTAAAGGGATAGCCGGATTGGGGGCTTTGTTCTATGTTGCCATAAAAGTATGGCAGGCTTTGAGCAGGGCTGAACCCATTGATATGTACCCCTTGCTCCGTCCTTTCGCTTTGGGGCTTTGCATTATGTTTTTCCCAACTATCGTATTGGGAACAATCAATGCCGTGTTAAGTCCGGTGGTACAGGGTACTCACACAATCCTCGAAAATCAGGTGCTTGACCTCAACGATTTGCAGGCGAAAAAAGACCTGTTGGAACGGGAAGCTATGCTACGAAATCCTGAAACAGCCTATCTCGTATCAAATGAGGAATTTGATAAAAAGCTCGAAGAATTGGGCTGGTCGCCCGGCGATTTGATTACGATGTCGGGAATGTATATGGATAGGTTTGCCTACCAAACCGAACAAGCTATTAAGAATTGGTTTCGCAATCTGTTAGAGGTACTGTTTCAGGCGGCAGCTTTGGTTATTGATACCATAAGGACGTTCTTTCTCATCGTCCTGTCCATACTCGGGCCGATAGCCTTTGCGATAAGCGTGTGGGACGGTTTTCAGTCCACGCTCACGCAATGGCTGACCCGATACGTCAGCGTTTACCTGTGGTTGCCCGTGGCAGACCTGTTCAGCTCTATGCTTGCCAAAATACAATCCCTCATTATCGAAAAGGATATAGCAATGCTTGCCGACCCGACCTATATACCCGACACATCCAATACCGTGTACATCATCTTTATGATAATCGGTATCGTGGGTTACTTCACTATCCCAACGGTAACAGGCTGGATTATTCAGGCAGGCGGTGCAGGAAACTTTACCCGTAACGTAAACCAAGCGGCAATGAAAACCGGAAATATCGCCGGAGCAGGAACAGGTTCGGCTGTTGGAAATATCGGTGGCAGGTTAATGGGGAAATAAAAACAATCAAATCATTTAAAAATGGAATTTAAAACATTAAGAAATATCGAAAACAGTTTTAGGCAAATACGGCTGTATGCCATTGTATTTGCCGTTCTCTGCCTAAGCGTGGTAGGATTTTCACTTTGGAAATCTTACAGCTTTGCAGACGAACAACGCCAAAAAATCTATGTGCTGGATAATGGAAAATCGTTGATGCTTGCCTTATCGCAAGATGCAAGTATCAACCGACCTGTGGAAGCAAGGGAGCACGTCAGACGTTTTCACGAGCTCTTTTTTACGCTTGCTCCCGACAAGAACGCTATCGAAAGCAATATGAGCAGGGCATTCAACCTTGCCGATAAATCAGCTTTTGATTATTACAAAGACCTGTCGGAAAAGGGTTATTACAGCAGGATTATTTCGGGGAATGTACAGCAACGCATTGAGGTGGATAGTGTCGTGTGCAATTTCGACACCTATCCGTATGCGGTGCGTACTTACGCCAAACAATTCATTATCCGTTCGAGCAACGTGACCAGGCGTAACCTGATTACTTCCTGCTATCTCGTGAACTCTGTCCGTTCGGACAACAACCCGCAAGGCTTCAACATCGAAAAGTTTGCAGTGATAGAAAACAGGGATATAGAAGTTATCGAACGCTAAAAAAACAATCTTATGGAAGCATTATCAGATTTAAACACGTTTGCAAAAATCCTTACCGATAAAGGATATAACGGCTATTTCCATACGCAGGGAGCGTATGCCGGAAAGTTGAAGAAAAGTATCGGCGAATACCTCGAAAACTGCCAAAAAGGTACAGATAGTTTGCCTAAACAGGACTTGTTGCTGACGGGCTACCTGCAATGGTCGGGCGAAGACAAGCCAAGTGTAGAATGCAGTATGTGGGTAAAATACCTGAACGGCAAATTCTCGCTCAACAGAATGGAGGTTACAAGGAAAGACCAATTTGGGCAACTGCTGAAAAAATCGGAACTGACAAACCTGTCTGTAATATCCGCACCCAAAGCGGTTGAGGCAGTCGCTTTGGTCAATGAAGAACCGAAGCAAAAGGCAGGTCAAAGTCCTAAGCGTTTCAAGCTATAACAACAGAAACAGTAAGGTTATGAAAAAACTAAGAGCAAATATGGACAGGTACTTTGACAAGCTGGACGAACGCTGGCGGGCATTGCCCTTGCGGAAACAGCACCAATACACACTTTACTTTTTTGTGGGGTATCTACTGCTTACGGCAGGGGTCATTTGCAAAGTATGGTACGATACCTCAAAGTCGGGTAACGATATGGTCATTGAGCATATCGAAAACCCTGTCCTCAAAAAAAGTGAAAGCCCTGCAAGATTGCAGGACACATTATCAACAATTCTAAAAAACAAGATTTATGAAAGAAAATGAGAACAAAAAGTCGGTTGTTCGGGTAACGGAAGGGAACCAGGCAGCAACCGCTGATGTACCGCAAGACGGTACACAGAACAAAGCCGAAAAGCTCAAAAAGCCGCTCATCTTTGGCTTAATGGGAATTGTCTTCGTAGGTTGTATGTACCTCATATTTAAACCATCCGCAGACAAAAAGGAAATCGAGAACATTGGGCTGAACGATGCAGTACCAGAGGCTACCGGAGCAGGAATGCCTGCCGACAAAGGCAAGGCTTATGAGTTGGAAATGCTGGAACGCAAAGAGCAAGAAAAACGCAATGCACTTACCACGCTTTCTGACTATTGGAATACTGAAGACAAAAAAGAGCCTAATGATGAATTTCCCGAAGAAGACGAAAGCAACAGCTATGGCGGTGGCAGAGGTTCGGGCAGAAACGGCAATCCGGCATTGAGCAGTTACCGCAATGCACAAAGCACATTGGGTTCATTTTATCAGGATAACAACTCTGAAACAACAGAACTCCGCAGGCAATTGGACGAACTAAAAGAACAATTAGCCGAGAAAGATGTGCCTAAATCTGTAACCGTTGATGACCAGCTTGCCCTAATGGAGAAATCCTACCAGATGGCGGCAAAGTATCTGCCAACGGGTACAAATTCGACAGAAGTTCCACCTGCTAAGGATGCAGGTACGGCTACCGCAGGTTCAACTCAAAAGGAGCATTTTGTGGCATTCACACCTACAAGAAAGAACACCGTTTCCGCTTTGTATCGTGAGCCTACGGACAGTGCCTTTTTAGCCGATTGGAGCGAAACAAGAAACCGGGGCTTTTATACCGCAGGTTCTATTGAGCAAACGGCACAACCGAAAAACAGTATCAAAGCCTGTGTACACGATGCGCAAACGGTTATCGGCGAAACAGGGGTACGATTGCGATTGTTAGAGCCAGCCCAAACGCCTCAACGTACCATTCCGAAAGGAACGATTGTAACAGCTAATGCCAAATTTCAGGGAGGTCGATTACAGCTAAAGATTACCTCCGTAGAATTAGAGGGCAACATCATTCCGGTTGATATAACCATTTACGATTTGGACGGACAGCAAGGCTTGTACGTTCCGTATTCGCCGGAAATGAACGCCCTTACCGAAATGGCGGGCAATATGAGCCAGACTTCGGGAACAAGCATAATGCTCACGCAGAATGCAGGACAACAGGTTGCTGCTGATTTAAGCCGTGGCGTGGTACAGGGTGTTTCGGGCTATTTCACAAAAAAGGTGAGAACCCCAAAGGTTACGCTAAAAGCAGGGCATCAGGTCTTCCTTGTATCTAAAAAATAATGTTGAACTCAAATAAATAAAACAATGAAAAATCATTTAAAAATCTTTTGGGCATTTGCCCTGATACTCGGCTTTGCCGTACAGTCTTACGCACAGGATAGTGCAAGAACTAAACTTGCATTGGGCAAGATAGAACCGTATAAAATGGAAGTGACCTACGATAAAACTTCGCACCTGATTTTCCCGACTGCCATTCGTTACGTGGATTTGGGTAGCGAATACCTGATTGCAGGGAAAGCGGAAGATGCGGAAAACGTGTTGCGTGTAAAAGCATCGGTAAGGGATTTTGAACCCGAAACCAATTTTTCTGTCATTACCAATGACGGGCGTTTTTACAGCTTCAATGTGTATTACAGTTCCTATCCGGAGGCAATGAGCTATGACCTGCTCACGATGCAAAAGGCAGTAGATAAAGCCAATGGTAACGATGTGCTTTTTGAAGAATTGGGCAACAATTCTCCGTCATTGGCAGGCTTGCTGTTGGAAACGATTTACAAGAAAGACAAACGTATTGTAAAGCATATCGGGGCTAAGAGCTTCGGTATTCAGTTTATCCTCAAAGGCATTTACATACACAACGGCAAATACTATTTCCATACGGAATTGAGAAACCGTACCAATGTGCCATTTCAGATTGATTTTGTGAATTTCAAGGTAGTGGATAAAAAGGTAGCCAAACGTACCGTAGTACAGGAACGCCCGATGATACCGCTTAGGACTTACAAGCCACTGGACGACATTGCCGGAAAAACAATCGAACAAAACGTCTTCCTGTTAGACCAATTTACCATTGCCGATGACAAGGTACTGCTGATTGAGATTTTCGAGAAAAACGGAGGCAGGCATCAAACGCTCCAGATAGAAAATTCCGACTTAATCAAAGCCCGTTTGATTAACGATATGCACCTGAAATTTTAATAACCTTTTAAAGTAAATAATATGAAAAAGTATATCTATACCGTGATGCTCATCTTTATGGCCATCACGGTCACACAGGCACAAAGAATGTTACCTAAACAGAAAGGATTGGAAGTGAGTACGGGTGTGCTGTCCAATGATAAAATCGGTAACGATTATTATATCAATGTAGCAATGACCGTAAACGGCAAAAATGGTAACTATCAGCTTTGGGCGTTGGAATACACTCATCAATACCACGATTATAAAGCCCTCCGCATACCGCAGGAAACTTATACCGCAGAGGGCGGTTACAGCTTCTTCCTCTTGGGCGATGCCCGTAAGAACATCACGCTGAACTTCGGAATAACAGGTGTAGTCGGTTACGAAAGTATCAACCGTGGCGAAGCAATGTTGTATGACGGAGCAAAAATTTTGAGCGAGGATAATTTTATCTACGGAGCTGGTGGACGGCTCACATTTGAAACGTACCTGTCCGACCGTTTTGTGTTAGTCCTGCAAGGGCGTACAAAGGTTTTGTGGGGTACAGACTTGGAACAGTTCCGACCGTCCGCAGGCGTGGGATTAAGGTTTAATTTTTAAAACGTAAAAACAATGATAGCAATATTCAATAAATTCAGGATAGGATTAAGCTCAATATATGTACTCTTGGCAATCCTCACAGCTTCGGTTACGTTGGTATCTTGTAGCAAAGACGATGAACTCGAAATACAGAACGATTTCCCTTTTGAGGTCAAAGTAATGCCTGTACCCAAAGATGTTGCCAGTGGGCAGACCGTAGAGATACGGATTACCATACAGCGAACAGGCAATTACAGCAATACGCAATATTTTCTCCGCTACTTCCAATTTGACGGTCAAGGCACATTGCGGTATTATGACGAACCACCGTATTTGCCAAACGATTTGTATTCGTTGCCAACGGAGCAGTTCCGGTTGTATTACACTTCGTCATCTACCGTATCACAATCCTTTGAGGTTTGGATTTCGGATAACTTCGGTAACGAAAAGCAGTTGAGCTTTCAGTTCAACAGTAGTGATTAATGCTACTTATATAAAAGCAAAACCGACTGTTACAGGTCGGTTTTTTGCTTTTCAGCTTTCGGTGTACGTTGTTTTTTGTTTAAATTTACTTGAATTATAATCTTAACGGGTATGGATACAGTTACGGCTCAATTGGTGTTTGGTATTATTGTTATCGTTATTGCGATAGTGCTTATTTATTGGATAAACCGCAGGAAATTTTACAGGCGTAATGGTATGGGTGCAGAGGGATTTTCGAGTTTTGAAGCATCTGTATTTACCCGTTTTATAGAACGTATCGGCAAATGGATTGCCTATGCTTTAATTGTTGTCGGTATTGTCTGTATATGGACTTACAGCCAAATGAAAAAGGAAAAGGAACTGCAAAAAGTGGAGATACAAAACCCTCGATAATCAATCTGCTCATTCAAGTTGCCACTTAAGATATTTGTATAATTTTGTAGTATCTTAAACAGCTTTAGGCAAAATATAATTTGAATGAAACTACGAATTGAAAATTGGATTGATAATAATAATTTTTCAGAAGATGTAAATGTACTATTTACAGATGCCGTTACTTGCTATAAAGCTGGAGCGAATAGAGCCTCATTATTATTTTCATATTTGGCTTTTCTGACGATACTGAAGGAAAGAATAATTGGAGGAACTAAACCAAACTTATTTCCCCAAGGGGAATGGGACAAAATAATCTCAAAATTACAAAATGAAGACTTGTGGGAAGCAAGTGTATTTGATGCAACTCAACAACAAGAAAAAACTGACCAGACTACAAAAGAACGCACTAAAGACCCAATATTTAACCTTAATGACAATCTACGATTACAAATAAAATATTGGAAAGATAGAAGGAATGACTGCGCTCATTACAAGGATAATATTATAGACACTTTTCATATTGAGGCTTTTTGGGCATTTATAGAGAGTAATATGTCCAAAATAACAATAGAGGGTGGAATGCAATCTCTGATAAATAAAATTCATAAACATTTTGACCCAACTATTACTCCACCGGATAAAGACATTTCTCCATTAATTCAAGAGATTGAATTTTCAGTAGAAAGGTCAAAATTGAAACATTTTTGGGAAGCATTATTAAATAATGGAGAATGGGATTTCGACTTATCTATAAGGAAACAGGAACTAATTAGTAAAAGTTTAGAGGTAAATAAAGGTTTTGTAAACGATAGTTTGATTGCTATTGTCAAAGCCAATAAGTATTATTTAAAAGACTTTCTGTCGAACCATCCTGATAAAATTTTGAGCTTTAATTTTAATGAGGAAGAAGTCCGAAAATTTTGGAAAACACAATTAACTTCTTGCAACAACATTTTAGGATTATATACTTCTTTTTTAAGAAATGGTTTAATCCCACAAAATGAAATAGCAGAAGCAAATAAAACTATATTAAATGCTATAAGAGAATATTCTCCAACCATCAATGAGCATCAGATATTATCAGGAAATGGCATCTTAGATACTTTTAAACAAGTGATTTTAAACAACATTAGTTTTATTGGGTATAAGTCATATTTATGGGTAAACGATAGAGCTGATATTATTTCCGGAATAATCAAAAATTGCCCGTCCGATAAGGATATAATTATGAGATTAGTTGAGCACTATAATCAACGAGATAATTCTGATTGGTTATTGGAAAGATTTAATAATATATTTATTGATGGTAGTACCATTACCATTGAATATAAAAATATTTTGCAAACTGATAATGTAGAGATACCAGAGAAATTAAAAAAATACTTTGCTTAAATATTGTGAATAAGCAATATCAAATCGGATAGCCAAAAGGTTATCCGATTTTTTGTTTACAGAGGTAGTAAACCGCCAAACACTACCTTTCAACGCCAATCAATACTACATTTTCCAACCCTGTAACACCCCTTAATATCTTCGACTTCCACAGAAAAAATGAGCAAAAAATGGAAGTTATCGCAATACAAAAATCCGCATTGGACGGAATGAAAAATGAGCTAAGGGAAATTTTGGAAATGACCGAAAATGCTGTACGGAAATACACGCCGATTTTCAAAGAAGAGCAATGGCTCGACAACCAGGAAGTGTGTTTGATGATGAACATTACCAAACGGACTTTGCAGACCTATAAGGACAAAGGCTTATTGCCATATTCCAAACTGAACCGCAAGAATTATTATAAACGCTCGGACGTACAGGCTTTACTCGAAGCCGGACAGCCGTACAATACCAACGACAATGGATTTACTGACGAATGAAACGGAAGAAATCATCGCCCATCAGGAAATGATAATGCAGTTGAGAAACCGTATTGAAGAAATATTGAAAAACTACCGTCCTGTAATGAACGGAGAAATATACTTGTCGGGCGAAGATGTATGCAAGCTGCTCCATATCAGCAAACGGACTTTACAGCAATACCGTGACGATAATATCCTGCCGTTTATACAAATTGGGGGCAAGATAATCTATAAGGAAAGTGATATTCTGACCGTCTTAGAACAGAACTATATAGCCAATGACAGACATTGCTTGTAATTAATTTTGTTCTGACTATGTTTCAACGGAAGGACTTTAGTATATTTGCTATGTAAAATATAACAATACTTAAAGTGTTTTTGCTTTAGGTCTTGGTACTGAAAACTGGTAATTTTTTGTATCCCCAAGACAATAAGTAAGAACGCTCACGTCATAGGCGTGGGCGCTCGCTTATTCGGGGATTAAGGCGTACCAGTGCCTCAGTATCGGTAAGTGTGGTTGCCTGCGCTTCTTTTTTTTGTGCAGGGCTACATCAACTCAAAAAAGTAATGATATGGAAACTGGTACAGCACAAAAAAAAATTACCCTCGCCTTTATCAATGATAAAAGCCCGATTTTGGATTTGACCTGCAACGACCTCGCTGCTTCAGGAATTGAAGTATCGTTCCGCTCTGAAAACATTGAAGACGGACTATCCCAATTATCAGCATTAAAAACACTCCCCAACGTTTGTATTATTGACCTTGATTTTTACAATAAGAATGTGCTGGCACAGCTTCAAGAATTGAGAACACAATATCCAACCATTAACCTGATTGCACATAATGATATTGATGCAGAAAAAGCCGTAAAACCTCTTTTGGAAATTGGTTTTACAGGTTATTTGCTCATTGGTAGCGATACGGACGATTTTAAAAAAGCTATTGATGTTGTTACCAATGGCGGTAGATATTTTAGTGTGGGAGTAGCGGAAATTGCACAGGAATATTTCAGTAATAAGTAACGTTCCGATTATAATAGTATAAAATATCTGTTCTAATCAAGCGGCGTTCTTTTGCTTCTTTTCTTTGGTCGCTTATGTGAAAAGAAAAGAAGTCATTGCATACCTAATCATTGGGATAATGAATATCCCACACAATAATGTCGCAACCTGTTTGGTAAAAGGTAGAGAAAGGAAATTGTGTAGCGGTGCATTTTGACAAAGGGGTTGCACCGATTTGATGCAAAAAGACTGTCCCGACCATCGGGAGGATCTGTCTTTTTGCCGCCCGACTTTTCGGGTCAGGCGACTTTTATCGGGTGGGTGCGGAAATCTTTCAGATTGTGAAAAAATCCTTTGTATTCAGTCATTCCCCTGCGAAATAAGTTCCACAGCAAAGAACAACCCATTTGGGTTAATGAGGAATTGATAAACAAGTCCTGGTGTTCCAACGCTTCGGCAAGTGAGCAACTTGGCGTGTTATCCTCTTGTTCGGATTGCTTCAGCAATTCGCCAAATTCATCGGTAACAAATGGCAGGCTTGCCACCGTTTGGTATTTCTCTGAATTGGGTTGCTTTATCTCTCCGATAGTAGATAGTAGCACTTGTCCTGTATCTTGGCTGTTGCCAAAATCCAACCAATATTTCGGCTCATCTTGGTAGTGTCTGCGGTAACTTATTTCTTTAAGAATTTCAGCAACGCCAAACCTCGCCTGTACATTGTCCACACAAGTAATAGTAATGATTGCCCTTGCTTTTTCGGGTATTCTGCCAAACTTGTCCTTTTCAAATTTTACCGTTTCGGCTTTCCAATTTGTACCGATGCAACGATTGATACGGTTTATCAATGCAACCGATTTGTACAATCCTGTTTCACTTTCAAAAAAACGCTGTCTGCCTAAATTGGCACTCGTGATAACATCATCATCCCAAAGGCGGACTTGCAACCCTGCGTGTCCCAACGCTATCAAGCTCTCGTTTATTTCCATTAAAGCGGTCAATACTTTTGAGCCTGTGCCACCTGCCCCGATAAGGTTTACCGAAATTGGGTTTGTCGGATTGAGCAGATAATTGTCCGTAAAATGGATTGCTGTTTTTGCTGTATTCATCACAATAGATTTTTAAGGGTTTTGTTATTCTTTTTTAATACTTCTTTCGGAAAAGGTTTATCAGTATTGATAAGGTCTTTCCAAAGGTTTACAATGTTTTTTTTCGTGAGGTTCTCGCATAATGAATGGCTGAAATAGGAATTGAAAAAATAATGTTCCCACGCCTGTATAAATTCCTCAACCGAAGTCGAATTTTTAATGTCAATACTAACAGTACCCATACATACATTGCCCTTTTCATAGATATTGAAGAAAGGAACGTAATGCAATGGCGTTTTCTCGGTGGGTCTTCTGTCGTTTGCCAAAGCAAATACAGTAAGACTGCTTTTGCTCGCTAACCAAAGCATTGGCGGTACTTGTGCCTTTCCGTTGGGTATGCCCAAACTATCTACAAAATACAGTTGCCTTTGCTTTGATTTGGTGTACCAAAGTACCGCACCATTTTCTGCACTCTGATTGATATGCAAAATGTTTGTCGGCAAAATTCCCTTTGGCTTTAAAAAGGCTTTATTCTTTTCTTCATCGGTCTGTAAAGCCATTGATAATACGTTGGCTTCTTTTACTGTCAATGGGTGGGCATTGGTAGGCGTTCCGTTGCTATCCATATCGAAATGCTCCACGTACATTGCTGTATCTGTTCCTTTGGTTTCATAGAAAACCAAAGCGGATTTTGGATAGTACAATGTGCCGAAATCTTTGGTTATGTTGTTTATGGTGTTCATTTTTCTGTTGTTTTATAGTCATACAATAGAGTGCATAGGTCGTCCAATAAGGTAAACAGGCGGTTTTCAAAATCAAGGTTGTTTGTCTTTATTTTGCTTCCGTCAAAGGCTTTGCAAATGGTCGGTTCTTCCAATACTCCGCACTCGTTAAACTCGTTGTTGATGCTTTCTTTAAGGCTTTCATATAACCAACCTTTGGTATCGGAAATAAAAGAGATATACTTTTCCATTCCGATTGCTTCATTTTCGTAATCATCATTATAGGGGTCTTCTTCGGGCAATGGTGCATTTCTGAAAATGGTTGCGTTCGGATATTCCGTATAAAGGACAAAAGCATTACAAGCTATCTGCCAACATTCCCTGTCGAATGTATCAAGGCTTTTAAATCGGCTCAAACGCTGTTCAAATACCTTTAGATTGATACGGTTAAATAGCTTTTGTTCTATATTGTCGCCAATATATTCGGCATTTCTCAACTCACTTTTATACGTTTCGGTTTCGTCTGTTTCATCATCCTGTTCTACCCAATCTTTATGCGTTTCATACAACCAATACAAATAGCTGTCTTCCTGCCTGTAATACGGTACATCGGCAATATGGTACAGATAACTGCATACCGATAAAAGTACCTGTGCGGTCTTTTTACGTTTCGGGTCTTTGAGCATTTTAAAGAGTGGTGCAATAGGAATATAATACAAGGTTGTACCTACATTATACCTTTCCTCGCTCACAAAAAAGGTTTTCTTACTATCCTGTACCAATTTGAAACTATCCCAATTTATGTTGGTACGTTTTACTTTGGTTTCCATATCCCACATAGACAATGTTATATTGTATGGAAAATCAAAATCTTTGGTCTGCATTGGCTCAATGCTGTAATGTTCAGCAAGTCGGGAAAGGGACTTGTAAAAATCCCTCTCCGTTTTCTGACAAGCCTGTACGGATTGTGCTATTTTCAGTTTAGGCAGAAACGTACACTTTAGAATACCATTGGTAGCATTGCTATTGGTACGGATTTCTGTTTGTCTTTCTGCACTTGGTTTGCGTCCTTTGGTCTTTGTAGCCAATTTGCGAACTCGCCCAACTGTCGGTGTAACTGCTGTTGTCGTTTCTGTTCGGGTATGCTGATTGTTCCCGATATGATATTGCGTTGCATAATTCATCGTTTTATAATTTTTGTTTAACCTTTCGTACCCATTACGCTTTCAAATTTGTACTCTACCGCATCATCTTTGATTTGCGGTGCGGATGCTTTTGCTGTTGTCAAAATCGGGTACATATTGGCGTAAAAATTCATTACGGCTTCCACGCTCCAACGTGGTTCTGGGTCGGTCAGTCTGATGTCCTGTCCTTTATCATTGAGGATAAATACTCGCTCTAATTGGGTTGCTAATAACATAATGGTCGTTTTTAAGTGTTAATACTGTTCTTCTTCGTCCGCTTCATCAATAGGATAATCGGCAGTAACTTCTTCCTCTTTTTGCGGTTCGGGTTTTGCTTCTTCCATTGCCCCGAAAAGGCTTGGTGTGGCAAACTTGTCGGACAATGATGTTTTACGCTTGCGTATCTCGTCCGCTTTTTCGGGGAACTCCGTTATATCGGGTACTTTCATCCACGCATCACGGAACTTGCCCTCTTTCTCCAACTCGTCAGCCTTTGCCATAGCATCTTTAAACTTCTTGTCTTTGGCTTCTTTTTCCTTTTTCTCCTTTTCGGCTTTTTCTTTCTCGATTGCCGATTGCTTTTTAACTTCTTCCAATTGCTTTAAGAATTTCTCCATATCCACCATTAAGCCCGATACCTTTTGTATAGGTGTGGTTATCTGCTCAAAAAAACCCTCGTCAAACTCTTGGGGCGTGGCGTTAAATGTCAATGGGGGAATACCGTTTTTGGCACTATCTCCGCATTGTTCGTTGTTGAGCAATACTGTTACGATTAAGTTGCTTTCTATTCCTTTTGAAATGTTCAGTTGTAAAACTCCTGTAAAGTCCAACTGCTGTATCTGATTGAAAAAATTTGTGTTCATTGTTCTAAAATTTTAAAGTTTCGTCTAATCGTTTTTTGATTGTTGTCAGTTTCTCAAACATATCCGTCCAATAGGCTTTTAGCTTTTTGTCGAACTCTGAAAAACTTTTGTCCTCGTGTCGGTACTCTTTATATTGCCTTGCCATTTTAATGGCTTCTTTAAGGTTCGTTATCTCAATGGGGCAACCGTTCAAATCTGTTACTTGCATAGCTTTATGAGTGTGGTTTTTCAGCGGTATAAACTCCATTTTCATAATAGCCAAATAGCTGTTCCCAAAGTCGTATTAGGCTATTGGTATCTACATAGAAATACTCGGTTCTACTGCAATAGATGATGTAAATAGCTTCGTCTTTGTATTGTGTTTCAAGGCTCTTGTCTTTAGCCATACTTTTTGCTTCCTCTATTGTTTTTGCTTTCATATCCGTTGTTTTATAAGGCTACCACCGATTAAGGCGGTAGCCTGTTGTTATTTAATTAAGGTTTAGGATTTCCGCACCATCTAAGGCAAAATCACTACACAATTCAAATGCTTTTTGTGATTTGAGTTGGGCAGTACCACCCAATACAATACTTTGCAACTTGGCTTCATCGTTCTTGTAATTTCTCACGTTCTGATAGTACCCTGTCACAGCATTATACGCTCCGAACAACGTGCCTTTGGTAGTGTCCATTTGCTGTGTATCGCTTATCATCGCATAAGCAAAAGCATCCTCAACGGTGTTTTTGAACACGGTGGAAATTTCATCATCCGCACCTTTTTTGATTAGGTCAAGCGTTTCTTTATTTGGGCAAAGTGCCAACTGTATTAGCTTTCTTACCTCTCGGTCTGTTACCTTTACTTTTGCCCATTCGTTGAAAATGCCCTCTAATTGGTTGCTCAATGTGTTGGCAAGTCCCATAATCTTGTGAGCATTCTCGATACGTTGTTTTGCCCCCGAAGTGTGCTTGATACGGACTACATTGGTCATACTGCGTAACGAAGCGTTTAAGGTGTTTTGACAAACAATTCTGATAGGCGTAAATGCGGCTGTAATACTTCCGCTACCATCGTGCGAAGTGGTTAGGAAAATGTACTTTTCTGTTACATCATCGCCATTACCTACACGGATATAGTCGGGCAATTTGGCTGTGATAAAAATGCGTTCTCCGTTGCCTAACGCTCCTGCGGTTTCGTATAAAATCCCCTCGCCACCACCTACAATAGCATCAAAGAAATTAAAGGCTTCACGGTTTTGTACTATGTGGTAATCCTTGCCGACTACGCCCAATACTGCGTTGTTATCGGTGCGTATGTTGGCGAAATAGTTAGGTACTTCCAATTCGCTACTGCCTATCTCTATGCCGTTGGCAGTTTCGATAATGCCCGAACCTTTTGTAAATAGTGGGGATTTTATGACTTCGTAATCTAACCCTGCGTATTTGATAGCTTCCTCGCTTGTCGGGTATTGCTCCACGATTTGCCCCAAGTTGTGCCACGCTTTTTTTTGAACGCTGAAAAATGAATAACGCCCTGTTCTCTCGTTGAAATTGATATTATGTGCCATAATGCTTAAAATTTTGATGTTAAAAAATGATTGAATACTCGTTGTTAAAATGGGAGGTCGTCATCTACTCCCTGTGTTGTAAATCCGTTGCTTTCAGATTGTGCAGTAGCCTGTATGGTTTCGGCTCTCCTGCCTCCTGCAAGCGGTTTGAAGTCAGAGGTATGAAAGTTCAAACCTGCCTTTGCTTCTCCGTCTTTGCCTACCCACGCTCTTGTGCTTACCCTGCCAGTCACTTCTACCAATAGACCTTTGGTGAGTATCTTCACTGCGTTCGGGGTTCTCCAATATGAGCAGTCGAAATAGGCGGTTTGCTCCACTCGTTCGCCCTGTTTGGTTTTGTAGCTGTCGTTTACCGCTACTGAAAAGTTTACTACTTGTTTTCCGTTTGACGTTGTGCGTACTTCCGCATCCCTTGTCAGTCTTCCTGTGATGTTCATAATCGTCCTGTTTTAAAAGTTGTACATTTTGTTACGTTCGCTTTTCTCGTTTCCTGCTTCCTGTTGTGGTTTGCTCCGCTTCGCTTCGCATAATTTTTTCCAAAAGAAAAACCGGAAAAAAGAAAGCAGATAATCCAAGCGGGCAACAGCGAAGACCAAGAAAAAAAATGATTTAATGGGGGTTCCTTTAGGGGGAAACCGTTCATTCATTTTTTTTATTGGTGGGTGGGTGCGGTGGCTGCCCGCTATAACTTAGCTGCCTTTTTACCGGTTGATTGTGGAAATATTCTGTTCTAATTTTTATGGAATAAATGACCAGGCTATGAGAGCCTGAAATAGAGGTTGGAATAATCGAAAAGTAAGGGCATAAAAAAAGCAGAACCGTTAAGTTCTGCTCTGTAGTGAAGTAATAAAAGTTAATCAGATTGCGGCTAAAAATGCTTCTTCCATAGCCTGAAATTTTGGGGCAACTAAATCCATATCCTTACTGATTTTTTGGCTTGTGATTTTGGCGTAAATCTGTGTGGTGGAAATATTTTTATGCCCCATCATTTTGCTAAGGCTTTCAAGCGGTACGCCCTCGGTCAAAAACATTGTGGCGAATGTGTGACGGGCGGTGTGGAATGTAACTTTCTGTTCTGTAACAATACTCGCTTCCTCAATAAGTTTACCTATATGCGTGTTGCAAGTCGCATTGGATGGCATTGGGAATACAAAATCATTTCTTGTAACTCCACGATATTTCTCAATGATGCGTTTGGGGATTTCCAAAAGACGGACGTTGGAGGCAACATCTGATTTCTTCCTCCTGCTGATTATCCATTGGTGTCCATCAAAGAAAGACTGGATATTGCTCCATTTCAGTTTCTTAATATCAATGTAAGAAAGCCCTGTAAAGCAACTGAAAATAAAAAGGTCTTTTACAAGTTCATATCGGGGCTTAGATGGTTTCAGGAGCATTAAAGTTTCCACATCCTCTTTTAAAAGGTAGCTGCGGTCGGTTTCTTCCATACTGATTTCATAATCTTCAAAAGGATTATCCCGTATCAAGCCTTTCTTGATAGCCAATTCTGCCAAAGCAATAACTGGCATTGTGTAAACCCAAACCGTATTATGGGTACATTCCTTATCAATGCGAAGAAAGAAATCAAACTCACGGATAAAATCAGAAGTGAGTTCTCGGAAAGCCATATCGTCACGATGGTAACGCTCCCTTATAAATTCGCTAAGGTGATTGTAAACAGTGTTGTACTTGCTATATGTGCTTTGAGAGCGTTTTCCCTTAGCGACCATTTTTTCAAAGTCTTCGTTTTGGTCTTTAAAGACTTTTAGTATGGCATCTTCCATTACACCAACACCTAAAAACGAGAGCTTTACTTTTTGGGCGGTTGCAAACCCCTCGTGCTTCAGCATATCTTCGTAAATCTTGTCGATACGTCCACGTATGTTATCCAATTTTTGGTTAACGCTCAAAGCGGTGGCACTCTTTCCCTCAACTCTTCCGTATTTTAAATCCCAATTATTAGGATTGATTTCTAACTTTGTTCCGAAAGTTTTAGGTGTTCCATCAATGGTAATACGTGCCATAATTGGTGCATTACCGTTCTTTTTCAGTTCGTTCTTTTTCAGGTAGAAAAGCAGTTTGAACGTGGACTTTTTTGTCTGTTCCATAACTCAAATGTTTAATGTTTAAAATTAAATTACATTGAGTTACAAGGGAATATAAAAATGGGTGCAAAAGACTGAAATATAATCAGTTAAGCTATATCATTACCGTTATCAATCGGTAACGAATTAGTAACCTAACCTTGTGTTTTCACGACCAAAACCTATCAGACACCGAGTTCCAAACTAAGACTACTGTTTTATAAAGCATTGTATAGCAACGGGTTTAATCGTTTTGCTTATTTTTGCTTTTTACTAATCTTTTTTTATCAAAAAAAGTAATTTTAATATATTGCTAATATAAATAGATGTATCCTTATCATAATAAAATAAAACAGCGTATTGCTAATGGAGAATTCATTACATATGAGTATGTACCGAAGTACAAACAAATTGCACCATGCATGTTGCTATACTTTAAAACTGAACCGTACATTCGGCCGATAAGAGAACATCGGTTCCAAGAATATGAACAAATATTCCGGACTTTAAAGCAGGAATTAGAATGTCCAAAAAGTAAATAGTCTATTTGGGATAAAAAGGACCATCAATTTTTGATCAATGCTTAATGATATGCGGAACAAATCGACTCTTATCCGTGGTGATGGGCATAGTCGATTCTCTAAAACTTATACCACACGGTTCCTGTCCAATAATCCAGCTGCCTATGATAGAAAAACCCGATTCTTCTTTATGAAGTGTGGCCAGCTCTTGATAAATATACCCTTCATGTCCATATGCACCAGATGTTGAATAAATGAGCTCCTTATCATAATACATTGCGATATTAGCACCCTCCCTGGATAGAATAGGTTTTTTAATGTAATTCCTAAGTGTTCTCTGCTCTTCAAAATAAGCTGGCAATAAGTTATCATGATGCGGAAACAAATCCCATAATATGGGTAAAATAGCTTTGTTAGACAGTATCATTTTCCATGAAGGCTCTATCCATTGAGTTTTATTGATATCATTGAGAATATGGTGCCCAAACTCCTCATGTACCATCCATTCCCAAGGATACAATTTAAATATAGATTGGATCGAGTCACCCTCTAAATCAATAAATGAATTTCCATTCCAACCGATATCGTCGATGTAGATCAATTGTGTTTGGATGCCAGCTTGTGTGGCCGTATCTCTTAAATATTCTACATTGGTCAGATCCTCCAATGTCTCCTTTGCACAAGTGAAATACAAAATATCACCTTTGAGATAAGGTTTAATATCTTTCCAAGAAGTGATCAATTGCTCATGTACGCTATTAAACTGATCGACTGATTCTGAAAAATAATGGTTTTTCCAATACCACTGGACAATGCCACACTCAAATAAAGAAGTCGGTGTATCCGCATTAAACTCCAGTAACTTTAATTTTCTTTTACTGCTATCATAAGCAAAATCAAAACGACCATAAATTGAAGGAGATTCACTTTCCCACGACTGTTCGATATGAGGTACCATATGATCGGGAATATGAAATAAAGCGTAAAGCTTATTTGCAATCACATGTTCAACTGCTTTTAGACACATATCCCAAACCTCAGCTGTTGCTTGATAAATAGTGTCTGCTTCATTACTAGTGATTTCGTAGTAATAATTATCTATCCAGTAAGGTTCATCATGATCCGAATGATAACCATATCCAATAGCCGTTAATCTAGATTTCCAATTTGGATCAATCGTAAGATGTTTAATTTTCATTATGAACCGACAGAAGAAGAGTGGGAAGAAGCAGCAGTATTGCCAAAACCACCTCGCTTTGCTTGATATGCAGCAGATTTTTTAGCATTAGTACCAGAAACAGAACTGGGATTTAGATTATTGTTCGCATATCCCATTCCTCCCCCAAGATGTCTAAAGGCCATAAACCACAAAAGAGAAGACCCCATACCTCCTCCCGTACGATGCTGATCCTTATAATCATTTGTAACTTCTGTATAAGGAGCAGTAGAATCAGCACGCATAAAAACACGCTGTTTATTTTTATCCTCCGGAGGAGACTGAGCAGTTCCACATGAGGCCAAAACGGAAGTAATTAATACTAATTTAATCGCTGAAGATGTTTTTTTTCTCATAATTACTGTACGGTTACGTAAATAGGAACTTCACTAAGTGTTTGAGCAGAATCCCCAACACTCCAGGTATTCACTTTCTTTGCTGTAATGATCGTATCACTTTGAGAAGCAATTTGCTCTCCATTAAACCAGATATGCTGTTTAGTAATATGCAGGACTGAATCACCCTTCACTTCGGTCACTAAAACCACTTCACGAGCAGACTTTTTATCTAACTGCTCTAATGGCTTATCTTGTTGCGCATTGGAACAACTCATGAAAACCATGACTGGAAGTACGAATAAAATATATTTCATTTCAACGGAATTTAAACAAGAAGAATACTGCTAGCTATTCTGATAGCTTAGAAAATAATAGGGCAATTTACAAAAAACTAAATACAAAACATTAAAAAAACAGTACTTAGCGAACGTTTAAAACGATAGATAATGATTTGATTAAAATTCTTTATCGTATGTACGATTCCAATGTTTATTGCTGTCCAAAGGAGTTGGAATAACACGATACTCAAGGTTTATTCCATTTAATCTTCTTTTTTTGATCCGTTTATTTACTTCGTTAATAAAGGCAATATGGGTAATTCGGTAAGTTCCAAAACTTGTTCCTCTTATATCTTCTCTATCCAACAAATCCTCAACCAATTCAAAATTAAAAAAGCATCCTAAATAATCCTTCCAAAAGAAAATAGGATTGTCAATTTTATCCAAATAACTGTCTTCAGGATAACATAATTCACCATCCTCAACTTCAAAGTGGTCGGATAATACCTTATTTGTATGAGCTACAAATTCTTTCGCAACTTCTTCATCTTCGATTGGAAGAAATGAAATTACATCTTCCTCCTCTAAGCTATCAAACATCAAATGATTATTGAAGCAATGAATCAATTCGGGCAATAATTCCACCACATCATTATACATTTTTCCCATCTTGCAAAGATACAAACATTCTATCATTACATAATTATTTTTAGCTAATGATTCTATTTACATCAAATTGCATGTAAATTTATGCCATGAAAGCACAAAGAATATTCTTCAGCATCCTAGTTATACTTTTATCCCAACTTTGTTTTGCTCAAAAAGTTGAAACTAAAAACCTTAAAAATGGTGATCTTATCTTTGTAGAGGCGGAACAAGAAAATCTATCTGGAGCTATAAACCGTGTGACACAACGTGACAAAAAAAATTCTTTTGATCACATTGGACTCTTAGAAGTTGAGCATGATTCTATTTTTGTTTTACACGCAAGTTCCAAAAATGGATCCATACGTCAAAACTTAAAAGATTTTTATGATTCTCAAAAAAATAATCAAAACAATTTAGTCGTTTACAGACTAAAAAAAGAATATCAGAAAGCTATACCCCTAGCGATAAAAACTGCAAAAAATATGCTGGGAAAACCGTACAATTGGAGCTATATTTTAAATGAAAACACTTACTATTGTTCCGATTTTATCGAAAGAGCTTTTAGAAAATCTCAAATTTTTACCTTAGAGCCCATGACCTTCATCAATCCTGCTACGGGTGAAATAGACAACTTTTGGAAAGATTTTTATAACAAACAAGGACTGGAAGTTCCTGAAGGAAAACTAGGTTGCAATCCCAATGGATTGGCAGCGTCAGAAAAATTAACAAAAATCGGTTTTCTAACACCCTTAAATTAATTAGAATATCATTAAAATTAATTTTTATCGTAACTTACGACCACCATCAAACATACAAATTATATGAGTCCAAGCCTAATCAACACGTTGAAGAAGCAATATAAAATACTTTCTGGAAAAATATCATCATTCAAGATCGAACATAAATGTCCACATGTTTGGTACGGAAATTCTTATGGTGGATTTTTTGTCAATCCAGATCTGCTGCATCCCGATGCGATTGTATACTCTTTTGGAATAGGACAAGACACTTCTTTTGATGATGCCATTATACAAAAGCACAATTGCCATGTCCATGGCTATGACCCAACACCGAAATCAATTGAATGGATAGCGCAACGATCAGATCTATCTCCCAAATTTCATTTTCATCCGTTCGGATTGGACAAGGAAACCAGAATAACCCATTTCAATTTACCAAAAAACAAAGAGCATGTCTCCGGCTCCATCATTAACCATCAAAATGTTGATGAGAATAATATGGTAGAAGTACAAATGAAATCACTTATAGATATTGTATCTGAAAACAACCATAGCTACATCGATGTGCTAAAAATGGATATTGAAGGCTCAGAATATTGCGTCATAGAAAGTATTCTAAATTCATCCATCGAGATCCGCCAGATTTTATTAGAAATACACGAAAGATTTTTTGATAATGGAATTGAAAAAACAAAAGAGTTATTAAACTCTTTACATCAACATGGATACAAAGTCTTTGGGATTTCTGATACTTTAGAAGAAATTTCTTTTATTAAAGTCTCTAGTTAATATCATTTCAGAATTAATTATCTCATGGACATTTTCAAGGATTACATAAAAAAAAGAATAGCCGTTACAGAAGAACAACTTGAACAGATCACGTCTAGTTACACCCAAACACATGTAAAAAAAAAGAGCTTCATTCTGCGGGCAGGGGAAATATGCAATTTTGAAGGATTTGTAAAGAAAGGCTGTTTTAAAATTTTCTATTTGACTCCAAATGGAGAAGAACATATTTTATACTTCGCTATAGAAGAATGGTGGATATCAGATATTGCCAGCTTCAATGATCAAGAACCCGCTCAATTATATATTCAAGCTTTAGAAGATTCTGAAATACTAATAATCTCGAGAGAACAGAAAGAAAAACTCTTCACTAATTGTACTCAAGTAGAACGGCTATTCAGAATTATGTCCCAAAGAGCTCAAGTAGCATCACAACATCGCATCATTGCGGCTCTGGGATTTACGGCACAGGAGCGCTATCTGGATTTTATTAAACGTTATCCAAAAATATACCCCAGAATATCTAATTTGCAGCTCGCATCTTATATCGGAGTTACACAAGAGTTTTTAAGCCGATTAAAAAGGCAGATCCTAAAACCAAAAAAATAGTACATTTTATTGATGTAGGTCAATTTTTAAAACAGCATTATTCGTCATCTTTGTACAAGTTAATACAACAATTTATTTGTTTATCGACAAACATTTTGAACAAGATTACTGTTAAAAAAGATAAAAAGAAAGATTATGAATAATTTATTGAAAATTGTAGCAGCCACAGTCTTAATGATCAATGGCGCCTTAGCACAAGTAAAATGGAGTGCAGATCCTGCACATACAAACGCAAGATTTGATGTAAATCACTTAGGGATAAGCTTTGTCGATGGTGAATTCACGAAAGTATCCGGATCCATTGATGCTCCGAACAAAGAAAGTTTTGATAATGCAAAATTAGATTTCACGATTGATGTCAACAGTATTGACACACGAATAGATGCTCGTGACGGCCATTTAAAATCAGATGACTTTTTCAATGCAGAGAAATATCCAACAATGAAATTAAAATCTGTTTCTTTTAAACAAGGTAAAAAAGGAAAATATGTATTAATCGCCGATCTAACAATCAGAGATGTGACAAAGAAAGTTACTTTTGACGTTACTCAGAACGGAGGAATCATTACTGATCCTTGGGGAAAGACACGGGCTGGTTTCACTGCGAAAACTACTATTAATCGCTTTGATTTCGGAATGAAATATAATGATAAATTACCATCAGGGGTTGAAGCTGTCGCAGCAGATGTGGCTATCACAGTAAATACAGAAATCGTACTGAATTAAGAAAATAAACAGATAAAAGCCCTTAAGTAAATACTTAAGGGCTTTTATTTTAAAATCCATTCATCATGCCACCGTCAAGTGGAATATTGGATCCCGTGAGGTAGCTCGCATACTCAGAACAGATGAAGGCGACAAGATAACCGTACTCCTCGGGTCTGCCCAATCTATTCATGGGAACTTGCTTCAATCGCAAAGACAAAGCCTCTTCATACGGTATATCTAGACGCTCCGCATCCATCTGTGTCAATGATTGAATGCGCGCAGTATCAAATAGACCTGTCAATACACTGTTAACTGTTATATTATGAACGGCAACATCTTTCGCTAATGATTTGCTCCAGCTCATTAATGCCGTACGCACTGTGTTCGATAATACCAAATTTGACATTGGCTCTTTTACAGTTAACGAAGAAACATTAATGATACGCCCATAACCCGCACTTTTCATATGAGGTAATGCCAGATCTGTCGTATAACAGTGAGTCTTAAATAATAAGTCAAATGCCCGTTGATAGTCTGCTAATGATTGATCTGCAATAGTGCCGGCCTTCGGACCATTGGTATTATTAATCAATATATCAACAACATGATGAGTAAAATACTGGGATATTACACGTTGGTATTCTTCAAAATCATTAAAATCTACGACAAGATAACGGTGCTGCTGTCCTCTACTCCTATCTAATGTAGCAAGTGCAATTTTCAGCTTCTCTTCATTTCTAGCCATTAAAGTGACAGATGCACCATGTAAGGCTAATTGTTGTGCTATTGCGCAACCTATACCACCAGAACTGGCACCAACCAATGCTTCCTTATTTTCTAAATTTATTTGTATCATATTATTTTATATCATGTCTAACCTCTATTGACTAATCTCGATTTTTAGCACGTATCATAGCTATAAATAGATAAATCGATAAAGAAAAAGAAGTTCCTAAAAACACCCATGCCCAAACTGGAATTCCTAAAAATTTAGGCTCAACATGCGCGATAATAACCATACCTGCAAGCATATTCAAGGACAAAACCATAATTCCGATTACAATACGGTTAACGCCTTTTCTTAAGATCTGGGTAAATGACTTAGCACTGATCAAGTGGTGATTAAGCGTGAAATTTCCAAGCTTTATTTGCCTAAATAAGCCTCTAAGATCATCAGGAAGTTTTTCAATATCACGAACAAAAGAAAAAGCCTTATTCTTCCCTTTTTCAAATAAATATTTTGGATCCATTCGCTCCCGCATAATACGGTTTGCAAACGGTCTTATACTCTTCATAATATTCAAGTTTGGATTGAGTTGTCTGCCAATTCCCTCCATTAATGATATGCCTCGAATAAGCTGATAGATATATTCAGGAAAATAAAGACGGTTATCCCCAATGATCGTCCATAATTTATCAAATAATGACTCCAAACTTATATCTCCCAATGAGACGTTATCAATCAGATCAAAAATCTCATACAAAGAACGTTCAAATCTAGCACGATCAGGAATATTACTCACAACCGCCACATCTTCTATCGTATCAGCTAGATGCATCGCATTGGAAGAAACTGCCGCCTGGATAAACTCTTCTAAATTTTGTCGGTCTATACCTAACAATTTACCCATATTTCCAAAATCAATAAAAGCTAGTTTACCATTTGGAAGCACAAGTAAATTACCAGGATGAGGATCGCCATGAAAGAAACCATGTACGATCACCTGTTCTAAATAAAGATTGATGCCATTATCTACAATCTCCTCTAAATCAAGCCCCATAGACTGCAACTTCTCCTTATCCGTCACTTTAACACCGTCCATAAATTCCATTGTCAGGATACGATCAGAACTTATTTTCGGATAAACTTTAGGAACACTGATTTTGCTGTTGCCCTTAAAGTTTTTGGCGAAACGCTCTATGTTATGACGTTCATTTAACAGCGAAATTTCCTGAACCAAGGTGGTTGCAAAAGAGTCAACAATTAATGGTAAATTAAGGTTGTGCAAAGGTTCACTATAGCCTACCAAAATCCGGGCAATATCTCGCATTAAAGATAAATCCGTTTTCAGAATCTCATCGACTTGAGGCCTACGAACTTTAACAACAACATCTTTTCCATCCATGAGTTTCGCCTTATAAACCTGGGAAATAGAAGCGGCGGCAAAAGGTTCTGGATCAATAGAAGCGAAATGATCATCAAAAATAATATCCAGTTCCTCTTCAATATAACTTTTGATATCAATGCTAAATGGATCAACACGATCTTCCAAAAACTTCAATTCTTCAATAAGCTCTTGTGGCAATAAACCCTCGCGTGTAGAGGCAGACTGCCCAAGCTTAACAAATGCTGGCCCCAACTCTTCCAAGGCCATTCGAATACGTCTGTAAACGGAAATATTCTCGACATCAACACCTATTTCTAAAGAAGTTTTACCGGTATTCCAGGGGAGTCTGTTTAAGATATCGCGAAATCCATATTTAGCAAGTACGCTAATGATATGAGAACTACGCTGTATTTTTTTAGCTGAATGCTGCATCATAACCTTTTATTCGATTAGATCATCAAGATACAAAAACCTTGCCCACAAATCGAATTGAGAAACTCTTTTAAAGATTGATAACTCAAAATAAAACAGTTTTATTACAATTACTCTTCCTCTAGGGCATCGATATTTTTTTTGATCATTTTCAAATATTTGCCATAGTAGTAATAACTCATAGACTCAATACAAACAACCAAACAAATCAAACCTGCAAAAACCCCAAGAATAAAAAATATGATAAACGAGGAATCATTTTCCCAAGTAGCACCAAAATGATAAATCTTATCTGCCCACTCCGCAGAATGACCTAAAGAGAAAAATATGAAACAAATAAGAATTCCCTGAGGAACTAATAAATAAGAAGACATTTTATAAGTTTCAATCGAAAATTTTAAATCGTAATACAACTTTAACAGATTTTCACGGGAACTTAATAGTTCAAATTGCTTTGTGGTTTTATAAAAATAAAAAAACTTTTTATAGTAAAATAGACTGGATATGCACATTTGAAGTAATAAAAAGTAATAGGCAACTTTTGTATATCCTGTGATCATATAGGTATCAATGTTGGGCAATAACATCAAAAATGTAATTGCACACAACCATGAGAAAAATTCCATTTTAATATTTCTCCTCAGTTTCACAAGAATGCTACCAACGGATTTATAATGATTAAGATTTGGATCAATCTCAAAATTATTTTCCGCTTGATTATTCCATTGTTCTTTTAATTCATCAAAATTCATAACCTTGTGTTTTAATAATCTGTTGCAATTTTTCTTTGGTTCTGTTCAATTTAACACGTGCATTTACTTCAGAGATACCGAGATTAATAGAAATATCGCGATGACTTTGTCCTTCCAAAAACAGAAAGATTAATGCTTTCTCTACAGGATTCAGATGTTGAACTGCTTGATAGAAATAACGTAACTGCTCCTCTTTTCTTTCCGAATCAAATTCATCTACGACATCAATATCAACAGTAAGCTCATGCTGATCAGGCCGGCGTTTCTCCTTTTTGAAATACATGAGGGCAGTGTTAATTGCCACACGATACAGCCAGGTAGAAAATAAACTCTCCTTCCTAAAGGAGCCATAAGACCGCCATAACTGCATAACAATTTCCTGAAATAAATCCTGCTGATCCTCTAAGTTGTCCATATACATTCGAGACACCTTAATGATAGCACCTTTATTCTGCTCTATCTGTTTTAAAAATTGCTGTTCGTCTGGCTTTATCATTAATCGTGTAGCCTCTTAATGTAATTAAGTTTAATATACAGGATTAGTACCTCATTTTTGAAAATGTTACAGTCAATATTTAAAAAAAAGAATCTTTTGCATTTTATTCACTATTTTAGGTTGAAAACAAAAAATATCATCGTATGGATAAAATATTTTTTAAAGGTCAGGTATTATGGGCGCAGATTGATCCAAATCGGCATTTACGTCACTCCGCATATGCAGACTTCTGTGCACAAGCAAGAAGCAATATGTTAAATAAAATTGGATTATCTCTAGAGCAATTTGCTAAACATCACATAGGCCCCATCCTATTTAGAGAAGAGCTACTATATCATAGAGAAATTCATCTCGATGAAGAAATTTATGTTGAAGTAGAATTAACCAAATTCAATATTTCCAATAGCCGATTTTCTTTTAGGCATATCGTTTTTAAAGCAGATGGAACAAAAAGTGCTACCATTAATGTCGATGGTGCTTGGCTAGATTTAGAAAAAAGAAAATTAACATTCATTCCTCAAGAATGGAATCATTTTATGGATAAAATTCCTAAAGCGGACGATTACACAGAAATTTTAGAATAAAAAAAGCTTCAAGGAATTTACTCCTTGAAGCTTTTTTCAATAAACACATATTACTTAACTTCTATTAATCTTTTTGCTACAATAGCATCTTCTCTCTTGCCCACTGTCACTACTAAAACACCATCTTCGTAGACCGCGTCAATATTGCTGTGATCTACCGTTTCAGGCAATGCAAAAGATCTTGAAAAAGAAGTGTAATTAAACTCTCTTTTACTAAATAATTTCTCTTCACTTACTGACTCTTCTTTTTTCTCAGCAGATATAGTTATTATTTTTTTATCTACATTGATCTTAAAATCAGACTTCGTTAAACCTGGAGCAGCCAGCTCAATACGAAAAGCCTTTTCTGTCTCCGAAATGTTCACCGCCGGAACGCGGGAAATCAGACGATCCGAAATAAAAGAATCGTTAAACAAATTATCAAACACTGTACTTACAAATGGATTTACAGAATCAGTATTCAAGCTTTTTGTTGGAAATTTAATTAATGCCATTTTTTGTCCTCCTTTTATGTTTATACTTTATTTTTTATTAATCAATTTACATCAGTATTTCAATTCCCATACCAAAACATTAAAACAAAAAATACATAGACAAAATGTCTGAATAACTTATTTAAAGTTGACAATATGTCACTTTCGATATAAAGAAAGAAAATAACAAACTTAAAATCAAGCAATTTGAAAATAAAACTTTATTATCAAAAAAATATAAATTGTTTACACTTAGTTTTCAGCATAGAAAAATTGTAATTGATAGCGAAAAAAAAAGAAAAACAAAAGCTGAACATATAATTAGTGTTTATCAATCAAAATTTAGTTAAATTAGATTACAAAGATGTATTGACAATCATAACATAGAAAAATATGAAGTGGAATCCCCAAATTTACAATCAATTTAAAGATATACGCAATCAACCATTTTACGATTTAATCAATTTTATTACTGAAGAACCACAACAAAATTGTATCGATATTGGCTGTGGTACAGGTGAACAAACTTTTATCCTGTCCAACAAGTTAAAAAACGCGCAATTTCTAGGTGTTGATTCTTCAGAAGCGATGTTATCGGAGTCTTCACAATTTAAAAATGACAGATTAGCATTTAAAATAGCTACTACTAAGGATGTCCTCGATACAAAACAAAAATGGGACCTGATATTTAGCAATGCAGCATTACAGTGGTCTGATAACCATCAAACCTTATTTCCCGATCTTTTGTCGCTATTAAATCCCAATGGCCAAATTGCAATTCAAATGCCGATGCAATCGGATAATATCTTAAATCAAATTTTATTAACATTAGTGCAAGAACAGCCATTTAATGACTATCTCAGTGGATGGAAAAGAGAATCACCAATGTTATCAATAGATCAATATGCGGCAATTATGTATGACGCAGGATTGATA
Source organism: Sphingobacterium kitahiroshimense (assembly GCF_025961315.1). NCBI lineage: Bacteria > Pseudomonadati > Bacteroidota > Sphingobacteriia > Sphingobacteriales > Sphingobacteriaceae > Sphingobacterium > Sphingobacterium kitahiroshimense. The sequence goes on along the minus strand of NZ_JAOQNK010000001.1, from coordinate 5,575,203 downwards.
AATTTGCAAATTATTCAAAAAGTATATCCCATAATTGCACAAAGTTCACAAGAATTACTAAACTTTATTTCTGGCTCTGCTTTAATTCCTTATCTGGACAAACTACAGGAGGATCAAAAAGAAGAGTTTATTACGGTTTATAAAAGTCGTATCGAACAAAAATTTCCCAAATTTCCAGCCATATATGCCTTTAAACGACTGTTACTATATGGAAGAAAACCCGTGTAAGCTCTTATGCGCCTGCTCTCATAGAATTCCATAATTGGATTAAGGTTTTGAAAAATTAATAAAAATCTCTTTTCCTGCTCTTGGTGAAATACTATTGTAACACTTTTCCATTTTGTCGATGGAAAAAAAAGGTCTGAAAAGCTTTTCATAAGTAACAACATCACCTCCAAAAGGAGGCCCAGGTGCTTCAAATGCTTTATCAAAAAGTAAACCAACAATCCGACCCTGTGGTTTCAGCAAGGATAATACTTTTTGCACGTAATCGGCACGTCTTTCCGGTGCAATCGCACAAAAAAAAGTTTGTTCCAACAACAGATCATATTGTCTCTCGTGTTCAAAAAAATCTGTACAAAGAATCTTTATAGCAGGATATCCCGCAAATTTTTCAATCAATCCTTTAACTGCTTCTTCAGCAAAATCAATTAAAGTAATGTCAGTGAAATTATTCTCTAATAAGTAGACCGCTTCGTAGGCATTTCCGCAGCCCGCTATTAAAATTGCCGCATTTTTATTAGGGTATTGCGCCATATACGCGGTAATAGCCGGAGAAGCATAACCGATATCCCAACCGGTTTGATTGTTCTGCCACTTCGTATTCCAATAGTTTTGATCCAGGACAGGCTGTACTGTTTTAACTGGAAATTGTTTTTTAATCTTATTATTCATACACCTAATAATAAATAATGATCACTTAATACAACTGTTGAACATCTACGCTTACCTAATCAAAAGTCATATTTGTGCAATTTGAATAAATAAATTTAAAATAATTTTGCTTAGTGTAAAAATAACACTTATATTTGTGTCATCATAATTTAGGTTTATAATTGGTTATAAAGGTTTTCATTCTCCCCGTTTGAAAACCTTTTGTTTTTTAACAGAAAACCAAACTTATAACGTTAAAATTCACGTTTCAATTCCTTTAAACAAACATTTCATTCTATACTAAAATCGCTGGATAATTTTTTCACTACCTACTGTGTAATAACAAAATATCCAGCGACTAACTATGAAAGATCGAATCTTCACAAGAGCAATTATGCCGAAAAAGACTAATCACAATACGTTACGATTATATAGACTGCAATGCTAATTTGACATGTTCATCAATCAAAATTAGTCTTTTGCTCCTTCGTATATTATTATTCTTTTCAGGTACACTCAGATTGGGATCAAAAGAATACACTTGATTTCCTTCAACCGTTGCAACATCTGCTTTCCAACCATCCCATTGATAGTCTTGATAAAATAAACCAAGGTCTCCATTTAATGACCAATTAATGAAGTCTGCGTAACCGCATTCCAAACTTTCCCAACGCAAAGTATTTGGAGCAAAGTAATATATTTTACCTATCTCTTCCCCCAGCTCCCCAGCATTAATTGCAAAATATCCACCCAAAACATCATCAGCAATCAGTAAGAAGCCCCCTTTCTCTCCTTCATTGACATAGGTCTTACCTTTATTCCACTCCATCATACCTCTATTCAGCTTTGTGGAACCCGAACCTAAGATACGTAACCATCCATTTTCAATTAGAATACCCCCTGTTTCAAAAACAATAGCCCCCATCGGCGATTTAGTTGAAATCTGCAAGCGTAACAACTCCTCATCAGCTCGCTTAGAAACTCTTGGCAAAGTTTCAAAGGTATTCTTTGAATTTTCCATCCACTTTTGTACAAGTGCCCAACCAAATCGATCCTTATTTATTAAATCTTTTAATGTTTTCATCATCTAATCTTTTAAAAAAAACATACGGTGATGATAAATACATTATAACCTCCAATATTTTTCACTTATTATATTTTCAACTATTACTGATATGATAACCCCACTTTACCTTCATTGAATATAATTCAAATGGTACTATAATAAAACAGGGTAAAAAGTAATAGTGCGCATTTTTCTCCATCAATAACGTATAAGATGCTTTATGCTAAGCATAATATTCAATCTGTTTTCAAAATAGCAAGCAATACCTTATCCCAAAATCAAACAAAGAAAACGCTACTGCAAAGAAATAAAAAAGAAACGAATAACCCGTAAAAATTAAGGTTAAATCAAAATAGGATACAATTCGAAAAAAATATTAAAAAAAATTTGTCTTAGTGTACAAATAACACTATATTTGTGTCATCATAATTTAGGTTTATAATTGGTTATAAAGGTTTTCATTCTCCCCGTTTGAAAACCTTTTGTTTTTTAACAAAAAAACAACTTACCAATTCATACTTAGACTAAGAAGACAAGTCAATATTCTATTACCCCTACCATCATACTGTTCTCCATTCAAAAGAAAATACTGAAAAAACAGGAGCCTTTCGGAGCTAATTTTCCTACTTCTAGATTTCCGTATTATTTCTCTTCAAAAGTATTTAGCCAGACTTATCAATTGAAGTAATACATACACAATAAATATCCTAAACTTAAGTTCAACTTGATTAAAAATACAATAGAGGAACTGGAAAAAGACTGGTTATACTGGATCTATATCAAATAAGCATAGGACTTCTATGGACTTATTAATATTTTGGTAGGCGGAGAGATCAAGGAATCAGAATAATTAGCATCCATGACAAATTATTATTTTAAAATTCATACAACCTTAAAATTCAATTCTTATATTTCCATAATAATAAAGGATACCTATCTTTACTTATCTAGAAACAAGTCAACGAGCACGATAAAACTAGATGATGAACAAAGCTTTTGAAATAGACAAAAACTAACCATAAATAGAAAAACTATGAAAATTCAAAAAATGGTATTAAAACTATCACTTTTGTTAAGTTTTATACTCACAACTGAGCTTGCAACCGCACAACTTGGAGGCTTTCTCAATAAAGTAGGAAAAGTAGCAACAAGTAAGGGCACACAAGCGCTAGGTTTGGACAAACTACTCAAAGAACCCGAAGCGATATCCACGAATTTTGAAGATGTAGATAGAAAAGGTGAGCAGATGCCAAGTTTTCAACAAGATGCAAATTATAAGCCATTACAGGAACTTCCCAGAAACGCCAAAGATGGTTATATTTTACAGGCTGGTCATTTCGAGATGACAAACAAAAGCTACTGCTTAAAAGCGGGCACTCATGCGCCATCATCGGGAGATGGTTATATGTATGCACCCACCTTAGGTAAGAAAAAAGAAGTTGTTACAGCCATACTTAAAAGTGCTGAACAACATCCCGAAGTAAAACAAAGCGATATTCAGATGCTCTTATGGACAATAATAGCTAAAACAAAATTTATCGATTACGCTGGCTCCGTAAAAGAAACAGCATTGACATTGCTAACACCTAAACAACTTTTGCAACTAGAAGGGGGCGCACTTGGAATTTTACCTTTTGATGCAATGGCTGCTGCCAAAGAACAATTGCCTGCATCGCTGCGCGCAGTCTTTGAAGCTGAAAATAATATTAGAAGCCTAGTTTCTTCAGGTAATTACTCCTATGAAGAATTTGAACAATATGCAATTTTGGCGGGTATGGCTATGCCAAGAACAGATACACCAAGTGGAATTTGGACATTACATCCTGATGGTTACTATATTCGTTATTTCCCTAGTGGATATAGCATAACCCGTATTCAAATTTATGTACCTGAAGAATTAATAAAACCAGGTAAAAAATTAATCTATGATGCGACAGACGATATCTCATGTCCTGCAAATAATGGTTCCCAACGTTTAGCGCAAACAAACGAACCGATTCAAAATCATGAATAATTGAACAACCAAATAAAAAAGCCAGACATGGTTACTGTTTCTCACAATATGATAAAAACGCAACCTTTAAAATTAACGGGCTAATATCTTCCATGATGTTAGCCCGTTAAAATAAAAAAAATGCGAAGTTTTTACGCTCCGCATTTTCCTACAAACTAAATCACCAAACTAGTTTTTCTGCGACACATCCGATCGTTCCTTCTTTACCATTCGATTGACTGATCTTCGTCAGGAATCTCGGTGTTCAATCGCCGTTGTAAAATCAATGACCCCGTAACCTTATATTTAATAGCAACATTTGGAACCATCGTATAGTCGGTAAATTGATAGTCAATATTATTGATAGCAATGTAGCGGTGCAGTAGATAAGGCCTTACCGCATCCATCTGCTCTGAAATAGTATAACTGGCATCTTTATTCACTTTGAAATTCATGTTGGCATTATCAGCACGAAAGCTGACCCCACCAGTTTCATTAAAAGTTGCATAAATTTTATATTTACCACGATCTTGTCGTTCTTCATCTATGTTTCCTGCATAAAAGAAAATCGTATTTTCATCAACGACATAACTCCGAATTTCACTTTTAACAATAGGAGTTTCGTTTTCATATCCCTCCATATTTGTTTTCAAAGCTGTACCGCTATAGGTTCCCGAGTAATTGTTAAAAGGATAGATACGCAATAAAGCTTTACGATAATGTTTTCGAGGATTAGCTTTGTATCCATTGGACGCATCGTCCAAGATCGTTAATGGGAGAACCCACTTATCGACCATGTCAATATTTTTAAGCGTGAAATCTATTGGCATTAAAGCAGTGCTTTCACCAGCTTTTATATGAACTGCTGGAATCATTGAAAAGTATTGACTCATAAGCTCCCGGTAATAAAAATCTTCCCTGTTTTGAAAACGTTCATAATTCAACACCTTCAATGTATCGGGATCCACACGAACTTGAACAGTCATATTTTTATCATTGATAGTCGATCCGCTAACGATCATAGGTAGCATGAAAGTCGTTTTCTGATCTCCTTTATACCGCACATAGATATTAGAAACACCCTCAATTGTCAAAGGTGCTTTAAATGACACAAAATTTTCAAATTGTTCATCTTTCCATTCATCATTGCAGCCGCTAAATAAGAACAGCAAAGAGAGTAACAAGAGTTGTATATATCTTTTTTTCATTGGACAATTTATTTTTATAAGTGTAAATTATAAAGGGCATACAAGAGTTTAGTAACACTCTTTTTTTTTAAAGGCATTTATTTTAAGTACTATATTATTTACGATCTAAAAGCATGCATCAACTAATTTTACAATATTCCATCACTGTGTTATACCGCTTAGCTCATATGCATAAGCATCACATATCTTTAATCATTGTAAGTCCATCCTGGATTTTGAGTCAATCTCTTATTACGTTTAAGCTCACTATGACTGATCGGCCAAAACCACATTTTATCCGCAAAGGTCGTTTTAAGTGTCCATATGGCTACTGGTCTATGAAAGAGATCTCGCTCCTTAACATTCATCAAAATATTACACCCATAAACTGGTAAAGCCTCCTCAACAGGCGCATCCATCCAACGACGTAAATCATAGTAACGCTGTCCCTCTCCCATCAATTCTATAAAACGTTCTCGTTTCAAAGTTTTTCTTAATTCCACTTTGCTAGTATACACCTGAGCAGGATAGTCTGGTACACCAGCACGAATACGAACCGGATGAGTACCACGCTGTATCTCTTTAATATCGCGACTGATCGCATAAGTTGTACCGCGCCACGAAGGAATATTATAGGAACCACTTAATTCATTTAATGCCTCGGCATAGACCAATAAAATATCAGCATAACGAATGGCAGGTTCAGCTTTTGAAATAACGCGTGACGCACTCCCCCCCTCGTAAGTGTCACTTGGATGAACAAATTTTTTCACTCCAAAACCCGTACGAAGCCAGTATGCATTGGATGAGTTGAAGCCATTACCCTTTGTATCATCGCGGTAATAAAACACTTGCTGATTGCGATTGCGTTCCAAGGTCTCATTCAGTAAAGTCCAGAAGCTACCATTATAAGCAACAGAAGCATAAAACCGAGGCTCTCGATTGGCATATTGCAAAGAAACACCTTCTCTCAATGGCCTATATTTACCTTTGCTATAATCATCAGCTGATACATAACCACTTAACCGGTTTGTTCCATTTCCACGTCCGATCTCACTATCTTTACCTGGAATATCTTTTCCGTCATTCATATAATATGCATCGACGAGCTTCTGTGTAAGACCATGCGTATTCCATCCGGTTGCAGAACGAGGCAACTGATGGATAACCATATCTGCTACGCTTTCACCATCTTGATTATTACCTCTAGTGAAAATAAGTTCCGGATTTCCTGAGGCTTGCAAAGTACCGTCAAACACTTGCGCATAGGATTTGGAAGGATCAATATTTGCCCAACCTTCCGGCCAGTTCTTTCCTGAAAAATTATTATCATTTGGCGGAACTACAGTTGCATCATCACCAGTTTCTTGGATTGGAACCCAATACAGCCGATATACGCCTAATTCAATCACATCTCGCGCAGCGGCTGCAGCCAGAGCCCATTTCTCATCTTGATAATCTACTGAAAGCAACCGCTTACCGACATCATCGACCAATCTCGCTGAAAAGGTTGACGTATTTCCGTTGGCTAATGGACTTGCCGCATACAGCAATACTTTAGCACGTGTGGCCAATGCGGCACCGCAACTAGGGCGAGCAGAACCATCCTGACCACGATTCATACCTAGCTTTTCCATTTCTTTAGCCGCCAATAATAGCTCATCAGCAATAAATTTAGCACACTCCTCATAGGTGCTGCGTGCTGTAGCAATGTCATCATAACTTTGTGTATAATCAATTCCTTCATCAGGTAACAATGGAATCGGACCGTATTTCCGCAAGAGTAACCAATAGAGGTAAGCTCTACCAAAACGAGCTTGCCCGCGATAATCTTCGATCTCAGCAGCAGTCATTTCTGTATTCATATACACATGATGAATAAAAGTAGTGGCATTGCGAATGCCCCGATAACACTGCGTCCAGCTACCTTGCTTATCATTTTCAGTATAAATCCCCATTTTGAACATATTATAGGATAGTTCGGTCTTTGAAGGATCAAAATCACGATCCCGATCACCATAATACATATCATCTGCAAAATTATGGGGCGTGAGCCCCTTGCTGGCAACGTCAACATTCTCTCCTTTAAACTCTTGGAAAACATGTGCTAACCACTCCTCTGTATATACTTTACTCTTAAAGACTTTTTCAATCGTGATCCGATCCTTAAAATATTGATCAGATTCCAGATAATTCTTTTTACAGGAGGAAATAAAAGTTGTGCACAGCACAAATAATAGCATGAAATATATCTTCTTTTGCATTTTTATTCAATTTATAGATTAACATTAATGCCTAACGTAAATGATTTCGGAAGCGGATAGTCTTCACCCCTAGGGCTCGCGAGTTCAGGATCCCAAAGCTTAAATTTTGACCAGGTCAACAAGTTACTTCCAACAAGAAAAATTCGAATGTTATTAGTCTTGATTCGATTAGCTAATGACTTAGGAATAGAGTAACCGATATCCAGCGTTTTAAGACGAAGATATTGACCATTTCTAAGCCAGTAGGTAGATTCTCTAAAATTGTTAGCGTTATAGCCATAACTTAAACGTGGATAGGAAGCATTTGGGTTTTCAGTCGCTGGATCTCCTGAAATATCCGCAGAAACCCAACGGTTATCGCCCATTACGCCTTTCATAACTTGCCCCCACTCGCCCTCACTGAATGCGTGCACAGTTTTTCCATAGGTGGAGAAAGTAGATTTTCCCGCTCCTTGAAAATGGACATTGAGATCAATCGCTTTCCAACTGATCGAAGCACCGATACCATAAATCAAATTTGGTCTTCTGGTAGCACCAATAGGTACACGGTCACCATCATCAATCACTCCATCACCATTAATATCTTTATATTTCAAGTCTCCAGGTTGATAATTTCCGAAAGTTTGATTCGGACTGTTGCGGATGTCATCATAATCTTTGAAGAGACCTAAAGCAACTAATCCTTTAGCCTGATCAACACGGAAACCGCGTTCATTCTGATAACCGTACACATTATTCTCTTCATCTTTTTCTAAAATGATATTCTTACTATAGGTAATATTACTTCTTGCAGTGATATTGAAAGCCCCTAACGTTTGCTTATATTCAAATCGACCATCGAAACCCCGTGACTGCACCGCGCCTACATTGGCACGAGGCGTACTTTCAAGTCCAACGATCGCAGGTAAAAATCTGCGTTCCATATATATACCTGTTCGCTCCTCATTGAAGAAATCAAGATTAGCAACAATCTTATCTTTAAAAAGTGAAATATCGAATCCTAGATTTTGTTTCGTTGCCATCTCCCAGGTCACATATGGAGACGCTACTTGCGCATATTTCATTCCTTGATAGTACCTATTGAAACCATAATCGGCCCATTGGTAACCCCCATCTGGTATCCTGTTACCTGCACCATCTAAAGCAAAACTTCCGTCACTATTCCTTCGCCAGATTTCTTCGATCGTATATAAATAAGGAAACCTTTCCTGATTATTACCTACTTTTAATTGATCATTACCGACGCGACCCCATGAATACCGGATCTTAAACATATTGACCCAATCGAAGTTTTCCTTGATAAAGGATTCCTCTGATACGTTCCAGGCTGCAGAAACTGCTGGAAAAAAACCATACTGCTGTCCAATAGCGAAATTTTCGGAACCGGTGTAACCAAAATTAAAATCGGTAATGTATCTATTTTTCCAATTATAGGTTACCCGTCCTGCGAGTGCTTGATTTCTTCTCGATATACCATTCTTAATATCATCACCAATGTTTACGGTTTTTACTAAGGCGTCACGCGTAAAACGGATTACCCCACCTATATTATGATCGCCAAAGCTTCGATCATAATTGAACATTAAATCCAGAAATTCACGTCTTTCTCCCTCAGCTCCACTCATTTGAAACATTTCACTGGGATTGGATACATGCGTAAAAATCAGATTTCCATTTTCATCGCGCGCACGTTCAGCACGCCATTGCTCAGGCCATTTACGACGGGATATATTACTTTTATTGTTGGTATCAAAACCGACGATTCCCCTAGCCCGAAGTCCTTTAGTAATGAAATCGAAATTTTGTTCTATAGATACATTTGTCTGGATACTATTGGTCCAATTCTCATTAAAGCCCGTCTGCGTAGCAACTACCCAGGGATTAGTCTGATTCCCTGTACCGATCGCTGGTACGTAACCATTCGAATACATAACAGGTGTACGGATGGGCGAATACCCAAAGAGTACCCCCCAGAAATCATCATCCCCCATTCCTGGGCTGTTTCGTTTATCTAACGATCCTGCAACACCAATTTTAGCTACCGTAGTTTTTGTGATATTAAAATCAGTATTCAAACGATAATTCCAACGTTTGTAATTTGCATTGGTATTATAATCATTACGCAATGTTTCATCGATCTTATACATCCCACCTTCTTCAACATAACTCCCTGAAGCAAAATAGCGCGCTGTGGGGCCACCGCCACTCATATTCAGATTGGCTCTATAGGTCATCGCACCATCTTTGAGTAACAGATCTTGCCAATCTACATTTGGATATAAATCTGGATCCAGTCCTAATCTCAAAATTTCTAATTCTTCAGGTTGATAAATGGGTGCCTGATTACGCGTGATCCGCGATTCGTTTAAGAGATTAGCGTAAGTGACTCCATCTTCAAATTGAGGAGTAATCGTTCGGGTATTATAAATTGTTTCATCTTTAAAATTGATATTAATTTTACCCTCCTTACCTCGTTTAGTCGTAATGAGAATAACTCCATTTGCACCTCTAGAACCATATATTGCAGTAACTGCAGCATCTTTGAGCACGGAGAAGGATTCAATGTCTTCAATATTGATATCGTTGATATTACGTTCAATATTATCAACCAAAACCAGTGCACCTGTGCCACCACCAAAAGTTGAAATACCGCGAATCCAGAATTCAGAAATATTTTTACCCGGTTGTCCAGATTGCATCATGGCCATCACACCCGGTACATTTCCTGCTAATGCATTGGATAAGCTCGAAGTTGGATTGGATTTCAAGTCATTGACATTTACACTGCTTACAGCTCCTGTAGAAGTCAATTGCTTTTGGGCACCAGTTCCTGTGATTACAACTTCGTCCAGAACACTTGTTTCTGATTTTTCCAATGCCATATTTATAACAAAGACATCTTTAATCAGCAGGTCTTGTTTAATATATCCGATATAAGAAAATGTTAATCTTTTATAGCGTTCTACTTTGATTTTATACCGACCATTATTATCGGTAACCGTACCTAATCCAGGTGAATCGGTTACAAAAATACTAACCCCTACTAAAGGTTGTTTTTGGGCGTCCGTGACGACACCAGTTACTTCGACGATCTCTTGAGCCAAAAGACTACAGGTGAAGCCGAACAGCAACATGCATATTATTAAGAATTTTTTCATCATTAAAACCACTGGTTATTCGTTAATACTTTGATCCATTTCTTCAAGTGCGATTTTACGGATACGGCGATTTGATTGATCTCCTATATAAAATGCACCTTCTGTTTCACTGTAAGCGATACCAGAAGGTCTGTCAAAACGTGCTTCCTGTCTCAGGTCTCCATCTACATAGCCATATGGATTAGCATTGATACTGGAACTGCCTCTTCCTGCAAAAGTCGTCACACTCCCATCGGGTTTCAAGATACGGATAGCATGATTCTGCTGATCTGTGAAATAAAAATCGTATTCATCTGTCTTACCATCAGCGACGTATTTCGGATTTTTAACAAAGACTCCCTGATAAGGATTTCGCAGTCTTGCAGAAGAACCTACCGCATCCTCATAACCAGCTCCTCTAAGTTGACCACAAACCAAATACGGTTGATTAAACTGTTTCTTTTCCCAATTATAATCGACACGAAGGATATAGTGCTGGTTAATGACAACAATGTATGCGTAGTTTCCCGTAGGATGAATCAAAATCTTATATTCCCATTGCGGATCATGCACGACAAATAATTGTTCGTAGCCTTTAACATCAAGACCTTCATTAAAATATTTATTCAGATCGAAACGAAAAAATTGTCCTTTCTCATAACTATTAAAATACATCTCCCCATTAATAGGATGAACAGAGGCACCATTACACTGCCTATAGGTGGTCAGCACCTCCCTATCCTGCCACTGTCTATCACGCGATAATCGATAAGTTGCTCGATCATTTTCTCCGCCGCGGTCTTCTGCGATAATCATATATTTATGATCAACCGTGAAATCAATACTACGGGGACGGTCAAAATCAGAACGTTTTTTTGTTACGGTACTATCTGCAAAATTGATCAAGTAAAGTCCATTGTTATTATCGAATGTCATCCAGAGATGCTTCGGATTCACAGGATCAAATTTCATAAAAGAAGGCTCCCAGAATCCACTTGCCATTTTACTTTGGTCTGCATCCTTAAATTTTCCGTCCCTCCACGGTTCATCCCCCCGTGAGTTTCGGTATCCTATAATGGTAGATACAACCATTTTGCGCTGGTAGTCAAAAGGTTTTGCAGATTTACCAATAGTTTGTTTATTTGGATCTCCGACCCGCACTTCAATGTCCCCATTAAACGATTGCCTTGGGACCAAGCAGTATAGTGATTCTCCGACGGCACTAATGACTTTTGCTTGCTTTCCTCCAATAAGCACATTTATCTTTGTGGGATCATTTCCAAAATTTTGTCCATAGATAACAAGGCGCTGCCCCATACCTCCCGCTTTTGGACTAAAATCAGATACAACCACAGGTTTAGCTGGATCAAAAGGCAACGCCTCAGTGACATTTTTAATATCATCCTTACAGCCCCCCAATCCAAAAATAAGTACAAGAAATGTCCATAGCATATTGCTTAGGAGACACCTATTGCTGTTAATAAACTGTTTAGTTATCATAAAATATAATTTGGTTAAAATTTATTCTCAGTATTTAAAGTATTATCATCGATACAAATAACATAAGTGAATAATATCACCACAGCTAAATGGTATTAGCTTTTTAAATTAAAAAAAGGACCTCAATACGGTCTCCACTTTTTAACGATATATAAACTGCTACATTTTTAATTTACTTCTTGTAATTTAGATCTTTTAAAAAACCAGGTGAAGACATTTATAACTGCTATACCAGTATAGAACTATATGATAATGGTCAAAAAAAATAGTAGCTATAATTTTATAAAAATCGCTATTTCCCTAACCTCAGAATACATCTGGTTTCAAATAAAGTCTCTAATTATATTAGAAGGTTTAATGCTATAATTGATTAATCAAAATTAATCAATACAAAAAACATGACACTACCAATTCATCTCAACAGTCTGCTAATTAGTATCATAAATAAACAAAAAGACATGTTGAATATATTTTCAAACAAGATTTCCGAGGATAAAAACTTGGTTAAAAAAAAGAATAAATGAATAGAGACCATCCAAAGGAAGTAAGTTTATCGATTTTTACACAAAAAAGAATTCTATAAAAGACAGTAAAGAATAGCTTCTCGTACATGAGAATATATACATCAGATAAACACAAAACCGCTCTTTAACGGTCTCAAAAGAGCAGTTGAAATTGTGAGTATGTACGAAACAAAATGGGTAGATTTATCAATTGCGAGTTCGTCTTAATCTGCATCCTTCACCTGGTCAAAACAACTCATTACTTCAGTAAAATTGAATTTATCAAATTTTACCAAAAAGTGTAATTATTAATTTTAAAATTAACTCAACTGATCTTCAAGTGAATATAACGAGACAAAAAACTAGATATGAAAGGAGCTTAACAGCTAGTGATTGTTAAGTGCTAGTATTACGAACTCTATAGATTAAAAATTTGGATAGTGCTGTCGACTATTGTACTGCTCTAAAAAATGGTGCTTCCTTAGCTAAATGGCTACTGGTATTATTTTCCACTATAGGCCAGTCGGCGACCCATTTAATTTGATCTAAGAGCAGAACGCGTCTGTTACCTCCTGAAGATACACGGCTTTGCTTAGGGTTTATTCCATGATACAGCATCCAATCAATGCCATTCTCATCGGTCATGATACGAGAATTATGCCCTGTACCTACAAAGTTGTCATTACCCTCTAGCAACAGCGTGCCAGCACCCCTCATTTTCAAATCTCGCCCCTCTCTATCAAGATATGGGCCTTGCAATACTTTTGCACGCCCCACCATAATATGATAAGTACTCTTGGCTCCTTCACAGCAAGAACCCTTTGAACCAAATAAATAATAATACCCTCTACGTTTATGAATCATAACAGCTTCAAAATCTCCTGCGGTCACTTTAAACTTTTTCTGTAAACTGGAAATAGCTAATCCATTATCTGTCAACGGTATTCCATATGTACCTTGCGTATCAGCATCACTAAAACTTCCCCAGAACAGATAATTAATGCCTTTATCGGAGAAGAAATGGGGATCTATAGAATTGGGAACTTGAATTTCTTGACTATCGAATAATTTACCTTGATATAAAAATGGACCAATAGGTTGATCTGCAACCGCAACACCTATTCCTGGATTGGAATCTCCCCAAGTGGAAAATGCATAGTACAGCAAATATTTGTTCTTTAGCTTGATAACATCAGGTGCCCAGATTCCTCCAGCCATTTTCCATGATGGCTTCTGTTGAAAGGCTGTCCCTATCCATTTCCAATGAACAAGGTCTTTAGATTGTAATATAGATACGAGACGTTCTCCGTGTTCATCTCCCCAATTATCAGCAGTACCATACGCATAGAAATAGGCTGACTTCGGATCTTTAAGTACTGTTGGATCCGCAAGTATGGGCTCAAATACTGGATTCAAATACGTGTTAGATCCAGTAGTAGCATCACTGCCACCGGTCAGATTGCTCTTCCGCAATCCTAAACTACTACACGAAATCGAAAAATAAACAGTACATATAAGTACTAAAAAACGACCGGTTACATTTAATTGATACATGATAAATGAATAATATGTCCGTAGGTTGAGCCTGCATTAAAAAAAGGGCCTTGTTGCATACAGGTATACACAAGGCCCTACAAACCAACCTATCTAAATCTACTTTACTTTTTCCATTTTTTCTGCCAGTATTTTGATAAAATAACCACCTACTACAGATCTAGCTTTAAAACCTGAGCGTTTAGGTTTATCTGTATAGATCCAATCTGACATGGGTACACGATCTACTGTCTCATTCATAAAACGATATACTGGGCTAATGAATTTTTCAAAGGTTTCTTTGTCATCGGCCATTGTTGCAGTCCAAGAAATCCAATCAGTTTTTGTATACTGTTGACGGTTATCCAATGGAAGACCATAAATGTTCTGCTTTGTGAGATAGTATTTGATCTCAGTTGTACGAATATCTTCATCAAAAATTTTCATTTTTAATATTTTGTCCCAGACCATGTTGTATTTTTGACTCCACGTACCAGATTGATCAAAGGTAAGTTTATAATGATCACCGTCTTGTGCCATTGTCTTCCATTTCTTAGCCATTGATTTTGCTTGATTGAGATACTTATCAGCGGTTTGCTGATCACCCATCATCTCCGCTAAATAACCATAAGAAGCAATTCCTAAAATCGCTTTAATCGATAAGTTGGCATTATGAGCAAAATGCCCTGCAAAGTCATCTGTACATAACTGATTTTCTGGATCAAGTCCTTTCTCTACCAAATAATCTACCCAGGTAGATAAGACTTTCCAATGTTTCTTTGCATAAGCAGCATTGCCTTCTGCTTTAGCAATAGCATAAGTTAATATTAACATATTGCCAGACTCTTCTACTGGCATATCTCCGCCATAGGTTTGCCCATTTGCTATCGGATAGGTACCCACGTCATGTGCCGCAAAAGGTTTTGTCCACTTATTGCTTTCACTGTAATAGAAAATAAAATTCATAAGACCTTTTGCCAGTTCAGGATTATAGTATAGAAATAATGGTGCTGAGGGATAAGTAATATCGACGGTGCCAATAGATCCATTGCTATCATTTTCCTTCGATAACAAAAGTAAATCACCATTTGGTGCTTTTACCAATTTATGTGCAGCTATCGCTTGACGATACGCAAGTGCGCATAATGCTGCATATTCTTTACCACCAGCCTTGATCGCGCTTTGCATCAATTGGGCATCAAATTGATCTGAGGCTTTTATTAATTTGCTATATTCTTTATTTGCTAAATCAAATTGTTTTTCAATGGTACTTTGGCCATCTCTATTCCAATAAGGACGTAAGTTTTCGTTAAAATACTGAATCGCATATAAATCGTCGTAACCTAAAAGTATCTTATCACTATATTTGGACGTTACGGAGAATGACTGACGCAGGGCCAGTTGCTTCCCTGAAACAGAGCTTTGAATAACGTGATTTGATTTTAAGAATTGTTTCCTTAAATCATGGCTATCACCAATCATGGCTTTGGTATTTTTTTGATCTCCAGCCATGTAAAAATATCCCCAATCAATACGCAAGTCATCACCTTTATTACCCAGTATCTGTTGATTCTTACTTCCTGTTTTTACGTATTGTAAGGATCCATTTTTAAATTCACTACTTTCAGATTCTTGTAATGGCGAATTTAATGCCCAGTTTGGAGATGCTTCAAGATAGAATTCGATTTGATGTTTTTTACCATCTTTTGATTCAACTTGATAAGATAAATAATTGACAGGTCGTGTCAGTAAATCCAAATTATCCAAAAACATAGGAGCAGTAAAACTTACTTTCACTTTTACCGGCCCACAGTCAAAAACATAATGAGTTTGTGTTGCTTGCACATCAACGCTTTCTTGCTTTGCTTCCTGATCAAAATGATTACTCCCCTCTCTTTCTAAAAATAAGCCAAAATCAAAAAAGCCATTTGCAACTCTGTTGTGGCAGTAACCTCCAATGATATTTTTCCCTTTCCGAAGGGTTTTAACAACTTCATCTGAGAGTTTGACGCGATTATTTTTACCGGTTCTATTTCCGGTATTAACGACTTCTATTCCATTAACATATAAAATTGCATCATCATCATGGGTAAATTCAATATAAACAGACTGTCCCGCTAAATCTTTTTCTAAGTTGATAATCCTTCTAACCCATATCTTAGGCTCTTGCCAATCTGTTTTCGCATGAGATTCTTTATCTTTTGTACCAAATGGCGCAATCCCTGTTTTCCAGTTCGCATCATCAAATGCCAAGGTATTCCATCCGGCAGAAGGTTCCTTCTCTGTGTATGGCGCTTTCCAGTGATCATCTTCTCCCATTCGTGCGATAGGTTCTAATTCTATTTCCTCTTTACCTAAAAAACGATAGGCTTTACCATCTACTTTTATGACGCCAAGCAACGGAAAAGTTTTTCCGGTCCAATGCCGCACAACATCACCATAAAGTTCATCACTATACGACCACGCACTGGTATTGGGGTCAATGGTGACTAGAGGAAAAGCAGGTGCGCGCAAATTATTTTTGACTGGATTATGTTGCGCCGACGAAAAAAGCGATTGACACAACAGAACAGCTATAGCGACATATTTTAATTTCATTATGAATATATTGATGGATTACTTAAATAAATTTTCAATTTATTATCTTCATGAATCAGGTTACTCCACTTGCACAAAAGTAGAGCAACCTAATACACACTAACGTTTAATTAAAAACTCAAATAAAGGTTTGTGAATTGCCTTCAGTTCACTTTCAGGCATTTTTATTACTTTTCGATCGTAGGTCATTAGTCCATTTGTTTCAACTTCCACATCTGTGGTTTGCGTATAAACTGCCGCTGATAATCCCATTGGAATCAAACGGTTTAGATCATGAATAAGTCTTTTATAACGATCCAATAACTCCGTTTTATTTTTAAAACTTTGATAACCCCAGTTGTCTTTTTGTTGCCAAGAATGCCCCTCAACCGGTAAGCCTAAACCTCCAAATTCACCTAATGCTAAAACCTGATTTGCACCAAATAAAGAAGGATCAGGCATAGCAGCATCTGGATAATTATGAATGTCAAGAATATGTCCAGTTTCCATGAAATTCCCTCCACTGGCACTGTTCACTAAACGAGATGGATCATTTGCAATTGTCCATTCTGTAATTTCCTTAGTTTTAAACTGTCCCCAAGCCTCATTGAAAGGCACCCAGATGACGATGCTTGGGAAATTATGCAAAACTTCCATTATCGCCTTCCATTCTTTACGATAATACTGTTCTGATATTGCCGAACGCGTCTTGTCACGATCACCTCCTGAAATTTTTCCGGGTTGCATATCCCAATTATTTCCACCAAGATCACCGCTTGGCATATCTTGCCAAACTAACATACCGATACTATCGCAATGACGGTACCAACGTGCAGGTTCAACCTTAATATGTTTCCTGATCATGTTGAAACCCATTTCCTTAGTTTTGATCACATCAAATTTCAACGCTTCATCTGAAGGAGCTGTATGCAGACCATCGGGCCACCAGCCTTGATCCAATGGACCATACTGAAATGTAAACTTATTATTAAGCATTAATCGTTGAATACCATCTTTATCTTGCTGCATCGATATCTTACGCATCGCAAAATAACTTTTAGCCTGATCAATTACTTTACCCTTACGTAACAATTGAATTTCCAGATCGTACAATTTAGGATTAGAAGGAGACCACTCCTCTGCATTTGGAACAGCAATCTTAAAAGCCACATTTGGCTCACCTAATTGCTCCTGCAGAATACGACTGCCATCCACAGCTTTCACCTTGATCTGATCGCCAGGCTGACCTCCGGATACCAAAGCTTCAAAGGTTAAGCTTCCCTCATCCAATTGCGGAGTTTGCTTAGTACTTACAATATGACTTTGAGAAACGCTCTCTAGCCAAACTGTTTGCCATATACCTGTCACAGGTGTATACCAGATTCCATTAGGATGCTTTACTTGTTTACCGCGTGGCTGTGGCCCATCATCGGTAGGATCCCATACCCGAATAGCAATATCCTGCTTCGATCCCTTTTTAAGAAATTTTGAGATATCCATCGTAAAGGGATCGAATCCCCCTTCGTGCCTACCGACCAGTTGGTTATTGATAAATACATCACATTGCCAATCTACGGCACCGAAATGAAGTAAAATCTTATTTTTTTGAACTGCTTTATCTAAAGTAATGCTATTACTATACCACAACGCTTTATCTTTTCCCACTTCTTTCCCTACGCCAGACAAAGATGATTCAACAGCAAATGGTACCAAAATATTACCTTCCCATTGGGTTGGAATAGCCTGAGCATCGACAGGTGTAATGGCATATTTCCAAAGTCCATTCAAATTTTGCCAATTGTTCGATCGGACGAGCTGTGGTCTCGGATATTCTGGATGTGGCTTTTCAACATTTACTTGTTCCCCCCAAGAAGTTAAAATATGCGAACCTGCGGGCTTCCAATCTTGAGCAAAGTTCATCTGTATGGTCATTAATAAACCTGCAAACAATAAAGTTCTCTTCATAATAAAAAAACGTATAATCATTAATATCTATATCACTATATTTAAAGATGGGACGACTACAAACCATGAACTTAGGCTCCCATCAAAATCAATTCAATTCTTATTTTGTAATCTCAATATTTTCCACACGAACCTAAAATGCTGTGATCAGTATCATTCTCTTTTAACCCCAAAACGATCATATTTTCTAAGATTAAAACATAATTCCTCGAAATAATTATTGAATGATTATTAGGTCCTTGTGCTTAATTACTGGTTACTCAAATTTATGATTTAACAAGCTACTTTAACTTGCTAATTTTCTCAAAAATGTGCGCATTTGTATCATTTAATTAAGCTTAGCAAAGGATTCTAAATTATTATTAAAGAAAAGCCCATTACCTAAATAAGAAATGGGCTTGATTATGTTTGGATAATATGAAAATAACAATTACAGAACTGAGAATCGATATAGTGATTTAGTTTTATAGATCTGACCAGGAACTAATACGGTTGTTGGAAAATTCGGTTGATTAGGGGAATCTGGATAATGTTGTGGTTCTAAACAAAATGCAGTTCTAAAAGAGTCTTTTTTACCATTTTTCAATTGGACCTTTTCACTCATAAAATTACCACTGTAAAATTGAATCCCCGGTTCCTGCGTCAAGATATCCAGGACAATTCCGGATTGATCACCCACAATATGAGCAGCTTTATACCAATCACCTTCTCTTTGTTTATTTAAGACAAAATTATGATCATATCCCTTACCATAAGACAGTTGACGATCATTAGCATCAATATCTTTACCAATTGCCTTAGCGGTCGTGAAATCAAAAGCTGATCCGCCTACTTTCTCAAGTTTTCCAGTTGGAATCAATGTACTATCAACAGGCGTGAATTCATCGGCAAATAACTGAAGCTGGTGATTCAATATTGAACCACTACCTTCTCCGTTTAAATTAAAATAAGCATGATTTGTTAGATTTATAACCGTTTTTTTATTCGATTGCGCCTCATATCCAATTGTTAGTTCATTTTGGTCATTTAAACCATATGTAACTTCCATCGCAATATTTCCTGGAAAACCTTCAGCTCTATCTGGCAAGGTATATGCAAATGTAATCGATGAATCGCTCTTCATTTTCAAGGTCCAATTGGCAAAATGAACGCCATTAAACCCACCGTGTAGTGTATTGACACCATTATTAATAGGTAGTTGGTAAGTTTGTCCATCAAGTTGAAACATTCCCTTTGCTATACGGTTTCCAAAAGGACCGACAATCGTTCCAAAATAGGGCTCTGCCGGGTTGTTGTAATCGGTAGCTTTTGTAAATCCCAAAACCACATCCCTTAAATTACCTTGTTTATCCGGAACCCACAAACCAACTATGCGTGCACCAAAATTTGTAAAGTATGCATGCACACCCCGTTTATTTTTCAATTCAAATAACTGGACATCATGATCATTTATTTTAGCAGCAAATGCAGCGCTATCCATATAGGAAATCATTCCAGATTGATCCTTATTTTCTGTGACATTCTTTTGCTGACATCCTAATCCAACGACAAGGATACTAACAATACCCATACACTCCATTTTTCTTTTCATTTTTAATTTATTTTAGGTCCCTTATAAAGGTTCATAATTTTGATCATATTGATCAACTTAAGCGATTTAGTTGACAGATAAATGAAATAATTGAACTTAAAAGTTACGATTTACTTTTTAATTTTTTATCTTCAACCTTACAAGTACTAAAATCCTAAATTTAGAAAATATTGATTAGCAGAATTGTTTCATAATACTGCTCTTTTGTATCAATTACCAATTAGACATGATAAAAATTAAATTGTTGCTTCTTTATTTTGCTTATCTTTTATTTCCTGCTCATATCCATGCACAACCTTATTATTTTAACCATTATCAAATAAATGAAGGACTTTCTAACAACGCAGTTATCTGCAGTATGCAAGATAGCTACGGATTTCTATGGTTTGGTACCAAAGATGGATTGAATCGCTTTGATGGAAATTCTTTCAAACACTTTACAAGTAAAGAAGATCATCGAAGTTTAGGAAGTAATTCTATTATATCTTTAAAAGAAGACTATCAAAAAAAAATGTGGATCGGTACAGATCAAGGGATCTACTCTTATGATCCCATTCATGAAAATTTTGAAATATTAGATGAGAAATTTAGAAGCACAGAAGTCCCTGTTATTACGACAGATGGAAAGCACAACCTATGGTTTATATCCAATGGAATGCTTTACCTGCACAACCTTACAAATAAAGTAACAAGACAACTTACACAATCAAATCTGTACATCACATCACTATGCAGCACAAAATCCGGAAAACTCTATTTTGGAACTCCAGAGGGTATTATTTACCTCGTTAACGAAAAGTATCAGATTACTCCATTTCTTGATTTCACAAAATCATTTGAAAAAAAAGATTGGTATAGCATTGAAAAAATAGTAGAAACAAAGCAGGGACAACTCCTAATTGGGACTTCCAAAGCGGGTGTATTCTCTTACGAAAAGAGCACTGGAACACTTACTTCCATTCTTGGTCAAAAACAGTTGAAACAATTTTTATATGTAAGGGATATTCTTCAACCGAATGACCATGAATATTGGTTTGCAACAGAATCTGGCTTGTTTGTTTATCAAATCGCCACTAAAAGTTTTCTCCATTTACGTAAGGAGAATCATAATAAATGGGGTATTTCCGACGATGCAATTTACAACATATTACAAGACAAAGATCAGGGCATCTGGTTAGGTACTTATTTTGGTGGACTAAATTACTATCATGCACATAACAGCATCATCGAAAAAATTTTACCGGGCGACCAACCAACAAACCTACAAGGATCGGTTGTAAGGGCCATTAAAAAAGACAAAGAAGGTAATATTTGGATGGGTACCGAGAACGGCGGAATATCAAAATGGAACCTCTCAACCAATAAGATCCAAAGTTTTACGAGTCAAAATAGCTCATTAGCTAATAATAATATTCATGGATTACTAGCCATTAAAGACAAATTACTAGTCGGTGCTTTTGTAAATGGACTCGATATATTCGATTTAAAACGCTTACAGGTGACACAACATTTGGATAGAAATAGTTATCATAATTCAGAACTTGAAAGTAATTTCGTATTCCACCTCTATCAAACAAAAAATGGTGATATTTTAGCCGCTTCTACACGAGGATTGTACCGCTTTAATTTGGATACCAAACAATTTTTCTTAATAAAAAATGTACCGGCTTATATTTTTTACACCTGTATATTAGAGGACTTCCGGGGTAATTTGTGGATAGGTACTTGGCGTGATGGTTTAATTTGTTACAATCCAGAGACCAATTATTTTAAACATTATAAGCAGCAGACACATGATCAACATGCGCTACCCAATAATCGAATTAACAGTTTATTTGAAGATTCAAAAAAAAGATTGTGGATTGCAACTGAGGGAGGAATGGTAAAAAAAGAATTTGAAAATAACAGCTTTAGCTCTATAAGTATAAAAGACGGAATGCCCAGCAACGTTATTCTCTCTTTTTTAGAAGACAAAGAAAATAATATTTGGGTGGCTACTTCCAAAGGTCTTGTTAGGTATAACCCCGTCAACCACAAAATACGGACATTCAATATGGAATCGGGTTTACCAACATTACAGTTCAATTACAACTCTTCCTTTGATGATAACAACAATAATTTCTACTTTGGGACTATCAATGGTTTGATCCGATTTAAGCCCGAACAATTAAATCAAATCAAATACAATGCAAAAACACCTATTTTTATTACAGATTTAACTGTCAATAATCGAGAAGTAAGTCAAACCGATGAATCAACCATTCTCAAAAAATCAATTCTCTTTACCGAAAGTATTAAACTTAAACACGATGAATCCTCATTTAGCTTAGATTTTGCTGCATTACATTACCAAGCTCCTCATTCTGTACGCTATAGTTATAAAATGTTAGGAATAGATGAAAAATGGAACCCTATCAATGGTATCCCCCGCGCATACTTTACCAAACTGGCGCCAGGAAATTACACATTCATAATTAAAGCTGAAGATCCAAATGGCACTGCGATTCCACAAATCAAGACCTTGAAAATAGAAGTATTACCGCCAATATGGGCAAGTCTTCCTGCATATCTTATCTATGGATTTATTATTATCGGGCTTATCGCATTTATAATTCATCATTTTAATGAAGCAATAAAACAGCGGAATCGTCAACATATCTTAACAATCCAAAACTTAAGAGATCAAGATTTATACCGTTCAAAAATCAATTTTTATACTGATGTTGCTCATGAAATCCGAACTCCGTTAACATTAATAAAGGCCCCTTTGGAAAAATTGATGGATAGAGTCGAACGCAGTCCGGCAGTAGATAAATTACTGCTAACGATGGAAAACAATACCAATAAACTTATTGAATTAAGCAATCAATTACTGGATTTCAGAAAGGTAGAGGCCGAAGGGTTTAAATTAAACTTTGCTCCGCATAACATAAGCCATATTTTACAAGAAATTATCAATAATTTTGCCATAACCTTAATTGCTCAAAATCGTGTTTTAACACTAGATATCAGTCAGGGTATTATCGCTTTAATAGATCTGGACGCTTTCGAAAAAATTTGTTATAATCTGCTTAATAATGCATTAAAATATGCTGATCATCGAATAGAAATAACATTAAAAACTGATGAAAACACAAAAACATGTGTATTGATCATAAAGAACGACGGGGCAATAATTCCGCCAACAGAACAGCAAAATATTTTTGAACCTTTTAATCGCTTAAAAAGAAGCAAAAGTATTTCAGGTAGTGGATTAGGTTTAGCCCTTACTAGATCATTGACCTCAAAACATCAAGGGACATTAATATATGAAGTAGACGAATCTTCCTTCAACGTATTTAAACTCATACTTCCTCTAAATCAAAGCTCACTATCATCATGAAAAATGCAAAAGCCAATATCCTCTTAATCGACGATCATCAAGAATTACTTGAATTTATTGCAGATGATCTCTGTGAAGAATATCATGTTCAAACCTGCAACAATGGTATAGAAGCATTGAAATTGATAGAATCGGATAATTTTGATTTAATTATTAGCGATGTCATGATGCCGGAAATGGATGGCTACGAATTATGCCAACATATTAAAGAAAATATGGCATCCTCCCATATTCCGGTAATTTTACTTACGGCGAAAAATAGTATTGAATCTAAAATCCAAGGCTTAGAATTTGGCGCTGATGCTTATATTGAAAAACCATTTTCACCGGCATTTTTAAGAGCACAAATTGCCAGTCTTCTAAAAAACAGATTAAAAGTAAAAGCTTTTTTTGTTAGTAACCCTTTATCACAGATACAGAGCATTGGGCAAAATCAAAGCGATCAAGAATTTCTTCAAAAAGTGGATGAAATTATTCAGAATCATTTAGATGATCCGAAATTCAATGTTGACCGTATGGCTGATATTTTGTGTATGAGCCGACCAACACTCTATCGAAAAATTAATGTTGTTTCAAGCCTATCTCCTAATGAATTGATTAACCTGACCCGGCTGCGAAAAGCCGCAGAATTACTAGCACAACGAAAATTCAAAATCTATGAAATATCCAACTTACTAGGCTATAGCTCGGCTACGCATTTTTCACGGAACTTTCAAAAACAATTTGGAGTAAGCCCTTCTGAATTTTTAGAACAACAAAAACTACACTCCTAAAATAACTAAAAGACCCCATGCTAAATACATGAGGTCTTTAAAATCAATCTTTAATTTTTGACTAAAATCACAACCTGCTATTTAGCTTTATTTCGATTTGTCTAATTCGTATTGCGATAAAATAGCATATTGCGCAGCATATGTAAACATAAACATACCTTCCAGATTATTTTTATTTTGATCGGTGTCCCATCCCTTTAATAAATCTGTTGGTAAAAACCCATCCTTCAAGAAATGGTCATATCCATAATCAAGATTCTTTTGAAAAGACTCCATGTAACTTCCTACTTTTCTATAATTAGGATAAATATTAAAGAATCCACGGAGTAGGATACCGTTAAACCAATTGTTGAATCCGGAGGATTCGTAAGTGTAATATGCCGGAATCTGCTTTCCCAATTTTGCAAAATACTCGAAACTAGCATGAGATAATGACTGTGCATCTTCCCTATATTTTTTTGATTTTGTTACACGATACAGATCTGCAGCTCCAGAAATCATCGTTCCGCTATTATAGGAAAATGAAGGACCTACGGCAGTTTTCAAGCGTGTATTTGCACGGTATCTCGTTCCATTTACATTCTCATATGCGATAGTACAATCCGGAAAGCAATCTCCCATCATATCTGAATACACACCTTGGTTGTTTAAAAGGTAACGTTTTTGCCAATCGTAGACTTTTTTTGCAAAACTTAGATAATAATCACCTTTATTTAACATTTTAGAACGACGTGTTTTTTTGTCTTTTGGATCGACATAGCGATGCTCGATCTGATCAGATTTATGCTTATAGATTTCGTGTAGCCATACCAAGGGGCTAACCATTGGACCGTTGCTACAAGCATGCTTGGTCACATAACCTGGGCCCCAGGGAATACCGCCATGCTCTTTATTTCTGTCATCTAGTGTACTATCCCAACCGTCAAGAACATAGGCCGTCAAATACTCAGCCTTTTCTAAAAAGACTCGATCATTCGTTAGGTGATAGGCGTCTAATAATTCACGGACAAGCCACATTTGGTCATCGTAAACATTCAGTATCCCAGTAACATTCGCTTTCCCTTTTTCTCGAACACGGTCTACAGCATAGACTGCCCACACTTTTTCTTGTGTAAATGACGTCAACTTAAAAGTACCTAGATAATAATCAGCATTATCAAATAGTTTTTTCAACAAATCGACATAACGTTTGTAATGTTGATTAAACAATAATACATTGCCATTTTCCTTTTGAAGTTTAAGACTTGTTAAAATTGCATTAACAGCTTCTATCGAAGCTGTATACATCCAAACACTCCCCCTTTCAGAAGATAGTTCTTTGGTATCCGGGTTGTAAAATCTAGCCATGGTCATCTCATCACCTGAAAAATAGGTGGCAATGGATTTATCAACAAGCTGAATGGAACGCAGTAAATTCTGATTTTGTAGGTCTAAAACATTCTTGCCATCCCTGCCATTTCGAATCGTGGCATGGGTAGGCGTTAAAAAACAAAACTGTACAAACAGTAATAGTGGAATAGCATGAATAAAAATGCTTTGTAGCTTTCTTAAAAATTTCATAAGAAGAATCTGGTTTATAATTAGTCAGAATTTTGCCCATGATTAGGGCATTAAATTCTGGAACAAGATAAGTGGAGTCGATTAATTTTAGGGTTAAAAAGGGGTTAATAGGCAAAAATAAAACAATAACCCGGTTTTACTTTAATGCTACAGCGTGTTAAAATCAGAAAACATGTAACAACGTATTTATTTCATTTGATTATTTTTTTGTATACTTTTAAGGCATTAAGATGTTCAAAAATTAGTTACTAACCATTAAATCATCTACGAAGGTTTATTCGGTCGCCTTTTAAAGGGAATGATGCGTCCATGCTTCTTGATTTAAGTTTTTTATTGCGTTGTATGAAATTCTTTTATATATATTTTGCTATTTACTTATTCCTGCCAACGCTATCCTTTTCACAAGGACTTAAATTTAACGGAGGTCATCACGCAATCGATAAACGTACTTCTTATAAAGTTTTTGGAGAAAACACAATTTCATTTGAAGGACTATTTGTTATTGACTTTCAACTTGCAATCTATGGCACCAACTCACTGGGGAATATCCTTAGAGTTCAAAACAAGGAAAATAATACCATCTATAACCTGTTTTATGACGAAGAAAAAGATCAGTGCATTTTCAGACTAAATGAAGAAGGAAAAAGTAGTTTGATCATAGCTAAGATAGATCGTCGGTTATTAGACAACAACAGCTGGTTTCCGGTTAAATTAACCTTTAATTTGACACAAGGAATTTTTAAACTTCAAATAAAAAACAAAGTTTTCGCATCCGAAAAAATTAAACTCCCTAACCCCTATTTTCCAATCATTACTTTCGGAAAAAGTGATTACCTAATCGATGTCCCAAATATGGGAATTAAAAACCTATCCATTGGAAATAAAAATAACAAATATGTGTTCCCCTTGAGGGAAAATGAAGGTAATATCGTTCATGATTTTGAAGGAAATAACTATGGTTTAGTAAGCAATCCCGAATGGTTGATCAATGATTCTTACAAATGGCAATTAGTACAAACCTTCAATTCGTCGATTCAAGCAGGCTCTAATTACAATGAAAGCAGAAAAGAAGTCTATTATTTCAATCGCGATTCTATATTCATTCATAATATCAAAACGAATGACACTCGGAAAGTTGCTTTTCAAAAAAAATGCCCTGTCGATCTGATCCAAGCAACCAATTTTCTCGATGTAAAAGCAAATAAGCTTTATGTTTATGAATTGTATCATAATTATCCCTATGAGGGCCCCACCGTCGCCAGTCTTAATCTAGATAACTTAACATGGACTATTGAAAGCTATGATCGTGTCCAAAAGGAACTGCATCATCACGGATTCTTTTTTGATCAACAAGCAAAGCAATATTACATCTTCGGAGGATATGGAAACATGTCCTATAGTGACAAATTTTATCAATATGCCGCTGATTCTACCAAATGGCAAAAACTTGAAGATTTTACCGGAGATAAGCTCTTCCCTCGATATTTTCTTTCAGCCGGCTATATGGAAAAAAACCGTACAGCTTATATTTTTGGAGGAATGGGAAATGAGTCGGGAGAGCACATTGTTGGAAGAAAATACTATTATGATCTACACAAAATTAACTTAGATACTAAAAAGGTGACAAAAATGTGGGATATTCAATGGAAAGATAAGCACGTGGTACCTGCACGTGGTATTGTATTCCCAGATCAGTCACACTTTTATGCCTTATGTTATCCCGAGCATCTCACCCGATCAGCAATCAAGCTTTATCGGTTTTCAATCCAAGATGGAAGCTATGAAATATTAGGTGATTCTGTATCCATCTATTCGGACAAGATTTCAACACGGGCACAGCTTTATTATGACCATCAACTTGGACGTCTACTCGCTTTAGTACAAGAGTCAAATGATGATGTTAAGTCAACATTAAAAATCTATTCCCTAAACTCCCCTCCTATTTCAGAAACAGAATTAAGCAATTATCCCAAAAAAAATAATAAAATTAAATATCTGATTTTTGTATTATTCGGAGGAACTGTTGCAATAGGAGCTTACATCATGTTCAAAAGGATCAATAAAAAATTAGAGCGACACATGATCTTACCAGTGCCTGCAGATGTAGCTGATAGCAATAAAGAACATTTGTTGGTCAAGACTAAAAAATTAGCACCCATCGATAAATTAAAACCAAGTAATAACGAACCCGCTGTCTGGAAAAATAACTTACGAGCCAATGCAATCTATTTATTTGGAGAATTTACGGTATTAGATCGCAATCAAAAAGATATATCCCATTTATTTAGTACAAGACTGAAACAAGTTTTTTGTTTGATTTTAACCCACGCAGGTGAAGCCGGGATTTCATCAGCATTATTAAGTCATCTGGTATGGCCAGACAAATCTGAAGATAAAGTCAAAAATTCAAGAGGCGTTACAATCAACCATTTAAGAAAAGCATTAAGTGAATTGGATGGGATAGAAATACGCTATGAGAAAGGGCGTTTTAAAATTGAACAACATGCCGATTTCTATTGCGACTATACGAGATGTATGAAACTCACTTCGTCTATTAACAACACTGAAAACAGAGATGAGTTAATTCATCTATTACGAAGGGGAAAGTTCTTACAGGGTACCAATCAACCTATTTTCGACTCAACTAAGGCTGATCTAGAGAAAAATATAACACCTCTTTTAATCACTGAAATCTATCAAAGTATGGAGAAACATGCCTATAACGATAGCATAGCATTAGCTGAAGTTATTTTTCTATTTGACCCTCTCAATGAAAATGCCTTATCTATGGAAATTAAAGCAATGATTGCTTTAAAAATGCTCCAAGAAGCTCGCATACGTTTTCAAAACTTTGCTAGCGAATACAGGAACATCATGGGGGAAGATCTCCCTTTCAACTTTGAAGATATAGCCTAATTTACATCTTAAGGATTTAAACCTCCAATCAAATAGACCTTATCATTTGATTGGAGGTTCTCTTGAGTTGCTGAAAAACTATTCCTTTTCATCGAAAGAATTAAATACCCTTTTTAGTTCCGTCAGTTTTTCAGGATATTCATGAATCAAATTTGTTCTTTCACTCGGATCCCAGGCAATATTAAACAATTCCTCTACCGTTTCCTCCGTTTTCCCTGAAATTAAATTTGTTCGTTGTTTAATAATACGATATTTCCAATCACCAACTTTCACAGCTTCTGGTTTACCATAATTAACCAAAAAAATTGGTCTATGGACATAGTTTAAATCAGTCTCTTTACCTTCCAGTAAATTACGTATTGATTGTCCATCCAGTTTTCTGTCTGGTAAAGAAGATCCCGTCCAAGAAGCAATAGTTGGTAAAATATCTAAATTACTGATAGAAGAGCGAATAACTTTTCCTTCCGGGATAATTCCCTTTCCGAAAACAATAAAAGGAACTCGGGCACCGCCTTCATAAGTAAGCGCTTTCGATCCTTTAAATACACCAGCAGTTCCAACATGCCAATTTTTCGTCTCGCCGTCATCTGACATACGAGCAGGATACTCAATCCAAGGTCCATTATCACTAGAAAACATCAAGATGGTATTTTTATCCAGACCTTTAGCCTCTAATGCGTGCCATAATTGGGCAATATACTGATCCAACTCATACAAGACCGCCCCAAGAGGACCTGCATTTTGTGCACTGGCATAAGGATTTTTCTTGTTTGAAAATGCCAATGGAAGATGAGGGAAATTATGTGCATAATACAAAAAGAAAGGTTTGTCTTTTTTTTGCTTATTGATAAAATGAAGTGCTTCACGGTGATAATGCTGACTTAGATCCGAATCATCAGGAGCAAATACTTCAGGACTGCGATTTCTAAAAAGTTTAATAACAGTATCTGTTTTCACATAAGGTGCACGGTAATCATGACTATAGAGCATACCATAAAAGAAATCAAATCCTTGTGCATTGGGTAGCGATTCTGCTTTATCACCAAGATGCCATTTTCCTACCAAAGCTGTTTGATAGCCCTTCTGCTTTAACATTTCAGCGATCGTTACCTCAGCATCAGGTAGACCTAATTCCGAACCAGGACCGATCGGTTGAGGCAAGTTATAACGAGAAGCATAACGTCCGGTCAATAACGACGCACGGGATGGCGTACATGAAGGAGTGGAAACGACATAATTTGTAGCCCGTACACCTTTACTAGCTATCGAATCTAAAAAAGGTGTTTGAATATTCGGACTACCATAAGATCCCAAATCCGAATACCCCATATCATCCGTCAATATAAAAATAATATTAGGAGGTTGTTTTTGAGCATATAATAAGGAACAAAAACTTATACCCGTTAACAATAACAATATTCTTTTTTTACACGACACGATACTCATAATAGTAATTTCTTTTTTTAAATTAATCAATAGGATTTATAAAAATTAAAAACTGCTGCATGTTTATTAAAACCTTTGCAGGGACTACATTATCGATCTTCCAATATTAAATAAATGGCATAATCAATTTCAGAACTGCAAGATTGATTTATAATTGCTGACCAATATAATTAATAAATTGTGCGACCTACAATAAAAAATCTAGTAAAATACGAAAACGATTTCATTCCATCAATTTCAATAACATCATTTAAATGTAAAACATAGCCGTAAAAATAACATTAAACCGTTATGAGATTATAGAAAAAAATCATCTAACATCAGCAAGACAGTAAATGAAGAATAAAACATAACCAACTCATTACAAATACTATAATAAAAAAAACAAAATTTATTTTCGGAAATTATATAATCAAAGAATTATGTAAAATGTAAAATTATATACCATCCACGTTCTGTAAATATTAAAAAACAAGTATTCATCTTTATTGAATTTTATACCTTTGCCACATGAGTACATTCAAAAAATAGGTTACATATGTCATATGTAACTTTTGCGACATTTCAGATATCCTCAAGAACATTCGCTAGCTAAAGAAATCCTATTTACGTTTATCTCATTTGTTTTCAATAAACAATACACATGCAAGAAAATACTTTAAATTCACGAAAATCATTTGCTCCGACACTAATTGCATTCGCATTGGTTCCAATTTCGGGCTTAGCAACAGACATTTACCTACCATCCATGCCACAGATGGCAACAGAGCTAGGACTGGCAGAAAGTAAGATTCAACTCACCTTATCCCTGTTTTTAATTAGTTATGGTATTTCACAATTCTTTGCCGGTGCCCTTGTTGATGCATGGGGAAGATATCGGATTACCTTAATTTCTCTTTTTCTATTTACAATCAGCTTTTTTATTACAGCCACAACTGATAATATTATTGTCATTTATATGATGCGCATACTGCAAGGAATACTATCCGCTTTTGTTGTAGTATCAAAACGCGCCTATTTCGTTGATGTGTACGAAGGTGAAGAGCGAAAACGATACCTGAGTGCCATCACTATCGTTTGGTCATTAGCGCCAATTATTGCTCCTTTCATTGGCGGATATTTACAGGCACAATTTGGATGGCGCTCTAATTTTATGTTATTAGCAGCTTACAGCATTGTGCTCTTCATATTAGAACTCATTTTTTCCGGTGAAACAATCCGTCAGAAAAATCCACTTCAATTTGAATATTTAGTCACTGAATTTAAGACCATGCTTCAAACGAAAGACTTTACGTTTGGAGTGCTCATGTGTGGAATAAGCTATGGTTTAGTTATGTTCTACAATCTAAGTGGACCATTTTTCATTGAACACAATTTAGGTTATAGCTCCATTACGACCGGATACACTTCATTATTAATGGGACTTGCATGGATGTCCGGTGGGTTTATCGGTCGTGCACTAATCAAGAAAGCACTACTACCAAAATTAAGATATGCTAATTATTTACAAATTGCTTTCATTATTTTAATGATTATAATATCTCCGTATATCACAAATCTCTTTACATTATCACTATTCGCCTTCTTGATCCACGTTACCGCAGGATTTATATTTAATAATTATTTCGGTTACTGCTTAGGTCGTTTTCCTTTATCTGCAGGAATTGCAGGTGGCTTAGCAGGTGGTATAACTTACCTCGTCACTTCTGCATTAAGTTATATTGTCGTGAGTCTCGTGAATCCAGAAACACAGACTGAGATAGGTATTGGTTATGCAGTATTTGCTGTTTTGGGTTTCGTTACCCTAATGATAATTAAGGCGAAAAAAGCGTACAAACAATGGACGTAATCACTAATTTTAGATTTTTCTAAAAACAAATTGGCGAAATTATACGTTTTTACCTTAACATTTTAGACAACTTAAAATAAGCTTTTGTTTCAACTTTTTTAAATATTTCACCAAGGTATCATGATTACATCTTCAATAGTAATACAAAAAAAAGCATCAATTATCTGGGCGGTACTGACCGATAAGAATCAATTCAAGCAATGGTATTTTGACATTCCTGATTTTGCTCTAGAGAAGGGCTTAACATTTCATTTTTATGAGCCTGGTGGTAAAAATAAATTTTTACATGAGTGTACAATACTTGAAATTATTCCTAATAAAAAATTAGTTCATACCTGGACTCACCCCACCTTTAGTCAGGGTGTAACAACAGTCAGTTGGTTACTCCAGGAAAATGAAGGATTAACAACTGTTACTTTACATCATGAAGGTATCGAAAACCTTCATGATGCAGGCCCCGAATTTGCTTCAGAAAACTATCAAACCGGATGGGATCAGATTCTCAGCAATCTCAAAAAGTTTGTTAACGAAAAAGATTAATAAATTTCCCAAAAGCGGGTATATTTTACAAAAAGCAATTGTAATCTAATTCATAAACATTTTAGAGTAGTAAACTCACAATAAGACCTGTAGAGTTTATGTCTAGTAACTAATTACTGCTAAAAAAAATCAAATAATAATTTCACTCGAATTAAATAGATTGTATATTTGCCTATTGTTTAGAACAAATCTAAATCAACATAAGAATATTACAGATGCCTATTTCATTCCCATCCATCTCTAATAGATGGAAATTTCTAATTCTAATAATACCATTACAGGTATTCGTTTTCATTTGTCAAGCACAACAAATGACTATAAAAGTCAAAACAGAAAAAGATCTTCCAATTGCTGGAGCGACGGTACGTTTAAATCAACAACTATTAGGAAGTACAGATACAGCTGGTGTGTTGATCACAACAAATGAAAAAATAGCAAATCAAAAAATATCAGTCTCCGCGATAGGATTTAAAGAAAAAACCCTCAGCTTATCAAATAAACCCAGCAATAATTTAATCAGCATCACTTTATTGGAAAGTACAAATGTATTGGATGAAATCGTTGTTACGGCCGGAAGAAAGCCAGAAAGTATTTCAACGATACCATCCTCTATCACAATCTTGAATCAACAAGATATACAAGCACAAACCAACATTACGAACAATTTAGCTACGGTACTTGGTAATGCAATTCCGGGTTTGGGTACCTCGACCAATAAAGCTACAAATTCTGGACAGACCCTTCGTGGACGTGCCGTACTTGTTTTGATAGATGGAATCCCGCAATCAACACCGCTTATGAATGGAGCACGTGACCTACGCACCATCGACCCTAGTGTGATTGAACGTATTGAAGTAATAAAAGGTGCTACTTCAATCTACGGAAATGGTTCAGGTGGAGGTATTATCAATTACATTACCAAGAAAAACAAAGACGGAAAAAAGATTAGTGGTCAGACCATTTTGGGAACATCAATAAATCCATTTGACCCTAAGGAAACCTTAGGTTACAAACTTTCACAACAGCTTTCAGGACAGGTAAATAAATGGAGTTACACCGTTTCGGGTTCGGCAGACTACACCGGTTTACAAAGAGATTCCGATGGTTTACCTCTTGGACAAACTGATGGTTTTTCCAATTCCTATCAGTACAATGGCTTTATTAAAATAGGTTATCAAATTGATTCAAGCAGTACATTGACTGGATTTTATAACTATTATGGAAGTACACAACGTGCCAAATATATCAGTAAAAACGGCATCTATGGTCAGTCGCCTACAATTGGAGTTAGAGGAGAAGAACCAGGCAAACCCGCAGGTACACCTTACAATCACAATGCGATGTTAACCTATTCAAAAAGTAATCTTTTTCATTCAACCCAATTGGATGTAACAGCTTATTTAAATTCCTTCAGTTCAATGAACAGATACGTTGCTAGTGGAACGGCTTGGTATGGTCCTGGACAAACCATGATCAACTCTGAGAAAAAAGGATTGCGCTTAAATCTGAATACTCCATTTCAGCTTTTTTCTATTCCAACTGAAGTAACTTACGGTTTAGATTTATTAAAAGATGTAACCTATCAAGATTTAACAGATGGACGTGTATACATACCAAAAATGAATATGGTTAATTTTGCCCCCTATGCGCAAGTAAAAGCCGACCTCATTGAAAATTTGATCTTTAAAGCTGGGCTTCGTTATGAAAATGCAACCGTTAAAGTCAACGATTACAATACCATAGCTACTGGTCCGAATGGAGAAGGAAGTATAGTGGTAAGCGGAGGAAATATTCCATATAAAGCGACAATGTTCAATGCAGGATTACGCTATACTAAATACGATTATTTCAACCCTTTCGTTAGTTTTTCGCAAGCATTTGCGATCAATGAATTAGGTCGTATTTTACGCCGTGCTAAAGAAAATACAATCGGTAATTTAGAAACAGACCCGATCATTACCAATAACTATGAAGCTGGTTTTTCAAGCCGTTTCAGTATCTTCAATATTTCAGCCTCTTACTACATCAGTACTTCGGATCTAGGTGTTAATTTAGTAGATGTTGGTGGTTTTTTAATGCCTCAGCGTGAACCTGAAGAAGTAAAAGGATATGAAGTTACTCTTGATGCGCAACTGAGTCAAAAATTGAGCGTCGGTGGAAGCTATGCATATGTAGAAGGAAAAGCAAAAATGGATGATGGTAGCAAAATTTATCTTAATGGATCTCGGATTGCACCACCTAAAGCAACAGGTTTTTTAAGTTATAAACCAAACCAACAGTTAAATCTGCAATTGTTTTGGATACACACTGGAGCTAGAGATCGATTTGCGCTCAATGACAAAGGAAAATATAACAATAGTGA
This sequence comes from Sphingobacterium kitahiroshimense, assembly GCF_025961315.1. Taxonomy (NCBI): domain Bacteria; kingdom Pseudomonadati; phylum Bacteroidota; class Sphingobacteriia; order Sphingobacteriales; family Sphingobacteriaceae; genus Sphingobacterium; species Sphingobacterium kitahiroshimense. Next base: position 5,540,186 of record NZ_JAOQNK010000001.1, on the reverse strand, counting down.
AGGCCCAATCAGTAATGTCGACCTCTTCAATTTATCAGGTAACTACAATCTGAATAAAAATTGGAAAATAGGCTTCGGAATAGAAAATATATTCAACACATCCTACTACCCTACAGTTAGTCAATACCGTGCATTGGATGCCGAATACGTCAAAGGTAGTGGTACAGTCACTTCATTAAACCTTCATTATCAATTTTAAGAATGATTAAGGCAGGTTTATTATGGCTACATAAATGGCTAGGTCTCTTTACAGGCCTAGTTGTTTTTATTGTTAGTTTATCGGGTTGCTTTTATGTTTTCTATGATGAGCTTAAACTAATAGTCTATCCTCAAAAATACTATACTCAAGATTCAGTTGGAGAAAATAGTAAGTTACTCCCACTAACACAGCTGATTGATATTGCTCAAAACGCTTTACCTAAAGGTGAAAAAATAAGTAGAACAGATCTGTACCTCTCTCCAGATAGAACTTGGATATTTCGTGCGCTAAAAACGGATGAACATGCTTTTGGTAATAATCAATATTATATTTACCATAAACGCGTATTTATTAATCCTTATTCGGGTAAAGTACAAGCGGTAGAAAACTCCAAAACAGAATTTTTTCAGATCGTCTTACAACTTCATATGAACTTACTATTGGGCGCCATGGTAGGCCATTGGTTAGTAGGAATTTCGGTCATCATATTCATAATAATTTTAATAACAGGTATCGTCTTATGGTGGCCTAAAAAATGGACTATCAAAAAATTAAAAAGACAGCTTTGGTTTGATTTTAAAGTTAAATGGAAACGATTAAACTATGACCTGCATCAAATCTTAGGACTTTATAGTGTCATTTTCGCCCTATTAATTGCATGTACAGGTATTGCATTTACATTTCCCGCATTTAAAACTTTTTATGTAAAATCGCTCAATGGTTTCGATAGCACAAAAGAAATTGAACAACAGGAAAAGTTCGAATATGTACCACAGAATCAGTCTAAAATATTAGATAATGCGCTCAATTTCACCATATCAAAACACCCAAATGCAGATATGATGTCGATTCGTTTACGTAAATCTCCAACAGATCCACAAGATATTCAGGTGCGGTTCATTAAAGATCGTACCGGCGAATTTATTTGGTATTATTTTAACAGAGGAAATGGTCAGATTGAAAAAATAAAACAATCGGAAAATGCTCCCATAGGTGATAAAATTGGCGCGATGAACTATGACCTTCATGTGGGTAATTATGGAGGTATAGCCACTAAAGTTTTACATTTTTTCATCGCTTTAATATGCGCATCACTTCCTATTACAGGAACAATCATTTGGTTAAACAAGAAGAAAAAGAAAACCAAAAAAAGAATTAAATAATTTCAATTATATAATAACATAAAAAGGAAAGCCATCCTTATAGATGGCTTTCCTTTTTTAATAAGAATTTATTTTTTGTCTTTTCTATTTTCAATATTTAATAACAATTTTACCAATTGCAGTAACACTTTCTAGAAGCCTATGCGCTCTCCTATTTTACTAATTATTACTACTAACTACTATTTTTTAAATCTATAAATGAAATAAGGAGTGACTCCAATATCTTCACCTTATATCAAGTAAGTTATGGATTAGTAGAAAATTAGTTTTGATAGCTTTGATTATTATATTTTCGTTCGGACTCATCTCTTGGTGTTTTAGGATCATGAAGCACCATCTTCGCAATGTCATCCTTACGCATAAAGACAACCCCATTTTTATCTTTGACATATGTAATAAAATCATCCATTGCTTTTACAACAGATGGAGTTCCCCCAATACGATCATGAAAACTTATACTCATCATTCTTCTTTTTGATTTACCCTCCTCATACAGTTGATCGAACTCCATCTTTAACTGCGAAAGAAACATTTCTGGAGTCCAATGATTGCCTGCTATATTGACAATATCATTGTTACGAAGCGTGTAAGGCATGACCACAAAGTCCTTTCCATTCACGGTTGTTAAAAAAGGTTCATCATGGCTCAAGTCATCGATATGATATAGAAACCCCAGTTCTTGTAAAATCTTTAAAGTATTAGGACTTCTACGTAACCAGTTTGCATTATATCCAACGGCTCTTTGTCCCGTAATATGCTCCACAGTATCTACACCTCTTTTTACAAAATCTAGTTCTTCATTATAATCTTTATTCCATTGGTCATCCCATGAAATTCCATGGGCAGCTATCTCATGTCCATCTGCAGCAATTGCCTGGGCGACTTCGGGATATTTCGCCGCGGCTGTCCCAACGACATGAGAAGTCACTTTGATATCGTACTTTTTCCAAAGATTTAGCATGCGATAAACGCCTTCTACAGCCCCGTACCTATACCAACTTTCAGCAGGTAAATCTGGATTTCCCACCGGTAAGGGATTGCCTGAAAATGGACTTTCAGCTCCAGCCGGCTGTCCCCCTGTTTCAAATTGCATGGAAACAGATATCACCAGCTGAGCGCCATTTGGCCATTGCTTGGTACTAGAAATAGAATCAGAAACTGAAGATTGCACATCAGAACTTTGCCCATTATTTTTGCAAGAAGCAAAGACGAGTATAATTGCTAAAATAGCAACAATAGAAATTGATGATTTATACATAGTAATTATTTGTTTTTACAAAAATATTATGAAGCAAGCGCTTAAATCTGTAATTTTTCATCGTATGTTTGTACAAATCAATTACTATGTATGCAAAGGTTTAATAGCTATTACTCATTAAATGTATTTGCTCTGGAGCTGGATAAATGGGATTTCCCAGAACATAAGCACAATTTTTATGAAATTATTTTCGTTGAAAAGGGAACCGGTGATCATATCCTAAATGATGCCCGTATGCCATATGAGGCCGGAGATGTTTTTATCTTAAGGCCTGAAGATGGACATTATTTTGAAATAAAAGAATTTACAAAATTCATCTTTCTAAAATTTAATGAGCAATTATTTACAGAAAAGTTGGCAGGAAGCAAAACAGCCAAATGGTTAGAAACGACCCAAACTTTACTTCAGACAGCCTCAACAATAAATGGAAACATAGTAAAAGATGAGGTTGACAAAATTCATCTCCACTATCTGTTTCAAATTCTATTGCGTGAGTTTTCAAACAATTGTGCCTATAGTAGAGAGTTGCTTCTGGAACTGTTTGGTGGTGTCATGATGCTGTTGGCCAGAGCGCAGTCTACAGTCCAATTTGGACTAGAATGCCCCTCTAATACTGAAATAGATAAATTAAGCCAAATACTGAGTTTTACCCGGATGCATGCCTTGAATCCTGAAAAGATGAAAATTGACAATATAGCATCCCAATTTAATATGTCTCCAAACTACATCAGTATCTATGTCAAAAAGCATAGTGGCCAATCCATTCAGCAACATATCATCCAGACCAAAATAAAAACAGCTAGTCAACTATTGAAAAATGGTCGGTACAACATTAATGAAATTGCGCTAAAACTTGGATTCTCCGATGCAAGTCACTTCAATAAAATTTACAAGAAATATACAGGAGCAAGCCCTAAACAAAAGTAAAGACAATTGCTTTAAACGGTATAAGATATTGCATTATATAATTCATCAATGAAAACTGTTTACAAAATATTCTCTCTCTTGAATATAATAGCATGGACGCTAATGTCTCTCGTTATTATTGGAAGCGCATATCATGATATGCGGTACCTTACTCTCAATAGCTTAGTAGGAATAATGGTCCTGATCATTCCAATTTTCACCTATAAAAAAAGACAGAATATCTTAAGACTATGGGAATATCCTGCTAAATCAAACGATCAATCCTGGAAAAACTTTTCAATACTAAACATCATAGAGTCTTTTTTCGTTTTATTAATTGGATTTGCTGGTTTATCAGCTGTACTATCAAGAGCATTCGGAGAGGGATATCCTATATTTGGGTAGAAAAAATAATTTAAGATCACGATACAGTCCTCACCTATCGCTAATACTCTTTCCGCACTACAATCCGACATCTTACCCTAAGCATTTCTCATTAAGCAAACAAGTAGTCGTATTCAACTGTTATCTTTCAAGAACAGTAAAATAAGAAAGATGAATAGCAGTCTCCACAGCGAAAACCAAAAAGCAACAATAACTAAGCATAAATTCCAAATAGAGGTATTAGATGATTTAAAAAATAATCCGAAGAGATTATCCTCTAAATATTTTTATGACAGTAAAGGAGATCATCTCTTCCAAAAAATCATGGCACTGGAAGATTATTATCTTACAAAATGTGAACTTGACATCTTCAAAAATCAGACAGCTGAAATTGCTAATTTAATATGTGCAGATGACAAACCATTTGATCTGATAGAATTGGGAGCAGGCGATGCTATGAAATCCACATTTCTATTGCAACACCTTGTTCGTAGAGAAGCAAACTTTACTTACATGCCGATCGACATATCTGGTAATATCCTTTCAGTTCTAAAAACAAATCTTAACGATGCAATTCCAGCTTTAAATATCATCTGCCTCAAAGGTGAATATTTTGAGATGATCGAAAAAGCAATGACAATATCGTCAAATCGCAAAGTAATATTATTTTTAGGGAGCAATATTGGTAATATGGAAATTGCGGATGCTGAACAGTTCTGCTCCAAATTGAAGAGTAAACTAAATCCTGGAGACAATGTTTTAATAGGTTTTGATTTAAAAAAGCATCCTAAAACGATACTTCGTGCTTATGATGATCCAACAGGTATAACTGCAAAATTCAATCTTAATCTTCTCCTTCGCATTAATCATGAACTCGGGGCTAATTTCAACATAAATCAATTTGAACATTATCAAACCTACGATCCCTTAAATGGCGCATGTAAAAGTTATCTCATTAGCCTAACAGAACAGCAAGTGACACTCGGCGAGGAGCAGATCTCATTTAAAAAAAATGAACCCATTTACATGGAGATATCACAAAAATTCTCACCTTCTGACATCCGAGATCTCGCCAATAGCTCAGGTTTTAACTTTGTCAGCGAACTATACGATTCGAAAAAATGGTTTATGGATGCAATATGGGAAATCAAGTAAAAAAACGATGATGAATACAAAACATACAATAACCGATCACATTACAGATTTAGAAGAACAATATTGGACTATTCGAAATCACTCTGTACATATATGCGCACCTTTAGCCATTGAAGATTATGTTGTGCAGCCAATAGTAGATGTCAGTCCTCCAAAGTGGCACTTAGGGCATACAACTTGGTTTTTTGAAACATTTTTATTGATCCCTTACTTTCCTGAATATCAAGTTTTCGACTCACAGTATAATTATGTCTTTAACAGTTATTATGAAACTGTAGGCGCGCGGGTCATCCGAACCGATCGTGGAAATTTAAGCCGTCCATCCGTATCTGATATTTACAAGTATAGAGCTTACGTAGATGATCAAATGCAGTTATTTTTTAAGCAGAAACGACATCACTTACAAGACGTATTAACTTTGCTCGAACTGGGACTTAACCATGAACAGCAACATCAGGAATTACTGATTTCAGATATTAAATATATTTTGGGACACAATCCACTTTTCCCATCCTACAAAAGCGATCCAGAACCTTCAAAATCCGAATTCGTAAATAACGAAATGATTACCTTTCCAGCCGGAATATACGAAATCGGATTCGAAGGAAAGGGATTCTGTTTCGATAATGAACTTGGGAGACATCAAGTCTATTTACAAGAATTCGAAATTGCTACACAAGTTGTCAGCAACGGGGAATACTTAGAATTTATAGAAAACGGAGGGTATCAAGACTTTCGCCATTGGCATGCTGAAGGTTGGGACTGGGTAAAAGAAAATGATACTCATGCACCACTATATTGGCATAAAATTGACAATCAATGGATGCACTATACATTATCAGGTCTAAAAATATTGGATCTCAATGAAGCACTCAATCATATCAACTATTTTGAAGCGACTGCTTATGCAAATTGGAAAGGAATGCGTTTACCAACAGAGGCAGAATGGGAAATCGCGGCTGATAACATGCATTGGGGCGACCGATGGGAATGGACCGGAAGCGCCTATCTGCCTTATCCAGGTTTTAAAAAAGAAGCAGGTGCGGTAGGCGAATATAATGGAAAGTTCATGGTCAATCAAATGGTTTTACGAGGTGCTTCGGAAGCTACGTCAAAAGGACATAGTAGAAAGACATATCGAAATTTCTTTCATACACAGCACCAATGGCAATTTACGGGTATTCGACTAGCACGATGATATCGATCACAACGAAATCAGCCCTATAATATCAAAAAAAACGATAATAAATAACGGTGACATGGATTATCAAGCCGTGGCTAATAATTTGAAAAGAACGTAACTGATAATAACCTATGTGACCAAACAAATTTTATAAGAAACCAAATCATGTACCTTAATTTCCATAAATTAATATAAATTTAACATTTAAAAGATATAGTATTTATAAACAATGTTTAGCATTGTAAAACATTTTATGTTATATTTACAATACAATTATGGCTAAGCAAGGAAAATTCTTGGTTTTTGAAAAACCTAAATCTCCTCTTCAATCAGTATCGACTACGATACCAAATCTGGAAGAAGGAGAAATACTCGTCAAAATAAATTACGCTACACTTTGTGGCAGTGATCTTCATACTTATTGCGGTCTACGTCAAGAACCTTGCCCAACTATACTTGGGCATGAAATAGTGGGGACAATAATGGAGACAAATTCAAATTCAGTTTTAACAGATGCTTCCGGACAGGAACTCAAAGAAGGAGATGTTATCACCTGGACCGTATTTGCTAGTGATCCCGAAACAGCTAGTTATAATGCAGTAACGCCTCAAAAAAATGAGAATCTATACAAATATGGACACAGACAGATTACTGATCGTGACAGTTTTCATGGAGGATTAGCATCACACATTATATTAAGACCACATACTTCCATTCGTATTCTTCCAAAAGAATTACCTGCACCTATTGCAGCAACGATCAATTGTGCCATTGCTACATCAGCTGGAGCTATTCGGTTAGCTGGAACCATCAAAGGTAAAAAAACACTTATTTCCGGAATGGGTTTATTGGGTCTCGTATGTGTAGCGATGTGTAAAGAAGCAGGCGCATCCGAAATTATAGTAACAGATATTGATGACAAACGCTTAGCGCTTGCTAAAAAATTCGGCGCTACCGAAACTCTAAATTCTAAGGAAACTACGCTTGATGAATTAGCAATTGTTAAAGTAGGAAATGGGATTGATCGCTTTATTGACATGAGTGGCTCACCAGATGCTATGGAAGCAGGAATAGCACAATTGGGTATAAATGGAGTTGCCGTATTTATTGGAGCAGTGTTTAAACAGCGTAAACTTGAGATCGATGCAGAGCAAATGATCCGACGCATATTAACAATTAAAGGTTTACATAATTATAATTATGAAGATTTTTCTACAGCAGTAGATTTTATTGTACAGAATTTCGAGAAATACCCATTTCTTGATCTTGTTGAAAAAGAATTTTCTTTAGATGAAGTGAATGAAGCTTTCGACTACGCTGTAATAAACAAACCAATACGTGTCGGCATCAATATGGACATCAAATAACAGAAGATGCAGATTCAAAAAAACTTCAGAAAAGAGCAGTGGAAGATGCTATTTATCACCATGTTCTGTTATTTATTTTTCTATACAGGTAGACATAATTTTGGCTGGGCGGCAAAAGGAATGTCAGCTGAATTAGGTATAAGTTACCAGCAAATCGGATGGATTAGCTTTTCCATGCTGATGGGGTATGCCATAGGACAATTGATTAACGGTAATCTTGCAGATCGTTTAAGTCCTAAAATCATGATCTTAACAGGCGGTTTTTTATCTATTGTCTGCAACCTGTCTATTAGTTATGCCAATACTTACGCTGTAATCCTTATTCTTTGGACGCTGAATGGTTATTTTCAATCTATGGCCTGGGGATCGGGAAGTAAATTAATCTCCAATTGGTGGGATAGCAATGAACGAGGTAAAGCTTTTGGTTTTTATACCATGGCAGCAGGGAGCTCATCTGTACTCACATTTTTCATGGCCCTACTTTTAGTACAACAAGAACAAAGCTGGCGTACACTCTTTAGGTATCCCATACTCTTTCTTCTTTTTGCCTTACTCCTATTTTTAATTATTGCAAGAAGTCATCCTGCTTTAAAAGGATTTACACTACAATCAGATAGTGCACAAAACGATTCAACCTCAAAATTAGGTTGGAAAGAGTCTTATAAGCTCGTATTCGGAAACAAAAAATTTCTGATTGCATCCTTTGCAATCGGATTTCAAAGTATGGCAAGATATGGACTTATTTTCTGGGTGCCGATCCATTTCTTAGGGAATAATTACAAGGAATCAAATGGTAATTTATGGCTAACTTTATTCATTCCTATCGGTATGGCTGTGGGAGCGGTTTCATTTGGTTATATTTCAGATGTACTATTCAACAAAAACAGAAGTAAATCGATTAGAGCCGGAATGCTCTGTAGCTGCGCAATTGCTTTGTTGATTTATATTATACCAACCCCACATCATGCATTCGCTGCTGTCTTGATGTTTACTGCTGGTTTTTTTGTGTACGGACCCCAAGCTAACTTTTGGACCTTAAGCCCAGATATCTTAGGAACCAAATTAGTAGGTACCGGTATAGGTGTTATGAATATGTTCGCTTATGTGTTTGCTGCAATCGGAGAACCCATATTTGGAAAAATTATTGATTACACTGGCAATACATCAAACATCTTCCTTGTAGTTGCTGTAATTTGTGCAATTTGTGCTATCATTATATCATTTGTAAAGCCAGCAACAGCAAATGAAGTTCAGATGTAAAAGCACTATTAAATGAAAAAAATAAACCGGATTATAAATTATGATAAACAGAAAATCATTCTTAAAAATTGGGGGGCTAAGTCTATCAGGACTCCTTGTAAATAAATCTATAGCAGCTCCAATAGTTGAAAGTATTGAAACAAATAGCATTAAAAATCGTGGAGTAAAATTTGGAGTCATATCAGATCTTCATTATGATCTCATGCATGATAGTGACCGAAGAGCACAATTATTTATTGATGCTATGGTCAAACAACAGCCCGATTTCATCATTCAATTAGGTGATTTTTGTGTTCCGAAACCTCAGAATAAACCCTTATTAGATATTTGGAAAAAATTCAGTGGTGAAAAGCATTACGTTTTAGGTAATCACGATACTGATGGTGGTTTCTCCAAAGAACAGGCGCTGGCATTTTGGGGTGCGACAAATCCTTATTATTCATTTGACAAGAATGGTTTTCATTTTGTCGTATTAGATGGCAATGAAAAAAGTGAAACGAAGAAAATAGATGGCTATCCCCGTTCTATTACAAAAAAGCAACTTAACTGGCTAAAAAAAGACCTTCAAAACACATCCTTACGTACCGTTATTTTCTGTCATCAAGGGCTTGAAAATACATTAGGCGGGTTAGATAATGGCATGGAGGTCCGTTATCTATTCGAACAGATCAACCAAGAGGCAGGCTTTAACAAAGTAGTACTCGTGTTAACAGGTCACCATCATATGAATTATCACAATGAGATCAATGGGATCCATTACGTTCAGATTAACAGTTCATCATACTATTGGGCGGGAGAAGACTTTAAAAGTACGGCGTTCTCAGATGATTTTTACAAAAAACACGGCATCCTTCGCTACACACTCGTATATGAAGATCCAATTTGGGCAGTAATTGACCTAGACAATAAAAAGAATATTCGTATTCAAGGTACGAAAACCAAAATGGCTGGAGTACCATTAAGCGATGCAGGAATTGATGTTTACAAAGATGTATATCCGATTACTTCCGAAATTGACTCGCGAAAATTGAAGTATTGATTTCATAATAAAGGCCTCTAAAGAGGCCTTTATTATGAAATCAATATCATTATCTTATCTGGAAACAATTAACATTACCAGAAAAATCAGCCACATAATTATAATTAACTTAGATATTCTTTACTTAAAAAGATAACTGCTCCGGAAGCCATCGATGCTAATAATATTCCATTGCGATCCAATTCATTACCTCCATTAACATATAAATATACACCACAGGCATAAGTTTTAAAGCGAGCTATTGGTAGCAAAAAATCTCAAAAGAATTATTTGCTTCATTATACTATAACAAAAGTTAGCCCTCGAAAATCAAGGGCTAACCATATTCAAAAAAAATTAACAGCTATTATCTCCAACCTAACGGCTGTATCAAATTTGGATTCAAGACAGTCTGTCCAATTGGAATCGGACGGTAATAATATTTAGGGCCATCAATCCACTGACGCGGTTGATTCTTATCTTTAAAAAAGACAATATGTCCTGAACTACCGTTACTCAAATAAATATTATTTTCACTTACATAATATCCAGGTAACGCTTTGTATTTTTCAGGTAATGAAGCTTTATCAGATTCTTTCTCTAAGATAACAAGATCGGGTTCGCCATCTCCTGTTACATCAAGTGCTCCAAAGCCAGGCACATAAATACCTTTAGGGTTGACTGCAAATAACTCCCCAACATACCATCTATTTAGATCATTAAACCTAAAACCCTCAGAGGCTAATTCTATTCTTCGTTCTCTACGAATTTCTAAAACAATCCCTTTATTAGCATGTTTTACATTACTATATTTTGAAGCCATAATAGGATCAATATTACTCTGTGCATCTGCAAGTTTTAAAGTAGGCATTCCTACCCGTCTTCTTAATAATCCAATAGTTAAATCCAGTTCACCTTGCGTTATTTTGCCAAGTTCTGCTTGCGCTTCTGCATAGTTTAAAAGTACCTCAGCATAACGCATCATTGGAAGATCCGTGTAGTTTAAGTTCCATCCCTTACGCTGATTTGGATCTCTAGGATAAAATTTAATCTGAAGATATCCACCATAACTTGGTTTCAATACATAAGGAATATTAACATCAGGATTCGTTTTAAAACCAGGTTCCATAATATTCTCTGCTAAACGAGGATCGCGATTTTTAAATATTTCAGTCACCTGTTTTTTATCATAATCAGGTAATGAAGTAAAACGGGAACCATCCTTCATCAGAAATTCCTCCATCAAGTCTTTACTCAATGCCCATTGGTAATCAAATACAGTATGCGTATTATTAGCTACCCCATCCGCTTCGCCATTCTTCCATAAATAAATAATTTCTTTATTGGCTGACAAATCTTTGCTAGCAAATAAGTTCCTGTAATCTTCTTGAAGCTTACCTGTATTAGTGATACTAAATCCTCCCTGATCCATTATCTGCTTAGAAGCACTTGCCGATCTTTCCAAAAATTTATGGGCAGTCTCTTCTAAATTAAGATATGTGTGATACTTACGATACGTCCCTTCATAAAGAGCAATACGAGACAGCAAGGTCAATGCGACCCATTTCGTCACTCTGGTATTTGTTCCTCCAGGTTTAATATGCGCCACCGCATATTCTAAATCGGCCATAATAGAATCGACAACTAAAGTCCGGCTATCTTGCTTTTTCATCAGCAAGTCTTCATCCGTATCTTTGATCACCTGGTTGTACCAAGGCACATCACCATAAGTCATCACCATATTATAATATAGGTTTGCTCTAAAAAAACGAGCAATACCTACATAATGATTAATCGAAGCTTGATCTCCCGTCGTGTTTGCAACTCTTTGTAGCATAAAATTGATTCTACGCACGTTATCCCATCCTCCCCATCCACCAGCATTAGCAATTGTTAGATTACCTCTAACCATTGCATCTGTTGTTGACGATCCACTCATACCCGCAATATTATCCGTAAATCCATCGCTATAAGTAGGACCAATCATGCCGTAAAATCCATTCGTATATGTTTCTAAATCAGCAGGAGTCTTAAATGTGCTATTCTCAGTCACACTCGTTTGAGGAAATCTATCCAAAAAATCTTTTTGACAAGAAGTGAGTGCCAATACGGCTACAAATGCCAGAGAAATAATTACTATGTTTTTCATAATCATTAAAAGTTTAAATTCATACCAAAAGAATAGGTACGTTGAAATGGATAAATCTGTCCTCCTAATCCTTCTGGATCTAACGAAACTTTAAGATTAGATTTTTCAAATAGATTCTCTCCACTAAAATAAAAATACACTCTTCCAAGTCCAGCTTTCTCAACCCATTGCTTAGGAAGTGAGTAACCAAAAGTTATATTCTTAACTCGCAAATAACTCGCATCTTGCATATACTTTTTATTTGGAACAGCTAATGAACGATTAGAAACTTCTGCGGCATAAGCTCGAACCGCAGGGAAATAACCATCTGGATTTTCCGGAGTCCAGTGATCCAGATTTTGTACAGTTACATTAGTCCATGGCTGGGCATAAATACCCCAAAAGTAAACATGAGCACCACCCGGATACCAATCCTTTTTACCCACTCCCTGAAGGAAAACGCGTAAATTAAATCCCTTCCAATCACCCCCCAAATCTAAACTATACGGATACTGAGTACTCGAGTTCCCGACAATTACACGGTCGCCATGATCTTCTAAGGTATTTTTACCGAAATTTATTCTTTTGTCACCATTTAAATCTTTAAACTTAATATCTCCGATATAAGAGTTATTACCTTGATTACCATTTCCGATATCAACTTGATTTAAAGCGTCCAATTGTGCTTGGTTTTCAAAAACACCATCATATTCCAAACCCCAAATTTCACCAAGCTTCATTCCTGTATAGTAGTCGCCCAAATTCCCGGCAGGATTACTAAACTTTGTTATCTCAGCTTTACTATTTGCGATAACAAAAGTGACATTATATTTAAATGGTGAATTAGATAACTCAAATTGATCATTCCAACCCAAACGTAACTCCCAACCTTTGGTTTTAAGATCTGCAGCATTTATCTTTGGTGATGCTGTTCCAAAAACGCCAGGTAGGGTCCTTCCTGCAGAAAGCATACCTTCAGTTTTTCTCACATATGTATCAAAATTTAAATTCAATCGATTATTGATCGCAGCTAGATCTACACCGAAATTCGTCGTAGAAACCTTTTCCCAAGTTAAACTATTTGAAACTTCACCTGGAGCTCCAATTGACATAGGTCTCTCGTTTCCTAATATCTGTCCGATTTTGGACGCCGACATTGTGGGTACAAACGAATAATTTGCAACACTTTGGTTCCCCAATTGACCATATGATCCCCTAAGCTTAAACATATTAAGTACAGGTTTAATCGGTTCAAAAAACTGCTCTTCCGAAATTACCCATCCCGCTGATGCAGAAGGAAAAAAGCCCCAACGATCACCTTTTGGAAATCTTGACGATCCATCATAACGTCCATTGAACTCAGCAAGGTATCTTCCTTTGTAATTATAACCTAGCCTATAAAAAATCCCCTGAACAGCCCAATCATCTATAGTATGACGCGTCGTCATGGTGCCTGTAGCCAGTTCGACAGTTGGTAAATCTTTTGATAATAGATCATTTCTACGCAACGATGCCCATTCATTTTTTCTATATTCTTGATTGTAACCAAGTAGAGCACTTAAATTATGATCTCCAAATGTTTTATTAAAATTTGAATAAATATTGATAACATCATATCTGTTATTATCATTGCTTTTACTTGCATATGAGGTCGTCGAACCGGCATACTTAATCTCTGTCTCAGGTCCAATTTTATAAGGAATTGGCACATCATATGAATCAGTATTTCCACTTGTACGCCGCAATGTAACATCAGCATTGATATCCCAAATATTTTTTATTATTGCAGCTTTCGCATTAAAGGTTGTTTGAAACTCATTTATATTACGTGTCGTTCGTCCTCCTTCTTGCATACGTCCCAGCAAACCTGCTCCTGCCGACGTCCAACTTCCATCAGGATTTTTAGGCACATCCAAGGAGCTTGTACGATTGACATTCCAAAAGAAGTCACCATCCATAAAAACTGGAGAATTAAAATCTCGAATAGTCAATAAAGTATTATTACCAAAAGAAAGCCAATCATTTACTTGAAAATCAGCTTTACCGCGTACGTTATATCTTTTTAGAACATCTTCACCATATTTTAACATCCCATCCTGTTTATAATATTCGCCTGAAAATAAGTATTGTAGCTTTTCTGCTCTTTTGCCAACACTCATATTAACAGTCGTAGTAGGGGCAGTTTTTTTGTATGCTTCATCCATCCAATCCGTCGAACCATAATACATATAATTCAATTTATTGGTAGGATCCAGAATAACATTGGGCAATGACGGATCTTCCTGCATTTTCTTTGCATAGTCTCGAATTGCATCAGGAAACAAATCATAAAGTGGAGCTGCGGCCATACGCTTATATTCCATAACAGTAAGAGGGTCTGTTACAATATCTGGCATTTTACCTACAGTACGGACCGAAGTGTTGATGCCTAAATTTACTTGAACATCATCACTTTTAGCAGTTTTAGTAGTGATTAACACAACACCGAATGCGGCTCTTGCACCATAAATAGCAGCTGCGGCTGCATCTTTTAAGACGGTATAAGTTTCGAAATCATTAGGATTCAATCGGGCCAATTCATCTTCCGAATGTGGAACATTATCTACTAAAATTAATGGACCACCTCCATTTATAGATGTTGTGCCCCTAATATTAAAGGTCGCAGCTGCAGTAGGGTTTCCACTAGGATTTGTAATATTTAAATTAGGGATTAATCCTTGCAACGCAGCTCCAATATTGGTGACAGGGCGATTTTCCAATTGCTTGGCAGAAATCTGATCTACAGCACCAGTTAAATTAATCTTTTTTTGTGTTCCAAAACCTACCACAACAGCTTCATCAAGAACTGAAGCATCCTCTTGTAATTCAACACTTAATAAAGAAGTAGCTAAGATTTCTTGTTGCTTATAACCTACCGAAGTAAATACCAGCGTTGATCCTTTTGGAACTTCCAAAACAAACTCTCCAGCACTATTCGTTTTAGTACCTATTGACTTCTTTCCTTTAACAAAGACAGATACATCTTGTAAACCTCGCCCTTGATTGATTACTTTACCCCTGACAAGGATTTCTGACTGTACAATATTGTGAAGTGGTGAAGCAAATATTTCATTCTGCTTCACATGCATTAGGGATAGCACTAAACCAAGGGATAATGCTTTTTGGGTAGTTGAAACTCGATACAATGGGCAATAAAATTTACCTTTCCATTTTGAAACGAGGGAAAACTTATTCATATTTGAACAATTAAGGTTAATTAAAATTTTTTCTAGACTTTTTGGTTTCCTTACACTTGAAGGAGATGTTAGCGCATCTCCTTTCTTTTTAAGGATGTTGTAACTAGTTATCCATAGGCATTTTTATTTTAGATGATTTAAATAGTGTTTATTAAAAATGTCAATTTTCAGCTATTATATTATGATTTATCTGTTTACAAATAGTAAAACAATAAATTAAAAACAACATTAACTCCCCAAATATAAGGCCTTAAGTTTAGCATTACTTAAACTCAATATTAAATTAAAAATTTTTTTATTCATATTAAGTAGACTTGTGAAGAACATTTCATATTCTACAATCTTTAAGTAATTAGCAAAAAATGGTTTTTATCAGGTTTTATATAGTAAATCACGCTCGGTATAAATAACAGGGTAAGATGTAAATGATCAATTTGAAACTTGTCTCAGAAAGAACATTTTGTAAAATTATTACCAACAATTATTTAATATATCTTAACATCAATAATAGATATTATAATTCAAATATCAAAGACAATTCATATAAAAATGACAAAACAAACAAATTAAAACGTTTAAAGCAACATAAAAGAAGAAAACAAAAGAAAAATGAAAACAACTAAAAGTTTAGCATTAATTAACAAAAAAAAGAGTAATTAAAAAATAACAATGACTTATAAGAACTTTTAATCTTAAAATATTGGATAAACTCGTAATTGACCAAGATTAAATTGAAAAATTCGTAGCCCAATTTTTCAGTAAATAAATATCTAACTATATCTTCTAAACAACTAGAATGTAACAACCCTGTGAATTACAATATACGAGACAGGAAATACTTGTGACTACTTAAAACTAATCTTATATTAGCTATGTACATTTATAGAACCTAAAAAACCATCAATATACATGAAGCCCGTATTTGCAAAAGTTTTAGAAGGATTTGAAACCAATATATTTGTAACACGTGAAATAAACCGACCTTTTTTTTCAACGGAATTTCATTTTCATAAAGAATGTCAATTCACATACATTGTCAAAAGCGAAGGTCGTCGCATGATTGGAGATAGTTTAGATACTTTTACCAGTGATGAACTGACTTTCATCGGATCAGATTTACCACATGTTTGGCACAATGACAGTCAAGATTTAAATATTAACCATGCGGCATCTTCGATGGCATTATACTTTGAGCCGGATAAGTTAATTAGTACACTTTCCCTTTTTTTTAACACATCCAAACTCGAGCAGTTCTTTGCCCTATCTCAGAGAGGGCTAATATTTCATGGTAAATTAAAAAATGACCTGAAAAGTATTTTACAAAAAATGATAAGCAGTGAGGGTATCCCAAAAACGATTCTCTTACTTGAGCTTTTCCAAAAAATGTTAAATTCTCAGGAATATAGTTTTCTTTCAAGCCCAGGATATACAAATACTTACATTGCTAAAGACAATGAAAAGATTGATAAAATTTTCCGACATGTATTCGACAATTTTTCTAAAGAAATAAATTTAAAGGAAGTTTCCAAAATAGCGAATATGACCAAACATGCTTTTTGTAGATATTTTAAAACCCGCACGCAAAAAACATTTATTCAGTTTGTCAATGAAGTCCGTATTAGTCAAGCATGTAAACTCATTAATGAAGATAAAAACCAGATTGGAAATATCGCTTATGATTGTGGTTTTAACAGTTTATCAAATTTTAACAAGATTTTTAAAACTACAAAAGGAATTACTCCAAGCGAGTACAAAAATGAGTTGCTGAAATAAAAAATAATGCTTCATTGCTAGTAAATATCGATAAATTGATACTCGAAAAATCATTAATAAATATAAAGTCCAGTCGAAGTTAATCTGTCTGGACTTTATATTCTTATTTATAATTTTATTTCTTTTTATTTTTCAAACCGTAACATTACTTTACCAGTTACACGGTCCCCCCTTTTTAAGGGACGATAGTCAACATCTGCATGAGAGGATAGAAAACCTTCACGTTCAGCATTATTGTAATCTGCGACCAACATATTAATACTATTTTTATCCGTGCTTATCCAAGCTCTGAAATGTTGTTTTCCATTACCTAAGACCTTAACCTTATTCCCATCTAAATTCGACAAATCAGCTGAGTAAATATTTTCTTTCGTTGCCCTAAAGAGGTTCGAACCTGCATCTGTCTGATCAAAAGACCAACCTAAGTGGGGTAAGGCAGATGGTCCCGCCGAAGCAGAAACAGGTAGATCAGGATTAAAAGCGACAGCATGACCAGTCAATGACCCGAGATGATCCTCCGGATACATATTCCAATATCCACGACGTTTCCATTCTAAATTATTAAATTCTTTAGGTATTTCAAATACCAATCCAACCTGCCTTGGTGATACTGCAGTTCTCAATTCAAAATCATAGCTAACCGTTAATACGCCATTTGCTTTAAACACATAAATATATGCTCCTTCAGCTTCTTTGTATGTACCCTTAACAAGTATAGTTAAACTATCTTTCTGTGTGTTATAGACCACCGATTGACATACCCAGTTCTCACAAACAGGGTTAAATGGTTCAAAATTTTGATCTTTACCAACCATTTGAATACCCCTGCCTTCCGAGTTGAGCGGTAATAACATTAATGTAGCACCCTGATTGATCAAATTGTTACCATGGACATCATAAACTTTTAAAAGCCCATCAGACTTATTGATTTTAAACACCTTGTTCTTGTCCTTAACAAGGATAGCCTCATTTTTTTCTTCAAAACTGACAGAACCTTTCTTTTCAACCTCCGCGGCCGCTATCCCCGGTTTCAGAGAATATAAATATTCATCTATTACAAAACCTAAAGGAGAAATTATTTTCAAATAAATTTCCTGATCCAAGTGTTTTTCATTCTTCAGATCGATATCAAAATGGCCTTTACTTCTGGCAGGTAAATTCACTTGCACAGCTCCACTATCCTGACCAGAGCGCCATTCAAATCGACAAGCAGACAGATCCGTAAAATTATGACGATTGTCGACATCAAAAGATACGACACCGTCATTTGATAAATTTCCACGCTGTTCAAGTCTTACTGGACTATATGACTTTTTCATATTCCAGTACTCGGGTTTCGCCCGACGCCAGCCATCCAACGGACCCCATGTTCCATATCCGACAACCTTATTGTTAGGTAAGAAAAAGGTATCATCTATTCCAGCCCAGATTGCGCCACCAAGCACACCTTGACTGTTGTACATAGCTGTCCACATTTTATCCAATAACGGTCCCCACATATTTCTTACACCGGGATCTGCCGATAGTTCAAAACGATTGTAAGAATTTACATGGATATATTCGTCAAAAGTAACCGGACGTTTACTATTGCGATATATATCTGGACCAGTTGGACCAGGATAATGATGGTTCGTCACCTCAAGCTCGCCATTATCAGCATCCGGGCCCCATTGACTGAATATGCGGGGACGGGATGGATCCATCTTTTTAATAACTTCACCAGCTTCCTTAAAATACTCTTTATAAAGATTAGACTCATTTCCTAAAGACCACATAATAATAGAAGGATGACTCCTGTCCCGGTTAACCATCTCAATATGTTGATTCACCAGAAGAGGGTACATATCCTCTTTTTTAATAGCAGTCTCATGTGCCCAACAAAATGGAGCCTCAACCTCTACAAACATACCAAGCTCGTCACAAGCCTCAAGCAATCTCTCATCAGGAGGATAATGCGATGTACGAATATAATTTACATTGGCTTCTCTAAACAACTTAACATCTTTAGCCCAAATATCACCTTCCAAAGATCTTCCTCGCAGTGGCATCACTTCATGTCTATTGACCCCTCTTAACTTGATCGGTTTTCCATTAACAAAAAACTGGTTTCCTCTTACTTCAAGCTCTCTAAAACCAACTCTTCGCTTTGTACGATGTAAAACACCCGATCCATCACTTAATTCACAAATTAACGTGTACAAATAGGGAGACTCAGATGTCCAATGATGAGGTTTACGAATCTGAAACTTTATACTACGATTTAAATTTATACCATTTTTCAACTCATCAACTAGATATTCCGACTTTCCTAAATCAACGGATCTTCCCTCTGTGTCCAACAAACTAAATGCTAGTTTAAGAGTACCTTTGGCTTTAATAGATTCATTGGACAACTGTACATCCGCAGACAATACCGCATCTGTATAGGTCGCATCAAAATCAGTAACCACATGAAAAGAAGAAATATTTGTCTCTGGGATCGCAAACAAAAATATATCTCGAGTTATACCACCAAGGGCATGTACAGCATAACGTGATGCGCTCGCTAAGGAATCAGCTAAACTTTCGCTACGTACAGCTATGGTAATCTGGTTAGTAGCACCATAGTGAACAAAATCTGTCACATCGATCTCAAAAGGAGTAAATCCCCCTATATGACTTCCTACTTTCTTACCATTAATATAAACTGTACTTTCACTAAAGATCCCATTACTTCTAAGCTTGACGCGCTGTCCTTTCCAACTTACAGGAATTTCAAATTGACGAAAATAGCCCGCTTTAGCTCCTTTCTCTACTTCACAGCCTTGCATCACCCATTCGCCCGGAACCTGTATATTCTTACAATCTACAGCTTGCGGAGACTTCCAGAAACTTTCGCTCGGATCAACATCAAATAACCATTTCCCATTCAAATCTATTTTTGTAGATTGGATATGATCAGGAAAAGGCGTTAATCTTGGAACAACAATATCTTGCGCCCATAATATAAGCGGGGAAAGAAATCCAAAGAAAAGGACTTATAATGATTTCATTTATTTAGATTTTAGATATTTACTCATGATAAAAAAATCCCTCTCGGATTACAGATCATGTACGTTTCAAAAATGAATAATAAAAATCGTCTTTTCTGCAACTAAACTAACTCTTTCTTAAACTATAATACCTCATAATATCACATACAACATCTCTTTCAGTATAAATTATTGAAAATTTACCCACATACACTAAAAATTAAAAAATCCAGCAAATGTATACTTGCTGGATTTCCTACATCAAAAAATAAGATTAATCAAGTTTCAAATCAAAATTAAATGTTGACTTTTGAACACCTTTTTCGTGAATAACAAGTTTCATTGGATTATTCGCCACCTTTGTTAATGGCATAATTCCTGTTAATGTAATTTTGCTCATGGCATAAGGATCAAGTGGAGCTATCGGTCCACTAGCGATCAAAGTTTTCTTTTCACCATCAAGAATATATAATTCTAACTTACTTTCCTTAGATTTCACTAGCCCAAAATTATCCACCTGTACTTCGAAAACTTGCTGATCTTTTGTTTTATCCACGATCGGCTTTCTAGCTGATAAAATCGCTTCGTTATATGCCACCCAAGGCACTCTGGTATAACCAAAAAGAAGCTTTCCCGACCTGGACTTACCAATTAATTTTGGAGCAAATTCATCTTGAGTTAACCCATGCCCACTATTCTCAAATGTAATGATAACCCCATCTTTTGTGTTTTCTATTTTAGTTGCACGGCTCCCTTTTCCATAATTAACAAGCTCTGATTTTCCAAATCGCAATGTTTGTAAATCCAATTCCTTAGCAGGATCAAAATTAGGCTCTTTTAACACTTTGACACGGACAAATTTTGTATTTAAAGATGGTAGTTCTGTATTCAACATTTCCATCAGCATTCCAGGGTTCAATGGAATCGAAATATTTTTTGAACTATGTTGGTCATTCGGTTTATCTTCCAACTTTAAAACATCAATAACGGCGAAGTTAGCCTGATAAGCTCGACCGTACTTATCCTGCAACACTTTAATGCGCTCATACTTAAACCAATCTTCCTTTACACCATCCTGATGAAAAGATATACCAGTGGTATAAGCTTCTCCTGGATCAGTTATCCAATTTACACCATCTTTAGAACGCTGATAAAAAGCAATTCGTCCCAACCAATCATTTACAATAAGATAATACTGAATATGATCGCGCCAAACAACTGGATCTTCGAACTCTCCATCAACAGCTGGATATATACGTTTATCTGTTATCTGATTATAAGGACTTAAACCTGTTTCACTAAACCAGATACCACCACCTCGGCACACCATCAAATTAGAGCCATCCTCACGTTTTGCAAAGGTTAGGTTTGACAAACCTTCGATGATAGGACGATCCCGTTGATCAAATACAAATTTCTCATACTTCCAAGGGCCGTTATAGCTATCAGATATGTAGTAACCATTGATCACAGAAATCACATACTTACCATTTTTCGCTCTGAAAATTTCAGGATTATGTCCTTTACCTATAGTATCAACAATTTTGTATGGTCCAATTGAATTATCACTAACCGTATGGTATACAATTGAATTCGGCCATTCCATATGTCCTTTCTCTGAACTTTCAGGCCATCCACATACATAAAGATGAAACTTACCATCGTCGCCTTTTAAGATGTTACCGCCCCAGTACGATCGCTCACCATCTTCAATTCCATTATCAATATATCGTTTCCGCACTCCCTCCGCTCCCCAATCACTTCCAGTTATAACTTTTCCTTTAGGCATAGGTAGAAAACGATCTTTAAAGCGAGCACCTTCAACAAGTAGATCCCATTCTTTAGGACGTGGCCTTTCAGTAATTTGACCATAAGATGGGGCAATCATCCACAAGCAAAATAAAGCAGTCGTATACAGTCCAAATTTTCTCGGCTTTTTCATAATCTTAAATGAAGTAAATAATTGTTATGTAAAGATACCTATGACCAATTTCATATTGCAAAGCCTATTTTACCAAGCTTTGATCCAATATTATCACTTAATATCTTAAATCGAAAAGATTAATTAGACAAAAACTCCAATTATTATCAAAGGAACTTCATAAAAATATATGACCTAGTAAAACAGCCTACTTTACATAAAGTTATTTACCCTATAATGACACTATATTACCCTTATGCGATTGGCAAGTTTTACCATATCCCATAATTAAGTTAAAATAGTTTTAATACATGTCAGAAAAGTTTTGGTTATTCTTTTTTTCTCATACTAGTTTTACAGTTCAATATAAATCACGACTATCACGATCAATAAATTTTGACACTAAACAGAAATGTGGATGATATTACGTAGGTAATTTTCATATAATATCATTGCTTATTTAAACAAACGATTGTAAACAATATCCTCAAAACAATAAACTAAAATTAAACCTATGAAAAGAAAGCTAAACGTTAACATTACGGGAAGCATGACTGCATTTGTGCTTTTGTTTGGGACTGTCCCGATAGCAAAAGCAAGCTCATTACATTATGCGCTAATAAATGCACAGCAAACCTCTCAAAACCAACAAATAAAAGGAAAAGTTACTGATGAATCAGGCAAACCTTTAGTTGGAGTAACCATAAAAGTAAAAGGAACGTCAATTGGAACTAAAACCGATTCAGAAGGTAATTTCAACCTGAATGCTACAACCAATCAAACATTGGTTATCACATATGTCGGTTATATTTCAAAAGAAGTTCCTATCGGTACAAACCCTGCTAACCTTACTATTACACTCGACACGGAGGTTAATATGCTGGAGGAAACTGTAGTAGTTGGATTCGGTACACAAAAGAAAGCTACATTAACTGGTGCCGTCAGTGTAATGAAATCTGATGCAATATCCAACAGACCCATTACAAATGCAACCCAAGCACTTTCTGGACAGGTACCAGGTGTATGGGTAAACCAACAGTCTGGACAACCGGGTCGTGATGGCGCTAGCATCCGAGTAAGAGGAATCGGTACTATAGGAACAAGTGATGCACTGGTTATCATTGATGGTATAGTAGGATCACTGGGAGCAGTAAATGCAAATGATATTGAGTCTATTTCAGTTCTTAAGGATGCTTCTGCTGCTATTTATGGTTCTCGAGCTGCTAATGGAGTTATACTTGTACAAACGAAGAAAGGTGCTAAAGGCAGAGTTAAAATCGATTTCACTACATCTTTTGGAAAACAGACTGCAACTAAACTTCCTGAGATGATTACAAATTCGGTAGATTATATGAACTTATATAATCAGGCACTTATAAATCAAGGAAGTCCAACATTTTTTAGTAAAGAAACGATTAACGAATACCAAAATGGTAAAGACCCCAATATTTATCCCAACACAGATTGGTTAGATCTGATCATGCGTAATGCTAGCATTCAGACCAATCAATTAGGTATATCTGGCGGGGAAGGAAATACCCAATTTAACTTATCACTGGGTTATACCAATCAGGATGGAATTGTGCAAAATGGAAATGCAAAACTCTACAATCTCAGAGCCAACGTAGATACTAAAGTCAATGATAAATTAGATGTAGGTTTACGATCTGGTATTCGTTACCAAAACAGAAAAGAATCCTTTAATGGTTCAGGTAATTTATTTACGGAACTCTATCGTACACTTCCTTACTATGGAACCTACACCTCAAATGGTGAATATGCTTCTACATGGGTTAATTCAGTCAATGCTCAATTCCGAAATCCACTCGCTATGGTTAATGAAGGAAAGAACCACAGTGCATATGGAAACTTTAATACCAATGTATTTTTAAATTATAAAATACTTGATGGATTAAAGTTTAATATTACAGGAGGGGTAAATTATTCAACAAATGATAATCAGACTTTTGTTCCCAAAACTCTTGTCTATAACCCAAAAACATTAACTGTCACTTCAACAATGAATGCCTCAGGCCCTAATGCGAGCAATAACTGGGATAAGACTCTATATAAAACACTTTTTAGTAGTTTGACTTACAACAAAATCATTGCAGAAAATCATGATTTTACGATAGCGGGAATATACAGTCAAGAGGAAGAAGAATACCGGACTTTATCGGGATCGATAATGGGATTCGTCAACAATACATTAACTGAAATAAATGCCGGGCTTACTACACCACTAACAAATGGAACGACATATGGTTGGGCACTTCGCTCCTATATAGGGCGCTTTAATTATGCATATAAAGAGAAATACTTACTTGAAGGTATTGCACGATACGATGGTTCTTCACGATTCTCTCCAGAAAACAGATGGGGATTCTTTCCATCTATATCTGCCGGATGGAGAATTACACAAGAAGATTTCATGAAAAATCAGACATTGATTGACGAATTAAAGATTCGCGCCTCATGGGGTAAATCTGGCAATGATCGTATGGGGTTCAATGACCAACGAGATTTGTATGCGTATATTCCAACACTTGCTTTTGCTAGATTTTATCCCTTAAGTGACAATATCGCAACAGGAATTGCACAGATGTCCATCGTTGATGAAAATATTAAATGGGAGGTTGGTACAAAAACAAATATTGGATTTGATGCCACTTTATTAAAAAGAAAATTGAATGTGACATTTGACTACTTTGAGGATAAACGCGAGGGTATTTTACGTCAGATCCAACTTCCAAATTTCATAGGAATACGAAATGCCCCTTTCAGAAATTTAGCAACTGTAAGCAACAAGGGATGGGAATTATCTTCTAACTATACTCATAAAATTGGAGAAGTGGATATTAATGCTGGCTTTAATCTGACCCATGTAAAAAATAAGATAGACTACATACCTGATCCACAAATCGGACGAAACGCATTATTACAAGGAGAAGCTATT
Organism: Sphingobacterium kitahiroshimense; assembly: GCF_025961315.1. NCBI lineage: Bacteria > Pseudomonadati > Bacteroidota > Sphingobacteriia > Sphingobacteriales > Sphingobacteriaceae > Sphingobacterium > Sphingobacterium kitahiroshimense. The sequence goes on along the minus strand of NZ_JAOQNK010000001.1, from coordinate 5,515,268 downwards.
AATGCATTCTATATGTGGAAGTCTTTAGGTATATTCCAATCGCAGGAAGAAGTAGATTCCAGCCCGAAGCAAAATGCTGTCCCTACTAAACCTGGTGATATTAAATTTGAAGATTTCAGTGGTCCTGAGGGAAAACCTGATGGTATCATCGATGCTCATGACCGACAAGTTGTCGGCAAACCAATACCAACCTGGACGTATGGGGCTAATATTAACGTGAGTTATAAAGGAGTAGATCTGCGCATTAATTTACAAGGTGTTGCAGATGTTGAATCATATGTTGGTAGTGAATTATATTTTCCTTTCCTAAATGGTGCAGGAGTATCAAAAAGATGGGAAGCTGGCAATACATGGACACCAGAAAATCCCAATGCAAAACTACCAAGATTAGTACAATATAGTGCATCCAACAGTCAAAATTATGCAGATAACAGCTTTTGGCTTCAAGACGCCTCGTTTTTAAGAGTTAAGAATATACAATTAGGTTATTCGTTGCCTAGCAGTCTACTTTCTAAACTCAAAATGGGCGGGATTAGAGTGTATATTGATGCACAGAATGTTTTCACGTTCACCAAGTTTGAAGGGCTTGATCCCGAACGAGACTTAGCAAATATGTCTCCTGCACAATATCCAAATGTTAGGATGATTACAGGAGGTATAAATCTAAAATTTTAATCTAAAAAAAGCTTATCATGAACACTAAAAAATATATCTCAATGAGTATAGCTGCTTTAGCTATTCTAACAACGTCGTGCCAAAAAGATTTCCTAAACAAACTCCCGCAGGATTCCATTTCACCAGAAGTCTTTTGGAAAACAGAAGAAGATGCTAAAGCTGCAAACATTGGTTGTTATTCTGCACTTTGGGATGTCACGACAGAAGTATTGCCCTATCTAGATGTACTAACTCCTAACGCATATAGCAATTATCCATGGGAAGGATGGAAAAATATCTCTCTGAGTGCACAGACACCCAATGATCTAGGAGGGATGGGAAATATGTATAATGGTGCTTACGGAGGTATCTCGGCAACAAACAACTTTCTAGCAAATATCGATAAAGTTCAAATGGACGAAGGTCGAAAAGCTACGATGAAAGGAGAAGCATATTTTTTAAGAGCTTATTATTACTCCATTCTTGTTAATTATTGGGGGGGAGTTGTTATGATTTTGGACAACCCTAATCTTGAGCAGATGAATGCAAAAAAAAGCACAAAAGAAGAAGTGTATGCACAGATTGAAAAAGATTTAACGGCAGCAACAGAGATGCTTCCAAATGAAGCTAGTGAAAAAGGTCGTGTCACAAAAGGTTCCGCATATGGTCTTCTGACTCGTATTTACCTTTACCAAGAAAAGTGGGGAAAATCGGCTCAATCAGCATCTCAAGTTATGAAAATGGGTTACACTTTATTTCCGAATTATCGTAGCCTATTTTTAGAAGCAAATGAGAATAACAGCGAAGTAATCTTTGACATCCAATTTTTGCAACCAAGATTTCCAACGAGCTGGGACATTTATTTAGGTATATATGCTCCAACAAATTCGCCAGGATGGAGTTCAATAGAACCTACACAAGATCTGATAGATGAATACGAAATGAAAGATGGGAGTAAATACACAACTACCAATCCAATTGCTGATCCCAAAGATCCTAACAATAATAGAGATCCAAGACTTGATCAGACGATTTTCAGAAAAGGAGTACTTTACAACTCCGTTCCTTATCCTGTAACAGCTGATGGTTGGCCTGGAGTATATACAGGTTATAGTTATAAAAAATACACTGTATACGATAATAATACAAACCTTAGCAATGCAATAGGTGGAACCGGTCTTTCACAAATTAATGGAATTGTGATTAGGTACGCAGATGTTCTACTGATGTATGCAGAAGCACTCAATGAAATTTCGGGTCCAACCAATGATGTATACACAGCGATCAATCAAGTACGAGCTAGGCCTACGGTCAATATGCCTGCTATTCCATCTGGTCTCTCTAAAGAACAGATGCGTGAACGAATCAGACATGAAAGAAGAATTGAATTTGCTGGTGAAGGTCTTTACTATTCAGATATTCGAAGATGGAAAATTGCCGAGGAGATACTAAATAAATCAATCGTATTAAATGGTGGACAAACCAAAGGATCAATTGAAAAGAGAATATTCAGAAAAGAGAAAGACTATTTGATGCCTTTCCCTCAAAAAGATATAGACAATGCTCCAAACATGAAAGATCAACAGAATCCAGGGTATTAAAACCTTGGAGTAATTAGATATCTATATCTCCCCTACTAATTCCTTAAATATGAAGAAAGCACAGTTACAATTGCAGCTGTGCTTTCTTCATTATCATAAAACCCCATTCTCTACTCATTTAAAGGAGCTGAAGATTTATAATAGTACTGGCAAAGACCATAAACCAAGTCAGTAATTATCATGATTTTTCTAGCCAACCTCTAATTATTTAAATCCAATAAATATAAGTTAACTAAAAAGACACCTTATATTTTAATTTTTTACTTCAACTGTAAAAACACTGTTCCTGAATATTTCTTGGTTTTATTGCGAGTACCTTGATAATTACCCCAACTAATCGTCCAATAATCCCATTTATCACTCACGAGCAATTGCTGGCCACCATCTTTATTAACATTCATTTTTGCAGCTTGCTTACCATCACTAATTACATTTAATGCACCCCTATCTCCTAACACGGTATAACTATAAATATTTTCTTTCTTAGCTCGATAAATTCCCGATGCTGACATTTCAGCTTTGTACAATACCGCAGGATCTTTTTTAGTAAGAAAATAGTCCGACATCGAATGAGATACTTCAAAATTTGGTTTGATACCAAAAGATTCAGTGCTGTTATACACTTTTTTAGCCGTGCCCTTTAAAGCTGACATATGTTCCTCAGGATAAGTTGTCCAATAACCCTTGCGATCCCAGCTTATTTTATCCAGATCAGAAGCTACAGGCACACCTACCCCTATATCCCAGGTATAGGCAGGAATACTGTCCGCGCTGTATGATATTTTAATTTGCCCGTTAGGATATAAAGAGGTAACCATCTCAACCGGATACTTATCCACTTCACCTTTGCTACGGATTACAAATACCTTTTTATTCAATTGATCAAAACTAAAGTTAGCAACACGATAATCACCCGATAATATGGCATCTGTATTTTTGAGTACACCAGCATCTTTAGGTCTATTCACCACTAGAAGCGGATTTCCTGTAATTACAGCTACATCCTTTACGGATCCCTGATCAATAGCTCCTGTTTTCTTATTGATTTTAAAAGTAAAATCGCCAGATTTTAGTGTGAACTGACCACTTTCATCAGCCACTGTCCAGACACCTGTTGATACGATTGCAGGGGCTTTATGTTCACCCTCCATAATGATCAACTCTTCATCAATCAATACACCTGTTTTGTCTTTAAACTGAATCTTTACGGATGAAGTAGAAGTCGAGATCGGAACAATCATTTGACCTTTAGCATGGGGCGCCACGTCTGGCATAGCAATAGCAACTTCTTTACCATTAATGAAAGCTGTTGCTTTGATACTTTGCAAATTAGTATGATCATAGCGATTATGAATTGGTAAAATGATATTAGTTGTTGTTTTTTTAACATCGTCTACCAGCACTCTTATAGGTGAGTATGCTTTTTTAGTATTCCAGAATTCTGTTTTCTTCCTTCTCCACACATCAACAATTCCCCAAGGACCGTAACCCGTCATACCATCTTTCATTGTAAAAGTTTCATCAATCATTCCCCAGATAGCACCGCCAAGATAGCCTTTCACATCAAAACGATAGGTCCAGGTAGAGTCCATACTCACTCCCCAAAAATCCCTCACATTAGGATCATAAGTGCTCAAATCGGTATTATAACAGTTCACATGTACCCACTCATCGCCAATAATCGGCAAATCCCCTTTCATGTTTTTCTCGTACTTGCCTAGATCGCTATATTTACCATTATATGCCGGGTAGTGCGATACCAGAATGTCAAAATTTCTTTTCCCTTGATCCAAAGCAGTAGCAGGGAAAGACCAAGAAACGGATCTGCTCTTATCCACAGATTTTACAAACTCATACGATTTTTGAAAATTAGTACCCCAATTACTTTCATTCCCGATAGACCACATCACAATAGAAGCATGGTTTCTGTCCCGATCTATCATCTCACTTAACTGACTAAGGTAACGATCCGTATAAGCTGAATCACTCTGTGTCTCAAATTTATTGTAAGGTACCACTCGCCAATCCAACACAAAACAAACCGCAGTTTCTTCCTGTACATAGATGCCATATCGATCACAGAACTCAAGAAAGTCTTCAGTTGGAGGATAATGTGAAGTACGGATAAAATTCATATTCGATTCTTTGGTCAGTACAGCATCCACACTATCCTGTGCCCGATTGGTACTACGCCCAAGTGTAGGATGCATATCGTGTCGACAAGCCCCCCGTAGCTTTACAGTTTTGCCGTTCACCAACATTTCATTGTCTTTATTAATTTCGATACTCCGAAAACCAACCAACTGTTCGATCGTTTGTTGGATCTTACCATTTTTTATGACACTTAAAATCATTTTATATAAAAAAGGAGACTCCGCTGTCCAAGAACTTACTTTTGGGACAGCAATACTGTCTTTCCAGATATCACCGATAGCTTTTAAAGATCTCGGTTTTGCCCAAACTTTTTTTCCAGAAGGATCAATTAACTCATAATGTGCCGTTAAGTCTTTACTTTGAGGTAACTCCATCTGTATACTTAATGTTCCATCCGTATAATTATTAGTAAGCCATGATTTAGCGTATAAATATTGAACAGGACTTTCTGGTAAGATAACGTAATCAACTTTTCGCGTGATCCCGCCTATAGTATGATGTGCATAACCAGAGGCATAAGAAATATCATCCGCACGATCCGTGACTTCCACATGCAACCAGTTGTCCTGACCAGGTTTGATAAACTTCGTTATATCCACATCCCACGCGGTAAACCCACCAAAATGCTCACGTACGAGGTTCCCATTAAAATAAACCTTTGCATGATTAAATACACCGTTGAAACGCACAGCATGACGTTTACCTTTAGTATTTTCGGTGATGTTTATTTTTTTACGGTATACAAAGGCGGTGTCATGCTTTATTTTAAACCCTTGCATCATGGCCTCACCTGGCACCATAATTTTATTCCAGTTGGCTGAAGCAGTCTTATCAGAAATTGACGTAGCAGATGGGGTAAGATTAATTTCCCATTCGCCATCCAGACTTTTCACGGGACTAGCTATACCTTCTACCCGAGTAGGTTTAGGTGGTAAATGCTGTCGGCCACCTGCCATAAAGTTTTGGGCAACCACATGAGAAGCAAAAAATATCATTAAAATGAATACTGACCAATTTTTCACAATTTGCATTTTTAAGAAGATTATAATTTAAAAAACTTATAACTGCAAGATATATCAATCCAAGACCTGATTCTAAAACAATATTGATCATTAAGTAAACTATCCTACCTCCTAATAACAAATTAAAGTAGTGAATTTTTGCCTATCCTAAAAACTAAGCCTAATTGGAATTCTCAATGCCACATAAACAACACCAAGACTCATGTCAGCAGACCTTGGTATTTTTTTAATATAAAGGCATTTTGCAAGGCGTAGATCCAACATTTTATCAATACTATTATAATTACACCAATATCAAACAGGGCAATTCAGAAGAGGAAGTTCTTTTGAACAAAGGAAATATCACCGGAGGAGTAGGTATCTTGGGAACAGCAGTAGAACAAATTATTTACGTCGATGAACCCATACAATAAATCTTTAAATAAAAAACGAATCTCCTTTACTGTAGCACGTAGCTCATGGTAAAGGAGATTCATATAGCTATCCCTTCATGCTTGTCAGCTCTTGTAAAATCGCTTTCGAAGCTTCTTGAATAATACCTACATCTACCGAATAAGAAATATAATTGACACCTAATTGTATCCAAGATTTAGCATCTTTCAAGTTATCCGTAAATACACCGGTTGCTAATCCCTTTGTCCGACATTTATCAATAATAACTTGCATCTTTTCCAGTACCAAAGGATGGTTGATCTGACCGCTCACACCCAAAGCCTGCGATAGATCATAGGGACCTATAAAAATTACATCAACACCTTCCACTTCAATAATTTCATCCACATTTTGAATAGCCTCAGCCCCTTCCAGTTGTAAAATCAAATAGTTATCATTTGCCGATTTAAAGTACTCAAATCGGTCTGTATTGGAATACGCGGCAGCACGTACAAAACGGCAAACCCCACGCATTCCTAAAGGTGCAAATTTAGCATACTGAACGGCCTGCTGTGCCTCAGAAGCATTCGTAATCTGTGGAACTTGCACCCCCTTAGCACCAATATCGAGCGCTTTTCCAATTTCCGTTGGGCCATTTTCTGCAACTCTAATAATTGGAAAAGTATTTGAGATCTCAGCCGCTCGAACCAAATTTTGTGCATTTAAAACATCATTAGGACCATGTTCCAAATCAATGATTATAAAATCAAAACCCGCATATCCCATCGCTTCGATCATCCCCGCATCCGAGGTCTTAGAAAATGGTCCGATCACCACTTCCTTATTTTTCAATTTAATTTCAAAACTCATTATCTTAATCTTAGTAAACTACCATTCAGCTATTGAACCGTCTTCATTTCTCCATATGGGATTATGCCAGTCATGACCAATCAAGCTCATCTTTTTAACATAATCTTCATCAACGGTAATACCCAAACCAGGGCCATCTGGAATCTTCACCATCCCCTTTTCATAAGAAAAAACTTCACTATTGGTAATGTAGTCCAGTAGATCATTTGAAGAGTTATAATGAATGCCCAGACTCTGCTCCTGAATCGCGGCATTATGAGCAACAGCATCCAATTGCAAACACGCCGCAAGTGCTATTGGTCCAAGAGGACAATGAGGAGCTATTGCTACATCATAAGCCTCAGCCATGGAAGCAATTTTCCGACATTCCGTAATGCCTCCAGCATGAGAAAGATCTGGTTGAATAATATCAACAGCGCGACTCTCCAATACTTTCTTAAAATCCCAGCGTGAAAATAAGCGCTCTCCCAATGCAATAGGAATATGAGTCAATTTTGCCAACTGCTCGATACCTTCCATATTTTCAGAAAGCAGTGGCTCTTCAATAAATATAGGATTGTACTCTTCCAATTTTTTAACCAATATCTTAGCCATAGGTTTGTGTACCCGACCATGAAAATCAATTCCGACATTGATCTGATTGCCAAAGTGCGCTCTTATCAAAGCCATCCGCTCTAAAAGCGCATCGATTTCACCAAAAGAATCTAGATACCGCATTCTATTGGTGCCATTTATTTTTATCGTTCGAAAACCGAGATCAACCACCTTTTGAATTTCCTCCAAAATAACCTTTGGTTCGTCGCCACCTACCCATGAGTAAACTTCAATCTCGGTACGGCATTTCCCTCCAAGTAATTCATAAATTGGTGCATTAAAAAATTTACCTTTAATATCCCAAAGTGCTTGATCTATGCCTGCTATTGCACTCATGAGAATAGGTCCCCCACGGTAAAACCCACCTCGATACATCATATTCCAGTGGTCTTCAATATCCATCGGATTTTTACCGATAAGTGTATCCATAAGCTCACGCACTGCGGCACTTACAGTATCTGCCTTACCTTCTAAAACAGGTTCACCCCAACCAATTATACCTTCGTCAGTGACAATTTTTAAGAACAACCATCTCGGCGGTACTTTAAAAAGCTCATATGCAATTATTTTCATACCTTAAAATTTATCCGCATGATAAAGACCAGCAGTCAATCCTCCATCAACCATAAATTCACCACCTGTTATATTAGAACTTGCTTCACCAGCTAAAAACGCAACCATATGAGCAATATCTAATGGTGTCGAAATTTTACCAGTTGCATGCAATTTCACAACATCAGCCTCGACTTGTGATGGATTATCCTTATCAGCCAACCAGTTTTGATAGTGGTATGTATCCGTAAACCCTGGACATACACAGTTAACCCTGATTCCATATTTCCCGAGACTTAACGCCATACTTCTTGTCATGGCATTGACCCCGCCTTTAGCTGCTGCATACATTTCTGTATCGGGCAAAGTTCTGAAAGCATGATTAGAAGATATGTTAATAATTGATCCATGGCTAGCGTGCTTTATCATACTCTGGGCAACATACTTAGTACACAAAAATACACCTCTCAAATCCGTATTAATAACACGATCCCAGTCCTCTATTGTAGCCTCCAAAATTGATTTAAACAACGTAATACCCGCATTGTTGACCAATATATCGATCGATCCAAAAAATTGTTCTGTCTTTGCAATCATATTGATCACACTCTCTTCAGAACAAACATCAGTTTGTACAGCATAAGCCTGATAACCTTTATCAGTCAGTTTTTTTTGTAGATCTTCACCTTCCTGATTGTTAATGGTAGCGATGACGACTTTAGCACCACATGCAGCGAAGTATGTTGCAATACCCTCTCCAATACCTTTCCCTGCCCCCGTGACGATGACGACTTTATCTTTTACTTCGTTCATTAAAATAATGTGTGCTTTGTTTATTAAAATTTATATAATTCTTTAGCGTCTGAAGGCTAAATACATTTTCAACTCATGGAGTTTAAATTTTCACCAATTAAAACATCTCAATGATGTTAGACCCGATTATTTTTAGTTTCTGGCACATAAAGCCACAGGAATAAGAAATAGATCGCACATAAACCACCAAATATGGTAAATGTCTGAAATGTGGTCAATGTGGCAATCATGACTGGAAAAGCATAAGTAATTCCGAAACATGCAACCCACAAAAAGGCAGAAGCAATGGACATGGCCTGTTCTCTTATTCTTAATGGAAAAATTTCAGCAATAATAACCCAGGTAACCGGTGCCAATGTCGCCGCATATGTTCCTATAAAAAGAAGAACAAGTACACTTACAAATTTTTGAGGAATGAAATCACCTTGGAAAGAAAGCCCGATCAAGAGCAATAAAATTGCCATGGTACCTGCACCTATCATCATCAGTTTTTTTCGTCCAACTTTATCGACTGTTCGAATAGCAACCAATGTGAACAACAGATTGACCGAACCAATCAAAATCTGTATTAACAATTGATTTTCAACGTTCATACCAACTTTTTCAAAAATAATTGGTGCATAAAACAAGACCGCATTAGCGCCCGATATTTGCTGAAAAACAGCGATTACGATAGCTATCAGTAACAAAAAAGAATGTGGCTTTTGAAAGATGGAGCGATAGATCGCGCCGATAGAATCTTTTCCCTTCGTATTTTGACTCTGTAAATATTCCAGCTCATTAACCAATTCCTTCTCATCTACGGTATTTTCAAGAATACGTTTACCTTCGGCAAGTCTACCCTTATAAATCAGCCATTTTGGACTCTCCGGAAAGAAAAATGATGCGATCAAAAAAGCGGTTGCAGGAATTGCACCACTTATAAACATCCATCGCCAATTCCCTTCTATTCCTGAAAGAAAATAATTGGACAGATATGCCAACAAAATTCCAATTACAATAGCCATCTGATTTAAGGAAACCATTTTACCCCGGATCTTCTGCGGACTTATTTCCGCAATATAAAGTGGTGACAGAATAGAAGCTCCGCCGACACTAAACCCCGCCACAATACGCCAAAAGATAATACTATCAATGGTATTGGCTATTCCCATGAAAATAGATGATACAATAAAAATGAGGGATACTAGAATTAAAGAAGGCTTTCTTCCTAATCGCTGTGCGATTCTTCCAAAGGCCATAGCCCCAAAGATACAACCAACGTACAAACAACTTGCCACCCAGCCCAACTGATCAGGTTCAAGGTTAAAATGTGGCACAATAAAAGGTATAGTCCCCGAAAAGATGGCAATATCAAAGCCAAACAGCAGGCCTCCTAAAGAGGCAATCAAACTATATAATAATACCTTACTTTCTCTAGCATTCATAAACTTGGTTTTAGAATGACTAAATTAGAAAGAGATACAAACTTAAGGATGTATAATTCGTGTGAATTAATGGATTATATTCTCATCCAATTTAACACTGTTACGATAGTGAGAAGGCGATACACCCATATGATCTTTAAAAAGTCTTGAAAAATAATATTGATCCTCAAAACCGAGATCGAATGAAATCTCCGATATCCTGCTATCCGAAAACTGCAACATATAACAGGCTTTCTGTACTTTAAGGTGATTTAGATATTCAATCGGAGAATAACCAGTACGCATTTTAAAGAGCTTTGAAAAATGTGAAACAGAAAGATTACTATTAGCAGCAATATCTTTTAAACTAATTTTTGTGCTAAAATTAGTTTTAAGGTATAAGATGGAGCTATTTATAATATCCCCTTTATTCTCCAGTTGCCAATTACTAGAAATCTCACGATGAAGATATCCACTTAAAAAATAAGGTAAAGTCATCGTTAGACATTCCATAATCTCACGACCATATCCTTTTAAAAGTAATGTGTACATCTTCTCAAAAATAGATTTCATTTCTTCTCCAAAGACAAATGAATTTTTGTTAAGCAAAACATTCTTATATATACCATCCACAATATCTCCGGCATTTCTACCATTAAAATGTATCCAGTAAATTGTCCATGGATTATTATGATCCGCTTGGTAGGTATGTGCAGTATTGGCCGGAATTAAAATATATTCATTCGCCTGGATATGGTATAAGTCGTTGCAAATAGAAACTTCTCCTCTCCCATCCACGCAATGGATCAGAATATGTTGCATACATCCTTCTTCTCGTTGGCGATAATGAAACCTTGCTTTTGGAAAATAACCAATATCTGTAATGTAAAAATTACCAGAAATTTTTTCCAAACTATTCTGTTTAACAACAATTGGGGGAACGACAACGCACACCTCGCCATCAAAGCCATCTTTTTTATTTTCAAATTTCTTCATTTCAAATTTATAAAAGAAAATAATCCATGTAAATGAAAATTTACGCTATCTATTCATGTTAAACCAACATTATCTTTGGTAAAGCAAAACGATTATAAGCATATTACCAAAGGTAACAATAATCCCTAATAAATACACCTTTATAACTAGGGCCCCTATTATGATGAAAATATAGATTTAAGCGCTTCAAAATTGCATATTGAAGATTTGAAAATTATTCATAAAATAGCTTGTACCTCTAGTTTAAATTGTAAAGACATGTTATAACCATCGAAAACAATCCGACTAATTATGACTAAAAAAATTTCTATTTCTGAAGGATTTAAAGGCGAAGAAGCGATAGCATTACCATTGGATATTCTACAAATGCAGAAACTGCTACCAGCTAAAAAAAATCTATTTATTACCCATATTGGCTATTATCCTGAAGCTAGGTATCATCTTAGAAACAGAGATCAGGGATGCAACGAACATATTCTCATCTATTGTTCGGAGGGTATGGGATGGGTAACACATGAAAATAGAACAGTACATTTATCAGCGGATACCTATTACCTTATACCTGCAGGCGAGGCACATAGCTACGGAAGTAGAGATAGCAATCCATGGAGCATCTATTGGTTACATTTCAAAGGAGAAGATAGTGGATTAGTTCAATCCTTAAAAGGTAAACCACTTGCATTAAAAAATACAGGTCCACAGAGTAAAAAACACAGCCTGGATCTTTTTCATAATATTTATGAAAATTTGAAATTTGGTTATCATGCAGAGACATTGGATTATATTAGTTTTACACTTCTTTACTTCTTAGCATCCTTAAAGTATCAAGAGCAATATCTTCGTAATAGTCGTCTGAATAGCGAAAATATCATGAATAAGTGCACTGCAATTATGAAAGAAAATTTAGAAAAAAAGTTAACACTTCAGGAATTATCTACCCTGATAGGTTACTCGTCTTCCCATCTAACAAGTCTTTTTACAGAAAAGATGAATAGCTCACCAATGACCTATTATAATCGAATCCGACTCGAACAAGCATGTCAATATCTAAAATATTCATCCTATAAAATAAAAGAAATCGCTTTTAAGTTAGGGTATTTTGATCCTTATCATTTTTCAAGAAGTTTCAACAAAGAAATGGGTATCACTCCCAAAATTTATCGTCAGCAATATTACATACCGACCGAGCAAATCAATCAATAAGCATTGATTGATAAAACGAAATACAACTTATCACACTTTCATAGAGTATGAGAAGTCGCATTCATTTTTTATTATGAAATTTTATAATGGAACACCGAACCACTATTAGGGTATTTCAAAAGTTGCTGTTCGTCTAGTCCTACTTTTGCCGTTGAAATAAACAAATCCTGATTATTAGGTCCGCCAAAAACACAAGAAGTAACATGGGGTGCATCAACAGATATTCTATCTAAAAGCTTGCCTGTATTTATATCCCAACAGTATACGCCGTACCCTCCCCAATGGGCAACCCACAAGTTTCCATCAGGACCTATACACATACCATCCGGAGAACCGTATTCCGATGGAATTTTAACCAACACATCATAATGAGCAGTTTCATTAGTATCTTTTGTAAAATCATACCGACGTATTTCATTCGTAAAAGTATCAATAAAATAAGTATAGGGTAATTTCCCGCTCCATACAATTCCATTAGGTATAGAGACCGCATCAAGCATGACATGCAGTTTTTGATCTTTATAACAATATAACTTTCCACGCCCAGAAATGGCATCCATATGCATTGTTCCGATCCAAAAATTACCGTCCGGATCCAGACCACCATCGTTTGTTCGGATCTGACCATTCTCGTGTGGAATATCAATAATAGGTTTTACTATATTTGTAGCTTCTTCCCAAGATGCCAACATCCCCTGCATGCCTAAGATAAAACCGTGACGATCATTCAATACAATTTTACTGACATAGTCATCCAAATTCCAGATACTCGTCTGTTCACCACCAAACTTATGTTTATAAATTTGTTTACCTAAGATGTCAACCCAGTAGATACTAGCATTACGCTTATCCCATAAAATACTTTCTCCTAATTGACAGGTTAATTTGACCAATAATTGTGCATTTTTCATTAGAATATAATTATGTTTGAGTTTACTAAACTCAGTTTATCACTTAGATGGTGTTATCTTAAATCCGATTAAACGTAAAAGGATTGGATCAGATGAGTAAAACTACCATCTTATCCAATCCTTTACCATATACTAAAATATCATAAAGATGTATAATCTTATGCATTCCAACCGTTCCCTTAGTCTTGCATCAAAGCACTTCTGCCACCATCAATAAGGTAGGTCGTTCCATTCGCAAACGCTGCATAATCGCTCGATAAAAACACACACCAAGCACCGATTTCCTCAGGGGTTCCTAAACGTTTCACAGGATGAAGCGCAACAGTAGAAGCTCTTGCCTTCTCTGCATCATCGAAAGAATCAAACCATTTTTGATTTCCAGGTGTATCAATAAACCCCGGAGCAATACCTACAGTACGAATATGAGGAGCCCATTCAATGGCCATGGCCTTCACCATAGCCAATAACCCTGCTTTAGCTACATTGTATGGAAAACAACCTTTCATAGAAGAATAAGCATGATTAGATGTCATGATAATAAAAACACCTTGATCAGCTTGATCTAGTAATGGTTTCATTTTTTTTCCCACCTGCCAGTGTGATTCAAGATTAAGATGTTGATTGAGATCCCATTTTTCCTGATCACAGTTTTCAACAGTATCAAATACATTCATTCCTGCATTAGAAACGATTACATCAAGTTTTCCATAAATTTGAAGCAACTCATCTGCGAACAGTTGAATCTCCATAGCCTGGGTTAAATCCACCTGATAATAAATTGCATCATCAGTATAGGCCTTCATCTGTTGTCGATAGTATTGTACCTGCACTCCATCAGCAGGTTGCTCTGCGCATACAATAACGCGAGCTCCGGCTTGAGCAAATCGGATAGAAGTACCAAGTCCAATACCAGATATCCCTCCCGTGACTAATACAGTCTTCCCTTTTAAATCAATTGATAATGCCATCGTAACTATTAAACGTAAAATCCAGGTCTTGGTTCTAATATTCCTGGATGTTTTTCCATTTCCTCTTCTACAAGATCCACTCCTAATCCAGGTCTGTCACTTAATGAAAGTACACCATTTTGAACCATATCCGCAATTGGATGATCGATAACAGTATCTCTCCAAGCAACATCGTTAAACATAAATTCCTGTCTAAAGAAGTTAGGCACAGAAGCACATACATGTGCGCTTGCCAATGTCGACAAAGGTCCATTTGGATTGTGTGGCGCTAATAAAACATTATAGGCCTCCATCATCGTTGCCATACGCTTCATTTCGGATGGTCCTCCACAACGGGTAATATCGGGCATCATAATATCACAGATATTTTTTTCCAAAACAGGTCGGATACCATGTCTTGTATAGTGACGTTCCCCGACACAAATCGATACATTTGAAGGAATCCGTTCACGCATAGCTCGTAAAGTATCTGCGCTTTCCGGACCTGCAGGTTCTTCATACCAGGTAATATCTAATGCTGATAAGCGTTGTGCCATTTTCACAGCAACCCGATAATTCAACATTGCATGTGTCTCGATCATAATATCAAAATCAGGACCAACGGCATCACGAACAGCTTTACTCACATTAAAAGCTAAATCCTGTTGCTCCGAAGTCAAGGTTAAATTAGGAGCAAGATCTTCTCCATATAAATAATTAGTATGTGCAAATGGATCAAATTTAAGACCTGTAAAACCAGCTTCTTTTACTTTAAGCGCTTGTGCGGCATAATCTTCTCCATTATGTCCACCACCAGTAAACCAGTAGTTAGCATAAAGCAAAATATCTTTACGGAAAGCGCCTCCCAACAATTCGTAACAAGGCACACCTAACACTTTAGCTTTTAAATCCAGGAGCGCCATATCTATTCCACTGATGGCACACATACTAGCACCATAGGGACCAACCCAATTGAGATCACGGTAAAGCTTTGTCCATATAAAGTCAGTCCGCATCGGATCTAAACCGATTATACGCTGACCTACATGTTTTGCTGCTTCAAACACCAAAGGACTTCCTGGCCAATTTGTTGCTTCCCCAACACCAGTATGACCTGTATCCGTATAAATTTTTAATAGTGTCCAGTTGTATTTTACTCCCTCTACCAACCAGACCTTTACATCCACTATTTTCATTAGAATATATATTTATGAGTCTATTTTTTCAACGACATCTTAAGCTCGTTACACTCGTTTTAATTTTTAATGGTTCTAAAACGAATCCATATTTATTCATTAAGGCATAAACTTTATAAACGAAAGTTTATGCCTATTTTTCTATTTAAAGTTACGTATTAATCAATCTGTAAGATCATACTTCCTTTTATCACATCACCTTTTTTAAGCGTAATCCGACCATCTGTAAAGGGACTTCCATAAAAGGGCTCAGAACCACTGTTTGTATAATCAGCAACTAACCATTGAATATGTTCATCCTGTTTCCATGTACGGGAAGCTTGCTTGCCTGTAGCTAATAGATTCACCTGTTTACGATCAGCAGTCTTTAAAGAAGCAGTCACCACTCTAGCCTTTGTAGACCTAAAATCATTTGATCCCATCGTATTTGCATCATCCTTCCAAGCTTTCGCAACCGGCTCACCATGCGCTTCAACCTCATATACGTTGTTCGCATTTAACTTCGCTACACCATGATTTCTACCTATGTGCGTTTCGGGATAATAAGAGAAATCTCCTTTTCTAGACCATTTAAGTTCATCATAGTGTAAAGGCAGTTCTAACATTAAACCATACTGATAAACAGAAACTTCAGCAGCCTGATAATTCATTTCATAGTTTGTTTTAAACAGACCTTCTTTTGTAAAAATGAACTGTTGCTTACCTGTACCTTGTTGATACGTCAGATTCAAATCGACAACGATACTATCTTTATCATCCCGAGCCTGTACCTGTGTAGCAAACAAAGTGTACTGTTCATAATGCTTGATCGGGTATATATTATTTTGATACGTCTCCCCTGCTACATTTGGTTTTCCACCATCCTCAGCATTTGCAGCGATAATCGCCACAGATGGTCCTTTGGAAAGGACTTGTTCACCAGAAGTTCTAGCAGCAGTCATTAATCCATAAGTTTTGCTGATGGTATACACAACATCTCCTTGGGTAATATAAACAAATGCCGAATCCTGTTTCAAAGCTAACGCTTTAGGTGTTCCATTTACTGTTACTGCTTTTGGCGTTTCAAAAATCTCATGTTCAACCTCAAAACCACGAGCATCATTGACAATAATTTCAACCTTATTGAATACACCCGAAGCATTTGGGACAACAAGTTTACCTGCTGAACGAGCTTGCAGATTAGAAGTTACCGGAATTAATTTACCATCAACCATCACTTTTATTTCCACATCTTTTAATGAACGGAAATCATAACGATTTTCAACATCGAAGGTGATATTATTGGAATTACTTTTCAAATTAGAAATACGCACTGGAGAATAGGCTTTTTTCATCCCGAAATATTCTGGTTTTTCTCTTCTCCAGCCATCAATTGGTCCCCAAGGTCCATAACCTACAATTCGTCCATCCGGCATATGGAAAGTATCATCAATACCACTCCAAATTGCTCCGCCTAAATTACCTTTATGAACATACATCGAGTCAAAATAAGTAACCATTGGTGCATTAAATGCATCTCTTACCCCTGGATCAGTCAATAATTCTCTTCTATTATAATCCGATAAATGGGCGTATTCACCAAACAAAGTAGGTCTGCTCATTGTATCTGTAGCCCCTGGACCATTAATTCCGGGATAGTGATAATTAGCAATATCAGCTTTACTACCAGCATTGTTAAAACTTCCCCAAGTTTGATCATGAAATACAGTAGGTCGGGTTTTATCCAACGCTTTTACGGTCTTGTTTACCTCAGCCCATAAATCACTCCACCTAGACTCATTACCCAATGACCAGAAGATGATCGATGGATGCTTTCTATTGCTCACGACATTATCCATATTTGCACGTAGCATTGTAGGCAAAAATTTCGGATCTTGATAATTCCAATGACGCCAGATAGGTGAAGCGTGGTGCTGTATCCAGTTTAGAGCCGATTCACTTTCTACATACAAGCCCAGTTCATCTGCCGCATTTAAAAACTCTTCCGAAGGTGGGTAGTGGGAAGTACGGATATAGTTTAGATTACCCGCTAAAAATACTTCAACATCTTTTCTATCCAAAACTGGATCAGATGCTCTACCCATTAACGGATGTACAGCATGACGGTTTACCCCTTTCAACTTAACCGGACGACCATTAACCAAAAGTTCATTACCTCGAATCTTAATGTCACGGAAACCAACTTTTTGTACATTCGATTGTACCACTTGAGTTCCATTCAACAATGAAGTAGTCAATTCATACAAATACGGACTTTCAGCAGTCCAATGCTTAGGCTTTGATACCTGAATATCCAGATCAAACGGTATTGTCTGATTTCCTGTCGCCGATTTTTTAGCTGTTTTCTTTTCAAAAACAGTCTTACCACTTTTATCTTTTAGCGTATATTGAATAGCTAGATCTTGATTTCCGGATGTGTTATTAGCCACAAGTGCCTGCAAATGAAGTTTAGCATCTTGATATTTAGGATCAAATTTAACCTCCACATCTAAATCAGCAACATGAGTCTCAGGAAGCGCAAATAAAGTCACTTTCCTCAAAATACCGCCAACCGTATGCGCTGCGTACTGGGATACACACGAAAGAATATCACTGATCGTATTGGCACGTACCTCAACAGTCAAGACGTTAGTACCAGACTTCACTGCTTTCGTAACATCCATTTCAAAAGCAACAAAACCTCCTTCATGTTCTCCTATATATTGCCCATTCATTTTCACCACAGCATTTGAACTAACAGCATCAAATTTTAGAGCAATACGTTTACCTTTCCAAGATTCGGGAATAGAAATCTGTTTTTCATAAACCGCTTTTTCACCCGCTTTAACCTCATATCCTTGCATTTCCCATTCACCAGGAACTTTTATAGTCGCAGGTTTCCCATTTTCAACCCGAAAGGACCATACTCCATTTAATGAGATCTGCGGTTGATCGATACCTTCCACCTTCGCAGGTAAAGGAGAAAGTATTTTTATGTTAGCACTTTGCTGCGCTAGACCCAAGTGTCCAAACCCCAGTAGCAGTACAACCATTACTGCGTTAATCTTTTTTATATTCATCGGAATAACATTACATCTTGAGCTCACACGCTCGGTTTATGTATAATTTTAGAAAAATCGATCTTTGATGAGTAACAAAAAGCTTATTACATGATACCATAGGTATCAAAAGCTTCCTTAGCACCCATACCCTCTAAAACCTTTTTCAGAACAACTTTTTCACTTCGAGCTTTTTCCAATGCCCGAGTAAAAACTTCAACCTCATGCTCCTTCGGCACTAAACAAACACCATCAATATCTCCGATTAAAATATCTCCATCTTGAATCATAATATTGTTGATGCATATTGGCACTCTCCAATCAATCACCTTGCCACGAGGAGCTTGATCCTGTGCATAATTACCCATTGAGAAACAAGGGAAATCTAGTGCTAAGATACCATTCGTATCTCTAGAATAGCCATTTACAATCGCACCAGCAGCACCCAGCATTTTTGCTCGTGCGCTCATGATTTCACCCCACAAAGCATAACTTGGTGACGAGCCACTACAAATATAGATTTCATCCTCTTTAAGATCATCCAAAGCTTCCAGCATATACCCAAAAGTTTTAGCTAGAACCGGATTTTTAGATGTTGACTCTCCCAATGAACTTACATCGGCTTCCAATACAGTCATTGCTCTCCCCACAACAAACATATCGTCACGAATGGAACGGATATTGGGTGGTAAAAACTGATGGTACATCCCCATCTTATCCATAATATCACCAATGACTGCTGTAAATAATTCTCTGCGGATCAGCGCGAATAATTCCTTATCATTGTTCCACTCTACTTGCAAATTTGTCTCCATTTTATATTTTTTATTATTGCTATTATTATTGATTACCAAAAAACGATATACAAAGCGGTCAACACGCCTATAATTAACAAACTAACCACTTTAAATAAATCTGACACCACAAACATTTCCTTCTCCAAGATCAATGCCTGCTGATTTTTTCTTTTCTTATCAAAAACACTAATGACCGTCATCGTGATCACTGTAAAGACAAAAACCACAAGAATACGATTCATAAAAGGCATCTGATCCAACCATACATTCTTAAACAAAATCGAATAAAAGAAAGTCGATAGCGCTCCACCAATAGCGGCGTTAGAAGTTGTCCATTTTGTCAAAATACCCATTAAGAAAATAGCCAGTACACCAGGTGTTATAAAGCCCGTAAATTCTTGAATAAATTGAAACCCTTGATCCAGATTACTTAATAATGGTGCTAATGCAGCTCCAATAAATAGCGAAACTACAACCGAGATTTTACCCAATTTGACTAAAAAAGACTCTTCAATCGGTTTGGTTTGCGTATTTTTATAAATATCCAGCGATACAATTGTCGCAATACTATTCACTTTGCCAGCCAAGGAAGCCACAATAGCTGCCGTCAATGCGGCAAAAGCCATTCCTTTAAATCCAGTAGGCAAAATCGATAACAGCAATGGATACGCTTTATCAGGCTTAACGATATCTCCGTCCATCATTCCGTTTTGAAATAGCGGATTATTCCCACTCTGATATAGATAAAATGCAGCAATACCTGGTAAAACGACAATTAAAGGCATCAGTAATTTCATAAATGCGGCAAACAACATACCCTGTTGCGCAGTGGCTAGATTTTTAGCTCCTAATGCCCGTTGCGTTATATACTGATTACAACCCCAATAAGAAAGATTCATAATCCACATACCACCTATAAGTACCGACCACCCCGGTAGATCCATGTAAGCATCACCACCATCAGGTTTAGTCAATTGTCCTTTTTCAATAAAAAGATGAAAATGAGAAGGCACCTCTGCTTTCAATACTTTCAAGCCATTCCACCACCCTGACAATCCTTCAGCATCTGCAACTAAACTAAGCGCAATATAAGTTGTGGTCAAGCCACCGATAATTAACAGGACTACCTGTACGACATCCGTATAACCAATGACTTTCATTCCGCCTAATGCAATAAACCCAGCCAATATGGCCAAAATCCAGATACACCACACAAATGGAACATCCGCAATTGCATGTATTGCCAAAGCTCCCAAATATAGGATCGAAGTGAGATTAACAAAAACATATACCAGTACCCAAAACACAGCCATGATCATACTCACCCGATTATCAAACCGCTTCCTCAGAAATTCAGGCATCGTATAAATCTTGTTCCTCAGATAAATGGGCAAGAAGAATATCGCGACAATGATCAATCCTAGGGCTGCCATCCATTCGTAAGAAGCAATTGCAATACCCAAGGCAAATCCGGAGCCGGACATCCCAATAAACTGTTCTGCAGATATATTAGAAGCAATGATGGACGCTCCAATCGCCCACCATGCTAATGATCCCTCTGCGAGGAAAAAATCATGACTTAAAGAGCCAGACGTCTCCTTTTTCTTATAGATATAATATCCATATCCACCCACAAGAATGAAGTACAGAACATAAATCAATTGATCAATCCAAGTTAACATATGTAGTTAATTTTATAATTAAAATCTTAAGGTTATAGCACCGTTACATGGAGACGCTTCTAACGTTTTGCAATAGTTCCCCCATGCGATTTCAGGATAATCCCATTTATTATTGACAAACAGTATAACTTGCTCACCCTCCATACGGTCTATTCGACAAGCAACATCACCCTTTGGTGCTATCACAGAAACACGGGTTGATTTACCAGAAGAAAGTGTATAATAAAAAGTATTCTCTTTCATACTTTTTGCTTTGTTGGTCAAAGGATGCTCACTTCGAGCGCCTTTATCCGACCAGTAATAGTAATTGTGCGTATCCTGGTCCCACCCTTGAGTAGGTTTCTCACAATATGCAGCCTGTTTACTTTTATAAAGATCAGCACTCCCTTCATTTCCGGCAAATTCTCCTTCAGGATAGTAATTCCAATATCCATCTCTTTTCCAATTCAAACGGTCCAGATCATTTGGCATATAATATTTTATACCAACCTCTCTTAGATAGCCGTTAGGTTCTCCAGCAGTACGGTAATTAGTCGTCATTTCTCCTCCAGACTTGATCACAATATCAAAATATACTTGTAATCCTTGATAAGTTCCAGCAATAGCAAGTAACGCAACACCATCTTTAATTTCACATTTCACAGAGGTCTTCTTCCAATCTTTATCGTAAATCAAATATTTGTTCGCGCTTTTTCTAACTTCTGCGCCCGTTAAATGATTCAGGTTTACATCCATATTCAAGAAAGGTCCTTTTTCGATAAACACCTTCCCATTAGTAGTTGCACCTTCAATCAACCCTGTTTCCTTCGAAATAGGTATTTCAAAATTATGTCCCTTGATGATAAAATTTTCTTTATTTTCCACAAGTTTAAGTTTTCCTTTATGTGAAGCTTCAGGCATATCGATAGGTCGTTCACCAAAATAATACTCGTAAGTATCAACTACACGACCATCCTGATCAATAAAGTTTAAGCATACCGATCTCCCCTCTTTCCATTCTTCCGCCGGTAATTCAAATTGTCCTTTAGCATGGGGTTCAATGGAAGGCAATCCAATTGTCTTCGTACGTCCTTCATAAGTATATGCTAATTTTACTTCATTCAAATTAGTGTGATCATACCGATTGTACACATCAAATAGAATTTGTTTATTCGCCGAAAACTTTTTCACGATCTTGCCCTCATTCAATATCCGAATGGGAGACTGAGCTTTCTTGGTCGACCAGAATTCAGGTTTGGGCCTTCTCCAGACATCTACAATACCCCATTCTCCATATCCTACAGCATGACCTTGATATCCTTCCGGCTTTGCAGATTTTGCAAATTCATTCCAAAATGGTGTACCTTTTTTCAAGGTTTGAGGAATATTAAAGGTATCATCTACATATCCCCAAATTGCACCACCCAATCCACCTTTGGTCGGAAATAATCTTCCCCACATCATATCCATCGAGATTCCCCAAAATTCTCTGATATTCGGATCATCTCGTAAGGTCTGATACGTGTAACAAGCAGGATGTGCCCATTCATCAAACAAAGCTGGTATACCATGTCCTTCATATCCTTTAGTTGTCTTTCCAAACTGTGTCAGATTACCGTTAACATCCTGATAGTGCATACTCAGTATTTCATAAATCTTCGCATCACTAGATTGCGATCCTGGGTAACTCCAGATAACAGGCCTAGTTTGATCAGCATTTTTAACCAAATCCCAACTTTTTCTGAAATTACTTCCGTAGATAGATTCATTTCCAATAGACCAGATAATAACCGATGGATGTGTTCTAAAAGTATTGACCATTTCGCGGCATTGGCTCAGATATTGATCCGTGTGATTGGCATCATTTTGAGTAGCGCCAGGTGCATAATTCTTTTGTCTATAAGTATCAACAAAACAAACAGCTGTTTCTACTTCTACATAAATTCCATAGCGGTTACAGAACTCAACAAATCGTTCTGATGGCGGATAATGTGAAGTTCTTACAAAATTAATATGAGCATCTTTAAACAATTTAACATCCAAACTATCGTAGTAAGGTACACTAACACGGCCTAAAGTAGGATGAACATCATGACGATTAGCCCCTCTTAATTTAACAGGTTTCCCATTCACAAACATCTGGTCTTCAACAATCTTAACTTCACGAAATCCGATCGCTTTACTAAACGCATACGTATCATTACCGTCTTTTTTAATTTTAACATCAAGACGATAAAGATAAGGATGTTCAGCATCCCATTTCAAAGGATTAGCTATTGGAAAACTATTGCTATTGTGACCTTTGTTTACCACAAATTGTTGTTCAGACTCGGAAACGAGTTTATTCTTACTATCATATAATGCATAATGAACAGTAACACCTTGCGCCTCTTGCAACGTATAATTTAATTTTAAGACAGCATCTTTAAAATGCTGATCCAAATCTGTTTCAACACCAAAATCATGTATGCTATTTACAGCAGTTGCAAATAGGGTAACATCTCTTAATATCCCTCCAATCGGATGATGTGCATACCCCGAAGCGTAAGATATATCATCCCGTTTATCTTGAACTTCCAGAAAAACTACATTTTCCTTATCAAAATTAACATAGGGACTGATATCGGTTTCCCAGCGTGTAAATCCTCCTTTATGCGTTCTGATCACTTTACCATTAATACTTAATGTCGCTTGACTATAGACACCATCAAAGCGCAAGACAATCTTTTTCCCTTTAAAATCTTTTGGAAGCGTAAACTTTCTTTTATAAAAAAATGATTTATCATGTTCTATTCCATACCCTTGCATCACGGCTTCCCCAGGTACTTGTATTGGTGCCCAATCGGATTGCTTATCAAATTGAAACTGCCACTCTCCGTTGAGCGATAGTACAGGACTTTTAACCTGGTTTGTTTTCTTTGGTAACTCATAAGCTAACTCCTGTCCCAAAACACCGAGATGAGAAACAGACAAAAACAAAAATATCACTACTAATTTCAACATCTTCATTTTAAAAATTGGTTATTATACACATAAAATATTTACTATAAAGGTATATGAAGCGAACACGCGAACATAGAACTCAAAGTTATCGCTCCTGAAGACAACAAACTAAAACTTGATACACATGAAATAAAACTTTTTACACCCATCTTCATAATTTAACATGACAAAATAATCAGTATTGTTTTATTCGAAAAATTATTACTTATATTTGTTTGACAATTATTAATCATCATATCCTATTATGAAAGCACAATTTATTGAACTGTCTCCCCCTAACGAGAAGACAATCCTCATCAAGCAGGTCGATCAGGAGTTTTTGAGTAACCCCTTACATTTCCATGAGTTATGTGAACTCGTCCTAATTTTAGAGAGTTATGGAAAACGTGTCGTTGGCAATCATGTCGATAGCTTTAGTGCTGGAGATCTTGTGCTAATGGGACCAAATATCCCTCACATCTGGCGTAATGACGATATTTTTCTTAATCCCCAACATGATGAACGTGCAAGAGCAATCGTACTCTATTTTCCAGCGGATTTCTTACTACGACTTACAGATGATCAAGCAACCATTAGTGCTATGCAGCAATTCATCAAAAGATCAAAACGAGGATTGAGATTTCATGGACAAACCTTAGAACAAGCTACCGAACTAATTAAAAGTCTAGCACAGAAAAAGAGTTTTTCTAGAATCACAGGATTTCTAAATCTTATTGAATTACTCCATCAGGCAGAAGAATGCGAAAATTTAGCCTCAGAAGGCTATAAACCTACGTTTGGAGAACAAGAAACCAATCGCATTAATAATGTATACATTTATGTTATGCAAAATTTCCGAGAAGAAGTTTCATTAGGAATAGCCGCAGAGTTGGTTAATATGACACCCAATGCCTTTTGTCGTTTTTTCAAACGCCATACCCAAAAATCATTCTCTAAATTTGTTAATGAAATGCGTATCGGACATGCGTGCAAATTGCTGATGAATAAACAACTGTCAATTTCTGAAATCTGCTACCAAAGTGGCTATCAAAATCTAACCAACTTCAATAAATTCTTTAAAACTATTATGAGAAAAAGTCCACGGGAATATCGTAAAGAAATGGACATGTAATTCCCTAATACAGGTATTAATACACGTTGATAAATTATAAAAGGTTAACTTTGCATCAATAATTGATAATAAACATCCAAACAAACTTTAGTGAATTCTTTAACTTTGGCAAGAACCATTAGAGCTTTCAATGAAATCATATTTATTATCATTAATAGCGATAGCTACGCTAACCTGTCCGCTATACGCACAACCTTCTAAGCAGGACAATCTTCAATCCGAACATTTAGCAACCCGTTGGGACGAAGCCATCCCTTTAGGAAATGGTATGCTTGGCGCATTAATCTGGCAAAAAGATAATACCTTAAGACTATCTTTAGATCGTGCCGATTTATGGGACGAGCGTAAGGCATTTCAACTTGAACAACATGACTTCAAATGGGTACAGCAAAAACTTCATTCGGGGCAATATACCGAAGTACAAAAATGGGGTGACAATCCTTATGGGGATTATCCCTACCCAACCAAACTTCCTGCCGCAGCCATGTCTTTTGATCTCGCTTCTTTAGGCAAAGTAGTCTCCAATGTACTGGATATAAAAACTGCAACAAACACCGTCCGCTTTGACAACGGAAACACATTTACTTGCTTTATTCATGCAGATAAACCAGTGGGTTATTTTGAGATTACAGGTCAAAATATACAAAATGCCCTTCCCAAATTACTTCCACATCAATATGCGTTGGCTTCTGATAATAGTAACGAAGTGTCCGTAGTCGATGGACAAAGTCTATCGCGGCTAGGCTATAAACAAGGGAAGTTGACCACATCAACACACAGCCAGCTTATTCACCAGCCGACCTATGAAAATAGGTTTTATGAAGTATTATTGGAGTGGAAAGAAGTCTCGCCCAATAAGCTTATTGGTATGTGGACTGTAGCCAATAATGAAAAAGCAAACTTAAATAAAGAGATCCAATCAAAAACCACCAACAAATTTACAGAAACTCATCTCTCCTGGTGGCATGCTTACTGGAAGCAATCAGCGATAAACATACCTGATGCTTTATTACAAAGACAGTACTATTTGGAAATGTATAAACTCGGCGCTGCAGCACGAAAAGGAGCACCGGCCATTACACTTCAAGCAGTTTGGACTGCAGATAATGGTGGATTACCGCCATGGAAAGGAGATTTTCACAATGATCTGAATACACAGCTCAGCTATTGGCCCACCTATACAGGAAATAGACTTGCTGAAGCCGAAACTTTCACAGACTGGTTATGGAAAGTCAGACCAGCCAATTTAGCTTACACCAAACAGTATTTTGGTGTTGAAGGTCTTAACATTCCCGGCGTTCTGACATTAAGTGGAATCCCCATGGGCGGGTGGGTTCAATATGCCCTTTCACCAACAGTAAGCGCTTGGACCGCACACCATTTCTATATGCAATGGAAGTACAGTATGGATAAGAAATTTCTTAAGGAAAGAGCATTACCGTACATTATCGAATCGGCCACTTACCTTCGCAACATTACAGAGGTCCGCAATGGAAAACGTTATCTTCCACTTAGCGCAAGTCCTGAATATAATGATAATAGCACAAATGCCTGGTTTAAAGATTGGACCAATTTTGATCTCGCCCTTGCCCATTTTCTATTTGAAGCTGCCGCAGAAGTAAGCGAAGCTAGCGGACAAGTAAAAGATGCCAAAGCATGGAGAGCTGTAGGAACACAACTACCCGGTTATGCAAAAAATGAAACAGGATTAATGGTTGCGGTCGATGTTCCTATGGAGCATTCCCACCGTCATATGTCACCCTATTTATCCATTTATCCACTAGGTCTTTTGGATATCAATAAAGCAGAAGATAAAGATCAGATCACAAAATCAATGCGCCATTTAGAAAAATTAGGCACTCGTGCTTGGGTTGGTTATTCCTTCAGCTGGATGGCTTGTTTACATGCCCGTGCAAAAGAGGGCGATCAGGCAGTTCTTAATCTCCAAAAATTTGCTAACAATTTTTGTTCGACCAATTCCTTTCATGTCAACGGAGACCAAAAAGGTGGACAATACTCAGGTTTTACTTACCGACCGTTTACATTAGAAGGAAACTTTGCATTTGCACAGGGAATCCATGAATTATTGTTACAGAGCAAACAAGGTTATGTAGAGCTATTTCCTGCAATCCCGATAAGCTGGAAAAACATTTCTTTTACTGACCTCAGAGCTGAAGGTGGCTTTTTAATTAGTGCCTCCAGAACAAATGGCCAATTGGATAAGCTGATTATAAAGTCAGAACAAACCGGTACTTTAAGATTGCGCTATGAGCAACCATTAAAATCAAAATCTAATAAAACGATCAGTAAAGAAAGAGATACATATAATATTTCTTTAAAGGCTGGCGAAAAATTAGAACTTGAAAAAATATAGTCAAATAGAATGTTTCCTAAATTAGGATGTATATTCCAAAATTGGAAGTAGTAAAAAAACAAATGAGAAGAGCCCAATAAATATTGGGCTCTTCTCATTTTAAAATTAATTTTATGTCCAGTTTAATATGCTAGCGCTTGCAATAAACTATCTAGTCAAAGCGCATTACACTTCAAAAGAAATTTATTCACCTAATGCCTTTTGAATTACTTTTGACAAAGCCTGTGCCCATTCGGTATATCCTCCAGAAAGATGGATCCCATCAGTGCTATAATCATCCAACGATAAATTACCGTCAGCTTTTATAAACGTATCGGATAACGGCATATAGATCCAGCTTTCATCTTTAGCCTGAAGCTTCAAAAGACGATGTATATCCTCATATTTCCTTCTTCGCGGATCCGTACGGTCCACGCCTACAGGCAATGGCCCCGTCAAGATCAATTTAGAATTCTTCATATTTTTGCGTATCCATTTTTTTATTTCCAGGATACCTGCTACAATTTCTTCAGCCGTATCGCCATCTAAAAAATTATTAACGCCTATTGTCACCACAACAACTTTAGGAGCAGCCTCCTTATACTTACCATTCATCAGTCTCCAAAGTACGTTCTGTGTTCGATCGCCAGCTATTCCAGCACAATCCCATTTGTATGACGAAAAAACCGATTCAAATGCATTGTAACCAGGTTTATAAGGAAGATGTGTTCGTGTACCACCGATCCCCTGTGTAATGGAATTGCCGACAAATAAAATGTCCAACTGTTGCTTTTTACTGTCCAAAATGCGGTTAATATCATCATTTTCTCCCCACCAGCCCATATTTGGATTCCAACCAGCTCCAGCCCGATATTCCGATCCTGCTGTGGCAATAGCAGCAAAGTTCAGCTTACGATCATCTGCTCTTAGCAGAAAATCTACCAGTGGCGTTGGATCAGGTAAGCTGTGAGGATGATGACCCACTGTTGATTTATGTATAATTTCCAATTTTCCGCCAGCGGCAATATAAGCTTTGGCAAAAGGAAGTGTATTTTCATCCGGCGGTACGATATCATCCACATCACCGACAACATGAATCGAAGGAATTTTTAACGCACCGATTTCAGAAGCTCTATCCACAGGTGCATCTTTAAAATTAAGAGCCTGTTGTTCTGTCAGTTTATAAACCTGTTTAAAGATTTCCCAATTCTCTGGACTTCCTTTTCCCTTTCCTTGTCCTCCCGGCCAACTTTTAAAATTTAACACAGGTGCGTCAGCATAAATGGCACTAACACGATCCGGATAACGTAGAGCCCAATTGTATATATATACCCCACCTCGACTCATACCTTCCATAACTGCTTTTTTATTCAGTCCGAATTGCTGTAAGAATTTATAAAAATTATTCCAGATTTGTAGTGACTCCTCATTGCCAAAAAGTTCGGATACATCACAGTAAACGATATGATATCCCCGCTCCAACATCGCAATATCCAATTGAGGTTCATGTCCCCAGAAACGTGCGCGCCATATCCATGGGCTTCCTTTAGCTACGATTTTAGGTTTCACAACTCTCGCTTCTTTACCTTCAAAATCGAACGTTTCAGAAGAAAATCCATAAAAAGACTCACGCTTTCCATTTTCAATTTTAATTTTTGAAGATCCGATTACTGGCGTTTTTATAAGCTCATATAACCGCTTTGCAACAAGACTAGCACCGATAGACGTTAGCCTTTTCTCCTTATCCAGATAGACATCACCTCCATATAAAGCAGGTGACAAATCCGCAATTTCGCAGTTACTCTTAAAAGCAAGCGTCTGTAATTGTATTTTCTCAGATAATTGTTGCTTTTCATTCAAGTTTCTAGGAGTACTAAGTAATACGACTCTAGCTCCATTCTTGATTGATGAAGTGATATTTTTCAATAATTTGCTATCATCTTCTTGTGAAAAATCAACATCATGATTCAGATCAAGAATCAGAAAATCTCCTTTCTTAATATTCAGATCATCCAAATGTTTTAATACATGATTATCAATAGATATCGGAGCGTTTGTTACGACATCCATTCCATTTAAAAATACTTGATACTCTTGGCCGAACATCCCTCCCAACTGTGCCGGAAAACTATTTTTCTCAGGCATAAACATCGCAGATCCTGTCGTGAATTCCTGTCCGATACAATAAATTTTACCCTTAGATTGAGCAAAAAGTATCGTAATAGTGCTCAGCATAATAAGGATCCATTTGATACAAATAGACAATAGATTTTTAATCATCAGCTGTTAGGTCTAGATAAAAGATTAAGATAAAAAACCAATAAATATCAAGCGTATAATTGATATTTATTGGTTTTTCAAACATAGACATTAAATGTAAATCGGTTATTCAATAAAATCCAGTTCAGCTATAGTAAGAAGTTTTCCTCCTCCAGTTATTTCTGTCGATTCAATTGTGATGTATCGTGCTTGGATATTTTTAGAAAATCGATGTGTGCGCTTTGTCGGATCATTAATTAGATTTCCAAATTCAAATCGTTCAGCATCACTCCAATTCTTTCCGTCATTACTGACTCTCACCACGCCTTTCGCCATCATCCCTTTGCCGTGTTCTTTTTGTGGTGTATAACTAAATGCTGTTAAATTATACTGCTGTCCAAGATCGATCGAAATATGTTGTGCAGCGCCATTATCATTAGATTGCCAATACGTTTTTGGATCGGCATCGAAAGCCATCTTTGCATTATGTTTAGCAACCTCACTGCTATTATCGATAAGTTGCCACTGTTTTTTAGCAATGCCGATTGTTTCTTCTGCAACCGCACCGACCAATTTATCAGCACTGATTGCTACAGCTTTTATCTGACCACCTTCTACAGCGATCGGCTGCGTATACACAGGCGACTGTGCTGTAGGCTGACTGCCATCTAACGTGTAGTGTATTTTAAAATTGGTGTTTAGATTTTTAAGGATATCCTCACCATGGGGTTTCCATCCAAATTCACTCTTCAAAGGAACAATAGCAACCATACCATCTACACTGCGATTAAAGACCAATTGCGGAGGTCTTCCCGGAGCATAATGTGCGGCAACGTTACTGACAATCGGAGTTGCTCGACTCTCCAATACGCGTATACGGAATTTATCCGACGTCACTTCAGGGAAACGAAGAATACGTTTATATCCCACATTAGTCGCATGCGCAATCTCTTTCCATTGACCATCAATCCAAGCATCTACAGCATGCTTTTCAATACGCTCTCCATTTGTACTTACAGCTTCTTGAATAACAAAGCGATTTATTTTTACAGGTTTTACTGTTGTGTAAATCAGTTCCGGATTTTTATCCGACAACAGGGTAAAAGATTCCATATTGTCATCCAATGTTTCTTTGCTTCCTTTTGCTCCCCGCAAAAGATTCTGACCATAAGTTTCTTTAATACGGCTTCCTACTTCATGTAGCACCTTAACGTCTTCAGGTGAAAATTTTCCATCTCTATTCGGCGGAATATTCAGAAGAAACGTAGAATTACCGCCGACCGATCGTTCATAAATATCAAAAACGTCATCTGTGCTTCTCACTTTCTGATGCGTATCGTCTCTATAGAACCATCCTTCTCGAATCGAAGTATTTGTTTCAGCCTGTTGATAATGTAGGTATTTAGCTTTTAAAACCTTAGCCCTACTTCCTAAATCTTCATCTGTAAGATCGAGAAAATTCTGAAGCCCTGCGGGATCCTCGTTGTAAGGAATTACATTCCATTCTGTACTTCTAGTATTGCCAGATTCATTTCCGCACCATCTGATATCTTCTTTTCCAAAAATTACGGCCTCCGGAGCCAACTTTTTAATCAATTCACGCCAAGCATCGTAATTATATTTTTGACCACCTTTTGTCTTCGGATGTGCACCATCAAACCAGACCTCGTGTATCGGACCATATTCCGTCAATAATTCAAACAGTTGGTTTAAGAAATATTCGTTGTAATCGTCTACCTTAAAATTGAACTTTGTTTTATTTTTAAATGGTCTTCCTTCTACTTCACGGGGAATTGTTCGTTGCGTGTATTCGCTTAAATTACCATAAAGCCCTTCAGGACTTTCAATTTGAAAAAGATCTGCTGGAGATAAATATACCCCCAGTTTTAATCCATACTTCTTACAGGAAGCTGTTAAATCTTTCAAGATATCACCTTTTCCTTCTCTGAATCCAGTAGACATAATACCATGTTTCGTATACCTACTTTGCCAAAGCACAAAACCATCGTGATGCTTCACCGTAATGATTACTTTTTTCATACCCGCGGCTTTCATTGCCTCGCACCATTGGTCGGTGTCCAGATTTTTGAGATCAAAGATCTTCGGGTCTTCCATACCATTTCCCCATTCCATTTTAGTAAATGTATTGGGACCAACATGGATAAAAGCAATAAATTCATTTTTTAAAGCCTGGTATTGATTTGCTGTAGGCACAACATGAACGGCTTTCCTTAATATATCTTCAGGACTATCGGTACTCTTAATTTCGTAAGTATTCTTAACAGGTATTTTCTTACTATTCACTTGCGCATGACCATATATAGAGGCAAACCCTAACATAGATGTCAATAGGATAGATTTATTCATAATTCTAATAATTTGATTAACATAGTTATTTAGATTTTGAATAATAGTACTGAGCATTATTCAATGTGCAATTTACTTTGTACTACTGGAAAAGATGAATACTAAATTAACGTATACTAAGCCTATATTACCATTTTAAACTTAAACATCAGACACAAGGAAGCAATTCGTCGAATAATCGTTATACAATAGTTCAAAAAAAAATCTGCTATTTCCATTTTATTTATACAATAAAATGGAAATAGCAGATTAACAACCGGAAATTGATCTATTTTGCTCCAAGCCCTGCTGCTGTTGGCCAGCCAGGATTCTGGTAAATAACTGAATTCGCTACCGAACCATCTGTTGAGGCAAGTTGAAAATGCTGTACCGCGATTGGTGACAAATAGTGCGCTAAAGTAAACCGTACTCCGTTATAAGAAAGCATATTCCGGCGAATTTCATGAGGACGAAGATACATACCCAAACTCGGGTCAGATACAATAGCCTTTGGTTCATCGGCACCGTAAACGAGTTGCTCTGGTTTATACCAACTCTTCATAGGTCCCCATATTTTGAAACCTTCAAAATGATCAGCTTTGCTAACCAATTGATCCATCGAGCGCCAGCGCTTTAAATCCATCAAGCGTAATCCTTCAGCCATCAATTCATTTCTTCGTTCTCTTCTGATATTATATAAGGTCGGAGAAATCAGATTTCCAGCAGAATAAGCACCCCAATCCTTTACCTCCAATCCCATCTGAGTTGCCGCTATTGTTTTCTCAAAATCTACATCAACCATTGCCCGTTGACGGATCTTTTGCCAATAGTTTCTTGCAGTCGCATCGATGCTACCATTTTTTTCATAAGATGCTTCTATGTAATTGAGGTAAGCTTCGGTTGCACGGAAATTAATACTTCCAGTAAATCCCATACCATTATTCGTCTGTTTTCCATCATATGAAATGCCTTTTCGAATGGTATAACCAGAAATATAACGTCGTTCTGCTGTCGTTTCGCCGATACTTGGATAAGGTTCAATGGGTGTACCATGCGTTCCTGCCCCCAGATTTAAAAGAACATTTTTTTGTCCTGGTTCTTTTAAAAACAGGTTCAATCTACCATCTCTCTCCTTCCGGATATCGGCAATATAATCGTCGCCATGATATCCAGACCCTGCAGCATATATGGGTAATCCATTTTTCATAAGGAAACTTTCCACCAAGCTCCGCGTTAAACCAACCGCATAGTTACCAAGTTGCGCATACACAGGAACATTATGTGTTACAAGACTTTCACTGTACTGTCTCCATAAAAGAACTTCACTATATCCTGCCATATTTACTGCTCCAAACATCGAAAAGTAAGGGTTTTCGTTATTTGGTGATTCAATAATTCCAGTGTTGGGCACCAGATCGATTTGATCTGCCACCTGCTTAGAGGCATCCATAGCTAGAGAAAGAAAATAGTTAATTTCACCATCGATGCTTCCTGTTGGATAAGTATATGTTTGCGTATACGCTTTCGTTTTTCCTGGCCAATCAGCACCATCAGGAACAAATGCCGTTCCTTTGAAATATTTCAACCAAGTTCCTTCATTTAAAGCAACTCGAGATTTCAATAATAACGCCACATTTTTAGAGATACGTTGCTTCGCACCATCTATTGATGTGCTTTTCAATAATGTAATTGCCGAATCTAGATCCGAGATGATAAACCGGGCAACTTCGGTGCGTGGATCTCGCTTTGCTGCTTCGATCAAAATTTGTGGATCTTTATCATTCATTGCATTTCTAATAATCGGAAAATCACCTAATTCCTGTAATTTCTGAAAATAGATATATGCACGTAAAAAATAGATCTCACCAATGTAATGTTCAATATTTTGTTGATTTCCCACTATTGTTTTAGCCTTCCATTTTGGTAAGACGCTGTTCAGGAAAAAGTTCATCTGATAAATGTTCGAAAACTCCCAAGCACCACCCTCAGTATCCACTCTCCATTCACCGGGAAGATATCGCTTGTTTATATCTGGAGATATCATATTATCCGTTCCAGCATCAATTCCAAATGTGCCGAAACCCCAACCGGAGTGTGATGGAAGAATATTAGGATATTGGCCTATAGCATAACTTGCTAATTGCGATTCTTCATTAAGATATTTTTCTGGGATTATCTGCGAAGGGGGTGTAATATCGAGATAATCATTGCATCCTGCTACCATCCAAAGCGGTAGCACTAAAGTAAGATATTTTAGTAATTTCATGTTTTTTTGAATTAAAATGTAAGACTTAACCCTGCTGCCCACATTTTGGTAAGTGGGTAAACCGTACCACTGGAACCTCCATCTATGGTTTCAGGATCAAACATTGTCGCGACATTTGATTTTTGCCATAAATTTTCACCAGACAAATATATCCTTCCCTTTGAAATACCGATTTTCTTCAGCACATCAGCACTAATCGTATAACCGATCTGAATATTTTTAAGTCGGATATAAGCTGCATTCTGTAGGTACCGTGTTTGAACCTCCTGATTTTTATTCGTACCAAATATTGGACGCGCATAATAAGCATCAAGGTTTTCACCAAACATATTATCTCCAGTTCTAAAATAATCCATATGTTGGGTTAACCCTGTAGATGCCCAAATATTAGAGGTGGCACCCCAAAAATAATAACCCGGTTGCCATACATCACGTTTGATTACTCCCTGTAAGAACATACTGAAATCGAAATTTTTATAATCAGCCCCAAAATTGAACCCAAAGGCATATCTCGGTGTACTATTTCCGATTACTTTACGATCCCCAGGCTCCGATTCTGTCCAAGACCCAAAATCAATTTTACCATCATTGTTCAAATCTTTGTACATGATATCACCGGCTTCCCATTGACTTCCAATGACAGACTGTCCGCCGTTAGGTAAGCTATTTAAATGACTTTCCATTTCTTCCTTAGACTTGGCAATCCCTATGGTTTCATATCCCCATATTTCACCCAACTTTTGTCCTTCTCTATAGCCTCCGTTAAATGAACCAGTTAGATTTGGATACCTTGTAACCGTAGAAGTATAATCCGACAGTAAAAACTTAACATTATATCCAAAATTGTCCGCAATTTTATCCCTCCATCCTAATGTTAATTCAAATCCATTCGTTTTTAAATCTGTATTATTCGCTTGAGGCACCGCAGTACCCAAAGTATTGGACAGTTGTGGTGCTGGTCCCACCATATTCAATGTTTTTCTCTGGAAAACATCAAATGAGCCAGATAACCGATTGCTTAATAAAGCAAAATCAACTCCCATATTTAACGTTTTAACCGTTTCCCATGTCAGATTTGCACTCACCAATCCTGCTGCAGATGCCGTATTTGGACGCTGATTATTAAGAAGCCAACTTCCGGATGCAATACCGACGGGCATTACAACATAAGTTGGGTACCAAACATTGGTATTTTGATTTCCTAGTTCACCGTATGAGGCCCTAAGTTTGATCATATCGATGTATGATCTTGTATTCTCCATAAAACTCTCCTTAGCAAGATTCCAACCTGCAGAAAATGATGGAAAGAATCCCCATCTACTGTCTGCTCTGAATCGAGAAGATCCATCATAACGCATACTCGCTTCCAACAAATACTTAGAATCATAATCATAATTAAACCGGCTAAAAAATCCGGCCGATGCCCAATCCTGATACTGACCAGATACTGTAGGTGCCTTTGGCTGTCCACTTGGATCTGTGCCTGAAGTCAAATCAATGACAGGTTGTCCAATAATCATGATACCATCTCGAGAAGCATTTAGGTCACGATAAGCTGCGCTTTCGATTTGGAAACCAGCCATTCCTTTAAAGTTATGCAGGTTCCAATTACGGGTCAACTCAGTGTAGGCATTGATATTATAATAGTTTTCTTTATAAGCGTATTCCGCTACATAAGAAGAATTTTTATAAAGAATCGGATTTCCTGCGACATCATGGTTATAAAGTTGGTTTGAAAAAGTATTATCAAAACGGCTCGTAATCCTATAAGTTGCAGTTCCGTAGGTTTTCCAGTCTTTAAGGGGTTCGAAAACAAGTTGCACCTGTTGTGTATTGATATCTTTAACGGTCTTATAATCTCCCCCTTCTAACATCCCCATTACCGGTGAGGGTGAATTATAAAGAAATCCATTTGGATCCTTATAAGGTAATGTAGGCCAGCCCTGACGGCCTAGATTGTCATAAAAAGAATTATTAAGATCCGTTGGTTTTTTAAAATCTTCACGAACAAGTCTTCCTATATAATTTAAGTTTAGTTTACTGGATATTTGCGAATTTATCCTTGCTGACATCGAATATCGCTTATAGACATCCGTATTAAGCGCCATTAAACCCTGTTGATCCAATAAATTGGCAGAGACGTAATAGGTTGTCTTATCGCTACCTCCCGCAAGACTTAGGTTATGCTCATGTCCAAAAGATTGATCTTTATACATCAGATCAAAGTAATCCACATTATCATTGCCCTTCATATATCCATCGGCCCATTGTGCAGGATTGGTAGGATTAGGAATAATACTCGTACTAATTTTACCTTCTTGAAATTGCTTGATGCGTTCCAGATGTTCTTGATCAAAATGGGGGGCGCCGTTTCCGTTGACTTGTGCTTGATTAAAATAATTTGCAAATGAATAAGAGTCCATCGTTTTCAATGTTAATGCAGGCGTACTTATCCGTAAACTATTATTGTAAGAGGCTACAGGGCGACTCCCTTTTTGGCCAGACTTAGTTGTTACAAGTATAACACCAAACGCCGCTCTAGACCCATAGATGGAAGCGGTACTCGCATCCTTAAGGACAGTGACAGTTTCGATATCTTGTGGATTTAAAGCAGTCAATGATCCCTCCGCTCCGTCTATTAAAACTAAAGGAGCTGATGACGATTGTCCTATTGTACCACTTCCGCGAATATTTAAAGAGGGGTTACTTTCCAGAGAACCGTTATTTTGAGAAATATTCAATCCTGGAGCAAGGCCCTGCAGTGCCTGCAGTGCATTCTTAACAGGTCTATTTTCCAATGATTTTTTATCTACAACAGCCACCGATCCAGTCAAATTAGTTCGTTTTTGCTGCCCAAAGCCAACAACTACAACCTCATCAATCATATTATTCTCAGAAGATAATGTAACTGTAAATTGGGTTTCTTTACCAACAGCTATCTCCTGCTTGATGTAATTAATATAAGAAAATTGTAGCATCGTTTCTTGATTTGGTACGTTTAGCTTAAAAGCACCATTTATATCCGTTTGTGTTCCGATTGCAGTTCCTTTTGCCCTAACGCTCACTCCTTCCATAACAACACCTTGTTCATTACGTACTACCCCTTGAACCGATATATTATTTTGTGCTTGAACACTAATTGTTATGGCACAAAAAGCATTAAGTAAGGCTATTTGATGCCATTTCGGGACAGACAGCCGAGTTGCCCAGAGACAACATGTTATTAAATTCACTTTCATTATTGATTTGATATTTGGTTCAAAGCAAAAATAAAAGAGTATAGGTTCGTAAAAATGTAAGAAAGAATTAAAACGATGTAAAAACGGCTCATTACTAATGAGGAATAGGTTTAGAGAAAAGAACGAAATTCCAACTGCTCGAAAGTAAATAAGGAAATCAAAAAAAACGATCAAGTAGAAATGCTACTTGATCGTTTTTAAAATTATATTTAAAATAGATTTTATTCATGGACTAAAAGTCAGAAAAATAGTACGATCTATTTTCCCCCTCTATAGCCTTTTTTTAATAAATACTCTTGGGATCTGTTTTCAATTGATCTTTATCTGTTTTAATCATCAATGCTTTAATCTGCTCCGGATTTTGAATGGCTGTTGGATTAAATTGATTGCTATTCATATAATCCAGCGTAGAGATCAACAATTGCTTTGCCACAAAACGTTCATCCAATTTTTGAGATAGATCTATTGAAACCAACATTAATTTACCCTGACCAACTTTCGCTTCATAAGCCAATGCCAATTTACGGTTATTAGCAAAGTTATCCACCATCTGAATTACTGATTGACCACCTGACAATGAATCAACGATCATTGTTGTGGAATTGATATTCAGATCCCACCATTGCCAATTGGTATGCAAGTCTGTTGGAAATTTTTTAAACATCGCGTGATTAGGATCAACCAACATTCCCATTGTTCCCGCCTGTTTAGGAAAATGAACCGGGCTCCAGAATACAGGTACAAATTTTCCTTCTAGTCCTTTTATCTTTTTCCAATCCGGATTCAATAAGACCTTTTTCCCTTGATTCAGCAGTACAAATGCTTCATTCACATCTCTTGTGTAATGCACATCGCCATATGAAACTTTTTCTGATTCAGGATATACCCAGATATCCCATTTATTGGTATATGCAGTACCTTTCAGATCAACTTCCACAGACAGTTTTGATGCCGTCGGTACTTCTCCCAAATCAAACTGCAATTGTCCAATGCCTGCATTGTATCCATTGGAAAGATTACCAACAACTGTTCCGCTTTTTAAGAGTTTTTCTCCTTCTTTGATCCGCCATACGATTTCCTGGTTTTTAAGTATTTTGCCACCATAATTTGATACCGCGATCTGCGCTTCAAATCGCTCTGAGTTCGTGTACGTGGCCTTTGGAAAATGGAGTAAAGGAACAATCGGCGCATTAAACTGGCTGAAAGTTTTCGCATCAATCACACCCTTACTATCCCAGAAAGCATCAAGCAATCCAACCAAAGCCGTTCCCTGGCCAGGAAAATCATGCAGATCCAACAATTGAAAACCACTGATTCCACCCGTTTTAAGCGCTCTTTCAATTTCTTCTTTATACAGTATTGCTGCTAACTTTCCTGAGGCCGCTGTGAAAGCCGCTGCTTGACCCAACATCCCTTTCTTTTCCAGATCATTTTTTACCGCCTTAAAATTGATTGGCTCCAATACACCCGTATATTTATCAATCTCTTTCAGATTAGGGTATACTGCGTATTGACCGATTTCATGGGTTACAATTGGAACTTGAAAATTCGCTACCGCTTTTTCATAATTTGTATTAAATGCCGGTGATTTCGAATTAAATACACCCTGTCCCCTTACCCAACCATCTTTCGTATATTGGGTAATCAGAAAATCGTCATTATATTCAGGTCGATCTCCATGCCCACTTTCAAACGTGTAAGATGTATTAGCATACAGATGCCTTTTATCAACCGATTTCAATGAATCGACCAACTTATTTAAGGTTTTCATATCACCCTGCAACTCATTACCCATACTCCACATCATAAAAGAAGGATGATTACCATATTCACGAATCATACGGCTTGCTTCCTGGTATAAAAATGAAGTCATTCCAGCATCTTGTCCGATCGTTAAAGACCATACCGGAAGCTCTACCTGCAAGTACATCCCGATTTCATCCGCAACATCAAATGCAGCCTTTGGCGGACACCAAGAATGAAATCTGATGTGGTTCAAACCCCATTCCTTTGCCGTCATAAAAACTTTCTCCCATCCCGCTTTATCCATCGGAGGATGTCCGGTTAAAGGAAAAATATTACATTCTAAAGTACCGCGCAGGAAAACAGGCATGCCATTCAATTCAAAAGCATTGCCCCTTGATGCAAATTCGCGCATACCAAAACGAACATTTTCCTTAGATTGATGTTTTTTGGTTTTCAAGAATACCTCGCAAGTATACAGATCAGGAGTAAACTCACTCCACGTCTTCACATCACCTGCAATCGGATATTCGTATTCCAGTTCTGTTACACCGGGATTCAAAACAAGTTCCTTGTTCGGGTATATTTCATTTTTAGCTTGCTGTCCAATCTGCACATTAAGGGTCCCCTTAATTGCCTTACTATCAAAATTATGTGCCTTAACCTTTACGCGAACTATTTTTCGAACTAAATCAGGAAAAACCTGTAAATCGGAAAGGTTAACCTGATCTAATGCCTGCAGACTAATTTCACCGATAACACCATTCCAGATAATCTGTGTATGATCGGTATAAGCATGTCCCATATTATCAGTACTGATATCAAAAAGCTTACGGTTGTCCACTCTGATTGTAATCTGTTGCTCTTTTCCCGCCTTTAAATAAGGTGTTATATCATAAAAATGAGGGGCAATTAGACTATTTTCCTCCAATTCTACCTTTTGACCATCTACCCAGACATTTGTTTTCCAGATTGTTCTTTCCAGTTTTAAGATCACCCTCTTCTTGTCCCAAGCCTTGGGTATAGCGATAGCTTTACTATACCAGGCAGAACCTAGATACGCATGTTTACGTGTCAAGTGTGACACTTGTGGTTTTTGAAGAGCGGGCTTTAGCGTATTTGCAGTTCCCAAACCAGCATCATCAGTCGTACCCGGTAAAAGCATGGACTGCTTAAAATATTGTGTCGGCCACCCCTGCTTCTCGCCAATATCCAAAGAATCCAATGCAACCGACCATTTGCCTGAGAGATCCAGTTTCTCCTGCGCATAACCAACAGCACCAAAGGTCAAGCCATTTAGAAGCAGACCATAGCGAAGAAAGTTTTTAATTGTTATCATAGTTTTTGTTTATACCTTATTCAACATCGTGTATTTAACACAATCACAAATTTAGCTAGGAGACAGCGGTATAGACAATAGACAAAATGCTCAAAAACATGTAAAAAAAAAGGAAAGTTCACCGATCCGGTATATGAACTTTCCTTTTTTTAATACCACACTGAAAATATAAAAACTTTTTATTGATTCTAATTCAATAAAAATATCATTCCAAAAAATAAGTACGTAATCGATTCTTAACGCACCAATTGACAGCAACAACCTT
Organism: Sphingobacterium kitahiroshimense; assembly: GCF_025961315.1. Taxonomy (NCBI): domain Bacteria; kingdom Pseudomonadati; phylum Bacteroidota; class Sphingobacteriia; order Sphingobacteriales; family Sphingobacteriaceae; genus Sphingobacterium; species Sphingobacterium kitahiroshimense. The sequence goes on along the minus strand of NZ_JAOQNK010000001.1, from coordinate 5,474,557 downwards.
TGTTTCTCCGAGCCAGAGTTTCAACTTGAATTTGGAACCCCCAGGCTATCTCTATTTCCTGCTTCATCAATAAGATTAAATACACGGTATACACTATACATTTCTTCTGTAACCCAGCTCTGCACCACCGCTCACGGGTAAATTAACTCCCGTAATAAAGCGTGCTTTATCAGACAATAGAAATACACAGGCATCAGCGATCACATCACCTTCAGGGCAGTAGCCCAATGCATGAATATCTTTCAAAAAATCAAAGACATTATCGGGATCGGCCTGCTCCTGAGCCCATGTCTTAAGCATGGGCGTCATCACTGCTGCAGGAAGCACAGTATTAACCCTTACTCCATCTTTTGCATAGTCCAGCGCCATTGATTTAGTAAGTGCATTGATGGCACCTTTTGTCGCCGAATAAGCCGCATGATTTTCCTGTCCGATCTCTCCCACCAAACTCCCTGTATGTATGATACAGCCTTTCGACGCTTTTAAATGAGGATAACCATGACGTGTCGTCAACAAGATACTCTTGATATTCACATTCATCAAGAGATCCCACTCATCATCTGTTGTTGTATGCAAAGGTTTTGATGGGGAACCCAATCCGGCATTGTTATGAATAGCATCTAGCTTTCCAAAACGGGCTATTGTCTTTTCTACACTCTCCCTTACACCCTGATCTTGAGACACATCACAGCAAATCCCTAGATGCTCACCACCTATTGTTTTTATCGTTTCCGCAACACTCAGCTCGTCCAATCCAATGACAGCGACATACGCCCCCGCTGCAACATACGCTTGTGTGCAGGCCAATCCAATCCCCGCTGTACCGCCGGTAATCAAGATTACTTTATCCTTCAATTCTTTCATTGAACTCGATCTTTTTATAGCTATTTATTATTAAAAGCCCATAAGCTTTTTCTTGTCAACTTTATGCCAGTACCGTGATCACGACTATAGCAATTTCTGTAAATTAACGCTTTTTCCAGGAGTCAGTTTGACTTCAACTACACGACCCTTATATTTCACTTTACAGGTAGTAGCGTATTTTGCTTTGACAAAAGCAGACTTCAATTTACCTCCTTGCCAATTCATATCCACTTCGACAGCTCCTCGAGCCTTTAAACCTGATACTTCACCATCACTCCAGCCTTGCGGCAATGCGGGTAACAATTCTATAAAATCTTCATGACTTTGCAAAAGCATTTCAGCCATTCCTGCGATCACACCAAAATTACCATCAATCTGAAAAGGAGGACAAGCGTCAAACATATTATAATATGTTCCACCACCGCCATCATATTTTGTATTCATATCTCCAGTCGGCCTCAACTGTTTATTCAACATCGTCAATGCACGATCACCATTATGCAACCTTGCCCACAGTGCAATTTTCCAAGCGTAGGTCCATCCCACACCATCATCACCCCGTTTTTCTAAAGATTTCTGTACCGCCTTAGCTAGCTCCGGTGTTTTATTCACCGTTATTTCGTTACCCGGATAAAAAGCAAATAGATGTGACAAATGCCTGTGAGCAGGTTCAACTTCCTCAAATTCATGTGCCCATTCCATTAACCTGCCATCGCTTCCTATTGTTGGTCTTGCCAAATTCCCTTTAGCCACCTGTACTTTTTTCACAAAAGCATCTTGCTCACCTCCCAAAATCGCAGCTGATTTAAGCGTATTTTCAAAAAGGTTAAAAATAACCTGTTGATCATGTGATGGGCCCATACTGATCTGTGCCACAGAACCGTCAGGAGCTTTAAATGAATTTTCAGGAGATGGAGAAGGACCAGAAACTAAAAAGCCAGTTTTAGGGTCAGCGACCAACCAGTCCAAATAAAATAGACAAGCCTCTTTTAAGATCGGATAAGCTTTGGTTAAAAAAGCTTTATCCTTTGTAAAAGCATAATGTTCCCAAATATGTTGCGCTATCCAGGCGCCACCACCAATGTGCATGCCCCAGCTCGCACTTTCTCCAGGAGAAGTATACCCCCATACATTTGTGATCGGGTGCAGGGCCCAACCCGACATTTGATATTGTGTTTTTGCAGTCTTTTGACCCGGGGCCACTAAAGAAGCAATCAGGTCCATCAATGGTCGATGCGATTCCGATAAGTTTGCCACTTCCGCCGGCCAATAATTCATCTGAACATTGATATCCGTATGGTAGTCACCATTCCACGGAGTCTGTATTTTATTAGCCCAGATTCCTTGCAGATTTGCCGGTAATCCACCATCTCGTGATGATGATAACAGGAGATATCGACCATACTGAAAATATAATGGATACAAAACCTGTTCATTCCCAGATTGCAAATTACTAGCCATCAAGGTGTTTGTTGCTTGATCATTCTTTGCATTTCCCAATCGAAAGTCCACTCGGTTCATATAAGACGAGAAATCTTCTGTATGTCTCTTTTTCAGAAGCGGATATTTTTTAGACACAATCTTAGCCACGATTTGAGCATGCTCTTTTTCAAAATTTGGATTAACAAATGTTGGATATTCCTGCTTATAATTTGTCTTAGCCGTCACAATCAGAGTCAATGCATTTGCCCCAGTAATCTGGATCGCTTTACCTAATGCACTAATTTTTCCGCCTTCCAGCACCGGAGTGACCTGCGCAATATATTTCATTCCATCTCCTCCTTTACCGTTGTCCATCGTTCCTGACATCTGCAGCCTATTGTCAACCACACGTGTTTCGAACCTTTCCGGTCGATCCAGGTTCAGAGCAACCTGAATTGCTCCGGGACAATCCGCAGTCAAACGAATGACAATAGCCTGATCCGGATGACTAGCAAACACTTCCCTCGTAAACTTGACGCCATTCTGAATAAAAGTTGACCGCGTTATTCCGCTCATCAGATCCAGTTCGCGATAGTAGTTTTGATATGGTTTATCCGATCCAAAATCTAACCGCAGATCACCTAATGTCTGAAAACAACCAAAAGGCACGTTTGCCCCATTTCCGGATCCAGATCCCTTACCCTTCGTTATCTGTGTTTTATTCGTTAGCGCTGTCGCTTCTTTGTATTTTCCTTCAAAGAGCAATTGCCTAATTTTGTTGAGTGCGTTCGGTGCATCAGGATTATCGCCATCATCCATACTACCGCTCCATAACGTCATCTCGTTAAGCTGTATACGTTCATGGTTAACATCGCCAAATACCATAGCTCCAAGTGAACCATTACCTACAGGCAATGCTTTCAGCCATTCGGGATCACTTTCCCATCCATTTGCCGCATCTTTAACAAGTGCATTAGCCGGACTTTCATACCAAATTTTATTCCTTTTTGCATCCTGGGCTTTCAAAGTCGAAATACCAATACAAAAAATTAGTAAACAAGCAGCAAGTTGCTTTGTATTATTCATTGCAATTATTAGTTATGAGTGTCGGTTTTAATTGGTAAAAATGAGCACATGACACTCTGTTTAATGATATATTATATGATTTCGTTTACATAAACGAAATTAAAATCAAATAAATTTTTCGATAGCGAAAATTCTAAGATACAATATGCATTTTAATCCGTGTGGAAAACCTCTTCCATATCTGACCAAGTTGCACCCTTTGCTGCAGCATCCGGTAACGGAATCTGACAGGGATCCGTCTCTTTCCACCAGCGCTGTGTCTCCGGATCATCTCCCATTTTCTTCATATCCAATTCAAAATTATCACCTACATATTCAAAATAACTAAAGAGATAGTTTTTCCCGTCTATTTTTTTTAAGTAAATGGAGTAATTCTGAATATTACATTCTTTTATCATTTTTAACACACTAGGCCATGCCGCTGCATGAAGCTTTTTATACTCCTCTATTTTCTCCTCTTTAAGCCCAGTGACAGATGCATACCGTTTCACCTTTTGAAGTGAACCGTTATCTTTACATCCGACGAAGATTAATGAAACCATCACTAACCCGATTACAAATCGAAGTAATACCTTTTTATTTAAATATTCCATATAATACCACAACAATTAATAACAATAGTCCCGATAATACCCTATAATTTCCAATACCTTTCCAAGCTTTTCCCTTAAGAGGTTCCAGTGGATTTTTCCAGTATAATTCCTTACTTTCGGCTGTATGTTGCACAGGAAAACGATAAGAAAATATGATTTGTATCAACACACAGATTATAAACAGGTAAAAGGCCATCACCATAAAGGGGATCTGGCCTATCCATGTTCCTGGTAAAAGCTTATTCGCGATAAAGACAATCACACCCAATGCAGAACCGATCCATAGTGTCCATTTCGAAGATGCCGCAGAAGCCTTCTTCCAAAAGATTCCTAAAAGAAATACACATGTTATCGGCGGTGCGATATGTGCAATTACATCGTTGATTCCATTAAATATACTTTCGTATTTATCTAACAAAGGAAGAAGAGCTAAAGAAAAAGCCATAGCTACTACTGCCGAGATTTTACCTGCAGTTATAAGCTGCTTATCTGTTGCATGTGGTCTCTTCTGCTTATAGATATCATAGCTGACCATAGTGGAAATAGAATTGAGTGCACCTGATATCTGACTCATTAAACCCGATAGCAAAGCTGCGACCAATACCCCGATCAAACCAGATGGCAACAATTGTGTAATCATCAACGTATAGATACCTTTTGAATTTACATTTCCGGCAACGTCAACACCTAAGCTTGTCAGATCCAACTGCCCCGTTTTAAATAAAGTGTAGGCAAATAATCCAGGAAGAACAAAAATAAAAACCGGCAAGATTTTAATAAACCCACAAAAAAGTGCACCTACGCGGCCATGATTTTCATCCTTAGCACCGAGTACCCGCTGCACAATCGTCTGATCCGCACACCAGTACCAGATACCTAAAATGGGGTAACCTAAGATCACGGCATACCATGGCATACCACTACTGTCCCCATGGGGACGCAACATCGATAATCGTTCAAGCTGACCTTCATCAACCAAAACATCCTTCATCGAAATCCATCCGCCCATCTTATCGTAAGCAGCAAAACTGATAATAAAAGCACCAGCCAAAAGAACAATAGTCTGGATAGATTCCGTTATAACCACGGCCCGTAAACCTCCGAGTATCGTATAGATGCCCGTGATAATACAGATAACGGTAATACTCAAATACATATCAAAACCAAAAAGTGTTTTAAGTACAATCCCCCCTGCCAACATCGAAAATGCGATATGAATCACAATTGCCGATACAATGGATATCATCGTCAGCCATTCACGACTTGCTTTATCATACCTACGTTCCAAGAAATCAGGTAAAGTTGAAACACCTGACTTCAGATAAAACGGTACAAAAAACAAAGCAAGCAGGATAAGAGTAAAAGCTGCCATCCATTCAAAATTACCATTCAACAACCCGGTATCAAATCCGCTCTGTGCCAAACTAACTAAATGGACCGTTGATATATTTGTTGCAAAAAGAGCAAGTCCTATTGCCGGCCATTTCAACGATTTGCCCGCTAAAAAATAGTCACTGGCAGAACCTTTATTTTCGAGTTTCTGACTCACCCCTGCCCATATCCCTACCGCTAAGATGAGTAGTATATAAATGATGGCAATACTTAAGTCTAATGATCCTAACATCAAATTATTAATTAAAGTAAATCACAACTACTTCCTACTTCCATAGGAGTTTTATACACGCCCCCTTCAATCTGTACAGGATGTACAAAATGGGATTTTAAATGCGGAATATGTTCTAAGAATAATGCTTCATGACCCATGGAAATATGATTAAAAAGCACCAGATGCTGATGCAATTGTCCCATATCGCCTACATGTGGCACTACCGGAATATTATATTTTCGACATAATAAACTTACACTGATAAATTCACTAACACCACCTACCCTGACAGCATCGACCTGCACAAATCCAGCGGCATTTAGCTGTAGATAATTCTTAAATACAATACGATTGGGGACATGTTCACCCATTGCAACCTTAATTGGCGCTATTGCATCTGTTAATGTCTTATGTGCTAAAATATCATCTGGATGTGTAGGCTCTTCAATCCAATAGGGATTCATCGCTTTCAGTTCATCACAGATCGACAGTGCCTGCGGAAGTGTCCATTGCTGATTTGCGTCCAACATAACTGTAGCGGCATCGCCGGCTACCTCCCTTACAATATGAGCACGTTTAATATCACGGAGCGGGTCAGTACTTCCAACCTTCAGCTTCATCGCACTAAAACCATTATCTAAAGCCCTACGGCAATTCTCCCGCACTTGCTCATCCGAGTAGTTAAACCAGCCCACTGAAGTATCGTATCCCGTATAGCCACTATCAATGATACCCATACGGCTATCCTTCGTGGCCAAATTCGTTTCTAACAAATCAATCGCTTGCTGAGCGGTCAATTCATCTTCTAAATACGATAAATCAAGTGTATTCACAATCTCCTTAGCTGTCAGATCGGTCAACAATTTCCATAGCGGCACACCTCTAGTTTTCGCCCATAGATCGTAACAAGCATTGGTTACTGAAGCCAGTGCCAAATGCACAATTCCTTTATGGGGGCCCAACCATCTAAACTGCTGTTCATTGCTCAGCGCATTGAATATACGACCAAAGTCGGCCATTGTTTCTTCTATCCCTTTACCCACTAAGCGTTCAGCATAAAAGGCAGCAGCCTGGCATACTAATTCATTACCTGCCCCAATAGTAAAGGCTAATCCAGTACCCACACGGCCTTTGTCATCCACTAATCTAGTTACCGCATAAGAATAAATTGGGTCTTTATGCACAGCATCACTTCCAGCTCCTGTATTCAAAGGAAAGCGTTTATCTTCGATATCAAATCTCGTTATCATCTATTTATTTAAACTGTTATTTTTTAATTATCACTATTTCCGAAGTTTTATTCATGTTCACCATAAACCCTATTTTCCTAAGACACATATTGATTTAAAACCAACCTCCCATCGTCCATGACGATCATCAGTACATATTACCGGTAAGTGCTTCGATTCTTAGTGATATCATTGGTTCTCTACTGATCATAAAATTAACCTAAATAAATAGTTTTGATTGACGGATTATTAATCAGTATTGATACTATATTAACATAAAATACTAGCAAAATCTTATATCTCTGGTCAATTTGTTCAAGCTATTTACCATACGTCTTAATGGACTAAAAATGTAAATAAATAATAATGTGTTTTTGAATATAAGAGCATATCAGCAACTAAAACAAAAATGTGGCACAGAATTGCTCCTGCACCACACACTAACCATCTTAAAAAATAACTTTAAGGATATTATATTTTTAAATAATTTTGAAACAAAAAGTATATATAAAACATTTTTTTGAGTTATTAATAAGGCTAGTTCATTCTGTCATTTATTATAACGACCTAGTTTTCTTCGTCAGCATTTATAATTTTCTAAATTAAAAATCGATAACAGCCTTAATCAGATTTTGGTCTGGTTGATACAACGTTTCAAAGTCATCAATAAGATGATCGAAAGGAATCCGGTGGGTAATGTATCCATCCGTATCAATAAGTCCCGCTTGTAGCAACTGGATTACTTTCTTAAAGTCTTGAGCCCGGGCAGAGCGGCTTGCTTTTAATGTTATTTCTTTCCTATGAAAATTAGGATCATCAAAAGTAACAGATCCAACAAATAATCCTACAAAAACAATAGTTCCTCCTTGCGCAACCAGGTTAAACGAATTTTCCATTGATCCTTTACTACCCGTTGCATCAAATATCATAGTCGGTAACTCTCCTTGAAAAGCATCTTTGATAGCACCTTCAGTATGATCTGACAATAAGATGGTTTCTACTTCAGGAAATTTATGCTTAATAAAATCCAGCCTATCTTGTAACAAATCCACAACCGCAACTTTCACTCCCGACAATCGTGCGATAGCTGCAACGCCCAATCCGATTGGACCGGCGCCGATGACCAGAACAGTGTCGTCGTGCAAGATCTGAGCGCGGTCTACAGCATGCGCACCAATCGCCAGAGGTTCGACCAAGGAAATCTGATCGTCATCAAGCCCCTCTGTAAGATGTACATTAGTGGCTTTATACGTGATGTATTCCTGCATTGCACCATCTTCATGAACGCCCAATACGGTTAAGGTGCTCCCACAATTTGTTTTACCCTTGCGCACAGCCTGATCTTCTACCAGATTACGATAAGGCTCAACTGTGCACTTATCTCCAACCTTAAGCCCTTTCACTTCACTTCCTACTGCAACAATTTCGGCAGATACTTCATGCCCCAAAATACGAGGATAAGTAAAAAAAGGTTGCTTGCCTTTGTAGGCATGCAGATCGGTACCACAGATCGACACTTTCTTTATCTTCAACAATACATCATCAGGTTTAAGATCTGATGGCTTTTCTTTGGTAATATATTCAAACCGGCCTGGTTCATGCAATATAATTGCTTTCATGTTTTTCATTAAAAAAATACTTGTTTATGTTCAATTTGACCTTAGGTCAAAAATTAACAGTCGCCCCACCATCAATAGGCAATAAAACCCCGGTGATATAACGTGCTGCTGGAGAGGAGAGAAAAACGGCGGCATTCCCCACATCTTCAGGTTTTCCAAAACCTTCCATAGCGATCCGATTAACGATCTTTTCTTTGCGCTGCGGATCGTCACCAATTGCTTTAAAAAACATCGGACTCTCTATCCAACCCGGAACTAACGTATTGACCCTTACATTATATTTCGAAAACTCTGTGACCAGATTTTGCATCAGGCCAGTCAAAGCAGTTTTAGAAGTACCGTAAGCCGAGACACGATCCATACCAAACATTCCGGTCATAGACCCAATAAATAAAATAACTCCATCTTTTCTTTCAACCATTTTAGCGGCACACGACCTGCTTAGGCTGAATACACTGAGCACATTGGTCTGTATAATTTTTTCAAATTCAGCATCACTAGTTTCCAGTGCATATTTTTTTAAATGAACACCTGCATTGTTGACTAAAATATCAATTGGCCCTACTGCAGATTCTATACGATCTATCAATCCTGGAATAGCTTCTGTATTGGCTAGATCAAAGACAAAATAATGAACATCCCCTCCTAATTCGAGTTGCGCCTGCTGTAGCGTTTCTTCTCGACGGCCTACAATGACCACTCTCGCACCCGCCTCCAACATTGCTTTTGCTATTCCAAATCCAATACCTGTTCCGCCACCTGTTATCAAGGCTGTCTTGCCTTTTAATGAAAATGCTGTTAACATAGTTGTATTATTTTAATTAATTTAAATTCTTCTAAAACTTATATCATAATCAGTTTCCAACGCCAATTTCACTGACAATGGCTTCTCCCACAGATTCTACAATCTCAAATTTCACGTAACGCGTTTTTACTGAAGCAAAATCCGATATCTTTAAATTGGTGTTTTTCTGCCACTTCCCTTCCGTTATCTTTTTAAAGTTTTGACCATCCAAACTTGTGGAGATCATATATTTAGTTATTATCCCATTATAACCTAACCAGCGTGCCGGTAGATAATACAGCTTCCTTATATCTTTGGCTGTTCCCAGATCAAGGACAAGGGCTCGTGATTTATGAGGTGCAAATTCCCAATAAGTCTGAAAAGGTGAAAACCCGCCGTTATCAGGAATCTCATCACTGCATCCATCGATCATCACGTTCGCTGTGGTCTGGGTCAGCAGCGCTGCGATCGGCGAGCCATCATTAGCTGGAGGTGCTGGCTGGGTAACTGCTTTACCAGCAGTAGCGGTAATACCCACAGGTAAAATGTAACTATTCACGGTTTCGGGCTGTGCCGGTAGCGGTAAACGGGAGGTATCTGGTTTCCATCTTTTTCCAATTTCGACCAAGCGATCGACTACCTCTTTATCAAAAAGACCCTTACGGTTAGGCGCTATATTGAGCATGAAATTGCAATATAGCGGTTCAAGACGCTGTAGCTTATCCAACGTATAGTCCAGACTTTTGACATTCTTAGGTGAATCTGCATGCCAAAACCAGCCGTTGGTCATCGTCAAAGCCATCTGCGAAGCAAACACATTATTTCCAGGAGGAAATACCCCTTTTGGTCCTTCATAATAAATCAAATCCGTTTGAAAATTACTGTTGCCATTATGTTCAGATATAAGGCAATTGGGTTGTAATTTTTTAACATGATCATAGATGCGTTGATACGAAATAAGGGTATGGCCCATTTTCCAGTTCCATCCATCGAAAATAATTTGCGGGATCTCTCCATAATTTGTTAAGAGCTCCGTGAGTTGATTCAGTATTAACTGCTCTTCTTTCAGCCCTCCGTTTTCAACACCATTGTGACGGTCCCAAATGGAAAAATATAAACAAGGCTTTATACCCCGACTACGAAATGCATCCACATATTCTTTTACAACATCTTTTTTGTAGGGACTACTTGCGACATCATAATCCGTATACTTAGAGTCCCATAGACAAAATCCGTCATGATGTTTTGTGGTTAAAATAGCATACTTCATACCTGCAGCTTTACATGCATCAGCCCATTGATTGCAGTCAAGCTCGGTCGGATTAAATTTCTTGGGGTCGTGATTGGGCGATGCCCATTCCTCATCGGTAAATGTCCCCATGTTAAAATGCATCATAACCCCAAATCTCAGATCGACAAAATCTGACTGTAAAGTATACAAACTCTTATTTTCTTGTCCCTGAACATTACCCGACAGCATCGAGATTGTACTTAACAAAAGTCCTAACTTTCCAATCTTCAACTTGGAGTAAAGTCTTTTTTTTCCTATTGATGCCATATTAAAAATAATTATACACTTAAGATTTTATTCTGGTTTATATGATGACTAAGTTAAAGGCTTAAAAAATTAAAAACCAATTGGCAATTCACCAATTTATACGCTATATTAGCATAATTAAAAAACCAAACTTTAATATAGCAGCAATAGAGCATTGCTTCGGGATCATATTAAAGGTAGCTAGATATTATGAAACCAGTTCCAGCTAAAATATTAGAAGGTAAAGAAAATGATGTGTTTGACACCAAAATCGTCAACTCGCCTTATTTCTCAACGCTATTTCATTTTCATGAAGAATGTCAGATAAATTATGTCGTCAAAAGTGAGGGCACTAGAATGATCGGTGACAGCATTGAAAGTTTTAGCCAAGATGATCTCATCTTGGTAGGCTCTAACATTCCCCATGTCTGGCACAATAGTAAAGAATACTTCATCGCTTCTGAAAATGAAAATCAAGCTAAATCCGTGACCCTATTTTTTCATCCAGATAAGATTATTAAGATTATTTCCCAATTCGGAAACGTCAAAACACTTGCTGATTTTTTTCAGCTGAGTAAACGATGTATGCGCTTTAAAGGTAAAACCAAATTGCAGATAAAAACTCTATTGATCCAATTAGCAGATGAAGTTGACGTACTCACCCGTTTGAACCTCTTGACTAAAATACTGCAGATACTGAGTGAGACTAAAGAATACGACTTACTCACTGGAGCAGGTTATACCAATACCTATCAGCTGAAGGACAATGACCGTATGGATATTATTTTGAAGCATATTTTCAATAATTTTGCGAAAGAGATCCATCTGGAAGACGTGTCGGAGATGATCTATATGAATAAGCAATCTTTCTGCCGTTATTTCAAAAGTAGAACGCAAAAAACCTTCGTAGAATTTGTCAATGAAGTACGTGTCGGACATGCCTGCAAACTGCTGACACAGGAAGATTACCGGGTAAACAATCTGGCGTACGATTGCGGTTTCAATAGTCTTTCAAATTTCAACAAGTTTTTTAAAAAATTCAAAGGATTAACACCTCGGGAATACCGAGGTAAATATATGTCCTCATCAGTAAGAGGCCATAACCTGTAAACGAAAATAGCCCCCTGACAATAATATCAGGGGGCTTTTCATGGTCATATCGAACATGAAGATTTAGGGATTACGGCGTGTAATCATCATTTTGTTTCAGTTGTTTATTTTTATCCAATTCATCCTGCGCAAAAGGTAAAACATTGTTCTTCTCACCGAATTTCAATTGTACACCGCCCGGATTTTTAATTTTTGAAAGTACATTTTCCATTTGATTACGACGTTTAAGATCGTAATAACGGTGTCCTTCCAAGGCCAATTCTATCCGTCTCTCATGCAAGATAAAATCACGTAACTTGTCTTTGGTATTGTATACGGCCTCATTTACCTTCGGCATACCGATACTTTTTCTTTCCCGGATTTCATTCAACGCTTTGTAGATACTTTGGTCAGGACCGCTCACTTCATTTTTAGCCTCGGCATACATCAGTAAAACATCGGCATAACGGGTATGGATGATGTTCTGATCCGTCAGTGGCGTCTTCGTTCTGTTGAACGGCAACATCGACAGATCTACATATTTTTTCTGAACATAAGTCGTCAATAGCGGATCTGACTCTTCAAATACTGATCCATCCGGATTGACATATTCTTCAGTCGGCACTTTGATCGTAAATTTTAAACGCGGATCACGATTGCTGTAGGGGTCTGATGCCACATAACCTGAGCCCATTTCATTGATCATTTTACCGTTGGACATTTCATAAGCATCGACCAGATTTTGGTAAGGTGCTATACTGCCATACCACCCGACTTCGACCAATAAACCCTCACCACCCTGTGGATTGTTGGGTGCGGAATATTTCGTCGAAAATATAATTTCTGGATTGTCCTTTTGTGTAGGTGTGAAAAAGAGATTCTGGTACCCACCTTGATAGATCTGAAATTTACCTCCAGTAATGATATCATTCGCTGTACTTGCTGCCAAAGGCCAATTTTGCTGATAAAGATACACGCGGGTTTTTAAGGCCTGCGCACTCCCTTTTACGGCATGGCCATCTGTATATGCTAAATTGGGCAGATTAGTGATGGCATAATCAAGTTCACTGTGAATAAACTTCAGCACATCTTCTTTCGAACTCTGGACGATTTTACTTTCATCCACAGTCTTTGGCTCAGTCTCATACAGGATCACTCCGCCAAATGCCTGTACCAAGTCGAAGTAAAACATCGCCCTGATAAATCTAACCTCAGCCTTATACACTGCTTTTTGAGCATCGCTGCTTGGCGCCTTATCAATATTATCTAAGAAAAAATTACATCCCGCAATCCCTTCGTAAGGTGTATTATAAAATGTGCCGGTGACGTTAGTCGAGTTGACGATACCCTGGGTCAAATCTCCAAAGCCATAAAAACTATGGCGATCCAGTGCATTATCCGAATAGGTATCCAACCATAATTTACCCTGGCCATAAAAACCAGACTGCAATCTTCTATATACGCCCGCTACAGCCAACTTCACATCTGTATCGGAAGTCCAAAAGGCTCCTCCGTCAATAGCTGTAGTCGGATCTTTATCCAGAAAGTCTTTGTTACAAGAGCTAAGCATACCGATCACGAAAACTGCGATCAAAGATATGCTGGTATATTTTGCTTTCATTGTTGCTATTTTTATATCAATATTCGTTTTTTTATTATCTCAAGAGGCTAGATTAGTATTTAATCTTGATTCCCGCTGTATACATCTTAAGCTGCGGAAATTGCGCAAATCTTCCAGAACCCGATCTTTCCGGATCATTACCTTCGTATTTTGTCCAGGTGATCAAATTGTCGCCCGATACATACACCGTAATTCCTTTAGCCGCTATACGTTTGGTAATGGACTCAGGAAAAGTATAAGACAGGTATAGATTTTTCAACCGTAAGTAAGATGCATCTTGCAAGAAGTAGGTTGACGGGTATCCCGATACGCCGGCATAACCTGACAGGTACACTGCCGGAACGGTGTTACTCGGATTGGTCGGTGTCCATGCATCCAAAAATCTCGTCGGTGGTGCTGATCCCTGCATAAAAGGATCGTAACCCCATTGGCTAACCTGCACCTTTTGTCCTTGTACGCCCTGAAAGAATGCACTTAGATTAAATCCTTTCCAACCTGCATAGACATTGAAAGAATAACTGTAATCCGGGAATCTACTGATCCGGATGCGATCTTCTGGACCGATACTTCCATTACCGTCCACATCTCGCATCTTCAGGTCACCAGGTTTAACTGCACCAGAATTTGGCTGTTTCGGTGAATTGTCGATATCAGCCTGACTCTGAAAGATGCCGATCCAATCGTATAGGAAGAAATTATTATAAGGCTGACCAATTTCAATCGTTCCTAAAGTCTCGGCCAATCTATTAGTCACTTTATTGCGGTAACGGTTGAAGATCACATTAGCACCGTAATTGAATTCACCTATCTGATTCTGATGTCTCAGCTCAATTTCTATTCCTTTATTCACCATAGCCCCTGCATTGATGATCGGAGGCATTAAACCCATACTAGCCGGAACATCCGTTCTTGTTTCCAGGATATCCGTCGTATTTTTATTGTACCAGTCGATGGTTGCACCAAAGAGCCCTTTGTAAATATCAACATCTAAACCAATGTCGGTAATCGCTGTTTTCTCCCAGCGTAAATTATTCTCAACAAGACGCCTCTTCATAACACCAGCTTCTAGATCTGCGAATGTATAGGTTGTACTGGAAAGGATATTCTGGTAAGGATAATAATCGAGATTCCCATCTCTTGTTATTTCCTGATTTCCCAACGCGCCATAAGAAGCACGTAGTTTCAGATTATCCAGCCAAGTTGCATTATTTTTAATAAAATCTTCTTCTGAGATGCGCCAAGCGGCAGACCCTCCACCAAATGTTCCCCATCTATATTTTGGTCCTACCCGCGAGGTTCCATCATGACGAATATTACCTTCCAAGAAGTACTTTCCTTTGTAGTCATAGTTTGCCCTTCCAAAAAAAGACTTGAGCGCCCATTCAAAAGAACTACCATTCAAGGTTTGATCTTTAGGAGAACTTCCGTCCAGTTCCATAAGAACATTGTTAGGAAAACTATAGCGTCCGCCTCCTATTGTAGTACTTCTATTATCCTGCTGTTCATATCCTCCCAACACACTGATATTATGATCTTCAGCTATCGTCTTTACATAGTTTAATGTCGAGTAAAATGTTTTGGTAATATTACGGTCAGACGATTGTCTAAGCCCATTAAAAGTTGGATTACCATTTCCCGACTGCTCATATTCGCCTTTATCGTTGGGATGAAAGGCGTAGGCAGGGCTACCAAACTGGCGCTGTTTATATTCCTGATTATAAAACGTAAACGCTGCCTTTGAAGACCATTTCAATCCTTCCATAAGGTCGACATCCACAAACGCCTGCGCATTGACATTGTAATTTTTGGTCAGCTGTGCACCTGTATTGTACACTTCCTCTGGCGTACGGTTAGTTCCTCCTGTACTCATATAATCACGTCCAGCCGATCGACCACTACCATCTGGTAAATAGGGTGAAAACGTCGGTGCAGCCGCATAGGCCAATAATAACAGGTCATCGTTGGTCAACCAGGGCGCTTTAAAATCCTGATATGAAAAGTTGACATTAGTACCTACTTTTATCCTTTTGTGAACCTGATTGGTATAATCTGTTAGACCATTGTATCTTTTATAAAGATATCCTTTGGTAATACTGTTCTGATCCAGATAATTGAGGGAGATATTGTGCGTACTCTTCTCACTTCCACCGTTAACACTGAGATTGTGGTTCTGAATAGGACCTTTTCCGAGCACATGATCTAACCAGTCAAAGTTTGGATATTCGGCGCTATTGGGATTATTTTTATAACTATCGATCTGCGCCTGCGTGTATACCGCTGGCTGTCCGCTTCTGGCTCTTGCCGAATTATACATCTCCATATAGGTCACCGAATTGGTGATCAGATCCGGGTATTTGGTCGCTTCACTGGTGCCCCAGTTTCCTGTATATTCAATATTACTGGTTCCGAGCTTACCTTTTTTTGTGGTAACTAAAATAACGCCATTAGCTGCTCTTGCGCCATATATAGAAGCGGAAGATGCATCTTTAAGAACAGTAACATTTTCAATATCTTGCGGGGATAAGTTGGACATCGATCCAACAACTCCATCAATGAGTACGAGCGGGTTGGGCGACGCTCCGCTCGACCCAAGCCCCCTTATCCGCATGCTCCCATTGTCCCTGCCAGGCTCCCCGGTAGGTTGTACCACATCAAGTCCGGCGATGCGTCCCTGCAATAGGTTTTGAACATTAGGAACCGGACGCTCAGTAATGGTCTTGCCCGATACACTCGCCACAGACCCGGAAAGGTTGACTTTTTTCTGGGTACCGTATCCTACAACCACAACTTCGTCGATTTGCTCACTACCTTCCTGCAAAGTGATACTGTATGTTTTTGCATCCCCGATCACCACATCCTGAGGCTCATAACCAACAGAGGTAATATGCAAAACATCTTTTGCGGTAGCATTGACACTAAAGCGCCCTTGTTCATCAGTTTTAACCGTTTGATTAGTTCTCTTAACCTGAACAGTGACACCAGGAAGAACTGTACCCCGCGCATCTTTAACCGTTCCAGTGATGGAGACCTGCTGTTGATAAGTTGTTGCATATGCAGCATGAACAGGAAGATACAGCGTGCTTAAAAAGAACGGTACTACCAAAGGTATGGTAGTCTTTTTTAGAAATACCTGCATGCGATATGCACCTGGAATTATAGGTTTGAATAAATACATAGGTAAATTGGTTTATAATGTAACTGGTTTGTTACCCTAAAATTATTAAACTAATCTATCCCAAATACACGTTATATTACCCGATTTGCATGCATTATTAACATCTTTAAAAAAACTTAAGTTTAGTAAGGATTATAAAATTCTTACCATAACAAAAGCCTCTCAAAAATTATCTGAGAGGCTTTTTTGTAGACCTAAAGATTTTCTCTATCCGTATGAAGATCTAATCTATTTCATAAAACACAATCAACAGCACGTGGCTTACATTCAGTAGAAATAGCAACAACATGCTTTTAATGATCAACTATTTGATCACAATAGTTTGTTTATTTTGGTTCCTATGAACGATTAAAGTAAATGAATCTTTAGCTTCATCTCGTTTTAAAATTACCTGAAGGTCGGCTAGATGATCTACCTTTTTATCTTGACACCCTATAATCACATCCCCTATCCGTAATCCGTTTTTATATGCTGTACTACCTTCATCAACCTTAAGTACCAATACACCAGCTATGGACGCTAGGCCAGCTGCAGATTGCTCACCTAAGTTTTCAATAGATTTGAGGGTTGCTCCTTTCCACATATATACATCTTTCTTCGTATCCGCTCTCGTTTCTGCTACCTGAGGGCTTTGAGGTCCTTCGGCTAATGCTTTAAGACGAGGATTACGAACTCCCATATGTAGCATGTCAAAATTTTCAAAGCCATCAAGTTTAGGAACATCCAATCTAAAGTCACCAATTGACGCATCTTTATATTTTGCTAAGATCACCTTTCCATTGCTTTCTATTCCTTTTGATTGATCGTTTAACAATGCCTGGCTACTTGTGTAATAATTATTATCAACCGTATCTCCCCAATATTTAACCTGGATATCCTCATGAGCCGTCATAACCACGTTATTTCTGAATACATCATGACTATTTTTAAACCATACATGTGGATGAAAACCATTATTGATCATCACATTATTATATACTTTTCGATAAAATCCCTCTCTAAGTTTGAGGCCACCGCTTAAACAAATATTATTATAGATTTGGTAGTTCGTCGAACCATCATCCAGATCAATATCCCAACCGTGATCACACTGAAATCTGTTGTCATGTAAAAGAGTCGTCTTCACCGCATCTAACGTTACCCAATTAGGATGTACCGCTAATAGTCGATCCATCTCTTGGCGGTCAGGGTGCCAAAACCGGTCTCTTCCCCAAGAATTAAATGCACCATGATCACTTGTTTCAAGTACGGTATGAAATACATCATTGTAAGCAATTTCATGGCCACCCCATGTTCCATCTCCTACATTTATTCCCGATCTAGGGACTTCATATATGGTATTGTACAGTACTTTGATCGACGAGGCCATTGCGATCTGAACTCCAGCAACCTGTTTTTCGATCGTTCCTATTTTACGGATCAAGTTGTCACTAGCCTCACAATTCATTGGATAATCCTCCGATTTAGGACCAGGAATCGTATCCATTTTGCTTTCCGCTACAAAGTTTTCATAACGAAAAGACGGGGATCGTACCGCATCAGGATTTCCCACAAAGTTGATTGCGCCAGCGCCTATACGTTCAATCAAATTATTTGAGATTTTCACATCCCGATTGTAATTACTGACAAAGATGGCATTACCGCCTAAGTCTACAAATTCCGATTCCTTGATCTCACAGCGCTCAGCACCTTCAATTTTAACTGCTCCCTGCCGATAAATTGTCCAATCACTTCTCAGTAGAGGCTCGGAAGTCTTCATAAAAGTAGGCGCCGTGTAGACAAAACGAATACCTGCTACATGTACATCATGCACATGTTGTGTTAGATTACCCTTAATTGTTAAGATATTCTCCAACTGTGGGGCTTCCAATTGCAGGTTATTAGGATTTACTCCTGAGGCAGGATAATAATATAATGTACCTGAACCTTCATCCAGATACCACTCATTAACGGCATCCAATTCCTCAAAAACATTCTCGACAAAACGATAGGTTTCATGCATCGCGCTGGGTCTATTATTCTGTTCGCCTCCCTCCAGTTTCAGTTTCCCTTCAGCATCTTTACCTACAACACGGTAATGAAACCCACCCCATCGGCCGATATGCAACGCATGTACATAGGCACCTACAGGATTTTTCCAGCCCTTCACACGATCTGGACTAATGGCATCAGCAGCATACCCATTGAACGGAAGTATTGCTGGATCATAATTTGGATATCGTGCACGAATTAACTGCTTTCCATCTGCAAATAGGCTTTGGAAACTCATACCTTTTGGCACCTGAGTTTTCCAGACGCCGTTAGCACCTTTTGTCCAGGACAGCTTAAGTGGTACAGCCCCGCTCCAAGTAACACGTTCGCCATCAATCGCTTTAATCGTAAATGGTGCATCTGCAGTACCAGACAATTCAGCTCCAACGATAAGTGGTTTGTTAATATAATATTCACCTTTGCTAATCAGCACCTCAACCGCTCCTTTATAGCCAGTTTTCTTCAATTTAGCAACACTTTCAAGCGCTGCAGACGGACTTCTATAAGGCTTATCTACAGTTCCTGGATTGCTATCTTTACCCGTCTTGGCAATATAGATTTTTTTAGGCACAGCAGACTGAGCAATAGCAGTATTCCCCTTCCAAACGATACTAAAAAGTAACATTGCTAATATTCGAGGAAAATACGTTAGAACATTATTCATAAGATGAAAAATTGATTATTTATAATAAGTTATAGTTTTTATAATGCAGCAATTAAAATCTGCATCACGATTAAGGTTTTCAAAACTAATTTAATAAAATTTACGCAAAGCAAACTATGTAGTTTTTTTAAACTATAAATGGATGGGGCATCGTATTTCAGCCCGCTATTTATCACAGTATAAATTACAAGTCTATCAACCAAGTTTGACCAGAAATTGTAATAATAGGATGCTTTAATTCACAACCGGTTTGTTACCCTAAATTTATTAAACTAATCTATCCCAAATACACGTTATATTACCCGATTTGCACGCATTATTAACATCTTTTTTTAAAATCAAAATGTTTTTAGGAATGAACTTGTTAAAAAAAAAGCCTCTCAGTTCATACAGGAGGCCTTCATCTAATTAATATCATATGTTTTTTATTTATTACGCCAATATGAGGCTTGTCCCATAACTGATACTTGTTAAAACCTAAATCCCCTTGGCATATCACGAGCCAACTGATATTAAAAAGATGACTTATACCTACCAAAGTGGTATCTTGTCATTCTGATCCATTAAAAAATTTCAAGATATAAAGTTTACCTTCTTTTAGAGTAACTACTGCCGAAGAAAGAATCTAAAATTTTTCTGATTTCGTATCCCATTGTTGTTGTCAATAACCTGTAAATACCTCTAATTTGAGTTCGTAGCTACCTAGCCAGTTTTTATCGGAAGTTTCCATTTCAAAATATTTCGAGTCAATCTAATCCGAAATTCAATAGTAGTCGGCTATAAAACAGAAATCCCTAATTCCCCCTTGTGCTAAACTGTTGAGACCACACATCTATTGTTGATTAACAGTTTTAAAATTTCATAAATAATAAAAAAAATTTATTTTAGAAAAAATATTTTGATTTTAAATAATCAAAGCTTATCTTTGTCTTAGAATCAAGCATGATTGCGTTTAATAAAACAGTAGGTTTGCCCTACACTGTCTGTTTACTCCTATCAATTGCTAATTTTTGTTATTCATAAAAAGTGCGCAGTACTCTTAGAGCTTGACTCCAATCAACCTTCAATTTACACACATCCTTTTTCTTTCTAGCAGATCGATTAACTTCTGGAAGTCATATTTTATGTCTTTTACAGTAGTTCAGAATTTTAAATAATTTTAATAAAAACAATAATATAATGCAACAAGGAACAGTAAAATTCTTTAACGTTACCAAAGGTTTCGGTTTTATTACACCAGCAAACGGTGGTCAGGATGTATTTGTACATTCAACAGGTCTAATGGATGATATTCGCGAAAACGAAAACGTTACTTACGAAGTAGAAAACGGTCAAAAAGGTGTTAACGCATTTAATGTGCGCATAGCAAGATAAAAGAATTCGGGAATTATTTTAATTCTCGGTATTTTTGATGTAGTAATTAGCATCTGTGCTAATTAACTACATTTTTTAATGTACCCTCCCAACTTAAATCAGTTTCATCAACCACGCAAAGAATGGTATTTATCATGTGCTTGTGATTAATTTCCAAAAGAATATACTTGTATTAATTACTTTAACAGATCAAATCCCGTACTGAACAAATTTGGAACTCCATTTATCGATCTATACCACTATTTTTCAATTGTAAATATTTTAAATATTATGATCACTATGATTGATTTGCAATGAAAAATAGAATTACGAACACACTAAACTATAAATTTATTAATAACATATCATTTTTAGACCATGTACTTCAACCACCTTCCTACGGGTGGCAAGATGCGACGGGGAAACTTATTAAGCCCAGTAATAAAGAAATCATTACCGAATTCTTTAAGCGGTTTAACATCTTTAAGGACCGTAGAAATTGGCTTCCTTTTTTCAGCTGGTTCAAGATTGCCTGTCTTATTCCATTTTTCTTTATTTTTTTAACGAATTACCTGACCTGGTGGACAGTTCTAGCGGCCTTTGTATACAGTATGATCATCATGGGGACCCATGGAACGATCTGGCACCACCGCTACTGTACACATGGAGCCTATAAGTTTAAAAATCCTTTTTGGCGGTTTGTTACGCAAAATCTCACAATCAGTGTTATTCCAGAAGAAATATATGTTATATCACACCATGTACATCATGCCAAATCAGATCAACCAGGTGATCCTTATAATGCCCAGGCTGGGTTTTTATACTGTTTTCTTGCAGATGTCAATCACCAGCCGATATCTAAGAACCTGAATGAGCAGGATTATAACAGAGTTAAATCCCTGATGTCACATACGGGTGTACCAGCGAATTCTTATCATCAATATAAAAAATGGGGCTCTTATGTACCTCCTGTTTATGCTATAGTATCTTCATTATTAAACTGGGCATTTTGGTACAGCGTATTTTTCCTAATAGGCGGTCATCCACTTGCTTGCAGTTTGTTTGGTGCAGCAGCTTTCTGGGGAATTGGTGTCCGTACTTTTAATTATGAAGGTCATGCCAAAGGAGAAGATAAACAAAAGGAAGGCACAGATTTCAGTGTGAATGATAAATCTATCAACCAGGTATGGCCCGGAATTGTCGCAGGAGAATGGCATAACAATCACCATTTATTTCCTAAAAGTGCACGCAGTGGTTTCAAACCTCATCAGGTGGATCTCGCTTGGTACTATATCAAATTATTGCATAAACTGGGAGCTATCTCCAGCTATAGAGATGACAAGAAATTGTTTTACAAACGTTATCACAATCCTTATCTCGAAGCAAAATCAAATAAAAAAAATGAAGATATTATTGCATAAACTGTCATCATAAAAGAGCGTACAGATTATTATCTCTTTTATTTTCGGAAATGTTATTGTACTGTAGATTTCAATCGAGATCATTATTTACAGAATGAAAATTAATACAGGAACGCCTAACTTTAATTAAAAAGTTAGGCGTTCTTACATTAATTATTTATGATCATTTAATGTTGATGTTCATGGTGTTTTCCTTCATCATTACCTTTCTCTCCCTGAGCTACGTCAACTGTAAAATCTGCCGTGTGCACTTGTCCGTCAATTTTAAACTGTGCCCACATGCGGTATATCCCCGCTTTTTTAATATTTGTTTGCGCATATATCGGAAAGCGCTTATCTGATACCGGATGGATATGAAGGAAATCTTTATCTTTTGCTCCGATCATTACGATATGAGCCGTTGCTCCTAAATAATTTTGAAAATCACTTTCCTTTAATTTCTTACCATTCTTTTCTACAGAGAATTGCAGATCTTGCGTTTGATTTGTTCTTAAATCATTTGCATTAATCAAAGTAACCGTATAACCTGCCGTTGTTGCTACTGCTTTTGGATTCAATTCAAAAGAACTGTTAATCGCAGTACCTGTTACTTCAAGTTTCTTCATCGCAACTTCTCCACCCAATCCCTGAGGTTTATAATCTGTAAACAACAGGTAGTTTCCTGCGACCGGAAATGTTTCTTTCACACTGTAAGTACCATCTTGCTGTTCTTCGGGATGAATATGATCAAACCAAGATAAATCTTCCTTTACAACCAAGAGATGCATTTTCATTTCATGTACTTCCTCTAGTACGACATTTTTTTCATTCTCTTTGATAGAAATCGACAGCGCTGTTTGTTTTCCGGCTTCTATAGGTTGTGGTGAGGCTAAAATACTTACCGCTAACTTGGTCGAATCTTCCTGATGAATAGGCTGTAATTCCATACCGCATTTACTACATTTATCACCTTTATGTCCTGTTACTTCAGGGTGCATTGTACATGCGTAAGTATGTTCGTGATTGTGAGTCGAGTCTTGTTGTGCTATCATATTTGCTGTTTTGTTTTTACTATTTCCTGGATTGTTACAGGCCGCTAATGTTGTCATCGCTGTCAATCCTAAAAATATATTTTTTAAATTTTTCATATATGCATGTTGTTTGTAGACTAAATCTTGAAATCTACCTTTTTGTTTTCCATCCTACCTCAATATTTATTATCAGGAGGACAATACAAAGGTGAGGAAAAGTTGCGCTTGCTATTTTACGGTATTTTGAGTTTGATTTGTAAAATTTACTGATTTCACTTTTGGTCCCCCCCTATAGCATTTCTTTGCATGCTATGCGCCATCACTGCAAACTGAATTTATTGATGATAAACTTAGGGGTCTTTGGCACGGTTTTCAACGTATGTAAGCTCAATAAATTAATATGATGAAACTTACTCTATTAACAGGTATCGCTCTTTTTACACTCAGTTTTAGTGCATGCGCGCAACAAAATGGAGCAAAAAAGGAAAGTACGGCTATATTCACCGATAGTCTGGAACATGATCAAGAGCTCGAACTAACTCCTCAACAGGAAGAAAAAATTAATGCGATAAATAAAAGTACAGCGTCTAAGTTTGAAGCAATAGGCCGCAATTCATCTTTATCCGGCTATCAAAAGGGACAGAAGAAACGTGAGCTGGCCTTACAGCATAAGAAAGAAATTTTTAATGTATTAACTGCTGAACAACAAAAAAACTGGTTGCAAAAGTATGGTGATGAACGAGCATCGATTAAAGATAACGTAAGCGACAACGCAGATGAGGCATTAGAAAAATTGGAAAATCGTTATGATGCCGACAAAAAACTTATTGAGAATGATCATTATTTAAGCAAAAGCGAAAAGAAAATACGTCTCGAAAAGTTAAAAGTCAATTATAAAAATGAAAAAGAAAAGTTAAAAGAAGCGAAAGAGAAAGCGACATCGAGTGGCTTGCTTCAAGGAAGATAATGGCACAGGAAGATAGTAATAAGACCTACATCCAAGCGCCAACAATCAATTTCATTCGCAATTCCAAGACTTAAAAAACTAACTTATTTCATTAAAACGATTTGCTCTTCTAAATGTTCCCATATCATTAAAACGGACACCATGTGCTTTCATGATTTCATGTGCTTTTTTACGGGCGATATGCCTTACATAAAAAGATTCATTCACAACAAAATGATGAATACCATGTGTCCATCCAAAAAAGAAACAGAATATCTGAAATGGATATGTCCACCAAACGTTTAATATCTGGGTCTGTTCGATCACGTTTCCTTTCTCTACATCTCCAAAATAATGTAAATTTGAAGTGATGAAATGGAGACAGAACTGGCGTAATAAATTTGGTAATAGAATAATATAGATAATAGGATTGCACCAGCTTAATATTGATTTAATCACTATTGGGAAAACAAAGCCAATATCAAATTTTCGATTTAAAAAGTCAAGTAATAAATCTGCACCAAAAAAATATAAAAGGATATGTGAAACGATGGTCAGTGGAATTAATCCAAAGACACCGCACAGCTTAAGTTTATGAGCAGTTTCAAATTTCAAATTGCCATTGTCTACTTCACGTTTGATATCGGAGAATAATCCTCTGACGCGAAGTAAATTTCCTAATACCAAATCCGGAGTAAACAAAAGACGTTTCAATGTCCATTTTTCACCATTGGTAACTCCTCTTTCTTCGACATCATGTAAAGTCCCTGAAAAACGATGGTGATGTAAATGCAGTGTGCGCCTAAACCAAGGATTTAAAGTTAGAGGTCTTAGGATCCATACCGAAAATAACATCACATTATGAATGGCTTTATTACCTTTAAAGTACATGTAATGAATTAAATCATGTTCCAATTCATGCAAAACGCCAAACAAAAATGCATTTACGACGATTAAACTCCAAGCCGGAACAACATCAATATACCACAGATATCCCATTAGTAAACTCAGGCCTACACAGAGTAAAAAAATGCTGAGCCCTATCGCATTTTGGTATTTTAGCAAAGGATATTTAGATTTTAATGCCTTGTATGACTCTGTTATCTCTTTTCTGATTTTACTTGTCCGTTCTTGATGCGTCACAATTTTCTACCTTAAAATTTCCTTGCAAGATACCTAATCTTGGACAAATAAATAGTTTTAAGCTCAAAAGTAAACACAGCACTGACATAACTTAAACTTTACTTTATTGTATTTTGATCATAAAAACAAGAATACTTACCCATGCGTAGAGTATAGATAAAGCGTGCCTTAAGCGTACTATATGCGTAGATAAAGCGTAGATACAGTGTGAAAAGCGTATACTTCACACACTTACAGCACACTTACCACGCACTTAGCTTGTTTAGATAAGGTACATAAGCAAATACGCTTTATATATACTTTATCCCTGCTTAGTATATGCTTAGGGCATGTATAGTGTAGAGCATGCTCAGAAAATATATTAGCGCTCTGCCTACTCTTCATTAACACATATCTATCCCCAAACAACTTTCATTTCTCATTGAAACAAGTTTTTCTGGTGTCAACTTCTTAAAATAAAAACCAGCTATTAAAATAGTACTAAACTACAACCCTAGATTTACTTTAAGCTTTTGTAGGACCTCCACATCAGTATCTTTGACTCTACCTTCACGATTTGGACCTACATTTAATATCAAAATATTATCTTGAGCTGTTGCTTTTTTATACATATCTGCTAATTCCTGAACAGGGCGGGGCGTATTATCATCGGTATGATAAAACCATCTTTTCCCTAAAACTACTGTTGTCTCAAACGGCATATAATAAACCTGCCCTTGGTTTAGAAACAATTTTGGGTCTGGATTTTTAGGAAGATAGGGATCGCCTAAACGAAAGTCACTTGGAAAATAACGGATTGGAAAATATTCCTGCTGATCATTTGGAAGTACGGGATGTTGGTCAACATTTTTTGGAGAACCAACCGTCCAATTAACCCCTACTTGACATTGCGGTGCAAGCTGTTTTACATTGGAATAAAGTTGCTGAATAGGCCAACGGTAGTTTTCCTTTTCCCAACCACCATCTAACCACAACTCGACTACTTTAGTATGTTTCTGCGTCAGCTCCAATAATTCATTGATTTGGTTCAGCATATATTTATTATAAGCAAAGTCTGCTTTTACATCCTTTACATTTCCATTTTCTTTCCGATCCCATAATGAATAATAAAGTCCTAAACGGATACCCTGCTTCTCACATTCCTTAGCTATCGCTTCTACAACATTTGTTTTATTACCAGAGTTGGCAACATCATATTCGGTATATTTACTATCCCATAGACAAAAACCATCATGGTGCTTAGCAACTAGGATCATGTATTTCATTCCAGAATTTTTGGCTGTAGCTACCCACTGCTTCGCATCGATTGTTGTCGGATTGTAGGAGGAGGCTGGTTTTGATCCATCTGTCCATTCCTCATTATGAAAAGTATTGATTCCAAAATGCACGAACATGCCATATTTGCGTTTGATTTGCTCCAGCTGATATTTGCTCGGCTGTGTAGATGATGCCGGCACGTGAACCTTTGACTGCCCAAAGGTATAGGAGCCTATGGCTAAAAGCATCATAACGAGGGTGTTTTTTTTATTGATCATAATTTATTTTAATGCTAAAATTTTAGTCGTTTATAATTTCTGCTTGAACGTAAGAAAATTCGCAACATATAGGGCAGATATTATTATTCAAATTTATTTATCACAAGCAATCATTGATTATCATGATAAAGTTAGTCGGATAGAAAACAACTTAATGAAACAATATTAACCCGATATGATGCTATATTATCCGATCTGCATTGATGCAAATTACAGCGGTTAATAAAATCATCATATTTCGATTTTTCTTCACTTAGACATCAGTTTGGTCGGCCTTTTGCTATACTAAAGTAACTATAAAATCACATCAAATGTATATTCTAAAAAGCATGATTGTGTCCGGATTTTTCCTTTTGACACTTAGCAGCTGTAATCAACCAACTTCCAAAACCCAAGCCCCGGCAACACCGACTGAAGCGGCACCTGTATTGACCATAGATGGCAATTATGTTACTGCTGACTATGATAAAAGGGCTGAAGGATTTGACTGGGTTGGTGTCACGATTAAAAGCGAACAGGATAGCAGTATCACGATACAGATAAGATCTCGTGCTGATAAGAAAAAACCGACTTGTACACTTGATAAAAATGCAACAAAAATTAAAGAGGGAGTTTATCAGGCCTCACTTCAAGGAAAGAATGTATTATTTACTTTCGATGGTACTTCTTTAACGATAGCACCAGAAAAATCTGAAGATGAAGGAGTTTTAAATTATTACTGTTCAGGTGGCGGATCGCTAGCAGGCACTTATAAAAGGATTGCTGAAGCATTAGACGCGACACAAGTTGATAGTCTTAAGTAAGATAACGTCTGTAAAAAGAGAGCGGGATGGAGTTATTTCATTCCGCTCTCTTTTTTATAAAAAATCCTGTCGCTTTTTCATACACTATTCAACATTTATAAACACAATAGTTGTCTACACATCTACATAGTTACTTTTATAATGAAGCGTACGATATCGCTTGCATATACACTGTTTTAACTATTAAAATTAAATATTTTGCGAACTGAATCATATTCTTATTAATGAATTTTAAGATCTGTTTTAACATCGCGCTTACTCATATTATGCATAGCTAGTGACAGTTCCTCATCTGTTGCTGTATTTTTTTTGATTAACACTTTTTGACAGTTATCCAATACGACAGCTGGAGCCCGCATGTCTAAATCTTTTGTAAATGGAAAATCGAACGTACTCTTCGTTATATGGTTGCTCTCAAAAGTCAATCCAGTGACACTTCTAGCGGTTAAGAGATGTGGCGAGTATAAAGTAAAATCATTATCGACAATTTTGATATTACGATGCACAAAATGTCCTTTGATCTGCGCTCTATTTTCTGGAAGAATAGCTATTGCATAATTATTTCCCGGTAGGTTATAGCCACATTCTACAAATGAGTTATTTTTAATGGTCACATCCCTCACTGCTCCCGACTCAAACCAGCTGTTCACATCTCCCGCAATCAAAATACCGTGCATACCTGTTCGGTAAAATGTATTACCTTCAATTTGTACTCTACGCGGCGTTGTCACCAATATGCCTCGTGCATTTGTTCTTTCAAAACGACTATCACGGATCTCAACTTCTGGAGTCCAGGTCAGATTTTCAACAGCATCTCCTATTTTCGTATTTGTAGGTATACTACCATTCAATTTCAATCGAATCTTAGTTAAAGATAAGGTTTCAATACCTGTAACCGTTAACTGTCCCAATGGTTGTATAGCCTCTCTACTCACAATACTAATCGTATCATGAAGTGTAAAAGCATCAAAGCCGTAAGATTGATGATGTTTAAATTCGACTATTAATTCTTTCGGAGATACAATTTCAGCGATCTGTAGATATGTTCCGTGAACATTGATCGGATCATCATGCAGGCCTTTAAAATGACAGTTGGAAACTTTGATCTTCCCTTTGCAACCCGAAAACTGCATCCCGTCAGCAAAAGCAGCAATAGACCTTCCTTTAACGGGCACGACTTTTACTTGTTCATAATCCAGATTTTCGGAAAACTGAGAGGTAATACCAATGCCATGCATATAGTTCATGGTGAGATTAAAGAGTTTGATGTTTTTAGACCGATAGATAAATCCCCCAACTTCGTCCCGAACAGTATTACGCATACTTAATATACCCCCAACTTTATAATCAGCCTTTAGTTCCCCCTCAAAACGCAAAATATTGGGTGCTATTTCTTTTACTCTGGCCTTGGCTAATGGTTCATATTTACTATAAAGACTTATCCCCTGTGCCGTATCTACCATCATCGTGTGTAAATGGTCTCCGGGTGTCCAACCTTCCCCATACCAATATAACTTATTATTCTTGAGCGTGTAGGTCGATGTGGGATTTACTTGAGCGACCAGATATCCTGCACCTAATTCTTTTATGGTCATTTCGGACATCGTAGGTCGTTCAAAGGTAATAGTCAGATCCTGCAAACGAATATTACTGCTCCTGATAATCGAAAATGTGGTCATCTTACCATGAAATACAAATTCAGCGCCATTTCCTTCTACCACCAGATCATGCATATCTTCTATTAACATTCCGATATGTTTGGTTTTATCTGGCCATTCTGTTTCTGAAGAACTATTGGTAATGTATAGTTTTCTTTGCGCAGCTTTCTCCGGCCAAAAATCATAACGTCCCGGCTGTAAGACAAGTTTCTTCGCTTTTTTATCTTTACAATGCTTTAGCACCTGTTGCATGGTTGCAGATGCATCTTCAAATGTATTGGGCTGTATTCCATGCTCATTTGCTTGAATGGTCTGCGCAAGTGCTCCATGACCAACCGTTACAAAGCATACCATCAAAAAAAGAATCGCCTGGCCCAATATTTTATTCATATAGTGTTTCTCCAATTACTTCTAAAATAGCGCTTTCCACTAAAAGTAAAAGACACTATTTTACCATCTATTAGTGCTATGTTGACATTAAAACATGCCCATTTAACATAAACATCAAAAAAAGCCAGTTAAAGAAAATGGATTTCCTTTGACTGGCTTTCATCACTATAACTATTTCTCTATTTAAACACAGATTCCAGCACTTCCCCTGTCCACGCTAAGGGCTTTTTAAGTCCAAACAAATGCAAGATCATTGCTGCCGTATTTACCGTATTGTTAGGTTCTTCAATTTTTAATCCTTTCTTAATTTTTGGTCCTATAACTCCCCATGGTACGATCATCTCATCGACACTTACACCGCCATGTCCATATTCAATACCACCATGATCTGATAAGAACATAAAATTGGTGCCCTCATATAGACCTTCTTTTTTCATTTTCTCTAAAAATATGCCTATTTGCACGTCAGCTTCTTCAATCGATTTGATGTATTCTGGAGACATCCATTTATGACTATGCCCGGCATGATCGGTATGTACTGAGTAAAGGAATACAAGGGTTGGATCTTTCTTATTTTTCACAATAAAATTAAATGCTTTATCGTAATTTTCAATATAGGCATCATCTTTTAAGTAGCTAACTTCATCAAAATTTTTCTGATTATGCGGGTAGAAGAGATTAATCCAGTTATAGTAAAAGGCAGTTTTAACATTTGGCATTTGTTCTTTAACAACGGTAAATACAGAAGGGTAATAACCCTGAGCATCTTTTACCACTGCCGGTAACTTAAATTTATCGATCTGCCAGCCATTATCTACTACTCCGTGCTGTTCTGGCCCACTTCCAGTAAGATGACTGGTCCAATTTGGAAGGGTTACGGAAGGCATGACCACCCTAGTAGTCATCGATAATGCTCCTTCTGCCATTAAAGCATCAAGATTTGGTGTATGTGCCTGCTTGAATCCTTCGACAGAAATTCCGTCCAATGCGATCATTACTATTCGCTTACTTTTAGGTCCACCAGCTAGCGCTGTACAAACAGTGGTCAAAATCAACAATAAATTAATTGCGATAATTTTTTTCATTTTCATCATAAATATTTGGTTATTTAATTACGTTAATTGCCATTAATTGTAGTTCTTCCCATTATTAAATCATTCCACTTAAAGATGTAAATAGCATACAAAAAACAACATGGATTAATTTCAAATTTATAAACAAAAATTTAATATAAGTAAACTTTAATGTAAATTTTATATTAATAAACAGTCAATTACATATTAAAAAACACAAAATGTTTAGCAAAACTAAATACAACATCTATCTGTTGACGTATTACAAGGTGCTCCACTGATTTAAATTTCGTTATCAAATAGGTTAATATATGATAATTTTTAATCGAGATATCCATTTTGACGTATCATAAATGGATGATACGTAAAAAGGCCTTCCGAATAGGAAGGCCTTTTTATAACACGTTGATATATATTATTCGACATCTTCAACAAGCGACAGCTTAGAAAGCATAATATTAGGCCCTTTCGTTCCTTTTATCTTAAGCTTTAAGTTGCCATCGTTAGAATCTTCTCGCATTACATGAAGTTTAACCCATTTACCCTCTTTATCATGGCGTGTGAGTGTATAGTCACGTCCTTCAAAATTGATATCTGCCTCACGTCCATTACTATTCCAGTCATGGAAAAACAAATAAAGAGAACCGATCATGCCTTGTGGTACTTTTAGGTCTACCTCTATTTCCTTTCCCTGCCAAGCGGCACTTGTTTCGTCCTTCCAAACACCATCTGCTTTAACAGTATAGGTTGTCCCCTTTTTACTCTCACTCTGATCTAGATCTTTAGTCCAGTCAATATTTTGATTGATTTTCTTAGACAATTTACCTCCTTCTACATATAAAACTGCCTTTGAAAATTCAGAGGGTACAGCTGTCTTTAAGGGCTCGATATAAGTAAACGTTTTACGTAACAAAGAAGCATCACGACCGTAACTAGGATCAAAATCGTCTGAAGCTGCGTAAGCTAATAAGCTTGAACGAAGTTGCTGACTTACAATATTTTTTTCATCTTGTATATTAAAACCTGTCACCAATAACTTTCCATTACCCACTTTCAGTTCAAATATAGATGCCAATTTATTATTTCTATGAAAATCATCTACAGGTTGTGCCAATGGTCTGTATGAGGCAGGAAACTCATTGATATAAAATGCTCTTGCTCCACCATAAATATGCTGCCACTGCCAGTCACTATGTGAATCTGTAGGAAAACTTTTGAATGCAGGATGCTTATCTCTTACGATCATACCAATGGTATTTTTCCCTTGTCCCGGGAAGAACGTTAATGACCAGTACAATGGATAATAACTGATGATATCGGAGCTCTCTAAGTTTCCAAGATCGGAAGCATCCAGTAATACCGTTCCTCCATTTCTAAGGACTTCTTCAGTTTTTGCATCAAACCTATTTGCAACATAGACCTTTTTCGTTTCCTCCTTTTTAACTGTAGGATATACCCATATTTGCCATTCATTTTTATTGGCTCGATTTTCTAAACCTACTTCGATTGTCAATTTACCCGCTTTTTGAACCGCAGATAAATTAGTTTTAATTTCACCAACGAGATCTGAAGTTCCTCTAGCAAATGTTCTTTTTGCAAAGGTACCTTTTGCAATTACACGACTCTCTTCATCTCTGATACTCCAGTAGATACCATCCTGTATATCGGTTGATCCATAATGTGCCAGTTGCACTTTGGCTAAAAATGGTTCTTCGGCCTTCCATACAAATTTGGGTATACGCAAGAGGGTAACAGTGGTATCATTATGCATTCTAAATTTATCGGGTGTTGTGATTCCCTTACTATCGTAAAATACGTCCAACCAGCCTATCAGTGCTTCGCCTTGACCTTGATAATCCTGCATACTTAACAACTGTATACCTGCCGCAGACGGTGTTCGTAAGAAAGATTCGATTTCATGTTTATACATGATTTGATTCAACGCTCCTGATGCCTGAACAAATTCTTCATTCTGTTCCTCAATATTGTTCTTGCGCGCCTGCTCTCTGAATTCTTCAAAATTGCGTGCTTTTAATACTCCGGTATATTTTTTTATCTCATCCCATTTCGGATATACGGGCCACTGCCCAATTTCATGTGCAATGACAGGTATTTTAGACTGACTGTATACTTTTTCAAAATCCCAATCGGTGTGCGCTCCGATTATACCTCGCGTGCCACCAAGCTTATCAATATAATGTGTCGCGATAAACTGGTCCATATCAGTGATCTTACGTGCGGATGAAACTGCGTACAATCTTCTGTTATCATTTTCCTTATAAGGTTTTAACCATGACTCCATCACATCGAAATTTGAATTACCCAACTCATTACCGATAGACATCGTTGCAAAAGATGCATGATTACCATAAGATGCAAACATACGGTAAATCTCTTTCTGCGTGAAAGCATCTGCTGAAGGATTACTGCCCAGCCCTTGTGGTCTACCTTTTGTATTCATCTCTTCACGACCTGGGTTATCTGCGGCCATCCACCAGTCTAACCAGATTACTTCAGGTTGTAGGTATAAGCCTAGACGATCTGCCGCCTGAAATGCGGCTTCAGGAGGACACCAAGAATGAAAACGAACATGATTTAAACCATAATCTTTGTATATTTTAAAGATACGTTCCCATTCTTCAACGTGCATTGCTGGATATCCTGTCAAAGGAAAATGGACACAATCTAGGTTCCCACGAAAGAAAACAGGTTTGCCATTAACCGTAATTTTTGACTTAGACGCTTTGATCTCACGAAACCCTATTTCCATTTCCTTCCTATCCAGTAAATTGCCTTTCCTATCTAGAACTTGAATAGAAAGCGTATACAAATTTGGGTTCATATCATCCCATAATTTCACTAAATCCGGCATCTGCTCTTCTATATCCAATACTTGTCGTACGCCCCGCAGATCAATATTCTTTTTTGTCTCAAAGACTTTATCCTTCGTTTTACGATCTGATAATATAATGGATAGCGAAATATTTCTACTCTTTCCGCCTTCATTTACAAGTGTATCTTTTATCTGTAGTTTTTTTGGAGAGATCTTCGTAAATATTTGTGGATTTTGAAATCTTGTCGCATTTTTAGCAATTAATTCTACCTGACCAACCATTCCATTCCAGATACTCTGTGTGTATTCTGTATAGACGTGACCTTTGTCTCCTATATTATGGATCATATCGTTATTGACACGTACTGTCAAACGATGCTTTCCAGGCGATACATACCCAAGGTCATGAAGATGCGCAGAACTTAACGCATCGTACGTTGCAATTTCTTTATCATCAATAAAAACCTTAGACTCCCACATAACACGTTCTAGGTTTAAATACAAACGTTTATCTTTCCAATTCGCAGGTACAACAAAGTCCATTTGATACCATGCGGGACCGTAATATTTATAAGCTCGGGTCAAGATCCCAAAATCTGAACCCGTAGTTTTTTCACCATACCTGGCCTGATCGGTTGTCCCCGGAATAGTAATACGTTTATCTAAATCTTGCTTTTGCCAACCTTGTGCCAGCCCTACATTTTTTTCATCCAACCGGAAACGCCATACCCCATCCAATTTCTGATGTTCCTGAGCTGTAGCAGAAAAATGTAGCGAAAATAGGAACAGAAAAATCCCTAGGTATTGTTTTATCATAATAATCAGTGAATATAAATTAAACTCTTATTACAAATGTAACCAAGTATTCAAATCTAATAAATGGATAAAAATATGATTATCATGCAATATATTATGAATGTCTATCATCAGTAATATTACTTTCTATTTCTCTGATATCATTTCTAATATCCAAAAAAACAGCCCCAAAATGTTTCAATTTTTGGGGCTGTTTTTTTGGATAAAAGACAATCTAATATTATGCGGAATGATTTAATCTAAATATACGATGAAACTAAAAAATTATTTATTCTTTAAAACAATACTCATCTTCCCTCCTTTTACCAAGTCTTGAAACGGCAACTCCTGACCAGACAAGATCTTTCCATTCAATTGGATCTGATCCAGATATATCCTACTTGTATCTTGATTTTTAACTTCGATCTCAAATTTATTTTTGCGTAGTGTTTTAGGCAACGAGATGGTTATACGATCAAAAAGAGGAGCCCCAACTTGAAAAGATGGGTTTTCACTGGTTAAGCTTCTTACATCAAACAACCCTATGCTAGACATGACGTACCAGGCCCCCAATTGTCCCTGATCTTCATCTTGTCCAAAACCGTAACCGTGTATTGCTTCTGTACCATAGAATTCATTACAGATTGCACGTACCCACTTCTGACTCAGGTCTGGTCGTCCTGAGAAATAAAACAACCAGGAAATATGTAAATTAGGTTGATTACCATGATTATAGAGGCTTTCAATCCCCGCAAAAGCATCAATATGTGCACCTCCTCCAAAGATATTCTTTTGCGAAATTGTAAAGATGCTATCCAGACGTCGATTAAACAAATCTTCGCCGACAAGTTTTACTAACTCCTGCGGTACGTGTGGAACGTAAAAAGTGTATTGCCAGGCATTTCCTTCCTGAAAACCGCGCCATGATTCATAGGGATTAAAATTTTGAATGAATCTTCCTTCACTATCCTTAGGTCTCATAAATTTGGTTGAAGGATCATACAATGTCCGCCATGCATCTGATAATTTATTGAGCACACTGTAGTCCGACTCATGTTTCAAAGACTTGGCAAATTGTGCCGCTGCTGCTGCTGAAAAGGCATACTCTAAGGTATGCGAAGCACCAAATGGAGACCCATTGGTTAAGAGCTCTGGATTACCTGTTTCATCTTTTATATAAGGGGAGTATCCCTTATCGACAAAAACCCCTACATCCAATTTGCCTGCACCCGGAAGCCGATCTTTAGATTCTAATTCATTTTTTCTAACTGCCTGATAGGCTAAGTCAACATCATAATTTCTGATTCCGACATTATATGCGGCAGCGATTGCCAAACCAGTAAAATTAGTACCCACACCTGACACATATTTACTATTAGCAATACCATCTCCTAACCAACCTGCATCTTTATATACGAGCAATTGACTTTGGATCCAATCATTATAATAATCAGGATATGCAATAGACCATAATTGTGTCAGATTCCAAAAAGCTCCCCAGATTGCATCAGTATTATAATGATGATGTACCGGAATACCTTTCCCATTTAAAGGAATCTGTCCGATACTACCGTCATTCTTAGGATATGCACCATTGACATCACTAGCTAAGCCTCTTCCCAATAAGGCATGATAAAGCGCTGTATAGAACTTAGTCCGGTCTTCAATTTTACCCCCTTCAACAAGAACACGCCCCAATTCGGCATCCCAAATCTGAATCGCATTCTTCTTAGCTTCTTCAAAATTTAACTTTTTAGCTTCCTGAAGCAGGTTCAATTTAGCATTTTCAATCGAAGTATAGGATAGACCTGTCTTTAGTTCAATCGCTTCCCCTTTTTTGGTCTTAAAGCGTAAATAGAGACCTGCTCCTTTACCTTTTATCGTTTTTTTATCCGCAAAAATTTCTGAATCTAGAAAGGTACCATAAGCGACAGGCAATTTATCAATCTCAGCAAAAAAATACATTTTTATATCGGCTCCTTTTTGATATTTCTGTACATAAAGCGGACTTGTTATCACATAACCCCATACATGTTGCTGATCATAAGTAACCTGAGCATCAATGACAGGACCGCTTTCCCCCATGACATGACCAATATCAAAAATTACATTTGCTGAATCAGTTGAAGGAAATGTATATTTATGGAAACCTACCCTTTTTGTGGCCGTTAATTCTGCCTGAATACCATAATCTTTTAATTTTACACGATAATATCCTGATGTGGCAAATTCATCTACTTTATCAAAAGAAGAAAGGTAACCACTATGGGGCATATCCACTTTACCAGCATTGGTTTTTATTTCCCCAACCGTTGGTGCAAAGACAACTCCACCGATTTGAAATTCATGAAAATGAGGAAATCCTGCTATTGAATGATGTCTATCATCATAACCAACAGCCTCCCAACCGGAGCGATTTCCATAACTACCATCTGTACTAGGTGCTAATTTAGCCATTCCAAAAGGCACTGCCGCTGG
The DNA here is from genome assembly GCF_025961315.1 of Sphingobacterium kitahiroshimense. NCBI lineage: Bacteria > Pseudomonadati > Bacteroidota > Sphingobacteriia > Sphingobacteriales > Sphingobacteriaceae > Sphingobacterium > Sphingobacterium kitahiroshimense. The sequence goes on along the minus strand of NZ_JAOQNK010000001.1, from coordinate 5,437,799 downwards.
AGTATAAAAAAAATACCGACTATGAACTGAACCTATATTGGGTTTAACATATTGGGTTAAATGTTGTTTTTGCTGTGCGTAAGAGCATGTAATAAAGGTCAATACTCCACAGCAATACATGATTATATTTTTTATCATCTTTATTTATAAGGTTTACACACAAACTTATAAAATAAATTTCAAATGTATAGACATAGAGTAAAATTAAAGATCAAAAAATAAAGCATTAAAAAATAAAAACAGATATGAATAATTGTAAAATTATGAATACCAAACAATTTAAAGCAGGATAATTTGGAATTAAAGATTGTTTTTTTATACTTTTGAATGTATATACATAAGAATAAACCAAAATTTAATCCGTTATGAAAAGATGCATACCGATCCTTACTTTCGCGCTACTGCTAGCAGGCTGCACATCGAAACAGAAAAGTCAAGATATTGAACTTGCAAAAACTATTTTAGCTGATCAAAAATTAGCTTTTGTTGACAGCCTAGCGAGACAGGTCATTAAAGAAGGCTTCAATGCCGGAAGCGGCTACTCGCAAATATGGGCGCGCGACTTGAATACTTTTATCGAAACCGCACTAGAAGAACGTACTAAAGAGGAGGTAAGAGGAGCTATCTTAGTATTCTTTAAGATGCAGCAAAAGAACGGCGAAATGGTTGATGGTTACGTCTTGAAAAAAGACTTCACCTGGCACGATGATACTCCTTATTATTCGGAGAACGACCCTGAACATGTGGGCTTTAAGAATACCGTAGAGACTGATCAAGAAACCTCGCTTATTCAACTTCTGGGCAAATACATTACAAAAACAAAAGATCATAGTATCCTTGAAGAAAACATCGGTGGTATACTTGTAAAGGACCGCATTCAACTGATGCTGGATTATTTACATCGTGAGCGATACAATAAAGAATATAAACTCTTGTGGGGAGCAATGACCGCAGACTGGGGAGATGTCCAACCACATGATGATTTTGGTTGTGACTGGAATAATCTATCCAATGAAGCGATTGATGTTTACGACAATGCCATGTACATCATTGCTCTAAAAACACTTATTGATATTATGCCCGACGCAAAAAAAATAAACGAATGGAAAAGTCTGAAAAAGGAAATTGAGATCAACACCATGAAACACCTTTGGGATAAAAAACAACAAAAATTCATTCCGCATATTTATCCTAAAGATTCGCCACTGCCTGAAGGATTTGATGAGAATAAAATTCATTACCACGGTGGAACAGCCATAGCTATTGAATCGGGACTTTTAAGTAAAGAAGAAATTAAAACAGTCAATGATCAAATGTTGGAAAATGTACGTCTATCTGGCATGCCAAGTATCGGCCTTACACTATATCCGACCTATCCTGAAGGATTTTTCAAAGGCTGGATGTCAAAACCTTACGCCTATCAAAATGGTGGAGACTGGACCTGGTTTGGTGGTAGAATGATACAACAATTAGTATTAAACGGCTATCCAAAAGAAGCCTATGAAGAGATTCAACCGATGATAAACCGAGTGGTCAAAAATAAAGGATTTTACGAATGGTATGGAAAAAATGATGTTCCTAGTGGTTCTGGTAAATTCAAAGGCTCTGCCGGAGTTTTAAGCAAAGCGATTCTATTAATGAACGATTGGGCTAAAGAAACTTTAAATAAAAACTAAAAACTTTGTTACAAATGAATCTGGATAATTAATTATCCAGATTCATTTTATATACTAATAATCGCGTCTACTTTCTACGGTATACGTAAAACTCTCAGCACGATAATATCCAAGATTGTATTCAATAGGCCTTCCTGATTGATCAAAGACAAATCTCTTCCTTGACAAAATAGGTGCACCAATAGCTATTTCAAGCTTGTCGGCGATAAATTTATTAGCTGCCATCGCATCCAGTTCTTCCTGAGACAGATCGGCTACAATATGAAAATCGGCTTCTAATATTTCATAAAGCGGACGTTTAAAATCTTCATCTCCGGTCAAACCAATACGCGGATGGAAGTAAGAGATAAAATAAACAAACGGATCGTCTTTTTTACCTCGCAAACGTTCTAATTTAAGTAACTTCAAATCTTCTGGTACATCAAAAAATTGTGAAACTGCTTTATCAGGAATTTCCCAACTAACATGAAGTTCAAAATTTTTCACCTCGAGACCCCGATTTTTCATCTCTTGCGAGAAACTTAACCAATTTTTAGACTTTGAACTAAATTTAGCACTTGCTACCTTGGTACCTATCCCCTTCTTCCTGATTAACAGCTCTTCGTAAACCAACTTATTGATTGCCAGCCGTAATGTTGAACGTGAAATTGCCAAGCGCTTAGCCAGTTCAATTTCATTTGGCAATAATTTCCCATCAATATATTCCGGTTGCTTGATCAGTTCACGCAACAAATTCTCGGCCTGTATATGTAATGGTATCGGACTTTTATGGTCTATTTTAAGATTCATCATATTTATTACTTAGGCTAAAGTAAGATTTTTTGCATTATTAAAAAAATAAATATATGTTTGTATGTATATACATACTAATTATAAAACCTTAATATGAATAAATTTTTCATCCTTATTCTATGTATCGTGTCGCTAGGGGGGCTACTTTTCGGATTTGATATGGCCGTTATAGCAGGAGCATTACCTTTAGTAAAGCAATTTTTTGGATTAACACCAAATCAAGAAGGCATATTTGTCAGTTCAGCTTTAATTGGCTGTATAGTGGGCGTGATTTTTACAGGTAGCTTTAGCGATAAGTACGGCCGCAAGCCTGCGCTTATCGTTGCATCTATTCTCTTTTTAGTATCAGCAATAGGCTGTGGACTAAGCACGAGCTATATGATGCTTATTCTTTTTCGTGGACTTGGTGGCATCGGTGTCGGCATTGCTTCTATCGTTGTTCCGCTATACATTGCAGAGATATCCCCAAGTCAATTTCGAGGCCGAGCCGTGACTTCCTATCAACTGGCAATCACTTTTGGTATTCTGATCGCTTATATTAGTAATTATCTGATTATTCAACATCTTCCTTCACAAACTCATGGACAGTGGCGGACTATGTTCTTAGTTGGTGCAATACCTGCAATATTACTTTCTATTGGAGCATACTTTGTTCCAGAAAGCCCACGTTGGTTACTAAAAGTTGGAAGAAATGCTGAGGTAGCTGAAATAAGTGCTAAACTTAATCTCCAAAATTTACAAAATAGCCCACCTGAAACAAAAGGAAAACTAAAAGACCTTTTTTCTCCGGTTTACAGAAAAGCATTCTTACTGGGTTTACTCCTACCGCTATTCTCACAACTTAGTGGTATTAATGCCATTGTTTACTATGGTCCGACGATTCTTCTGGATTCGGGCATTTCGATGAGCAATTCCTATCATGCGCAATTGTTCTTTGGTCTTGCAAACGTACTTTTCACATGCTTTGCAATATGGAAAGTGGATAACTGGGGACGAAGACCTCTATATGTATTTGGAACATTGGGGGCTACCCTCAGCCTAATTGTGACCGGGTTTCTATTTGCAACAAATCAAGAGATTAACAATACGGCTTTAATCATTTCGATACTTTCGTTTATGTTTTTCTTTGCCTTTTCTATTGGTCCATTAAAATTTGTAGTTGCTTCAGAGATTTTCCCAAATTCCATCCGAGCGCGCGCCATGGGTATCAGTATCTTGGTTATGTGGATTTCAGATGCCATTATCGGTCAATTGACCCCCATCATCCTAGATGCTTGGGGAGCTCGCTACACCTTTTGGCTATTTGCATTCTTCTGCGCTATTGCCTTTATAACCGTACTCCTATTTTTACCTGAAACTAAGGGTAAACCCTTGGAAGAAATAGAGAAATATTGGAAAGATAAAGCCCGTAAATAAGTTAGCTATACATTCAACAGATTTCAATAAAATAATTAAATATGCATACCATTAAAGACTCAGCAATAGGCCAGTACAATATTATGCCCGCTTTCCCTGCTACAGGTGAAATCTCAAGCTCATTTCAAAAATTAGTTCGTGTACTGCTCGACAATAATATACGTATCATCGATGGTTTTGTTGGTGTAGATTGGAAATTTGTCATTGGAGAGATTTCAAAAGAATTTAAAAATTACGACATTAAACCACGCTTCATCGCTATTGATGAGGCACTTTTATCAGAAGAGATTATTAATAATCAGGTAGCACCTTATCTTGGTGGAAATGATCCCTTATTTGGAAAAAAATCCCCTCTTCCATTATCTTCTTATTTTAACGCTGAAAAATTAGCGAAATTCCATGATATGCTCGCAAATAACCAAGAGTATATCATCTTTTACGGACCTGGAGCAGCTCTTTTAGATAATGAAGCTTCTATCATGTATGTTGATTTGCCTAAAAGTGTTCTAATTCAGCGCATGAGAGCTGGAAAAGCATGGAACTTAGGATGCAGCAATTCAAAAGATCCAAAACAGATTTACAAACGATATTATTTTGTGGATTGGCAAGCGTTAAATAGCCACAAAAATTCAATTCTATCTCGGATAGAAATCATGGCAGATCAGCAATCTGACAACACATTACCTTGGATAAAGGGATCTGATTTAAGACAGACCTTGCATCAAATGTCTGTCAATTATTTTAGAGTAAAACCTACATTTGAATCTGGTGTTTGGGGTGGACAATGGATGAAAGATCATCTAACAGGGATAGATCAAAGTGCAAAAAACTACGCCTGGTCCTTCGAGATGATTGTTCCAGAAAATGGCTTGTCATTAAAATTTAATGATCTACTTCTGGAAATTTCATTTGATCAATTGATGTTCACTGAAAGCAAAAATGTCCTAGGCTTGGCTGAACCAAGATTTGGTGTAGATTTCCCAATTAGATTTAATTTCTTAGATACCTTTGATGGAGGAAATTTATCAATACAGTGTCACCCTAGCCCGAAGTATGCAAAGTCACAATTTGGAGAAAACTTTACTCAAGATGAAACCTATTACATTGTAGACAGAAAAGGAGATGCACAAGTATACCTAGGTTTTCAAGACGATATCAATAAAGATAAATTTCAAAGTGCTTTAGAACATAGTTTTAAAACCGGAGAAGCCATTGAGGTAGATCAATATATTCAAAAATTTGAATCTAAAAAGCATGATTTATACTTGATACCGCATGGTACAGTGCATTCATCTGGTATCGATAATTTAGTTTTAGAAATTAGTGCGACTCCATACAACTTCACCTTTAAAATGTATGATTGGGTAAGACCGGATTTGGATGGCAAACCACGTCCTTTAAATATCGACCGTGCTTTTGACAATCTTAATTTTGAAAGAAAAGGACAAGTGGTCAACGATACGTTAATTGCGAAACCTGTTTCCCACAAAATTGATAATCAAACAACTAAAGTTCATTTAGCTACACATGAAGATCATTTTTATGATGTCGTACGCTATGACTTTGACCAAGAGGTAACGATTGAAACAAAAAATCAGTGTCATATTCTGATGCTTGTTGAAGGGGAGGCTGTGGAATTAACAACTTCAAATGGTATGAGGGAAGTTTTTAATTATGTTGAGACATTTGCCATTCCAGCTGCAACAGGATCATATTCACTTCGTAACCTTGGAAAACAGCCGGTAAAAGTGATCCAATCATACGTTAAAGATTCAAAATGCAACCAATTTTAAACTAAACATCTAAAAATATGAAAAACTTATTTTTTGCAATAGCTTCCTCTGCCCTTTTATTTTCCTGCAATCCAAGTGGAAGCAAAGGAACACAAAACAGTTGGCAGGCCGATATGAAAAAAGACAGTAGTTTTCAACTAGTCAAAGATATGGCAACCAATACCATAAAATCCGGTTTCAATGCTGGAGATGGATATGGAGAGGTATGGATCAGAGATTACAATACCTTTATCAATTTAGCTACACAAGTGCATCCTCATGAGCAAATCAAAGATCAATTGCTTATATTTCTAAAACTACAGGGGCCAGATGGGAATATTGCAGATGGCTTTGTTAAAAAAGCGAGCTTAAAAAATGGCACATCTGACTACTATACGATAACAAATGTATTAGCTCCAGATTATGCGGGGCATAAAAATACCGTAGAAACAGATCAGGAAACTTCTTTGATTCAGGCTGTTTACAAATATGTGAAAGCATCCCAGGATACATCTTTCTTATCGGCCAAGGTGGGTAATAGTATCGTTAAAGACAAAATGGAAAATGCCCTCCAGTTCTTAATGAATGAACGATACAATAAAACTTATGGTTTACTTTGGGGTGCAACCACGGTTGATTGGGGTGATGTACAACCGGAACATGATTGGGGTGTGCATTTAGATGAAAATTCTCATATTGCATTAGACATTTATGATAATGCAATGTTTCTAATTGCATTGGATAACTATATGGAACTTGTTCCTGAAAAAGCATCCCAGTGGAAACCCATCCGCGATGAAATCGCTGCCAATACAATAAAGCATCTTTGGGATGAGAAAAATCAAAAATTTATCCCCCATATTTATATCAACGGATCACCATTTTCTTCAGATTTCGATGAGAATCAGATCTACTATCATGGTGGTACTGCTATTGCTATCGAAGCCAATTTACTGAGTAAGGAACAAATAAAAACAGCCTTAGATAAGATGGTCAAAAATGTGAAAGATTCCGGTGCCGCTACAATCGGCTTGACGATCTATCCGACTTACCCTGCAGGTTCATTCAAAAATAAAGGTATGTATCCATATGGATATCAAAACGGTGGGGATTGGACCTGGTTTGGTGGCCGTATGATACAACAGTTGGTCAAAAATGGTTACGAAAAGGAGGCATATGAACAAATGAAACCGATGTTGGATCGGGTAATAAAAAATAAAGGCTTTTATGAGTGGTATACAAAGGATAATAAACCTGAAGGATCAGGCACCTTTAGAGGTGAAGCTGGCGTATTGTTTTATGCTATTTCACTATTAGAAAAATCACAGGGCTAATGATTTTTAGGAACTAAAACAGTCATAGATCCTACGAGCAGAAAAATTACTTCTTAAAGTAACGCAATATGATTTAAAAGAGGTGTAATCAAAATGGTTACACCTCTTTTGCGTTTTTCAGATTAAATAAAAGACCTTATTTAATATCAAATTTTAATTCGAGCACGTTTGCACCTTTAAATTTGCTTGCATAGCCTGGATCAAGTAAATCGACACGTTCAATCGTAGCTTTTACCCCAGGCTCTATTTTACGCAAGGAATAAATTAATTTTTTAGTTTTTCCCTTGTTTTCAGAGCCCAACGTAAAAAATGCCTTCAGACCTGTCATCTCATATTTACCATTAACTTTAGTTCCATCAGCATAATCAGTTTCTCGTGGTTGAAAAATAGCACCTCCATTTGTTTCCGTATTTGCATTTGCGATTAATTTATCTCCTATTAAAAATGCCTTGTAATCGCCGGCTGTTGCCTGATTCTTTACAAAATTATCTTGAATTTCTATTCCTTTTTCATCGTAAACTTTTAAATCCATTTTGTACGCGAGCTCAGCATCTAAGTTAATCGCACCTTTTGTTAAAGCGTTACCAGAGGCATCAAAGTTTACAGTAATTACAGCACCTTCCTTAGCAGTGGTAACACCGTGAAAATGATCCCCATGACCTGCTCCTTTAGTGCCCTGAAGCTCAGTAAACTGTAGAGATGCCCTAATTTCTTCCTTCTCGACAGGAACCTGTTCATCCTTTTTGCAAGACGATACTCCAATTAAAAAAACCACCGAAGCCAATAAAAGTACAGTAATACGTTTGATAAATTTCATTTTCATGATTAGATTTTGATTTAAGTAAAACAATTCGAAGTCGCCATATACGCAACTATGTTGCAAATATAATAATTAAAACCTTACATGCAACTATGTTGCTTTAATAGTGGTTTATATTTTATAAATCTTTATTAAAATAAAGCCATAATAGAAATCAATAAGTGTTTCATAATATCATAATAGCCATTCCGCATCCAACTCAATCTGCAGGATGGTTTATAAAAATCATCACAAATAAGTAAAAGCACTTTATTGTTTCCCATATAAAAAACAATTATATTTAGGTTATATTTTAACCTCATATAATGTCGTATGGAAGACATGATTCTTTACAATCGGTTACAGTTTGCTTTCACCATTACCTTTCACTACCTGTTTCCGCAATTAACGATGGGCCTCTCCCTGATGATCGTTTACTTCAAATGGAAATTCTTACGAACGAAAATTGAAGAATACAATCATGCTGCAAAATTCTGGATGAAAATATTCGCTTTGAACTTTACAATGGGTGTCGTCACGGGTATTCCAATGGAATTTCAATTTGGTACGAACTGGGCAAAATTTTCCGAATTAACGGGTGGCATTATCGGACAAACATTAGCCATGGAGGGTATGTTCTCCTTCTTTCTAGAATCGTCCTTTCTAGGGATGTTTCTTTTTGGAGAAAAGTTACTTGGACACAAACTCCATTTCCTCTCTGGATTAATGGTATTTATCGGTTCTTGGGCGAGCGGCTTTCTCATCATTGCAACCCATTCCTGGATGCAGTATCCGGTGGGATATGAAATATTAGAAAATGGAAAATTTGTATTAAATAATTTTACTGCGCTTTTTAATAATCCATGGCTATGGCCTTCCTATTTACATAATCAGGCAGGTTCTCTGATTACGAGCTCTTTCTTTGTAGCATCCATAGGTGCTTTTTACTTATTGAGTAATAAACACAGCAAATTTGGAAAAATGTTCGTTAAAACTGGTGTCATTTTCGGTGTTATATCCTCTATTGTAGTTGCTTTTCCAACAGGTGATATGGCTGCTAAGAATGTTGTCAAATATCAACCGGTCACCTTTGCGGCTATGGAAGGTATTTTTAAGACCGAAAAAGGGGGATCAGAAATCGTACTTATTGGTCAGCCAGATATGCAAAATAAAAAATTAGATAACAAAATTGCTGTTCCAAATGTCCTTAGCTTTCTTACCTATCAACGTTGGGATGCAGAGATCAAGGGTTTGAATGAATTTGACGAATCCATACATCCTACCAATGTACCTGGACTGTATTATGGTTATCATATCATGGCGGGCCTAGGCACCATTTTTATTGCAATAATGGTAGCGGCCACGTTTTTACTTTGGAAAAACAAATTATTTCAGACAAAATGGTTGCTCTGGATCATCATGTTTATGATTCCTTTCCCCTATATCGCTAATACTGCAGGATGGTATACAGCTGAACTAGGAAGACAACCCTGGCTTGTATACAACCTGATGCGCATGGTAGATGGCGTTTCTCCAACCGTTTCTTCTGGCAATGCCCTATTTACTTTATTAGGGTTTGTTGGACTTTATATTTTATTAGGATTATTATTTTTAATGCTTGTGTTAAAAATAATAAGAAAAGGTCCTGAGCCTCAAATCTCCTTAACGTAATTGATCATGGAAATATTTTGGTTTATCGTATTAATGGTCATGCTAGGAATCTATGTTATTCTAGATGGTTATGACTTTGGAGCAGGAATTGTTCATCTCTTTTTTGCGAAGACAGAAGAAGAAAGAAAAGCAGTAACAAATTCTATCGGACCTTTTTGGGATGCTAATGAAGTATGGCTCATCGCTTCGGGAGGGGTCTTATTTTTTGCCTTCCCAACGTTATATGCTTCAGCTTTCAGTGGCTTCTATTTACCCTTGATGCTTGTTCTCTGGTTGCTTATCTTTCGAGCAATAAGTTTAGAATTAAGAGGTCAAGTGCATAACCGCATGTGGGAAGCATTGTGGGATAAAGCTTTTGGCTTAGCCAGTCTCCTGCTTGCTTTATTCTTTGGAGCGGCTTTAGGTAATGTTGTCCGGGGAGTGAACCTTGGTATGGTCGAAAATGGAGTCTCTAAACAGGAACCACATTATTTCTTTCTGGCACTTTGGAACCCAACATTTGATCCACTGGCAGAACATCAAGGTATCATTGACTGGTTCACCATACTATTAGGCCTAGTCGCAGTTGTTACACTGACTATCCACGGCGCTAACTGGATTATATTAAAAACTTCTAGCTCTTTAAGCCAGCGATTAAAAGAGGTCATATTTAAGCTCAACTTTGTCTTATTATTTTTAGTAATCTTATCCGCTTTTGTGTGGCACTATGTGAAACCAATTTCACTGCATAATTTTGGAACTTATTATTGGCTTTGGATTTTCCCGATCATTGCTTCTATCGGACTAGTTGGGCAGTTTCAAATTAAAAAATTCAAAAAAGACTTATCAGGATTTATATTTTCATCCCTATTTATCTTCGGAAGTTTCGGCTCTACTATAGCATCTATGTTTCCAATCTTACTTCCATCGACAAATACTGTAAACCCATCTTTAACGGTGCAAAACGTAGCCGCACACGAGTATGGATTATCTGTTGGACTAGGCTGGTTTTCTATCGCCGCTGTATTGGTTATTGTTTATTTCATTATCCAATTTAAAGTGTTTAAAGGTAAACTGGATGATGTTGGTTATGGAGATCATTAGAAGATCTTCACAACTAAGGATTTTTTAAATTTCTGTAAAAATAGTCTGTCTGTAGTTGTTTGTATATTCCTTTGGGTTACATCCTATGATCTGTTTAAAAACGCGATTAAAATTAGTTATACTATTAAAACCACTGCTAAAAGCAATAAACGACACACTGTCTAAGTGATCTCCATTTAATTTATGGCAGACTTCTTTTATGCGGATGCGATTTAAATAAGATACAAAAGTAATTCCGCAATGTTTTTTAAAGTACCGACAGAAGGCCTGCGGAGTTAAATTGGCATGGTTAGCGACATCTTCCAATGTAAGTTCTTTTTTATAATTTTCTTTTATGTAATTGCAAACTAAAGTCATTCGACTTACATTTCCGTTGGATTGGATAGCTGATTCAATTCTTTCAGCACAAAGTGGAACTGTTTCTTTAGAAATTGAAGCTAATGAGCGTAACAAATAAAAGAACTGCATTAATTTATCCAGCTCATCAGCACTCTTTAATTGTACTACTCTTTCAGAAATTTGATTAAAATAAGCCTCTGGCACTTTAAATCCACATGAATTACGGTTAATAAAATGATTCAGGGATTCAAACTCACCTAATGAAAACAAGGACTTCAACTTACCGTGCGGATCAAAGAAAATAGAAATTGATCTTGATTCATTGAATAAGCCATCTTGAGACATCGATTTAAATACATGAGGTTGATTGGCTCCCAAAAAAAATATATCATTTTCTTTAAAAGGGTGCAAAGTATCTTCGACAACCAAAACGCCCTCACCCTTTTTAATCCACATTAATTGTGCTTCTTGATGACTGTGCAAATGCGGATAAAATGAATCCATTACATCTTCTTGTATCGTTAAACTTTGTCCTTGTGTTGTCGGCACATTAAATTGGAGAGTTTTCATAGCATGTTTAGAATTAAACTTTACAAAAATTTATTATTTGGTTGATCTAAATATAACAACTAGATTTTAATAAAGAAAAATATGATGTAAACATTAACCAATAGTACTTTACATTCATGGCTATTTTTGAAATTCAAAAAATCCTTTTTGACAAAAGAATAATAGACTAACACAAACAAGTATTGAACAATTCTTCAATAATTATTTCCAACAAGTAACTAGCAATCCTAAATATCTACACTTTAGGATACGAATAACCATTATGATAATTTGCTGCCAAATACTTATTCGCTTCTTTATCTGAGAACTGACGTTTGTCCTTATCCCAGTACAATTTTTTACCCGTTCTGTATGCAATATTTCCCATTTGAGATAAAATGGCAATATGTGCACCCGCTTCAACAGGGGCTTTCAGAATACTTTTATTTCGCGTAAGAATTGCTTCAACAAAGTTGTCCATATGCCTTTCCAAACCATTATCTTTTGATTTTTGAAATGGTACCGCAGCCATTCGATCCCCTTCTGGCAATACTTCCCACCCCTCTCTATTCAGTACTAAAGTGCCATTGTTTCCGATAAAAGCCACACCATGGCCTTTGTTATAAGGTCCACCATCAATACCTATTGCATGTTCCCACTGCACATTAAACCCATCAAACTCATATAAAGTTGTCAAAGTATCTGGTGTCTCCTCAACATCATCGGGATAAGCAAATTTTCCTCCTGCTGCCATGATCGAACGTGGATCCGAAACTTTCATACCGATCAACGCAAAATCCAGCATATGCACGCCCCAATCTGTCATCAGACCGCCGGCATAATCCCAAAACCAACGGAAATTAAAATGAAAACGATTGACATTAAAAGGCCTTTTTGTAGCAGGGCCCAACCATCTATCATAATGTACACCTGCTGGAATTGCTGAATCCGGGACAATTGGAACATCCTTCTTCCAACCTAAGTAGGCCCATACTTTAACCATTCTTACCTTACCGAGACTACCAGTATGTAGAAATTTTATAGCATCCTCAAAATGCTGTTGACTACGTTGCCACTGCCCTACTTGAACAATAGCATTATACTTTTGAGCGGCGGCCACCATGAGCTCACACTCTTTGATCGAATTGCCAATCGGTTTTTCTACATAGACATGTTTCCCCGCCGTAACGGCATCCACCATCATCAAACAATGCCAATGATCGGGAGTTCCTATAATCACAGCATCAACATTATTATCTGCTAATAATTGCTTATAATCAATATATGTCTTAACGTTTATATCACGCTTTTTCAATTCGAAAACACGGTTATTTAGAACATTTTCATCTATATCGCAAAGTGCAGTGCATACGACATTTGTATTTTTTAATATTGCGGTGAGATTGGACCATCCCATCCCATTTACACCGATTACACCAATGCGTATTTTTTTTGAATCTGCCAACACCTTTGTTCTTTTAAAAAATAATGCAGATGCCGCTAATAATGTAGAGGTTTTAATAAATTTTTGTCTATTCATCATAATGTAGGCATTGATTGCCATTACAAAAGTTTACCTATAACTATCCCCACCAATTAAAATGAATAATTTAACCTTAAAGGATCAGGATATGATAAATCAATTGAGTTCAGGTTTATATTTAGTTTACTCTTCCTAAGATATAAAAAATAAAAGGAGACACAAACAGACTAAGCGAGAGCCCTTTTATAAATTTCCGACATATTTCCAGCAACTTTTCTATATAAAAGACTCTTAATCTACCTCTGAGCAAATACTATATTATTTTTCAACAAAAAAAACCGTGCTTAGTGGCACGGCTTTAACTGCGTTATATATTAAATAAGTTACATTAAAATCTATCAATATATTTAAAAACGATAACTGGCACCTAGTGCAAAAATGCCTTTAAAACCATAACCTGCTTCAAGAAAACCACCCCAATCTTTACCAATTCGCAAACCCAATGGATTTACCTGAAAAGCAAAGATAACATCATTAGTAGTGGTCTTTTCATGATCTGTTCTATCACTACCGTTAGCCAATATTGCTCCAGAAGCAACTGTACCATAAAAATCAATGATTCCTCGTTTCACATAAGAATATTTAGCAGTAGGTAGTACCATATAGAAATTACTCTTCCTATAGGTAATCTCATTTGTACTTTTATTTTTCATATCTGAAGAAGCATTAGCATAGCTTAGATCGGCTCCTATCGAAAATCGATTACTGAGCGCATAGCGATATCCCGCCGACAGCATACCAAATGCTTTTTCATTTGAACTTTCGCTTCCCGATATTGCGCTGACAAAAGCATTTGTAAATACATCTGCTATCACCAATGGAGTTGCATCACTATAATCGATTCTGATTTCATGTTTCTTAGACTCCTGAGCGTGAGTATGAAAAGCAAACCCTACTACAGTCGCAATCGCTATAAAAATTGATTTTTTCATTGAATTTCTATTCTATTTTATTAAATATGGAACAAATATAGATGAACTATACCTTTTATTTTTGTGAAAATCCATTATATTATCGGAAAAATCAATCAACTTCGATACTTGTGCTTCATCAAATAAACAGTATATAAACTTGTAATAAAAACATACGTTTTATAGAAAACTTTCTAAAGAAATAATTCACAAGCTACGTTACTTTAAAAAAACATGATTAAAAAAAGCGCTAAAGCAGGAAATTTGCCTTAGCGCTTTCAACCTGTGTATAAAAGTAGATTATTCTACCACATACCAAGTATATCCATTTGCTGGTATTTTAACCGTCAATTCTACTGTATAATCACGGTTCAATTGGTAAGATATTAAATTACCTTCTTGTTCTCTAATTTTTGCTGCTGTGGACAATCCGGTATAATAAAGTGGTATTTGAATTTTACGCACGATTTCTTTATCTGTAGGGTTATAAAATAATGCAAAAGCTTTCTCTTTTTCATTAGGATTCACGTGCATCATTCCGTCCCAGTCCCGAGCATCAGGTTTACGTAAATGGATGATATCACTGTTCAATATATTGCGATAACGCTTATACCATTTAATCACATCGACAACCATTTCTTTCGTTTTTGGTGTATCGTAGAGACGAGGCCCTCGGTAACATGCTTGCACACCTGCGCCATAATTTTGGATCATATGCATCTTATATTCATGAAGGTGGTCATTCAATGGCTCTAAAGTCGCATCTTTTCCTCCTCCCTGATATTCTACTAAGGGCACAAAACTCCATAAAGAAGAGGGAATTCTATCCCATGTACAATCATAATTTAACTGACGTGCATGCATGAGCTGACGATCGCGAGGTAAAGACCAATTAGCCTCTCTGTAGCCAATTCCCACTTTATTAGATCCGTTCAAAAAGTAAAAATCGGGTACATTCATATATATTCCTTGGGAAGACATCCAGTGATAAAGTTCAGTAACCTTATGAAATTGTTTCCATTGTGAATCTGCTAGACCCTCGTGATGTGCATGGGTAGTCGAAGCACAGAAATCTCCTGGATAAGAACCATCATGCTCGAAACACTTCATTCCTGTCTTTTCAAAAAAGTATTTTATTTTCTCAAAATATTCATACCCCCAATCACTAGCAAGACATGGGGAACTTCCAAAGCGCATACCTCCACGTTTACCTGTCTCGGGATTAATCACATCGACCTCATCACTGATCCATCTGCTGGCTAAAAGGGAATAACATCCCATATCAATGCCTTTACTACGTGCATAATCAACAAAACCCTTGAATTTCGCGATGTTTGCATCGGAGATATCTTCCGCATTTAACCCCGAACCAAAGCTAAGTATAATCATCTCATAACCTGTCGAATCGCACTGATCTATGGCTCTATGTACCACTTCAGGATCAGTGGATGTTAAATGCATAAAGATAGGATTCTCGCTAGTCCATGGCGCTATAGTCCGATACATCTTACGCGTAAACAATCCTTTACGCTCCCGATCATCACTATCAAATGGCATTTCATAAACAGTGAATGATTGGAAAGTACCTTTACTTTCTAAGCTATAATCCGGACCAAGCTTAGGTGATACATCCAATACACAAGGGGTCTCCAGAAGATAATTACGTTGCGAGGTGTAAGCAGGATCTGTCACCCATTTTTCTGTAATATCACTTGTTTTTTCAGTAAAAGCTCCTCCTGCAGCAAAATCACTCTCAACATGAATATTGGGTAATCTAAAAACTGAAGGATCACCATCTCCTGGTGACTCAGGTTCTGAGAATGCCAAATATTCCAATTGAAAGAAATCAATATTTATTGGTAATGTAGATTCATTAATCACTTCCATTCTTTTACTAATTACCGGAATATGATCATAGATGCTAAAATAAAGCTTCACTTTCACATCCTTCAACTCTCGTTCACCACGAAGGGTAAATACAAGTTGCTGGCCTGATACCGGTTCTTTATTAAGTGCCCAGCGATTGCGGGCCCATTTGATTCGTTCTTCCAGTGGTTTTATTTCAAAATCTTCTACCATAAACGACTCCGGTAATGTTGTCATTTTATCTAACCACTCATTCTTAAGATATCCCCGTTCTTCTTGACCATTTAAACCGCCAATATTCCATTTTTTACCATCAATCTGTATCGTTCCCTCACTACTTACTGCCCTAATCAAGCTTTCCCCTAACATGCGGTTCGTAATATCTACCGTCGCCAAATTAGGAAAAATCCGAAAAGTTCGCGACATCATAGCATTTGCAATTATTATACTTTTACCATCTGCCGAAGTGTAAATTCCAGCTTTAGATTTCTGAGGAGTAATTAACCAATCAAATGCAGTCTTGTCTGATGACAATTCTTTCATCACTGGTAATGTTTTGATTTTCGCCGCAAGTTGCTTACTGATTCCTGCATCCATAGTGGAACCCGAACCCACTGTCCCAACATCAACAAGTACAGGTTTTACAGTTTTATAATCAATCTTTGGTGCAATCCAAACGGCGTGATCACCACTAGGTCCATCATCAGTTGTTTCGGCTACAAGTTCAAGATACATTATGTCTTTTAACGAGACGTCAATCTGCTGAGGACGATCTCCGCCTTTAACTACTGAACTTGTAAAAATAGGTTTACCATCACCTTTCAAAATAAATTTTACGGAACCTTTTTCTAAGACAGGTTTACTCTTTGTAACACCTACAAACTGCTTTTGTCCTTCCTTTTGAACGAAATACCATACTCCTGCCAAGCACGAGATAGATCCAGATCTTTCAACTTGATAGATTCTTGCGCAAACATAGATTGCCCTATTAAAAGCCCAGCACTGATCAATAATGTAGTTTTCAACATATTTTAAGATTCCTCTTTTTTAAGGTCAGTGAAAAATACATTTGATCACTGCCCTTGTAAATAATATTAGGTTACAAATTTAATTTCTAATCAATAAAATTAAAGTTCCATTATCCCCTCCCATTCTTGGCAATATTTACCAAGTGTTCCTTATTTACTAAATTGAATAGAGGTGACATTATTTTAAGATTATAATGGTTTATAAATGCTAAACTTAGATAATTTTGATTACATCCGCAATAAAATAGCACTGATTATAATCTTTAAAGCTATATATCGGTATTTATTCACGAATCTTAAAGATATGTCGACTTGTTTATCAATCCAAAACTTTCATTATTCATATTTATGATCTGAAATCAACTTTCTTTATAATATTTACATTATTTTTGCTAGTTACATTGATCTATTCTTATTATTTAGGAATTTAATTTACAAGGGTAAAACCAAAGATGTCTACAGTCTAGAACAAAATCAAGTACTATTGAAATTTAAAGACGACGTAACTGGTGAAAATGGTGTATTTGATCCTGGAGCAAATACTGTTGGGCTAACCATTGATGGTGCTGGAAAGTCAGGACTTAAAATGACCCAGTTCTTCTTCGAGCGTTTAGCTGAACAGGGTATTGCAACACATTTTGTCTCCGCTAATTTAGATGAGGTTAGTATGGTGGTTAAAGAAGCGACTCCATTTGGGAAAGGATTGGAAGTCATTTGTAGATACCGTGCTGTAGGCAGTTTCTTGAGAAGATACGCTGCTTATTGCCAAGAAGGTGATGCGCTAGATGCTTTTGTGGAAGTAACGATTAAAGATGACGAAAGAGGCGATCCTACAATTTCGGATGATGCTTTGGAATTATTAGGTATTTTATCAAAAGCTGATTATCAAGAATTAAAATCTTTAACAAAAAAAATCTGTGGAATCATAAAAACGGAATTGGCAAAGAAGGATTTAGAACTTTACGATATCAAATTGGAATTCGGAAGAGATAAAGCTACTGGAGATCTATTATTAATCGACGAGATTTCAGGTGGAAATATGCGCGTATACAAAAATGGAAGCTATATTGCCCCTTTAGATTTAGAAAAAGACTTTTTAGGAGCTTAATAGCCTACAATCAATAGTATAAGGGCTACCATTATCTCAGGTAGCCCTTTATTACTAGCCGTTAATCCCAACCGCCACCAAGGGCTCGATACAATTGAACCACAGCATACAATTTTTGACTTTGATCTGCTATATTTTTCAATTCTGCACGTAACAGATTTTGCTCTGCTGTTAGTACGTCGGTATAATTGGTGTTCTGGTGGTTCAGGAACAATTCTTTATTAAATGCAACAGCCTGCGTTAATGCTTCAAGTTGTTTTTTGCGGGATTTCATTTTTTTCATAGCCGTATCATATTCAAACAGCGCATTAGAAACTTCCTGGCTGGCTACCAATAGAGATTTCTCGAATTGATACAACGCCTGTTGCTGTCTTGCTTGAGCAGTTGACAGTCTTGCTTTATTGACACCTTTATTGAAAATAGGTTGTGCAATCCCCCCTGCTATAGAACCAAATAAACTAGCACTCGAAAACCATTGATTCCAACCAAGATTTGAAAAACCTCCAGCAGCTGTTATAGATAATGCAGGATAGAAATATGTACGTGCTACATTCGTTTCCTCAAATGCCGCTCTAAAATTAAATTCTGCCATTTGAACATCAGGACGGTGCGCGAGCAATTGTGCGGGAATTCCAGGATTTAAATCATAATTCACCTGTTGTTTCATTAGAGACTGTCTAAGGATGGCACCAGGATGTCGACCTAATAAAAAACTAAGCCTATTTTCGGTTTCTTTAATCTTTTGCTCAATATCCGGTACATCTAGTTCTGCTTCATAATAGTTTGCTTTACTCTGTACTACCGCTACGCCGTTAAGCATTGCATTTTCAAAAAGTTCCGCTATTGCGGCTGCATCTTCAGCACGATTCTCAGCAGTTTTTTTAATTATCATCAACTGTTGATCCAGTGCCAGTAATTCGTAATAATCTGAGGCGATATTGGCAATTAACTGTGTTTGCACTGCACGCTTTGCGGCATCAGTCGCTAAAAGCTGTGACAATGCAACTCGTTTAGCACTTCCAAGTTTACCCCAGATATCAATTTCCCAGTCCGTATTTAATCGCATATCATATTGGGTATTATTACGCGGATAACCAAAACTTTGAAAAGTAGGCACCTGTTGTTTATTGGCAGAGATACTAGCTTCCAATGAAGGTAAAAAAGCCGCTTTTTTTAATAGCACATTTACCTGCGCCTCTGTAATCCGCTCAACTGCAATTTTGATGTCTATATTTGCCTGTAACCCCTCTGTGATCAATTGCTGCAACATCGTATCTGTAAAGATATCAGACCATTTCACTTTAGCTATATTGGTCGTATCATGAGCTATATTCTTCACATAACCTGAATCAAGAGCACTATAAGTAGGTGACCGAAAGCTGTCTTTTACCTTATTTTCCGGTGCATTATAGGGACGGGTTACTTGACAAGAACTCCAGGCCAAAAGTCCCAGTATTGACATGAATGCCAGTCCATAGGATTTTTTTTTCAATTGAATATAATAATGTATCATATCTTAATTTTTAAATTTTCACACTAGCTTTCTCTGTTTGATCAACATGAAGCTAGCATAAGGTTACATGCGCTAAGCACGAAAATTTCATTTATTAAACGAGCGAATAACTAGAATCATAAGATGTTACTGTTCATCTTCTAATATACGGGCTGTATGACTTGGCTCCTTGACACCAAAGAGTTTCTCCTGTAATGCCTGGAAAACAATAAATAAAATAGGAATAACAAATACACCAAATACAGTCCCGATCAACATCCCCCCTACAGCCGCAGTGCCGATAGATTTATTACTTAATGCACCGGCACCAGTAGCTAGCATCAATGGAATCAATCCGAAAATAAATGCAAAGGAGGTCATTAAAATAGGTCTTAACCTTGATTTTGCGCCATAAATTGCAGACTGCACCAATGTTCTTCCGCTCAATCGATGCAAGAGTGCAAACTCCACAATAAGAATCGCATTTTTAGCCAATAAACCGATCAACATGATGAGGCTGATCTGTAAGAATATGTTATTATCTACCGCAAATAGCTTCGCAAAAATAAATGCTCCTGCCAAACCGATTGGCAATGATAAAAGAACAGAAAGTGGCAGGATGTAACTCTTATATTGAGCGCTTAAAAGGAAATAGATAAAAAGAAGGCACAGTGAAAATATTAATACTGTTTGACTACCGCTGGACAGCTCTTCGCGTGTCAAACCCGAAAATTCATAAGCATAGCCACGGTCTAAAGTTTGAGCCGCTGTCTCCTCTATTGCTTTAATAGCATCTCCAGAGCTATATCCTTCATTCGGTATCCCTGTTATGGTACTTGAAGTAAATAAGTTAAAACGTTGAATAAATTCCGGTCCATACGTCTTCTTCAAAGTAACAAATTCAGATATCGGTGCCATATTACCTTTTAAAGTTCGCACGTAAATCTTATTAATATCTTCTTCTTTTGCTCTATAATCAGCTCCTGCCTGCATCATGACGCGGTATTGCTTTCCAAAGCGATTAAGGTCGGAGGCGTAGATACCTCCAAAATATCCCTGAAGTGTCGTCAGTACCGTATTAACACTTACACCTGCGGCCTTACATTGGGCTACGTTGACATTAATTTCCAACTCAGGAAAACCAATATTAAAAGAGCTCGTAGCATAATTGATTTCAGGGCGTTGATTTAAAGCACCAATGAACGTATCGATATTTTTATTAAACTGTAGATAATTTCCACCTGTTTTGTCTTGTAGCTGCAGCTCAAAACCATTACTATTACCAAACCCCTGCAATGTCGGTGCAGCAAAAAAGATAATACTTGCCTCTTTGATATGAGCAGTTTTTTGAAATAATTTCTGAACAACAGCTGCAGCACTTTGATCTTTCCTGGCACGTTCTTTCCAGGGTTTTAATCGGATGAACAATGCTCCATAAGAACCTCCTGTACCGTGCAATAAATCCATGCCTGAGAGTGTAGAAGATAATTCGACTTCCGGTATACTGCGCGCAATACTGTCGACTTCAAATGCAATCTTTTCCGTACGTTCTAGAGTAGATGCCGGGGGTAAAACCACATTTCCATAGATAGCACCACCATCTTCATTAGGGACAAAACCAGTCGGTGTTGTTTTAACCAAGAAATAACATACCTGCGCAAATGTTGCAATACCTACAAATGAAATCCATTTATGACGGATTAAAAGGCGCACGACACCAATATATTTATTGGTTACTACTTCAAAAGCTACATTAAAACTGGTAAAAAACTTTGGCAAGAAACCCTTTGGTTTTTCAACATCTGCTACATGGGGCTTTAACAGTAAAGCACACAGAGCGGGACTTAATGTCAACGCATTTATTGCCGAAATAATAATGGCTACTGCCAATGTCAGTCCAAACTGTTTGTAAAACACTCCAGCAGATCCTGTAATGAAAGTGACTGGTACAAAAACCGCCGACATAATCAAAGTAATTGAAATAATGGCACCACTGATTTCGCTCATGGCATGCAATGTAGCTTTCTTGGCCGATTTAGCCCCATGATCTAATTTTGCATGAACTGCTTCGACCACCACAATAGCATCATCAACCACAATGCCTATGGCTAACACCAGTGCAAACAAAGTAAGGAGGTTAATGGTGAAACCAAAAAGCTTCAAAAAGAAAAATGTTCCAATAATGGCTACCGGTACTGCGATTGCTGGAATCAAAGTCGAACGCAGATCCTGTAAAAAGAGAAAGACCACTAAAAAAACCAATATAAATGCTTCAATAATTGTATAAATAACCTTCTCAACCGAAGCATCCAAAAAATCATTCGCATTCAAGAAAGTATGATATTCAACTCCTGGAGGAAAATCCTTTGACGCTTCTTTTAAAATATTTTCACAAGCAATGATCAAATCTCTTGCATTAGATCCCGAAATCTGGCTAATGGCACCTCCCGAAGAAAGCTTTCCCTGCGTAATTAGCGATGTGGTATAATCCAGAGCGCCAAATTCAATATCTGCGACCTCCTTTAACCGTAAGTAATCGCCCGCAACACCATTTTTCAAGATAATATTTTCAAATTGTTCAGGATCTTCGAGGCGCCCCGTATATTTCAATGCATATTGTAATGATTGACGGCTATTTTCGCCTATTTTCCCCGGTGCAGCTTCAATATTTTGTTCCTTTAATGCTGCCATAATGTCTTCCGGAATAAGACCATGAGTAGCCATGACATCCGGTTTCAACCAGATACGCATGGAGTATTCCTGATCACTATAAATCTCTGTAGCCCCAACACCTTCAACCCTTTTCATCTGAGGCATAATATTTATACGCAGGTAGTTATCAAGAAATTTCCTGTCGTATTTCCCATCTTTGCTGTAAAGCAAAAAACTAAAAGCCGTACTGCTCAACTGCTTGCTTGTTGTAATTCCTGCTTTAATAACTTCTGCTGGTAGCAGGCTGGTAGCTTTACTCACCCGATTCTGCACATTCACTGCGGCCATATCCGCATTCGTTCCCTGTTTAAAAAAGATGGTAATAGTTGCAGCACCATTATTGCTCCCGGTAGACGTCATGTAAGTCATATTCTCTACACCATTAATCTGCTCCTCCAATGGTATGATCACACTTTTCATAACAACATTCGCGTTTGCTCCTTGATAAGAGGCTGTTACAACAACTGTCGGAGGTGCAATTTCAGGATATTGTGAAATAGGAAGTGACATCAGTCCCAGGATTCCCAGCATTACAATTATTATCGATATTACCGTCGATAGAACGGGGTTTTCTATGAATTTTTTCAGCATCTCTTCTCTATTATTTTGTGGATACAGGACTAGGTTGAATTTGCATGCCATCTTTTAGGTTTCCAATTCCCTCAGTGATAACCATATCACCAGGCGCAAGCCCATATTGCACCACATAGTGTTGTTCCGTTGCTATCGGCAATACCTTTATTTCGGTAAGGTGTACAGTATTTTTAGCATCTACCGTATAGACATAGTAATTTCCTTGCATTTCAAAAACCGCTTTTTTAGGAACCTTCACTGCTTCATCAATTGTCGTCGGGAGCTGTAAAGTTGCGCTCGCTCCGCTCCATAATAAACCATCAGGATTTGGAAATAATGCTCTAAAATTTGCAGATCCGGTTTCTAAACTTATGACCCCGCTCAGACTCTGAATTTTTCCTTTAGACCCGTAATCTTTTCCATCAGCAGTCCGTAAATTAACTTGAGGTATATTCCTTAACTTCTCAGCCATGCTCTTACCTGCATATTGATTTAGAAAGCTATTAAGCTGTTTCTGACTCAAAGAAAAATGCGCATATACTTCCTTCGTATTCGCAATTGTTGTCAAAGCAGTTTCAGAAGTACTACTGACTAGACTGCCCTTTTTAAGTGGCAACCGTCCTACTATACCTGATATTGGGCTAACAATCTGTGTAAATGCTAGTTGTGATTGTGCATCTGACAATGCTGCTTTTGCCTGACTAAGTTCAGCCTTTTTAACCCTTTCTACATTCTTCGCTGTCGTCAGTTCAAATGAATTTACGATTTTCTTGTCCACAAGAGACTGCGTTCTCAACACTTGAATACTAGCCGTTTCTAGGGCTGCTTCCACTGCTAATACTGCCGCTTTTCGTTGATTCACATCCTGCACGAATCGATTGGCATCTATTTTAAATAGCTTTTGCCCAGTGTGCACAAGACTGCCTTCTTCGATAAAGACTTCCTCTATATAACCATCTACTTTTGAACGAATCTCTACTGTCTGCAATCCCTCTAACGTCGTTGGATACTCAACCGACAGAGTCGCTTTTTCAGATTTTAGTGTAAGTACAGGATAGGCAATTATTTCACTTGTTGCTGTTTCTTTCTTTGAATCGCAGGAGACTATTCCCGAGACGAGAAATAACAATAGATATAAGTGCATTTTTTTCATGATAATAATTTAGTAATGAAACAATAAGTAATAAACTAGGCATGAGCTTTTGCCTGAGATTCCATACATATTATCGTTAAATGACTAGACATAGGAATCCCGCTCCCCGCTCAAACCTGTATTTAGCTTGGGGATATTTTTACTCTTTTCTAGTGATAAAAACTAGATTTTAATCTTTATAGTAGTGAAATTACCTCTTCAGTATATTCCAATAGGGAACAACAGTTGTAAAGGCAAGAAATGCTGACTGAGCAATCTTTTTCGGACGGTGTATTTCTGGTGTATCTATCCACATAAAAATAATTATTACAATTCTTACTTAGCATTTACCAAATTTGATAATCAGAAGAAGTAGACTTACAGGTATCGATTTTGATAAGTGTGACAAAAGTAGTAATTTTGAATAATAAAACAACCAAATACTTGTTTTATTATTTTATGACGACAAACCGAATTTTAATGTTACTGAAAATGCGAGGTCCGTTAACGGCACTCGACATTGCCCATGAATTAAAAATAACCAAAGAAGGTGTTAGACAACAGCTGGTTAAATTTATGGATGAAGGCTTGATTGAAGTAGAGACAGAATCAAAGGGAGTCGGGCGGCCACAAAAATATTTCAATATTTCAGAACTCGGAAACAGCAAATTTCCGGATACCCATGCAGAGTTAACGGTGAAATTATTGACAATAATTAAAGAGTCAATAGGGACAGAAGCTTTACAGACGATCATTGAAGTCAATGAAGCAACAGGAAAAAAAAGATATCATGAAGAGATCGATCCTTTACCCAATCTAAAGTCTAAGATTGAAAGATTAGTCGCCATTCGTACCCGAGAGGGCTACATGGCAGATTATACTGAAGATGACGAGGGATATCTGCTTGTAGAAAATCATTGTCCTATTTGTGCAGCGGCTAAAGTCTGCCAAGGATTTTGTGCTTCAGAACTTCAGATTTTTCAATCCGTCTTAGGCGAATCCGTCTTGGTACAACGTACCGATCATATCATAGCAGGGGCGAGACGTTGTGCATACCGTATCGTATCTTCTGCAAAAGGTTTCGAATAGCATTACACAGAAAATCCTCTCAAATTAAATGAGAGGATTTTCTGTATAAATAGGAATTATATAGTATCGGTGACTGAATGACTTCGTCCAAGCCAAAGCAAATCAATATGCTCTAAAGCGTATTGATTAAACCCTTATTTATGACATTTTATCAAAACGGTCGGCATTCATCACTTTATTCCAAGTTTTTACAAAAGCATCCACAAATGACTTTTCATTGCCAGACTCAGCATACACTTCTGCAACAGCCCGAAGTTCAGCATGCGAGCCAAATACGAGATCAGCACGTGTCGCAGTCCACTTCGGTTGACCCGATTTACGGCAAGTACCTAAATACAATTCTTTCGTTTCATCCATTGGTTTCCACTGCGTTGCCATATCTAAAAGATTTACGAAAAAATCATTGGTCAGCTGTCCTGGACGTGAGGTAAATACACCGTGTTTAGATTCATCAAAATTAATATCAAGTACACGAAGACCTCCAATTAGAACAGTCATTTCAGGAACTGAAAGATTTAATAATTGCGCTTTATCGATCAATAATTCTTCGGTAGATACTGCTTTGTTTTTTAATTTACGATAATTTCTAAATGCATCTGCTAGTGGTTCTAAGAAGGCAATCGACTCTACATCAGTTTGGTCTTGAGTAGCATCTGTACGTCCCGAAATAAAAGGAACTTCCACATCGTAACCCGCCTGATGTGCCGCTTTTTCAATAGCAGCCGCACCCGATAAAACAATCAGATCAGCAATTGAAACTTTTTTCCCTCCAAACTGTGCATTATTAAACCGTGTTTGAATGTCTGTTAATATTGTTAATACCTTATTTAATTGCATCGGTTTATTGACCTCCCAGGCATTCATCGGAGCTAAGCGGATTCGAGCTCCATTTCCTCCTCCCCGTTTATCCGAATTACGAAAAGTTGAGGCCGAAGCCCATGCTGTAGATACCAGTTCCGAAATCGATAGACTTGTATTTAAAATCTGTGCTTTTAGAGATTGAATATCTGTCTCATCAATCTCAGCATAATCAACCTTAGGAAGTGGATCCTGCCATATAAACTCTTCATGAGGCACATCGGCACCTAAATAACGCGAACGAGGTCCCATATCACGGTGCGTTAATTTGAACCAGGCACGAGCAAATGCATCAGCAAACTCTTGTGGATTATCCTTGAAGCGACGTGATATTTTTTCGTATTCAGGATCAAAACGCAAAGACAAGTCTGTGGTCAGCATAGTCGGTTTTAATTTTTTATTCGGATCGTGCGCGTGCGGAATAATATCACCAGCATCTTTAGCTACCCACTGATGAGCTCCAGCAGGACTTTTTGTTAACTCCCATTCAAAATCAAACAAGTTTTCAAAAAACAGATTTGTCCACTCTGTAGGTCTACTTGTCCAGGTCACTTCCAGACCTGAAGTAATGGTATCTCCACCTCTCCCTGTACCAAAAGAATTTTCCCACCCGAGTCCTTGAGATTCTAAACCAGCAGATTCAGGTTCCTTACCAACATGATCAGCAGACGCTGCTCCATGCGTTTTACCAAACGTATGCCCGCCGGCAATCAATGCGACCGTTTCTTCATCATCCATAGCCATACGTCCAAAAGTATCCCGGATATCTTTTGCTGCCGCAATAGGATCGGGATTACCATCAGGTCCTTCCGGATTTACATAAATTAAACCCATTTGAACTGCTGCCAATGGGTTTTCTAAATTTCGGCTATGAATCTTACCATCAGCGTCATCGTCAGACACCAATACGCCATGTCCTTCCTTTACTCCCTCAGATCCATCTGCATAACGAACGTCGCCACTAAGCCATGTTTTCTCTGAGCCCCAATATACATCCTGATCTGCTTCCCAAACATCCTCACGTCCTCCTGCAAAACCCAAAGTTTTAAAGCCCATTGATTCCAAAGCCATATTCCCGGTTAAAATCAATAAGTCTGCCCAAGAAATCTTACGTCCATATTTTTGTTTTATAGGCCATAACAATCGTCTTGCTTTATCTAAGCTCACGTTATCTGGCCAGCTATTTAAAGGTGCGAAACGTTGCTGTCCACGACCTGCCCCCCCACGTCCATCACCAACACGGTAAGTCCCTGCACTATGCCAAGCCATACGAATAAATAATGGTCCATAATGACCAAAATCTGCAGGCCACCAATCTTGAGATTGTGTCATTAATTCCTTTAAATCATTTTTTATTGCATCCAGATCCAAACTTTCAAATTCTCTTTTATAATCAAAATCCAAACCCATAGGATCAGACTTTACATCATGTTGACGCAATAAATTAACTTTTAACTGGTTTGGCCACCAATCTTGATTTGTTGTACCTCCACCAGCAACAGCTTTACGCAATGTTCCATTATGAAATGGACACTTATTAATGTCATTGAATTCGTTTTCCATGGGTTTCTAATTTTTCAAAAAATTAACGTTCTATTTTGGTTATCTCAACTAACTAAATTTAAACAAAAAAAAATATCAAATGAAATTTATCTGATCTTTAAACCTTCCTAATAAATTAAGATTCAGTGAAGTATAATTACCAGAAATACAATTGTTGGAAAATCCCATAAATAGATAAACTTTTTATTTTTCTTTAATAAAAAAGAAGATAATTTTTTGCACGAACATCATTATTCCTGAAAGAAACTGCTGTACAACAATTTAAAATAAAAATAGATAGTTTCTAATAAGTAGCAATAATTACATCATAAGATAAATGATTGAATTTTATTTCGTATATTAACCCTATAATTATATACTATTTTTAAAATAAATCTAACAAACACGTTAAAGCTTATATTTCACATGGTTTGTGAGAATCAAAAAAGGATTCACGTCACGATTTATAAAGGATTCACGATCATATACCATTTATTTAATGATTAGAAAGTTTTGATACACCGAGGTACAACAAAAAGTTAGTTACCTATAAATAACCAGTATTATGAATAAAGAAGAAAACCGAAAGCCAAAATTAAGATTAAAAAGAGAAATTCAGGATAAACTTGAGGCTGAGAACATTACTCTAGAAGAATTCTTCGAGCAAAAGGAAAAGGAAAAAAATGACCGATTCACTCAAGAGCTTCAAGATTATCGTTTAAAATATCCTGAGCCTCCACAAATAGTGGCTGAAATTGAATTGACTGAAAATATTCAAAACTTAGGCTATAAAAGACAGTTTTTTAACCGTAATGATGCTAATTTTTTGGTCAAAGAGATAGAAAACTGGGAAAATGAAAATAGCTATATGGAAATAGAACCCTTCACCGGTGATCAAAAAGAAAAAATGATTCAGACTTATATCACTACTGGCATACGATATGATTTTAAAAACATCGGCATTACATTATATTATGCTCCGATATTCTACCAAAACAATTACGATAATGGTAGATCCTTGTTGAATTATGGCACTTCATTATATAAATATGATCATTTCAAAAAAGAATTTTCAATCGCTGATAACGATGATTTTCACGATATAACTTTTTCGTAAGTGAGCAGTTAAATATCTCAATTCTCAGATCTTTACCATATGTACAACAGCAAAAAAGAGCTAAATCAGATGGACATGAATTAGCTCTTTTTACTTTGACCTTTAAGCTGACTATAACTTTAGGCAAACTCACTACAAAGATAGTAGCGGTATTAGTTCTTAATATTTAAAGGAAGTTATGTTCTCTTAAAAATACCTATTTTTTTATACCACTAGATCACAGGTGTTGCTCCTTCAAACTCTGTCAATTCATATCTATTTTTATAACTGAGATCCTGCAAACAATTTATTTTCTTATCCTGATCATAAAATATTTTAAATGTTCGCGTCTCTTTATTAATTAAAGTAAGAGACATTTGAATCATATTTTGTCAGCTTCATCAGTATGCTTGAACTAATTCTACACTCTACATTAGTATCCTTTTTTCGCTCTTTTTTATCCCTAACTTCCAATCTTTAAAGGAAGCTCTGCTATCAACCCGATTACCACTTATTTCGATCACCTCTCTAAAAATAACATTTGGGGCTAGGGTCGTATCTACATTTATTTCCAAGCAAAAGCCTCGGGGAAGATAATTCAGTTTCTTTATATTCTTCATGAATTACAACTGTAGGTTGTCCAGTTATATTTGTCTTTTTGGTAGTAGCTTTTTTAGCAGATTTTGTTTGTGTATAGTCATTAGTAGCAACTAAGCTTAAACCTATGGGCAAATATTTGATGATTTTCATTTTCGAATCAACTTAATTTTCGTAATTTTTATATTTATTATTTCAGACAATCAACTAGCAAAATATCTTCTACTTGAATAGCCATTCTTTTTGCTTTGAGCAAATCGGAACAATAATCTACATCATTCAAAAGCTGTTTAATTTGCCCTCTGACATAATATGAAAACCCGTTATTAGGATCCAGCTCAATTGCCTTATTACAATCTCCCAAAGCATTTAACAGATTTGGTATATCTTTTTTGGATTTCATAACCCAGTTCATTTTAAACGGTTGATTCGGCAATTTACTGCTGATAATTATATTTGACTGTTTCGATTTTTCAGATAAACATACTTGAGCAATTGCTCTATTGACATAAGCTAACGCATATTTTTCATTGCTCTGGATGCTCTGATCAAAATCTGCCAAAGCAAGTTTATATTGATGTTGAAGCAAATAAATATATCCCCTTCTATTCCAATATAACTCCTTTTCAAAACTACTACCATTAGACATTAACGTTATTGCGCTATTTATAGCAGATAACCCTTCATCCAGATTATCAGATTGAACTTTACATTCAGCATTATTATAATATATACTTGCTGTTGATGCATTGTAATAAGATTGTATATCTTGCTCACTCATATATGCAAACCTCGGATTACGTTTTAATTCCCTCATCAACCCCTCTTTATTGACTAATGCATGATCATAATTTAATGCTGCATTTTTAAAATCTTTTAGCGCAAGATGTGTGTTACCCCGAAAAGATAAAAGCATAGCGTTATTGGGAAATTTAGTGAGCCCGGCATCATAAATTTCCAGCGCTTTATCAAACTTTTTTAAATTATAAAAAGCCACTCCGCGTTGGTAATAAAAGCTAGCTTTACTATTATCGCAAAAATCCAGCAATGCATCATCTATCCTTTTAAAAAATGCGGGGTCATTAACTTTTAACTGTTGTGCAAGCAATTTTGCAGTAGTATAATCCTGACAAGAGGCATCCATATCTTCCAACTCAAAGTGCACTTCAGCTTTGTTCAAGTAAGCTTGCAAATTATTCGGATTTAATTGGATCGCTTTAACATGATCTACCAAAGCCTTTTCCGGTTGTTTTAAATGATGATATATTGTACCTCGAGCATCAACCACTCGATCATCCATAGGATCAATCGCCACGGCCGTATCCAAGTAAGTTAAAGCTTCAGTAAAATCGCTCTTGGCGGCATAAATAAGAGCTATATTCAAATAGCAACGTGCACAGGAAGGGTTGATGGAAAGTGCCTTCCTATAGTATTGTTCGCCCAGTACTAAATTACCTATCTGGAGATATTGGTATCCCGTTAAGCGTAACAAAACCTCATTTTCAGGATGATTTTTTACCTGCATCTCCAAATATGGGATGATCTTTTCAGATTGACCAATCAAATTTAAAGAATCTACAGTCTTTTCAAAAACACTTTTACTCTGCCCATACACCTGTACAGTAAACAAAAATGAAAAGAATAACATCGTCAACACCGATCTCATAATATGAAATTTAAAATCTGATAGAGTTTATGAAACATTAGGTCTAGTAAATCGGCAAGTATTATAAAAACCTATCTTCAAAACAATTTATGCACTAATCATGCCTCATTTTTATAAGCACTTTCATAATTTACTTATATACTAAGCTACCTAATCTATTTACTTGTTATAATAAGGTAATTGGATACGCTCTTTTATTTCTTTTTTCCCTTTTCCGTCAAAGAGCTTTGTTATTTTTTTCACCAATTTACTTGATGCAATTCCTAGCACAGTATTGAACACTTTGATTCCAAACTTTGTTTTCGGATGTGCTAGCCATGGTACTCCCGGGGGTAGATTCTGAATATCTTCAACATAAGGGCGCATTAACTTTTCATAAGCTTCAAAGGCATCTTGATGATTCTGGTGTCTCGACAATTCTCCAGCCAATACATATGCACCAACTATAGAAAGACTTGCCCCCATTCCTGACATCGGAGTTGGACAATAAGCCGCATCCCCAACCATAGCACATCTTCCATTGGTCCATCGAGGTGCCTTCACTTGACTTATACTATCAAAATAAACATCTTTACTTTCCTCCAATCCTTGTAGCAGACGTGGTGCCTGCCAACCAGCATCAGCAAACTTTTGCTTCAAAATTCCTTTCTGCTCTTGCAAACTAAGTTTTTCGTACCCTTTCTCTGGCGATAGAAAAGAAAATGATGCACGGGTGGTTCCTACATTATCTGGTCTTAGGTTTAATACTCTTGATTCTGGTGCATTATACCAATAAGCCCATGACGTGTCAGAATCAATACGTGGAATAGTCAAATAAGAGCAGTAAACTCCAATATATTTGATCACGGGCTCATCTCCAAAAATTAGCTTCCGTGTTGACGAACGAATTCCATCAGCAGCAATGACCAAATCAAAGGAGCGCGGAGTACTATTTTTAAAAGTAACATTCACTTTATCTTTATCTTCTACTAAAGCTAGAATCTGATCTCCAAAAATATAGGGAATATTATCTTTAGTCGCATTAAAAAATACCTGCGCAAGATCTCCACGCAAAATCTCAAGTTCTGCGGTTCCGAATCCACCATTAGTTTTAGGAAATTCAGCTAAAGTATGATTGTTAACATCAACAAAACGGATTCCTAGTTCACCTGTATTTGCTGCTCTGATTTCATCTTCGAGCCCCATTAGCTGTACTACTTTCTGAGCTTCATCTCTAACATCTATATTTTGTCCGCCTAATCTCAATTCTTCTGCACGCTCTACGATGGTGACATCAAAACCAAATCGATGTAACCAAAATGCTAAAGCCGGACCAGCAATACTAGCGCCTGATACAAGTACTGTTCTTTTTTCCATTGATTTTTATGTTTTATGACTCATCTACAATACGAATAACAGTTGAAATTCACATCGTACTGAATTTTCACACTGCTCCCTTTATGTACCGGTTCAATTAGTCCAGAAATATTTTCACTTTCTCTAATGTAAACCTATTTTTCCAAAACTAATAATTCTTGCTATATGATTATAAATTACAAATGCATCATCATGATGATTAAATATCAAGCCACTGCGGCAGCCTGCTATTAAATAATGAAACCTAAAATTCACATTTAATTAATACCACTTACCTGCCTATCTGCTTTTTACTTCATCCAAATCACTCAACTAAAACAACCTACATATTAAATCCATATTAATTAAAAACACACTTTATGACAGATATTTTACCGATAAGCAACAGTAATAAAATAAATTCGGTATATTCAGTTATTATTAACCGTACAGAATTATAGTGATTTGAGCCAATAATATACAAAATCAGCATCATTATGTTTTTAGCAACCAAATCGAAAATCATTACAACAGCCTTATTTATAGGGTTTATGACGTCCTGCTCTGTTAATAAGAATACAGCATTTATGCTGACCCTTAAAAATAGTTATTGCATACCACCAACCTACTTTCTAAAGGCAGAGCAGACATTACCTAATTACGCTATAGATTCTCTAGCCATCCACGATGAATTAAACAGTGTATTCTCAAGACAA
Source organism: Sphingobacterium kitahiroshimense (assembly GCF_025961315.1). Taxonomy (NCBI): domain Bacteria; kingdom Pseudomonadati; phylum Bacteroidota; class Sphingobacteriia; order Sphingobacteriales; family Sphingobacteriaceae; genus Sphingobacterium; species Sphingobacterium kitahiroshimense. The sequence goes on along the minus strand of NZ_JAOQNK010000001.1, from coordinate 5,405,104 downwards.
AATATCCTTATGCTTTATGCTCTTGGACTGACCAAGGAGATAAAAGAATTACAAAAACTTAAAGGCAATACTAGTGTTAGTGCAGAAATTCGTAAGCTAACGATCAACAATAAGGTCAATAGAACACTGCTTCTAGCACTATCAGATATCAATGCCGCAGCAGCCGAACTAGATTGTGAAGCAGAACGCGTCGATCAGGTCGCTGGATATATAGATAATATCAATGCTTCAAGAAATAATAAACTTGTCGTGGGCTCTATTGCACTGGGTGCGGCTGCATCAATAGCCGGAGCTCTCATTACCAATAATAATGTCAATAATGCAGTAGGTATTACAGGTGGGGTACTTGGTGGAGGCCTTGGTTTTTTCACCTTGAATCCCAAAGGAAAAAAGATAGAGTTTTTTCATCCTCATAACCTATTGCGAAATGTATGGACTGAAAATGATTCGGATCAAAGCTTTTCACCTTTTATCTGGTATATGCTGAGCGAGAAAGAATTTAGTAACGATGGTAATAGCTCGCTATTGCACAATCTCAAAACACGATGGATCGATTATCAGTTTGACAGCAACGAAAATCAGGGAAACCAATCTGTTATATTTTCGGATGGAGGCATTTACTTTGCTGATGATTTACACTCCAGAGCAGCTATGATCAACCAGTTACAAGCCGTTATCCGCTCCATTAACCAAAGTATCAACAACTTAATACTGGAAGCAAATAAAACACTTGAATAAATTAATTACCCAACATACTCACGCTAAAATCAATAATGATAAAACTTACCTTATTAGTTGCTTTAATATTCATTTACTTTAATCCGCTTGCTAGTGATATATATTATCTTCATGAATATTATAAGTTTATGAAGATCTTTTCCCGAAGCGTAATATTCTTGAACGCGCTTTCCGTTTAATTTAACCAATTAATACTGCTCTAAATCAAAACATAAAGAGAAATAGTCTAAGCGTAGGTAATTAGTAATTATAATAATGGTTTGGCCCCAACTTTTCATCATTTACTTTTCTTCCTGTTGTTAGATTTAGAGATGCTGTACTTGTAAGCTTATCTTATAAGGACAGAAAATTACCTCCTATCACTATATTTTATATAAAATCACTTATAAAAATCACGCAATTATTTGTCAATAATAAAAAAATATATCACAACAATAATTGACTTTTCCCCGATTTGATAGTTATAAAAAGCTATTTTCTAAAAATAATTTAAATCCATAAGTAATTGCAAATGAACACATTTTGTTCAAATTAAAATATTTTTAAAATAAAGACTACCAAAATGGTAGATTTAATATTTTTTTCTAATATATTTACATCACAATCAACAGAAATTAGCTAACCCTATGCCTTATAAAAATCATTTCTCACTGCTTCGAATGTGCCACTGGCACTTCACTAATTCTACCCCAAAAGCAACAAGTGTCTATACATCGACATTTCCATAAAAAAACATTTAGTTACTACTAAACAAATCGTCGTTTACTAAAAATTTAAATTTTCAATGAAACATATTCAATTTTCTAAATACACCCGTATTTGGCCGGGGATACCTTTGCTCATATTTACCCTCTCCACTGTAGTGGCATATGCACTTGAAAATCCCCAGTTGAAAGGCAAACAACTACAATTACCTGCATCACCTCATACTAGGTATTCCCAACTGTCAGATCAAAAAACAGTAGTCCGTGGCAAAATCCTTAACGAGTCGAATAAACCCATACGTGGGGCTACAGTTAAGTCGAAAACCTCCGGCGTGCTGGTACATTCTGACGCAGGGGGAAACTTTGAGATTCCTTCCAGTAAAGGAGATATACTAATTATCTCCTATATTGGATTTGAGACCGTTCAATACCCTTTACACAACCCGAAGGAACGAATTGATATTACGTTACGTATTCGTCAAAATGCACTTGAGGAGACCGTCGTTGTCGCCTACGGCCGTTCCAAAGCAAAAGATATTACCGGATCAATGACACGTCTTACTGAAGCTGATCTAAAAAATGCTCCTATGGGGGCCAACATCCAAAGTCTGCTTCAAGGAAAAGCTGCAGGAGTCAATGTAGCCATTCAGTCAGCCTCCCCTACATCACCAGTCAGCGTCATTATTCGAGGAGCATCTTCTTTGACCGGAAACAACCAGCCACTATGGGTCATCGATGGTGTACCTGATTATTCGAACAATACATCTGGCAATATAGCCAATACCCTTTATAATCTGAATCTCGAAGATGTTCAAAGTGTTGACATTCTAAAAGATGCATCTGCTACGGCTTTATACGGATCAAGGGCCTCAAACGGTGTCGTTTTAGTAACTACAAAAAAAGGTAAACAAGGTCAGGCACCGACTATTGAAGTTTCTTCCCGACTGGGACTACAGACTCAGAATTTCAATGATTACTCTTACTTTGACGCACCCCAATACATTGATTTTGCAGATAAGGCGGCACGCGAAGAAGTAATAAGTAGAGGATCCTTCGATTATTTCACTCGCTTATATTTAGATGAGCAAGCATTTTTTAACTTACGTACTAGCGAATATGATAAATCCGATCTCCGTATATTACCAGGCGCTTTTTATGAAGGAAACACCAACTGGTTAAACGAAATGACACAATCCCCCTGGAACCATACCCACACATTATCTTTACGTGGAGGAACACAAGATGTAGTTTATTACGTTTCCCTCAACAATCAGAATTATTATGGAGTAATACAATCAGGAAAAAGTCGACTTTATGGGGGCCGTGCAAATCTAGAAGCAAAGCTTAGAAAAGGATTAAAATTTGGTCTACAGATAAACGGTTCATCCCGCAACACTGATGATAAAGATTATATGCTCAACGTGATTAAAAAAATAAGACCTGACATTCCAGTTTACAATCCAGACGGAACACTTTTCACCCGAGATCCTTATACTGAAAACCCCTATACTACTTTATTGAATACACAAAATGGGGAGAACAAAAATTTTAATGCTACTACTTTTTTAGAAGTAAATGTATGGAAAGATTTCCTCTTTAGAACTGCCTATACCGCCAATTATAGCAATAATGAATTTCTTAAATACATGCGACGGGGCAGTACCTTTAATTACGACGGCAACCGAAACTGGCAGTATCAAAAAACGAACTCTCAAGTCTGGGAAAACACACTTACGTATGCTAAACAACATGGCAACCATGATGTGCTGGCCTTATTAGGTTATTCCTTTGAGAAAACAGGTCTCACCAATTTTGGCATGATAGCATCTAATTTCCCTGACGATGACATCCTCAATAATTTTTCTTCGGGAGCAAACAGAGGTGCTTTGGCAGAGGATTACACAGCCTACGCATTGGTATCTCAGTTCTCAAGACTACAATACAAATATAAAGACCGCTACATCCTAGGTGGAACCTTAAGAAGAGACGGCTCATCCCGTTTTGGTCCTAATAACCGTTGGGGAATTTTCCCCTCCGGCTCTTTTGCCTACCTGATCCACGAAGAATCTTTTTTTAAGAACGCAGCTATTAAAGAAAAGATCTCCTACCTTAAATTAAGGGGATCAATCGGAACAGCAGGATCACAAAATCTTGGAAATTACAGTTGGCAGACTTACATCGGCTCGGCTCGGTACAATGAAAGTCCGGCCATAAGTCCCAGCTCGATCGGCAACCTTGGCCTCAAGTGGGAAGAAACAAAAATGGTCGATATTGGGCTAGACTTTGGTTTATTCAAAGAGCGTCTCCGTGGTTCCTTTGGCTATTACTCCAAAAAATCCAACGACCTCATATATTCCAAACCCCTACCGCCCAGTTCATCATTCAGTTCCATCAGCTCTAATGTTGCTTCAATCAAAAATGAAGGAGTAGAATTTGACATCAGATATGATGTTATTAAGCACCCTAATTTCACACTTACTGTAGATGCCAATATTGCCAGCAACAAGGGAAAGGTTCTTAAGATCAACGGATCCGCCACAGAACTCAATTTTGGCAACATCGTAATCAAAGAAGGAGAACGTACAGGTCAATGGTTTGGTTATGAAACCTATAATCGTCTTTTCGTGACACAAGAAGAAATCATTGCGCTTCAGAGCACAAATGCAACAGGTGGCAAACAATATTATAGAAGTGCACAAGAAAGTATCGGAGATCTCTACTTTAAAGATCAGAATGGGGACGGTATCATCAATACCGACGACAAAGTCTCCTTAGGAAGTGCCGAACCTAAATATTTTGGAGGATTTGGTCTGACTGCTATTTACAAAAATTTCTATGCCAATGCCACTTTCACTTATGCATCAGGGATGAAAAGACTATGGAGCATGCCTATGGAGGATGTAGGCTACGTGGGCAACTACAACCACAGTAACAAGATTGCTGGGCAGAGTGCTACTCTATTGAATCCCTACACCGCCACTATCCCTCGGATGACACAGTATGGTGATGGAGCAAACAGTACTTTTTCAGATTTCTGGCTTTATGATGCTTCCTATATTCGCCTGAGTGCGCTTAACCTAAGCTACAGAATACCGCAAAAAACACTTGCCAATTCGTTAATACAAGGCATCGACTTAACTTTTCAGGCAACCAACCTACTGACCCTTACTTCATATCCAGGGTTTGATCCACAAGGAAATTGGTCCAGCTCCAGTATTGGTACTGGAATGGGGACAGACAACAGTGCATATCCAGCTGCCCGGAATTTCAACTTAGGTGTAAAACTAACTCTTAGATAATAACAATAATACTTATGAAAAAACTTACCATACATATGTTCTTGGTTTTATTTTTTGCATCGCTCGTCGGTTGTGAGAAATACTTAGATCAACAGCCTAAATTTGCCCTCACAGAATCCAATGGCATTACAAATTATGCTAAAGCTAAAGCCGCTGTCAATGGGATATATTCCACTTTCCGCAATGACAGCTGGTCTGGAGCTCTTTATGTAGCTCAAACCACCAAAGCTGGTTTTATTAACTTTTCAAGTGTAGCAGATTACAACTTATCTTATACACAGGAGTCAGGAGGAGGATCTGCCATCTGGAGCGCCTTTTACCGCAGCTTAAATGCTGCTAATTTCGCTATAACAGGCATTGAAGCACTTCCACAAACCGCTTTTACCAACAATGAACAGCGCAACTCGTTACTTGGAGATGCTAAAGCTGTACGTGCATGGATTAACCTTAACATTCTTTGGAATTTCGGTTACTGGTGGGCTGAAGATGCTAGCCCTTATGGACTTGTCTTTAGAGACAAACCCGCTTCTTTAGACAATGTCAGGGCTCCTCGAATATCCGTCGGTGAAAGCTATCGCATCATTAATGAGGATTTAGATTTTGCAATACAGCACGCATCGCAATTTGATAGCCCACGTTATATTTCCAAGCAATTTGCTCAAGTATTAAAAGCCAAAGCACTTTTGTATCGGTCAGGCTACCGCAATGAAACAGAACCGCTCAAACAAGCTCTTACTTTAATAAATAATGTCATGGAACAAGCTAGTAGTAAATTCCAGCTTCAGAGTGACCTAGCACAAGTATACCAAAGATCCTGGGAATCACCCGAAAATCTATTTGTCAAATACTTGGAGGACGATGGTTCACGTACTTCTGCAGGTGGTTATTGGTACACTTACGGCATCATATACCAAGGCAATACACTTCCTTTAGCACCTGGTGGGGCACGTACCGCTGGTCTCCGCTACGGTACAGACTGGTTTACTGGCGACCCACGCTGGCCTATTGCTACCGGAGAAGTCCGCGCTCCTGAAACATGGGACAATACTTTTCGGTATACCTTTAAAAAACTAGCGCGTTTAGGTAGCTATCAGGGCAAAGTCAATTCACCAGTTGATGAAAAATATGCGACCTATTATTTTCGTTTTGCAGAACTTTATCTGCTCAAAGCCGAACTGTTAGCACGTACAGGCGCCAGCGTAGCACAAGCTATCGCGCCGATCAATGAGCTTCGACAAAAAAGAACAGCACAAGCTTTCAACCTCCTTCAGCCTGGTAATCAGGAACAGCTTTATGACGCTATTTTTAAAGAAATATTTTTAGAATTATGCTTAGAAAATGGAAGTGAATTTTTCGCTAGTATCCGATTTAAAAAAGATAATCAACCTTGGATTGTAGCAATCAAAGATGGCTTAACTTTCGATATCACCAGAGTATCTTGGCCAATCCCAAATTCCGAGATTATCAATAATCCTGCTGCATTTCAAAACCCAGGGCAAGAGTAAACAACACTATTATTTTTACAATTATTAATTCAAAACATGAATATATTTAGAACACTCAGTTATCTCTCACTATTGGGTCTGACATTTCTCACAGCATCATGCAAAGATGAGGTCAAAGATGCTTTGGTTCCTTACCCGGAAGATATCACCTTCAATGAAATCATATTGGAAAGGTTTTCCAGCCGCATACCAGATGCACCTTTTCGATCAGGCGCCACATCCACAGGCTTTGTACAGATTAATATCCAAAAAAAAGGTGCTACAGATTTCAGTGGTTTTGCATTGTCCAATAAAAACTACCGTTCCTACCCTTGGGTCCTAAGTCCAGATTTCAGACCATCGACAGGGGTATCGGCAGATTTAAAAAGATCAGCTATAGATTCGACAGTATTTAGCGTCTACACGACCACCCCCAATAGAACAGAAACTTACCTCATCGGACACGCAAAAGATGATCAGGCATTTTTATCGTTTGATGACGCTGTCGCGCCTCAACATGTACTAATTGCTAACACAGCTTATACATATCTTCTGGCAAACTATGGATCGAACTATTCGGGCACATTGGATCCTGCCACCCAACAGTACAAGCTTGACGGAACCAAAGTTCGGAATCCCAACATTTCAAGTACCTCCACAGCAGACTATGGTCGATGGTATCTGCCCACATTAGCAGGAAAAGATCTCACCCGAATAGCAGGCTATACTGCTCTGAGCAAGACTCCAACTTATATCCGCTTGCTGATAACAGGACACCTTAAAGGTTCGCTGACAGGAACCACAACATTCTACCTGGGCACGACCAAAGGTGGTGATATTCAGAACCCAACGGTGGAGACCATTCGTTCCAACTGGACAAAAGTTGATTTGCAGCCTTTAGGGCGGGTTGACAAGATATTATTTACAATTGATGGAAATTATCGGGATGCGGAGCAAACATTATTAAGTCCCGCATATTTTGCATTAGACGGCTTACGCATTCAACATTAATACTAAAATATACAAACATGAAAAAAATCACAAAACACATCTTGCTTTTATTGCTTGCTCCGATTGTTTCGCAAGCACAGGTTTCAAAATTTGAAATCCAGGGCCATATTCCTGTTGTAAAAAAGGAATACAAAGCTTACCTGCTTAAAGGCAGTCAAACAGATTCTGTAGACATTAATCCTCAGGGTAAATTTATATTTTCCGGAGAGGTAGAAAGCCCTATAAAGGCACATCTTTTGGTTGGCTCAAGTCTAAGACAGGCCTACCGATATGCCTTTCCATTTTACATCGAGGCAGGTAAACTTGTGGTATCCAGTAAAGACTCTATAAACAACGCTACTATCAAAGGCGGTGCAGTCAATGCCGATGATCAAAAATTAACAGCACTGCTCAAGCCGTACAACGACGAGCAGACCAAACTTTACGAATGGTACAGAAACCTACCTGATACAGAAAAAGAAACCTTAACTGTGAAGCATAAAATTGATGAAACAAATAAAGAGATCAACCAAAAACGAACGACTATACGCAAGGAATTTTTAACCAAAAACCCCAACAGTCCCATTGCCTTAGATGTAGTGCAGGCAATCGGCGGGTATTCGCCTGAGTACAAAGAAATATATCCGCTTTATGATAAACTATCATCTACTGTTAAAAACAGCACTGCAGGAAAAAAATACTACGAACAGTTATTATTACACAAAGCCGTAGGTCTGGGGAGTATTGCCCCTACTTTCAGTCAGCAGGATACTTCCGGCCGAATAGTAAAATTAGAAGAATACAGAGGCAAATATGTGCTTTTAGATTTTTGGGCTAGCTGGTGTGGTCCATGTAGAGCTGAAAACCCAAATGTCGTAAAAGCATTTCATACCTTTAAGGATAAAGGTTTTACTATTATCGGCATCTCTTTAGATGATGAAAAAGGTAAAAATGCATGGCTTAAAGCGATCAAAGATGATAAACTTCAGGATTGGACCCAATTATCTGATTTAAAAGGCTGGAAAAATGATATTTCTACTCAATATGGTATCCGCGCAATTCCTTCTAACTTTTTACTAGATCCCGAAGGAAAGATTATTGCCAAAAACTTAAGAGGAGCTGATTTAGAAAAAAAACTAGCAGAAATTTTGAAACCTTAAGTATTTATACTTATAAATCCTATTACCATTAATTAAAACATTTATAAGGGTCGCCAGCCATGTGCGCTCTTTATAGATGTTTTAATTCCCAAAACGTCTCATCTTACTTAATTAATCACTCTTCAATTCGTTCACTCAAATATCATATGCATTCCTGATATATGTGTCTACAATACATTAACACGCTCTCCTTTAGAATCAACCGAAATATTATTTTAATTGATCTTCCAAATGCGAATCCAGTTTAGATTACGCTCCTGTAAACGGCATTCTAAGGTATGTTAGCTTAGCACCAACAAAAACTATAGCATAGTTGTTTTCTTGATAATTATCGTGGCACCTATCTACGGTTATTAAACCAAAGAGCTAAACCACATATCCTTTAAAAAATAAATTGTTATATTCAAAAAGACTGAGACATAGATACACAAAGAGGCACATATTAAATATCGATTTGATACAGTAACAGAATTGATAAAATATTAAAAAACGAATAACATGAAGTTTAAAACAATAATCGGTTTACTACCTTTTTTGATCTTGAGTTGCAACAATTCAAAATCAAAAAAGGTAGATGAAAGAAAAATTAGTAAAGACAGTTTAAGAGTAGATACAGTTGATTTTCCAACAAAAATAGAGGTTCCAAAAATCGATACATTAGCGCGCATAGAATCAGAAAACAACGCATCTGTTACAGTTTCTGCAGATGATGTAACAAAGGCCTACGTGGATCTGAATACTTCGGATAGCATCCTAACGCTAAACGCCAATATGAGACTTGATCATCGTATATTTGGCTATGAAAAACCTGACACCAATTCCAAAAGACTATTTTTACTATCCATTTTCACCAACGACGTTAAGAACAATCCCTTTAAACTTCCATTAGGCGCCTATTATGAAACTTCCGGCTTGGATGAGAAAGGCCTAAAATTAAAATATAAAAATATCACTGGGAACTTTGTTCAAGCCACATTTATAGATGCAACCAAAATCAAAGGAACGACCCTATACTTGGAAAAAAAATGGGTAGAAATTATCCCTAAAAAATAATTAAACTATGCAAGCAGCTGTAATAAATACATAACATTTCAACTACTCTCTCCGTATAAAAAAGCAATTCACTATCTTTGAATTATGTAATTAATTAAAAAGATGCAAACAGAAGATTTATTAGGTTATTATACCAATATAAAGAAAGAAATCCCTTTAGATCTCATCCATTCTCAACGGAATGCTTTACATTTCAATGTCATCAAAACGGAGAGCTGTATGCTAAGTCTCCCCTATGCACGCAGAGACTATTACAAAATAACACTCACACAGAATCCCGGAATTTTAATTACAGATCAGGGTGAGCTAAAAGTAGACCGGCCCACCATATTCTTCTCACGCCCGGAAGTCAATTATGGCTGGGAACCACTTGCTGCAAATCAGGACGGTTACGTCTGCCTTTTCAATGAATCATTTTTAACCAAAGAAATGAAACTAGAATTCGACCGCGTGCATGAAGAGATGATAGCGAAACCGTTTACCTACATCCATCTCGATCAGGCAAAATTCCAGGAGCTCTTTTTTTATTTTGAAAGACTTGCGTCAGAACATATGGATGGACATATGTTTAAGAATGAAATCATTGACAGCATACTGCGTCTCATTATATACAACGTTATCAAAGTACATCGCGAAACCATCGATGGACAGCGCATTCCGGCAAGCAACCGATTAGTACATCAGTTTTTCACCCTATTAAATAATCAGTTTCCACTAGAGTCACCGCAACAGATTCTGTATTTAAAAAGTCCTGCTGATTATGCCAATCGTTTAAATACCCATATCAATCATCTCAACCATCTGCTTAAGGCAATGACCGGAAAGTCGACTTCTCAGCATATTCAGGAACGCTTATTATTAGAGGGTAAAAAACTATTGGAAAATAGCGACTGGACCATCGGACAGATCGGTCAGGGTCTAGGTTTTGAATATCCGCAACACTTTACTTCCTTCTTTAAAAAGCATGCGCTTATTACGCCTAAAATTCACCGCGAAAGATTTATGAAACAAGTTTGATTTTCGTAAAAATAACTTTGAATCCTGTCTTTTTAATACATCGATCTTCCTTTAATTTTGCTGACAGCATTAAGGAAACAGGTTGATCAAGATAATATGATTTTAGGATGAGAAGACAAGAAAAGAAACACGAGGGTATCAGTACTATTTTGACATTTATGCTTATACCGCTTTCCGGTTTTGCGATGGACATTTACATCCCTTCTTTTCCGGATATGGTAACCGCATTGGGAACCTCCATATCAAGTGTCCGATTAACCCTGACAGTTTATCTCATTTTTTATGGACTGGGACAACTTCTTCTAGGAAGTTTAGTGGACAGTTATGGCCGTTACAGATTAAGCATGTTAGCATTAGTACTATTTATCCTGAGCAATATCTTACTGATCAACTCTTCCAATATTTATTTTATAATCGGTATGCGGGCCATCCAAGGCTTAGTCATTTCTATTATTATGGTATCCAAACGTAGCTTTCTCGTGGATGTTTATGACGGTGATAAATTAAAAAATTACACCTCATTACTATCTATTGTATGGTCATCCGCCCCCATTCTTGCACCATTCTTAGGCGGGTTTCTGCAAAATTATGTTGGCTGGAAAGGAAATTTTTATTTCCTTGCTATTTATGCACTCATCATGTTTCTATTGGAATACCGGTTTACAGGAGAAACACTAAAAGAACAAAAACCCTACCGCATTTCGGGTACAGTTAATGCTTTTAAAGTGATGTTGAGCACTAAAGACTTCAGCATGGGCATCGTGCTATTGGGATTCAGTTACGCTATGGCTATTGTATTTGGGATGTCTGCACCTTTTATGATCGAGCATGACTTTAATTTTTCTCCTGTCATGACCGGAAATATGTCTCTTCTTTCTGGCTTATTTTTACTGTTCGGAGGCCTACTGAGTAAAGCTATGTTAGCAAAGTCTATGCAAAAAAAACTACGACTAGCAACAATCGGACAAGCCACATTAGCCTGTTTAATGTTTGCAACAGCATTCTGGTATTACAGCTTATTTTCTCTGATGTTTTTTGCTTTATTAATGCATTTCCTGATGGGATTTATGTACAACATCTACTTCACCTATTGTTTGACACGGTTCCCACAATATGCAGGCGCAGCAGGTGGATTAACCAGTGGCGGGGCTTATATCGTGACTTCTTTTGCCAGCTACAGCCTGGTCAGTCTATTGAATGTTGGTGACCAACAGACATTAGCGATCTGCTATTTTATCTTATCCCTCTGTATAGGTTTAACTTTATTAGTAATCGGAAATAAACTAAAGAGAGCAGACTCACAATGAGCTTTCCATTTAGATATTCAATTAAAACATAAAATACTACTTCCAGTTTTTTGCTTAAACCGTCAAAAGTCTAAAATGAGAATGGAAAATTATCAGAAATAAAAAACATCATTACCTTTGTTTGGTTTTTAAATTAGAGCGACAAACTAATTCGTTAGAGAAACCGGGTCAAAAAGAAGAACTCATGGAATCGTTTTTTAAATTTAATAAAACAAGTAGACAATGGCATCTTCCCATCGTCGCAGGATTAAGTGTAGGCATTCCTATGATTCTGGGCTGGTATATGGACAACATTGAAGCTGGAAAGCTGGGATCCCTAGCTGGACTATCAATCTTATACATTCAATCAGATAAGCTTATCGAACGCATGATCTTACTGATGACTTGTTGTTTTGGGCTTATGCTATCTTTTTCGGTTGGATTGTTATTTTCGTTCAACCCAATGATTGCTCCTATTGCATTGGGTCTTTTCTCCTTCGGAGTACATTACTCCCTGCATAAGCTTCAACTTACCCGTCCACCAGGCAATTTCTTCTTCATCATGCTGGCATCTACTGCCATTTGTTCCCCTTTTCAACCTGAAAATATAGCCGAAAAAATTGGTTATGTTGCAATGGGAACCATATTAACCTGTGGTATCGGTTTAATATATAGCTTACTGACTCTAAAAAAGAATAATCAGCCCGAAAATAGCATTCATCGTAAATCGAGTTACACCAATATTGTAGAATCTCTCATTTTTGGACTCATTATGGCTTTCTCTTTAGCTGTAGCATTTTCGTTAAACATTGAAAAACCATATTGGATCCCCATCTCTTGCTTAGCGGTAATGCAGGGAAGTAGCTCTAAGCATGTTTGGCTTAGAGCAACACAGCGTATAACCGGAACATTAGTTGGTCTTGGAATTACCTGGCTAATTGCGTCCGGAAACCCAACGCCACTTATTATGGTCATAAGTATTACCCTATTGCAAGTCATCGTAGAATTTTTAGTCGTAAGGAATTATGCAATTGCAGTTGTTTTTATTACGATCCTAACTATTTTCCTCTCTGAATCTGGTAAACAGTTAACGCAAGACACCAACGAGATCTTTTTTGCACGTATGATTGATATTTTTATCGGAAGCGTCATCGGAATGATAGGCGGATGGATTTTATATAATGCCAAATTACTCCATCATGCCACGTTGCAATTAAGAAAAGCTAGAATATTAATGAAGAAGACAAACCGCGGTACAGAATAAATAACAAGAAACTATATCGGTGCTTTACATATTTGTACGCTAAACCTTTATTTACTATTAACAATAGTGAATAAATTTAACATATTATGTGAGGATGGTATTCATCTAAAAATGAGACCGATGTAGTTTACTTTTTAAACTGGCTCGGGATAACACCAAATTTTCTTTTAAAAGCCGCCGAGAAATGACGTGGATTTTTATATCCTATACTGTCAGAAATCTCACTGATACTCATATCCTGCTCGGTAATCATCAGTTTAGCCTGATTCATTTTAGCATCCGTCCAAAATCCAAAAACTGTTGTTCCAAACAACTCTTTAAAACCCTTTTTAAGTGTAAACTCATTTGTACCCACATGATGTGCCAGCTCAATCAATGAACAAGCATTATTGAGATTATTCATAATAAACTCCCGCACCGCATACACTTTATGAATATCTTCCTTTCTTAAAGAAACATGGATGTGAGCCACTTCGCTCAGTTGTTCAAACTGCAGCAATAGGAGCTCAATTACCTTTGCCTCGAGGAACATTCTTTTAAAAACACTTTTTCTCTGACAGTTCATAATGTCATCTATAATCTCATACATCTGACGACTAATTCGATTATTTTCAACATTTATTGTCTCTGAATATCCCTTTTCAATTGCATTTCGAAATCTGTCAAATAAAAGAGTATCCTCCGGAAGATATCTTTTAAAGAATGACGGGGCCAAATTAATCTCAAATAACTGAAAAACATCACTTTCCCATTTCATCTTCCCATGTAGCTGGTTGGCATAAATGATATTATGTTGGTGAGAATCAAAACTTACCTCTTTTTTAAAATGCTCTGTGACCGCAGTACTTTTACCTTTTAGAGCAAAATGCATCTCTACTGTTTCAAAATCACTTTCAAAATACAGCATTAGATTATTGGACAAAATAGCATCACCAAAACCAATATGTACTCCCTCAAAATATATTTCACGGTAACATCCCTTTCCGATTGGAAGTTCGAGATGAGTTGTATATTCCTGTATTCCACCATCCGATGCAGGTAAAACATCCGGATACTCTTTTTCCAAAAGCAAATTAGAGATATCGGTATTGTACAATCGTAGCGTCATTATATGTTTAATTTTGATTCAGTTTCTCCTTATCGCGGATCTTTTATTCCTTTTCACAGACCTTTTTAGGGTAATTAACTTCTTATATTTGCACAAATATATAAATTATTTAGAACTATTCTTAATAGTAAAGTTGAATATGCAACGCTCCACTTATCATTATTCCCATCAAGTAAAGATGCCCAAAATGAAATAATCACATAGCAGATTTTCAAGAGATCATTAAGCAAATAAGTTAATTAACGTATAAAATGAGTAAACAAAATTTCAAACCCCTACAGGCTACATTAACGGTAAGCCGTAAAGCATATATTACACCGCATTATATTCGCATATACCTCACGGGCGAAAGTGTTCCATCATTCAGTAATACGACAATCGGAGTCAATAACAAGATACTTATACCTCCCGCGGGAATCGGCACTGTTTATTTTCCAGAATTTGATTATGACAAAAAGCAGTGGAAACCCCAACCCGATGAGATTCGCCCTATAGTTCGAACCTACACACATAGGGGTATCAATCTTCAAAAAAAAGAAATTTATATTGACTTTGTTGCACATGGTGATGAAGGACCTGCATCTTCTTGGGCCATTCATGCTCAAAAAGGTGATCTACTGGGTGTTTTAATGAAAGATGGTAAAAGTGAATTATACGGTAAAGCAGCGAACTATCTCTTAGTAGGCGATGCAACTGCCATTCCGGTACTTGGAGCAATATTAGAGGATCTGCCCGAGACAGCAAAAGGTATCTGTATCATCGAAGTACACAGCAAAGAGGATGAACAGCAATTATCGACCAAAGCGGATATCAAATTTATTTGGCTCTACAACTCCAGTCCTCAATTAGGTAGTAACATAGCAACAGTTGTTAAACAACAATCACTTCCAGAGCACTCCCGCTCGGGTTATGTAGCGGCAAAATTTTCTTCTGTGAAAGAAATACGTCATTATTTACGAAAAGAAAAAGGCTGGAGACAAGAAGAACTTTATGCGTACTCCTACTGGAAATCTGGTGTAGCTGAAGATAAATCGGCCACAGAAAGACATGAGGAAAATGAAAGTGGAAAATGATAAAAACGAATGCAATAACTATCTTAGTTAAATGATTATCACAGGGGTGATTTACTTGTAAACACCCCTTATTTCAGATTTGGTTAGTGTAGAATTGCATAGACAATATTAAAATGCTTTTTGCCCATGCATAACACAACAAATTCATTTTAAAGGTCAAAATATGAAAATATCAAAAATACAACCTCCACCGGATCTAAGAAGTGTAGTTTATGAATTCTGGCACACTGTTGTCCCTAATTCCTCTTCCGCTATTGAATCCTATAAAATCTTTGCTGACGGAGCACCGGGTATAATTTTTCAGCATAACAACGGAAATTCAAACTTATATAGGGATACTGTCCCGCTACCCATTACTTTTATGTACGGTCAAAAGAGCGCCAGCCCTTGTACCAACTTCATACATAGACAATCTAGCATCTTTGGCGTCAGTTTTCAACCTGCCACAGTCAAACAATTATTTTCGATTAACAGTTACGAACTGACCGATTCACTGGTGGATATGAATATTTTTTTTTCAAAAACCTTCACCGAAAGATTATTAGAAGCTAGATCTGTCCAGCATCTTGTTGAGTTATTCAGTCAAGAAATTTATCAAAAGCTCTTACGGGCAAAAAAGGAGCACATCATCCAAGATAGTGTCCATAGAATCCGTAATTGTGAAAGTAACATTGATTCTGCTTTATTGGCTCAACAATATTGTCTATCCAGAAGGCAATTTCAGCGTAAATTCAAAGAAGAAGTAGGTGTCAGTCCTGAATCATATTTCAGAATTGTTAAATTTCAGAAATCCCTCCAGTTATTAAAAAACGGGCAGTACAATAGACTAAGTGATATTGCATATAAACTTGGATATGCAGATCACTCACATTTTAATAGAGAATTTAAATTATTTTCCAGCTTTTCTCCAAAAGAATTTTTAGAATTACAATTGCCCAAAAATACTTATGAAACTGACAAAATTGAAGATATAGGCCCACTGCGTATTATGAAACATTAACAATAATGTCGCTACAGTTCTATGATACCAACAACAGGGACCTTTTCTTTGTCTTATAGAACAACTCATAATGGAAAAAATAAAAATACATCATCTAAATTGTGTAGAAATCCAGTCTTCAATGGATCTTAGGGCTATAGGTCACTGCCTATTATTGGAAGCTAAAAATAGACTCATAATGATAGATACAGGAATTGGATTAGCTGACATACAAAATCCTATCGAACGGATTGGTAAAGAAGCTATTGAAATGGTTGGCTACCGGTTTGACGAATCTCAAACTGCTATTCGTCAAATCGAAAAGCTAGGTTTAGATCCTTCAAGAGTTACCGATTGTATTATATCACATTTGGACAACGATCATATTGGAGGTCTTCCCGACTTTCCGAACGCAACAGTTCATGTTGGTTTAGAAGAATATATTAATTTCAACTCTGGAAACCCAAGATATCTGCAAACACCCTTGCTCCATAATCCAAAGATCGTAACTTATGGGCCATCAGAAAGTAATTGGTACGGGCTTGAATCCAGACCCATCAACGTTGGTTCAATAGGCTTATCGTTCATCCCTTTGTTTGGACATAGCCACGGTCATTGCGGGATAGCAATAGATCTTGATTCGAGTAGCCTTTTTTACGTTGCAGATGCCTATTATCTTCGAGAGGAGTTAAAGGATGATACTCATCCGGTGTGTAAACTCGCGGAAAATAGAGCCGACAATAATGAGCTCAGAATAGCAACATTAAACAACATACGTCAGTTTGTCGCTCAAAATCCTGAAATAAAAGTTTTTGGTTATCACGACATTAACGAATTCAATCAATTTAGCATTAATTTATAAGGTAAACGCATGTCATAAAAATAACTACCTTTAATATGTCCATTAGCAAGCGGAGTACAAATTTCCGTAAAAACGTATAGAAATCAAAGTTAGCATTTAAAGAAATCTGCTTCATTAAGGGAAAAACAATATTTACGCTTAACCAAAATAATATGCCTAAAGTAAAACCGGAATTATTCGCTTTTTTAGATGATTCAAAAATAGAAGCCACACTTTCCAGACTATATACAGAAGCATTGAAACAAGGATGGTCAATGGTATTTCATTTCCTACCAAAAGCATTCAAAATGTTTGGAAAAGGAATTGATTGGAAAACGGAAAAAGAATCTTTTTATGATGACAAATATATCCCCATATTGCCTTACCAAGGTACATTTTTATATATGCAGGCTAGGGCATTAAATGCCAAAAACATTGTCGAATTCGGAACTTCTTTTGGGATTTCAACAATCTACCTTGCAAAAGCGGCAAAAGACAATGGTAGAAAAGTGATATCCACAGAATATATGCCGCATAAAGTCAAAATAGCGCGACAAAATATTGAAGAAGCAGGATTATCCGAGTACGCAGACATATGGGAGGGCGATGCTAGAGAAACTTTAAGAAACATAAACGAACCTATTGATTTTGTACTGCTTGACGGATGGCCGGATCTTGTTTTTCCTATTTTCAAGTTATTGGAACCAAATCTAAAAAAGGGTGCAGTTATTATAGTCGATGATGTCCAGGGCTTTCAGCCTTCTATGCAGGACTATCTGGATTATATGAGAAAGCCTGAAAACGGCTATATATCAACTACAATACGGCCTAAAAAAGCGATGGAATTTACCATTAAAATAAGTTAAAAGACTAAGAACTTAGATTTACAAGGAAAATAATAGTTATTTATAGATTATAAGCAAGCATATGTGGAGTATATTAAGAACAAATTCAGATCATCAAGATTTTAAAACTCTAACAATCCAATTAGACCAAGATCTCGCTATTAAAAATGGTGATATAAATGATTTTTTTGCGCAGTACAACAAAATAGAATTGATTAAGCATGTTGTCATTGTTTATATAAATGACGAACCTGTGGGGTGTGGTGCATTAAAAGAATATGAGGAAAGCACGATCGAGATTAAACGTATGTTTGTTTCTATTGGGCAAAGAGGAAATGGAATTGCCGGCACAATATTAAAAGAATTGGAGCATTGGGCAAAAGAATTGGATTATAAACGATGTATTTTAGAAACCGGTAATAAGATGATTGAAGCCATTGGTTTATATAAAAAACATGCATTTACTATAATTCCAAACTATGGTCAATATACAGGTATCGCAAGTAGCATTTGCTTTGAAAAAAATATTTAACTTTATTTTTTCCACAGCAAGTGCTAAACAAGTAATATCATTCCCAGAAACTTTTGATAGACTAAAACATGTAAATTTAATGTGAATCCAAATCTATTGAACTATACTTAGCAATCTATATTAAGATAAATAAAACATTATACCTTTAATAATATCTAAAAACTGTCGTTTAAATTTGCTTTCCTCAAGCTTGTAAACTCCGAATATTCCATGCCATGAGCACCCATACTTGAATTTAAGAACAGTTTTTCTATAGTTACATCGTTGCAATTCTTCTTCGCTGCTCAACAAGCTGTAATTTTTACGTGCCAAATTGAAGCCTATATCAACATAATTTCTAGTTTCACAATAAAACAAGATTAAGCTTGCTTTATTAAGTTAATCTCTTTAAATTTGTTCAAGGATTTAATTAAAACAGTTATACTATGAGCAAATTTGAACTCCCTGCCCTTCTCTATACCTACGAAGCACTAGAGCCACACTTTGACACCCTGACCATGACCATCCACCATAGCCGCCATCATCAAGCATATGTGGATAATTTAAACAAGGCACTTGAACAAGACGACATCAAAAATCTGGAACTTCCTGATTTAATAAAACATATCAGTAAATACAGTCCAGCGGTGCGTAATAATGGAGGCGGTCATTATAATCACTCCCTTTTCTGGAGTATCCTTTCACCCACAGCAAGAACTACTCCCGAAGGAAAATTGGTCGAGGCCATCAACCGGAGCTTTGGTAGTCTTGATCAACTTAAAGAAGAAATTAAAAAACTAGGGTTAGGACAGTTTGGTTCAGGCTGGGCTTGGCTATTTGTTTCCTACAGTGGTGCGCTAGCGATAAGCAGTACGCCAAATCAAGACAATCCACTGATGGATATTAATGTAACAAATCGAGGATTGCCTATACTAGGGGTGGACATTTGGGAACATGCCTATTACCTCAAATATCAAAACAAAAGAGCCGATTATCTAGATGCTTTCTGGTCAGTATTAGACTGGGCTGCTGTTGAAAAAAAATACGAAGAGGCTCTTTTAACAATTTAAATTAGTGCAACCATCTATAAATAAACGCAAAATGGCAGAGGAACAATTTATAAATAAAGTAACTGCATCTGGCATAATCGCTTTCGATCTGCTGGACTTTATGCCAGCAGATGAAATAGCAGAATTTGATATTAAAAACCTACTTTTTATGGGCATGATTGTAAAAGAGAAAGAATTCAAAATAGCTATTTCAGAAATTGATTTTTCCGTATTTGTGGCAAAAACAGTTGCAGTGTACTGTTCAGCTGATGCTATTATTCCACCCTGGGTGTATATGATTATAGCCGATAAACTACAACCTCATGCCGCTCATTTTGATTTCATAGATGTTGATTCTATGAAATTAGAACTGTGGAAATCAAATATTGAAAATGCATCTATCTCATCATTTAAAAATCAAAAAGTAGTCCTCCGCGCACGGCCTGATTTACATCCCGCACTCTATATGTTAGCAACTCAACGTTTAAAACCTATTGTAAGAACACTTATGTATGGTGAAATCGGTCTGCCTAAAGTCATTTTTAAATAATAAAATAAACGCTATGAAAGCAATAATATTTAACGGAGCATTAGAACGAAGATCATTTTCTACCTCAAACCTATTATCCAGATACATAAAATCAGGATTAGAAAATTTCGGCATTGAAAGTCACATATTTGACCTTGCAGATAGTGGTATTCCGCTATTCGACTGTACATTGACCAGAATACCTAATGGTGTACAGGTTATGAACAACCTGTTTCGGGAGGCCGATATACACTTCTGGTTAGCTCCTTTATACCATGGAAGCATCCCTGGGGTCATGAAAAACTGTTTAGACTGGCTAGAGGTAAGTGCTAAGAAAAATAATCCATACCTAACGGATAAAACAGTGGGGCTAGTATGTTGGGCAGATGGGGTACAAGCGATGCAAGGAATCAATACCATGGATGCGATCGCCAAATCACTCCGGGCATGGCCACTTCCTTACAGTGTGCCAATTTCAAAAAAAGAATTATTTGATCCGAACATAAGTGGAGAAATTTCGCAGACATACAAAGACAGACTAAATCTGTTGATCAATTTAGCTACAACAAAAACCATTACAGCTATACCAGCAATAAATCAATAAGAATGATCAAAATAGTTTTTTTAATAATTGAAATAGCTACAACAGATCTATTTATGTTATTTAAGACCGATTTACATGTCTATTACACTGTATAATGATCATAGCTAACGATACACAGTACAGCCGCTGTTATGTGATCAAAATTTCACCTTTCAAAAAATAATTATCAAAATCTAAGATATAAGCTTTAGATTTTGATAATTAACAAACCATACCTTGATTCATCTCGTTGATATCGATTACATCATAAAAAGGTTTATATCGCGAGGTTTTCTATTGGAGCGTGAATAGTGATTAACCAAAAATAGTACTGAACATTTCATCAAAAGAATTAAATATTGGTCTAACCAACTCTTTTCATTATACAGTGCCGACTTTCTAGGCTATTGAAATCATTTTAATCCCAATACTATTCTCGTATTATAAATACCCCCAATTTCGGCTATAGTTTCAAAAAGGCAAAGCTTCTAAATTTGGGGAAAATAAAATAATTAGTTATGAGAGAGAATAAAAACATTTCGGCAGACACCAATAATGGAAAGACAGTTGCAATAATAGCCTATTTAACCATCATCGGCCTTGTCGCCGCACTTGTTATGAATAGTAAAAATGCGACCAATTTAGGAAGATTTCATATTCGCCAAAGTATCGGAATAACCGTTACTGCACTAGTTGCCGGCATTTTAAGATTTATTCCCATGGTTGGTAATATTTTAGTATCGGTCATCGGAATTGCTATTCTTGTGATGCTTGTTTTAGGTATCCTAAGTGCTGCTAAAGGAGAAGAAAAAGAGTTGCCATTTATTGGACATCTTTACCAAAAATGGTTCTCAGTGATTTAACATCATAAAAAAGGAAGTGTTCTAGTTGAATACTTCCTTTTTTATACACTCCTTCACAATCACCCTCTTTTACATAGAAGCCCATCTTATAACGAATTTAAATTCATCTTTAACGAATTTAAAATGCTGTTCAAAATTTATTCAATAAAATTGTATTTTTATAAAAATAGAGAACTAACCATACAATAATAAAACGCTATATGGCATCAAAAATAAAAATACCAGCTCTGCTGTTAGCATCCCTTGGTCTTATATCCCTATCCTCTTGCAATGGTTCATCCATCGATACCATTAAAGCAATGGAATCCAATTATGACAATGAGGATAAATCTATAACATTAATTGGTGAATTTGATGCTCCCCTATTTACTTTTTCATCAGGTAAATCAACGTTCATACCGATGAATTTCGTTGTAAAATCCAGTGCATTCAGCTCGGAAAAATTTACTGCAACCAGTGTTATTCTTCCTATTGGAACGAATAAGAATAACGTGTTATTTGAGATTCCAATGGACCAAAAAAAATACTCACTTAAAGATTTTTACGTTGTTGATAATACTGGAGAAAAGATTAATCTCGAAAAACATACGACATATAAGATGACAGGTACAGTACATTACACTGAGTTAGAAAAACCTGAAAGCGAACGAGACAATACTAATTTCAATTATAAAATAACCAATGTTATAATTGAAAAAGATTAAATAACATTCATTTTAAAACATCATCAACATTTAAATCAATACTAGAATTATAATGGAAATTAAACTTGGAAATAATCTCTCATTTGGCTGGATTATCATTGCCTTTGCTATTATTATGGCCTGTGGTATTTACATTGCTTATCGAAAACAACAAGTGATCAAAATAAAATATGTAATTGCTGTCATCATCATGTTGGTCGTAGGAATTAATTGGCTTCTGGAAAATTAACATATACTTCCCAGTACTAAGCCTCTTCTTAAAAGATAGTAGCAATTCTAGATTTACAGCCGATCGCATCAATGCTACTTTCTCAATAGAAATCTTTTACGGGTAAAAAGACGCAAAGAACCTATTCATGTCTATTTATAAACTTATGAAGTTACAATATGATATTAAATCACTTAAAAAAAACGATCGTTATATGGTAATATTTTTTTTCATCATAATATCAGTCTGCGCGTCATTACCCAACTTAAAAATATGCTTATCAAACTCGATAAAATTATTTTTTTTGTAAAAATTAATCGCTCGCAGATTTTGTTCCCAAACACCTAACCATACATATTTAACCTGTTTATCATGTGCAATCTGAATTGCTTTTTCATATAGTATTTGGCCAATTTTTTTTCCTTGATATTTCTGTAATACATAAATTCGTTCGATTTCCAAACTCGCTTCATTTTTCAATTCGGTTTGTGACCTTCCATAATTTAGTTTTAAATAACCAATTACGTATTCATCATGTACCGCAAAATAGAATTCAGAGTCCCTATTCCCTAATTCTTCCCTGAGCTTTTTAACAGAAAAACCATCTTCTAAGTACTGTTGCATATTTTCCTCCGAGTTGCTGTTGGAGAATGTTTCAAAGAATGTTTCTCTGCCGATTTTCTGCAGTACTGTAATGTCATCAAGAGTGACTCTTTTTATTGCTATATTTTGCATAGTGTTATCTTATCTGGTAAAAATTCCAATTCATAATTTAAACATTTCATATTTTTTTCAGCTTCTACAATCACAAAAATTCTACCTTACGTAAGTGCTAATACAGGTATTAAATATCTCAATTATCAATGACATATCCGATTTTTGATTAAATTGCATGATGGATATTCAGCAGATTAAATACTTTCTTACATTAGCCGATGAACTACATTTCTGGAATACTTCTGAAAAAGTAGGTATTACTCAATCAGCACTTAGCAGGCAGATTATGGCCTTGGAAAGCGAATTGAATCTCAAACTTTTTTATAGAGACAAGAGAAATGTAAAATTAACGGACACAGGTATGTTTCTAAAGGATAAGTGGCAAGCAGAACTCATTAATCTTGATATCATACAGCAGCAAGCTCTTCAAATCCATTTAGGGGAGTGTGGCACACTCAAGTTGGCATATCCAGATTCCTTGTCTTCAGCGGTCCTGCCCGACATGATATCAAAAATTTCGTCCGTTTTTCCGAAATTAAAAGTAGAGCTGCTACAGCTTGCTTATGAAGAGGAAGAAGAATCACTAAAAAATTACAAAATTGATATGTTATTCAGCAGAGATATCAACCACTCCCCATTTATTAATTCGAAAAAACTGAGTACTGAAAATCTTTGTCTTGTTGTCCCTGAAGATCATGATTTTAAAACTAGCGACGATATTTCTAACGCTAATCTCAGTGCTCAAAAGTTTATACTCACATATGGAGGATTAAATAGCAGTTATGCTACTCTAATTAAAAAGGTTTTTGCCCATTATGACATAGATCCAGAATCCTACATTTCTTGTCAATTTGGATCAACTATTATACCTCTGATTAGAAAAAGGCTAGGTGTTTCTATTTTACCCCAATCATATGATCTCAACAATGCAACAGGTGTTCGTTTCATTTCACTACCTTTTTATACAGATCTTTACATCAACTGGCGTAAAGATGATCCCAATATCATTATTAAAAACGTCCTTAACCTAATCTAATTATTTGAATTCCTTACCATTTCAATATGTACGATACCATCCTCAATGTATACATCACCAATTTCCACAAATCCGAATTCGTTATAGAATTTCTTCAGGTAAAGCTGTGCACCAATTCGTATAGGCTTAATACCAAACAGCTTTTCACAAACCGCTATTGATTGTTCCATTATTTCTTTTCCTAATCCAAGCCCCCTATAAAGCGGAGATGTAATTACTCTTCCTATAGATACTTCCTCAAAACTCAATCCTTCCGGAAGAACTCTAGTATATGCAGCTAACTTGTCATCTATATAGCACATAACATGTAAACTCTCCTGATCTTTGTTATCCATATCCTGAAAAACACAATGCTGTTCTACCACAAACACCTCGCTTCTAAGCTTTAATATTTGGTAGAGCTCCTCATTAGATAGTTCTTTAAATGATTTTATTGCATATATTTTTTCCATAATCAATTTTTCATCTTATTTTTAAGCTATTTTGTAATTGGTATTATTTTATCCCATTAACATGCTGTAAAATTACCCAAATAAAAAGTTTTGAAAAATGCTATTTTGTGATTATCTAATTCAATTTTTGCATCAACAAAATGACTCTATTTTATTTCTCACCCCTCATATTTCCAACCCTATGCACATAAAAAATGGAGACAACCTAAGAAAAAAAGCGAAGCATTCCTAAGTAGCTCCCAAAATATATAAAATAATATACCCCGAAATCACTAGAAAATAAGGGTAATAAAAAAAGATTAAATAAATAAAATCTGCTCGTCAAAAAATCGTCCTGTTCATCATATGGAGCTTTGATAAATACGATGATCTCAGCGCTGTCAATTCCAAAGATTCGTTAGTTAAAGTTTGGTTATCCATTACCAATCAAAATTGCTTTCCAACATTCCCGAAAGTATATATTTCAATCTCACATGATATCTGACTATTGAAAGTTTGCTGTCCAAAAAATCAAAAATACCTCTGGCATTTTTCATATCAGGATTTTAATAAACAATCAATACGGCTTCCTAAACCTCATACAATAACAAAAAAGTATCAATTAATTAATAATTGATACCTAAAAAGTATAACTCATTTCTTTCATTTATCTCCCTGTCGCTGGATCAAAAGAGTAATTTCAATACGACACATGATCGCCTTGCTGAATAGTAAAATATCGTTGCATAGAAACTCCTGTTAATGACAAAAAAGTTGTTGTTGATGGTAAATCTAAAATGTCCCTAGCTGAGTAACTTGACCGACTCTAAAAGCCTAAAAAAGTAAATGCTCCCTCTTACATTGAGAAAAACATAGAACTGGTCAAGCCCTCAAGAGTTAATAACAAACGATTCATATTATTTTTATGAAAAAATGGCCTAGTTTTCACTAAGCCATTTCTTTTATTACAAAACCACAAATAATCATCAACCTACCTTAACATGTTGGGCTGGTCTATAAGATGTGCTGTCTTTTGGAAGGATTACAGTTAAAACTCCCTCTTCATAACTTGCTGTTAAATTGACATTAGAGACCTGCTCGTTCAACTGAAACGATCTGCTGAAAGATTGTGGAATAAATTCACGGTACATATACTGCTCTTCGCTCTGTTCCTGTACAGGGGCTTCATACGATATTGTCAATATTTTATCTTTTATTTCAATTTTAAACTGCTCTTTCTTGAGACCAGCAGCATAGAGTTGAAGTGTAAAAAATGCACTATTCTCTTCGATATTGACAAGTGGACGTATATCACGAGAAAACTCATTTCTAAACTTTCCAAATTGCTGTTCGAATTGATTTTTTAACTTGCCGTATTTAGCAAAACAGTCTGCGGTGTTATTATTTCTATTAAACATTGTCTTTGTATTAAAATTAATTGATCGGGATAATGGCGAAATTAGTGTGTTGAACTTTGTGAGAAACTGGACGCAATGGCGAACTGTTATCTGTTCTAAAATCAGGCGTAACAGGGGTCCAATATTCCCGCAACATTTTTTTAGATTTCTTATTACGCATCCTGCTAGCTATAAATATCCCTACCGCACTCAGAATCGTAGCTGCTACTAATAATTTAAAAAGCAGTCCGATGACGAAGGACAATAAACCTACAACGATTGTTACTCCTAAGAGCTTTGGTATGATAAATCGAATTTTATTTTTCATGTCTTGTTTTTTTTATAATTATTTTAAAGGCCTTTTGATAGAAGACGCACTTGAATCCATAATACTTTAAAAAAAATATCTTTTTTCAAAGTATTATGGGCCTGAAAGAAATTGTAGCGTATAAAAAAAGAGCAACAAAATGAATTTCGTTGCTCTTTTTTACTTTAATCTATATTCCTTTTACTGCTTTTTAATTTCATCATCATTTCTATTCCGATCGTGGCAAGCTGCTGAAAATCTACGTTTCCATTCTGCTTTGAATCTGGATCTATCCTCATCACTGAACTGTTGTGAAGGGTTGTTAAAATCATGTCCATGACACATGCCACCTCTACGACCTTTAAATCTAAAACCACCAAAAAGAATCTTCGATAAGAGTAGAAGACCAAAAGCCTGCCAAAAAGAGATTATCTTTAAACCAAATATTTCGGGCATAAGTACATTCCAGAGTAACTGTACTCCCCATACAAATAATAAGGCAAGTGTGATTCCGCAAGGGATCATAAAAAAAAGTTTTTTCTTTTTATTGCCACTAAATCTATTGTTCATAAGTTATCTTTTAATATTAAATTTCATTATAAAGCACGCGAAGCCTTTCTCTAAGATGCTTCACAGCATATCCTTTACGACTGATGATAGTCTTTATGCTTTCTCCTTCTTGATCTGCTATTTCCTGTAGCGTCATATCCTCAATCTCATGCCATAAAAAAGTATTTCGCTGTTTTTCGGGCAATTCATCCAAAGCTTTCATAAGCTGATCCCAAAAAAGATCTTTGAACATTTTCAGCTCGGCATCATTTGTATCATCAGCCAGTAATATTTCTTTAATCTGTATCTTTCCCTCATCATCTTCATAGGTATGATCTTCCAAAGATTCTGGTTTCTTTTTACGATATAGATCTGTTATCTTATTTTTAGCCACCGCATAAAGCCATCCGCTCATATTCTCCAACTGGTCGATATTAGAAAGCCGGCTTGTCTGATACCATACTTCTTGCAAAATATCTTCAGCATCCTCTATCTTTTTAACCTTTCCATTGATGAAACGAAGCAATTGTGAGCCATAGTTTTTGACGACCTCGGATATTGAAGATGTTTTTTTATAAGACATGTTTAAGGTATGAGTAGCATCCATGCATTTATAGACGATCGTCACGGGTTATTACTTTAAATAATTCAAATTAATTTGTACTAGTCACTTAAGCATACTTATAAACGATGATGATAAAGGTATTGTTTTAAATATAATATAGTTAAAACATTTTTGCCATCACAATTGCTGCACCATGCTTTAACTCGAAGAAATTTAGATTACAAAGGGACGATTTTTTAGATGTATTAGAATATAAAATCAGGGTAATGAAATATTCTATAATATAACAGCAATATAACTCTAAAAATTAGTTTTTGTCCAAACGAAAGTAGCTCTGTTTATTCAGTCAATCTGCTTTACTAATAAACCTCTCTTGTCGAGAAATAATTTCTCAGACAAGAGAGGTTTAGGATACAATGCAATAAATTTTCCAGAATTCTGTATGCATTGCATCAAAATGATTAGAGCATGAATTTAGTCCTTAAGACTAGTAAGATCCTGAGCAGGTATAGGTAATTGTAGATTAGCTATTTCTGTATAAACCGATTCATTAACTTTTAATCCCCATTTTCTAAAAAAGTCCGATAAATCCTTTTGTGTGATTTTACAAGTTGTAAGCATAAAATAACGCATTTTATCTTCATCGCTTGAAACGTTAGGCCTTTCCTCTCTATTTATTCTACTTAATTGAATATATAGATTATCTCCGAATGCCAATTGTAACTGATAGAACATAATAAGTTTGAGATCATTGTCTCCAGAATTATAATTTCGTTCAGATAAAGGTTTGAGAAAATAGTTACTTAGCTTCGGCCATAAGTTATTAGCTGTAATTCGACTTATTGGAAGGCCAAACCCTCTTTCAGAAGCCAAGGAGTAAACATTGACCGTTGTTTCCGTTAATCCACCCCAGGTCCATCCCTTTTGTTGATAAGTATGCCCAACTTCATGCCAAATACCCCAGCCATTCGTATTGGAAAGATATTTTGGTTGTAACATACGATAAGATAGTCCTTCTGTATAATAAATAGAAATACCAGCGGCCATATAGCCGCCCGACGCCGAATCTCTTACAGTAATCAGGTGTTTATTATCTGGTATTGCATGAAGTCCGCTTGTACCACTTAAACCACTGATGTAGTTGGAAAAATTAATAATAGAATCTAAGCGATTGACAATAAGCTGCTGATCTTCATTTTTAAATAATAAAGCCTCGTCCATATTTGCGACTAAAACTGTTCGGTCTGATGAAAACACAACATCTGGCACATTATTCTTTAAAGAATCGAGCGTTCTTATCCACTGTTGATGTGTAGTCTTACCCTTCTGAAAGAAAGGAACAGGAATAAATCCTTGATCAAAGGAAATCTCGATTTCCCCAGTTGTTGTATAATTATTAGCTGTATAGATTAAATAAACCAAACCACCATACTCATCAACCGTAAATGTCTGCTGACCGGAAGTGAGATTGAAATACTGCCTTACAGGTCTTATGTTATCTCTAAAAGGAGTACCTATGGCAAGTCGAGCCGCTGTATTACCATTAATTACATGAACATTTACAGTGATCGTACTGTTTGGAGCTGCATAATAACCTGTGACCTGCATATCGTTGTGATTGGCACGGAACTGTAATCGATCTGCTACCGTCGCCGCTGATGGAGTAACTTTAAAAAGCTGGACCGAATCTGCAATAGCTAAACCTTGTGGTTCTGGATCAGAAATGACAGGTTCCCATCCCTCAGATACTTTGCATGAGGATAGATAACTAAACAAGGATAATACAAACGCATAAAAACATAATTTTCTCATCGATAATTTAATTTAAGTTTATAATATTTCACAACTATAATAGGTTTTGGTTACCTTCTAGTTTACTATAAAAGTGATTCTTTATTTAAATTTGACAAAATAAAAGCACGAAACAAACGATTGCATAAATCACGAAAACGTTGTTTTGAAGAATCAATAATATTCTAAATCATTCATAAAGAATTACTAAAATGAATACCTTATAAAACTTTAAATCGGAGAAATTATTAATGAATAACGATTTATAAATAGTAATCATAGAAAGATTATAATAGAATTTTTCCAGTATTAGACCTCAACATTTTAATTATTGAAATTGTAGCATTACTTCGTTTTTCTGCGTTTATTTAAGTATGAAAAAGATCGTGATATTATCCATGCTCGTAGGCTTACTTTCAGGTTGCACAATGAAAAAGACTGGTGGTATGAGTACAATAGTTCTAACAGGAGAAATAACTCCGCTAGGAATGACTACTTTTCAATATGGAACACATAAGATAAATTCGGAAAATAAAACCTATGCATTGCAAAGCTCTCGCGTCAAGTTAGATGACTTTGTTAATAAATCAGTCACTCTAAAAGGTAAAAAAGTTTTAGGTTATCCAATTGAGGGTGGTCCTGAATTAATAGAAGTATCGGAAATTTCATTCAAATAAACTACCAAAGCTCAAAAATATGCTTCGTCAATTCTCTTTAATAATTGGTGTAGGAATTATAATGTTTACAGGTTGCCGAAATCAAAAAACAGTAAGCTCTGCAAGTAAAACAAAACAAACTCTTACAGTAATTCCCAAACTGGCAACACATTTGAGAGCCTATTCTAACAATTTAACCACCGATTCTGTGATATTATCCTTCACTGTGGCAAACCACTCAGATACGATGCAGCATTTTTGTAAATGGGAAACACCTTTTGAACCCTTTTTAGGTAAATACATGGAAATTATAGATGTTCAAGGGAACGAAGCCGGATTTACAGGCCCTATGGCCAAACGGATGATGCCGCCTCCTGAGGAAAGTTATATTCAAGTACCTCCTCATGATAGCGTGAGTACTGTATTTAATCTAGCAAAAAACTATTCCATAAAACCGGGAAAATACACAGTCAAATACACTGGAGGAGGTATTAGTGGTCTCGAACCAGGTAATGAAATCAAGATCGTAGTACTTGGCAAGTAATTTAGTAGAACGTAATATCGAATTTAAAGTCCAAGTTTTACCAACACTTTCAGTTATTACAATAATCAATTAGATAATGAACATTTTTTCTTTATATATATAAAAACACCTGGTAAATTAAAAATCCATCACAAAGATATCTACGCAGATGAATTAATAAGTATAGATGTCTGAGTTAAACACAATAAAAATCTAGCTTTCAAAATGAAAAGTAACTATAATAATAACGATTAATGAGCCATTCTATTAAATCATGAAGTGATGCACTTAATTACGATTTTCGCAATGATGTACAACATCATACAAAAATACCTTTATAATAAAATATTGAAGCGATCTTTTAGTACTGTTTTAGCGGCATGATAACCACACATACCGTGTACTCCTCCCCCTGGAGGAGTAGAAGATGAACAAATATAAATCTGTTGATTGGATGTTCTATAGGGTCTTAACTGTACCGTTGGTCTGGTAAATAATTGCCGGATATCTATAATACCACCATTAATATCTCCTCCAATATAGTTTGGGTTGTAGGCTTCCAATTGTGCTGTATTCATTGTACTTTTTGCAGTGATTCGTTCTTTGAATCCCGGTGCAAAGCGTTCAATCTGATTTTCAACTGCAACCGAAACATCTCTGGTCGAACCATTAGGTACATGACAGTAAGCCCAAACAGCATTTTTACCGGCAGGTGCTCGGCTGTTATCGAATTTACTTTGCTGAGCGAGCATTACAAATGGTTTTTCGGGATATCCGCCTTTTGATGTCAGTGATTCAGCAGCAGCTATTTCTTCATAAGTATTACCTAAGTGAACAGTAGCAGCATCTCCACATCGCTCATCTAAAAACGGAATTTCTCCATCAATAATAAAATCCATTTTAAAAACCCCCATGCCGTAACGATAAGATTCTAGCTTTTTTTTGTAGGCAGCTGACAATCTATGTCCTGCTATTTTTAAGATCTGCTTCGGTGTTAGGTCAAACATAACGGTATTATACGGTGCCAGCTCATCAATATTTTTTACAAAATAATTAAGTTTTAATTCGCCTCCTAAGGAAGTGTACAAGGAAACTAATGCATCGGCAATAGCCTGTGATCCGCCCTTAGGAATAGGCCATCCATATTTATGTCCAACAGCACTTAATATCAACCCTATTGCTGAAGAAGCTATATTCGTAAATGGCTGAATGGCATGCGCAGACATACCTGCCCATAATCCTCTTGTATGAGTTTCCTTGAATTTATTGACCATTGTAGCCGCTGGTTTTAAAGCCTGCAGTCCAAATTTAGCCAATAGAAGGGGGCGTTTCGGAAATTCAAAAGGACCCATTGTTGCAGAAGCGATATAATCCCACTCGGAAACAATAGGGTCAATCAAATCGCGGTACACCTTTCTGTCCAAACCTAATCCCTCGGCAGTTTCTGAAATAGAGCGACTTAAAAATGCCGAAGAACCATCATCAAAGGGATGAGCAGCCTGGTAATTAGTAAAAATAAATTCCAGTCCGTGCGCACTCAAATCCAAAGCGGTAAAAAACGGAGAAGCCAAAGCCATTGGATGGATAGCAGAACAGATATCATGTCGATATCCCGGTTCAATCAAATCGGCCGTACGCATGCCTCCTCCAACAGTATCACGACCTTCAATGATGAGCGTAGACAATCCTGCTTTCTGTAATGTAATACCTGCGGCAATTCCATTAGGTCCTGAACCGACTATAATAACATCATATGCTTTAGACATAATCGAAGATAATGTTAAAATTTAGTAATCGCATTGGAAATATCCATAATATTTAGCTCAGGTCGTAAACGCAAAATTAAACTTGCCGCTATTCCTGAGCGATAGCCAGAAGCACAGTGTACAAGTACCGTTTTTCCATCAGGAATCTCTTGCAAACGCTCCGTTAACTCGGAAAGTGGAATATTAATCACCTTATCGAAATATTTATCCTTTGCTTCTTTTTCAGTTCTAACATCAATAATGGTATATCGGTCTTGATTAGCCCTAAGGAGGTCCGAATCAAAATCATCTATACTTAAATCTGCGCTGTTTTGATTATAGACAAATATACCCTTAACAAATACTTCATATCCGATCTTTGCGGTTTTCAGTAGCATAGGCTTGATTTTTGACACCTCTGAAACCACAACATAGAATCCCTGGCGAGGGGCAATTAAAGTGCCTAACCAAGTCTCGAATTTATCAGCATCTGGAATATTTAGTGCTCCCTTCCTGTGCGCTATTCTAAAAGCTGAAGAAGGACGAGTATCAATAAAAAGCGCACTTTCTTCCCAATAATTATTGTCAAGTATTGGAACAGCTGACAATGCTTTATGCAACTCATTCGCCCCTAATTTATTGAGTTCTACATTATAAGGGAAATATTGGGGAATATCAGGCTGATCGAGCAACAGTTGTCTTACAAATTCATCCTCATCGAGCCAAGTGAAAGCAGGGTTGGTTCGTTTCTCTTCCCTAATTGTACTTTCCTTCACATTGCGAATAGCATTACCACAGTGAGAGCCTGCCCCATGTGCAGGATAGACAAGGGTTTTATCGGGAAATAGTGCGAAGATATCATGCATCGTATGAAACTGCTGCTTTGCCAATTGCTCACGCTGAGTAGTAAATTCGCCTGAATATGTTCGTAAATCTGGCCTGCCTACGGAGCCAAACAATAAGGAGTCGCCCGTAAAAACAGCATGTGGCTCTTTGTCTTTTTCTAATACAACAGAAATACTATCTGGAGAATGTCCAGGTGTAGAGAGCGCTTTTAAACTAATAGATGGACTTAATCTAATAGTGTTCCCTGTATCGAAAGGCTCAAACTCAAAACTTGCTTTCTGTAATTTACTAATATAAATCTTCGCCTTGGTATAATTAGCGATCTCGAGATGGGAACTGACAAAATCAGCATGCGGGTGAGTTTCTATGACACCAATGATCGTTGCCCCATGCTCTTTGGCAAAAGTATAATAAGATCCTGCATCACGTGCAGGATCTATTAAAATAATTTTTTTATCTACTAAGACGGCGTAGGAGAAATGTGCTAAACCTGAATCAAAAAATTGATATATAATTTGTCTATCGTTTACTTTTTTTGTCTGTGCCCATATCCCTGTCCCAGCTAGTAGTAGGCTTTGCGTGAGAAAACTTCTTCTATTTATCATCTGCTTTAACTATTTTTCTTCCTGACTGTTCCCAGCCGATTATCCCATCCTGAAGATTGTATACTTTTTTAAAACCATGCTCAATAAGCCATGATGCAGCCTTACTACTTCGGTTGCCAGATCGACAATAAATGTAAACAGGTCTTGATTTATCTAAAACCCCAATTTGAGCAACAAATACTGTCGAATCTTTCCAATCGGCCAGGGACGCTGCTTCAAGATGCCCTAAGGCATATTCTTTTGGAGTCCGCACATCAACGAGCTGATGCCGCTTTCCAGAGATCCCTTTCTCAAATTTTGTCACGGTAAGATTTTCATACGATTGCGCATTGACACCAGAACATGCTATCAGTACCAAGACAAATAAAACGATTAATTTATTGTACATAAGTATATTTTTTATTTTCTGAAAACCAGCCTCTTCCAAGTAAAGGTTGCTCTGGAATTCTATCTAAAACGACTTTAATAGAATCAAAACTCACATCTTGACCGGATAGCACAATCTGTTCTGTGGAAGGTCTTTCATATTTCCATTTGAGAATACCAATACTATCACGGATTGCTGTTTGATAAAGTTTTTTGAGATTAACTTCATTTTCTTTTTTATTTTCCTTTTCGAAGTTTTCATTAAACTTCCTTCCTTTATTGACGACATAAATCGCATTCTCCAAAGAATCAATTTCATAATATAGATATACTCTACCTCCGGCACGGCCAGTAAACTCATAATCTTTAAAAAGATCTGTCTTATGGGGAGTTCCATTTCTTAGATCTATAGGTTGTTTTTTATTAACTTTATACACCAGTGTTGAGTACCGTTCAAATACGGCATCATGCCAACGCACTGAATCATAAGGTGAATAGGTTAAGGTATCACCATTTAAGATAAATTGGCTAACCCTATAATGGCCTACTGCCTTGGAAAGTCCTGGAATAACGGGTTCTTTTAATCGCCCCTGATAATAATGAAAATCATAGCGGTAAGCACCATACACAAAGACAAATACCAAAATAAAAAGTGCTTTAGCAAGATAATATCCACGCCTTTTAGTCCTACTGTCCAACTTTATACGATAATACTGTGGCGTAATTGCTTCTTTTTTGATAAACAACCGATATAAATCTGGAATATACAGGATCAATAAAAACAAGGATAACAATACAAAGTAAGAACTATAGACATGAACAGCCCCGTCATAGGCAAAATTAGCATGGGCAATATTATATAATACACCTGCATTGATAATAGCTCCAATGGCCGTCGTGGCTCTAAAAAACATCAATGTACCCGCTCCTATTTCTAAGAAACCTAAGAATATCTGATACCAAACAGAAACTCCTACGGACTGCCAATATAATTTAAAAGGTGCGTAATCGCCCAGATCGGTATGCAGGTTTGCAATTGAAGGAAAAGGCATCTGCATCGGATAAAATTTAATAAAACCGAATGCAATCAATCCTAGACCGATACGATAGCGAACCAGTACTCTAAGCCAATAATAAAGTTGATTGTATGACAAGCGTTGGCGCCTACTAGCTAACCAAGTCCAGATTGCGGTTCCAATAGCAGAAATAATTACCGCAATAGCCCAGGTGGCATAAGAATCTATTCCCCACTTACCACTTTCTGACGAAATCTCTATAAATTCCGGTCTGAAACCGGAGACATTCGCCAATAGTCCATAAAATGAAAAATCTTCAAATAACTTTTTATACCAGGAAAATTGAATGGGAACTACCAGTAGTATAAAAAAAATAAAAGCAAATCTAAAACTTATTTTCTCCCAAGTTGACCAAGCACGATATATAGAACTTCTCTCCGGATACATATTTTTTATAGCTGACATTGTGAAATAATTTAATAAATGGAAATTGGCTTTCTACGGCCTTTGTCTAAGAGGTATTCTTTATTAACCTTGCGCAATTTAACCTGTAGGGACTCTCCTTGTTCATTCTTCCCTGACAGCAATAACACATTTTCACCACTCTTTTGCAATTCAAATTGAAATGATTGTATTGCATTTCTCTTATTTATTGCACGGACCTGATACCGTCCATCTGGAGTCTGAGCAAAGGTATAACGGTAAAATTCCCGACCACCATTTCCGATATTTTCAAAATTGCGAAGTGAATCAGCTTGCCAAATAATACGAGGTTTATGAAGATCTGCTTTGATATCTGATTTTCGTTTTATACTAAAAGTATTCCAAGATTCAAACACCACATTTTGCCACCGACTACTGTCGGTCAGGGAGTAGGCTAATGTATCTGAATTAAGAACAAACTTATCCACGTTGTATAAACCTCGGATATGCGCTATTCCAGATTCCTTTGGGTATGGGTAATTACTACTTTTCCAGGAGCTGTAGGTCAAAAATCCAAAAAGTATAAAAAATAGTAAAAACCCACCTTTGAATAGTACCCTTAGTTTTTTGAGAGGCTGTGAAACTAGCGGATTAACAATCTCTGGCTGTGTTTTCACCTGCCGAAATACTGCATTAAAAAAACGTGGTAAATCATAGGAAAATAAGGTAATGGCAATTAATAATAGGAATAGACTATACACCTGTTCTCCCAATTCATACACAAAATTGACAATGACAATATTGGCTAAAAGAGCAATTAACACACCTGCCCCTACTGCTACTGTTTTTCGGAATACCAAGAGTACACCCGCAGTTATCTCTAAAACTCCTATGCCCGGAACATACCCAGCTTTAGTGATTGCAGTACTTAAGTAATAAATCTTCCATAATAAAAAATCGCCGTATTCGGTATTATAATCACTAAGCGTTGGAGCTGGAAACTGAACCGGTACCAGCTTAACTATTCCTGAAGCAATAATGGCAAAAGCCAAACGATAACGTAAAAGTACCCTAAGCCAATAGTAGAGCTCATGTTCTTGACTCTTCCGCTTTTTAGTCCATATAACAGCACCAAAAAAAGCAATAATTAAAGCTATGAGCCAATTGTACAATCCCTCAAAATGATTCCCCACATAATCGCTTTCAGCTATAAACGATGTTCTGAAAGTCGCTAGCTGATATGCAGATTCAAAGCTGAAGTGCCGAAGAGCGTGATACAAATGAACATCATATGGGAGTGTCAAAATAATAAAAAAGATAAATAAAAGCCGGATGGAGAAACTCTCAGCTGAACTCCATTTTTTAGTTGAAATAGCTATTTCCATAAAAATATTTATTTATATTGAGGATTTTGTTCTAGATTTTTATCGATCAGAATCTGCGCATACGGAATTGGTAAAAGAAGTCGAAAATCTTCATCTATTCCAAGAACTGTTTTTGCACGTCTTGTGCGCACTAGGTCATACCAGCGATGATTTTCAAATGCAAACTCAATCCGGTTCTCCTGTTCTATGGCTAATAATAATGTTGCTTTATCAGCTATATTAAGTTCCTGAATATCGGCACGTTTTCTGATTACATTTAAGTCTGCAAGAGATTTGGCAATATCATTATCCTGCGCATATGCCTCCGCACGGATCAAGTATAGTTCAGCTATTCGGATCAGATATGCTGGATCTGTTCCATTAGTTCTATAATAGAGATTGCCGAACCAATTGTCCACACCATTTAATACTACTTTAGAAATTAAAGATTGACGCGTTCCCGCGATCGATTTATTATTTAATAAATTAACAATTCCCATTGAAGGTCGGATCCAGCCAACACCTCCCTTTGTACTGGGTTGCCATTGATAAGCCTGGGTATTAACGACATTGGTTGTATAATATAATTCCAATATGGATTCATTTGTTCCTGAAGCATTGTCTGCAAAAAATGAAGAGTAAGGTGTTAAAAGATTATAATTACTTTTATCATCAATTAATTTGCTGGCATAAGTAATTGCTTCTTTCCATTCCTCCCGATATAGATGGTAGCGTGCGCGAAGTGCCCAAACTGTTCTACGGGTTGCACGGATACGATTGGTACTATTGGGTAAAAGTTCTTCTGCTTTTATCAAATCTGCCAGTACTTGCCGGTAGGTATCTGCTAAAGAAGATCTTTTTAAATTCTCTAGATTGCTGGAAGAAGATGTTGGGACTAAGACAAGCTGTACCCCACCCCAGGTTCTACCTAGATCAAAGTAAGACAATGCCCGAAGAAAATAGGCTTCTCCGACCAGTTGATTTCTTACCGCATCTGTAAAAGTTGGAGTAACCGATAGGGCCGGTACTTTAGCAATCACATTATTCGCACGGTTGATCGTATTGTATATCGCAGTCCATGCTGTGGCTAAAGCGGGTAAATCTGCTCTTACACTGTGATTGGTTAAAGATTGGTTCACAATCTGGCTTCCTGTATATTCAATATTATCGCCGGAGAAAAAACCGATAGTCTGAAATGTATACCCGTAATATCCGTCTGACTGCAACTGATTGTATATCCCTCTAACGGCAGTGTGTGCAGAATTTTCATCATTGATTGTCACCTGATCAGAGGTAGAAATCCGAGGATCTATTTCCAAAAATTTCTCGCATGAGGACAGTGTAAACGTCACGGCCAAAGTCCATATATAGCTATATTTAAGAATTTTCATCTGTTATTTTTATCTTAGGTGAAATTATAGTGTTAGGTTAAATCCAAGCTGAAAGCTTCTGGGCTGAGGTGGAGTTCCGAATGATCCAAGTCCCTGTGCATTCGGATTTGAGGTAACATTAGATTCAGGATCTCCTGTATATTTTGTCCAAAGGAACAAATTCGAGCCTAGAAAATATATCCGAGCATTACTAATTCCAGCTTTACTCAAGAAAGATTTCGGCAGTGTATACCCTATCGACAATTGTTTAAGCCTTACAAAGGATGCGTCCTCTAAATAACGGCTGTTCTGATCAATGGTATAGTTATTCCCTATCGATGTTAATCTGGGCACATCGGTAATATCACCATCTTTTTGCCAACGGTTTAGCACATTTTCAAATACTCCCCCGCTAGTAGGGTTACGTTCTCTAAAATAGCGCTCCAGATTTAAAGTGTAGTTACCAAATTGATAAGACAGCGCTGCGCTGAGATCAAAGCTTTTATAGCTGAACGAATTATTTAAACCCCCATAAAATTTAGGATATGCATTATGCATAATTTTGCGGGCATTTACTGGAACTGTTCCATCTTCCAGCTGACCATCAAATATGGCATTTCCGGTTTTAGGATCAACAGATAACTGCTCATAGAGCCAGAATGAATTCAAAGATTGTCCTTCTTTTAAAATCACCCAATCACGTGTATACTGCGTAATTTGGGTCGGTAGTTTTTCTATTTTGTTTTTATTTCCTGAGATATTGAAACTACTTTTCCACGTAAAATTTTGATTTTGAATATTAACACTATTAATAGTCAACTCATAACCTTTGTTACTCACTTCGCCAACATTGGCCCAATACTGGGAAAAACCAGAAGAAGTCTTAATCGGTTGTTGCAGTAAAATATTGGAAGTATATTTATCGTAAACATCCAGGGTAATAGATAATCTATTTTTAAATAACTCTGCATCAAAACCGATATTATACTGTGCTGTTGTCTCCCATTTCAAGTCATCATTACCAAGTTGCTGAGGCCCTATACCTGGTAAAGGAGAACCGATAACATCGGCATACGAACTACCTCCGGACCAAAGTCCCCGTGAAGCGAAATTGCTGATCCCTGACTGATTACCTGTAATTCCATAGGATGTTCTAATTTTCAGGTCATTTAACCAGTTTACATCTTTCAAAAAGTCCTCTTGCTTCAGTCGCCAAGCAAGCGCGAAAGCTGGAAAATATCCCCAACGAT
This sequence comes from Sphingobacterium kitahiroshimense, assembly GCF_025961315.1. NCBI lineage: Bacteria > Pseudomonadati > Bacteroidota > Sphingobacteriia > Sphingobacteriales > Sphingobacteriaceae > Sphingobacterium > Sphingobacterium kitahiroshimense. The sequence goes on along the minus strand of NZ_JAOQNK010000001.1, from coordinate 5,365,859 downwards.
TATTTTTTCCAAATTTGGAGGAAGCATCAGCTCTTAATGTCGCTTCTGCAAAATATTTATCGGAATACTGATATCCTGCTCTTCCGAAAAAAGAAGCAATAGAGTAAGCTGTCCAGTCCTGAGATGAAGTACGGGTAGAAGCTGAAGAAATTAATTTATAACTATTGTTGGCAAATCCATTACCTTCTGCGTACAAATAATTCAAAGTATTATGCTGCAAGGTATTGCCCACTAAAGCCGTAATTTTGTGAACGCTATTGAATTGTTTTTGATAGTTTAAGGTCTGCTCATTAATCCAAGTGGTATTTTCAGAAATTCCTGACGTTGCTTGTCCATTGTTAGCTCTTCCAATACTAGTATTGGTATTCCAGTACTGATTTTCATCATATTTGTTGTAATCAGCACTAAAACTGCTCCTGAATTTTAAACCGGGAAGTATATCTGCTTCAGCGAAAACACTTCCGATATAACGTAAACTTAATGTATTGACATCATAATTATCAACTAATACATAAGTATTATCAGATCCTGTAGCCACCCCTTCCTGATCGTGTGTCGCTGTATAGGTAGCCGAAGAAACTGCAGAATTCCACAAACTGACCTGCGGACCGTCACCTGTACGTGCTTGATTTCTTTTTGTTCTAGCAATATTACTTGTAATTCCGATCTTAATGCGTTCACTTAGCTGTTGATCAAAATTAAACTTAAAATTTGCTCGTGAGAAATCGATAACTTTAAAAAATGCTTCTTGATCTGTATACCCAGTACCTATATAATATCGGGACTTATTTCCTCCACCTTGAATACCTAAACTATAATCTTGCACACGTCCATTTCTTAGAATAAAATCTAAACGATCATAGGTCTGCTGCTCCTCAGGTAGGCCACGACCTCCTTCGTTAACCGGTCGAAAAGGTCTGTTAGAAAAGTTTTGATTTAATGATGGTTTATCGATCCCCGAATTAATCCACCATTCATTCGCTAATGCCGCGGTTTCTGGTCCAGATGCCAAATGTGGCAAAGTCGCTTTATCCGCTTGAACAAAACCATTGGAAAGATTAAAATCAATTTTTGTTTTTGCACCATAACTTCCCTGCTTAGTCGTTACAATAACAACACCATTAGCTCCCCTAGATCCATAAATTGCTGTTGCTGAAGCGTCTTTTAGTACTTCTATCGATTCAATATCTGCCGGATTTATATCGGCTAGTGGGGATGTAGTACGACCTCCTAAATTTGCATTTTGTAAGCTTGTATTGTTTAGAAAGACTCCATCAATAATATAGAGCGGATCACTGCTTGAATTAATAGAAGTCGTACCTCTGACACGGACAAATATACCTTCTCCCGGAACTCCAGAATTGGCTACGACCTGTAATCCAGCTGCCTTCCCCTGTAACTGAGCATCAAAACTGGCTACAGGTATTTTATTGACTTCCCCTGCATTAATCTTTGTGATGGCACCAACTACATCCTGTTTTTTTGTTGTTCCATAACCGATAACGACAACCTCATCCAAATTAGAAGCTGTGGGCAATAATTTTATGATACTTTTGGGTGATGTGATTTCTACAGTTTGCGATTGATAACCCAGAAAAGAAACGATGACTGTAGCTGGTAATTTTTGTCCCGTAATAAATTGAAAATTTCCATGACTATCTGTTTGGACAGAATGTGTCACACCTTGCAGCTTTACAGTCGCCCCCACTATTGGGTTTCCATTAACCTGGTCAACAACTTTCCCTTCAAAAGCCGCATTAACAATAGGAGTAGATTTACTTTGTGCATGGGAATAGGTTGGTTGCCCTAAATGCACAGTTAGGACAAAGAGTACCTGAAAAATCAGATACTTTTGATTTTTTTTCATATTCTTGTAGAAAATTAAGGTAAAAAAAGGTTTCTGACGACAACGCCAATTGGGAATCAGAACCTCATCTAATTTTTAAAATGGGGGAAGCTTGCTTCCCCTTTTTGTTAGTTTGTCGTTTTAACAACACATTCGAGAATCGTAATCCAGGTATTCGGAATGGAATAGGATGGTGAAAAAATTTAAGGAAGAAATTAAAACATCATCTTCATAATGTCCAAAAAGGTTTGAGTCATCAAGCGTAGAATAATATTTCATACTGCTGTTTTTTAGTTAGGTGATTGACCCTGACTGTCTCTAATCAGGGTTTAGTGTGCTTATTCTTTAAAACACTTTGCAAATATAATTTTTTATTCCAATAAAAACTACTAATCCTATAGATTTTATTACACTCATAAATAAAATAGATTTCACGCTAATAAAAGGGACACTAAAAAACTAAAGTATAGGCTTACTTAGCTTATTTTTATTCTCATACTAATGTTCCTGTTCTATCATACATGAATGATTTTTTCCTCATATTTGCTACGGGCAAAATCTGAAATTTCTATTGATCCTGCTAAAATCGAGAACTGAGTGCTATGATAGTCAAAAGATTAAAAAATAAATCGTTGTTCACAAATTAAAATATTTATCAGTTTAAATATACCCTCTTTAGTTGGCTGTTACAACGGTAATGTTTGTTTCGTAGTAAGCTCGTAATAAAAAAACATCTGAACATATGTTCAGATGTTTTAAAATTTAGGAATATGTATTTCAGTTTTAATTCTTAAAACAATCTATTACTCCACGTACCCTGGATTTTGTACAAGCAATGGATTTTTCCGAATTTCATCCCGTGATAGCGGAAGAAAATAAACTTGATTTTTCCAAACCCGGTTTTCTTTTGTATTGAATTCTTGCGGTGTGTAGGTATAATTATAAATTGACTCGTCATATTTATAAACATTTGCTAATGACTTACCTGGCTTGAAAGTAGCATCAATTTTAACAATAGTGACCTTTCGTCCTATGGTTTCATTAGCAATAAGCCATCTTCGGGCATCAAAAAAACGTTGCTGTTCATAAGCCATTTCTATACGTCTTTCTTGACGGTATATTGTCCTCAGCGTATTTTGATCTGTGGCAGTGATAGCTGGCATACCTGCTCTAAACCTAATTTTATTCAGCCAGGTTTTTGCTGTTTCTAATTCCCCTAGTTCAATACTTGCTTCCACATAATTAAAAACTGCTTCTGTATATCTAAAATAAGGCCAAGGTACAAACTGTCTTGCTTGAGCATCTACAATATTTGGATCTGGGTCAATAAACTTTTGAATGTAATATCCTGTCCAAGTTCCGTTGTGTGCCTCTTTAGGTCCTTGTTTTGTATCCAATCCTGAAAATTTTGTCAACTTACCGGCTAAAATTAGATCGTAAGCACCTGTTTGTATCTGATTAGCTGGATCGATCGGATTATTTCTCGGTTTCCAATCAGCACCGTCATATAATATGGATGCATAAAAACGAGGATCTCTGTTTTTATAAGGACTGGCTTTATGAATGGGATTGTTCCAGTCAAATTTTGTTCCATCATTCATTTCATAATCATCCACCAAAAGACCTATAGGTTGATTTCCCCCCCAGTTATTATAACCATTGGGACCATTATCTCTAGCATGTGAAGAACTCTGCTCCGTGATAAAATAACGGGCATATAGTATATCTGATGCTGCCGTGATATCCATATCTGGCGCTTTACTTCCCCCTCCCATGGCAATACTTTTGTAATTTAATCTTCCTTGTGCTGGAGTAACAGGTGCTGTAAGATTTAACTTATATCCTGTTCCTGCATCTAGAACCGCTTTTGCTGCTGCTTGTGCCAAAAGGTAGCGATCTTGTTGCGATCCTGCGGCATATGCCAATAAGGGTAGTTTTTCAGATAGGTCATTTAGATCTGTTACCTTAGAAGTAAGTTTAGCTCGATCATGTAAATCACTTGCTGCATAAATTAAAGTTCTTGATTTGAGCGCTAAAATAGTTAACGAATTAATCCTGCCTTTTTCAAGTTTACCATCCCCCAAACGCTTGTAAGCCTCATCACAGTCCTTTAAAATCTGATTTGTACAGGCTTCATAAGTTGCCCGTTCTTTTTGATAGATAATCGGGTCTTCAGAGTATGGATAACTATTTAGAATAAGAGGCACACCGCCATAATACCTTAACAATTGGTGATAACAATAAGCACGGATAAAGAAAGCTTGTGCTAATAATTCATTTTTTACTTTTATATCGCTAATACCATTTTTGGTGTCATCTCCCAGTCTTTCTATGGCAATATTACTGAATCTGATATAGGTGTACATACGCTCCCACCATCTTGATGTACCACCCCAGCCTTCATTAGCACCGTTGATCGCACCTGTGTTCAACAAAAGAAAAGCATCGGTATGGTTCCATAATGATTCGTCAGTTGCAGAAGCCTGCATCTGTTCTGTGAAACCGGAATTACTTGCTTCAAATACGTTGTAAATATCACTAACAAACTTTTCAGCCAACACTGGATCTTGCCATACGGTGGCATCTGAAAAATCATTTCGAGGTGTTACATTTAGAAAATCTGTACTGCATGCTGTCATAAACAATAGCATAACTGCTAGCATATAAAGAATTCTATTTTTGATCAATGTCTTCATTTTATTATTTTATTATTTATGATTTGATTAAAATATAGCCTTTACGCCAAAACTGATAATTTTCGATTGCGGATAGAATTGACCCGTACTATTATCAGATTCAGGATCCCAAATTTTGATTTTATCAAAGGTTAACAGATTAATGCCATTGGTATAAAAACGAATGGAGCTCATCCCTATTCTACTGACCAAATTGCTGGAAAGACTATATCCCAACTCTACATTCTTTAATCTGATATAATTGGTGCTCCGTATCCAGTAGGTATTATCGGTTGTTGTATAATAAGTATCCGAACGGTTGGTAAGTCGAGGATCAACATCACTCGGATTATCAATACTCCAACGGTTATCATAATTCCACTCCAGGTAGTTCCCTATTAATCCCGATTCTGTAGGGCCCATTCGTCGCATACCACCAGTAGCCCCCTGTACCAGTATACTGAAATCAAAACCTTTATAATCACCGCCTAATACAAGACCTCCTGTAAAAGTTGGGGTACCATTTTTGTCCAATCGCACACGATCGTCACTTGTAATTTTACCATCGCCATTATAATCGACATATTTCATATCACCAGGCAATAGCTTGCCATTTTTCAATCCTAAAGCTGTGTAATCTACAGTATTCGCATCAATAGCAGCCTGATCTTTGAAAACACCATCATATTGATACACTAGCCAAGAGTCTGTTACTCTTCCGATCTGTTGCTGATAGGGTAAGGTGTTGACAACATCGCTGGAGTATTGCACATTGTTTTTTGCATAACCACCATTAACGCCTACATTAAAAGAAAGATTACCGATTTTATCGGTATAAGTCAATTTAAACTCATACCCCTTATTGATCAGATTGCCAAGGTTGGCAATTGGCAGATTACCCGAAATACCCGAACTGATAGGTACAACTCCAGGATTCTTTGTCAAAACATTGGTCCGTTTATTATAAAAGAAGTCCAGTTCTAGCGCCAGTTTATGATTTAAAAAAGAAGCATCCAATCCAACATTGCTATTATTAGCTACTTCCCATGTGAAATTAGGGTTAGGAATGGTACTCTCATATAAAGTCTGATAGAGTTTATCACTGAATACCCCCTGCCCGGTATTCATCAATGCTAAGTATTTATATTCTTGAAAAGAACCACCATAATAAGCTTCTGCCCCCATTTGGCCCCAAGATGCTCTCAACTTCAGGTTATTAACAAACCTAACATTATCTTTGAAAAAACCTTCTTCGGATACCCGCCATCCCGCTGAAACTCCAGGGAAGAAACCAAATCTTTTATTAGGTGGAAAAACATAAGAACCGTCCACTCTCCAATTAAATTCAAAAAGATACTTTTCCTGAAAATTATAGTTGACCCTTCCATAGTAGCTTAAACGTGCACGATCGTAAGTATTCTCATTTCCCAAGGTCTGCCGTTCGCGATCACCAAAATTTAACTGTTCTATTAATGTCGAGGCGAAATCCTTACGATCTGCGTAAAAACCATTATTGGTGACAGTCTCACGAGTTAACCCTGCTATCGCGGAGATATTATGCCCTCCTGTTAATGTCTTTTCATAGGATAACAAAGCAGATAAATTGATTGCTAATTGATCCTCCGCCGCTTCACGAAGCTGAGCTTTAGGCTCTATACCTTTTGGTACATACCCTACCAGTGATGGCGTTACTCCATCGGCCTCAAAACTTACCTTATCCCAATCATAAAGAGTCCACGGGGTCTCCCATCTTTTCGATCTTGCCCAATATTTATCAATTGAAGCTGTTCCAGTTAATTTAAGTCCCTCAACACCTGGTATTCTAAAATCAATGGCACCTGTGTTCTGCAAATAATCTCTTGTATTTCTGTCATAGCCCGTTGCACCAGTGGTTATTACAACCGGATTGGCACCATTTTCTAAATCTGGGCCAGGAAGACCATTGGGCCAGGTCGCAATTTCAGTTGGCAGACCGCGAATCAAAGATCTAAAGATCGTGCCCGCTCCGCGTGTAGGGAAATTACGGGATTCTTCACGACCTGTTATGCCAAGTCTAGCGGTAACATATTTGCCCAACTTAAATTCTAGGTTTGCGCGCAAATCGTACTGTTTATAATATGTTGCTGAATTTTTGTAGATCGCATCCTGATTTAAATAACCTAATGAAATCAGATATTTGGTAGTTTCGGTACCTCCATTGATCTGTAAATTATGTCGCTGCTGTGGCGACCAATCTTTTATCGTAGAAGCAAACCAGTCTGTATTTGGATAACGTAAAGGATCTGAACCATCAGCATATTTTTGTCTCTCTTCTGGTGTAAATGCAGCCTCAATCACTCCTGTAGGAGAAGTATATTTTCCATCACCTGTATTTATTGCTTTCCAAATTTCTCCCCACTTATCACTATCTTGGGGATAAACTGTCGTTACCTCGTTTATAATAGAAGTATACTGCTCAGAATTGGCCATTTTAGGTGTACGTGTCGGACGTTGTATACCGTAAGTAAAATCGTAAGAAAACTGCGTTTTACCAACTTTACCCTGCTTCGTTGTAATGAGGATAACACCATTACCTGCACGGGAGCCATAGATGGCTGCTGATGCATCTTTCAGCACCGACACACTCTCTACATCGTTAGGATTAATACGGTCAAAACCTCCTGCGCGCTGTGGAACTCCATCAATTACAATCAATGGGCTCGTATTTCCTCCCGGTAGGGAATTGATACCACGAACACGAATAGAAGAACCATCTCCACCAGGCTCGCCACTACTTTGCATGGCGGTTACTCCAGGCAATCTTCCTGCAAAAGAATTAGAAAGATTGACTGACGATGATTTAGCAAGATCTTCTCCCTTTACAGTAGCAATAGCGCCTGAAACTACAGTTTTCTTCTGAGAACCATATCCCACTACAACTACCTCATCCATCGCCATAATGGTCTGTTCTAGCTTAACCTGTAAAAACTCGTTATTCCCAATTTGGATATCCTTATTTTTGTAACCTACCATGCTAAAATGGAGCAATGTCGCTTCACCACTCACCGAAAGACTAAACGAACCCGTCGCATCGGAGGATGTTTTATTATTTGTACCTACCTCACTTATGGTAACATTGGCCAAAGGTTGATCATTTTGATCCGAAACTTTTCCTTTGATCTGTTTTTGTATCATCTTGTCAACCACTGCAGGAGTACTTTGAACTTTTGCCGTAGTACTTTGACTCAACACAATATTATTATCAATCAATTTGTAAGTAATCTGATATTTTCCCAACAAATCATTAAGTGCTAATTCAAGTGGGATATTTTGAAATTTCACATCTATTTTTCGAATGTGAGCAATCAAAGACTCTTTATATAATATATTATAGCCGCTTTGCTTCTGTATATCCTTCAATAAAGTTTCCAGATTCACATTTTTCTTATTAAGATTGATCTTCTGACCGTAAGAATTAGCACTAACATGAAAACTTGTAGCAAATAGTAGCGGGATCGCAATCGACAACTTCATAGCCAATGGTTTAAGGGAGGAAATCTGTTTAAACTCCATAGGGATTCCCCACCGATTTTTTTTGTATTTTTGCATTCGGTTGATTTAATTTAATTTTTGTAATAAGTTGATTTGTCAGCTGTCTTATAAAGGACAAAAACTTCAGGGGCGGTCGCAACGCTCCTGAAATTTTTTTTAAAAGTTTGTATCGTTATTTTTCCATATATACTTTCCTCCCTTCAATTTTGAAATGTATACCCCTTTCCAATTCTTTTGTATTATTAATGTTCGACTTATACATTCGTCCCTTCAATAGCGATATGTATAGTTCCGATTGGTTATTTTATTACTTTAATTTTTGACATATACCTTTCTTCCTTCAATTTCAAAATGTATACCTCCTACCAATTCGATGGTCTTTAACAGTTTTCGAAAATCTTCGTATCTAGATATTGTGCCTGAAAATTCAAAATTTTCAATTTTAGTATTATAAATGACATCCACATCATACCACCGACTGATGATCCCCATTACATCTTGAATGGAGGTTTTGCTAAAAGTAAATTTCCCATCTTTCCAGGCTTTAAAATAATAGGGATCAACGGTATTTTTAATCACTTTATTTGCTTTGGTATAAAAAATAGACTGTTCCGCTGGTGCTAGATATTGATCATCAAGACGACTGTCCACAAAATTTAGTTTTACTTTACCTTCAACTAAGGTTGTTACAATGTCCTGTCCATAATTTTGAAGGTTAAATTCTGTCCCAAGCACTTCAAGCGCCTGACCACCAGTATGAATAACAAAAGGGATTCGCCGACCATCTTCCTGCTGCGCCATTACATCAAAATATGCTTCTCCCTGCAGATAAATTTCCCGCTTTATTTTATCAAACACAATGGGATACCTAAGGGTGGTCATTGCATTTAACCATACTCTGGTTCCATCTGGTAATTTCAGATTATACTCACCGCCACGGGGAGTAACAATTGTATTGTAGGCAATTTTTTTTTCATTATGATCACCCTTTTTCATGCGATATGAAATTGAACCGTCCGCCAATTTTAGGATTTCGAATGCACCATTATCAATAACCGTATCACCTGTAATTTTATCAAGGTCGATAACCTGACCGTTTTCTAAAATAATTTGAGCTCTTTCTTTTCCAGGAACAACCCAGTCTTTAGTATTACTCACCAGAGTCGGGTTGCTTTTACGATTGATATTCCAAATTAAAAAACTGCCCACAGTTGTGCACAGGATTAAGGATGCGATAGCAATTTTGAAAACTTTTGTGGAAATGAGTTTTTTACGCAGAGGTACTGTCGTTAAATATTCCTTAATTCGGGAATCGAATTTTATTTTATCAAATAATTGATCATCGTCTGGTTCTGAGGATGAAGCACGATCTAATTCATCATCATCGATCAACTGCTCCCATGCTTCTAAGAACTCAGGATCTTCTAAATACTGGGCAAAATGGGCTTTCGAATCCTCGGGGACAGACTTCGCATAAAACTGGCGAATCAAATTTTTATATGCTTCTACTTTGGACATCTTTTATTTCCCTTGCTCTATTATACTAATCGCACTAGGTAGAAAGGATGTACTAGTCAGAAAATAATTTTTATAAAAAAAAGTAGGTAAAGAATCTTATCCAATTTTAATCGTACAAAATTACAAGCTGTAGCTAGATGATTTCGTACTGTATGTTTTGATACACCAATTTCAGCAGCGATTTCCTTATAACTAAGTTCATCAAGTTTATTCATACGAAAAATTTTCTGCTGCTGCGTTGGAAGGTCTTTAATAATAGATTCTAGAATATCGGATAGATCCTTAGTTTCAATGTGGGTTTCCAGGCAGTCATATGCTTCATTAAATTGCGATTGATTTTTTAGCATATATTGTTCCCTTACCACTGCTTTCCTGAAGTAAGATATGGACATCCGCTTTCCAACTATATACAAAAAAGGAAAAATCGATTGAATATCTGGAATCTGCTGTCTTTTTAAGAATAATTGTACAAACACTTCCTGCAATACTTCTTCCACCTCGACATTGGAAGAACAAAATTGGTTAAATTTCCGAAACAGGAAAGGCTTATAAAACACAAATATCTTATGAAATACAGCTTCATCACCCAATTGGAAGCGATTAAACTCTTCTATATTGCAAGGCATTCCCTTCAAGTTCATTGTAGTATTGTGCTTAGGTTTTTCTTAAAAAAGAAATATAATTGAAGATAAATCTATAGAAATATTACAGTATATCAAAATGAAATTATCAAGAAGCCATCTGCATTTTAAGAATCGTAGACTTTTTATCTCGTCTACAGTTAATTTCAGCTTCTTGCTCAGTATATCTTTTTGCATGGGAAAATAGGTTGTTATTCTCTTTAATTATAGAACAGCAATGATGGCAAATCTGAATATACAACAACAATTATTTGCCCTGGTCACATAAATGTTGTAATTTTAGTTAGCTAGAGCGAAAGCTTATCACTCAAAAAAAAACAGGAATACACTTTGTCCCATATAACACCGGAATTAAAACCTAAAGGCGCATTATTATGAAAAAACTAACCTTACTTATATTCCTACTATCAATCACTTCATTTGTTTTTGGACAGGATTTTACAGAAAACACCACACAAATCGTTACTAAATCGGGAATTGGCTTAGGTTCGGTGATAGCAGTTGTTACTTCTTGGGATCGAAACAAATCAATACTCTGGGCCATATTCCATGGTATCTGTAGCTGGTTCTATGTCATATATTTTGCGATCACGCGATAGTAAACGAACATTTTCTACGCTATGAACTTATCATTTATCAATATCGGAACCACAGAAATGCTTTATCTTCTTGTTCCCATTCTTTTGGTCGTGTACACGATTTATCACATCATCACCAATGATAATATACCCGGTGACAAGAGGATACTGTGGATAGTAGCTGTTGTACTATTCAATGTAATTGGATGCATTTTCTATTGGTGGTTTGGAAAAGATAAATCAAATAATATATAAAGAAGATCAGTGCAATCAAAGAGATGAAATGAGTAAGTTTTAGGAAAATCGCTGTTACACTAAGTGAAAAACAACGCAGTTAATCCGATTCTAAAAAATCCATGTACCGCATTTCCAGAAGAAAGCTAGTTTCTATAGAAGCCTCAAACGAAGTTGGAATATGGCAAGAATACGAGTTAAAATTCAAAACCAGAACTGATCCTACGGTAAGCACTATAGACAAAAAACATACGATTACATGATAAATCACTTCCCGGAACACCTGATATCGTCATAAAAAAAATGTAAACTGGCTATTTTTGTCGATGGTGAATTTTGGCACGGCTTTGACTGGAAAAGAACCGAAACCGTATTAAATCTAACCGTTTATTCTGGATACCGAAAATCGAACGTAATATGCAAAAAGACGTACGCACTAATCTTGCTCTTCGTGAACTAGAATATACGATATTCCGGTTCTGGACTCAGGATATCATTAAAAAACTCCTAATTGTAATCAATCAGATTGAATTGTTTATAGAATCCCGAACGTTTTGGAAGTAAATTGACTAAATCTACCTCCTTGCCAGTACAAGAAGTAGATATTTTTCTTGTCCAAAGCACTGAAGAATTAACTATCGAGGTTTGTTTGAAGCTGGTTGATCAGTTACAAATAAAATATTTATTCCCTCTTCAATAACTAAGATTTGCTGGTCTCAGTAATTATCGCTAAATTAATTAAGTAATATAAGAAAATGAGTAGCAAAATTATAGGTACTGGACATTATACTCCATCCCACATCGTTAAAAATACATTTTTTCAAGATTCCACATTTTTTGATGAAAATGAACAGCCTCTAAAACAGTCCAATGAGATAATCACACAAAAACTAAAAGAGATTACTGGAATCGAAGAAAGACGATATGCTACGCATGATCAAGTGGCATCCGATCTAGGATTTCAGGCTGCGCAAAAGGCGATAACAAATGCGCAGATCGACCCTGAAACCTTGGATTATATCATCTTTGCCCATAATTTCGGCGATGTTAAGCACGGCTCTATCCAATCTGATATGGTACCAAGCCTTGCTTCACGTGTAAAACATCTTTTAAAAATTAAAAATAACTTCTGCGTAGCTTATGATCTGCTTTTTGGTTGTCCAGGATGGGTGGAAGGTGTTATTCAGGCAAACGCCTTTATCAAAGCAGGGCTTGCTAAAAAGTGCCTGATCATTGGTGCTGAAACGCTTTCCCGCGTCATAGATCCTCATGATAGAGATAGTATGATCTATGCTGACGGTGCAGGAGCAGTGATAATGGAATGTAGCGATGATGATTCGGGTCTTAAATCTCATATTTCGGCTTCTTTCACACTCAATGAGATTGATTATTTATATTTTGGCCCCTCCTATTTTAATCAAGATTCTGACACAAAATACTTGAAAATGAAAGGGCGAAAAATATATGAGTTCGCATTGACTAATGTTTCAAAAGCGATGAAAAAATGCTTTGACGAGAGTGGATATGACATAAAAGATCTTGCTAAGATCATCATTCACCAAGCTAATGAAAAAATGGATGAAGCTATTGTGCATAGATTCTACCAACTGTACAATACACCACAACCACCCGACATTATGCCTATGATCATTCAGAAATTGGGCAATAATAGCGTTGCAACCATACCAACTTTATTAGCGATGATACTTCAAGGGGAATTGCCTCAACACAAGATCAACAAAGGAGACATCACGCTATTTGCTTCCGTAGGTGCTGGTATGAATATCAATGCATTTGTTTATAAATTTTAAAGCTTTTAACGAAATGCAAATAAAATTATGAAGATTAATTTCAAATAACTTTCATAACCAAATAGAACTGAATCTAACATTACAATAGCAAATAAGATTCAGATCTAAACAAACAATTAGTGATTGAAAATCGCTCCTAATCTTAAATAAGAATACTTATTTTTAGGTACTATTTTCTATACAAATCCATACGTTACACATGTCCGATCGTGAAATTCTTAGAAATCATATAGAACAAACTGTCCAGCTTAGTGATGAACAGTTTGATTACTTTTTCTCATTTTTAAAACCTGTATCCTTTAAAAGAAAACAATCTGTTATAAATATAGGGGATCGTGTATTATGTGAATATTTTGTTCTAAATGGTTGCCTAAAAACTTTCTTTGTCAACGATGAACAAAAGATGCATATTCTACAGTTTGCGACAAAAACCTGGTGGGCATCTGATTATGATGCACTTCATAATAATAAAAAGGCGACTGTCAATCTAGACTGTGTTATCGACACCAATGCTCTTTGCCTATTTAGTGAAGACCGGGAAAAAGTCTGCAAAGAAATTCACGAGATAGAAACATATCTAAGATGGCGTTCAAATAAAGGATATATAGGTTTACAAAAAAGAATTCTCTCTTTGCTTAACAATGACGCTAGAAGCCGTTATGAGCAACTCATGCAACAATATCCCGATCTTTATAACCTGGTACCAAAGCATTTAATTGCGGCATATCTCGGAGTTTCGCGCGAAACATTAAGCAGACTTTATCAGGTCAAATAATCTGACATATATCACCAAAACAAACTTTCTTTAAAATGTGATGTATATCACATAAAGGTCTAATGATTTATGCCCTATTTTGTGATATCATTTTAAACATTTAAAATTTTCAAAGATGGAAAAAAAGAATTTAAAAGTATTGGTTGTACTGACATCGCATGACCAACTTGGAGATACAGGTAATAAAACAGGTTTTTGGGTTGAAGAATTTGCCGCTCCCTATTATGTTTTGGCCGATGCAGGTGTAAATGTAACAATTGCTTCTCCTAAAGGCGGACAACCACCCATAGATCCCAAAAGTGCGCTTCCAGAATTTCAGACAGAAGCAACAAAACGATTTGATGAAGATAAAGAACTGAAAATTAAATTAGCAAACAGCATTCCATTAAAGGAAATAAGTGAGCAAGATTATGATGCCATTTTTTATCCGGGAGGACACGGTCCTCTTTGGGATCTAACAAATGATAAAACGTCTATCGCACTTATTGAAGCATTCTGGAGGAACAATAAACCAGTTGCCGCAGTATGTCATGCTCCTGGAGTATTGCGCTTCGTAAAAGATACTAATGGTTCGTCATTAGTTAAAGGGAAAAAAGTTACAGGATTTTCGAACTCTGAAGAAGAAGCTGTGCAATTGACCAATGTTGTTCCCTTTTTAGTAGAAGATGAACTGGTAAAACTTGGAGGGATATACAGTAAAGGAGAGGATTGGAACAGCTATGTTTTAAAAGATGGTAACTTAATTACTGGACAGAACCCAGGTTCTTCAGAAGAAACAGCGAAAGAATTACTCGCGCTGTTAGCGAAATAAAAGTCTTCATAAGAATAATTACAATCAAGGTATACGGGCTGGATCTTACTACATCAGTTCGTATACCTTGGTTACTTTAGGTATCTTGGCTTTCTTTGTTAAGTATTATAATGTAAAATATTTAATAGATAAGTTCCAAGGCAGATTTGTAACACGATCACTTTTATTAAGTGACATAGCTATAAATTTACAATTTAAAAGGATTTACAAGTCTAAACGCATTTTCAATAAATGGGGTTTAAATCCCGCTTTTAGATAGGCATTTTTAGCAATTACATTTGCATCATAAACATCCAATTTAACTTCCGTTAAACCACGGCTTTTAGCCCATTCCATAAGTTTTTGTAAAATTACACCGTTAATACCCTGACCTCTAAATATGGGCTTCACATACATAAAACCCAAATACGCGTATTCCTTATGTTTTTGAAACGGTTTCGCCTCCAAAATTTTACCATAGCCTGAACCTACAATTTCATTATTAACAACAGCCACCAATAACGCTGCTCGCTCACTTCGAATGAGATCCATTAAATCATAGTAGTGAATCTCCCCTTCTTTTAAACTGTCATCAAAGGGTCTTTCAGCATCTACTATTCCTTTTTCAAAATTTAATAATATCTCAATATCAGATTCAATCGCATTCCGTATTTCTACCATCATTTAATTAACTAATTTAATCTATGTACAACTAATTTTTACATTTCAAGATACATAAAAATGATCCAAAGTCACATTAAATTTAAGGTTCGATTTTCCTTCATTTTTCATTACTTTGTAAAATAGATTAGGAGATAACCATTTTATACCTACTAACCTTACTTTATGAATATAAATATTGATGATTTTTTTGAGCCCGTACATTTTAAAGATACTCTTAATGAGCTGGATTATAATATAACCAAACCTATCGTAGATTTTGCGAGATCACTCAGTCAATTAACTTATCAAAGTGTGTATTTGATTGATTATTATAAAAAGGGATTTCTTTTTGTGTCCGACAATCCAATATTTCTTTGTGGTCGTACAGCTGATGAGGTTTTGAAAAATGGTTATCAGCATTATCTTGATAATGTACCTGAAGAAGATCTTCTACTATTAAAAAAAATTAATGATAGTGGCTTTGATTTCCTCAAAAATCTATCGGAAGAAGATCGGATGCAACATTCCATTTCATATGACTTCCACCTTAAGCAACCAATAGGAAAACCAATTCTGATCAATCACAAGCTAAAGCCTCTCCTACTAGACAACTCCTCAAACCTTTGGATAGCACTTTGTTTGGTGTCCATATCGTCTCATGCTAAAGCGGGAAATATTAGAATAAAGAATGAATTTGACAAATCTTATTTCGAATATGATCTGATCAATAATATTTGGTCAGAAAAACCTGCAATATTATTAAAAAAAAGAGAAAAAGATGTTCTAAGATACTCTGCCCAAGGATTAACAATGGAGCAAATAGCTGAAATCCTTTTTGTTTCTATCGATACTATTAAATTCTACAAAAAGCAAATATTCTCCAAGTTAAAAGTAAAAAGTATTACAGAAGCTACAGCCATAGCAATTGAACTGTCACTTTTCTAATTCATAGTAAGATGCACTTATGCTCATCAATTATAAAAATTAAGCAACCAATTTCGCAATATCATGCAATACTTAGCTTCTGTATATTCAATTTGATTGCAAAATGAGTATTGATTTTAATCCTACACAAAAGTGTAGATTTAATAGGATCGATGCGTACTAACAATTAAACTTAATACATTTGACTCATGGATAATGACAAACTGTTTCATCCATATACATTTCAATATTTATATTAAAAATGGAAGTTGCTACCGATCTAACCATTTGTAAATAAATACTAGCCAAATTATTAAATGAAGAGAGATGAATTGTAAAAGTTGCAACAACGAAGTATATCAGAATTACTGTTCAAACTGCGGACAACCTTCAAAACTAAAGAGAATAGATGGGCATTATATTGCACACGAGATCGAACATGTATTACATTTTGAAAGAGGTATCCTATATACCATCAAGGAATTAATAACTAGCCCTGGGGACAATGTGAGACGTTATATTTCAGAAAATAGAGCTCGACTTGTAAAACCTATTATTTTTATCATCATCACTTCCCTTCTATATACAGTTGTTAACGGATTTTTCCATATTGAGGAAGGTTATGTAAAATATGACGGAATCTCAACAACCACCACAGGCAGAATTTTCAGCTGGGTACAAAGTCACTATGGCTATGCCAACATCATACTGGGAGTATTTACTGCTTTTTGGGTTAAAATATTTTTCAAAAAATATGACTATAATTTTTTTGAAATTTTAATATTACTATGCTTTGTTACAGGTATAGAGATGCTTATATATGCATTTTTTGCTTGCTTATATGGTTTGATACAAATTGACTTAATGCAATTTGGAGGTATGATTGGTATTGCCTATTGTAGTTGGGCTATTGGTCATTTCTTTGACAAAAAGAAGACTATAAATTATTTAAAAGCATTCGCCGCATTCGTGTTAGGAATATTAACTTCTGTAACAATTGCATTAACAATAGGAACACTAATCGACTTACTTATAAAACATTAAAAATATGGACAACAGAAAATTAATATTATTTGTATTTAGCATTATCGCTATTATACTCGGAGTGACCCTATTTAAACAGTTCGACTTTGAAAATTTTACATTTGAGAAACCCGCATTAGCAGCTGTCTATTTCACCGTCTTTGCATTCTCAATATACATCCTTGTAAAAAAACCTAAAAAGCAATCTGAAAAATAAAGTAAGCAAAATCCTATAGACGAGGTAGAAAGGCCTAGTTGTTTCAATGAAATAACACCCCATCTCAATATGTTGATTTCATATTAAACCTCATACTATACACATTCTTTTTCCCTCATATAAGCAGGGAAAAAGAATAAATATTCTTACCCGCATGATATTACTACACCTTACCGGAATCTTTTTCTGAATAGCCTTTCTCCACAGACTTAGGGATCTGCAATTTATTTCGTAAACTGTATAACAAATTCACGACCAATTAGCCATGCAAGACTAACTCCTTTAAGCACTACTTATACATAAAAAAGAAGTAAACACCCTTTCAATATATCAATTTTTCACACCCGCTCATTATTCCTTTACTAAAAATCCATAACAGCAGTGAATATCTAAGCAAGTATGAATCTGTACATAAGACGCATTCATAAATTCGGTAATCCATTCTGTGCGAGCACCACAAAGCGGACAGCAAGCTGGTTTCTTTTCCATAATCAAACTATAAAGTATACTAATATTAATAGCACTAATATAACTATAATTTATTATATCTAAAAATATTAGCATATTATTTTTAGATATTAGAATTCTCCACTATATTAAAAGCAACATCACACCTCTGGAGGTCGATATACTTACTTTTAATAAGCAAATCGTTATTATAGCGGATAGACAAAATCAAGGGTAAAATATTTAAGCTTCATCATTGTATAATTGAATTATTTATAATCTATCATCCTTCGAGCAAGATTTGGATTTACGCATATACTCCAAGAAATTAAATTCAACCTTAATTGAATAATTAGTGCCAAAATTTTAACATAGACCCTATCATAACTTCTGTACAAATTTAGTTGCTTAATTTTCCAGATGGTAACAGTAAATCATCAGCCAATGAGATAATTTTGGTTATTTACTGTCTTCAAGTGACAACAAAAAAGAATAAATAACATAGGACAACATGTCCGAAATGTTAAAAAACCTTAAATATCTAATTATCTAACAGATATTTAACAAGTATACCAAAGCATCAAAAAACGACGATAACACCACTATAAATCAGTTGTTTATGATACCAATAATTATATCAAGTTTGTTACAATCAGCAATTAACATATTTTTTAAATGGTTATTAGGGCATGTGTTTTGTAAATAGTCAATCGTAATATTCTTATTACAAAAGATAGTTTATCATTTGATAGCAAAATCAAATGCATTAGCCCACACTCATAATAAAGAAGAATATGAATTACATGGAAGAAGTTCTCACTCCCTCATCGGAGGTTAAGATGCAAGTCAAGCCAGCAGTATTTAATTCAAAAGAGCTGGAATCGAAACAACAAAAAAATAATTTGTTACGTAAAACAATGCAATATGGTCTCAAAGAATATAGCATTTGGGGCTTTACATTTTTGATCTTACTAACATCGGTTTTCGGTTTGTATATGCTTCAAACAGAATTTGAAGCATTAAGATTTGAACGATTAAACAGTATAGGTGGAACATTGCTTGTTGGATTTGGTATTTTTTTACTTTTAACTAGCGTAAGCTTTTTAGTTTATCTAATTGTTTTACATATGAAGTATAAACCGATAGCTTCGGTTTCAAATGAGGAGCTGCCTTCATGTACCATTATAGTACCCGCATATAATGAAGGTCATCTGGTATATGATACCTTACACAGTCTCGCTAATAGTGATTACCCAGAAAAGAAACTTCAGATAATTGCTATTGATGATGGAAGTAAAGATGATACGTTTACCTGGATACAGCGTGCCAAAGCAGAATTGGGTGACCGTGTGGAAATCTATAAGCAACCTAAGAATATGGGTAAACGACATGCATTATATCGTGGATTCAAATTAGGAAAAGGCGATGTATTTATTACAGTTGATAGTGATTCTATTGTAAAAAAAGACACTTTGCGTAATATGGTTTCTCCTTTTGTAAAAAATGAGAATTGTGGAGCAGTTGCAGGAAATGTACGTGTTTTAAACAATAAGAAAGCAATTATTCCACGTATGCTCAGTGTTAGTTTTATATTTAGTTTTGAATTTGTACGCTCTGCACAAAGTGTATTAGGTTCAGTAATGTGTACACCTGGAGCCTTATCTGCATACAGAAAAGAATCGGTCATGAATTGTCTTGAAGATTGGATTAACCAGACCTTTATGGATCAACCATCAGATATTGGGGAAGATCGTGCTATGACAAATATGATTCTAAAACAAGGATATCACGTACTATTTCAGTCCAATGCTTATGTATATACTGATACTCCTGTACGATACAAAAATCTATATAAAATGTATATCCGTTGGGAGAGAAGTAATGTACGCGAAAACATCATGATGAGCCGTTTTGCTTTTACCAACTTCCGAGAAGGTAAAAAATTGGGTACGCGTATCTTATTGCTTATGCAGTGGAAAAAAGTCTTACTTTCTTATCCTTTGCTTGTATTAATGCTATGGACAATATTTCATTATCCACTAATGTTTCTGAGTGCTACTTTTGTCGGTATATTGATTTTTTCAAGCGTCCAAGCATTCTTTTTTGCTTCAAAAAGTGATAATAAGAAGGAAGCAATCTGGGCATATACATATAGTATTTTTTACGCACTTTCACTATTCTGGATCACACCTTATGCAATTGCAACTGCGGGAAGAAGTGGTTGGTTAACCAGAGGATAATTTAACGTATAATACTTCCATGTATTAGTTACAGTAAATATAAATGCACTTAATGGGCAAGAACTAAGTAAACTTCACTTAGTTCTTGCCCATTAATCATTACAAGATGCATTAGATTATTCTAGACTTCATTGATAATGCAAATACTTTAGACTTCAATCTTCTCAATTTTCGTAAATTATATAAATTCGGGTACTTACAGCTGTAGTGAATAAGTACGATAATTATTTAAACAATTTATTGCAATACATTGAAATCGATATTCTGTCGGATTACAGGGGTTTCTATTTGTTAGGATAGGAAATTAATCATTCCTATATAGTAAGTATGGTGATCAGCTTAACCTTTATAATTCAACTTAATCTCTTAAAAAATTATTTATATAAACCAAAAAGGATAGAAATAATTTTATAGAGCTATACCTAGATAGACTACATGTCCAGATCATTTAATTAATTTCAAAAATAAAAAACAAGTAATTGCAGAAGTAAGAATCAAAAAAAAAATCTCATTTTTAAAACATTCAATAACTATTAAAGTATGTTCTAAAAACAAGAAATTAAAATAGTAAGTAATCTTTCTTACAAACTATACGGAACCATTTATAAAATTAAGCTACTATTTTGAAAGTTCAGCAAGCTCAGCTTTTGAGAATGCATGATCTCCCTTAAGATAGCTGTTGGCTTCGCTCAGATATTTATAAATTATTTTTTTTCCTTCCTGACTCGGTAGTTTTTTTAGATTATGCACCAAAAACTCTTTATCATCTATTCGATCTTTACTATAATTGAGAAATGAGGGTGCATGGGTTTGCACAGACCAACGGATAAAACGCAGATCGATATTGTCTTTTTGTTTGACAATAACAGATTCTAATAAGTTTTTACCCTTCTTAAACTGGCTTAATTTGGTAAATGGATTGTTTTTATGTTTTGCCCAAAGAATCTCATATGCGGCAAGATATCCTTTTTCGGTTACTGTATTTGCTCCCTCATCTAAGATTTTAAGATTCGTTTCACAGAGCTTTTTATCTTTTACAGCTAAAGCATAATCTGAGCGCATCTTATCAATATTGATTTGACCAAAACATGTGATCGAGCTTACCACGAAAAAAATACAGACATAAAAACGTATTCCCATACTCAATTTAATTAAAAAAATGATACTCAATGATATAACCTCAAAAACCTGTTATATATTATATTATTCAACAAAATAGTTCCACAAGTACAACTCATAAGCTGTCTTTGACCGAACATATTTTTATTATATAACAACACAGAACGGCTTTAAGTTTGTTTGTTTTTTACTCTTCTCGATTAGTCTAAGTAGCTGTAGACTATAATCCCGAGCAAATTATAAAAAAACGATCCGTTAAAAATCATGAATCTTTTTCTATATGTTAAATTATCTATTTTATATTATTTTGTCAAGTCCAAATCAAAGATCAATTTTCTTTTCGATTATTATAGCAAAAGATATCCATAAATAATTTATCATTAGGCTGACAAGAAACATAAAAAGGCCGCCAACTTAAATGTAGCTGACGGCCTCTAATGATATAAATGTTAAGACTTCTTATTTTTGTTTTGCTAGAAACGCAACTAGTGAAGCAAATTCTTCAACTGTTAATGAATTTGCCAATCCAGCGGGCATCATCGAGTTACCCATTTCCGTACGTTTTGCAATATTAGCTTTTTTGATTGTCGTAACAGATCCAGCAATATCTCTCAATACAACTTTATCAGCAGTTTCCTGTGTCACAAAACCCATAAAACTCTTTTTGTCTTTAGTGCTGATCAAAACTGTTGCAAATCCTTGAGAAATTGAAGCATTTGGTTTTAAAATTGATTCGGCAATTTGTTCACGATTCATGATTGCACCAATTTGTCCCATAAATGGTCCTTTCATCGTTTCACTTTTACTAAGACTATGACATGCAAAACATCCTTGTTTTGTAAATAGCGCTTTTCCTTTTACCGGATCACCTTTTATTTTAGCTAATGCTAACATAATATCCTCAATGGATGTTTTTCCTACTTGCCCTTTTTGGTTTTTGATTTTTTCTAAATCAACTTTTTTCTCCTTAACTTCTTTTACAGCAACCTCTTTCTTAGCAACATTAAAAGAAGCAATTTCCATACGGAATTTCTCATTCAGATCCGAAAAAAATTGTTTTTTCGTCGCTCCAGCTTTTACGCTCTCTGCCTTCAGGAATTTCTCAATGACCGGTGAAGATTCCCAAACAACTCCTTTATAGTATGGCCCGTGCGAATCAGGACGAGTTCCCCACCACCACGAAGCATCATAAGCATCTTCTTTCTTATATAAGCGAGCTAAGGTTACTAGAATCTTATCTTTAAATTTTTGATCTTTTGATTTTCCATAAGCAGCGATTAAGCCATCAACTGCTCTGGCATCGTGCATATAACGCATAGCCCATAAAGCTAGATCAGGATTTTCTGTTCCCAAAAAACCTACACTTGCATTAACTGCATTTAAGCGAACTAACGCTTTAACCGCTAGATGTGCAGGTATAATGGCGGCATTAGGTTTATCGTGTGGCCCCTCCACTCCTTTAGCGGGAGCAACAAAAGATGCCGGCACCTTTGTCTGCAATAATGCATTAGCAGCTTCTACTCGGCCCAAGCGACCCAAACCAACCATTGAAGCCGTTTGTACACGTACGGAAGCATCTTTCAATCCATCAATGAATGGATCAATTGGCACTTGCTCTAATGATCCCATACGGTCAGCCAAAGCACGTAACGCAAATTCACGGATCTGATCCTCCTTTGTAAGTTCAACCAAAACCGGAATTGCTTTTTCCTTTGCCAACTGTGCATAAGTATATATTGCGGCAACACGAGCACTGAGCCCTAAACTCTTGTCTTTAGCAATACTAATAGCAGCTGCTGTTGCTTCATCTGATGATCTGGAAACAAGTTCTTGTGACGCGTAAAGCCTAGTTGTTGCACTACCCGATTTCAAAAGATTAGTTAACTCGCCAATAGATGCTTTCTTCGTATTAGGAAAAGCTTTGTATGTCCATCCTTTTGGTACTACGCGCGCAACATAACCTTTATCCGGGTTACCTGAGTAACCAGCTCCATCCCAAGCTGCTAGATATAACCTGCCGGAACCATCCACATCTAAATCTGTAATTTGTGGCAATTGGATAAATTCTTCTTCTTTTTGTGTAAAACTTGGTCCATCTGGTGTAACATGATGCATATATAAGAAACTTCTGCCCCAATCCGCCATCATCGGTACCTTATTATATTTTTCAGGCCAAGTATCCTCGTCCATATATAAAGATCCTGTACCCGATCCACCACCTAACATGGCCAAAGCAGGAATAATCTCTTCTGTAAAATTTTGGAATAACAAAGGATAGCCGTACTCTCCAGATTGAATCTGATGCGAAAAACGAATGTCCCAACCGCCACCATCATTGGTATTATCACGGGTAAAGATATTCATATATGGATCAATAGCGACATCATAGATATTACGTAATCCATGTGTATATATTTCCATTTCTTTTCCATCAGGACGCACACGTAAAATTCCTCCCCCCAGCATGGTCAATTTCTTGCCATCTGTACCTGTTGCATTATGAAATCCAAAATCACCAACTGCAATATACATCCAACCATCAATACCCATCCTTATTCCATTAGTAGCATGATCCGTACCACGCTCTTGAATATATTTGGTATTACTTAGACCCACTATAAGTGGTTTAGCTACCCCATCCGCAACCCCATCTTGATTTTTATCTTCAAATACAACTAAATCCATTCCTGTTGCTTTTCCAGTCGATGCATCAAACGTCGTATGCAAAACGAAAACTTGATCACCTAAAACAAAAATACCACGGGGATTATCAACACGTGCAAAATCAGTATGCTTATCCATTTTCCCGTCGTTGTCCGTGTCAACAAATCTGCGGATAAACCCTTTACCCATATCTTTTCCTAAAGAT
Organism: Sphingobacterium kitahiroshimense; assembly: GCF_025961315.1. Lineage (NCBI taxonomy): Bacteria > Pseudomonadati > Bacteroidota > Sphingobacteriia > Sphingobacteriales > Sphingobacteriaceae > Sphingobacterium > Sphingobacterium kitahiroshimense. Next base: position 5,341,958 of record NZ_JAOQNK010000001.1, on the reverse strand, counting down.
CCGATCATATCAACCCCAACGTAAACTTCACCCGTAGGCGCCACAGCTAAACAAGCTGGACTAGGAGTAAGATCCGCAGCTGTAAAAGAGGTCATAATCAGGTCTGCCGGAGCTCCTGATAAAGTTTTTAAGCTATCCTGAGCATGTAATGTAGCTGTCGTTGAATAATGTACATTTTCATTTTTTACTTTTTGATGTACTGGCTTTTCAATATTATTGGTAAATCCCAATAATATAGGAAAGAGAAATAATAGGTTTAGTTTCCTTTTCATTGTAAGGTATTATAATTGCATAAATATTGAGCAAATTACAACTAATGAATCTAATAACTATAATAATAGCAAAAATATTACGAAAATTGAAAGAAATTTCCATTTTTTAAGATCATAATTATTTCAAAAACTGTAATTAATTCCTATATTCACGGTCTTTTGGCTATTCAATAAAAATATACTACTAATCAAATTTGTCTGCATGCTAAACACACAAACCAATTCGCTCACACACGATCTTAATAAACCACATTACAACGTACTGGATGGACTTCGGGGTGTAGCAGCAATTACTGTGGTATGTTTTCACATTTTTGAAGCATTTGCGACCAGTCATTTGGATCAACGTATCAATCATGGTTACCTAGCTGTTGATTTTTTCTTCATTTTATCTTGATTTGTTATCGGTTATGCTTATGATGATCGCTGGTCAAAAATGTCTACAAAAGATTTTATCAGACGCAGAATCATACGGCTACACCCGATGGTTGTAATGGGAGCTGTTATAGGTGCAATTATGTTTTACTTTCAAGGATGTTCAGTATGGGATGTATCATCCGTAACTGTAATGGCTTTACTTGGAGCAACATTATTAAATGCATTACTTATTCCGGCCATGCCGGGACATGAAGTTAGGGGTCTAGGTGAGATGTTTCCGCTAAACGGACCGAGCTGGTCATTATTCTTTGAATATATTGGAAATATTCTTTATGCCTTAATTATGCGAAAATTTTCAACCAAGATTCTAGCATTATTAGTTTTTATTGCAGGTTGTGGTTTAGCAACATTTGCCATTGCAGGACCGTATGGGGACATTTGTGCCGGTTTCTCGTTAACTGAAATAGAATTTACAGCAGGATTTTTACGCGTTCTATTTTCTTTCTCTGCCGGCTTATTGCTCTCCCGAATTTTCAGACCCGCTAATATTAAGGGAGCCTTTTGGATATGCAGTATCACTATAGTCACCCTATTAGCCCTACCCCGCCTAGGTGGAGCAGAGCACTTATGGATAAATGGGCTATATGACACCATTTGTTGCGTAGTAATATTCCCTATTCTTGTCTATCTAGGCGCTTCAGGCAAAAGCACAGATAAATATACAACTCGATTATGTCGATTCTTAGGAGACATTTCTTACCCATTATATACTGTACATTATCCTTTTATTTATCTTTACTATGCCTGGGTAAAAAATAATAAACTCACTTTCGAGCAATCCTTACCTGGCGCGGCAGCTGTAGTCATAGGAAGTATTATTTTGGCTTATATCTGTTTAAAATTATATGATATTCCTGTTAGAAATTACCTAGCAAAACGATTTGCAAAGTCAAAAAAAGATTAAGTTTAAAACTTATGAATAACAGATAAAAACAATTAAACTAACCTTTGCTTTTCACTGTAGTAAAAATCGACAAAAAAAATAGCGATATTAAATTTAAATTATTAAAACGAAACCTATTTATGAATAAAAAACCAATCAGTGAATACAGCAATGAAGAATTGCTGCAAGCAAAAAAAACAACGGCAGTCATAGCCATTACGTTAACCTCAATGTTGGTATTGCTATTAGCAATGGGGATTTATATTTCCATAACCAAAAAGTTCAGTGCCCTTTTAGCGATACCTTTTTCACTATCAACGATCGCAATCATTCTTTTCAAAAAGCTAAAGGAAATTACAGCGGAACTGAAAAATAGAGAAACAAATGAATTCAAAAACAAAACTGAAATCTAAACTTTAAGAATTGTCATACATTAAGGTTGAAAATTAAAACTTATTAAATCATGAGATAATCCATTATTCCATTCCAACATGCAGTCGTTACAAACCCTACTAAAATACTGATCCCTATGATCAGATTCACCAACCGGGCATTTAACCGAAACTGCTCTGCAATAATGCCCGAGGTAATTAATGTTGGCATAGCGGCTTCAAATATACTGATGCGGGCGATATCCCCTTTAATACCCATAATAATCGCAATACACAGTACCAAACCAGGTGCAATCACCAGTTTATATAACATCGCCATTGAAAGTTGTGAAATTTGCTGTTTCCACCCTTTAAACTTGAGCTGTAGACCTACAGAAAACAAAGCAAGCGGACCAACAGTAGCTGTTAATTTATTGATAAATGGTTCAGCTACCTGCAAATCGATAAATTTGGACAAAAAAAGAGCGCTAACACAACCGATAAAAGGAGGAAAAGTAAATAAGCGTTTAATTAATAAAGAAACTTTAACTCCCCCTGTATCGGAAGGATTTCCTTTAACTGCCGCAATAATTCCAAGAGTAGACAAAAGAACAAACATCACCTGATCACAAATAATAGCAATACTCAGATCATGTTCTCCAAAATAGGCCGTAATTAAGGGAAATCCAATAAAAGAAGTATTACTATAACCGCTAGATAATTCTAAAGTACTGCGGGTACGTTGCCCATACTTTTTATAACGACAGTAGAATTCCATAAATATCCAACTTCCTGCCCAGACAATAATGGGAGAGATTGCAGGAAAAACCATCTGATTACTCCATGTGATATGTGGAATATACTTAAATGATACAGCTGGTAAAGCTAGATACAATATCCAGATATTAATACCTCTATGTGCATCATGAGGCATGAATTTGGCATGCTGAAAGATCATTCCTGCACTAATACAGAAAGCGATCATTACAAAATTATCCATGTGAAAATTTGCTAATTTATGACAGCAAAATTATCACCCTGTTTATCCCTATCGCATGTATAAAAACAACATTAGTATGTATATTTGTTTTAAACAAAAAATAAAGAAGTTATAATAATTATGGTAATCAACGGTATTTAGAACAATTTTTGAGTATTGGAAAAGATGTATCACGAAGTTTAACAAAGAGAAGTATTACATAAATCAGCCTCGCATATGACCAAACTCAAGCAATTTGATGCGTTGAAGTTATTTGACTTTGAGGAATCCAACTTCCACCTAACCGTTCATGGACAGAACTACTATGAGCTGGTATATATTTATAAAGGGTCGGGAATTCATGAGATCAACAACAACAGCTTAGCCTATAACGCAGGAGATCTCTTTGTAATATCACCTGAAGATGAACATAATTTCAAAATTGAAAAAAGGACAAGGGTAATAGCAATCAAATTCACTGACGATTATTTCAGTAATAGCAATCATTGGACGCAACAGAATCAAACACTAAATAAGCCTATTGCGATCATGAATAATAAAATATTGAAAGAAATAAAACTAGAATTCAATCCAGAGATAAGGAAAATATTAAGGAATACAATAGATAATATCTTACTTTATAATAGTGTTGGATCACTTTCCACATCTCCACTTGTTTTCCATCAGATTCTTTCCATATTCGGGATAATCATAGAAACGATGACAAAAATGTTATTATTTGGAATAAATAATTTCCCGGCAAAGGAACTTCTTGTTTCTTATATTCACCAACATATTTATGAACCAAAGCAAATACAAATTAAACAAATTGCAGCCCACTTTAATATTGCACCTACTTACTTCAGCACCTATTTTAAAAGAAACTTCGACATGGGTTATCGCGACTATCTAACAGCATATAAAATAACATTGATCGATAAACGATTAGCGTCAGGACTTTTTACTTTCAGACAGATTGCTGACGAATTTGGATTCAACGACGAAAGTCATTTCTCTCATTTCTATAAAAATAGCAAAGGCGTCAGTCCATCTGCTTATTCCAGATCAAAAAAGTAGGAATTAGATTACGCATTTGCAACTTATTCAGATCCTGTATAATAAAAAAGAGACTTTTAAAAAGTCTCTTTTCAACCTACCCTCTTGAAATATCCTGAATGTTTATCAGTAAGTTAAAGTTTATGCATTTCCTCTAATAACGCGCAACAATACAACAATTATTGCAATGACTAATAAAGCGTGGATGATACCGCCACTGTAGAAACCTCCTAAAAAACTGATCGCCCAGATAATGACTAAAATGACTGCGATTATATATAATAAATTTCCCATAATATATGTTATTTTAATGTTTTTAATATTTAGCAACTTAATAATATAACAATAGTAACCGAGCATAAGTTTGTTTGTCTAAACAAAAAACTGATGATTTTTTTTTAATCATTTAAACAGCGTTCCGAATAAAACTGAAAATCAACATCTTAAACAACTCACTATCTGTCCCACATTCTTTTATTACACTAAAAATTGCGCAATCGATTTCATTAAAATCAGCTGCTAATTATACAAAGAAAACTTCCTACCTTAATACCATTGCGTCAAGAATACGCAATAATAACCCATTATAAACAGATCCTTTTATGAGAAAATTAATGATTCACAGCGTATTTCTCGCTGCATTGAGCACAATAGCGTGTTCAAAGGAAATTGTAAAATCGGGATTAGAAAAGCCTTCAAATCTAATCTCACAGAGTGACAAAGATTTACTTAACCTCACATTGACAGGTAGTAATGCAGCTCCTTCACAACATCTTGTTTACAATTTCACTTCTGATGCAATATTGAAAATGAGCAAAATAAAGATCACAAATACGGCAAAAACGGAATACTTTTCTGTCCTAAATTATAACGGCGGTTATATGGGACTTCAAGATACACCAGACCTGCGCTATGGCACTTCCAATATTATGCTCGCATCACTGTGGGACAAAAATACTGCAACAAATAATTTAGCGTTTTACTCTTATCTCGATAGCAAAACAATTGCCAGCCGATTTGGTGGTGAAGGCGATGGGCAAAAGACATTAAATCCTTATAATTGGACGCTCAACACTTGGTATAATATGGTCATTCGTTCCTGGAAGGAAAATGGAAAAATATATATTGCCAATTTCGTTCAAGATTTATCTACAGGAAAATGGTTGCATACCTCTACAATTGGCCGTGAAGCAAGCGCAGGATATCTGGGGTCAGGTACTGGAACATTTTTAGAAAATTGGGTCGGAGATAATCCAAATTATGATGGTAGATTTCACCGTAAAGCATTTCTTAAAGACAATTGGAATTTAAGTATCAATAACGTTTGGGAAAAATCAAGTAGCCGATATTTCTCTGCCAATGACAATGATTCAGTACGTAATGGTCAATTTGATCGCGCCTTTAATGTCGGATACAACAGTACAGAAGACGCATATTTCATGGAACACGGCGGTTCCACCACGCCAGATCCAGCCTTTGGTACAGGGCGGGTACTAAATTTACCAGAACAGGCAGGTCAAGGTAATGCACCGGAATTAACGACCATAGAAAACAGCTATAGTACTGCACGTTACCACAACAACAAGCTGATTGTATCCTGGGGAATAAATGAAAACAAATCACCGCAGCTTAGTTATAAACTTGAGCTTTTAAATGCTTCAGGGTCTGTAATACAAACGCAGGAGAAAATTAAACCCGAAAAAAGAGTGGACACGTTATCAAGCAGTTTAACATCAGGAAATTATACAGTCCGCATAACATTAACAGATATTTTTAATCAACAAGCAGCCTCAAAATTAATTCCGCTCACCATTTTCAGTGCGAATGATACCTACAAAATAAAAAATGTAAGCAGCGGTAAATACCTCACTGTTCGCGATAATAGTACCGCTAATGCAGCTCAGATCGTACAGTATAGCAATAGCATAAGTGATTCACAAAAATGGAAAATCGTTGCCGGAAGCGCTGGGTATGCTTTAGTAAACGTTGCTAGTTCCAAATCTATCGATATTCCAGGAAGTATAGATGACATCAACACAGGATTAATTCAATATACCAATTCGACAAACCAAAATCAACAATGGACCATCAATTTTCTGGAAAGCAATAATACAGTTTACATTAAAACCATTCTCAGCAAAGGATACATCATCGACAATCCCGGAAGTAGCACGAGTGATAATACACAACTTGTATTATACAGTATCAATAATAATATTGGTACTAATAATCAAAAATAGGTTCTAGAAAAGCAATAAATTAAAATCTCCAGTAGTAGATCCAATTCTGGTACTACTGGAGATACCTTGAGAAAATCAAATCGCAGATTGATTATTTTTTTTCAAAAACTTTTACTTTTTTGCGCGATACACTGTTCCCGAATTTTGGTTTCAGAACAATTAGTAAAGTATAGATCAAATAAACAATTGCTAATAACTTTAATTCTTCATGAAAGTACGATCGAGATCTATTTATTAATATTTTTACCTAACGTAGTTTCAAAAATCGTCATCACAGCAGCATGATCAGAAGCCCAAACGTCATCAATTTCCGGACTTGTCCTAATGATTTTTGATGAGATCGCCTGAATAGCCCCCTTATAGTAAATAAAATCTATTCTGGCATCAGGCATTTGACCATATATAGGTGCAAAAGTTCCGCCCTGATTACCTAATTCGTCAGGATTAATTTCACGAAAAGAATCCTTAAAACCGTTTTCTATCATAAACTTCGATGTCGGAAATGGTACAGCACCATAACCAAAATGCAGATCTTTAGTTTTCTCTGTCCAGTCCAGGTGACTATAAGAATTGAAATCTCCGCCTATTATAATAGGTTGATCTACAGATTCAACATAAGGATCAACATCCTTTTCTAATAAATTTCTCACATCCACCAAAGAAAGTATAGCGTCTTCTGCAACCCAGGTTTTAGGTTCCATACCAAAGTTTTGATAACCACTTGTATATTCAGGTCGATACGCATATCTAAGCCAGCAGCCATTCACTATAATATCACGTCCATTAGGTAGTTTGATCGTTGCAGGATTAGATTTAAACGGTTCACTTGATTGGATCTTCTTGATAGGATATCTACTGAACAATGCCAGATTGTCCTTTGAAGATTTGGTTTGTAAATAAAATCCCAAAGTTTTTGCGATCGTATCCTGTGCACCATACCCTTCCTGCATGGTAATAATATCCGCATTAGAAGTTTGGATCAAATCAATAATGCGTTCTCGGCCTTTATCTTTACCCAAATGCACTCCACCATGCCAGATATTCCATTGTAGCACTTTAACAAAATTATTCTTGTCTTTAGGAGTAACAAACTGTTTCACCTTTGATTCCTCGATCTCAGGTTTATATTTTTTTCCAGACAAAACGAAATGAGTAATGAGCGCACCCAGTTGATGCCCGACTTCCGCTTTATCTTGAACAGCAGCACTGACGAGAAAATAATTAACACCTGGTTTTAAGTAAAATTTATCCTTTACATCCTTATTCCTAAAAATCATCTTCCCTTCGAGATGCTGTGTACCATCAAAAATAGGCTGTTTAATATTCGATTTAGGATACTGTCCCGTATAAAACAATTTTATTTCATTGAAATCCTTCAAGGAAGAGTTTTGCGTGAGATCAAGATTAATTTCGTCCAAGCTAAGCGCTTTTTGATCCCCCTGTACCACGATCCTCAATTTTAATAGCTGGCCATCTACAGTACCTTGCTCTAAATCCCATTCATTCTGTACGACGACCGCATTAAACAATTGCTGTTTCTTATTAAAATTTTGAAAAGAAACATTGGTATTTTCTACCGTATATGCCATAGGAAGCTCACCATAATAGTCACTGCGCCCATTTCTCAAGTGATAAGATAGATGTCCCTTTCCTACCCAGTTTACCGATACCACATCTTTAAAATCATCAAATGTATAATAGCCTACAAGGGTCGAAAACTGGGGGTGCGATCTTTCAACAGATTTATTTTTCCACTTTTTGATTACGTTGATAGAAACAGCTTTTGACCATATTCTAACCTCATCAATCAATCCGCCAAAACTTTGTTTTTTCTCGTTAAGACCGATTGCGCCCGGCAATATGGCAACAACTGTATCTTTACGAGCCACTTCTTTACCATCTAAGTATAAAAAGGTAGACATCCCATTACAGGAAACCGCTACATGATGCCAATTATCATCCAATTTCTCTGGAGCAATAATCCCTGCGCCATTACTATGCAAATAACCATTTTTAACCACTAACGGCATATTATCACAACTATTTAGATCGCTATACTCACCTCCACCAAAAATAGCTTCATATTCTTTCCATATACGATCATCACCTTTTATCCATGCTTCTATCGTCCATTCATTCCGTAAAACACCCATCCCCGTTCTTACATCATTATCATGGCCATCTAGACGCAATGCCAAGTTCTGATTAGATTTTCGAGGATAACTTTCAGTTTTTTGCACAGCAAATGAGTACATGCAAACAAAAAGAATAAATGATAACAATTGATATCTTAGGTACATAATTATTGGTTTGAAATATGACAAAACGAGCAGATCTTAATTATCGACGCACATAAAAACGATAACAATAAGCCCCTCCTTCCATTGTATTTCAAATATATAATAATATACATTAAAGGCAATTTTTACACCAGATTCTCCAGAAACGGATGATAATTATCCGAAAGTCCCTAGACAATCTAGTCAAACGTTTGATTATAAAAAAACAACTCATTGAGCTGTTCTAAAATTGAGTTTTGGTACTCAAAATGTTACAAGTAATCCTAAAAGATCAAAGCATTTTAAGCTTCAAAATAGTATTAGAAACTTAAAATTACAATTTCTAAAACTACTAATTGCTGGCATTAGCAAAAAGACCATCCTATTTACTGATATGTTCTACGAGCAATTTTTCACATACCATACTACTTAAAACCTCGGTTCCATCACCCGAGTAACTAACAGACATGCTCTTATCAAATAATTCAACAGATTTTATCGTAATCACAGCCCCAAGAATCAATTGACGGCTATTTAAAAATTTAAGCAATTCTTCCGAAGAAGGTCTAACAGCCATAAATTTTACGACATCACCACTTTTACAATCGCTCAATTTAATAAACTCTTTTAATTTTAATTTACCATTTACATCTGGTATGGGAGAACCATGAGGATCCACTTCAGGAAAACCTAAAATTTCATCCATTTTCTCAAAAAATGCCGGAGATTTTATATGTTCAATTTGTTCCGCAATATTATGTACCTCTTCCCAGCCAAAACCCATTTTCTCCACAAGATACATTTCCGTAAGACGATGCTTCCGAATAATCAATGATGCCTCTTTCTTACCCTTTTCCGTAAGTTTCAAAGGTTTATAACTCTCATAAATAACAAAATCCTTTTCACTGAGGCGTTTCATCATACCATTAACGGTAGGCATTTTTATATCCAGCAGTTTACTTAATTCATTTACGCTGGCTTCACCTTTTGTACTCGTCAAAGCAAATAATGCTTTCAGATAATTTTCTTCAGTCTGTGATATCATTATAACAAAATTACTAATTATTAGCACAATCTAACAATATTGTTATAAATAATTTGTTAGTTCATGCAAACTTTATAGATTTGCATGACTAACAAATAATATTTACACAATGAACATTAACATTTTTTTAATAACAGGAGTACTCATTTTGATGAGTTTGACTCTTTCTGCCCAAACTGCACGTCTAAAAGGTAAAATAACAGATAGCGAAGGAGAACCTATTGAATGGGCCACAGTAAGCATTCCCCTATTAGGTCTTGCCACAAAAGCAGACAGCACAGGAAATTATGAATTGCAAAATATCCCTGTAGGTTCGCATCAGATCAAAGTAAGTTTCATTGGTTTTGCGACAAAGCTTTTAACGTTAACAATAGCAGATACAAAACTTCAAGTAAGAGATGTAGCATTGACCTCGATCAGCAATCGCTTAAATAGTGTCGTTGTAACCGGTACCCGCACGGCGCGTAAAAGGTCTGAAAGTCCTGTAGCAGTCAATATCCTAGATAGTAGAACATTCAATATTACACAATCCAACACCTTAGCCGACGGATTATGTTTTCAGCCCGGTTTACGGATGGAAACAGACTGTCAGACCTGCAATTACTCTCAATTGCGGATGAATGGATTAGGAGGTTCTTATTCACAGGTTTTAATTAATAGTCGGCCCGTATTTAGTTCATTGATGAGTTTATATGGATTAGAACAGATACCTGCCAACATGATTGATCGTGTTGAAATTGTCAGGGGGGGCGGATCAGTCTTATATGGTTCATCAGCTATAGCCGGAACAGTCAATATTCTGACCAAGCAAGCCCAAAAAAGCTCCTTTACACTTTCAAATAACAGTTCATTAATGGGCAACAAAACCTGGGATCATTTTTTAAATGCCAATCTAACAGCAGTCAATGAAGAGCAAAATGCGGGAGTTTCTTTCTTTGCATCTCACCGCAACCGTAATTCTTACGATGCAAATGGCGATGGTTTTTCCGAAATGCCTATGTTACAAAACAACTCCTTTGGTTTCAATTCATTTTTTAAGTTATCTCCTCAGGATAAACTAGAAATAAATGGTTGGAGTATCAACGAAGAAAGAAAAGGTGGAAATAAATTGGATCTGCAAGCCGACAAAGCCGACCAGTCCGAATATCGGTTACATAATATCTTAGTAGGAGGTTTCAATTATGAACATCAGGCAAAAGATAAAGAAAGCTCATTTAGCGTTTATGGCGCTGCTCAAAATACAAAAAGAACACATTATACAGGCATAGATCAAATCGATGCCTGGGGCCATACAAAAAATTACTCCATTCAAAGCGGAGTCCAATACAACTACATCAGCTCTGATTTTCTGAATGGAAAAAACACCTTCACCAGCGGAATTGAAAATCAATATGAATATACTTTCGATGAAATTAAGGCATATGATTATCTCATTGATCAGCATGTAAATCTATTAGGTGCTTTTTTACAAAGTGACTGGGAAGTAACCCGAAAATTAACCGTGCTATCAGGACTACGGTTAAATAAATCCAATCGTATAGATAAACTTGTACTGACCCCTAGGTTAAGTGCATTATATAAACTTGGTACTGAAACCCAGCTTCGCACATCCTATGCGAGAGGGTTTAAAGCACCGCAAGCATTAGAAACCGACATGCATATGGCTTTTGCCGGAGGTGGAGTTTCCGTCATTAGAACAGATGACAACTTGATCGCAGAAACGTCCAATAGCTTTAACGTTTCATTAGATTTCAATAGAGCAAGCGAACATTTTATCTACGGTTTCACGGTAGATGGCTTTTTCACACGACTGTATAATACTTTTGTTTTAGAAGAAATCGGTACCGATCAAAATAACAATCAGCAACTCTTACGAAAAAATGGATCCAGCTCATCCGTAAGAGGAATCACAGCTGAAGGAAGATTCAATTATGATCAGAAAATACAGCTTGAGACGGGTTTAACATTCCAAAAATCAACCTATGATGAAGCTGTATCTTGGTCTTCTACTATTTCAGGAACAAGAAAATATCTGCGTTCGCCCGATCTTTACGGTTATTATACACTCAGTTTTTGGCCCCAGAATCGCTTCAATGCCGTTTTATCAGGAGTTTTGACTGGTCCGATGAAAGTACCTCATTTTGCAGGTGCCCCAGGCATTGATCAGGATGTCCTTAACACCTCACCCACATTTTTAGAAAATAACATCAAATTATCCTATCGATTTACCTTAAAACAAATTAAGCAGGATCTTCAATTCAATATCGGTATTCAGAATATGTTCAATCAATATCAGAAAGATTTTGATATCGGTAAAAATAGAGACAGTAATTATATTTATGGTCCTAGTCGACCAAGAACTTTTTTTATCGGATTGAAATTTGGACTGATGTAAACCTGTCCTTATTAAAAACAACTTCGTACCGCTCCTTTGTTATGAGCGGTACGAAGTTGTTAGGAAAAAAAATATGTCTAAGCTGAAGTTAGCCCCCGTCAAGAATTAATGATGCTCATCCTCTTGCACCGCCAGTCCAATAAAAAGAGAGGAAAGCATTGTAAAGATATAAGCTTGTAAAAATGCCGCCAATAACTTGATAATAAACAAAAAGGACGTCAGTAAAAGTGAAACAACAATACTTCCCCCCAATGTCAATTGATTATTCAATAAGTAAATAATTGCAATAAGCCCCATAATAACAGTGTGACCAGCTACATTATTGGCGAACAGTCGGATCATTAAGGAGAAAGCTTTGGTAAAAATTCCGATAACCTCAATCGGCATCAATGCGATACGAAAAGGAATTGGAACACCTGGCATCCAGAAAATATGCTTCCAATAACTCCTAGATGCCTTCATATTGGTAATGATTAAAGTAAATAAAGCCAAACATAATGTCACCGTAATATTTCCAGTAACATTAAAACCTAAAGGAGTTAACCCAATCAGATTTAAAATCCATATTAAAAAGAAAACAGAAAGAAGATAAGGCAAAAACTCCTGATATCTAGAGCCGATATTAGGCTTAGCCATTTCATCGCGCACATAGATAATAAGAGGCTCTAACACTCGTCCAAATCCCTGTGGCAACTTATTTTTCCGGTATGATCTTGCCAATGCTATAAACATAAAAAACATTAAACCAGCAGTCAAAATCAAACCAACAACATTTTTTGTCATAGACAAATCGATCGGTTTTACAAATTTATTAGCTTCAACTAGCTTATCGCCATTCCCATCAGTTCGATAAATTTTATTATGATCTATACGATAAAACTTATCCCCGATCTTGACAGGACCATCCGTATGGATAAACCTAGATGATGAAAATATGTTAATACCCTCATCTATTAATATCACTGGCAAAGGAAATCCATAAGTGAGGTTATTCTCTTCGTCTTTAAACAACGAAAAATAATAGTCATCCTCCAGATGGTGCTGTATGAAGCGATCTATATTTTCCTTTTGAGAACTCTTTGCATCCGAAGCATTCCCCTTTGATACAGACACAAACAGTGTGAAAAGAAACAAACAGAACCATCTCAGATTTTTGATATCATGCATTATTCAATTATTAAAAATTTTAGATTTATGGTGTGCATCACGAGATGCACACCATAATGAAGAAATATGTTATCGATTTAAAAGATAGGCAAAGATCAAAGGAGCAACTATTGTTGCATCGGACTCAATAACATAACTAGGAGTATCCACGTCCAGTTTACCCCAGGTTATTTTTTCATTCGGGATACATCCGGAATACGAACCAAACGAAGTAGTTGAATCTGTGATCTGACAATAATATCGCCACTTTTTAATATTTTCCATTTCAAGATCCTGCTCCAGCATTGGCGCTACACACATCGCAAAGTCGCCCGCAATTCCACCTCCAATTTGAAAGAAACCGATACCTTGATCAATAGCATGCTTCGCATAGTAGTCAGCTAACCAGACCATATATTCAATACCGCTCTTAACCGTTGATGATTTTAATTCATTTTTTATAACATAGGAAGCAAAGATATTTCCCATAGTCGAATCCTCCCATCCTGGGACCACAATCGGTAGATTCTTTTCCGCTGCGGCAAGCATCCAGGAGTTTTTAGGATCAATTTCATATACATCCTTAAGAACACCACTTAATAAAAGTTTATACATATACTCATGCGGAAAAAATCTTTCACCAGCTTGCTCAGCATCTTTCCAGATTTTCTCAATATGAACCTGTATTTTCCGGAATGCCTCCTCTTCCGGTATACAAGTATCCGTCACGCGGTTATATTTACTTTTAAGAAGATCTAACTCATCTTGAGGAGTTAAGTCCCTATAATTTGGAATTCTTTTATAATGCGAGTGTGCAACCAAATTCATAATATCTTCCTCGAGGTTAGCACCCGTACAGCTTATGATCGCGATTTTATCCTGTCGAATCATTTCTGCCAATGAAATTCCCAGCTCAGCAGTACTCATTGCTCCGGCTAATGAAACCAACATTTTACCCCCCTGCTCCAAATGAGCTTCATAACCTTTCGCTGCGTCAACCAGACTCGCCGCATTAAAATGTAAAAAATTAGCTTCAAGAAACTGCCTAACCGATCCTATCGTTTTTTCCATATCTGAATTTTGTTTATTTAGCAAATCATATTTAATATGGGTGTAAAATTGATAAATCAAAAACAGATAAAAATTTACATATGTTAAATAATACCTACATACAAATAAGTTCTTTCTTAATGAATCCAGCAGTACCAGACCTCCGAACTAAAATAACAAAAAGGTTTTCAGCCAATTGGATGAAAACCCTTTTATAATTACTCCTTGCAGCAAATAAAACGTTCATTATTAAATGCGTTATAATAATATTGCCCTAACTTTTTTTTCTGATCCTACTTAGCGTAACTTGCGTTATCCCCAGGTAAGAGGCCAAATATTTCAATTGTATCCGACGCAATAAACTCGGATTTTTACTCACCAACAACTCATACCTTTCTTTTGCAGATTGTATCTCCCGGGATATCAATTTATTTTCAACTTTTATCAATTCCTTTTCAGCAAGTTTTCGACCCCAATTAGAAATGTAAATATCTTCGTTAAATAAATGTTTTACTGCTTTTATCTCAAGTTCATAAAGTTGACAAGGTTCCATTAATTCTATAAATTCATAACTCCTTTCATTTTCAGCATAGCTTTTCATGGAAAGAATAGTTTCACCTTCCTCACCGAACCAAAAAGTACGTTGTAAACCTTCATGCTCAGCATAAGCTCGAACAATTCCCTTTTTGATAAAATATATCGACTTTTCGATTTTATTAGCTTTAATAATAATATGCCCCTTTGGAAAATGAACTTCTCGAATTAATAGCAGCAACTTCGAAATCGATTCTTCAGGCAATGGATAAATTTCCACTAATATCTTCTTAAGATCCATACTTACTCATTTATAATCAATTCAATTTTATACATCTATTGTAATCAACCTATCATGCGGAGTACAAAATTGACCAAAAGCATTGATTATAAATTTTACATATGTTAAAAAATGATCCTATCATATGCTATGAAGAATCAGGAAATTCAATGCGTCAGCTTATCCCTTATTAATATCACGACATAAATCCACTAGATCAGCATCAGTTACAATAGATTTAGTATCCGCTAACCGCAAAAAACAGTCATAATACAACTCAAATTCCTTTTCTACAAATTGTATATCTAGCGTTTGCATCCTATTTTTCAATGCAGCTCTACCGCTTCGGGCTGTCAGTATAAGATCCGGTAACTCGAAACCGATCATCGCAGGATCGATTATTTCATAATTGCTTCTGTCCTTCAGTACACCATCTTGATGAATTCCCGAAGAATGCGCAAATGCATTTCTCCCAACAATAGCCTTATTCGCCTGAACATCATTCGACATAGCCCTCTCGACCATTTTACTCAACTTACTAATATAGATCGGATTCACAGTCGTATACACTGGCAGATCTTTGATCATAAGCGTCATAATGATTTCCTCCAAAGCGGCATTTCCAGCTCTTTCACCAACACCATTTACAGTGCCTTCCGCTTGGCTAGCGCCAGCCAGCAGACCTGCGATCGTATTTGCAGTTGCCATTCCCAGATCATTATGGCAATGGACAGAGATTTTAGCTTTATGAATATTCGGAACAGTGTCAATCACAAATTTTATCTTTTCATAATATTCAAATGGTGTGCAAAATCCATTTGTATCTGGTAAATTAACAACCTTTGCTCCCGCATCAATTACATTTTCAACCATTTTTGCTAAGAATAAATTATCAGCTCTACCAGCATCCTCAGCAAAAAATTGCACCTCTTCAATTTTTTTTGACGCATACCTCACCATTTTAAATGCTACGGCTAAAATTTCATCTCTGGTACTATTAAATTTATTTTTAATATGAATATCCGAAGTCCCGATACCAAGTTGCACACGAGGGCACACTGCATTTTTGAGGGCATCAACCGCAATGTCAATATCCAGTTCACGAGCTCTTGCCAATGCGCACACTTTAGCATTTTTAATTAATTTTGAAACTTCCTGTACGGCTTTAAAATCGGCAGGAGAACTCACAGGGAAACCGGCTTCTATAATATCAACACCGAGAAATTCAAGCTGTTCGGCTATTTCCAGTTTTGATTGAAGAGTCAGCAAGCACCCAGGTCCCTGCTCGCCATCGCGAAGAGTTGTATCGAAAATATCTATTTTTTTCTTATTCATCCTATTTCTTTTTCCCAAAAATAAAGACAGATTTTATTTTGTTATATTTGAAAATAGAGCAATACTTATCTAATTATGCCAAAAGCTTATATATCAACACTAGATTGTACAAAAGTTATTGAAGATGGAAATATTGAGATCCGGTATTTTGGTCAATTTAATACCGAGATACATGATCATGAAAAAGCACAGCTGATCTCCCCCGAAATGAGCGCCGTATATCTCTACTCGGAAAAGGGAAGTTTTTGTATCCCTGCCCGCCACTACGCTTATGTTGACGCACATATCAAACATAAATTAATATCAAGATCGCCCAATTTAAAACTCAAGACGATCTTTCTTGATTTGAATAAGGAACACTACCCTATTGCACATTGGGGAAATATCGCTATTTTCTCTCCATCAAACTTACTTGATAATCTTCTAGCCTTTGGCGTTCAACATTGGTCCGATAAAGAAATGAAAGAAGTTGGGTTAGCGTCTTTAAAAAAAATGTTATCATATATATTAGTCAGCCCCCTAAAACTTCATGCACAACCACCAAAATCCGAGTCACTCCTAAAAGTTGTTGAATATATTACGCAATCAATCAGTGAACAGATTACAATAACATCCTTATCCAAACACGTAAATATTCCCGAGCGGACATTGTCAAGACAATTTAAAAAAGAAACAGATATAACCATTTTTCAGTTTATAAAATTAAGCCGTATGCAGCTCGCATTAGAATTATTAGAAGATCAATCACTGCATATTAGTGAAATTGTTTACAGAATCGGTTACGACAGTATTCCGACTTTTTCAAACCTATTCAAAGAATTAATAGGAATCAGCCCTCAGAAATATCGGCAAACCTTCCTCTAACTCTAAAAACTTATCCTAGAAAGACAGAATACCCCTAACCGATTCTTATCAAAGAGGAAGTTTAACGAACAATGCATATGTCGATTAGGGGTCGCAGTATGATACCCATTAATCCTTTATAAACAACAAGCATATGCAATTAGGAATAGCGTCAAATTTTTAAAAAATTGATGACCTATAAATATTAATTGTACATTTACCTGTTCGATTTCATACATTATTTTAGCATATAAAGAAAAGATATGGCAACACTATATATAAAAAACATGGTATGCGACCGCTGTATCATGGTGGTACAGAGTGAATTAAAAAAACTTGATATTCAGACAGAAAATGTGACCCTTGGAAAAGTGGCTTTGAAGCAAGAATTATCGGACGATCAAATTAAAATGCTGAATGAAAATCTATTAGCAAGAGGATTTGAAGTCATTGACGATAAAAAAAGTCAAATCATTGAGGGTATCAAAAACGTTATTATTGAGTTGGTACATTACCAAGACAGTGAAACAAAAAATAACCTATCCGATATTTTGAGCAATAAGTTACAACATGATTATAATTATCTTTCAAACCTATTCTCAGAAGTTGAAAGCACGACGATCGAAAAATACTTTATTGCCCAAAAGATTGAAAAAGTCAAAGAACTGTTAGGATACGACGAATTGTCTTTAAGCGAAATTGCTGACAGCCTTAACTATTCCAGTGTTGCATACTTAAGCAACCAGTTCAAAAAAGTAACAGGGCTTACACCAAGTCAGTTCAAGCAGATCAAAGAAGACAAAAGAACACCGTTGGACGAGGTGTAAATCTTACAACTCTTTTCCATTAAAGTGCAATACCCAAAACCTTAATTGTTCTCAACTTTGTATCATAAAATAAAAGATACAAAATATGGCAACGAATAATAGGCAACCAATATTCCTTCCTTTAGAAGATGTAGACAGCGAACATTGTGCTTTGATTATAGATAAAGGATTAGCACAGGTCAAAGGTATTGAAAGCCACAAAGTAGAGCTAAACAATCGCCGTGCAACGATAACGGTCAATGATACCGATACCGTGACGGCGGCTGTTAAAGCCATCCAGGATTTAGGTTATGGCGTTACTACTGTAAAACAATCCTTTCCTGTCCTTAATATGACCTGTGCGTCTTGTGCCATCAGTGCAGAAAGCGGTGTTAAATATGCTGACGGCGTCGTCAATGCAGCTGTCAATTTTGCTACAGCAAGACTATCCGTAGAGTATCTTCCCAATATGACCAACCCATTAGCGCTCCAAAAAGCAGTGCAGTCCATCGGATTCGATTTACTCATTGAAGACGAAGCCAAAGAACAGGAGACGTTAGAGGCAATACATGAAAAGAAATTCCGTACACTAAAAAATAAAACCATTTGGGCGATCCTACTTTCACTTCCTGTAGTGACTATCGGTATGTTTTTTATGGATATGCCCTATGGCAATGAAATCATGTGGTTTTTTGCCACACCAGTTGTCCTATGGTTAGGTAAAGATTTTTATATCAATGCATGGAAACAAGCAAAACACCGTTCGGCCAATATGGACACCCTAGTAGCCTTAAGCACAGGTATAGCCTATATATTCAGTGTATTCAATATGATTGCACCCGACTTCTGGCATGCAAGAGGATTACACGCACACGTTTACTTTGAAGCTGCTGCCGTGGTCATCGCATTTATTCTCTTAGGAAAACTACTTGAAGAAAAAGCGAAAGGAAACACCTCGTCGGCTATAAAAAAACTGATGGGATTACAACCTAAAACAGTGATGGTGATACAATCTGACGGTACTGAGAAACAAACAGCAATTGAAGATGTAAATGCAGGCGATGTTATATTAGTAAAGCCGGGAGAAAAAATTGCTGTAGACGGTATAGTAAAATCAGGTAATTCGTATGTGGATGAAAGCATGCTAAGTGGAGAACCTGTTCCTGTGTTGAAAATCGAAAATGAGAAAGTATTTGCAGGAACCATCAATCAGAAGGGAAGTTTCCAATTTACCGCGGTCAAAGTTGGTAAGGAAACAATGCTTGCTCAAATCATCAGAATGGTTCAGGATGCACAAGGAAGCAAAGCTCCTGTACAAAAACTTGTCGATAAAATCGCAGGTATCTTCGTTCCCGTAGTTATTGGCATTGCGCTTATCACTTTTGTGTTATGGATTGTATTAGGTGGAGAAAGCGGTTTAGTACAGGGTCTTCTGGCTGCAGTAACAGTATTAGTGATTGCATGTCCATGTGCTTTGGGATTAGCTACACCTACCGCAATTATGGTCGGTGTTGGTAAGGGAGCAGAAAATGGAATTTTGATTAAAGATGCTGAAAGTCTTGAATTAGCAAAAAAAGTAAATGCGATTGTTTTAGATAAAACTGGAACCATCACTGAAGGAAAACCACAGGTTACCGGTATCAAATGGTTAAATGAGGATGAAACAGTAAAGCAGATTTTATTCAGTTTAGAAAAACAGTCTGAACACCCTTTAGCTGAAGCAGTCGTTAAACATATGGCAGGTACAGCTCCCGTTTCACTAAGCACATTTGAAAGTATAACAGGCAAAGGTGCAAAAGCAGGTTACAATAATGAAAATTATTGGGCAGGTAATAGAAAATTACTCCTTGAAAACAACATCATAATTGCAGATGAACTGCGGCTTCAGGCCGATAAATGGAGTGAACAATCTAAAACGGTCATCTGGTTTGCAGATAGTACACAAGCATTGGCAGTGTTAGCAATCTCAGATAAAATTAAAGAAACCTCTATTGCAGCTATTAAACAATTGCAACGGATGGGTATCGAATTGTATATGCTCACAGGAGATAATGAAGCAACCGCAAAAGCCATCGCACAGCAGACCGGTATAGCGAACTACAAGGCCGAAGTACTACCGCAACATAAAGCTGATTTTGTAAAAAAACTACAACAAGAAGGTAAAACAGTAGCAATGGTAGGCGATGGTATTAATGACAGTACCGCACTAGCTACGGCAGATGTCAGTATTGCCATGGGTAAGGGAAGTGATATAGCAATGGATGTCGCCAAAATGACTATTATTTCATCCGACTTGTCAAAAATCTCACAGGCTATACGTCTTTCGAAACAGACTGTAGCAACAATTAAGCAAAACCTGTTCTGGGCATTTATCTATAATCTTATCGGCATTCCCATTGCTGCAGGAATTCTTTTTCCGATCAATGGTTTCTTGCTCAATCCCATGTTTGCTGGAGCAGCAATGGCCCTAAGCAGTGTAAGTGTGGTAAGCAATAGCTTGCGGTTAAAATGGAAAAAATAACCCAATAAGAGCTAGAAGATGATAAACTATTAATCGTAACAATATGAAAATAAACAAATTTATAATAGCGATACTGACCTTGGCAATTGCATTTTTATCAGCTTGTGCCAGCGATAACACAAGTGCAAAAAAAGGACATGATCATCAAGATGGAGATACTCCCAATCATACGGAAGTTGCTCAGAATAATGGGGCAACAAAAAGAGTAAACAAGTACGAAAATGAACTCGGTCACGCACTTGATAAAAATGGTAATTTTATTACAGGTTGTCCATCACATAAGGAGATGATCGGTATAGAAGGAGACCAATGTCCGAAATGCGGCTATATGACCATGCTTCCTATTACATGGTCTTTGGAAGGGATCGATACGATAAGAGTAACGAATCTTCCCGGCTACACACCTATTGCAAAAAAACAGTAACTATAATTTCGACTTTAAATAAAAAGCACAATATTTAAATCGGCGGTTCCATCATTAAGGGCCGCCTTTTCTATTGAACCACCTTCATCAATTACAGAGAACAGTCTCGACTTCGACACAATACACCATTCCATCAGTAAATATCGCAAATCAAATAGGAAAAAGTGTAATATAGGATTCAATAACTATCCGGTAATTTGCTATATCAAAATTAGTTAAAAATGAAAAAAATAGAATTGAGTATACCAGACATGCAGAGTGCTCATTGCCAAACAAGAGTGAACAGTGCTGTGCAAGGTATCGCAGGCATTACAATCGAAAAAATTGAAAGTGGCAAGTTGTTCATCAACTATGAAGATGACAATGAAAAAAAGGAGGTAATTGAAACGATTGAAAAAGCGGGTTATAAAGTCGCTGATAACATCACACAAGACTCAAGTTGCGCAACAGGTTGTTGTGGCAATTAAAAGATTTTAAATCTCAGGGATACCTTAAAACACAATAAAGTATCCCTGAAATTATGTTTAGATTATAGCTGATTAATAATAACACCCTGTTTACACCTACTTTATTGAACACTTTTTCCCGACAGATACTACTTATCGGATATTTCATTTAGAAATCCTCTTTTAATACATCTTTCAGTTTACGATATTGCAAACTTAAATCAGCATACATCGTTTTCAACCTATAATTTTCGTCATGTAGATCTATAAACTCTTTCAAGATATCTGTCCCTAAGTCCTTATATTTTTTCTTCAGTTCAAAAATATTTGTCCCTGATACACCATATTTAGCAAACAGCTCCGAACCACTTTTTACTGATTCATAATCTTTAAGCACATTTAAAATTTGATCTTCCGTATTTTGTCTATTTTTCATTTTTTTTGCGTTTTTACTTCATACAAAAATCTGCATGATTGATCGTAAATTATTGCTGCTTTTACTTGTTTAGTTTGTAATTTTTAATGCTAATAAATTTGTCGATTATTTTCATGATTCTTAAAATTTCATAAAATAAACAAGAAATAACGTAATATTTTATTACTGATAAAAACGCAATTTTGATCACATAACACAATCAATATTAAACATTTATTTTATCCATGAAACTATTAATCAAAGGAATGGTGTGCGATAGGTGCATATACATTCTGTCAGAAGAATTACCAAAGCTTGGTCTGGAGATTTCCGACATACGCTTAGGTGAAGTAATTCTAAAAGTAAGGGATAAAATCCTTGAAGAGCAAGTTATCAAAACCATGTTGCAGAAGTATGGTTTTGATTTACTATATAACAAAGATCAGAGACTCATCTCGCAGATTAAAAGCGCTGTAGAAAAAGGCATTCAAAAACAATTAGACACTGGCGAACGCATTAAATTCTCAACACTTATCCGCGACGAATTACGTAAAGATTATGATTCATTAAGTGCATTATTCTCATCCTCAGAAGGATGGACACTTGAAAAATTCATTATCTCAAGGAAGATAGAGAAAGTAAAAGAACTGTTATTTTATACACAACTCTCCTTATCTGAAATTGCCTATAGTCTAGGGTACAGTAGTCCTGCACACCTGTCAAACCAGTTGAAGAAATACACAGGTTTTACATCTTCCCATTATAAAAGAATGAAACGCAATAAACTAGCAATTATAGAAGAGCAATCAAAAAATAAAAACCAAGTTTAGAAAACTGCTAAAGAAAATTAGCGGTAATAGACCGCATTAATTAATTCAAATATTTATTCGAACTCCTGTTTATATACATAAACAGGAGTTCCTATTTTTTGCCAAGATGTTAAGCGATTCCACTCACGCCATTCAGCAAAAAACGATATAAAACATCAAAATAAATATCATAACTCTTATCTGTAATTCTGTAAAAGTACGGTCGCATTTGTATCTAATTTTGGCAATGAAATTTAATCGATTGTTAAAAATAAAACATCAAAACATGTTATACAAATACACAATACAAAGATTAGGAATTTTAATTCCCATACTAAGCATCTTACTTGTTTCTTGTGAAAATAAACAAGAAAAAACGTCAGAAAAAGCACCAACACCATCCGCAGATGCCAGTAAATTACCCGTAGATATCATCATCGCACAGGAAGAGCAACTCGATCAAAAAGAAGCCGTCGTCGGCACCATGATGCCTTATCGAGAAGTTTCCATAGTTGGCGAGCTCCCTCAGAAGATTACTCAGGTATCTTTTAAAGACGGTAGTTATATCAGTCAAGGAACCGTACTTTACAAACTCAATGATGCCGATATCAGATCCCGTTTGAAACAAGTAGGTGCCGAATTGAATCTCGCTAAATTGAATAAAGAAAGACTTGGCAATCTATTAAAAACCGAAACCGTAAAACCGCAAGAATATGATGAGGCCGTTATGCGATTCGAATCTTTAAACGCACAAGAACAGCTGCTTCGAGTAGATTTAGAAAAGACCATAATCCGGGCGCCATTCTCCGGGAAAATTGGTATTTCAAAAGTACATCTCGGAGCCTATGTATCTCCCGGAGAGACACTCGTGACCTTACAGGATCAAAGCGCTATTAAGATCAACTTCTCTGTCCCAGAAAAATACTTACCATTAATAAAGACAGGAAGCAAAATTAAGTTTACATCCGAATTATCCGATACCGAATATTTCGCTACAATAACAGCTACAGAACCAGGGCTTGAAGCACAAAGCAGAAGCTTACAGGTACAAGCAATAACAAATAATGCTGACGGACAATTCCGGGCAGGTCTATCGGCTAAAGTGTACTTCCAAGTAAATAATCAAGGTGCAAAAGGAATAACAGTTCCAACTGAGGCTTTAGCACCAGGTGAAAAAGGCTATGCTGTTTTTGTTATCAAAAATGGGGTTGCAAAACCAATGGCAGTCACCGTAAGTAACAGAACAGAAAAGGACGCAATCATAACGTCTGGTATCATGCCAAACGACAGCATCATTGTTTCCAATATGCTGCGCTTAGGAGACGGTACCCCTGTAAAAGCAGTCCTGTCAAATTAATTAATTTCAAATCTTAGCTTCATGAGTATATCAGATTTAAGTATAAAAAAACCCGTCTTGGCCGGGGTATTTTCTCTCCTTATCGTCATATTAGGAATAATAGGATGGAAACAATTAGGTATCCGCGAATTCCCGTTAACAGAACCACCCGTCATTACGGTCATTACCTTCTATCCTGGTGCAAGTCCAGATGTAATTGCATCTAAACTGACCAGACCGATGGAAGAATCCATTGCCGAATCAAGTGGCATACGGACCATATCATCCGAATCGCGAGAACAGGTAAGTGTTATTTCCATCGAATTTAATCGGGAAATTGACATTGAGGATGCGCTGAACGATGTTAGAGACAAAGTCTCCAAATCTCGTAAACAGCTCCCGAGCGATGTCGATCCACCAATCGTACAAAAGGCATCATCACCAGACAATCTGGTGGCATTCCTGGAAGTGGAAAGCGACACCAAAAATATAAAAGAAGTAAGTCACCTTGCTTCTACGACTATCAAAGATAGAATGCAGTCTATCCCTGGTATTAATAATGTAGCCATCGTAGGCGAGCATAAGTATGCTATGCGATTGCGCTTTGAACCAGCAAAACTTGCGGCATATCAACTTACTCCTGCCGATATAAGACAAGCATTACTCCGCGAGAATATTGACTTGCCGGCAGGTCGAATCGAAGGAAACAACAGTGAGCTTAGCATCCGGACGATGGGACGCCTAACTTCTGTAAAAGATTTTGAAGAAATGCTCATTAAGCAAGTTGACAATACCATCATAAGATTAAAAGATATTGGATCAGCCGAATTAGGAGAAGAGAATGAACGTACAGCCATCATCAACGAAACAGGAAATCTGAACCGTATCGGTGTCGGTGTTGCTATTCAGATACAACGTGGAGCAAATGCCATAGAAGTAGTCGATGAGTTTTACAGAAGGTTAGATCAATTAAGAAAAGAAGTTCCTTCAGAATATCGTTTGATCGTAGGGTTCGACTATACGCGCTCCGTACGCGAATCCATTAAAGAGGTCGAAGAAACGTTATTCATAGCATTCGGACTCGTGGTCTTGATTATCTTTCTATTCCTGAGAGACTGGAGATCTACTATTATTCCCGTTCTTGCCATTCCGGTATCCATTCTTTCCGGATTTTTCATTATGTATATTGCCGGTTTCACGATCAATATCTTGACACTTCTTGGATTGGTACTTGCCATTGGACTGGTCGTAGATGATGCGATTGTCGTGTTAGAAAATATTTATAAAAAAATTGAAGAGGGTATGTCCCCTATTCAGGCGGCATTTAAAGGTACAAGAGAGATTTATTTTGCGGTTATTTCCACGACAATTACGTTAGCAGCCGTATTTTTACCCATTATTTTTATGGGTGGAATCAGTGGACAACTTTTCAAAGAATTTGCCATTGTCGTATCAGGATCAGTATTGGTCTCAGCATTTGTAGCGCTTACACTGACCCCTATGCTAAGTGCATACTTTTTGAAGAAAAAAGAAAAACCGAGTTGGTTCTATCGCGTCACCGAACCCTTTTTCGTTAGTCTAAACAATGGCTACGCATATTTACTGATTGCATTTATGCGCGTTCGATGGTTAGCTTGGGTCTTCTTAACTGGCACTACCCTGCTTATTTATGCTATAGGTAAGCAACTTCCTTCAGAACTAGCTCCGGTAGAAGATCGTTCCAACATGAACCTCATCGCTATAGCTCCTGAAGGTGTCTCTTTTGATTATATGAAAAAACACATGACCGAAGTTGGAAAGTATGTAAATGACTCGACCGAGGGATTGTACCAAACCTACTCCATGGTCGCTATTTCATTCATTCCGGCCCCAGCACCGGTCAACGTAGCTGTGCAGAGTATCTATCTTAAAGATCCAAAGGAAAGAAAATCCAGCATTCAGGATCTATATAACCAATATGGAGCAGCTGCGGGTAAATTTAGAGGCTTTCTGCTCTTCCCTTATTTACCTCCAACAATCGGAACCCGTTATGGTGGTGGTATGCCTATTCAATATGTTCTTCAGGCTCCGAACTTAGATAGTCTGACTACCGTGCTTCCAAAATTCCTGGCTGCTGCACGCCAAAGTAAAAAACTGCTATTCATTGACGCTGATCTTAAGATCAACAAACCTGAGGTGAAAGTAAATATCGATCGTGCAAAAGCTTCTATGATGGGCGTATCCATCGAAGAAATAGCCCATACCTTACAACTCTCGTTCTCAGGACAGCGTTACGGATATTTCTTACGTAACGACCGTCAGTACGAAGTGATCGGACAATTAGACCGCCAGTACAGAAATGATAAAAGCGACCTGAATACGATTTATGTCCGTTCAACTTCAGGACAGATGATTCCACTTAATAACCTGATAACAATGGAAGAAGCCGTTAGTCCGGCGGCCATTTATCGCTATGATCAGTATACATCAGCAACTGTATCTGCGGCAACAGCGCCAGGAGTAAGTCTCGCAGAAGGTATACAGGAAATCGAAAAAATAAAAAAAGAAGTACTGGGCGAAACATTCAAAAGTTCACTTGCCGGTCAGTCCAGAGATTATACCGAAAGTCAAGGCAATATCACCTTTACGCTCATCCTGGCACTCGTACTTATTTATATGATTCTGGCAGCACAATTTGGAAGCATGCGCGATCCACTTACCATTATGCTTACCGTACCCATGGCAATTGCTGGAGCAGTGCTTAGTCTTTACTGGTATGAGCAGAGTTTAAATGTATTTAGCCAGATCGGGATTATTACATTAGTAGGACTGATTACTAAGAACGGAATTCTGATCGTTGAATTTGCCAACCACCTCAAGGAAACAGGCCTTTCGAAATACGATGCTGCGATTCAAGCTGCAGAGCAGCGTTTTAGACCGATCCTTATGACGTCTCTTGCCATGATATTTGGTGCATTACCCATTGCACTGACAGCCAATAGCCGCCAGTCATTAGGAATCGTGATTGCCGGAGGACTTGTCTTTTCAGGTATCCTCACCCTATTTATCATTCCGGCAGTTTACTCGTATTTATCAAGTAAGAAAACTCCAAAAGCTGTTGTTGAGGAACCAACTGAAGAGCGCGCTATCGAAATACAACATTAAGTTAAACTGAAACAGATCATGAGCATACCCACACAAAAAAAACGATGAAGCGATCGAAAAATCTTGAATAGGGTTACAAATAAATCTAAAAGGGAAAAAATATGCTCATGATGGTTTCATTTCCTCCGCAATAAGCAGCGATTTGCTTAGCAAAAAATAAAGGAATAGCATGTATACCGTAACAAGTGAACATCACCACAAATTATAATTCAATGAAAACAAATATCCTATATATCGTTACCCTACTGCTACTCATTGGTAGCAGTAAACCATTGCATGCCCAGAAAAAAATGCTGGCACTCAAAGATGCTTTGGAAATGGCAAAACAGGGAAATAAAGCAATACAGGTGCAAATATTGGAAGAAATCCATGCCCGAGAAATAACCAATGAAGTCAAAGGTGGATTACTTCCAAGTATCTCGGCTAATGCTGCATACTCGCGCTATTTTGACAGACAGGTTATCTTCCTCCCGGGTTCATTTGCAGGTACTGATAAAGCAGTACAAGATGTGGCTATCGGTGGTAAAAATGTCTATCATGTTTTTGCTACCCTCAACCAGCCCATTCTTGCACCTGGTACGCATCATCTGACAAAAGCTTCAAAGATTAATGAATCGATTCAAAATGAAAAAACAGCTGACCTCAAAAGCCAGATTGCCCTTTTGGTCTCTACACGTTATCTTGATATGTTGATGATGAACAGTCAGCTTGATCTACTAGAACAAAGTCTTCAGAGAAATAAAAAAGCACTGCAAGATTCCCGTTCATTATTAGCCCAGGGCAGAGGTTTAAAATCAGATACATTAAGAAGCTTCGTTGCTGTCGCAAATTTGAAATCATCCGTTTCTTACTTAAAAAACAATGTAACGGTAGCAGGCATTGAACTCAAAAGACTGATCGGACTAGAAGATCCTGCAGAAATTGAGCTATCTGACAATCTAGAACTGAACATCGAAACAAGTCAGCATGAGTTTCATCAAGTTGATGCCGCATTGGCTATTGCCGAAAAAAACAGAAAAGATCTCAATATTCAAGAACTTACCATAGAACTGCAACAGAAAAATATGAAGGTGATCCAAGCGGAGCTATTGCCACAGCTTTCTCTAATCGGTCAGTATCAGCTGCAGGCACAAGCGGATAATTTTAAGTTTGGTCAATATGCATTACCCAGAACATCCTTCTTAGGGCTCCAGCTTACAGTACCTGTTTTCAATGGCAACCGTACCAAGTCCAAAATCAACCAGTCCAAAATCAAAATGAGACAGGAAGAAATACGATTAAGCGATTTAAAAGATGAAGTTAAAACCGAGCTTGCAACGTTGATCAGTCAGTGGAAGGAAGCAGTTAACCAATTAAACATCCAAGAAAAAACGGTGCAGTCTGCCACATTAAACCATCAGATGGTAGATGACCGTTTCAAAAACAGTCTGGGGTCAAGACTTGAGTTGACAGATGCTGAACTGGCATTGACACAAGCAAAGATCAACAACCTCAATGCGAAATATAAGATACAGGTTCTACATGTAAAATTAAAACATGCTGTTGGGCAGCTAAGCCTATAATTACTTACCATTAATTAAATAAAAAATGAATAAAAATAAAACAGGTACCGTAAATCCAACTGCTCCGTACAGTAAACGCTGGGCAGCACTATTTTTACTATGTACCGCACAATTTATTGTGATCATGGACACTTCTATTATTGGCGTGGCATTACCGGCAATAAAAGCCGATCTTGGCTACTCACAAAGTGGCTTACAATGGATTTTTAATGCCTATGTAATTCTATTTGGAGGTTTCTTATTGCTAGGCGGACGTTTATCCGATCTCTTTGGCGCACGTAAGATTTTCATGTGGGGTTTTGCCATTCTCTCAGGAGCGTCACTTTTAGCGGGTGTGGCCTGGTCAGAGGCCGCCCTCAATACCGGAAGAGCTTTACAGGGCTTAGGCTCTGCACTTATAGCCCCTGCAGCACTTACCTTAGTACTGTCCAAATTTACCGATCCCAAAGAACTCAATAAAGCATTAGGTTTCTGGGGGGCTTCTGCTGCTGCAGGTGGTTCAGCCGGTGTATTCCTTGGTGGAGCCATAACCGAATGGCTCTCGTGGCATTGGTTATTCTTAATTAATATTCCAGTAGGACTTGCTGTATTATTTTTCAGTCAAAAACTACTGTTCAAAGGAACTACCCGTAAAGGAAAAGTAGATATCGTCGGTGCAATTTTAGCAACGGTAGCCCTTATTGTGATGATATATGCTATTATATCTGCAGAAAATGCCGGTTGGATATCAGTCCAAACCATTGGATTACTGGGCTTATCATTGTTGCTGTTCATTATTTTCATTATCATACAGAAACAGAAAAGGGAGCCTTTAATTCCTCTTGCTATTTTTAAAGTCCCTAATCTTTTATCAGGTAACGTGGTGATGGCATTATTAGCGGCAGCATGGATACCCTTATGGTTTTTTCTCAATCTTTACCTGCAGCAAACCCTGCATTACACAGCTTTCAATAGTGGACTTGCTCTTTTACCGATGACAATTGCGATCATGTTTCTGATGGTTGGTCTTACAGGTAAATTAGTCGCTCGATTTGGCTTCAAAGCAAATATGGTAGCAGGTCTGCTTGCCTTAGCAGGTTCACTCCTTCTTTTTAGCACAATCCCTCCTGATGGTACATTTATAATCAATGTATTGCCAGCATCTTTATTAGGCGCTTTAGGTATGTCACTAACGTATATACCTGGCACTATCGCTTCGATGTCAGGTGCCAAACCTGAGGAAACCGGCCTTGCTTCCGGTCTGGTAAATACCAGCTATCAAATCGGTTCAGCTCTAGGACTGGCTATAATAGTTGCCATTTCCGCGGCAAAAACCAATGCTATAAAAGCAACAGGAGCCACAGAAGCTACCGCTTTGAACACAGGTTTTCAAACCGGTTTTTTTGCAGCTTCCATCATATGTCTCATTGCAGCAGTCATGGCTATAATTTTCATTAAGACACTTAAAAAGTAAACGTTAAAACCATATGAAAAAATATAAATGGACCACGCATCAGGTTATACAGGAGACTAAAGATGCTGTAACCATATTTTTCAGTACTGACCAGGATACGATTGAATATCAGCCTGGTCAGTATCTTAATATTTCCTGTATTGTTAACGGAGAACCCCTACAGAGATCCTATTCCTTTAGCTCCGCACCTGCCGATAAATTCCCGTCCATTACAGTTAAACGAGTTGCTGGTGGAAAAATGAGCAATTATCTAGTGGACAATGCAAAAAATATTAGCGAGTGGGATATCGATGCACCTATAGGCAACTTTATCTTGAAGAAACATATTATCCATGATTCAGAACTTGTTTTTCTTGCAGGTGGAAGTGGAATATCACCCTTGTTCTCTATGCTAAAAAGTCTTATTAAAACAGCTTGTCCCCCTCTGTTGCTATATTCCACCAGCAGCCCGGAGGATACCATATTCAAATTCCAACTGGAAGAAATGGAAAAGAACAAGCAGTTGCATATTTTTCATTCATTTACGCGTCTTAATAAAGAGATTAAAGGCATTAACAGTATCTCCGGTCGATTTTCTCAACCGATCATTAAAAGCTTGATCGGACAGTATATTAAGCAAAAAAATAAAGCTCATTACTTCATATGTGGTCCAGTAGAACTGATGCAGTTGTATCGTGAGACACTGCGCGCTTTACAGATTCCCGAATCAAATATCCATACCGAATATTTTGATCCGGTCATAACCGATAAGATCATCGTTATCGAGAACGAAGAGCACAGAGAAATACTGGTCAGCTACTTTGAGACTCATTACAGAGACAATGAAGAACAGACCTACGAGTGTACTTCTCTCATTGATGTACAACCAGGACAATCCCTTTTAGAAGCCATTAGTGCCCATGCCATTCACGTGCCCAGTTCATGTAAAAAAGGCACCTGCGGTTCATGCTGGGCAATCCAAGAAAATGGCCAGATCAAAATGGTAAACAATTATGCCCTCTCGGATGAAGAAGTCACTGAAGGTAAAATTCTACTTTGCCAGAGCTATCCATTAGATCAGTCTGTTTCCATTGTCATCGCATAATAGTATGATGCCGTCTAAACACTATCCGGGATACTATTGAGAGCAAGATTACACATGACACGATAATAAAAACAGCATAATCAATAGCATGACTATAATCAGTAAATATTACAAATCAAATAGCAAATAACGTAAAGTGCCACCGTATTTTTTTACTGAAATTTGTACTATAAACAAACGCTAAAAAATAAAATAAAATGGATAGCAATAATCAAAATTTTCAATTCAAGACCAATATTAACTGCAGTGGCTGTGTAACCAAAGTAACTCCTTTTCTAACTGATAAAACGGGTATTAACCATTGGGAAGTAGACGTTGCCAGTAGAGATAAAGTACTTACAGTTAAGACAGATGGGATATCGGAACAGGAAGTTATCGAGATCGTAGAGAAATCAGGTTTTAAAATCGAACCTTTAAAATCTTAAAAAAGAATTAAACAGATTCTTTAAGCACTAAGAATTTTGGGTTAAGTAATTGCGGAAGCATATCGAAATTCCGCAATTACACCCAAAGCAAATTTTCAGATATGGAAAACCACCGCCATGCATCTCAGATGAGCATATACACCTGTCCTATGCCCCCCGAAGTAAACGGGACTCAAGGCAACAGCTGTTCGACATGTGGAATGGATCTGAGATCTGTTCAACAGGAAAATCCAGATCAATATCAGGTACAATTAACAACTTTACCACAGATTATTGAAGCAGGACATCCCGTTAGACTACTATTTGCAATCAAAAAAAACCAAAAACAAGTAGCATTGGACATTTCTGATGAAATGAACATTCATGTCATGGTCATTAGTGAAGATCTTAATTGGTTCAGACACATCCATCCAGTGCTGCAGCAAGACGGTAGCTATGCTGTAACAGAGACTTTTCATAACAGTGGAAAATACCATTTGTTCACCTATTTTAAACCTCTTGGCAAAGAACATGTCTTAAACATGTTAGAAATCGAAGTGAAAGGTTACTATATGACTTCTCGTGAGGTCACTTCAAAAAAACCGATATGTTACATAGATGACTATAAGGTTATCCTTGAAAATACCGATAATTTTAAAACCGGCAACATACAACGTATAAAGATAGCCATCGAAAAATGCGAAAAGAAACTGTATAACAGTAGTTTGGAACAGTATTTGGGAACATCAGCTCATATATTAATGATCAATAAGACGGATAAAGAGTTTTTACAGATCCGGCCCATACCACATGTACAATACCCGATATACGCAGAAACAAACATTACAAAGGCTGGTAAATACAAGATGTGGGTGCAGTTTAAAATACATGGAAAAGTCCATACAGCAGACTTTAATATTGACATAAGATCAATAAAGGAAAGCGAAAAGGAAGTACAGCTTCGTCAGCATCAGGTATAGCAAAATGTGAAGCCGAGTGCATTTGAAAGACACAGAATACAGAACCTCTGCTTTAGAAATCGAGAAAATAACGAAGCAGTTCAAAAGTAAAATTTTAAAACTATCTTTAAATGATTAACGAAAAATAGATATGAAAAAGAACTTATTGATATTGGCAATTTCACTATTTGGACATGTGGCACTTGCCCAAAATACAGAAACACTATTAAGTAAATATTATGGTGTAAAAAATGCATTGGTAAACAGTGATGAGAAAAAGGCTTCCGAATCCATTCAAGCACTTCAGAAGGTGGTAAAAGCAGAAAGCGCTTTCAAACTGAAAGATAACTTGATCCTTGAAGTAGATAAATTAGAAAAAGCAGGCAATCTTGAAAAACAGCGTGCATCATTCAACGAAGTTTCAACGATCATGTGGCAAATCGTAAAAAACAGTGATAAGGTCAGCCAACCAGTGTATTATCAATATTGCCCGATGAAAAAAGGCTATTGGTTAAGCAATGAAACGGCGATTAAAAATCCTTACTATGGATCTGCGATGCTTACCTGTGGTAAAGTTACTGAAACCAAGAAGTAACCCGTGAAAAGCTGATCATTCGATTCAAATAAAAAACTCCGAACCAACAATATCCAATTGTTTGTTCGGAGTTTTTACTTTCCATAGCATCAAATTCATTATCTTCGAATACATAAACCAGTATTCATTCATAAAGATACCCCATGATAGCTATAAAAGTGACTTATACCATCAAAGAAGACTATGTTAATGCGAACAAAGAAAACATTCAGATTTTTCTTGATGAGTTTAAAGAATTGGACAATCATCAATTTGTATATACGATATTCCAGGTTAATGGCAGCAACACCTTTATTCATATGTCACAATATAAAAATGAGGCCATTCAAAAAGAATTATTAAATATGCCCGCTTTCTTAGAATTCCAAAAACAACGCGATCTACATCTGCTCTCTGAACCAATTATTGAATCCTTAACACAGATCGGTATATCAAAAAATATATGGTGATGAAATAGTTTAAAAAGCAAGAGCCCTGACAATACTCAAAAACTTCATAATCAATTCATACACAGTTAACATATGCTTTGTAAATTTATATAAGCAAATTAATGTAAACAGTGGTTTAAAACATTTGAATTATGAAAACGATCACACATTTCTTCCAAAGGGTATTATTTCGTATCTTTCTAGTGCAGTTTAGTTCATTCTATTCTCCTCTTAGATTTCACAAATATTAAAACAACTTAAATAAGTGATATTTGCACCACTTGAGAAAATAAATTCCGTAAATGATTTTAACTAAAGATTCCTTTGGCGAAGATTTTATTTGGGGAGTTTCTACAGCCGCCTACCAAATTGAAGGAGCTCATGATATACATGGAAAAGGCCTTTCTATTTGGGATACTTTTGTAAAAAAAAAGAATAAGATCTTTAAAAACCAGCACGGAGATATTGCTTGCGATTTCTATAATCGCTACATAGCAGATCTCCATTTGATGCACAGCTTAAATATTAGGAACTACAGGTTTTCCATTGCCTGGAGCCGTATTCTACCGCAAGGTACAGGAGAAGCCAATCCATCAGGCATTGACTTCTATAATAAACTCATCGATCTTTCTTTAGAATTAGGGATTACACCTTGGATAACACTCTATCACTGGGATCTGCCGCATGCCCTGGAACAAAGAGGTGGATGGATCAACAGGGAAATCACCGATTGGTTTGCTGATTATGTAGCACTCTGTGTCAAACACTTTGGCGATCGGGTAAAAAACTGGATGGTTTTAAATGAACCTGCGGTATTTAGTGCCGCTGGATACTTCTTTGGCGTACATGCACCTGGAAAAAAAGGAATCGATTACTTTTTAGCAGCTGCACATCATGCATCACTAGCACAGGCTAAAGGTGCAAGAATTATTAAATCACTACAACCAGACAGTACCGTTGGAACCACTTTCTCCTGTTCGCATATTGAACCGTTCACCGGAAGAGAAAAAGATATCCTTGCGGCTAAAAAAGCAGATGTATTACTCAATAGATTTTTCATAGAGCCCCTGCTAGGTATGGGCTATCCTACAGATGAGATCAAAATTCTGAGAAGAATTGAAAAATATATCAAGCACAATGATGAAAACGAGCTAAAGTTTGATATGGATTTTATCGGAGTACAAAATTATACCCGAGAAATCATCCGTCATTCCTTATTCGTCCCCTACCTACGCGCAAAAATTGTAAGTGCAAAATCGCGCAAGGTCGAACTCACGGCCATGAATTGGGAAGTATTTCCTGAATCCATGTACCATGTTTTGAAAAAATTCAGTGCCTATCCCAACATACCGCCACTGATTGTCACTGAAAATGGAGCCGCTTTTCCAGATGAAGTCGTTAACAATCAGGTCGATGACCCGAAAAGAGTGCAGTATTTACAGTCGACCATTGCCCAAGTACTTAAGGCCAAACAAGAAGGAGTTCAGGTCAACGGGTATTTTGCATGGACTTTTCTCGACAACTTTGAGTGGGCAGAAGGTTATCATCCCAGATTTGGTTTAGTATATGTTGATTTTGAAACGCAACAACGCATCGTTAAATCGTCGGGACATTGGTATGCTGATCTTCTGAAGGAGAAGATATAGGTTCAAGCTATTCGACATTAGCTAAGTGGTATTGATTATAAAATCGATACTACTTACCATATTAATACCTATCATTCACATATTCCGACAGTAACTTCAAGTTCTGAATCGCGTCGCCCATTGTATTGTTAAAATAAGTGAAAACCTCTTTCCCTTCAGCTAACCACTCCCGAATATATGAACTATATTCCTGTAGAAAATCATCTTCATAACTGCCCCGGTAATTACCATTGGGACCATGAAATCGCAGATAAATAAAATCTGTTTCACTATAGGACAATTGCATACCATTACTGTTCTTGTCGTGCAGCACAAGACTGGCTCCGTACGAATTTAACAGGCTAAATGTATCTTCACAATGCCAAGATGGATGCCGAAACTCGACGCATACCCGCCATCCCTTTATATGCTCATCATTAACAACAGTCTCTAGCAAAAGATTGACATGCACAGCAGCATTAAACGTAACAGAGGGGGGAAACTGAATCAGTAAACAACCTTTCTTCTCGCCTGCTTCGGCAATCACCTTCAAAAAATGAGCAACATCATTCGGGTCAAAGATCAAACCTTTTGCGTGAGTAATTCCCTTCCATAATTTAAAGGTGAAACGAAACCCATCCGGTACTTCATCTGCCCATCGTTTCACAGTTTCTTCACGTGGTATTTTATAGAATGAACTGTTTACCTCCAACGAATTGAATAATAAAGCATAGACCGCAAGCCTGCTTTTCTCCTGAAGATTTTCGGGATAAAAACTTTTATTTTTATAAGGCAGTAAAATACCGCTCGTACCAGAAAAATACAAAGACTCCATAACCATACAACAAGCACCTCGGAGAGAAGTTATTTTTAATCCTAAATATTAAGATTACATTAGGCAAAAATTACTCAGGATTCCAAATTGAACCATCTAAATATTTTCGGATGTATGTCGACTGGACAAATGCTGAAGTACGATTTGATAGGCCGACTTTTTCTCCCACTTAGCGATCAGCCATGAAATAAAACAAATATGAAAAATATCCGCATGATCTTTATTCTTTAACAGATCGACCGCAGTTTTTTGAAATACAGGATTAAACACGATATCAGGCTTATTGAAATATTTCTCCACAAGACTCGCAAAATGTAATACCCTTTCTTCATGAGTTTCTGTAAGAAAATCACTGTATCGACGTTTGAAACTACTTAACCTTGAAACAGCAAGTTCGATATGCCCGAACTGTGCATGAACCAAAACCTCCATCAGATTTTTACGAATGGTCCAAAGCATACCCATTTTTTTCTCGTACCATTGATCAGTATGCTGAAATAAGGCAAGATGGCGTAAGCAAGATCTGTCATCCTGCAACGATAAAAACATCGTTAAACATATCCTTAAATCTTCTATGTCCTCCTGTTTTGTCTTTTTTGTTGTCATTTCCAAAGCCTTCATCAATACAGCTGTTCCTTCTCCACCCATTCCATTAAAATATAGATTCAGAGCCGATAACAACTGATGCCGTGGATAAAATTGAGATTCATGAAAACGGTGCTGTTCCATTTGGTTCTTCATCTCAGAAAGATACTCCGCACTCTTGTCAAAGCTTCTGTTGCGTAAATGAAAGTTTGCCAAAAAATAAAGGACATGCAACTGATAAAATAAGTGCGATTCATCCGCTTTCTTCTTTCCCTGAATAAAATGTTGGATGCGCTGGATATAACGTTCTATAAAACTATAATCCTGATGAATAGCCGCATATTCATTGGCTATAAAAAGTATCTGATAAATAGACTTATAATTCATTAAATCTTTGACTGCAATCTGATATTTTCGTATGGTCCCGAGCATCAGTGCGGCCAAGTTGACCACTTTACCTTTCAGATTTACCTCACGCATTTCCTGGCGGAGAAAAGCATATGCCAGATTCAATTTTGCCTCCCGTTGCATATGTTGCTGGTTGACCATAAAACGTGTTGTTAAGTCTTCTAAATTTTCTGAAGCTTCACTATGCGCATAATTTATTTTAAGAAGCAATATATCGTTCAATAAATTGTACTGTTCCAGTTTTGTTGCGATTTGCTCGGCCTTCACCAAGCACTTGAAAGCAGTTTTATCCACATCATTTTCCAAAAGAAAACGGCTTACAACGATTAAACGCATCACTTCCGAAGCCTGACTGTTATTGCTTTCAAATGTCTTCTGAGATAGAAATAAAAGTAAGTTATCGTGCAGTCTTTTACGCAAAGCATGGTAAGAATCCCTGCTTTTTGTTTTTTTTAACAGCTTTTCTAAGCCATTTATATCGTCAGTATTTAGCAATTCAAACAATAGAATATTTTTAACATCATGTCGCTTATTCTTCTTGCGCATAAATGCCTTAAAATTCTTTTTATCCTGATCACCAAGTAAATTTATTAATGTCGCAAGCGCATCCATAATAGGTTAATTTTAAAAACAAACCTACTAAAAAATTAATTTATATCATCAGTATTTATAAATATCTCATTTGTGCATCTAGCGACAACAGCGGACATTTGCTTCCATAATAACACATAAAAAAACAAAAATTATGGAACCGCTAAAACACAAAACAGAGGAGAACACTCCACTTACAAAAAACGAAGAAAAAACAAAAAATCCATTTAAACCCACAGGTGCATTCATCGGCGCATCCTGGTTTGCTTTACTAACCGGCTCCATGGGATACTGCATCGGGCTTTGGAACGCTACCATGGAGCTCAATGAAAAAGGATATTATTTCACGATCCTATTATTCGGTTTATTTGCCGTAATCTCCGTACAGAAAAGTGTTCGAGACAGAGCAGAAGGCATTGCCGTAACCGATCTTTATTATGGCCTTAGCTGGTTTGCAACAATTGCTGCAATGGTACTGCTTACCGTAGGGCTCTGGAACGCCGATCTGCTGCTTAGTGAAAAAGGATTTTATGCCATGTCATTCTGCTTAAGTATATTTTCAGCCATCGCTGTACAAAAAAATACCCGCGACGCCAAGATGTTTGAGGAAAACGAATTGTAACTTAGCGGTTGCCACCCGCAGTGACTTGCACAGCAAGCCTGCGGGTTTATTTAATAAATACTGATAAATGAAAAAAAGTAAACTTAAATTATTGAGCAGTACAGCTTTTGTTGCGATGACACTATTTGCATTTACTTTTATTCAAACATATTGGTCGATGGGAAAATTAGCAAATCAAACATCAAGTGGCTGTCTAGACTGTAGTTTCATATACGATGCATGCTTGATTTCTTTATGCAACGCCATTATCCTAACCCTACTATTTCTTTTAATAGCGAAGATCAAGAAAAACCGATATCAAATCGCAGTAGAATTCGTGCTATTGACCAGCTTTTGGTTCTTTTGGAATTACAGTATTTTTGTAGATCGAGAATCCTCCTGGAGTACCTATAGTTTCGATGAAGAAATCTATTATACGGTTTATTTATCCCTATTACCAGTATTGGTAACAGCAACTCTTACCCTCATGACCATCCATCATCAGGTCATTCGTTCAAAATTTAGAGGGCAAAAAAAAGTGACCAGCACCACTCCATAAAAGGTAAATCACTTATTTCGCTTCTATGATCATTAACAAATAATCCGAACGCCCCATGGAACTTAATCATATTCTGGGGCTTCTTTTTTTAAGAAAAGATGCCCAGATCGTACAATGTATCGTTTCATAGCAGAATATCTAAGAGCCGCATTGTGTAATACAAGCAAAATTATCTATGTTTGGTCTACTAAATCTACTATAAGTACATTCGTTATATGGCTTAGAATCAAAAAATAGCTTGCAATATGAAAAGACTTTACATTTGTTTCCTTACTGCTTTATTATGCTTTTCAGCCGTCCTTCAGCTCCCGGCTCAGGAGACAGATTCAGTTAATACAAAAGAACTTGGACTGAGTTCCCTATTAAATGGGATCAGGCAGCAACAGATTAACGACTCTTTAGAACGTGTTAAGCTTCAAAATGAAATCACAAATCTAAAGACACAAAATAGCGCAAAGAAAGAAGACCTAAAACAACAGCTCACTAACTTTGATGAAGAAAATATCATCCGAAATCAGCAGTTAAAAATAAAAGTTGATTCAATCAAAAAAAACACCAAACGTTATGCTGTCGCTCCATTTAACGATACGCTGTTTTACATATACAATAAACTCGGTTCATCTTTAGCAAAAGACCGAGCTGACAATGTCGTCACCCGCATTCAAAACTTATACGAAGATGATTTTGTAAAGGTCGATTCCTTCAAAATTGAAAACAATGAAATCAGTTCAGACATTGTATATAAAGACCTCATTATCACTTCAGTTACTGAGTTAGACGCACTGCTTGAAGGAAAAAGTAAAGAAGAAATCGCAAAACAATATCTAAAAAGTATTCAGGAAACCATTAACCGAGAAAAAGAAGAAAACAGTATTTCAAAATTATTGATCCGCATCGGGCTTATCGCGCTCATCTTTATTGTTTTTTACTTATTGATACTATTGATCAATAAAATTAAAGATTACAGTGTACAGCGGATCATGACCGAACGCACACAGCTGATCAAAGATGTTAAAATCAAGAATTATGTTTTAGTCAGTTCCGTTCAAAAAACCCGCATCCTGATCAATAGCATCAACATGTTACGCTGGGCACTTATCATATTAATGGCCTTTATCATGTTGCCTATTGTATTCAGTGTCTTCCCCTTTACACAAAGTTGGGCCAATAGTTTGATCGGCCTATTTACCAAACCTCTAAAAAAGGCATTTTTAGCGATCTGGGATTATATTCCCAACCTCATCACCGTATTTGTTATCCTATTTGTAATGCGTTATGCCGTCCGATTGGTAAAATACATCTTTACGGAGATTGACAAAGGAAAACTAGAAGTGAATGGTTTCCATCGTGAATTTGCGATGCCGACATTTACCATTGTCCGCTTTCTATTGCAAGCATTTACACTCGTCCTGATATTCCCTTATCTACCAGGATCTAACTCGGATATTTTCAAAGGTATATCCGTATTTATTGGGGTGCTATTCTCATTAGGTTCATCTTCAGCAATATCCAACATTATTGCAGGCCTTGTGATTACCTATATGCGGCCTTTCCGAATCGGAGACCGCATCACGATAGCTGATAAAACTGGCGTCGTGATTGAAAAATCACCGCTTGTAACAAGACTGAGGACCATTAAAAATGAGGAGATAACCATCCCTAATTCATCCATCTTGTCAGGTAACACCGTGAACTATTCCACCTTTTCAGATCAGGGAATTTGTTTTCAGGTCGAATTAACAGTAGGCTATGAAGAACCTTGGGAACGCATCCATGAAATGCTCTTAAACATACCTCCGCGGGTAGCACGGGTCAATACCACACCAGCACCTTTTGTCTTGCAGAAGAAACTGGATGACTTTTATGTCCTCTATGAACTAAATGTTTACATTTCGCAGTCTGCTGAAATCGCACTGGCACAGTCCGAGATCTTTCAGTTGATTCTGAACGATTTTCTAGCCGCAGGCATTGAAATGAATGCCCCTCATATTTTCGCTAAAGTGGACCATACTCCACAATATAAAGCAGGAATAGATCACATCTAAAAGTACGTCAAAACACGTTAATTACACCAAAAAATTACGACCAACTTGGTTTCTCCGAGTTGGTCGCAATCAATATCTATTTTGAGCTTAAGCTTCTATTTTTTATCCTCATCTGCTGCAGGCAAATAAGCAAGTACGTCAAAAACGGTATCCCTAAATACAAAACTGCCAACTTTTGCAATACCCATTTTTTCATGAGCACGTAAAGATGGTATGTTGTCTCTTCTAATAAATAAAATCCCTTCTCGATTTGGCACCTGCTTTATAAGTTCGCTGAACATCAATTGTGACACCCCTTTTCCGCGCAGATCCTGATTTACACAAATTGGACCATACACGTACGAATCTAAAGCGCCACTGTAAGCACTAAACATAGCATCAAGAATCGGTACAGGATGCTTTTTATAGACCATTTTAGATGTAGATAATAAATATCCAACAACTTGATCTTCCGAGATAGCCACTACTTGAGGCATATCTTGCATCATGGCTACAATTTGTTCCCGTCCAAGTCCACCTGACAATGTACCACCTTGTGCAGGCTGGTTTTCAAATTGTAACGCAAGTATTCCATCCAGATCCGCTCCGGATGCGATTTTAATTTTAATATCCACTTTCATCTTATAAAAATGACTACACCTATTCTAACAGACACTTTACTTATATCGTTGCAAAAGTATCCCCAAACCCTTTTACTCAAATATTGAATCCCTTACCTCAAATACTTCTAGCATGTACTAGTCAATGACAAGCAAAATATGGGAAACAAATAGAAAAAAGCATAAAGGATTAAAGAAATAAGTGTCTTTCTTAGCAAAAACAGATTTTCGAAATCTTTTACTAATGCCGACGTATTTAAAATCCCCTATAAATCGAAGTAGAAATATAACAGCAATAGTCCACATACCATAAACAACATAGGAGGGTGCTATTGGTACCTGAACAAGACCATCAAAAACCATATTGAGCACCGCAAACAGGAACAACCCAACAGCGACGATAAAGGTTCCAAACCGACTGGGGGTAAAAACTCTCTTCCCATTCAACTTTGTCGGGATCGTGGCCGCAATTCCTAACTGTCCATTGCATACCCAATACATATGCATCACGGCAAGAAACAAGAAAACAACAATATTTATTTTTGAAAGTATAAACTCCATTCGTTTATTTTTTATTTTAATTCAATAATAAGGATACTTAAAACAAGATCAAAGATTCTTCATCCGAATCTCCAGTTAATTCAGGTAATACGACAGCTTTCTGACAATCGTTCAGATAAGTTACCTTTCTTGGATACTTCGTCATATAGGCATTGATCAGTTGTATCATGTAGTGATTGCCGGGATATCGCTGTAAACTAGAACGGATATCTTCCATCGACTCGAATTGTACGTATTCATCCAGATAGCCCATGGCATA
Organism: Sphingobacterium kitahiroshimense; assembly: GCF_025961315.1. NCBI lineage: Bacteria > Pseudomonadati > Bacteroidota > Sphingobacteriia > Sphingobacteriales > Sphingobacteriaceae > Sphingobacterium > Sphingobacterium kitahiroshimense. Next base: position 5,299,758 of record NZ_JAOQNK010000001.1, on the reverse strand, counting down.
AAAATTCCCTTGCTCTACCCAGACATAACTTTTCTCATCTGGTGTTCTTCCTTTATCAACGATTACAAAGGTAGGTTGCTGCTCCAAAAGATGATCGACAGCCAATTCCACTTGCGCATTATGTTTTTCAACTTCCGGCAAATCCGGTTCATCCGGAAAACACCTACTTGCATAAGGTATTTCTGTAGCACCAAATGTACACATACGATGATCGAGCTCAAAGTTAACCATCAACTGCCGCAAGACCTGTACCCCATCATATTCCAGATTAAATACCTGAATACATTGACAGTGCTTTTTCAATTTACCGACCGCAAGATACAGATAGCCATTCTGTGCTTCATATTTAAACAAACCAAATTTAGGCTCAAAACGTTTCAATGCACGATTATAGGCCGGCCATAGTTTCTTTATTTCTGTACATTCCAGTAATAGCGCCATGAGTTCCGTCGCGCACACCTCAAATGTGATATGATAGATCTCCCTTAAAAAATGCTGTCTTTGTTTATTGATATTATGTCCCGTAAAATGAGATGCAACACGCTTCTTTAGGTTTATGGCTTTTCCAACATAGATAACCTTTCCGTATTGGTTCATAAAATAATAGACGCCCGGATGCTGCGGTAAGGCTTCAAAATCCTCTGGTGCCAAATTAGGCGGGAGTCGTTGATCCGGAGCCGCTTTCTTCAGCATTTCATCCACCACACCTTCAGTATCCCACTGCAGTAAAGAAGAAAACAATATGGCCGTTGCTTCTGCATCTCCGCCGGCACGATGACGATTTGAAATAGGAATAGCTAAACTGTCGCAAAGCTTTCCTAAACTGTAAGATCGAAAACCCGGTTTTATTTTACGGCTCAGTCGTACTGTACATAGTTTTCGTGCCGTCCATTTATACCCCTGTTCTTCCAGTTGATGACGAATAAATGAATAATCAAAGTTGACATTATGAGCAACAAAAATACGCCCATCCAGCATATCGAAAACCTTTTGCGCAATATCACCAAATACAGGCGCATCTGCCACCAGCTCGTTATCAATTCCCGTCAGTGCAAAAATAGCCAATGGAATATGCTGTTCCGGATTAATCAACGATTCCCATCGATCAATGACTTTCTCTCCGTCATGAATCACAATCGCAATTTCTGTCATACGGCTGCCCCGGGCATTTCCACCCGTAGTTTCAATATCCACGATGGCATACGTTATGTTTTTCAACTTGTTCACCTCAATCAATTTAACAAAGTTTGCAACTCATTATTCTATATCTTACAGGAACTAACTAACTTCCGATCAACTTTGCGTAATTTTTCTATTTACAAAAATAAATCCAAATCGTCAGGTGTCACCATAATGCCCTATAAAAAATCAATACTTTACACTACATTTGTTTCCAATAGAAACAATTCAATGTTTCTAATAATAGCAAATGGAAAATAAAGAACCAAAAATATTTTTTACCAATAACCTAAAGTTCCTCCGGGAGCGTAAAAAAGTCAGTCAGGCAGTACTCTCCGAAGCCATCAATGTAACACGGGTAAAACTTGCACTTATTGAAATTGGCAAAACAAAAGCAATGGAACCACATTTTATGTTATCCATCTCCAATTATTTTAAGATCAGTTTAGATACCTTAATGACCGTTGACATCAGTAAGCTAGGTGAGTTAAAGATTCGCGATCTAGAAGCTGGGAACGATATTTATATCAAAGGCGGAAATCTTAGAGTTCTGGCCATCAGTGTTGACAAATCCGATCAGGAACATGTTGACTATGTGCCCATAATAGGACGAGCTGGCTATGTATCTGGAGGGTATGCTGATCCGGACTATATTTCAGAGCTACCGAAATATCATATTCCCAATCTTTCTAAGCACCGAACCTATCGTACCTTTCCTGTAGTTGGAGACTCCATGTTGCCCTTTCCTCAAAATATGGATATAACAGGAAAATTTATTGAAGACTGGAGCCAAATAAAACCCGAATCACTCGCGCTTGTAGTCTTAAAGGGGCAGGATATTATATTCAAAGCCATCACACTGCTTCGAGACGGAGTATTACAGTGTCGTTCTTTAAATCCTATTTACGAATTGTATACCGTTCCACTTGAAGAAATTTTAGAAATATGGGAGTTTCATAGTTACCATACAACAGAATTGCCCGAAACAACAGCAACTATTGCAACAGTACTCCAAAGTTTAGATGACATAAAAAAAATGATTATTCAGAAACCCTAATCCAGGGTCTGCACCCCGCCCCCATTTACAAATAGTACCTGTCCGCTTGTCCAGCTGGAAATCGGAGCCGCAAAATAAAGCACCGCACCAGCAATATCTTCTGGCTCCCCCAAGCGTTGCAAGGGTGTATGCTTCAGCATACTGCGTTCTATTTCCGGCGTCAGCACTGTACTCAGTGCATGCGTTCGAACCGCTCCAGGACCCACCGCATTCACGCGGATTTCCGGTCCGTAATCGAATGCCAAATTTTTAGTCATATGATTTACCGCAGCCTTAGAAGAAGCGTAAGCACTAATTGCAGGACTGGTATTGATAGAAGCCATAGATGACATGTTGATTATGCTCCCATAACCTGCCGATTTCATATGGGGAGCTACCAATTGACATAGCCGCCACATACTAAAAACATTCATTTCAAATACCTTGGCAAATTGTGAAACAGCGATCTGATCAGGACTTTCTTTCCCTGCTCCACCTCCACCCACATTATTTACTAAAATATGTATTCCACCATACTTTGAAACGGTAGCATCTACCAGATTAACCAACGCTTCATCCTTCGTTACATCACATTCAATTGCTAGTGCATTTCCACCATCTTGATTAATTTCAGATGCTGTTTGCTGCGCTGCAGAAAAGTTATAATCGGCGACCACGACATACGCGCCATGAGCAGCCAGCATCTGGCAACAAGCCCTGCCTATACCTGCTGCTCCGCCAGTAATAATAGCCGTTTTACCGCTTAAATCAAATAATTTAGAAATATCCATGCCTGTTCTGTTGTAATCAATAATAAAAGCAAACAAGAACCTTCAAGACATCATTGCTCGCAATTTTTAAACAAACAAGGAGCATAATAGTTTCTCTAAAAACAAATCACATATCTTACAAAACTATTCAAGTGCATACACAGCGCCATCTGTAGAACCAAAATACAATGATTGACCATCGATCCAGACCGTAGAAAAAATACTGCCCATCTGCAGGTATCCCGTAAACAATTTATGGATATCATGTGCATATTTTTCATCCAGTCCAGTTCGTAACTTATCTTTTTCATCAAAAAAATTTGACCGGTTCAGTTTACTGGATGCCGTTTGAAAAACACTTGAAACCGTACCTTTCGAAAGATCTAACTTATAAAGCACACCATCCAACGCACCAAAATAAGCCGCAGAATCTGTGATCGAAGCACTGCTAAACGTATTTAATGGAATTCGTGGTTCATAAAGTTTCCCTCCATAAACCTTATCCAAAGCGAGCACACTATAAGAATCCGACATGGTCAGCAGCAGCTGCTTTCCAGCAAGACTAGGTACACTGATCCAGCTTCCGGGCTGATGATAAACCCAATGTCCAGTACCATCTTTAATTTTTAAAGCATAGCTATTAAAATCCCGGGCTCCAAAATAAATAGAACTATCCGCCGCAACCGCATGAAACTGCACCTCCCCCTTCGGAAAATAGTGCTCACCAATCGTTTTAAATTTCCAGCGTAAATCACCATTTTTCTCTAAACAGTAAAAATAACCATCAAAACTACCGATCAAGATTTCATTGGCTGTCACAGTAGGCGAAGCATGTACAATACCTGCTGTTTTATATTTCCAGATTTCTTTTCCATTTTTGGCATCAAGCGCATAAATATGTCCATCTCCAGATCCAAAATACACGATTCCCGACTCTACAGCTGCCGAAGATTGAAAATAATCCCAGATATCATAAGTCTTTTCACCTTCCGTTTTAAAAGTCCACAATTGCTTTCCGGTATGCACATCTAGCGCATAAAAATGACCATCAGCACTTAAAAAATAAACAACCTGTTGATCCACCGCCGCAGTAGCCCATACCTCTCCACCTGTCTTATATTTCCAAAGTACGCTTCCATCAGCTTTATTTAGAGCATAAAGATTACTGTCACAGGATCCAATAATAACTTTGTCGGCATATAAAACAGGAGAAGAATAAACCTGCCCTTTGGTTTGAAAACGCCACTTAACCTGAAGCTTGTCCTGAATCAATGCACCGGAAGTATAATTGTGACGGTCGGCAGTTCTAGCTAACTGTTGTGCTTGCACAACCATACCTAAAAAAAAGAAGGCAAACACAGTATAGTAAAAATATTTTTTTAAATGGGGCATACGGTTTCCAGCGTTTTAAAATTGGTCAATCAATTATTTATTAGGTCATTATATAGTACCAATAGAACATTGGCACCTATCAAATGTAATAATAATTGGACAAAAACTATATAATTTTCATTATGGCACAACCCTTAGTTATCCTAAATGATAAAACTTATAGAGACTATGACAGCCTTTTTTGTCAATTCATTAAAAATCACTACATTAGTTCAACTATTAATTTCAAAATGATTAATATATAAACTTAAATATATGGACCTCTTATTCATAAATCTTGGCACTTCTGAGATAATTGCTCTTAGTATATTCATCCTACCGGTGCTGTTTGCTTATTTATACTGTTTATTTCACGCCGCGACAAATAGAACAATACCAGGCGTACACCGCCTTCTCTGGTTTTTCATAATTCTTAGCATCCCGGTATTAGGCAGTTTTGCTTATTATTTTATCGTATTAAAGAACAAATGGTCTATCAGCAAAAATTAAACAGTTAGGTAACATACAAAAAGACATCCTTTCTTCTGGAAAAGATGTCTCTTAAAAACTTTCAGAACCTTTAGCTAAAGCAGTATACCACTTAAGATAAAACCAACAAAAATAGTGACTGCTATGGCAACCAGACCCGGAATCATAAAACTATGGTTGACGACAAATTTACCAATTTTAGTACTGCCCGTTCGATCAAAATCTATTGCAGCCACCAATGTAGGGTAACCAGGAAGCAAGAAATCACCATTTACAGCCGGAAACATCGCTAGTAAATGTGGACTAGTAATACCAAGTGCCAAACCCATTGGCATAATAGTCCGTGTGGTCGCCGCCTGACTAAAAGTCAGCGCTCCCATCAAAAATAAAGCAATCGCAAACGTCCAGGGATATACCGTTACGATATCCTTAAAAGTATGTTCAATAACCGCCTCATTAGCCAGCATAAAAGTAGCACTCATCCACACCACACCCAACACAGAAACAACAGCAGTTGCCATCGATGTAAATAAACTCATCTTCGCGACTTTTACCGCAGAAGTTTTTGTTATCAGCATGATAAATGCTGAAGCGGACAAGGTGATCATGATGATCAAACTGGTCAGATTGATCGTTCCATTTGCATTTACACTGAAACTAGGTCCTCCACCCACATGAGGAACAAAAGCAGGAAAAGCTCCAAAAAATATAATCAACAGAATTGCAAATCCAAATATGGCAACCGCAATTTTAGCCCCTGGCTCAGGTTGGTATTGAGTAGTCCCATTTTCCATCTGACTAGGATCCATCGATTTTGCAAATTCAGGATCCTTCATCTTCTCGAGAAATATCGGATCCTTATCCAGTTCCAATCCCTTCTTTCGTACAGCTAAGATACTGGCAAATATACCACAGAGTGCCGCTGGAATACATATTTTCATGATATCGATAGAAGCCGAAGAATAAGCCAGTATAGCAACTAAAGAGGCACTGGCTGCACTCATCGGGCTACCGGTGATCGCTAGATGCGAAGCAATGACCGATACCGAAAGTGGTCTTTCCGGACGAATACGCTGTTTGGCCGAAACCTCTGCGATAATCGGCAAAAGCGAGTAAACAATATGTGCCGTCCCAGCAAATAAGCAAAGAAAGTATGTCGTAAAAGGAGCAATAAAGGTGATCTGACTCGGATTCTTCCGGATGATACGTTCCGCTATACTCACCAGGTAATCAAGACCACCTGCGGCCTGAAGAGTCGCCGCCGTAGTTACGATAGCAAAGATAATCAGTAAGACCGATATCGGTGGATCCGCCGGTGTCATCTTAAAAAACAGCACAAAGATAAACAGACCGATCATCCCCATCACCCCCAGGCCAATACCTTTCATACGGGATCCGATTAAGATCATTGCCAACAGGATCACAAATTGCACGAATATCATTGCGATATAAATTTAGGATGAATCAAATTTTCGATCGAATAAATCTCATCCCACTTCGCTTGTGTGATCAATTTACGTTCCGTCACTACAATTTCATGAATAGATTTACCTGTTTTTAAAGCTTCTTTTGCGATAGAAGCAGATTCTTCATATCCTAAGATCGGATTCAATTGTGTTACGATCCCGATACTCTGCATCACCAGATTTTTACTATGTTCGACATTTGCGGTAATACCGACGATACATTTATCTTTCAAGGTACCGCAAGCTTTGGTCAAGTATTGCAAAGAAGTAAACAGAGCCATGCCGATGACAGGCTCCATCACATTTAACTGCAACTGACCAGCTTCTGCCGCCATCGTAATCGTAAGATCGGCCCCGATAACATAAAAACAAGTTTGGTTGACCACTTCTGGAATAACCGGATTGACCTTTCCAGGCATGATCGAAGAACCCGGTTGCATTGCCGGCAGATTGATTTCATTAAGACCGCAACGAGGACCACTGCTCAACAGACGAAGATCATTACAGATCTTACTCAATTTTATCGCATTACGTTTCAACGTTCCGCTCAACTGAACCAAAGCGCCAGTATCATATGTTGCTTCGATCAGATCCGCAGCAAGCGTAACGGGCACCTGACTTATCTCAGCTAGATATTGAACACATAACTGTGCATATCCCTCAGGCGCATTCACGCCGGTACCAATTGCTGTAGCTCCCATGTTCACCTCTGTAATTAACTGTGAAGCCTCCCGAATGCGTAGCACATCTTCACCAAGCGTGGTTGCAAAAGCATTAAACTCCTGTCCCAAAGTCATCGGCACAGCGTCCTGCAACTGCGTACGCCCCATTTTTAAAATGCCGTCAAATTCCTTCCCTTTATTAAAAAATGCGCCTTGCAGATCCTCCAAAGCGTGGGAGAAAGCCCCAATTTTAAGATAAACTGCAATTCGAAAAGCAGAAGGATAAGCATCGTTTGTACTCTGCGACAAGTTAACATCGTTATTCGGGTGCAAATATTTATATTCTCCTTTTTGGTGCCCCAGATATTCAAGTCCCAGGTTGGCAATCACTTCATTGGCATTCATGTTACAAGAAGTACCAGCACCGCCCTGAATCAGATCGCTGATAAATTGATCCGTAAACTCACCTGCAATCAAACGGTCACAGGCATACGCGATCGCTTCGGCTTTCTTTGCATCCAGAATACCCAGATCTCTATTCGCCAATGCTGCCGCTTTTTTCACAAAACCAAATGCCTTTATAAAAAGAGGCTCACTACCGATCGGAATTCCAGTAATATCAAAATTTTCCTTCGCGCGTAACGTCTGTACACCGTAATAGCAGTCGTTGCTAATTTCTTTTTCACCTAAAAAATCGTGTTCAATTCGAGAAGATGTCATAATCTTTATTATTTAAAATGATAATCGTTTATAATGCTATTAATAACGCAAGAAATAACCTTGCAATGTTTCTTTATCATGTGTATTTAACAAGCCCAGCATCAGCAGTATCCGGGCTTTCTGTGGATTTAGATCATCGGATACCAACGTTCCTAATTCATCATCATTCACTTCTCCATCTTCGACGACCCGACCCGATACACATCTGCTTCCACGACACACCATGATGCCTGTTTTTACAGCCTGTTTTACCTGTTCAGTAAAAGCTTTCGAAAAATTTCCATTCCCTACCCCCGCGATTACAATACCCGCGGCCTTTTCTTTTACCAGCAGGTTGAGGTAAGCTGGTGAAGCATCGGCATACATATATGCAATTTCAACCTTTGGGAAGACCGTATTAGCATCTATTTTAAAAGGAGCCAAAGGTTTCACCTGACGGTCTGAAGATTTGTAGAATTCCACTTTTCCGTCAAAAACCTGACCGATTGCACCACTATTAGGTGAACCAAATGCATTGACTTTCGTTGTACTCAATTTGGTCACATCCCTTGAATTAAAAATGGATTCATTAAAAGACACCAGCACACCTCTGCCCTTGCTTTTCACATCAGCCGCCAAGGTTATGGCATCAAATAAATTCTTAGGGCCATCAGCACTGATAGCGGTAGAGGCACGCATGGCGCCGGTCAAGACAACAGGACTATCGTAAGCCACCACCAGATCCAGAAAATAAGCCGTTTCCTCCTGCGTATCGGTACCGTGTGTAATCACAATTCCGTCAGCTTCCTTTTTACTGAAAATCTCATTAATGCGAACCGCTAACTTTTTCCAGATATCCAAACTCATATCCTGGCTACCAACAGAAGAAATCTGTTCACCGCTCACCTCCGCGATTTCGTTGATCGATGGAATACTCCCGATCAATTCAGATACCGGAATCTTTCCTGCAGTATACCCTGCACGATTTGCTGAAGCCCCCTGTCCAGCTATGGTTCCACCCGTGGCCAATATGATGATCTTAGGCTTTTGTCCATAGGCCAACTGCAGAAACAGCAGCAGGGTTAGAGATATCAGTAGTCTTTTCATTGTATTATAATTTGATTGGTTAAAAATTAAATAGCATTCCAAAATTCATCCGCATTGCATTTTTCCCTTTTGTAAGCCCCTCATCAAATTCTAGCTGTTTATAACCGAACTGTGGTTCTAATCCCAGCATCAGATTTTCTAGAACATTGTATGAAAGATTTAAGGTAAACTGATAATTATTCATTTTATTCCAAGGACTTAGCGTATTTTCTCCGCCCGAAAAATGATTATAGGAAGTCATAAGCATCGTATGGAATTTAGGTGTCCAAAAGCGCTGATACGATATAAATCCCGCAGTTACATCCAATAAATTGAGCACCCCGGGCTGTTCTTCATGAGCGAAGCCATCCAGTCCCGAACCTCCGATAGCCAAAAAATAATCAGCGATACCCCGCCCCATATTCCATTGTGCCTGCAGGTTGTTGACCAATCCTGATTTTTTATTAAAAAAAATACTGGCCATCCCTGTCAGCCCCCAGCCATTGGCTGTCCTGTACCTGTAGTCCGTATCCCCAGTCAATACTTCTTTCGAATCGTAAGCAATATTGCGGTAAACCCCTGCTACCTTCAAGAAGCTTCCTCCATCGTAATCATAGCGCAGTGCACCGATGACGTCAGGAATACGTCGGGGTGCATAATCTACCCCACGATCTATATTGATGGTATAATCATACAATCTACGGGGTTCCATTTGCTCTATCGCAAGTTCATAACCAGCACCGCCCTTTTCCGTAAATTTGTTTTTATAATTCAATTGGATGCGGCGACTCAGAACCATCCCGGTCGGCCCATCCCAGTCCAGCAAACTTGCCGGCCACAGATCCGGATCTCCAAAGGTGGACCAATTCTGTCCCAAAGTAAAGTGATCATACTTAATCCAGGCATGGCGCAGTCTGAACAGTGAAGTCCGGTTAGGTCCACCCTCGAAATCACCTTCCAACATCGCACTGATCTCCTTGCCATTCTTCAGCTGCGTTGTGGAGGCAAAACGTATTTGACTCTGACGCATATCAACCCAGAATGCCGGTCTATCACGGCCATAAACATCATTTTCGTGGATTAAAAAAGAACTGTTGCCATGCAGGTTACCCTTGATATCGTAGATTCCGTTTAATTTCAAACGGCCGATTAAGAAAGAAGTCATTTTAGGTTTCCCATTCAGCGAATCCTTTGTCTCATAACGTATGAGTTGCGCACAAAGGGGTTGCACAAACAGTAAACAACAAGACATTAATATTGCTAATCGGTATTTAGTAGTAATTGGTCTATTCATAAAGACTCTAATCTAAGCCAACAGTAAGTAATCAGTACCCTTTACTCTCAGTTAAACCAATGCCTTCGTTAAAATGTTTTGCAAATTTTCAAATAAACCACAACACACTTAAAAACAATTAATTACCAACAGCAATCATAAATACAATTTATTTAGATCATATTTCAGTTAATTCTAACCTAATTCAATCACACTGTATTTTATATATTTTCTTAAGACACAAGTCTAGCAGGAAAATTATTAAAAAAGGATAGCAAGACAACTTTTTAAAGAATATTGCTCTCCCGATCTATGCCATATCATTGTCAACAAACACATTAAAAAGTCCTATTTTTAAATTGCGCACAACTTAATTGCAAATAATATTTATATTTGTACCGCAAACAAAATTGACATGAAAGATCTTTTAAAGTTGGACAATCAGCTCTGTTTTCCCCTCTATGCACTGAGCCGGGAAATCATTCAGCGCTACCGCCCTCATCTCGATGAGATCGGACTGACCTATCCACAGTACCTGGTATTGATGGTTCTTTGGGAAAAAGACCAACAGACCGTCAATCAGATTGGTCATAAACTGTTTTTAGATAGCGGTACACTGACACCGTTACTGAAGCGTCTCGAACAAAAACATCTGCTCGTGCGACAACGGAGTACGATTGATGAGCGGGTTGTCGAAATCTTCCTGACAACAGCTGGAAAAGACCTGAAAAAAGAGGCCAAGTGCATACCGCAGAAATTAATAGAAGAACTGGAGATCAGTGCTGAAGAGATTGAAAGTATGCGCAACATTGCCAATAAAATATTAAAAAGTAAAATAGTAACAGAAGTATAACCTTAATATCAGGAGTATCTGACAATTGAAAAGAACAAATCTTTTAATATCAAAATTGCACGCTCCGTTATCAACATATCATTAAAATTAAAACAATGGCATTAATTGAAGATTTACAGTGGCGCCATGCTACAAAAGCATACGATCCCACAAAAAAAGTAAGTAAAGAAGACATCGAAAAAATTGTAGAAGCGGCACGTTTAGCGCCCACTTCTTCAGGATTGCAACCTTTTAGAATCATCGTTGTCGAAAGTCAAGAAGTACGCGAAAGATTAGTTGCTGGAGCTTTAAATCCTGAGTGTATGCGCGACTGTTCTCATTTATTGGTATTTGCTGCATGGGACAAGTATACCGAAGAACGCATCGATACCATCTACAACCGTACAACAGAAGAGCGTGAATTGCCTGAAGGACGATTCAATAGTTATACAGATATGATCAAAAAGCTATACGCTTCTCAGACTGAAGAACAGCATTTTGTACATACCGCAAAACAATCTTATATTGGTTTAGGGCTGGCATTGGCACAGGCAGCGGAATTGCGTGTTGACACTACTCCTGCTGAAGGCTTTAACAATCAGATTGTAGATGAAGTACTTGACTTAGCAAGTTTAGGTTTAAAAAGCGTATCATTAATGTACGTGGGCTACCGTGATGCTGAAAAAGATTGGTTAGCACCAATGAAGAAAGTAAGAAATCCGATTGAAGAATTTGCTATCTACAAATAATAAAAAGCAGGATTTGTAAGATAATACCATATTCTGCAATCTAGTGGCTAATAATAAAGAAAGGGTTATGTTTTACACATAGCCCTTTTCTGTATAAAAATATTGCCATGCCACGGCAGTCTCGGCCTCAATATGATGGAGAAAGATGTATAAAGGTGATTACTGGCACAAGATTAGTATAAAATTGATATCATTTCAATGCGTAACTTTGCTACAGAAAAGAAACATCTTTTAGCTTTGGCAGTAAGTACCAGAAATATTATATTAGGATCAAGAATGGAAAAACAAGTCAATGCGAACGAATTTGTCGAACGGTTTATGTCCGGCAGTCTGGAACATCTAAAATACATGCAATCGTCAGTCAAAATATTTCGATTGAGCGAAATTGCGCCCTATATTAAATTTCCGACACCGCCTATTTTTCTAGGTTACAATTTACTTGTTCATATAACCGAAGGCTATTTTAAACACCAGATCGGCCCCAAAGAATATGTGGTTCAGGCGCCGGCGATCCTGATGAGCAACTATGGTAATATATCGGTGATCAGATCAGTTGATAAATCAGCCAAAGGACATTGTATTCTGGTCAATGATGCAGCCATGACCTCCATTTTCAGAGAGCAGGAAATTTTAAATATTTTCACCATATCACCGCTTCACAATCTCTCTGCAGCAGATGATCACGATCTCCACCAGCTATTTAGATTGCTTTACAAAGAGTTGCATACGGCATCTCCCTATAAAGAATTGTTTGAAAGCTTGCTTAAATCAGCGCTATTAAAAATCATCAAGCTTTCCAACACCAACAACATGCTCAACCGCAGTCAGGAGATTGCGATGATGTTTAAACAACTTGTGCACAAAAATTACCTGAAACAGAAGGAAATCGGCTTCTATGCCGATAAATTAGCCGTATCGCCCAATTATCTCAATAGATGTGTCTCCGCTGTTTTTAAAAAATCATCAAAGGAACTTATTCTGGAAGTTCTGGTTATGCACAGTCAGCTCCTGCTGTTCGAATCCAACAAAAGCATTGCCGACATATGTTATGAATTGGATTTCTCCGATCCGTCCTATTTCTCACGCATCTTTAAGAAAATTGTAGGCATGTCACCAACCTCTTATCGAAATAAAGCGAGGTAGTTTCGTGCCACACATGCACGATTTGTCCTAATCTTTATACTAAATAAAACAAAGAGATTGCGTTTTTAGGTTTATTTTTGTACAAAGCGATGGTGAATATGCAATCACTTTTATAAAACTCATGTTAAACCAGAAAAAAATGTATTTTTTGATAACAAGTTTTTTGTTACCTTACTTCAGTACTCACTTCTCATCAGAAAAGTTAGGAGACACTGAACAAGAATGGTATCTGCATAAACCCCTTCGTTATTGTTCATCATTTAATCCTACATTTTAAGATGCTTAACTTTTTAGAACAATCAACCATGACGCAAGATTTTGATATTTACATTTCCTCATTTAAGGAAAGATTATCCAGCTTATTTAATCAGGAATATGACTATAATAACCTTAGTCTATCGCGCGATTTACCGCCTGATTTTTTAAGCAAAATCATGGACATGACACCGCTTGCGGTTGCTATTCCAGAAAGCCATGGTGGTCGTGGAGTACATGTTAAAGAGTGTCTGGGAGTACTAGCTGCCGCTTCTTACGAATCGTTATCGCTGTCCCTTATCTTCGGAATCAACATTGCCCTTTTTCTAGAACCATTAGCGAAGTATGGCAATATCACCGTTCAGGAAAAAGTATTCAAAAAGTTTTTGGAAAACCAGGCAATGGGTGGCTTGATGATCACAGAGCCTGACTTTGGCAGCGATGCGCTCAATATGCGTACTTCTTATGAGCAGGTAGGAGATCATTACAGCATACAGGGCCAGAAACATTGGCAAGGTCTTACAGGAGCAGCCGATTACTGGTTAGTGACTGCACGTAAAAGAAATGAAAACGGCGATCTGACCCGTGATATTGATTTCTTTTTAACGGAAGACGCAGCCACAGAACAAAAAATTGAAGTTGAAAGACGTTACAACAGTCTTGGTTTATATGCTATTCCTTATGGAATCAATAATATTGACATCAAAGTACCCGCAGCACAGCGATTGGTTCCAGAAAGTACCGGGATAAAATTAATGCTGGATACACTGCACCGTAGCAGACTGCAGTTTCCGGGTATGGGTATGGGCTTTATCAAGCGTATGCTAGATGAAGCGATGCAACATTGTCATGAAAGACGTGTTACAGGCATCCGCCTTAATGAAATGGACTCCGTTAAATTTCAGTTATCACGTTTACAGGCAGCCTTTACCCTATGTTCGGCAATGTGTGCATACAGCACCACAGTAAGCTCAATCAGCAATGACTTATCTAGTCATGGTGTAGATGCCAATAGTGTAAAAGCATTCGTGACAGATCTGATGCAAGAAGCATCGCAGATATGCTTGCAATTGTCAGGAGCAAATGGTTACCGCTTAGACCATATTGCCGGCAGAGGTGTTGTAGATAGTAGACCATTTCAGATTTTTGAAGGATCTAATGAAATGTTATATACACAGATTGCTGAAGCAATTGCCAAACTGATGCGCAAAAGCAAAGAAAACAATCTTCTGGCATTCTTAAAACAATATAAAGGGACAGAACTTGCAGCACCATTCTTCAGTGAAATTTTAAATTTCAATCTTCCAGATCAGCCAAAACAACGCGAAATGATGACTTTGGGAAGAATGATCGCACGCGTTGTTTGTTATCAATATGTATTGTTGATCAACAATGCAGGGTTTAACGATAAGATGACCGAAATAACACGTCAGCATATCAAGATGGATCTGGCGATGTTTGCTGGTCAGTTGCATAGCAACAACACAGCAGATCCATTAATGGATTATGAAGAAAATGCGGACTGGATGAAATTCGCATCGTTATAATAAATTAAGACTGCAGTTTCAAAGCATATAGAAAAGACACATCGTCGTACGATGTGTCTTTTTCTGTTTAGGACTAATTTTAATCGGGTTCATCATCGCAAACAGTCACAATTAGCTCCCCTACCGAGCACGTTCCCAAATGATTAAGAGTAGTGAAATACATTTTATTAAAATTATTTTTTTAAAAAAAATAGGCCTCTATTGGCTTTAAAAACGATAATTAAATTAAAAATGTCATAAAATCGAAATTTTACGGTTTCCCGTAAAATCCCATTAACAGGAATTTTAACTTTGTATCATTCACATTAAAGGTAGGTGCGAATTTTTATTTACAACGTTTGCAATCGCATCCAGTTTATCCCTAAAATGCTGGATCGACTGCAAACAAAGTGATTAATTAGTAATTTTTTACAGATGGTTAACGTACAGGTCCTACGTTAACCATTTTTTATTTAAAATAAAATTCTTAATGGGGTTTATTGCTATGATTTACCTAAATTTAAACATAATATAAGGAGCAACTGTTTCTTTGTTATGAAATAATTTAAAAATTCCATTTATGTTGAAGAAAATCATTCTAGCAAGCTTATTCACATGCAGTATTCCGATTCTTGCATTTTCCCAATCACATGAATTGCGGGTAGGTATTACTTCAGGTTCTTCCAATTTTACAGGACCAGGAAGCGATTCTAGATCAAACCTGAACGGTTCTAGCCCACAGGACTATTATACCAACAATCCTTTTGGAGTAAAGTATGGTATTAACCTGGGCGGAGCGATCAACTACCGCTACGTATTTGGCAACAATTTCCTATTAGGTGTAGAAGGTGCATTTGAACGTCTACAGACTAAAATATATCTTCAGAGCTCAGAAAACACGAATAACACCATAGGCATGACCAAGCTAAATCAGCAGTTTTTAAATTTCAATCCGTTCATTGGCTATCGTTTTTCATTTGAACCTATTACTTTGGATATGCAGTTGGGCGTTGATATCGCCAACACACTTCAGATCAAAGAAAAAGGAAGTATTGAAGACAACAAAGGCAATGAAACCGAATTTGAGAATGACAGAGGCAAAGATATCATGAAAATGGATCTTAGACCGCGCCTACAGTTCAACGTCAATTATGACCGTTATACGGTATTTGCCGGTTACTCCTGGGGTACTAAAAATTATAAAGGGGAGAGGGATGGCGCGTCCTCATCAGATGCGACCCGTTTAAATGTCTTTCGTTTAGGGTTGCAGTTTCAACTCTTAAGACCTTCTTCTTTACAATAATAAAAAGTACGTGCTAAATAGACAGGGATTCGCTTTCTGAATATAAATTCAGAAGCCCTGTATAACGGGTTCGGCAAGGATAGAATATCGGTTTATTTAAATTAAACCGATATCTTTTGAATAAGCAATAAGCTGTTCATTCTTCGAAAATTCTAGCACCTCTTTCATCAGGTTCAATCTTTTCTCGACACTGCTCAGTCCTGATGGCTTTATCTGTTGTTGTTGCAGATGTTGTGGAATATCCTTCTGCAGTATTCCTTTTGCCAATAGGGCAATGATATGAATATCGAGCGTAGTAAATTCATGTGAATTCTTTTCCCGGATAGACTGTTTAATTTCAGGGGACTGATAAAGTTTATCCTGATGTGCGGCCTGTAAAGCCTCTTTCAGGTATTGCGCATCGCGTCTTGCTTTACGCACATAACCATCGATGGCTCTGCTTTTAAACAGTTCATCAATAACAGCAGTCCGACTTTCCGCAGATAACACAATGATTTTTAGTTGGGATTGGATCTCTTTAACTGCCTGAATAAGTGCCAGACCTCCCGATAAACGTTGCGGATTATGATCTTCTTCGAAAGTCAGATCGGTAATCAGCAGATCGTAGGGCTCACCGTCCCGCTGTGCATTTTTAACCCAGGTAAATGCATCATCACAATAATAGACATATTTTGCTGTCTGGATCCCCAGCTCCTGAAGTGTTTTCTGAACCGAAATATTGGCAATTTCATGATCTTCGGCTATAAGTACTTTTTTAAACATATAATAAGATCTTTTTAAAAAATAGGGATGGACACTTCAACCTTTAGCCCTTTCCCTGCATTATTGACAAAGGTAATCTTACCGTCCAAATTAGAAATACGGTTTCCCGTACTGGTAAGACCATTACCGTTTACCTGCGATTCGGGCATCCCGACACCGTTATCACTGTAAAAGATGCGCAATAGCCCAGGAGACCAGTCAAAACGGATCACCACATCGCTTGCTT
The DNA here is from genome assembly GCF_025961315.1 of Sphingobacterium kitahiroshimense. Taxonomy (NCBI): domain Bacteria; kingdom Pseudomonadati; phylum Bacteroidota; class Sphingobacteriia; order Sphingobacteriales; family Sphingobacteriaceae; genus Sphingobacterium; species Sphingobacterium kitahiroshimense. Next base: position 5,282,931 of record NZ_JAOQNK010000001.1, on the reverse strand, counting down.
GGCTATGCTTACGCATATTAACCATCAGCTCCTGCAGTACATGATGGACTTCATGCTTGATATGTGCCGTAACCCCCTCCCATTGCTCAGCATCATTTCCGGCAATAATGACCTTTCTATTTTCAGTCACAAAAGATTTCAAAAGTTCAGCAATTTGTTTCTGACAATCCGGCTCCGCATCTGGTGTTATTTCGGTTTCGTAAGAAATATCACGAGATTTCTCATACATCATTTCCAGGCGGTCGAGGATCCCTTCCCTGTCAATATCTTCCCTATTCTCGATTTCTGTCATGACGCGGTAAAGGCCATTGGCTACCACATCGTGAATCTTACGTGAGATAGTGAGCTGATTGGCTTTGATTCTATTTTGTGCCTCAAACTGCATACGTTCTTTGCGTCTCTTATACCATAAAGTACCGCCTACAATAACCGTAACACATAATAAGGAAACGCAGAATGTCCAGATGCGCTGCCTTACGATATTGAATTCTTTCTCCGCATTATCCTTCTGCAGGCTCAGGTTATCTGCCTTATTTTTTTCCACCTCATAGCGAATCATAGTAAACTGATTTTTTGCAACGAGACGTGCTTCCTGAATACTATCGTTCAGAACATTATAAATTTTAAAATAATATTTTGAGGAGTCACTTGGGCTCAATTGAATCAATGTTTTCAGTGCTTTAATTTGATCGTCTGGACTAGCAATTTTTTTAGCAATATCATAACGTTTTTTAGCATAAAACAAAGCTGAATCAGGTTTTTGATCCTCATAATATTCTGTTATATGCAGTAAACTAGAATTTTGCCCACGAAGATCATGCTCTTGTTGCCTAATTTTTAATGCTTTTTGGTAGTCATTTATTGCAGGGTAAGTTGGATCCTGCTTCCATTTCACTCTTGTCAGATTGGACAGCACACGCGCATATTCAACAGCATTTTTATGTGTACCACCGATGATACCATCATATATCTCACGAGCTTTTTTATAATCCCTATTATAAAGATAGGCATTCGCTAAATTATTCCGGTAGATCAGTGTATTTTGCGCATCGTCAGAATATTTAATTGCTAATTCATAGAAGAGAATAGCCTTTGGATAATCATAAAGTTCATCTGTAGAAAGTCCAAGAGCATTGAAATTCATACTCAGAAAACTATGATGTTCAGGTTTATTTTCATCCAGAAAAGGAACAGCCTGCAATGCTGTTTCCTGAGATCCAAAATAGTCTCCCTGCTCCTTTTGGGTAATCGCCATATTGATTAAACACTTGGCTACTTGCAGACTATCTCCTTTTTCCAAAAAGATCTGTTTTGCCGCATTAAAATAGAAGAAAGAACTATCTGCTTTCCCCATTTCGAGATACTCGAATGCCTTATCATAAGCCGGATTATCAATAGGAATTTCCTTTTGAATAACTGCTTGTTGACAGGAATAAAAAAAGACAATAAGTATGTATAAGCTAAAGCGTTTCAATAAGGAACTTATTTTGTTCGAATTTATCGAAATTTTACTGGAAAAACAACCAGACGCTTAAAAACAAAATAAGGCAACCTTGTGTTGCCTTATTTTAACTGATATTTATTTATCCTTATTTACCAGGACGAACAGGACCAGTATTTCCTTCATTGTCCACATCCTGCACAGAGGATAATGCTTGAGGGTGATTTGTATCTGTATTTGAAGGATTGCCAAATAAAAGTGCTAAAATGAAATACCACATTTTTCAAAAAATTAAAAGTCAAAAACCTGGTAGTCCCGCGGGCCTCATGCCCGGGGTTACTACAATGTTTTCAGAAGGCCTTCTGAATTTTTTGGGAAGTGAGTGAGCTTCAATCGCGGGAACCAATAACTGCTTCCCAAACCGGTTAAAAACGACCGCGATATCCACTCCTTATGAAATCTTTTCGTCGCTTTCCTAGAAAGAACTAGTCGATTGATCAACTGATTTCAAATCAAAATTAACGCAGATAAAAAGCTAAACATCAAAGGATTCCGATCTTTCCAACCTTTCCGTTATTATTCCAGAAATTCCGATAGAATTCCGAAAATTCCAGTGCAAAAAAGTGCGTAAAGAGTCTATTATTTTACGGTTTTCCGTAAAATCGGGTGCTAGGGTTACTTTAATTTTGGGACAATGTTTGAGTTTGAAGAATTTAAAAAAGAGGTGATAAGTAACTTTAGGGAGTTGCTTTCCCAACATGAGTTAGATCTAAAACTTGAGAATCCCACACCCGGGAATCTAAGAGATTTGAGTTTAAAATTATTTGCAAATGGACTATCGAAAGAAGATACACAGGTATTTCAGGATTTCTTTAATCCGATCAAACGATATGATGATCTGGAGACCAGCATCCGTCGATTTCCGTTAGATAAACTGAAACCGCTTAAAAATTTTATAACGGCTAAAACGAGCAATCCCGACGAAAACATCGTCAAACTACTAGCCATACTCACACAGTTTGGTCCAAGACCATTCCATAAATGGCGGGAATTGCGCCATTTAAAAAAGCGAACACCTGAATTTTGCGATCCTGATGATCATGAAAAAACGATCGTACCTGAAGCAAGTACAACAGCAATTGGTCACGAGAGTCAAGAACAGGAAAATCACATAGCGGAAGAGGAAATACTCGAAAATAAAGAAGTGGAAATAGCTTCTGCGGATAATTCTAGCGACAAGGAGGTTATCGTAAAAAATAAAGACAAAAAAAAAGGGCGGCTTTCCCGGGAGGAAACCCCCAGGGAAAAACCGCCCTCAAAAAGAACGTCTATGAAAGTTCATGTTACTTTCTCCAATTTTCAGTTGAAGCAACTGATTTATTTTATGGGTATGATCGCTGGTCTGTTCTTCCTGTATGCTGTATCCCATTTCTTGATCGCAAAACAACGGATGTGCTTGATCGAGGTACAATATGTTTCTGGAGATGATACAACGCAACAACCATACTCAGAGATTATTAAGCTAGATCCTGATCATCCAAATTATATCAAAATAAAAACATATCCTGATACCTTAACAGAAAAAACAATCTACCCCATACAGATCTCTAAAACAAACAATCATGTTCAATTTTCAACTGCCCCAGACGCATCAGCTTTACAGGATCTCAAATTATTAAAGGATCCCAATCATTATATCATACTGCTCTACCCGGGAGAATTTTCCGTCGGAGAAAGCATGAGGCGGGGACCGTAAAATGATTTTTATTTACCTTTTAAAGTCAATCTATAAGCGATTAACATAAATGGAATTGTCCCTACCATAACGATTGCCGTAGCCAATAGTGCATCTTTTGAAAAAACCGAAACGATAGCACTCGCTATAAAACAGATTCCAAGCTGAATTGCATTTTGTAAGCCCGCGGCTTTACCCAGATTATTTGGAAAAACACGTAGTGCTTGCGCAACTACAATCGGGTAACATGCACCGTTTGCTAATGCCATACCGCAGAACGGAATCAGTAATAATGTCAATGTAGGTGTCGTCATCACACTCATAGCATATATCGCTAGAAGAGACACGGAATATAAAATCAGTAAAACCGGCATCAGTTTTTTGGTCTCAATACGGTTTGCCAGCGCCCTATAGCCATATCCGCCCATCATAAATGCAATGGTCTGCGGAACAAAGCTCAATCCGATCTGGCTTTCGTCATAACCCAGTTCTTTGAGAAAAAATGGAGAGCCCGTTAACCAGGCAAAAAATGAACCCGAGCAGAATGCATAGAGCAGCACATTGCCCACATACACGTTGGATTTTAAAAGTGAAAAATAGGACTGTTTCGTTTTTTCACCTGCTTTTGTATCAACTGGAGTATCCAACTTTTGCTTGCGCATTAAAGTGAAGGTATACAGCATCAGGAGCACGGCGATACCAGCTAGGGTGATAAAGATGGATCTCCATCCAAAATGTTGCAACAGATATACACCCAGCAAAGGAGCCAGAGCCGGAGATAAAGCCACCATGGGCATGATCGTCGCGAAAATTTTATTGGTCTGAGATGCCGGATAATATTCAACAACCAGAGCCTGCCAGCTTACCGCAGCAGCACAGACACCGATTGCCTGCAGCAAACGTAAAACAAGTAACGAAAGGACATCGTTGGTAAAAAAGATACACAAAGAAGCGAGCGTAAACAATGATAGTCCGATGAGGATGGTTTTGGGTTTCCCGATCTTATCGGCTATTGGCCCCCAGACCAGCTGTGCAAGAGCATAACCAGCTAAAAATAAACTTAAACTCGCGCTGATACTACTCTTATCTGTCGAAAGATCCAGTCGCATCATATCAAATGCCGGCAGATACATATCCGTTGCCAAAAAACCAATAATACTCAGTCCAACCAAGTAAATCAAAAACAAAAAACTATTCTTTTTCCTATCCAACATATCGTTTTCACTAAATTTCTGCAAAGGTAACAATTTTAATGAAACGTTTAGCAGGAGATGGTCACTGTTTAATTTTGTGAAAAATTAAGTAATTTAAAAAGCCCCACTGCATTCCGATGTAACATTGGAACACCGGACTGATTATATATAGGAATAACCTTCCCCTAAAAAAAGATGGTAGAAAGCTCTTTCTAATTTTTATCAGTCCGAATCCTAATTTTTTGTTCCCAGGTATATGCTAGTAGGTTTTTGTAGCAAGAACAATCACTAGTCTATTTTGGAAATATTATTTGAAAAGTTTTAGAGGAATTAATAAAGTAATTTAAATGGCGCAGAAGCTTATCAAGAAAAAGTATATCATGTATCCTTTTTCGATATACATTTTTTTATTACTACAGCTATTGGAAGTGTTTGTTCTGGCGCATTCTTATAAATTCTGACAAGCGTAGGGTGAGGTGTTGATTATATTTTTTTGAAAATAAAACAGCCTGCCTCTGATGGATGATCTAAGACCATCGTATCTTTATCTTCTTTCCATATCAGGTTGATGATCATAAAATCACCAGCTGCGGCTCCCGTAAAAAATATAGCAAATATTAACAAGAACACATTACCTATAAAAATTGCAATAATGCCTGGCAATAATCCTAAAATAATGGCTGGCATAATAGCTCCTACTATATATTCTTTAACTCTTAAAGGTTCTTTACAATGGCAATAGGGAGTTAACATCTTTAATAAGATTCCAAACTTTATGGATTTAAAACCATGCTTAGCGAAAAGGGCAAAAGTAGCTCCGTGAATTAATTCATGTACAACTATACCGGCAAGTAGAACGATTACAATAGCTATTGAAAAGAGCGGGTTTTCTTTAAAGCTCTCCACAAATAATCCAATAAAATCCAGTTCACCCCATATCAAATAAAAGGGAAGACCATATACTAAAATGATGGGTATGAATAAGAGCAGAGAAAAAATATTTGCCTTGGCTAGATCAATAGTTCGAATCTCCTTTATATAATTTTCTAATAAATTTTGTTCCATATACTTACTCAATAACGTAATTTCATTTATAGAAGTTTAAATAAAAGTCCACCACAGTAATACCCAATTTTATAAATTGCAAATACTGAAATTGTTGCTATTATAATGAATCTTTTATTCTTTACGTATAGCTGTAAAATATTATTTAATCCCATAAATGTGTCCTATTATTTATTTTGCAATCAACTACATCCCATTTCATCTTTTACTCCTTAGAAAGTTAATGCTATTGAACGAACTGAAATACGTAAGTAATGATAAAATAAATTAATATTCCTACTATTGCTGCTAGCAAATAATAAATCTTTTTATTCATAAATTTAAATTGACATAAATAAAGCGATTATTCAGAGAATTCGACCATCAATTTGAGTGATCTCATAAGTATCCAATTCTTGAACATCGATTGATTTTAATTCTAAGTTATTCATTTTTATCTTTATAAAAAAATTATTCATACTCTATTTCTAAGGTTATTTTCGTAATTATTGTTTTCCTGGGGGTCGAAACTATCCTCTCTTTGTGCTAGATGGTTGGCTAACTGCTTTGTTGATTGGCAATACTAAATTACAATTGCTCAATGCTCAAAAAAAGCATTGGCGATATTTTCTGAAAGTTAACATTGTTCTGCCGAAATATGTCTGATCTTTCCTTTCCAGCATACCTGAAGTCTTGACCTTTCCATGTTCTTTACCAAAGATTATATTCTTAACAATATGTGTTGGCAATATTATGGGTATTTACATTTTGGAAAAACTCATGTTATCATAACTCATGAGAAATAACACGGAGCTATATGATCACAAATAAGTAAAGCCACATCTCTCAACGTGGCTTTACTGCACATATATAATAATTAAACAGTAAACAGTTCTTTTCAGATTAAAATCTATTGCAAGCTCATGTGCTGATTGTAATCCTTGTTATTTTTTGTTGATCAGATATCCTTCCGGTTATCATCCGAATCCATATCAATCAACTTATTATACGGATCGATTCCAACCTGAAGAGGCAACTCGTCGACCACAAGTGTTATTTTATTATTGATCTGATCGATCCTATGTTTTTTCAGATACAATTCCTGTGTTGAACGTCCACCTTTCTTATTTGTTTTTGCAAACACACCGATCTCAATGTAATCCCTTAAGGGCAATGACTCCACAGTTTCTTTATCCGATTTCTTAAATGAAATGGGATTGTTGCCTTTATCATGATAACTTTTCGTTCCGTTTTCATCCACACGATATTTGGCAACCTCAAATTCAATATCGACCTGATACTTACCATTTTTCATTTTTTTAGCAGTAACTTTTTCAACCTTATTGTTATATAAAGTGATAGTCTCAAACATATCCTTAATCAGATACTGCAATGAATCGGGTGTCGCTTGTTTAAAGTGCTCCACAAACTCCAATGATGTTGTATAGGGTGGATTTTGAAAAGCCGTATGTTCCAGATAGGTTTTAGCAGTCTTATTAAAAACATCCTCACCCAGATAATCACTTAAAGCATACAGTACCAGGGAACCTTTCTGGTAGTGGATATACATTTGATTCTCATTGAACATGAGCGGCCTCTCCCCCAATTTCTCAGCACTTCGCCCTGTTAGATAACCGTCCAATGCATCTTTTAGAAATTTGCGCATCTGCCCCTTACCATAACGTTTTTCCAACACTTTCAACGAAGAATACTCCGACATACTTTCCGATAGCAATGTAGCTCCCTGTACATTCGCTCCTACGACTTGATGAGCCCACCATTGATGTGCGATCTCATGTGCGGTGACTGCATAAGGATAATCCACGGCATCTTCATTTTTCTCCTTTACATCGGCTATAAACCCGATAGCTTCTGAAAAAGGAATGGTATTGGCAAATGATTGAGCAAAAGTTCCATCGGTACGTGGAAATTCGACAATACGCAACTGACGGTGCGGATAAGCACTGTATTCTTGGCTATAATAAGCCAGAGATGCCTTACTGGATGCCATCATGCGGTCCAGATTGAACGTATGTCCTTTATGATAATATACTTCTAGATTCACGCCATTCCAGTTGCCTTTCTTTACTTCATATCGCGCAGAATTAAAAGCGTAGAAATTGAGAATTTCCGTATCCATCTTGTAGTGGTAATATTTACGTCCCCCCTTTTCCCATTCCTTAGTCAAGTAACCTGGTGCAATGGCCAACTGATCCAAATCTGTACTCACGATAGCCTCAAAACGAATCCAATCGGCATCATTCGAAATATAATTGTTTTGCAACGCTTTCTGATCTGTTGGTGGTGCCATCCGATTTCGATATGGCAGTCCGTATTTCTTTCGGATATCGTTCTCGACCAATTCCCCCCTATCCAAATATCCAATATTTGGGAATTGCATATTGTTGATAAAAGTACCATTGCCTTTGACTGGAGATCGTTCATTCACCCAAGTATTGCGCGGGCTTTGGGTACTGAAATTCAAAGTAATGGAATCACCTGGAGCAAGTGGCTGTTGTAATTTATAGATGTTAAAATTGTACTTATCATCTTCCGAAACCAAAGTATTGGGCACACTAAACGAGAACTTGTAATCGTAATCATTATAATTGACAAAAATCGAATCAATGGCTACCCCGGTCTTATTTTTCAATACATAAGCTACCTGTGCCTTAAAGCTTCGCTCTTTTGGGAAGATATCCATATTGAATTTAACATCCACAACCCTAGGCTGTGGCTGGTATTGATATTTTTTGTATTTCTTTTCCCATTCAACAGCCTGTTTTTCATGATCTAAACTGGTATAATACGGTTTTTTAATATTATTTTCATAATATATACCAGCTCCCATAGCAATAAATCCGACAAGACTGATCGTGATTATCGCGACAATAGTGGGATTTAAATTACTTTTTAGGATCAGCCATCTTTCCTTGATTCCTGAGAACAGACCTCTTCGCCATAGTAATAACGAAATGGTCAAAAAGAAAACGGAAAATAAAAGCCAATATACCCTATAGGTTATGAACGGCAACACATACCCGAACCCATCCATATCCGAATAATCAAGCCCAGGTCCCTGATTAAATTTGTAAATATTCTGTTCCACTCCCATTGCTGAAAGAAAGGGCAATGCGATAAACAAGAGCAAGAGCACAAAAAATCCCGTCAGATAATTTTTGAACAAAGTATGGACAAACACAGAGATTAACAGCCAAGCTATATTGGAGAGCATGCCATATACCATAAGATTCATCACATATTGTCCGATCTCAAAAGTATAATACCCATGATATACCTGAAAGGCCATACAAGTCACGATAACAACCAGTAACAAGGCCAGTTGCATTTTGACAATAGCAATTAAAGTTGATAAAAGTAAAACCCAGTTCGGGACAGGACTCGCATCAATCAATCCCCCCATACGGGTAATGCTCCCCCGGTGAATTAGCAAACCTGTAAACAGGAAAGTCAATATCAACAGAAAAAACTTAAATGTGGATCCAGGTATCATCAACATTTTCCAAGTAACAGGATAAGTCGATGTTCCCGAAATAGAACCGATGGTACTTGCCATTAAGATAACAAAGAGGATCCCTACCAATGTCAAAATCATAAATACAGGATTTTTGACAATGTAACTGAAGTTGTATCTCGCCAATGCCCATGAAGTTTTAAAATAGTGAAAAGCTGAAAAATTATATTTCACCACCGGAAGATCCATTCTAAAAATACTTTCAAAATTATTTTTAGTCACGCGTTTACCAATTTTACTCGTCTTAAACGTAAAAGCTTGTTGAGAAAATGAAAAGAACAAGTAAAAACCACCAATAAAAAGTGCAGATACGGCTAGCCAGATCAATCTGTTATAGATCACTGCTCCAGTAAAAGGAAGATTTCTGATATCTTTTTCTGCTGGAGACCAATATTGTGTATAGTAGGAAATAGCACTATCCCCAAATGGATCGATCAATGCACCGAGGTAACGGTTATCCATATCAGCTGTAGTACTGTGAACCACCGCTTGCAGCAGGAGTAAAATCAGTACCGCAACAAAACCCACATATACATTTCTAGTCAGTGTCACCAATACAAAAATAATGGAACTGAAAATTATCAGGTTGGGTATGACCTGAATAAGATAGGTCTGAAAATAGGCAAATACATCCACCGGCCCCAATAAACTTTGGTTAATACCGGGAACATACTGCGCAACTATAATCCCTAGTGTAGAAGCCAATACGATGATTAAGACTAATGAAAGCGAACCGAAAAACTTACCCAGTAAATAATCAGTCTTGGTAAAGGGATAGCTAAAAAGAATGCTATGCACATTGTATTGAAAGTCCCGATAGACAGAGGCCCCCACAATGGTTGGGATCAGAAAATAAATAAGATTAGACATCCCGTTGATCATTTCGCTAATCGCCAGAGGTGAGTTCATGATTGTATTGGAAGATTTCGTCGCGGTAATACCATCAAAGATACCAAGTGCAGACAGCATGATGAACAATGCTAGCACAAAGAACAGCAACATGTAGATATAGATGGTACTATTCTTAAACCAGCGGGTGAACTCAAATTTAAAAATAGTGCTAAACATGGTGTTGATCTTTTTTAAGGGCGACAAAATAAACATCTTCCAGTTGCCCATCAGCAGGAACAAAAGAATCATCAGGACATAAATCGCTATACACGCGGATATTTAAGGTATTATCCTGATTATAGTTGGTTGATATCACATTATATTTTTGGGTGTACTTATCCAGTTGTTCCCGGGTGATGATACGTACCCAAATCTTACCGGACAGTTCATCTATGGTTTCTTTCGGAGTTCCCCTTAATAAAATCTTACCCCCATTCAGGATGGCCATTTCATGACACAGTTCACGTACATCATCTACAATATGCGTAGAAAATATAACCGTATGATCCGTGCCGATCTCGCGCAGTACATTGAGAAAACGGTGTCTTTCTGCCGGGTCAAGTCCAGCAGTAGGTTCATCCACAATAATCAATTTGGGATCGTTCAATAGCAGTTGAGCAATACCAAAGCGCTGTTTCATCCCTCCAGAATATCCACTGACACTTTTATGGCGCACATCCCACAGATTGGTTACTTCAAGAACACGGTTGATGATTTTTTGGCGATCAGCACCTGAAGAAATACCTTTAAGACGAGCAAAATATTGTAATAGATCTACAGCCGAAAGTTTGGGATAGACTCCAAATTCTTGAGGGAGGTAGCCCAGTACTTTTCTCAAGTCCATCTGATTTTTCAGCACATCAATCTGGTCAAAAGTAATTGTACCACTATCCGGTCTTTGAAGTGTCGCGATAGTTCGCATTAAAGAAGATTTACCAGCTCCATTTGGCCCTAAGAGACCAAACATGCCTGGTTTAATTTCAAGAGTGACATCATCTAAGGCTTTTACACCATTCGGATAGATTTTACTGAGGTTTGTTATAGATAAATTCATAAATAAGTTAACTGATAATAATCGATTAGTCGATTGAATAAAAAAATTGTTACAACAATATAAAAAGAATATCTCAAATTAAGTTTTCGACGAACCTTCAGAAAGACTTATTTAATACTCTTTTAACTCAATAAAACCTATTGGATCTGACTTAATAGCTCATACCTGATCCTATTTTATAAATTATGTATCAAGAAAATGGACAATAAGATTGATTTTTGAAGTTTATTGTAAAAAGCAAAAATTTGACAGGTATTCATAAACAACTAAATTACAGTTGCTCAATGCTCAAAAAAAGCACGGGAGATATTATTTATTACATAATACTTCCCTGCAGAAATAGGTCTAATCTATTTCAGATCAAGTTTTGGGTATCGATCCTTATTTGCCATCAGTATGATTTTAAGCACTTTAATCAAAATTATTGAGTTTTTATCATCATCAAGAACTTATGATATCTGATGTAAAGTCCACCAATAATGCTTATGATTATTTAAACCTAAGTTCAAAATGATCATAAGTTAAGTATACTAGGAATTACAAGTTAAAAATATGATTATGAATGAATACAACCAGATTAATCAGAGCATGTAAAATGGTGACAAACAGAATTTTGTTAATCTTCCCCTGTTCCCTCAAACTGGCATAATAATATGCTAATACGAATCCCGTTCCAATTGCCAAAAGAATATAAATAAAACTGTACGAATGGGACAGCCCAAATAATAGTGCGGAAATGACTATCGCACCTTTCATTCCAATTTTAAATTTTAAAAGGATTTCAATAACTGCTGTTTGATAAATTAAAGTTTCAAAAATTGGAGCTACCACAACTAACATAAAAAACACGAACATTAAATTCTTTTCTTTACTCATAGAAGTCTCCAATAGAGACGGATCAAACAAATTAGAAATTGAAGAAGTGGTAACTGTATAAATAAATAGAATAAAGAAAAATAAAATTAAAAATTTAAAATTCTTTTTTTTTGGTATCTGAATTAGCGAAATCATTAAAGTAAAAAGATAAAATCCCAGAAAATTATAATTAAAAATAAACCTTAAAATATATAAAAAAAACCTCGCCGTACCATGTTAAATCTATTAAATATGATATAAGAGATTAACTAAATAAATTCATTGAAGCTGCCAAAAGATTAATGAAAACGACGTGATTCACGCTGTCTATATTGATAGTAAAAAAAAATCAATGATATCAATATAAATCTAAGAATGAGACTATATAAACCAGCTTCTAAACCGTAATTAGCTCCAAATAAAAATGGATTTTCAGGAAGAGAAACATAAAAAAAACTCTGTTTAACAACGCCACTCATTGGTTGGGAATATAATATTTGAAGATAATTCCACCCAAAATGCAATCCTATACATAAAAAAATATTTTTACTTTTGATAAAAGCAAAAATATACACCCAACTTCCTATTAAATGAGATATAAAAGAAAGATAAGTAGCATGATCATTTCCTAAATGAAGGGTTGTAAAAATTATACTTGTAATAGAAATTGACAAGCCTAATTTAAAATATCTTGAGAAAAATCTAAATAAAAAGTAACTAAAAAATAATTCTTCAAATATTGCTCCAAAAAGGCAAACGAATAGGAGGTTAACTTGTGGTAAGATTGCGACATCATTAAAATTTCGAAATGTTGAAAATATTTCGAAAAATATAGTTAGTACAACAGCCGATAATACACTTCCAAAAATGAAATTCTTTACGTTTTCTTTGAAATAATGATACTTTAGATCTATTTTACTGTACACAAGGAAATTTGTTATATATAATAGGTCATAACCAAATCAACTTTGATTATGACCTATTAAAAATTTATATTTATCCGTGATTAGCTGTTGGACCTCCAATTGATCCATCTAAATCCCGTTGTTGAGCATGAAAAAATCTACCAAGGTAATAAAAAAAACCTCTTGTTAAATCATCGCCACCAGTAATTTCTATCTCTTCTGCTTTATTAAGAGCAGAAACATTTAATTTATTTAACTCTTCCATTGTCATCATGATTTAAAAAATTAATTTCCGTTAAATCCTTCTTTAAATGCTTCAACATTTTCGTTCCAATCTCCAACAATATTATATAAAAATGTTGCAGCTGCTGCGGGCCAAAACCATCCACCATCAAGATTTACCATCTCATTAGTATCCAACTCTTGAACACCGATTGATTTTAATTCTAAGTTATTCATTTTTATGTTTATAAAAAAATTATTCCTACTCTAATTGCTAAGCCTTTTCGGATAACTGCTTCGTTGATCAACAATACTAAATTACAATTGCTCAATGCTCAAAAAAAGCATTGGAGATATTTTTTGAAAAATAATAAGTTCCTGCTGAAATATGTCTGATCTGTTGATAATTGAGCTGCTGAATATCAACCTTGATTTGAATCGAATATTCTTCTTCATAATAATATGTGTGTCGCGATCGATCGTATTCAAGAGGAGCTCCAATTTCCTTCAGGTACTCAATAATACGTGCAAGCCGTGAGACGGAAAGTCCTAGACGATTTGCAAATTCGGTTTGAGTACCTGTTCTTCCTTGACGGATCAGTTGATCCATCAAGTTGATCCGTTCAATATATTTAAATAGTTGCATAAACTGTGATTTAATGTATATGATTAGAAAATTTAATATCTCCTGACACATGATAGTGCAGCATCAGAAGGCTGAATAAAGTGCTATAACGAGCCCGAATCATATCGGTCTCCGATTTAATTAAATTATTTTTACTCGTATTAATGTCATAAATGGATGCTTTACCCGCCATAAAACTCAGTCTGGAATATTCCAATGATTCCTTTGTCGCGGCAAATGCTTCAGTCTAAATATCATATTGCTGTTTGCTTTCAATCCAGTCGAGATTCAGTTTTTCTAAAATTTGTACCTGCTGCAATTTTTCATAATCACTTAATAACTCGATTTCCTGTTTACGAAATGTAATCTGTTGCAATTGTCTTTTCGTTTTCCCTTTATTAAAAATGGGAACTGTGACGGCTATAGCGAGTTGTTGAGCAAAATTATCTTTGCTCTGAACAAATACAGGACGTTCACCAGGAGATTTAAAAGCATTAAAATAAGTAGTTCCCAAGCTCGCCGAACCTTTAACCAAGGGATAGTCTGTCGCCTTGATCAGCTTGGTTTCTACATCCAATCCGAGAAGCTGATTTTCAAGTTTTGCAAGAATGGGATTGTTATCAAAGGCGGTTTGAATAAGATCCGATTGATTTTTATCTATACCCGTTTTAAAAATTTCAGTTTCTAAAAGTGGATCGTATATGATCAAACTTTGATAATCCGTAAAATTCATATATTGAGCTAAAGCTAATTTTGCCTGTTGCGCTTCTTTATGATATTGTTGGAATTGCTGTTTCTCCCGGGCTAAGTTCGCCTTAGCCTCAAAAACTACCGCTGGTGCAGTTGCTCCGATTGCAGTACTTTTCTCCGCTTTATCAAGCAATTGCAAAGAAAAGTTTATTGCAGAATCCTGTGCATGTACTAGCGCTTGGGAAAGCAATACTTCCAAATAGCTTTGTACTACTTTAAGTGTTAAATCTCTTCTTAAAATTCCTTTTTCCAACTCCTCCTGCTCAGCTTGCAACGTTGCCTTCTTAGCCTGATTGCGCAGGTAGTTGTATTGGTAAAGCGTTACCTCAGCATTGATACCGACATTGCTATTGAAGTTATCATTGCGACGAATTGTCCCAAAGACATCTTGAGAATGACCAAATGTGCTGTATCCATTAAAATACCCACCTACTGAAGGTAACCGATCTCGTTGAGCCATTTCCTGATCAAGATTTTTGATAGTCACCAAAATGTCTTGGCGTTTTATAGGCAAATTATGATCGGTTGCATAGATTACACAATCTGCCAAAGACCATTGATTCTGAGCCACCGTCATTTGTATTCCTAAAATGAACACAAGAGTGATAAGTATTATATTTTTCATTATCCTAACACTACAGATTGTTTTTTCCACATCTCTTTATAAGCAGACTCCATCGATAGCAGCTGCTCATGACTTCCCTGCTCTATAATTTGTCCATCTTTCATCACGATAATGGAATCAGCCCCAGCTATCGTGCTCAAACGGTGAGCAATGACAAGCATTGTCTTTCCTGCATCCCGAAATCGGTCGAATGCACGCTGTATGATCAGCTCCGTTTGGGTATCCAGAGCAGAAGTCGCTTCATCCAGAATCAAGATGTCAGGATCCCGGTATAATGCCCGTGCAATAGCGATACGCTGCCGTTGTCCACCAGAAAGCATAGAGCCGTTCTCTCCCAGATAAGTTTCAAAACCCGAAGGCAACTTTTCAATGAAAGACATCATATCCAATTGTTTCACAACCTCCATCATCCGTTGAAAATTAGGAACCTGCTCTCCCACGGCTATATTGTCGATCACATTTCCAGAGAAAAGATCTATCTGCTGTGGCACGACAGCAATGCGTTCGCGAAGGGATTGCTTAGAGATATACTGAAGATCGTATTGACCGATATGGATCTTTCCCGATTGGACAGGATATAATTGCTGTATAAGAGCCCCTAATGTTGTTTTACCACTTCCGCTTTCACCTATAATGGCAGTCATCTTGCCTTTTTCAAATCTGCAACTAAAATCTTTGAACACCTCAATCCGGGAGCCGTAGGAAAAACGGATGTTCTCAAAAACAATATCACCAACCTGACTGCTCGGTAAGTCCAATTTTCCTTGATTTTCTTCTCTTTCAAGATCCATTATTTCAAACAAACGATCTGCAGCAATCAGTGCATTTTGTAATGTTTTGTTCATACCTATCAACTGGCTTACAGGCCCCGTTAAATAACCGATCAATGCATAGAAAGATAGTAGCTCTCCTGGCGTGATCGTTCGGTCAATGACATAATAGGATCCAGCCCATAGCAAGATAATGGTAAACAGGCGCGAAAGAAACTCACTTGATGTCGCTGAGAAAAGACCATTCAAAACTGATGAATAAATTGTTTTCAACAAGTGACTAAACTTCTGATCTGTACCACTATTGAAATATGTCTCCATACCAAACTGTTTGATCGTCTTAACAGAATTGAGCGATTCAACCAGATGCGATTCCAGTTCAGCTCCTTCCTCCATAAGCCGACGCTCCACTTTTTTATTTAATTTATTTGTTAACCAATAGACAAAGAAATAAAATGGTATCACCAGTAAAATAATCAGCGCCAGTTTCCAGAAATAGGAAAACATCAATGCAAATGAGAATACCACAATTAAAACATTGACAACAGCCTGGATGGCCACATCATTGATAAATGCCCGGATCTTGACGGCATCATTGACTCTAGAGATAATCTCACCAACTTTCATCGTATCAAAAAAACGCTGTGGAAGACTCAGCAAATGCTGATAATAGCCTAAGATTAAATAGCGGTCTATACGTTGCCCAGTTTGTAGCACCATGACACTTTTGAGCGTGCCGATGATCAATTGAATTAATAAAATCACCAACATGGCTACAGATAGTAAATTAAGCAAACGCACATTACCATCCACTAATACATAATCAGTTATTTTCTGAATGTACAATGAAGATGACAATCCAAGTAAAGTATAAATAACAGCACCTACCAAAGCCTGCAGTACAATTGATTTATGAGGCTTAATCAAGTTCCAGAATCGATTATAAACGCCTGTCTTTTCATTCCGCTGTTTAAAATACTCATTAGGTTCTAAAAGGATTAACACCCCTGTCCAGATCTTCTGAAACTCCTC
Organism: Sphingobacterium kitahiroshimense; assembly: GCF_025961315.1. NCBI lineage: Bacteria > Pseudomonadati > Bacteroidota > Sphingobacteriia > Sphingobacteriales > Sphingobacteriaceae > Sphingobacterium > Sphingobacterium kitahiroshimense. The sequence continues at coordinate 5,266,254 of NZ_JAOQNK010000001.1, read as the reverse complement.
CATACTGTATTCTTGCACTTTTCCTGGACCAGGATCCATTACGGTAATCTGATTTTTCTGAACTTTATAGATCACAATATAGTGCTGCAACTGATTATTTAATACAACATGTGCGATCGCAGGAAGTGGAATCTGGGGGATAGCGTCTATAGCGCCCTTCACCCCCTTGGCTGTAAATCCCAATTCTTGTAATCCCTGGATCATACCCAATACATTTGTGCCTCGGGTATCTGTATGACAATGCTGTCTTATTTTTGCAATTGGAATATCTAATCCATAGTAACTTGCAACAGACGCCAGACATGCAGCCCCGCAATCGCGAATATCATGTTGTTTAACACGGACAGGAGATTTTTTCATTTTTATTTAATCTATTTTATCATATGAAAGAGTTCCAATAACTATTAATAGGCACCCTTTATTTGATTTAGTATGTTATTATTTAGTGAATTGGAGTAGTTGACACTATGCTCTTGAGTTTATGACCATAAAGTAAGCTGAAGCCACTATCCGTTTTTAGACCTTACCAGATCACAACTCCTGTCGATACAATCGAACAAAAAATGCTATGACTCTTTACTACCCAAATTGGGATTAAAAAGATCATCTGCGCGATCGAACAATAATTGCCATAGCGTACGGTCTACGAGATAAAAACGGGCATTAAAAGTATTTCCTTTACCTACTGTCACTTTGTTACCATTTGGCAAACTCAGAAAATTAGCATCCATTTGGCAGCGCACTTTAAAAAATGCAGCATTTTTCTGATCGGAAACCAGATTATAATCGATGTCTTTAACAGATCCCGTTAAGAAACCCCATTGATTATAATTATAAGTATCCATCTGAAATTTGACAACTTGCTTATCTTTGATATAACCAATAGCATTTGCCGGCACCATACATTCTGCTATCAAGTTATCTTCTGGTGAGATTTCTAAGATATCTTGGCCCTGTATAATTTGACTACCTTTTTGAAAACCTTTTAGATTGATCACTGTACCCGTTAATGGCGCTCTGACGATATAATTTTCACCATCGATTTGAATAGCATTTCGCTCAGAAGACGTAGATTGATGTTTTTGCTTCAATTCAATCAACTTAGCACTCCATTGCGCCATCTGCTGTTTTTCAATAGATGAAACTTGATTTTCCAATTGCTCATAAGAATACCTACTTTTATCAAATTCAGCCTGTGCTATTATTCCTTGATTAAACAGAAGTTCATTACGATCCAATTCACGTTTTGCTAGTGTCAATTGCGATTGCACCTCAGACATCCTGTGTTGCATGGAGACGAGCTCCATGTAATACAACCCACTTTGCAGACCCTTATAATTGCGGGATAATAGGAGCGTCAAATCTGCGATCTGTTGCGCATACTCCGATCCTAGGTGCTGATTTAGTTCCAATTTATTTTGCAAATCTTTCGAAACAATAACAAATAAAGTATCCCCAGCCATCACTTTCTGATTGTTCCCAAGTATTCGGCTCTCGACTACACGGCCACTGACAAGCGATATGATTTTACTATTTTCTGTTTGTGGTCTAATCACTCCAGGAGCAGAGATTGAAATCGGGACTTGTATAAATGGTAAAGCAGTAAGCGTGCAAACAATCGCTATAAGCAATAAAATATAGATAATATTAGTTTTTCGCATAATGACAATTAATTACTCAAATTTGTCAAATAAGAACTTATCACACCACAACTACAGGTTGTATTTTATTTTTTTTTACTATCTTGAAATAAAAATAATTTTAATTGTAGATGCAATTTTTCGACGTATTCCCAACTTTTAAAGAGGCACCATACTCGTACATTGTCGTTCCCATTATACTAATTAGCAGTATCATTGGCTTTTACAACAAATCCTATTTTCACGCCTTGATCTTACATCCTTACGAAATAATGAGAGCTAAGCGTATCCATAGTCTACTTACCTCCGCATTTATTCATAGAAATTGGTTGCATTTATTATTTAATGCACTAATCATTTATGGGTTGGGGTATGATATGTTCGGAAACATCCAACAGATATACGGGACTTTAACAACATATATACTAACACCTCTATTCTTTGTATTACTAATTTCTATGCCCAATCTGATCCAGACCTACCAGAAAAGAAAAGATTTCTTTTTCACTTCTATAGGAGCATCTGGTCTAAGTTTTGGCCTCTATGGTTTCTCTGCATTATTTTTCCCTTTACAACCCATGAAAAGTAGTATTTTTCAATTCATAAGTAATGCCATGCACAGTTGGATTTGTGGATTATTAATCTTATTACTTTTAGCTCAATTGAAAAAAAGTTATATCAATAAATATTTGCATGTATCTGCGTATGTTACTGGAGGTATATTAGCCCTACTAACTAGACCCAAATCTGTATTAGAAATCTTTAATTATATCTTTAATTAAACAATTACCCTTGAAACAAATTCCATAACTTCTCAAACAGCTCACTACGTTTATCTTGATTTCTTTCACTGCCCGCATTTATTTGTATTTTCTCTTCCAAGCTTAATTCAATGACATTGCTATTGTTTAATTTTTCTTCCATGGTTTCTGTTTTATTTATTTTCAAAATTCCTGAAATACAAAAAACTACACCACAACCCTAGGTTATAAATCACAACCTAGAGTTTTAACATTTATAAATTTTATAACCTCAGGTTATATTGTTAAATTTGTCGAGCAATAAATTAAGAGTTAGTTATGTCAAAAGCGGAGATTGGAACTTTTATTCGACAGAAAAGAGAAAATCTAAAAATATCACAAGAAGCAGTTGCTTATCATCTAGAAATGTCTCAAGCTGCATATTCAAAAATTGAGCGCAATGAAACAAAAGTAAAAGTTGATCAGGTCTACAAAATTGCCGAGTATTTTGGTGTAAGTATATATGAGCTTTTACCTCCATCACTAGCGAGTGATATTATGGGAGAAAACGTATTTGGTTTAACTTATCACTATATTATTGTTGGAATAAAAAAAATCAAATCCATATTTAGGAAATTAGATAAATAACATCACTTAATAAATATGCAAATTCCCTTATGATGTTTTACCGCACTACTTTGCCTTTTCTTTTTTCACAGCACGTAACACGGGTGATCGCTTCTTTTAAATCAAATATATTTTAGATTATGTTGGAAGGAGTTTCCGCGATATGAATAACAACAAAAAAGCTTCCAATTATTTTATCATAGTTTTTAATTATTACTGAGATACAAAACACTTTATAATTGAAAAGTCAAAAACAAACTTTCTGTCCATTGAAAGGAATTTTGTGCTCCATGATATCCTTAAAAGGTATTTTTTCTTATTAAAGATTAAAGAACAAAGGTTAGTTCAGAACAAGCACTAAAGAATTAATTTATCTGAGTATATGAAACATATCAAAAAAATTTGATGATACCAATACAAAATTGGTGTGTCGATATCACGACCATATATTAAATTTATGAAACATCAATTATAATAAGCCCTTTCTTATAAATTTAAGCATCTACTAATTCTACTTCATTTATGAAACTATAAAAATATTTCATCTTTATAAGAAAATTAAAGAATCCCCTCAAACGCCTGGAAGGATTCTTTAATTTTGGAAAGGTAATAAATTGACGGAGGCTTCTACTTTCCTTTCTTATATACTTAAGCTCATGCTCTTCACTCTTATTTGTGAGAAACTTTTTCGGAAAACTATATTTTAGATAAATTAACAGTATTTTCATTTAATACAGATATAAATATCCATTTTGAAAATTAAACACCGATTTAAACTGTTTTAAAAATGGTGTACCAAGTAAACCTACCATTGGTAATTGTTGTTCTCCTACTCCAGCACCAATAGCTTGATCTGTAATCACTGTTGACATGGGCTGTAAATTCAAAGATTTAACTTGTGCTTCTTCAAGCTGCGCCATTTCACTAATAATTTTACTATCACCAACCCCCAACAAGCTTGTAGTTTGTCCCTCAAATCTTAGAAAAGACTTTAGGTCATTGACAACTTCTTGCTTTAATAAATTAGTATTTGCTCCGCAATCTATACCCATAGCATAACTACCTTCTCCAATATTTATATCAATAATCGGAATATGACGTCTCATTCTTATCGGAATAACTGCTAGGGGTTTACCATGTGTAAATTTTAATCCTACTAATTGTCCAGCCTGATCCACCCGTTCTAAAAGTAGTTCTTTTCGATCATAATCAAACGCGAGTTGAAAACCGCTGAAGATACCGAATCCCATCAAACCAAAAAGTGGTCCAATCATTAATTCTTCTTGATCCATTTCTTCAAGTCCTACTGCTGGGGCATCTAACGATTTTATGTTCAAGTCTCCCCAGATCAAATGATTGCCAGTAGACCAATTTACATCAGACATGTTACCGCCCATCCCCGTAAAATCTAAATTAACATCCTTATTTATAGAACGCTCGGAAATATATTTTTTTCTAAGCATCACGTTTGGAGCTCCGGAATCAAACATAAAAAAACCCTTAATGCCATTTAATATTGCAGGAACGTAAATCAAACCATTAATAAACTCAAATTTTACACGCATGGTATCTGGCAAAGTCGTATTTACCAAAGCCGCAGCCAGCGCTTTTCCTGGATTGGCAGTTAGTCTAATCTTTATAATACCCAGTTCAATGACTTTCCCATCTCTATTAAAAGTAAATGTAGGTTTACCACGACCTTTATTTTTATAATTCACAAGTAACGATACGAAATGATCTCCATTTGGTAACAGCTTATCTGTTACCCAGTCATAAGAATCAATACCTTGGAAATTACTAAGAATATCTGGAAGTACTTTATTTTTTTCTATTGTTGTTGGCAGATTTCCAATTTTACAAGAATCGGCCATAATTTCTAATAATCCCTTACTATTTTTGTTATTGAGTAATACGATGATTTTTTGAACATTAGCACTTATAGCTTTCTCTTGTCCGTGACAAAAACCGACCAGAGTAGTATATAGAGCCAAGACCACGACTATTTTCTTTATCATATCAAACAGCATAAATTGACAATTTATTAAAAAAAGAAGAGCCGCTTGAGAGGCGGCTCTTTCCTTTCCAATTAGATGTATATTAAGGTTATTATATTACTTTCCAAATATCTCAGCAAGTTTTAAATCCAACTCTTCACCGCGTAAATATTTAGCGATAATCTTTCCATTAGGATCTACCAAAAAGTTCATAGGAATTGCTTTCACATCATACATTACACCAGCTTCATTATCCCACCCCTTTAGATCACCTACTTGCTTCCAAGTCAAACCATCATCTTGGATCGCTTTTAACCATTTTGCTTTATCTGTAGCTTTATCCATAGATACACCTAATATTTCAAAACCCTCTTTTTGGTATTTAGCATAAGATTTTACAAGATTAGGGTTTTCACGACGACAAGGCGCACACCAAGATGCCCAGAAATCAATCAGAACATATTTACCACGATAATCAGATAGTTTAACCTGCTTACCATCAACATCAGGCTGTGTAAAATCCTGCGCTTCAACACCTTCACTAGTTTTCTTTACCAAAGCAATTCTTGCAGCCAGATCTTTACCAAGGATAGAGTTTTGCAAATTTGGATCTAATTTCAAAAATACTTCTTCAGCTTTAATAGCATCAAATTCAGGAGGTAAAGTTGAATTAAATGCCATCAAAGCCATATAGCTTTTTGGATTTTTAGCTACATAATCCATTTTTGCATCAATAGTCTGTTGCTGTATAGCATTTGCACGTTCTTCCAAAGACTGAATATATTTTGGATCCTGTTGATCAGCTAATGATTTGGATTTGTATTCAGCATTCAAAATCTCGTACTGATCGTATATTGGTTTTAGAAACGCATTTACTTTTTCATTTTCCACATTCAACGGAGAACCGGAAATCTTAGCATTTTTTATGGAGTCAGTCGACACTACTTTTATAGTTACACCTTCAATCAGAAAGGGGAAAATATCTTGCTTAGGGGGTTTTGTAGGATCAAAAGGAGCATCATCGTGGATAATACGCAGATGCGCTTCCATCGGTGAAGGAATAGTACCCTTAAATTCAAACTTACCATTATTCATTTCAACAGAATCAATACGTTCTTTTCCCTCATAATTCAAACGCAAAAATGCCTTTGCAGGTTTATTTAATTTTCCTACTGTTCCCTGTACTGTATAATTTTGCTGCGCAAATCCAAAAGTTGGCAAAGCAAAAGCTAACATTAACATCCATTTCATATTTTTCATCTTATTTTGTTTTTTGTTTTAATTTTTCACCTACTGTATCTGTACTTAACAATTGTTTATAAAGCTTCTTATCTTGTAAAACAATTAGTGCCTGTTTGATACTTTGGTTGGCTTCATTACGTACACGAGTCTTATAATCTCCACCTGTAAATAATAATGAAGCGATCTGTGCTTTTAATTCCACATCAATCGCATCATGTGCAGACATATTCTTTTCTTTTGGCAACTCAATTGAAAACTTATTGGCCATATTTACCAATTGACTATGCAGTTCATTAGACACCTTGAAGTCTTTATTAAAGGTGCTAAAATCAGAATATGCTTTCAATAGAGTTTGACGATTTTGTTGTACAAACTCAAAGCCTACATTTGCTACGACACCTTCATTCATCAATTGCGACATCCATATACTATATTCATTTGTGTCGATTGCGACAAAGCGGTCGGGCATAATTCCGCCTCCACCAAATACAATTCGCTTACTAACAAGAGTTGTATATTTTAACGAATCTGGAAATTGAACATGTCCTTCTTCCAGCAATTCTTTAGATTCCATACGTCGATTAAAGTCCTGAAAATAATCATCCTTACCTTTTGTGTAAGATTTTTGAATAGAACGACCTGAAGGAGTATAATATCGAGCACCCGTAAGTTGCATTTCCGAACCATCTGATAATGGAACAGGTTTTTGCATCAAACCCTTTCCAAAACTTCTTCTTCCGATGATCACGGCACGATCCCAATCTTGCAATGCACCAGTAACAATCTCGCTAGAAGATGCTGTTGATTCGTCAATTAAGACCACCAATTCACCATCATAAAATTGACCAAATCCTCCTGTAAAATAGTAGTCTTTACCCCCTTCATTAGGTACCGAGTAAAACACTATTTTCTCCTTTGTCAAAAATTCATCTACAACACCAATAGCAGATTCTACATACCCACCACCATTACTCTGTAGATCCAATATGAGTTTTTTCATCCCTTTTTCTTTCAGATTTTTCAGTGCTTCATCTATTTCCGGACGTGTAGTACGATTAAAAATTGAAAGTGCTATATACCCTATTTCATTATCTATCATGTAGCTCTCACGAACCGATTTTTCCAAGATATTTTCTCTAACGATTCGAATATTTTTACTTTTAGCATTTCCTGGCGATAAAATCTCCAACTCTACGGGTACATCTTTCTCACCACGTAGCATTTCCATAATCTCCTTATTACCCCATTTTTTATCCGAGATTGATTCACCGTCTATAGTTATAATCTGGTCGCCCACCTGTATTCCTGCACGCATTGCTGGACCATCAGGATTTACGATAGTTACATAAGTTTGATCATTGCTTTTCAAAAACTGAATACCGATCCCGGCAAAACTTCCACTCATTGCTTCGCGCATCGCTTCAGCTTCTTCTCTACTCGTATAACGAGAATGTGGATCAAGATCAGCAATCATCGCTTTAATTGCGGCATCTACCAGATGCTCTTCATTAACCTGATCGACGTAATTCTTTTGAATCAACTTCAATGCCTCCTCAAACTTATACTTCGGATTCATCTGAGCCTGCGATGACAAACTCAAACAAACGATCCCAAGAAGCAAACCTGTTGCTCTCATATTTATTTGGTATCTTTTATAAAACTGTTTATTTTTCATTCCTGAGTATCTCTATTGCAAGTGACAATTCATCCATTAATTTACTTGGGCTACCAGAATATCCACCTGAGCAGTAACGCACACGCCCATTTTTAACCACGATTTTACGTGGAATAGATGAGTCACCAAAAAGTGGCACCAATTGTTTAAATACCAAATCCTGTTCATTTGTCTTTGGATTTACAGAATCATGCAAAAGATTAAATCTGTAACCTTCTCCACGAACATAATTTACCGACTTACTTTTATAATCACCTGTCTGCATCGTGCCCAACATGTAGATCCCTACCTCTTTATCATTTGCATATTTATCTATCAAAAGCTGCATTCCAGGAAATGCCATAATACAAGGACGGCACCACGTAGCCCAAAAATCCACAACAACAATCTTACCCTTCCAGTCTTCCTGTGTTAAAAACAATCCATCTGCATTTTCTAAACGAAAGTTTGGCATAGGATGATTGACCCAGTTATGATCCACATAGGCCTTCATTTCGGCTTTTTCTTCATCCGATTTTAGATTCGCCAAATACATTTCGTATCCTTCTTCCTCATTATTATGATTTTTAAGGTAAATTTCTTTAAGCTTTTCAAACATACGCGGCGTCATCGCATTATATCTTGCGCTCATCTCCATTAATGGTAAAATCTGTTTTTCATCCTTTACCCCTTCCAGTACTTGCAGATTGATTTCATTTAGCTCAGCATTGTTATATTTCCCATTTTCAGAAAGTTCTAAGAAATATTTACGAGCTTCGGCATATTTTTTCAGATCATTTAACAGTGAAATATGAGTAAATAGTCTCTCATCCAGATTTTTTACTACATTAGAATCGGCCTGTGATTTAAGGTCAAAATCTTCTTTATAAGAATTATCACCCCTCTTTGCAATTAGTTTAGGCATAATTGCTTCAGCTACGTTGTACAACGTGTCCTGACCTACCATTTTAAACATATAGGCACGCATAATATTCCAACGCATCAATTCATTTCCAGTGCGAAAATCAAGATCATTGTAAAGCGATATAAACTTATCAAATTGCTTAGACTCAAAATAAGAAGCCCCTAGACCACGATATACGGCATAGTAAATGAAACTTTGTCTATTTGGGTTTTTACGCCATTGTTCTATTGGGAAACGTTTCAAAAAATCTTCATACGAAGTGATTACTTCAGTCTTGTCTGGGCTACTACCTTTAGTCTTATTGTATGCCATAAAACGTGCTGTTGGACCCTGAGGATATTCGGTAGAAATACGTTGTTCTACAAGTTTAGTCAATGCTTCATTTTCCAATCGACTATTTGCATAGCCATACAAAACACCCAATATCTCATCAGACAGACCTTTCGCTGTCAATGTTTTTTTGATTAATTTTTCTGCATAAAAAGGGAAGTTATCTCCTTGAGCCAGTTTTTGCAAATTCATAAATGACTGGAAATAGTCAATATACTGCTTGCCTGACAGAGCCCATTCCTTATCCGCCAAAGATTTGAGATAATTTGGATCAAGTGCACTGGGCTGATTACCATAATACATAAAAATTCCTCCTCCAGCAATACTTGGTATCTGAAAAGCTGCTTCTGCCAAATAAGCTCCATCTACAGGAATTCCTTTTGCATTTACTAACGCAATACCATAGCCCTTATCAGCATTATTATCAATAGCATCAGGTTCTTTAATATCACCCTGATAAAATTTCACTCCAATAAAAGCTGTCTTAGCTGGAACAGTTAAAGGAGCGGTCCATAAACCCTTGGCATCTTTTGTAAGCGCTACTTGTATTTGCCTCCATTCAAAGTTTTCGAATAAAAATACGCTAGCATTGACCTCATCACTAAATTCCAAATCTTTACCTTTCGCATTGTACAGCAGTTGTACAATGGCATTAGTTTTTGGATTTTTAGGACTAAAAACGCTACTGTTATAGCGAGGCTGTGCATATAGCACAACCTGCATAAACAGCAACAGTAAAAAAATTGTCTGTTTTTTCATAAATATATCATTTGTTTTTGATCGGTAAAAAAGCTTTCATGAGCAATATTCATCACTACTTATAAGCATTTACTCATGATGCCCTCATCATTATTATCTAGGATTCTGACCAATTTCAGGATTAAGGTTTAGAATATCTTGATTGATGGGATATACAAAACGAGCACTGCTTGCCTCTAACGTATAATTAACACCTTTATAAGTTCGAGTTACAGATTTATAATAACCTGAATCAAGTGTAAGTCTACGCATATCAAACCATCGTAAATCTGTACCAACAAACTCCCTGCGACGCTCGTTAATCACCGCTTGCAAAGGATCGCCTGAAATATCCACAATTTGTAAAGGAATATAATTAGTCTTTTCAAAGCGATTTATACGCAACTTATTTAAGAACTCTACAGTCTTTTCTAAATTACCTGCCCGCGCATATAGTTCTGCACGGTTTAACAGAATTTCGGGAACTTTTACACCAACATATATACCTTGATAAGTAAAATTGGGACGAACATACTGATATCCTTGAAAAAACACATTTGTTCCCAACCACATCTGAAATCTTAAATCTGTAGCTTGGTACAAGTTTACAAGATCCGGGTTGATAGGTGCCATAAAAGAGCCTGCGGAAGTTTTAGAAAATAACACTTCCGGATCAACAAGTAATCTTGGAAAAGTTGATATATTACCCTTATAGACCTGTAGATCGTTTAATTTTGGTGAAAGTGCAAGTGCTAAATCTGCATAACCCGCGGCCTTTTCAAAATCTCTCATAAAAAGGTAAGTACGCGACATAAGTCCATATATAGCTATTTTAGAAGGATGGTAATTGAAGGTCGGATAGTTAGGCAAATAATCTACGGCAGAAGTTAAGTCACTAATAATTTGATCATACACTTTTTGTAGCGATGCGCGTGCTAAATTTTGAAATAAATCTGGAGTCAGAAGAAGAGGTACTCCCATTTGTGTTGAAGCCTGAGCAGGATTATAAATAGGAGCATATTGATTTACCAACGCTAGGTAGGCAAACGCTCGATGCACTTTTGCTTCAGCTGCAATTCGATTTTTAGCCTCTAGTGTTCCATTTTCGCTTTCAAAAACACCATTAAGAATCGTGTTACTAATCTGTACTTGCTTATAAAGATTATTCCAACCTCCATCTTGCTGCTCTTGTGAAAAAAACTGTGCGCTCCAAATGAAAGCATTTTGGAAGTCAGTACTCCAAGAATTCTGTACCGCCTCAACCTTAGTATCCACATCATCTCCTGTCACTAGCGGTAAGATATAACTTGTTCCAAAGTTGCTAGAATTATTTATCAAAGCCTCATAATCGGTCGTATATTTAAGTGTACGAGATGAGAATGTATCTACCTCAACAAATTTACGACAGGACGTTGTAATCATTGCTGAACACAGAAATAATCCGGCAAATACTATTTTGTAGCTGATTTTTATCTGATTTTTCATTTTAACTAGATTAGAATGATGTATTTATACTAAAGAAAAACTGCTTAGCAGGTGGCAAATTATTATAATTGGAGGTACCAAGATATTGAGGATCCACCCCTGCCTTATTTGCCTTCCATAATAGACCCAAATTTCTTACGCTAGCATTCACATTTAGCGATTTAAACGGTGTCTTCTTTAGAAAATTAGATGGAAATGCATAACCTAGATTAATTTGCTGCAACCGTACATGACTTCCACTTATAACTAATATATCTGCATCACGATAGCGAGAAATACTATTGAACTGATTTGCATCATTCACTATTCCCGGAACGTTAGTTATTGCTTCATCACCTTCTTTTCTCCAACGCAGTCCTAGATCTCTCTGTGATCCAATAACCCCAGTATATGATCCAAAGCTCTGATCAAAACTTGGATAATTTTGTACAGAAAGTCTTCTCATCACATGACCTAATTCATAAGATATACGAAAACCGAATGTAAACTCTTTGTATGTGAAATTATTTAAAACACCTCCAAAATACGGTGCTGTCGTTCGCCCCATGTAGCGGAGATCATCTATCGTTATTGCATTAGAAAATTTATCTGCTGTAATAACTTCACCATCTTTATTATAAACTTGGGATTGACCATTCTTATCTAATCCCGCCCAATTATAGGCATAGAGATAGCCTACAGGCAAACCAACCGTAGGTGTAGATCCAGCGATCCTTGTCTGCACAAGAGTACTTTCTTTAAAACGTGAATCAGTTACCTCATTGGTATTGTATGAAAAATTAAACACCGTATTCCATCCAAAATTTTGTCTACGCATCCATTCTGTCCGAATACCCAAATCTATTCCGTGGGCTTTCATAGAAGCACTATTAAAAGTCAATTGTGACCATCCGTATGTGGCGTTAAATGGCAATGAGTATAAGATATCGCTCGTACGCTTTGTATAGTAATCAAAACCAACAGATAGACGATTGCTCATTGTGGAAAAGTCAAGCCCTAGGTTTGTACTTCTCACCTTCTCCCAACCTATTTGTGTATTAGCAGGTGAAGAGATAGAAGCCGTTTGTTCATTTGTTTCATTGTCCGTACTCATCGTTATCACAGTGTAAGCACCAGAGGTAGATGGCATAGTACCATTGAGACCATAAGTAAGTCTTAAAGATAAACTGTTAATCCAATTAATGTCCTTTAAGAAATCTTCACCTTTAGCATTCCATTTTCCTCCAAGAGACCATAATGGCTTTGCTCTTTGTTCGCGAGAAGCTCCTAAAACAGTCATATCATCAAACCGCAAACTTCCTGAAAGCATATACTTATTCTGAAAAAATGAAGCCGCTGCATTAGAATAATAAGATAATCCTCTTGTAATATTTTTCATAAAACTATTACTTCCGCCAATGGTACTCGACCAACCCTGAACGGTTTCATAAGGAACAGTTGGATTTATTGTGGCTACGCTATACGTATCTTTATTGTATCCATAATAAGTCTGTCCAATCACTCTATATTGATTTTGGCGCATTTCCACTCCCCCTACTACACTCAGGTTATGCGCTTGAGCAGGTCCAAAATCTTTATTAATATTCAGTTGCGATCTTAGGACATACTGCCATCCAGAATAATTAGAACTTTGCAGTTTTCCACCAAGAGGAACACCATAAACCAATTTATTATTAGTTGGATCAATGCTTGTCCCCGTATTGATCAGACTACGCATACTGTAGCTATTAAGTTCGTCAATGTTTTCTGTTTCCTCCAAAGTACGCTGCAATTGACCAGACACAGCGAAATTCATCCATGAATTTAACTTTGTATTGATATCCATATTAAAACGGATATTATTTGACAAACCGTTATAATTCGTTACACTTAATTCATTCATTGGACTGTAAGACCAATCCAAATACCCTTTACTTAAAAAGTCCTGCATCACTTCATCCCGATATAGAATATTTCGAGATATGTTGTTCCCATACTCATCTTTCAAAAGTTCATACGGTCTTAAACCTTGGTTCGTACCCCCAATCGCATTTACTGTAGCTTGATTACTAATACTGTTACCATGATTATAACTTAATCCTGTTAACATTTTCACATTATCATTAAATAAGCTACTAGTCAAATTGCTTACAAAAGAATAACTCGTGCCCTTATTACCTCGGAACACGGGAATATCTTTACTATAGTTGGAAGACACATAGTATGTATTCTTACTGGTACCACCGGAAAGGGATAAATTATATTGCTGAGAAGTTGCATTTTGTAAAAGATTGTCTCTAATCTGATTGGAATTATCAATAGCAGAAAGTCTTGCTAACGCAACGTCACGTTCAGCCACAGAAATAGTTCCTCGATCCGCTTTAAACATCCATTCAAGCGCTTCACTAAAAGGTAGATTATGATTAAAGTTCATCCAAGAATCTTTATTTATATTATCTACGTAAAAACCCTTTTCTTTCAATTCCCTCTCCATATCGATATACTGTGCAGAGCTCATCCTATTTAATCCTTTGTAATCAGCAGGTGCCGAAATACTTAAGTTAGAACCAAAATTAATAGTAGGAACCGTACTACGTCCTCTCTTGGTTTCGATCACGATCACTCCATTGGCCGCCTGGGCGCCCCATATAGAGGCAGCAGCAGCATCCTTTAAAACAGTAATATTTTGGATATCTTCAGGATTAATAGCACTTAATACCGCACCCCCAGCAGATTGTCCCGAAACCTGCTTTGTTAACTTAAAACGGCTATCCACGTTTTCTGTCATAGGAAATCCATCTACAACGATCAAAGGCTCACGAGTAGTAGACCCAAAAGAATTAATTCCTCTTATCCTAATCGTATTATTTTTAACATCCACTTGAACACCCGGAGATAAACCTTCCAAACGTTCAAGGATATTTATTGTCGGCACCTCCTTAAGATCTTTATCTGTTATAAAACTAAATGCACCAGTAGCTCTTTCTTTTGATATTTTCTGATAACCCGTAGAAAGAACCTCGACCTCATCCAATTCATTGATGACAGCCCCCATAGTCACATTGATATGTGTATTATTACCAATCACACGACGTTGAGGTTCCATCCCAACATATGAAAAAATAAGTGCCTCTGCCGGGCCTTGTAGACGCAAAGTGAAACTACCGTCACTACTTGTTGTTACTCCCGAACGCACAGCATAACCATCTGGAAGTACCGTGACACCAACTAAAGGCGCACCTTTACTATCTTTTACATTTCCAGTGATCACCTTCCAAAAACGCTCGTCACCATCATTGTTGTTCTTACCTCGGCCATCACGAATTATGGTAAAATAATTATTTTGCACATAGAGAAATAAAAAATCATTCGGATACAAAAGTTCCTTCAAAACCGTCTCTACGGGCAATTTTCTATTTTTAGGGACCAGTTCAGAATCGACAAAAGCATTTCTAATTAAGCCTTCTTCATAAGAAAATTTTGTCCCATAAATTCGGGTCACTTCACCCAGAGCCTGGGTAAGGCCCATTCTTTTTTGTGCGTAGCCACCTGCATAGGTAAACAGGCAGAAAACAAGCACGAGTAATCTTGGTTTCATAAAAGTTGATTAGTTGTTAAGGTTAGTTTGTTTGTTTATTACATTTTTTTCGCTGTCATTTATTACTATTTTTATTTGTCAGCTTTTATAATTATTTGTTTATTTTTCAAGGTAATATTTACGTTCATTGTATGTTTGATAACGAATAGAACATCCTCAATTCCTTTTGCAGGAATAGTTCCAGTAAATCGTTTATCCAAAAGAGTAGGGTCTTCAACAATGACCTGATAGCCATAGTTATCTTCTAGTACACTTATGATGTTGGCTAAGTTGCTATGTTCGATATTAAGCTCACCACGGGTCCATGACGAAACCTTCACCGGATTTATTTGAACAATCTGATCAACTTTTGCATCCTCATCATAAATAAATGTTTCACCAGGCTCAAGAAGCCTATCTAAACCATTTTTCCCATTTATTTTGATGCTCCCTTCAAAAAGAGTTACTTCGATAAGACCACGACGATCTTTTACATTAAATTTAGTACCTAGCACAGTAAGCGATAAGTCGCCTACATGTACAACAAAAAGATCATTTTCCTGGAGACGATTTTTAACGGCTGTATGTTTGACATCAAACAAACCTTCCCCCTCGAACCATACCTCCCGTGGTTTATCAGTTTTCCAATCACGTACATAGGATAACTTGGAGTTGCTATTCAATTTGATAATCGATGCGTCAGGAAGCAATAACTCAGTTCGCTCTCCATATGCTGTATTGGTAGATTTGGTTCCAAATTGGCTGATATCATAAATTATAAAAACAAATGCAATGATTGCTGCTGCTCGAGCAGTCCATCTGATCATCATTTTGATCAATTGTTGTTTACGTTGTTTTAACACATATGCGGGAACAGCTTTTTGAATATTGTTCCAACGCTCATCACTCGATACCTGACCTTTAACAATTGGTTGTTCTTTAATTAATGTCATCCAAAGTCTGGCATTATCCATTTCGACTGCAAGTTCAGAGTCATAAGATCCCAATCTGACCCAAAAATCATTTGCCGTCGGTTCCAAATTCGATTGAACAAAATTTTCATCAGCAAAAAAATCTGCTGCTTTATAATTTTTATATTTTTCAAATTGAGAGTCCATAACCATTTTCAAATAGATACACTTGCTACTTTAATATAGATACACCTGTTTCCAAAATTTTATCCCAATAAATTTTATTTTTTTTATAAAAATTGAAGAATGTTTAGGAAATCACCAATAATTAAGGTTATTTGTTGCTTACAGCGCAGGGAGCGCCAATTCTTTATATCTAATAGGAAGATATTTTTGTATCAAATTCAAGTTTTGACCTGGTTCAAAAGATGCAAAAGAACCAAAACTCCAAATCTTCCAAAGTGTTTCTTTAAACTATCCAATGCCCGATAATATAATTTATAGGTATCCTTTGTTGATAATTCCATAATATTAGCGATCTCAGCATATGTCAATTCTTCAAAAAAACGGAGGTGAATAATTTCTCTTTGCCTAGCTGACATTTTAGATAAAGCCTGGTCCAACTTGCTTTTTATCTCCATTACACGTTCCTTCCTAATCATACTTACATCGTGAGGAAGTTCTATCGTAAATGGAAGATGTTCAATTGAGGTCGTTGTTACCTGATCGCGTTTTATCATTTGTTCAAGATTTTTGACCAAAATGCGACGGTAAGATTTATACAGATAATTTTTGACAGAGATCTCAGAATTTAAGTTTTCTTTATTACTCCAAAGTTTGACAAACAGTTCTTGTATACTATCTTCGATAACAACATTATCCTGTGTAAATTTAAAGCCATAATTGTACAAAAGCTGATTGTATCGTTCAAAAAGTACTTTAAACGATGCTTCATGTCCAACCTGGAACATCTGCCATATCTGTAAATCGGAATCCATAAGTTAACGCAAGATTTTTCAAGATGAGTTCAATTATGAAAATCTTCGTTTCCAAATGTATAAAAAATGTTTAAAATTTCTAAACCATAAAATATTTATAATGCGCTTAAATTATAGTGAATGGTAAAAAGAAAAATATAAATTAGAAAATTAAAGAATAGAAATGACAACCTATAGTATTGCAAATTGTAAATAAGAATATTCTCAACTAAAGACCGAACATCCTTTCGATCAATTCAGACTACGACATTCTTCATAGATTATATCGAGAAGCTGGGTAATTTTCCATTTATCTCTTTGAAACCCTAAATTACAATGATCTTTGTTAATTCCGTACATATGTGCTCCTTGGCTGTAAGAACTGTATCCAAAAATATTTATTTTCGGATATTTTTCTTTCAAAAATCTGGCAGTTTGAAAACTTCTAAATGTAGGCATCACAATATCTAGCAAACAAACGGAAGGAAAGCAACTAATCTCTTCATCATTGGTAATTAATTCTGTTCCGTTCGCAAAAGCACCGAATAGCTTAAAACGTACATCTCTTTCTACCAATAATGACAGCATTTGTCTAATAATGGAGGAACTATCGACAATTGCTATAGTTATTTTTCTTTTATTAATTAATCTACCATCCATTGTTCAAAATTAGTATCAACAAAAAATAAAAGATGACCAAAAATGTGCAAAAAATATACGTAAAAAACACTATGATTACTAAAAAACTGTAAAGCATACTACTGCAATTTAACATCTTATAGTCGAACATTTAAAGTGGCTTATAAAGTCAAATAAGCACCTTGACAAGTTCTATTTAAATACTGGTCATTACCTTATTAAAGGTATTACGATGTATACCCAAAAATGATGCAATGTAACTGTATGGGAATATTTGAAATATCTGAGGAAAATTATCTTTCAATAATTTTATTTTATCAGTTGCAGTTTTGGCTTGTAATATTCCTACATTTTTTAAAGCCATCACAAGATTTGGTTCCATAATCATAAGTTCCAATTGATAAAACCTTGGAAACTTTTCATATAGACGCTTTACAGCGGCGATATCCAACAAAAGTAGTAGAGCATCATCATAAGCCCTAAAAATCATTTGTGAAGAATTATTTAGTAAATAATCCTCATAATTAAAAACAATTTCTAATAACGAAGAAGGATAATGAAAGCTTGTAATTTGTACAACTCCATCAACATTTAAAATACTGCCATAAACTGAACCTTTAACAATAAGTGCAATAGTATTAACACGTTCACCAGCACAAAACAGTATTTCTTTTCGATGAATCTTTTTAAAAGTCAGAATTTTAGATAGTTCGTAAATTTCTTCCTCATTAAGATTAAAATGTGAAAATTTTTCAGTGATGTAGTGATATATCATTTAAATATTAATTTGTAACGGATAATTGGAAAATTAAATATATGTAAAGACCTATTTAAATAGCAAATATGATAAAAGAACTGTTTAAAATATTATACAATAGAATCTTCAAGAATAGCATGCTTTTTGAATGCCTTTTTCCAGAAAATATAGTAATCATTTAGCTAATGCAACTAAGGGTTTTCAAAAACAAAAAAAAGGTTTTTAAAATATTAAATAACAATCATCTCATAAAATGGACACACAAATAATTGAATATTAAATGTGAAGAAAACGGTTATTCCAAATAGAGTTTAGATCTAATTATAAACCTACTTTCTTTTATATGTCTCTCCATAACGAGTTTAGAATTTTTCAATTCGTATTTTAAGGATACTGTACTCCCATTGAGAAATAAGTGCACAGAATCTTTTATAATTTTATAAGACCCATCACCATCACTGGATTTAAATGAGCCATTCGGTAAAAATAGAACCGTTTCATTTTTAATAGAATCCAACCTATCTCTAGATTCTTCATAACGTGTATTATCAAAATTAAAATAGGTTATTTCTTCGGCAACAAGCTTCCACTTTTTATGGATCGGGTTTTGTTGAGCATGAGATGATAACAATAGCACACTGAAGACTAAAATTATAAGACGATATAAGTTCATATTTTCAAATATATAAATTTAAATTTATTCAATATTTGCAATTTTCAGCATGATCTTTACAACATATTAATTGTAACAATATACTTGAATAAATACAAAATATCTTTTATTAAAAATTATGGCACAAATTATGTAATATAATTATTTCATAAATTAGGTTAATAATTGGTTAGATAAAACGCTTGAGTTTCTCAGACTCAAGCGTTTTTTATGGAATATACCCCTCCCATTAAGGGATCTGTTTTAGAAACTTGTCCTGTCTCTACGTGACCGGCAAAACGCTCCAACCAGTTCGGAAATCCAGTAGCCTCAATAACTAGATCATACCAACCATGACTAGCAGATAACGCAACTACGATACTCTTTTTTTCATTTGGCTTTAAAATAATAGCTTTAGATTGCTGTTGATAACTTGCATCTTTAATGGTCAATTTTCTTTCTTCAGCACTACTATTATGAAAATTCAACTGCACACTACCGGTTAAACAATTACTATAACCTTTTTCAAACTCATAACCACACTTAACAGATATTTCAGGATGATGACTTGTACCACGAAATTCTCTGTAAAAACCATTAGGTGCATATGTTTTAAAATGATAATTTCCGTTCTTAAAAGAAGATAAGTTCCAACTATCTTTTAGCAAATCGCCAGCAGTTACAGCATACTCCCATGTACGCAATAGCTCATTCTCATACGGTTCGATAGCATAAAGTAAAAAAGGAGCTCCATTAGATTTAGATTGATGCACTTGATTTCCTGCCTGGAAAGTGACCTCATATTTTTTATTTTCATGATCAAAATTTCCGTCGACATACAGCTCGTAAGGGATAGGGCAAGACGATTTAATTCCTTTCTCCTGCACTGGAAACAAAGAGAAGCTCTTCGGATCCCTATTGATCTTTACAACCTCTTCCACAGTCAGTGGACGATAGTTCTTGGGTATATCTTTATATTGAGACTTATATACATCTTCGATAAAAGCTTGTTTATCGATATGGTCCACCGGATCTGTTTTATCTTTATTAAAAGGTCGAAAAATAGAAGTCAGATCTCCACAAATACTGCGACGCCAAGTCGTGATATTTTCTTCCCGTATATCTTTACCGAATTTTCGTGCTAAAAAATTTTCTAAAAAACGGAGTGATGAAGTATGATCAAACAATTCCGAATTTACAAAACCACCTCTGGTCCATGGTGATGCAATTACAAGAGGAACACGGTAACCAAGACCGATCGAACTTTCACGAATACGGTCGTCCATAGCAGAAGGATTCGTTTGTTGATCTTTCAATACCCATTCCATTTTTGCATCAATATTGGCCGATACTTTACCTACATCCTGTCGATAAGGATTTGGTGCGGCATAAGGGGGCACATGGTCAAAAAAACCATCATTTTCATCATAAGTAAGGATAAATATGGTTTTTTTCCATACTTCTGGATTTTTCAATAATATTTCCATCACCTCGTTGACATACCATGAACCGAACCATGGTCTACCTGGATGATCAGAAAAATTTGCGGGTGTCATTAACCAAGATACTGTTGGCAATTTATTCTGAGCGACATCATCACGAAATTGATGAAGTACATCTCCTTTTGGAACTTGTAACTTTCGTTCCTCATTGCCGTCTTTATACATCAAAGTAGTTAATGAGTGAAAATCAGGGTCATTACTATTAATGGTAAATGCCTTATTATTGAGTGACTTTTCCCGAGACGTAAGTTTCTCAAAATTACCTATTGTGTAGATCTCTAAACTTTCATCAATCATCCCCAATACTTTTATAGCAGCCTGCAATCTACGTTGATCAGCCTCTTCTGATGGATTTGCGCCGATACGATCGATTTCTTGCTGTACCACTTTTTTACGTTGATTCAGATTATGGACATTACCGGGATGTAGCCTCACATTGTAAGCTTTGAAATATTCCATCACGTTGGTACCAAAATTACCCAGCCAATTGCTTTCCTCTCCGCTGAGGCCAGCGCCTATCGTCAATTCATTTTGGTATATGCGCCACGATATACCTTTCTCTTCCAGTCTTTCTGGAAAAGTCTTCCAATTCAAAGTCGGTTTATTATAATCGCTTATATTCCAAAGATGTGCTTTCGCTTGCGGTTCGTTCTTTTCGCGTACAGTGCCCGTCATCCAGTACCATCTGTTTGGATGTGTCCCCGTGATACTGGAGCAAAAATGCTGATCACAAACTGTAAATGCATCGGCCAGAGAATAATAAAAAGGAAAGTCTGATCGATCACAGTACCCTAATGTTAAAGGAACATCTGCATAATCTTTATTATAAGGTTTCTTAACATTCAACCAACGATCATATTTACCTGCATTACGCGCATCTGTCTGATCAGCCCATCCATGTGGTGTCGAGCCCATCCATGGTGCTTTTGTATCTTTTACATTCAACCTAAAAGGTATATAGGTCTTTCCATCTTCAGTAGATTGTGCCCATACGCTATTTCCATTCGGCAGACTGATCGCCCTTGGGTCATTGAATCCGCGAATACCCTTCAATGTACCATACAGATGGTCAAAAGAACGGTTTTCCTGCATCAAAAAAACAACATGTTCGGCATCATAAAATGTACTACCTGCCTCCGGATTGATCGCCAAAGCTCTTTGTATCGTGGCTGGTAGCATACCTGCCAAAGCGGCACTCCCAGAAAGGAGTGCCGACTTTTTTATAAAATCTCTTCTTGAGCTATTCATGTTCCACTATTATTTAAAAACTATAACGAACTCCTAACTGGATCTGGTATGGATTACCCGTAAACCCTTTAACTCCAGCATTTGGATTTACTTGATAGGTATATTGCCCCGTTTCTTTATTAAAGCCACGGATCGTTGTCAGATTTTGCTTACCCAGGGAATGATCTACACCCCACTCCTTATTCAACAGGTTGGCAAAGTTGAAAACATCAGCAGACACTTCGATAGCATGCGTGCGAAATAAATTAAATTTTTTACTTGCCCGGATATCCCAAACACCATAAAAACCATTTTCCACTCCATTACGTTCTGCTATTTGTCCCAGATGCCCGCTTACATATTCTTTGAATCGTTTATCTGCTTCAGGATTATCAATTATCGACTGAATACCCTCGCGAATAGCAATACTGTTACTACTGTTATTCGGATCAAAAATAAATGCAAGATCATTACTATTGACGAAATCACCATTTACATTTCCATTGACTGCCAGCGAGTAACGTGTACCACCAATACCAGAATAACGAACTCCAAAACTAACCCCATAAAAACTTGGCAATGTTCCGTATAAGACAACTTTATTACGGAAATGACTATCTGAATATGCCATAGTCTCTAGATTACGAGGGTCATCTGCTACCATCAGATTGAGTGTAGCAGAATTTGCGACATTACCATTGTATGAGGTATTATCTTTAGTGTTATTCCAAGTATAGCTAACGGTAAACTGGCCATCTTTATAGTAGCGTGCAGTTGCATCCAACACCAAAGCATATTGATTGACCTTTCCTTCACTCACAAGCTCAAGGACACGGCTTACATCCTTACTTTTCCTTCCTGTTGTCCAATCTGCGGCTCCATTTGTAGCATTGATGCCGCTCATGGGTACAAAGACACCTCTGTTTGCTTCATTCTCAAGACGAAAAACCGGATTATCAACCATATTTCGGTCCACATACATGTAGTTATTCCGCGCCAAAGCCATCGAAAACGTTGCCCCTACACGTATTCTGTCCGAGAAGAAACGGTTATAAGAAAGATTTGCTTTGTATAAAGTCGGGACTTTAATATCCTTGTTGTTCATATTGATCGTACTTACTTTTTCGACACCGGGAAGATTAAATAATTCTTGTCCCGGAGCTGTAAGTGGATCATTGCGATAACCTATAAAGTCTGGTCTAGGAACCAGATCTCCAGAGATATCCACAGAAGCAACTTTAGAGCCATCGTTGAGCATATTATTGACCATTGAATAATTGTTCAGATTAGAACCGAAGATACCAGCACCTATGCGTAAGATATCACGTTGGTTTTCACCAATATCCCATGTCAATTGAAATCTAGGCTGTACCTGAAAAGTACTTACTCCATTGTCTGTACGAAGATCAAGTGCTTTGAAAACAGCCTCATTAAACAGAGGTTTATCAAAATAATGTGTATAATCAGCACGTATCCCAACTGTAAGATCCATACCCGATCCCAGATTAGACTGCGCCTGTGCATATAAGCCCCCATTTAGAACACCCTGTTTAATCGTAGGATCGTCTACCAATGCTACTTCTCTTGCATAACGAAATGGAGTTTGATTGTTAAAATTATCCATTCCACTAAAATAGAAACGTCCATTCATTTCACTAGTTGCTAAAGAACTCAACTTGGTATACATGATGTCAGTACCAAAGGTGTAATTGATTTTATTTTTTGTCCAATATAGATTATCTACTAATTGCACGACATGATTTTTAAATACTTCAGGCAGGTAGCGCTGCCCTCCCAATTGGATATTGGTGTTTACAGGTTTACCCCCAATTGTTGATTCCACATTTTGCACAATTGCCCGTGGTATATTAGCAGACGGTAACTGACTATTTGGGCTGGCATCATCCACGGTATATAGATACTGAACCTTCAGTTCATTGGTCACTTTTGGAGCAAGAGAAGTACGCAATGAAGCCATAAGACTGTTATCTTTCGATAGATGCGATCCATATACCTCATATAAATTTATCGTCGTATTATCAGACACCCCATAATTGTTCATATCACGAACAAAGTTATTGCGCACCGTTAATAGATTTTTCTGGTTCAACTGCCAGTCCACACGTGCAAAGACAGTTGTCGTCGGACGCTTCCGATCAAATGCTCCCGTTTGTTGAGAACCCGCCACACCATATTTATTTCTAGCTATTCCCAAGAATTGGTCTAAGATAGACTGTGTGATATTTAATCGAGACTCGTCCTCCGTAGTTCGAATATCGGCAATATAAAAAGGTCGGGAATCTGCCTGTTGATCCAGGGCAATAAAGAAGTGCGCTTTATCCTTTACAATAGGTCCGCCGAGAGAAAAACCGAACTGATAGGTCGAATATTCCTGGTCGATTTTGTTTCCACGGATATCGTAAGGACTAGACAATCCAGCCGTTCGTCCATAGGTAAACACGCTACCTGTAAAAGTATTCGTACCCGATTTAGTCGCGGTACTGATGGTACCACCACCGGCTCTGCCATAGGTAACATCATACTGGTTGGTCGCAATTTCAAATTCTCGGATTGCTTCCATCGAAACAGAATATGGTCCGCGGTTAGTTGTACCTCCAGATAATGGTCCACGTGAACTCATACCATCAATTGTAAAATTTGTAGATGAGGCAATCTGACCAGACAATTGGCTACCGTTACTCAGTGGAGAAAGATTGATTAAGGATGTAAAATTTCTTCCATTTACAGGCAGACGTTCTAAATCTCTCGCTGTCACAGCAGTTGAAGCTCCGAGGTTTCGGATCGTATTTTTGAGATTAGCGGTTCCTTTCACCTCCACAGTTTCCAAAGTTGTACTGTTCTCGCGTAATACAATATTTAAGCGAAGCTGGTCTCCTTGATTAAGAGCATATCCGTCTTCACGAATTTCACCATAGGCCATATGGTTTACCCGAATAGAATATGGTTTACCTAGCGGTAATTGTTGGAAAAGATACTCACCACTTGAATTGGTGGTTGTCGTAGTTGTAAATCCGGTAGATTCATTTCGTACCATCACTGTAGCTCCCGCCACCAGTTTATTATTGCTGTCACTAATTATTCCCGCAATACTAGCATTAGTTGCCTGAGCATATCCTTCCGAAATATTCACAAGAGAACAAACTGCTGCTATTGGGAATGCTGATAAAAATTTGTGCATTTTAAATGATCGATAATGTAAGGTAAATCTGCGATAATATACTTTCGTATAATTGTTTAGGATAATCCAGCAAAGTTGGACATGTTATTTTTAGTAATCCATTTCCAAACCAAAAGGATTCAAAACATAAAAAATAAAGAAACTGTTTAAGTAGCTTTAAATAGAATGGACAGTATACAGCTTATGTATACTGTCCATCTACACTTTAAAGTATGTGAATATCAAATCTGTCCATAGCGATTACGGATCTCTTCCGGTTCTTCCTGAGCCAACATAAGAACATCCCTTGGATCGATCATTGCCATCAGATTCGTAAATTTTGGCAGAGATCCTTTAGACAATTGCAGGATACTTCTTGCCAATTGTTCTTTACCTACTCCCCACTCCTGTTCCAAGATGAGCTGGATGCCCACTTTAACGATCCCTTGTGATGTTGCTGTAAAATCTCTGACTATTATACTGTTGATATCCATGTTCAGTGCTAATTTTTGATAAATTGGTGTAAGGATGGATTCCACTCAAAACCTAGACTATCGAGTACAGCCACTTCCATGCCTGTAGTGGTTTTCTCACCATTTACACCATTTCTGTAAATGTTACGCAGATCTGAAGGATCAGAAATAAAACGAATGATATCACCACGGTTAGCCGTTTGGATTACCCAATTCTTGTTAGCCTCCCAAGTCCAATCAGAAAGATTTAAGATATTTAGACCACTCAAATTCAATCCAGTACCATATAATTTATTAGGACCTTGAACAAATACCTTTGTACCATAACCATGAATCATATCATTGAAACGACCGAAGATAGCGACCGTATTATTATCAGGTGCTTCAATATTTCCGCCGAATCCGTGATAAACAAAAGTAAGTTTACTGTTTATAATAAAAGCGACTAATGAATCTAGATCATTATACATATTGATCCGCCCGTTTACCGTATCGGAACTCAATCCTTCTGATAATAAATTTTGATATTGTGACTGTACATTTGGAGACAGTCCTAAAGAGTTTAATTTACTGAAACTTTGTTTTGCTGTTTTAGCAACAATGTGTTCAGTCTTTAAATTACCGGATTCTGCTAGTTCTGTTTTGGAGCATCCGAATAACACTCCAATGAGGAGAGTGACAAATAAAAGATTTTTTTTCATGTTTAATTCTGTTTTTAAGGTGATTTAAAACAGTACAAGTTTAAGATCCTTGTTTAAACACATTGTTAACTCAGCAAAAAGCTTGAATTAACTTTAAGTAGTGACATTATTACCTTTTTGTTAATTAAGATATATAGTGTATATTTTACACTCACACCACACTCATTACATGGAAAATTTATCTAAAATCTTCTTCTACACGAATTATTAGTATTCAAAATGCCGATAGGACTAAAATTTTAATCGTTTTTATTTTCCGCCATATATTTAAATACATATATTGACCTAGCTACTTTTCTTTTTTTTAAATACGTTTGTTATATTTCCAGAATAATATGAATACATCAACCTTTTTAATACATGCTCATAAAAACAGTTAAACAGCAGAGTCTAATTTTTCTTGGACTATTATCATTTTCTACCGTCTGTAATGGCCAGCACTCAAAACAATCTTCATTATCACAATACGTGGATCCATATATTGGCACTGGTGGCCATGGACACGTATTTGTAGGAGCCAATGTGCCTTACGGAATGGTACAACTCGGTCCAAATAATATTTCAAACGGATGGGACTGGGTTTCTGGATACCATATTTCGGACTCAACTATTTTGGGTTTTGCACACCAACATCTTAGTGGCACCGGAATTGGTGATCTAGGCGATATTGCACTCCTACCTTTTACAGGAAATGTAGTTTTTGCCCGTGGTAACCACGATAATCAAGACTCTGGAGCATATTCATTCTTCAAAAGAAAAACAGAAAAAATTGAACCGGGTTACTATGCCGTTCATCTGGACAGGTTTGGAGTAGATGTAGAATTGACAACAACTAAACGTGTGGGATTTCACCATTATACGTACCCCGCAAATGAAACTCCAAAAGTATTGATTAACCTCGATGCTGGTACTGGATGGGAAGGCGAAAAAGAAGGAAATCTTATCGTAGAAAATGACAGCACCATATCGGGCTACCGCTATTCTAAAGGATGGGCAAAAAATCAAAAAATTTACTTTACAGCAAAATTCTCCAGACCCATCATATCATATAGATTAGCAGATTCTACAGCTATAAAGGATGGTAAGCAAATTACCGTAACCAGTGCCTATGGTGAACTCATTTTTGCTAAAAGCAAAACGATCAATGATTTACTTGTAAAAGTTGCATTATCACCCGTAAGCATTGAAAATGCCAAGCAAAATTTATCTCAGGAGCTATCCGACTGGAATTTTGAAAGGACAAAACATGAGGCAAATCAGCTATGGGAAAATCAGCTTAATAAAATAGAAATCGAAACAAATGATATTAAGCATAAAAAAATATTTTATACAGCGCTTTATCACACCATGATTGCACCTTCCTTATTCAGCGATGTAAATGGACAGTACATGGGTTCAGATTTTAAAGTTCATAAACTCAACCAGGGTGATAACTATACAATATTCCCGATGTGGGACACTTATCGTGCAGGACATCCTTTAATGAATATTATCCACCAGGAACGGGTACCTGATATGATAAATAGTATGCTCCGTATCTATCAAGAACAAGGTAAGCTTCCTGTCTGGCACCTAGCAGCAAATGAAACAGATTGCATGGTCGGTAATCCAGGCATTAATGTCGTGGCTGACGCCTATCTAAAAGGTATAGATGGATTTGATAAAAACTTAGCCTATGAGGCTATGAAAGCATCTGCGATGAAGGATGACAGAGGACTAAATTCTTATAAAAAATATGGATATGTTCCATTTGATGAGGAGGAAATTGAATCTGTTGCGAAAGGATTAGAGTTTGGTCTGGCGGATTGGAGTCTAGCACAAGTTGCAAAAATGCGCGGTGAGAAAAAAGATTATGATTACTTTTTGAAAAGAAGTAAAGCTTACCAACATTACTTTGATAAAGATCTTCAATTTTTACGTGGTAAAGACTCAAAAGGCAATTGGCGTCAAGGCAAATTTGATCCTTTCCATTCCGCTCATATGGCGCACGATTATACAGAAGGTAATGCTTGGCAATATACATGGTTAGTGCCACATGACGTAAATAATTTTATAAATTTATTTGGTAGCGATGATAAATTTATCACTAAACTTGATTCATTGTTTGTGGTCGAAGGCAATCTCGGAGGTGAGGCATCTCCGGACATCAGTGGACTGATCGGACAATATGCACACGGAAATGAACCTAGCCACCATGTTATATATTTATATAATTATGCAGGACAGCCATATAAAGCTGCAAAAAGGATCCGCGAAACATTAAATAATTTGTACACTGATGCTCCCGACGGCTTATCGGGCAATGAAGATGTAGGCCAGATGTCTGCCTGGTATATTTTATCTTCGCTAGGATTTTACCAGGTTTCGCCCGCCGGTGGTCCATTTGTATTTGGAAGTCCACTTTTTGATCAAGCAACTATAGCTGTTGGTAAAGGAAAAGTGTTAAAGATCAAAGCCAATAACAATTCTGAAAAAAATATCTATATTCAATCCATAAAATTGAACGGAAAATCTTATCTAAAGTCGTATATCTCCTATGAGGATATCATAAAAGGTGGTACACTTGAATTTTATATGGGTGCTACGCCCTCCAAAACATTTGGAATTGATAAAAAAAACAGACCCTTCTCAACTGAATAAACTGTATATATAAAAAGGAAAGTCTCTATGGCTTTCCTTTTTATTCTTCACAAAAGTTATTTATCCGCTCTAGAATTCATCAGTTTACTCGTCGAAAATATGGTATATTAAATGAGGATAAAAAACCTATCTTTGCAACAATTTTATTAAAATCACTGAATTGAATTTAAAATCATTTACAACAATATTGCTATTGATCTGCATCATGATGATGAGTTGCAGTAAAGTTATAATAGTTGTGAATTTTTATGCAAACAGAACCGAAATCGCTTCTAAATATTGTATCAATAAAAACAATATTTCAATGCATTGTAATGGTAGTTGCTTCCTGATGAAAGCTTTAAGAAAAGAAGCTGACAGAAAAAAAGCAATCCAGGAGAATTTTTCAAAATCTACTGTTCTATTTTGTTTTAATTACTTCCCAGCAAATAAAATTGATCATTCTGTACCACACCTAGATAAAAGATATTTAGTAACAACAGTTCCCTTACGAAAAGTGGACCATTTCAATAGATTACTGCGCCCTCCCACTGGCATTAATATATAATATAGTTATTCTAACTACACGCATTGAATTTCAAAACTGATGACTCAATTTGCGATATTTACCAATAACTAATCACATTTACCACTTTTTTTCTTGAAGTTAACTTGAATAATAAAAAGCTCGTCTTTGTTTAATATAGTGTAGTCTAATCGATATATAAAATTTATTAGCCTAAGCTTTACACAGTTGGCAATGATTACTATTGCTATCAAATTAAAGTTCAGCAGTATACAATTGGCATATTTAACCAATGAAATCTATAACAAGTTAATTCGGGGCAGAACAATTCATCTTAGAATACGAGAATAGATTATTGGTACTTCAAATAATCATATCGTGATTTTCTATATTTTTTAATCCTATTTTATATTATCCATCGGTAATCATGTTTCTACAGCGCATATACTTTAAATTTTATATTGTACCTGTCATTATCTTTATTCTTTACAGCCAAAATGCAAATGCACAATCGAGGGATTCCCTAATATTAAACCAATTAGATTCGGCATTTGTAAAAGGTCATATTAGCGAAAAAGATAGATCTAGTTTTCAGACAGCTCGACTCAATATCCATGATCATGAAAATCCACAGGTCACAACAAGTGTAGGTATAAAACTGACGCAGAACAGAAATTATTATACCCAGACTGCAATGCTATCTAATGCAACCGGAGTTACACCTAGCTGGGCAGGTCTAGCACCTAACTTCACTATCCGTGGTTTTAGAACTCGAAGTAATTTTAGAAATGGTTTAAATGCCTATTTACAATACAGTGATGATAATACCAATGTCCAGCAGATAGATGTCATAAAAGGACCCAGCGGAACTTTGTTCGGTGGCGCTAATATGGTTTTTGGCGGACTCATTAATATATTGACTTTTGCTCCTGTTGACAGCACATTTACACATGTTTCACTTGCTGCAGGTAATAATAACCTACAACGCGCAACGATGGAAGTAAACACACCTTTGGATACTGACCATAAAACGCTTTTCAGAATGTCCGGAACTTATATGAACAGGAAAAGTTTTCAAGATCAAGGATTAAACAAAAATATATTTTTTGCACCAAGCTTTAGCCACCAAGTAAATCCAAAATTGAAAGTTAAGTTGGAGGCAGAATTTTTAAATAAAGAAGCAACAAACAGTCCTTTATTTACACCTGCAAACCCACTTGTAAATGGCGCGCCAGTGCATATTCAAAATTCTAAAGATTTGAAACTAGACTATACGCGGTCATATACGGATAATAGCATATTATGGAAAACAACATCGATCAATATGTACGGTAAAGTAAGCTATTTAATTTCTGACCAATGGCAATCAGAAACCAACTTTGCTTCAACATATGGCAGTTCAAAGGGTGATTATCAAACCAATTTATTAGTAGATAATAACAGTTCAGTAGCAAGAAAAGTATTACGCTATGATGCCGAAGACATAACCAATCATCAAATTCAACAAAATTTTATTGGTAATTTCAGTATTGGCAATTGGTATAACAAACTATTAATTGGTTTAGATTACTATCGCTATAGTTATACTGCCAATTATAAAAACGCAGGATATATCGATACTGTATCTAATGATACTCCTATGACATCTACAACATTATTTAGTGAAGATCTGATCTCAAAAAAAGTTTTATCTAAACTACCGAGCCATACGACAGCACCTCAAAATACATACTCTGCATATATTTCCAATGTCCTCAAACCATTTGATGCATTATCAATTATGTTAAGTGCAAGATATGACCGGTTAATTAACTTAGGCACAAAGGATATCTCTACAGCAACCCGTACTGGAGCATATAAACAAAGCTCCATAACACCAAAGATAGGTCTTACCTACCAGTTCATACCCAAAACTTTTACCATATTTGCAAACTATATGAGTGGTTTTCAAAACATAGCTCCAACGAGTATTGACGGAGTACTGTATAATTTTAAACCGCAGTATGGTACACAGTGGGAATCGGGCATTAAAGCTTCTTCTCCTAATCAAAGAATGGATGTTACAATAAGTTATTATAATATTCAAGTCCATAATACCGTAATGACTGATCAGCATGATGTCACTAGATATACCCAAGGGGGAAAGCAATATAGCCGTGGTGTGGAAGTGGATATGCAAACTCAGCCCATTAGAAATTTATTCCTTCATGGGGGGCTTGCCTATAATGATAGTAAAATAACAATCGGCGAAGGGACAACGAAGGGCCTAAGACCAGTAAATGCTGGACCTGAATGGTCGGCAACCTGGTATGCTAATTATCAATTATTGATAGATGCTGAAAGTAAATGGACTTTAGGGCTGGGTGGCAACTTTATTGGTAAAGATTTAATTATCAACAATACTACGGCAGGTACTTTTTCTACGGACAATTATACGTTATTTAATAGTACAGTAGCTTACCATCATAAAAAATTTACTTGTAATCTTACAGCTGATAATCTTTTAAATGAACACTACTATTATGGCGGTCGAGGATTTATTTCGCAAGGCAATTTACGCCAATGGATATTGTCAATGTCACTTAATCTATAAAATTATTTAAAAAATAATGCCTATTTAAATACCATGTTGGATAAAACTATTAAACCTAAAATTCTCTCCTGAATTTTAGGTTTCCCTAAGAAAAACATTCATTTCGGGTTGAATAACATATCATTGGAAAGGGACACTTTTAGGAATAAAACATGCTATTAACGCACATTACTAGCAATTCTCTTGTCAGCAATTTTTTTTATCCATCAATACCGATGCAAAATAAAGTTTCTCCCTTATTTACAGGTGGTGTACCAACCTTATAAAGTATAACTCCCGTTGCTGAGGCAAGTATTGTATTGATCCTATTCCCAAATATATCGGTAATATAGCCAATCTCGTTACCTTTAATAACATGATCTCCGGCTTTTAAAGTGCTATAAAATATACCTTGAACGGGCACCGAAATATACGCTTGTTGGGTATATCTGATCTTTTTGGTATCAATAGGTTGAAACGTGTGGTCATGATACATATTTAAAGCAGATAGTATACGATAAATCGCATCATTTGTCTTCGTTATTTCATTTTCATGCGAATTACCCAATTTTCCGATCTCAATACTCAAAGCGGTAATTCCCTGTCTCACGGCCTGTTTAAAAGCATACATAGCCGGTTGATTTGCATCAAGATTATAATCATATGATACAATCGTATCAAATCCGCTAATCTCACTTAGAAAAGCTGCCTGTTTGGTCTGTTTGTGAAATTCATGATTGTTATAATAACAAATAAAAGGAATAAGATCTTCACCTACATCTCCACCATGCATATCCAAAAGGATATCTGTAGTACTAAAGACTTCTCGGGTAAGGAAATCTGCCATCATTTCGGTCATACTTCCATTGGAATCACCGGGAAAAACCCTGTTTAAGTTTTTACTGTCTATCGGATTAACAAAAGGAGTTCGTCCATAAAAGGCCGGTACATTGACAATCGGAATGATAATTAGATTACCCTTGAGTTTTTTAGGATCAATTTCTTTACGCAACTGCAACAAAGAAAGTATTGTCGGATACTCCATACCATGAATGCCTGCCATAATGGTGAAAGTAGGACCTTTTTTAGCTCCACTGATCAGCGTTATCGGTATACCTACAGCCAGGCTATCGGTAGATTTGATTCGAAATGAAGTATCTATTACAGTTGATTTTTCTTGATTCAGAATATTTTTAATGCTTGATATCTGAGCCTTTGTTGATTGAAATACCATTAGCATAAACATTATTAAAAGAATTTTTTTCATAAAACAACCATTAATGCAATAATGTTGCAAATATACATAAAACTGTAGAATTGGCAATACCGATGCTATAAAATAAAAAGAGTTACAACTTTCGATGTAACTCTTTAAACTTAATAGACAAAATCTTACTTCAATAAAATTAATCCATTGTTATATTTCTAAATGAACTTATCATTATTATAAGCACTTTTATTATCATTAAGGTTTATCCCACCAAACCCGAGAAGTCATTTGGTCACCTTTATCTAATCGTCCAACAGCTTGCTGATAATTGGTAGCATTGACTGCTGCTTCTTCTGTTGGATAGGTAAATCGTCTCGGGATAGTGCCATTTGTTGCATTACCAATATAATTGACCTGCTTTAATACCGGATATCCAGATCTTCTCCAGTTAGCAAAAGACTCATACTCATCAGAAAATGTATTGATGTAATATTGCGTATTGATCTGTTCTAAAGCTTTGGAATCCGTAAATGGATTTTGTGTTAAATAACGTGCAATTGCAGCATCATCTATTCCCGTAATGTTAAATTGGGTAAATTGTTTCATGGCGGCTCGCACCCCTGCTTCATAGTAGCTTTTAGCAGATCCGGAGATCCAACCTCTTTGCGCTGCTTCAGCTAACAAAAGTTGATTTTCTGCAAATGTCACTAGAAATGTAGGTGCATCAAGACGAGCATAAGTATATCTATTGACAACAGAATAATTATTTATCGATCCAGGAAATAATGGATAATCTTCAATAAAAGTCGCTCCGCCGTCATTTTGGTCATAACCATTAGGCATCCCCAATTGCTTACTAGCAGTCGTATCGCCCCTTGACCAACGAGAATCATCTACTTTAATTTTAGGATCTGCTACTACTGTTGCAATAAATCGTAATCTTGGATCGTTGGTATTTTTCAGCAAATTGATAAAAGATTCACTCATACGGTAAGCATTAGGATCTTCGTGTGCATAAATCTTTGCAAAGGGCTCAGCACTATTGTTGGCTGTTACCGCTCCTGGATGTAGTACAAGAGCACTTTCGTCGTTACTCGTAAAGAGACCTCCCGTAACTGCTGTATTGACCCAAGTCTTAGCCAGGTCAGCATTTACTTTAGAAAGACGCATACCCAAGCGCAGCATCATCGAATAGGCAAATTTTTGCCATTTGACCACATCACC
This sequence comes from Sphingobacterium kitahiroshimense, assembly GCF_025961315.1. Lineage (NCBI taxonomy): Bacteria > Pseudomonadati > Bacteroidota > Sphingobacteriia > Sphingobacteriales > Sphingobacteriaceae > Sphingobacterium > Sphingobacterium kitahiroshimense. Next base: position 5,232,155 of record NZ_JAOQNK010000001.1, on the reverse strand, counting down.
TTGATATATAATATCTGCAGTGCCAATCGTAGAAGTCTTACCATTCAGGTTGGTCGAAGCTTCCTTAAGCTCTTTAAGCATATCCAAGTAAATAGACTCCTGGGTATCATAGACAGGATATCCTTTTCCTTGATAATATGCTAGTCCTGCCTCAGAGTAAGGGACATCACCATAAAGATCGGTCATTCTATGAAAGATAAGAACTTTCATGATCCGTGCCATTTGGTACTCGGTATAAAAATTCTCTTTATCTTTCCAGTTCTCCATCAGATCCACAACATCGCGCACACCATTGGGATACATCCGATCCCAATATGCTGCATTATAACCAGCGCTATAGGTATACTTATCGCCATTCCAATAACTTTCAACAGATGCAGTGTGCTGAATCATGGTACTGATATAGATCAAGCCATTACGCCAGGCTTCATACTCTGTACCGTAGCCATATTGCTGTACATTGGTAAAAAGCAATTTATAATCCATATTGTCTTTTCCTATGGCTTCAGGATCGACATTCACATCTCCAAATTTAGTACAAGAGGACAATCCAAGTCCCAGTACAGCGCAGAGGTATAATAATTTCGTTTTCATTTTTTCTTTCTTTTTCCGGTTTCTAATTTTCAATCTGATCGTTTAGCAAGCCGCTAAATCATTCTTTTTAGAATTTTAGATTAAGGTTAAAACCAACATTACGTGTCATTGGATAACCGTTCAATTCAAGCCCTTGGGCATTGCTCGTGTTATAAGCAGATTCTGGATCTATATTAGGCGTATTTTTATGGATCGTCCATAAATTACGTCCTACTAAAGATAGAGAAGCACTTCTAAAAGGTGTTTTCGATAAGAATGAACTTGGTAACCTGTATCCAAAAGAGATCTCTCTTAATTTAACAAAACCAGCATCATACACAAACTCCTCGGTAAACGATTGATCGACGACATATTTCCAGTACGTTTCTGCATCAACAGCAGTGGTATTCGCTGTACCAGAAAGATTTACTCCTTTTCCAACGATTTTACCTTCTCTACCTTCCAAAGTAGCCTTATGTAAGCCCGATCCGTATAAATTTAGGTTGGTACCTGAAAAGATCTTTCCACCTAACTTGACATCCAACAACATACCTAAACTAAAATTCTTATAGGTAAAGTCATTTCTAAAGCCGCCAGTAAATCTATGCACACCGCTGCCAAGTACTTCTACAGCATCAGAGCGAACAGGAAGACCTTTATCATCAAAAATACGATTTCCAGAAACATCAGTTTTATATTTGTATCCAACGATCTGTCCATAAGCTAAGCCAACAACATTCTGTACAGAAGCATTTCCCGATCTTGAAAGACCTCCCTCAAAAATTAAATTATTTTGAGCCCCAAGACTCAAGACTTCACTATCATTGAAAGCAAAGTTAATGGAACTCTTCCATTTAAAATCTGTAGCGCGTATTACATCACCGTACAATAAAACTTCAATACCTTTGTTACGGAGCTCACCTATATTTTGCATTGCAGATGAATAACCCGATCCCGTACTTGTGGTCACCTGAACAAGATCATCAGTTGTTGTTTTTTGATAAACAGCCAAATCTAACCCCATTCTATTACCCCAAAATTCAAGATTTGCTCCAGCTTCCCATTCCGCGATTCGCACAGGTTTCAAATTGGCATTTGGAACTGTCGAATTTTTAATCGTTCCGATTGGTTGACCCTGAATCTCAAATGATTGCATTTGGTATGCCAATGCCGTTCGATAAGCGCTAGTTCCATTGGACGATGCAGCTCGAGACAACCTCAATTTACCCATATTGATCCATTCTGGTAACTTAAGGTGGTCGGTAAAGACGTAACTTAAACTAGCTGATGGATACAGGTAACCATTATTTTCTGGATCAAGTGTTGAAAACCAATCGTTACGAGCCGATAAGTTTAAAAACAGGAAATCTTTATAGGCAAAATCAGCAGTACCATAAAAAGATTTTACTAGATATTCATCATATAGCTTCTTAAAAGTACGTGTGCCCGCTGCCACATTCCCTGTCGAATAAAAACCATCTAAAATGAAAGGACGAATTCCGCCGTCGGTTCCCCAGGTTTCGCTACGCGTTTTTTGGTGATTCCCACCGACAGTTGCCGAGATAGAAAAATCACCTAACTTTTTCTTGGCCCCGATCAGGTAGTTAAAATTTGTTTCTTCAAACTCGTTATTATATTCATTGATATATCCATTAGGGTCGGCAGAAGCACCTTTAGGTTGAACCTGTTTGAAAGCGAGATTGAAACCGTCTCTTGTAACAGCTCCCTGCGCATACAACCAATCGGTAATATCATAACGCAAATTGAATCCACCTGTGAGTCTTTTCTTAGTTGACTTATTAGACTTACGGTTTTGCAAAAAATAAGGGTTATTAAAATAAACGTTGTTTCCGGGTTGCAGTTCCTTTCCAAATTCATCTACCTCCGCCTCTAGCCAACGAACATCATAAGTATTTGCTAAGTAAAGAAGACTGGCATTTGTGTTACCATTTCCATCCGAAAGATTTGCGCGATTATTGACAAATTCGAACATATAATTGGCATTAATACCCAATTGTACCTTTGGCGTAATTTTGTAAGTGGTATTTAAATTGGCTCCTCTTTGGTTTGATTTAGCATTGGGAAGAATAGAACCTTCGTACATATTATTTAGACCAAGACGAAAAGTTGATTTTTCGTCACTTCCGCTAACCGCTACAGACGTTTGGTTGCTTAAACCTGTACGGTAGAAGTTTTTCCAATTATCGATAGGTGAATAGGCATAATTATTTCCAAATTTGTTGACGGCTTGACTTCCGTCCATTTTCGCTCCCCAACTTTGGTTATAGGTATCATTTGCCGCACCGATAGCAGCAGGTTTAATCCCCTGTCTTCCCTGCCCATAGGTATCTTGAAAATCACGAAAATCATATATTGTATTAACGGTCATATTATTATTCAAATCGACACCAATACCTTGACTTCCCTTCCCAGATTTGGTCGTGATCATAATTACACCATTTCCACCTCTGTATCCGTAAAGTGCTGAAGCCGCTGCTCCTTTTAATACCTGAATATTTTCAATATCATCGGCATTGATGCTATTCAAACCATCACCCATATCCATTCCTCCATACTGTCCAGCAGAACCTTGATTACTATTGGTTAAAGGAATACCATCGACAACGTATAATGGCATATTGTTACCTGTCATTGAAGCAGCACCACGAATAACCACACGGCTACTTCCTCCCAATCCTGTTGAATTACCTGCAACACTTACACCGGCCACTTTACCACTTAATGCATTACCTAAATTGGGGTCACGAGCAGCAGTGAAATCATCTCCTTTTACAGAAGTGGTTGAATAACCCAATGATTTCTTTTCACGCATGATACCTAATGCTGTAACGACAACTTCCTCCATCTGCGTACTTGAAGCTGTTAATCGTAAATCAAGTGAAGTTTTATCTCCAACCATGACCTCTTGAGTTTCATAACCGATAAAACTGACAATAAGCGACTGTCCTGCGTTTGCCGCAATTGTATATCGGCCAGTTGCGTCAGATTGAGTAGCAATGTTAGTTCCTTTCACACTGATGGTCACTCCTGAAATTCCTTGTCCAGTACCAGCGTCCTTTATCGTACCGCTTATTGTTTTTTGAACATGCAATGCACTAATATCCGTGTTGGCAAAGGATAAAGCAGTTGCTGCATGAACCTGTGAATAACTTGTTGCGAGAGCGACAAGCGGTATTATCCACTGCTTGGTCGACATCGCTACTTTGATTTTGTCAGAATGCCACATAGTTTTTAAATAAATGAAATAGTTTACAATTGTTAAGAACAGATTATCTGCCCTTAAAGCACAAAACAAACGATTGTTTTATGGCGCTGTAAAAGTAATATAATAATTGTAATTATGACATATAAAAGTAGAAATAATACCTATTTAAAACCTTTTAGCTCATACCATGAAGTTAAAATGATCAACTAAATTTTTATTAAAAAACCGATTTTTCTATACCGACAATTTGACGTTGGATCTGCCTGATCAAAATAGCGCAATTCTTTGTCTATTGGAAGAACCTCCTAAATAAAAAATGGTCGGAATTTCTTCCGACCATGACTAATTTTCATTACCTTTTTATTTTTAATTGATTGTGACAGCAAAACTATATTCGTCTGGTGGCAGGCATTGCGAAGCATCACAAGCTTGCCATTCCACTGATCCTTTTACAGTAGCTTTTCCATTTTTAAGCGCTACTTTTTGCTGAAAGATAACTTCATTGGTGAAATAGCCAACATCCATTTTAAACACTTCTTCGTGTTTTATTTTTGGTTTTGGCTCAGCAGTTTTACCTGTCAAAGTATAGTCTGTTGCTTTTCCAAATGTAAAAGAAGTTGGAATGGGTCCGCCATCTTTTATATTTTGAGAATATATATGCCAACCGTTCTGTATGGTTGCTTTTATAAAAACAACAGCTTCTTTATTGTTCAATTTTTTGCTGGCCACAGTCCATTTTACAGGTTTGTGAATTTGAGCAAATGCTCCTGTTGCAACAGATACAACAGCAAGAATTAATAATACGATTTTTTTCATGATATATAAATTAAGTTTATTTTTAAGATTGAAATAATATTCTATTTAGCTTAAAACAAGCTATCAAAAATCTTTTTCTATTAAAATTATTAGTATCCAAAAATCTCTTTAAGATTGATTTTACTTATGTTTCCAAGCCCTATCATATCTTCTTCTTTCAAATCTTTTTCATCACCTAGGATACAATAGATATACGGTTTATGACTCATATTATTCGCATGAAAAACTTTTAGGTCATTATAAGTTAGTTCAGGTATTTTTTCATAAATCACTTTTCTCGAATCTTCCGAAAGTCCAAGACGCTGCGCTCCCAGATAACTCGACAGAATTGCTGAACCAGTGATTCGCTCGCTTGCCATTGACTTCATCAGATTAGTACGCACAGATTCCAGACCTACAGTTGACTCTGGTAACTCATTCAATAATTCATTCATTCCAACTACAGCATCTTTAAATTTATCGGTTTGCGTACCAATATAAGCACCGACCATGCTGTGGTTTTGCTTCTTTTGAGGCTGTCCGTAGTAAGCATAGGTTGTATAGGCTAAAGCTTTGGATTCACGTAACGTTTGAAACACGATGCTTCCCATTCCTCCGCCAAAATATCCATTAAAAAAAGAAACTGTTGGCATTTGGTTCTTATCAAATAGACCTGCGTTTCTAAACCAAAATACTTCAGCCTGTTTCATCGGATATTGGGCAAATAACACTTGATTTTTATCTGTTGGCTTTTCCTCAAATTTCAGACCTTTTTCGATTGTAAAGTATGAAACATCATTACTTTTCAGCGGTTTTAAATTTTTCACTAAATCATTTACCGCCAACGGACCATAGTACAATATTGTATGTTTTGCTTTGGCCAGATTATGTAATAAAGAAACCAGATCAGCGGCCTTTAATCCATCTAATTCCTCATCCGTATATGTGTAATTAAATGGATTTTTAGCACCATATTTTGCGTAAGATTTTAGTCCCTCCATGATTGCGGCCTTATTCTCTTTCGCATTTGCACGAGATTTTTTCAAACGCCCGATATACGCCTTGAATGCTTCCTCATTAACAGTACAATGATGCAACAGATCGTGTAATAGACCTACAGATTCTTTAAAATTACTATTCAGACCAGCGATGGAAATTTTACTTTCTTCGTTACCCGAACCTGCCGTAAAATCGGAAGCCAGTTTATAAAATGCTTGACTAAACTCTTCACTAGTTTTATCTTTTGTACCTAAAAACTCCAGATATCCTACCGCTAGCCCCAATAACTTATTGTCCCAACGTCCAAAATCAAATTGATAAGTTAGACTAAAAAGTTCATTTTCTTTATTTTGAACAGCAAGTACTTCCAGATCCTGCAATTTTGATTTTGATAGATCTGTATTATAATCAAGCCATTTCGCTTTAATATCTTGCTCAGGCATGGCATTGATCTGTTTCAAAAATGCCGATTCAACATTCCGATTAACAGTGATCGGGGTAATTGCCGGTTTAACAACTTTTTCAATAGCAGCATCCTGGCCCTTCTGCTTCAAGATCGTCACATAGTTAATATCGGAAAGATACTTATTGGCGAAACGGACAATATCGTCTTTAGTAATAGTGGATAAGCGATCGGTATAAGCCAATTCCTTTGCCCAGTCCAGTTCAGAAGTAAAACTTGACATGAGTTGCTCCGCTATACTGTTATAACTTTCAAAAAGTTTAATCTGTGATTTCTTTTCATTATTAACAATCGAAGTAAGGAGTTCTTCTGAAAACTCACCTTTTCTCAACTTGTCCAGTTCGAGCAACAACAGTTTCTTGACATCCTCCAGATTCTGACCTGCTCCAGGGTTACCCTGAAGAATCAGCATGGAATAATCTTTCAGTACATATGGAAATGCTCCTGCCCCTAATAGTTTTTGCGATTTCACAAGATCTAAATCGATCAACCCTGCAGATCCATTAGTCAGTACATTGGCCATCAAATTAAGTATCTGAGCATCCGGATTGGCAGCTCCCGGAAAACGAAATCCCATCAATAGATATTCCGAAGATGGACCAAGAATCGTTTTTGAAATTGGACTTGTAATCGGCTGCTCGTTTTCAAAGGTATACGCAGGAACCGGTTTCGATTTCATCGCGGAAAATGCGTTATCAATACGCATAATAACATCTGTAGGATTAAAATCACCCGACATGATAATCCCCATATTATTAGGAACATAATAAGTGTTATAATATTCACGGATAGCTTTTAATGACGGGTTTTTTAAATGCTCTACCGAACCTAAAACCGTTTGTTTTCCGTAATTGTTATTCGGGAACATAGCTGCAAATATGGCCTCAATTGATTTTCTATTATCGTTGTCCAAACTAATGTTCTTCTCTTCATATACTGACTCCAGTTCGGTATGGAATAGACGAAGGATAGGATTTCGAAATCTTTCTGCCTGAACAGCCAAATATTTATCAATAACATTGTTAGGAATATCTTCCACATATACAGTCTGCTCAAACGAAGTAAACGCATTGGTTCCTTTTGAACCCATACTGCTCATTAACTTATCATATTCGTTTGGAATAGCATATTTGGCAGCCTCTCCCGATACACGATCTATTTCTTTATAAATAGCTGTACGCTCTGCTTCGTCTTTACTATGATTGTATTTCTCATAAAGATTATCAACTTGATCCAACAAAGGCTTCTCTTTAGACCAGTCTAAACTTCCAAATTTATCTGTCCCCTTAAAAAGCATATGCTCTAGGTAATGTGCCAAACCAGTATGCTCCTTAGGATCGGTTTTACTACCAGCTTTTGTAGCAATATAAGCCTGAATACGGGGTTGCTTTGCATTGGGGCTAAGGATAACCGTTAATCCATTTTTTAACTTATAAAAACGTGTCTGGACTGGATCGTTGGTTACATATCGGTAAGCATAGCCACCGTCAGTAGTCTCCTTCCACTGAAACTTTGTGCTTTGTGCAAAGGAGCTACTGGTAATAAACAATAGATAAACATATCCTACTGTTTTTAGTACTCTGTTCATAAAAATATTATTTTAAAATGTGATTGGTAGCAGATAATCAATAATAAAAAGTATTATTTACAACAATATTCGCAATAAACAACATAATATACAACCAAGACACATGATAACAATAAATTTTATTGAAAAACAAGAATAAACCATCAATATATTCAGAAATACAATTAACATAAAGGAAGATGACATAATTTTTATTGTTTTTTTAACCTCATATAAATCAGCGGAAAATGAATAAAATTCACCAAATCAAAACTGTCTTTCGATTAAAATATGAGCTTATGAAAATCGTTGCAAAATCTGTTGGAGCGTTATTTTGGGAGATTTTAATATTCCTAACTGGCTTTTTCCGATTTTGGATCGGAACAATGACGATATATTATTGTAACTTCCGAACAAGCTTCATTAATTTCATTCTTTATTTTTTTGGCAAGTACCTTTTCGTCATTCTTTCCATCTCATGTGGATATTCATCAAATTTTATAAATATTAAGAATAAGAAAACATACAATATTAAAAAAGACCACTTTAAAAAGCGGTCTTTACTAACGATGGTTAATTAGACAATAAACTAAACTTATTTCATGGAGTGATGCAGTAACGTTGTTATCACAACTTCATTTTCTCATTTCCTTAAGAAATAAAAGTTTATTGCGGTTAAAATAGACGGATTATTATGCTGTTATAAGTTCTATTTAAAAGCATTCCATATTTTTGTCGGTCTACCGTTATTATCAAATGCACCCAGCGTATAACCATTCCAACCTCCATAAGCCAAAGGTTCCCAGTAAAATACGCCCAACACTTTATTATTAGGAATTTGGTTTGCAGCCTCAAACAGTTCATGAAGCCACAATTCTGCAATTTCCTCCTGGTCCCAACTCATACCGACCTCACAGATCATGACCTCCTTTTGGTACCTGCCGATCATATCCTTCATATTAGCGACAATAGCCGTGTTATACTCTTTCCAGTTTTCTGGACTCGGATAGAGTGACATCCCAACCACATCCCATTTTCCTCCATTATCTTTCAGACCATCAAAAAGCCAACGGAAAAGATTGTTATCCTGACCGTTTTGGAGGTGTACGATTACTTTGCTATTTGGAAAAACTGTTTTCACCGCATCATATCCAGCATTATTCAACGCCGCATAATTGGCCATATTAACCGAAGCTTTCCCATCCTCCCAAAGCATACCATTGCCAGTTTCATTTCCTACCTGCACCCACTCCGGACTAATCCCGTTATCTTTTAATAATTGCAATACCTCTGTACTGTGCTTAGCAACAGCGATCTTTAATTCATCGAAAGATAGATTGACCCATGCTACGGGTTTTGTTTGTTGCCCCGGATCTGCCCAAGTATCACTATAATGAAAATCAATCAAAATACGCATGCCCAGGTGCTTTGCACGGCGCGCTTTCATTAATACATCATCCTTACTCGACCATCCATTTTTAGGATTTACCCATACACGTAACCGCACAGCATCCACCCCAAGGGACTGGACCAGTTTCATTCCGTCGACTGAAGTTCCACCCGTATTATAAAACTGCACTCCCGAAGCCTCCATTTCGGTTATCCAGCTCACATCTGCGCCTTTGGCTAAATGCAACATTTGTTGTGCTGGCTGCGCCACACCTTCGTCGCTGCAGCTCGATAAGCTGAGAACTAAACACAGTATGTAAAAACGTAAATTTAATAGTATATTTTTCATATCATTTTTTCTAATTTGGATTTATTATGCTATCTCTAATCACATAAATAACAGTTTATTGCACCCTGTATTTAAATGCTTTTGGATCGCTCAAATCGAGTACAAGCGTATGCGTTCCGACCTTATCATATACAAATCCACCGGCATCTGCTGTATATAAACTACACGCCCCGACTTCCTCGCCAGCACCAAAAAACCAGCTCCAGCTCCCATTGATCAAGATTTTGATTCCCCATTGTTCACTGACTGTATTTGTAATCGTTGCTTTCCATAATTTTGTGGACTGATCATAAGTCATTGGCGTAGCAGTTGCACTCCATCCATTAAAGTCACCGGTAACACTTAATGATGTTATAGGAGTTTCTTTCCAAGTTAGCTTATTGACATCAGCACTGATGTATTGATATCCGCCATTGCTGATCCAACTATTCCAACGGTCTTTGCCACTGTACAAGATATATTGACTACCCTCAACTGGGTAAGAACCATAGATAACCGATGCATTGGCACTTTCCTCATTGGTCAGGTAGAAATTAAACCATTGGTCCACCTGTACAAATCCATCATAGAAACCATCTTCCTTACGTGCGCATATCTTCCACGGAAACTGAGTCAATTCTTTGTTCGCCATATAGAGATAGTTTGCATCAGAAATAGCTTCATAAGCAGTCACCTCTACCGCGATGACATTACTATATGATACCGCTACATTACGTGCTAATCGTGTTGAAATGCGGGCATATAAAGTTTTCTTTTTACCCGGTTCAAAACCTATACCCATGACAACACTATTAAGTTGTTCATGGGTATAACTGAAGGATGGTGCCACCGTTTCAATCTTTTTATCAACCACTACGAAAGAAGCATCAGTCGCTAGCTCAAGCGTATGCTGAAGCGTATGCTGAAGCGTCGACTGTGCGATTGGCTGTGCGCTCGTTAACAGTGATTCATCCCATACAAACTGCAAAGCAAGACTTTTACTTTCGGCCGCATTAAGCTGCACATCAACTTTGCTGCTATGTAGGATAGCGGGTTGAAAACCCGAAACAGCAGGTTCGCCACCCTCCTTTTTACAGGAGAATAAAAGTAAGGCTAACGTATAAAAAATCAATTTTTTCATAATTAGTATTATTGGTCAATATATACAAACATTTAGTAACCTGTATTCTGTATTAAATTAGGATTCGCGGCCATATCGGTCGTAGGGATCGGATAAAGATTAAACTTTTCATCCACACTCCGCCCATTGACAGTACCACCCTTCCATTGCCATACATAGCTATTTCCGGTAAATCGTCCAAAGCGGATTAAATCTGTTCTTCTGGTACATTCCCAAAAAAGCTCTCTGCCACGCTCATCCAAAATAAAATCCAAGGTAAGCTGCGCCTGCGTAATGGTTCCAGTAGCACCCCCATAAGCTCTTTGGCGAATCTGATTAACCAGATTGAGAGCTTCCTGTATTTGACCGCCACCACCACGTAACACCGCTTCGGCATACATTAAATAACAATCAGCTAAGCGGATCATCGGAAAATCTGTACCCACCAGACCTTCATCTGTTTTATAGGTACCATCATCATTCAAATTGGTAAATTTCACCATCCCATATCCTTGACTAGACGAAGCCGGATCATCTACATCCAGTGCTTGTCCCGTAATCCAAAAATCTCCACGATTATCGCTCGCATTAAAAATAGAGACAAATTCACGCAATGTTCTAAAACTATTCCAACCAGAAAGCACACCATAATCAACCGCTTTCATACTACCCACAATCGGACCATTAACTAAGTAAGTCGTCGCCCCCCAACTGGTGGTATGTTGCACATCAGCTTGAATTTGAAAAATAATCTCATTTGTCCTTTTATCATTATCCGCATTAAAAAGTTGTTTGTAGTTATTGTGCAAAGCATGTCCACTGTCGATTACTTTTTTACTATACAGCAGGCAATCTGCATAACGCGCTGTACCCGTATAGATCTGTGCATTAAGATAGTTTTTAGCTAATAGAGCCCAAGCAGCTGCACGGCTAACACGTCCATATTGATTCTGACGAGGCTCAGGTAACAAATTGGCAACATCGATCAACTCTTTCTCGATAAAAGCAAAAAGATCCGCCCTTTCAATACGAGGAGGAAAAAATGCAGCAACTGGATCCTTCTCCGTCACAAAAGGAACATGACCGTAAAGATCCATCGCGTGACTATAAGTCAAAGCACGTAAAAAACGTGCTTCTGCGGCAAATCGTTCGATCTCCTCACGCTGCGCAGGATCAAAAGCAGCTAATTTTTCTGCAGTCGCATTCCGCAAAAATTCATTACAAAGTGCCACAGAATAATAGATCCGATAGTACATGGCATTGACCCATGTATCCGATGCTCCCCAAGTTATATACTGAATATCTTCCATATTATCACCACCGGCCCAAGTATAGATAACCTCATCAGTAGGCACCTCCTGCAGATTAAAGAATACCCGAAGGTAACCCCAAGAAGCCGTTGCTCCTGCCATATCCGGATCAGCATCACCGCGGCCATTTCCTGCCACTGCAAAAGAAGCATATAATTTTGCCAGGACTGCACGATAACCATCTACGGAAGTATATACGGCTTCCGAAGTATTCTGTACTGTAGGATATTGATCCAGATCTTTTGTGCATGAAAGCAACAACATCAAGATCGATAGGACACTACAGCTATATATTTTCAAGTTTTTCATTGCAATATTATTTATTTTTTAAAAAAGCTATAAAGCGATCATAAGTATTTCAGACTCCCAACTGTTATTGGTAAATAATCATTACGTATGGATTAAAAAGTATTAAAAATCTAAATTCAGACTCAAGGAATATGTTCGTGAACGTGGATAAAAAGAACTATCAAAGCCACTAGGCACCTCCGGATCGTTCCCTGTATACTTACTAATTACGAAAACGTTTTGAACCACAGCACCTACCCGTAAATTAGACACCTTTCCGATCTTTCCGAAATTGTATCCTAACGAAAAATTTTCCATTCTTAAAAAAGAAGCATTCTCAACATAATAATCGGAATAATATTGCCTGCTTTGGAATCCTGTATTCAAATAATCACGATGTAGATTATTGATTGCTGGGTCGACATATTGCACCGTCTCCAATGCGCTCAGGTTCATCTTGGTATTGTTAAATACATAATTTCCCAGGTTAGCTCTCAAAGTCGTAGCTGCCGTCCATTTTTTGTAAGACAACTGCGTATTAAATCCAAACAACCATTTGGCAGCTGGAGATTCATAACGGTATAAGTCCTTCTCATCGATAGCCCCATCACCATTCAGGTCAGCATATATACCTTCCAAAGGTTTCCCTCCATCATCGTATAACTGCTTGTATACATAAAACATATAAGGTTGGTAACCTGTTGTCAAGATCTGAATACCACGTCCACTGACCACCGGCCCGACATAAGTACCTACCGAAGCAGCATCTTGAACCAACGCAATATTAGTTACTTCCGTGTGCTGTTTGGTCGCATTAATATTCACTTCCCAACGTAGGTTATCGGTCTGTACAGGCACTGTATTCAACTGAAACTCCCAGCCTCTGCTTTCCACATTCCCGACATTAATGGTTGCATTTTGATCAAAATTTGTACCTGCGGCAACAGGTACGTTAGCAATCAGATCATGCGTTTTGCGGGTATAATATTCAATTGCACCAGATACCCGACTTTTCCATAGTGAGAAATCTAAACCATAATTAAATGCTTTTGTGGTCTCCCAGCGCAGATCTCTGTTATAGACTGATGGACGGTACACCGTGTGGTACTGATCGCCAAAACGATATTGTGCATAAGGAGTACCTTGTGTATATACAGGTAGATACTCATAATTGCCAATACCTTCCTGCTGCCCCGTGATACCATAGCTTCCGCGCAGTTTCAGATCATCTAAAAAAGAAACTTCTTTCAAAAACGATTCTTCAGAAAGTCTCCAAGCCAAAGCGATCGAAGGAAATGTTCCCCACCTATTTTCAGGACTGAATCTAGAAGTTCCATCTTTTCTGATTGTTGCTGTCAAGAGATAACGGCTATCGTAATTATAATTAAGTCTTCCATACCAAGAAATTAACGTATGTCTTTCATCCGAAGCAATACCTGTCGATCGCAAATCTCCGACATCGTTAAAATAACTGATGGCAGGTCGTTTAGAACTCCAAAACTGATAGTCATGCCCTGCAGTAAACTCTACTGTACTTTTGAGATTGGGAAAATTTTTATTATAAGTCAAATAACCAGTAAACAACTTATTTTTAAGCGTCTGTTCATATTCATCATATGCACCCCCAATCATAAAACTATTTGCGGCACTAGCTGGAATATGATTTATCCCATTGCCCTCAGCGTAATCGTAACCCAAAGTCACGTGAGCTTTTAATTCAGGTAAAAAATGAAATTTATAATCCATATCAAGATTTCCGATCGCCCGATTGACGGTACTACGATGTTTCTCTTGTTTGATCAGGCCCAACGGATTGAGATTTGCACCGGTAGCAGGAAGACCGGCATTATCAAGGCTTTCATAATAACCACCATAAGCATCTAAACCCGAATAAACAGGCTGCGTTGGATTAAAAGCGATCGCAGACCATATCGCATCGGTATTCGCAAAGTGATTATTGTTACGAGCACCTTTCAAATTTAGATTTACAGCTAAGTGTTGATCAAAAAATTTGGGTGTCAGGACGATTCCACCTGTCATGCGTTCGCTCTTATCGGTTTTTAAAGTCCCTTGCTGATTATAGTAACCTATAGAGGCCCGAAACGGCAGCGTTTTTGCAATTTTACCTTGCAAACTCAAATTGTTATCTGTGCCCATCGCCTGCTGGAACACCTCGTCCAGCCAGTCAGTAGAGGCATTACCCAACAAATTCTTCTGCGCCGGAGTTCCTTTGGTATTGATAAGATCTGTAAATTCTTCTCGCGACATCATATCGGGAACGCCCAAAGCCTTCTGCATGGATACGATAGAAGAAAACGAGAGCTGTAAGGCATCACCTTTACCTTTCTTTGTCGTGATCAACAACACGCCATTGGATGCACGTGAACCATAGATCGCAGTTGCAGACGCATCCTTTAAGACCGTCATGCTCTCGATATCATTTGGATTGATCAAACTTAAAAAATTGCCGCTATTGCCACTAATCCCGCCCGTTTCCAAAGGAACACCATCCAGTACAATCAAGGGATCGTTACTAGCGCTGAGCGATGCTCCGCCACGAATGCGGATCGTACTACCTGCAGAAGGCGACCCACTATTGGACATCACCTGTACTCCGGCAGTCTTACCGTTGATCAGTTGCTCTGGAGAACCCACTAACCCTGCATTAAAATCTTTACTACTTACTGTATTAACAGCACCGGTCAAATCTTTCTTAGTGGAACTACCATAACCGATCACCACCAATTCTTCCAAAACCGTACCCGCATCCTTCATCTGCACATCCAATTGCTGTCCCGTCACTGTTAATGTCTGACTAGTATACCCGATTATCGAAAAGACCAATTGAGACTTCCCACCGGGAAGAACAATACGATATGATCCATCTGCTGATGTCGATGTACCTATTGTGGTACCTGGTACTAGAACCGTCACACCAATCAAAATCTCCCCTTTTTCATTGCGCACAGTACCCCGTACTTCCTGTTGAAGGGGTTTGATCCATCTGCTATGCGGCAGCATACTCGCATGCAGATCTGTCATCCCGCTCAAACACGAAAGCAAAGACAAGCTTAATACACTTGTTTTAAATGTAAATCCTCTCATATTTTTAGATTTATAATATTTTATAATTTTATTATTCCCTTCAATACGACCCTTGCTTCGATCAGCAAGGTCGATTCTAACCTCCAACACAGTGATCAAGACATCAGCTTGGCTGTATCTCACCCCTTCTCCGTACATTTTTCCCTTTCAAAGACGCCCCTTGCTTTGATCCGCAAGGTCGACCTCAATCTACTTTCGTCCGATTAAACCGCAATCTGTTTAAGACACACCTTTCTTATCACTATTTTACTCCAGCCAGCTTGCGCCGATCGATACCGTAGTGCCCTCAGCCACCTCACCATTAGTCGATATAATCAATTTTTCGATTTGATCTTTCATGAATGGCAGGGTTGTCGTCGGATTAAAATAGCGGTTCAGAAAATCCGGATACGGTGCCGGTAATAAAGCCGTAGACACGAGCTGTAGATCAGCTAGCGCAATACGTAATACGCTCCTCTCCTCACTATTTGCAGACACTTGTTTAGCATACGTATATCCTTGGTCATCTACAAAGCCGATATCGAACTTACCCGAGTATCCTTTCACTTGCAACTGCAGACATAGTGTTCGAGCTTGATCTATCCCCTGAGGTCTAGCTACAATAATTTCTTTTATATCTTTAACCCAAAAGTAACGGGCATCCGGAATTTTCCCTTCCAAAGTATATTGCCATTGTGCTGCTTCAGTAGTATCATTAAGCTCCATTTTTGCTTTTACAGAGGCTTTTTCAGGAATTGCATAACTTTCAAATGGCGATTCCGATTCATGTACAGAAATCAAGCGTACTGGTCTTTTAGGCGCTACTAAATCAGTTGTCCAATAGTTATCCACTTTATAATCCCAATCTAGAGGAGCTCCATTTTTATTATCAGGATAAGTAAACGAGTTCCCTCCCATAAATACCGTCACCGTATAGCGAAGCACATCGCCGTCCAACATCGATGCTGGCAAAGTGGCTTCATACGTATAATGATCTTTGGGCAATAACTTGATATATGGATTATGTTCTTTCCAGAAAGAAACCTGATCCGTCTGTAAAATGATAGAATCAGCTTGCTCTGGATGAATAAAACGAAAAGTCAAGCGTAACGCTTTTTCTTTTTCAACAATAGGTTCTTGCTCATGTAGCATAACCGGTTTATCGATTACTGTTGCGGCAGGTGCATAAAAATCACCAATCTTTCCAAGTTTCCACTTGCTATCTGCCGTCCAGTTACTTTTACTCCTCAAATCTTTACGTTTGAGCAAATAAACACCGGGTTTACAGCTAAAACTAGTTTGCACCACCTCTTGATTTTTATGGTCATCGCTACTATTACCCAGATATTGAATCGAATACCCAATCCCTAGATTGGGCAGTTGTATATCCATAACATGGGCTGTATGTAAAATCTGAGTTACCACCCGAGAAAGAGAAGGTTTGCCAAAAGGATCTGCTATCTGCACAGCATCGGGCATCAACTCTAAACGCCAGACACCATCCTCCAGTTGATCTAAAAAATAAGCACCAGAACCGCTATACCTCACAATGGGAGAAGAGCGATAGCCCGCAATATGCTGTAACCGGTCCACCTGTTTAGGCATAGTCAGCGTTTCATTGCTGTAATAAAATTTTTCGGCTGTATTCATCACTGATAGATCCTGCTTATAGCTCACCATAAAATCACCAAAGAGCGTATCCTGCGGATAATTCAGAAACTTTTGATTTCTCGGAACCGTATAGGCAATTTCTGCGGCAATAAGCGTGCTGATGGCTTTTGCCGGTGTATAGGCCAAATTGAGATAATGCGTCTGGTATTCGGTATTATAAGCAGCGATATCGATCGGATCATAAGCAAATTGTGTGATCCACTGAAAACCTGCTCCGCGAAAAGTACGCGTCATTGCCGGATGCATATACCCATATAGATTATCTGCCGGATCATATTCATATACAGCCTTGACCTTATTGTCAAAACCTTTAACCGCCGAAAAAGGAATGTTATAATGATCGATATACGGCAAAAAATTACCGCGTCGCTCTTTTCCTGCAACTAGACCTACCGGATACCATTGGTATGTTGTCCCCTGAATATGCGAATCAAAATACGCTGGCACATGCTCCATATTATGACTTACATTATAGAAAATAGGTTTCTTATTTCCGGCATCTTTCATCGCCGATACCATTTCTTTTATATAAGCAGCCGTAGTGTGCACCTCACCCGTGTGGCAAGGTTCATTATTGATCTCAATTCCCACAACGTAAGGATCGTCTTGATAAGAATAACCTGTGTAAGGGTTCTTGTGACGCAGGAGCTGTGTAATGTATTTTTTCTGCGCTGCTATAGCCCGCGGATCAGCATGCACCAGACATTTATCATATAAATAAGTAAAAGCACCAGTATTTACATTCTTCTCCGGATATCCATTTCCAAAATTGGTCATTCCGGTAATTAAAATCCGTATCCCTTTTTCTTGTAATTTGAAAAATAAATAATCCAGCAGATCCAGGTGTTCATTATTGATGAGGTTTCCCGTAGCATCCGAGATTTCAACATCCCAGATGTGGATGCGATAAGCATTATAACCTAAACGAGCCAGATGGTATACATCGCGATCTATCGCTTCCTTATGATTGATCCCTTTATAGGATAAAGCACGGTAAGCATGGGCAAATGGGACGGTATAATTCGTACCATAAAAGGATGCTTCTTTCTTAGAATCAGACCAGCGCATAACACCCTGCTTGTCAACAAAAATAGTAGGCACATCCTTCTTTACTTGAGAAAAAGATGTTAAAAACGCAAAAAAAGCGCCGATAAATAAAATACTTATACGCATACCGTAATTCAGTTTATAAATTTGGTTTCAATTGATAACACAAACTTATAAAGCCCGAACAATATCAGCGAACGCATATCGGACAAAATGCAACACAAATTGGACATTTGAGAAAACACGCCTTTACAACGACGCAAACAACAAACTCAACAACAATTAGTTAAGAAATCTTTTCCATATAAGCCTTTGGTGTCATCCCAAACTCGGCCTGAAAACATTTGGAAAAATAAGAAGCATTGGAGTAGCCGACCATATACATCACTTCTGCCACAGTAAACTTTTTCTGTTGCAGCATTAAAGCCGCTTTTTTGATCCGGATGGAACGGATATATTCTACCGGAGTGTAACCCGTCATCTGTTTAATTTTGCGGTATAGTTGCTTTGCGGCAGTACCTGTTTCTTCAGCAAGTCGCTGTACAGAAAAGTCAGAATCATCGATATTATTTTCGATAATTTCGGTCACTTTACTCAGCAACTTTTCATCTGGTGATATCTGATCACTGGCCACACTAGGCTGACTGATCCCTTGCAGGCGTAACTGTACGGTAAGGTTGTCTTTTTTAGCCAGTAGCTGTAGCAACTGCATCTTGAGCACTTCCAGATCAAAAGGCTTAGCCATATAAGCATCTACTCCTACTGCAACCCATTCGCGCTGGATCAGCTCATCATTTTTAGCAGTCAATAAGATAATAGGAATCGTGGAGGTCACTGTATTTTGACGCAGTTTTCTCACCATTTCAAGACCACCCATGATAGGCATCATCGCGTCCGAAATGATGATATCTGGTAAAAACGCATTCGTGCTGATTAAATGAAGGCCTTCCTGGCCATCTTTTGCTATCCGACAAGTATAAGTGGATTCGAGCGCTAATTTGAGAAAAGAAGAAAGTTCTTCATTATCCTCCACGATCAGTAATTTACGTTTATCTGACGGTACACGGTCTTCGCCATCCTCATGCAGATCCCAACCATCCATGAAAATCTTTAGCGATACAGCAGTACCGACCTGATAAGTCGATACCAGATTTATTTCCCAACCCAATTGATCACAATAACTTTTTACCAAATACAAACCAACCCCTGTTCCTTCCAGTTTATTGATCTCCTCGGATGACGAACGGTAAAATTTACTAAACACATATGGCAGATCTTCAGAAAGAATCCCTATGCCGGTATCGACAACCGAAAGCAGTAATGCCGCGTCCTGTTTTTTGATCTCCACTTTGATCAAACCCTTTTCTTGCCGGCTATATTTACAAGCATTAGAAAGCAGGTTATTGATGATCGATCCCAATTTTGACACATCCGTATGGACAAATACACTATCAATATCCGAATCAAAATAAAACTCTAGATGTGCATAAGTAACATTGTTTTGCCATTCTTCAGTTATCTGTTTCGCATAGGCGACAAGGTCAATTTGCGAAGTGAGTAAATTAGTGGACGATAAATTTTGACTTTCGTCCTTATCAAATGCCATCACTTCCTGAATCAAATTATTTATTTTAAGCGCATTCCGATGTACGCCTTCTAGGCTTTTCTTATTTTCAATATTTTTTGTCTTTCGCATCAATTGGCTTACAGGAGCCAAGATCAAACTGAGTGGTGTTTTCAACTCATGGGATATGGCAGTTAAAAAATCCATTTTCATACGGGTCAATTCCAACACCTTATACCGTTCGCGCCTTTCCCATTTTAAGGTATTCCGCACACGGAAAAAATTCATCACCCAAATGAGCAGACCTAAACCAGCCAGGACATAGATTATTTTGGCCCATATCGAAGCATACCAGATATATTTGACACGGATATTGTAAACGTAGATATCTGCAACTACGTTTCCAGATAGGTCAACCTTGGTCACCTGCAAGTGATAATCACCTGACCGTAAATTTGAAAGCAGCACTTTATTGTCCCCACGTTCCAATGGAATCCAATTTTCATTCTTATCCTTAAAATTATAGGCCAGTCTATGCCCAAGATGATTGCCATAATGAAGATCCGAAAATTCTAGCCTCAAATTATTTTGATCATAATCGAGCGTAATTTCATTTCTATAGCGCAAACTATAATTGTAATTACCAAAAGGTTCATTGTTTACATACATTGCTGTCAGCACAATTTTTTTGTCTGCTGTAGGGGCAACATGGCTAAATTGAGCCGGAAGAGCTGTCACTTCATTAATGCCACCTAAAATCACTTCATCCTGGGCTTGATCGTAATACATAGCAGTAACATCATGACCATATCGCAACAATTCGGGTTTCAAATCTTTTTTATGCACGCGCCAGACTCCTATACTGGTCGAAAGCCAGATATAATCATTTACTTCGACCATAGCAGTGACTTCACCTTTCACCACGGGATCAAACACCATAACATCGGTACGACCAGATCTATCCATCCGTCTCAATTGACCATGCTGCCCGATCCATATTGTCCCGCCACTGTCTCTCAACATAAACGTTGCTTGACTCAATGATTTCCCATCTTTGTCTTTTAGCTCTTCCACTTTACCAGTCTTAGGATCAATACTACTGATACCCAGATTATAAAAAAGTGCTAGTATTTCCCCCTGACCATTGTCGACAATCTGATTGGCAAAATCTGCAAGCAAACCGTTCGATTGCAAATAATTTTTCCCGGCTACAAACGAACCGGACGAAGATAAGAGCTGCTCTTTATTTACCCTAAAGATACCGCCCATATAGGTTGCTATCCACAGATTACCCTCTTTATCTTCCAAGATATTATAGGCCCATTTAGCATTACGCGTACCTTTTGAATCGACAATATCAAAACTTCTGAACTGCCGGGTTTGTGCATTGAACACATTAACTCCACCATCTGAAGCAATCCATAGATGACCTGTCCGATCCTGATAGATATCCCGAATCCGATTATGCGGCAACCTGTACTGTGGAGCATCCATCCGATACCAATAGCTTTCAAAATCTTTGCGCCCCAGACCTTTGGTCCGGATCAATCCATTGTCACCACCCAGCCAGTACCATCCTGTCTGATCTTGATAGACCTTATAAAAGCGATTGCCATCACTACTTTTTGTAAACTGATATATCGGGATCCTTTTTTCCATTTGTTTACTGGACCATAGGGAGATACCCAGGTCGGTACCCAACCAAATATTATTGGCACGATCCCGGTAGATGCTCCAAATAATATTATTGGCCAGCGAATATTGATTACGCGAGTCATGCTTAGTCCTTGTGATTACTTGTTGCTCGGGTTGATAAGCGAATAGGCCATCATCAGTACCGATCAGCAATGTCCGATCATCGTTGGTCGCCATAGATTTGATCGGATGACTTTGAAGTACAGGAGCTTTAGACAACTTTTCAGATTTATGATCATACATGTACAGTCCATACTCTGTCCCCACAAAAGTATTCTTGGTCGATGATAAGGTAAAAATCGAATTTACAAACTGGTTGCTCCCAAATCTATAATCTGGCAGCACCAATTTCTTGATCATCTTCTGGGCAGGGTCAAGCTGATACAAACCCTTATAAGTACCCACTAAAATTTTGTCTGCTTGAGCGGATAATGCATAAATGGCCTGGCCGTCCAACTCTTTATGTAGGGTTTTACCATAATTGATCAGTTTCTTCGTTTTCGTATCGTAGCAATATAATCCCGAGATAGAGCCGATCCATAGTTTGTTTCCCACCAGCATCAGCGATCTGACATCCGAGGGTCCACCCACTGGAAATGCTTCATAGCGATCTTCCCTATAATTGTACAACAAAACCCCTTTTCCGGTTCCAATGGCAAGATGTGTCGCATTCAGGACTGATATACTGTAGATAAATGTTTGGTACTGCACAGCAGCATCTGTGGGCGCATGAAGAGAATAACCATCATAACTATATAATCCGTTATTGCTACCCAACCAGAGTATACCAAGGCTATCTTGCGCAAAACAATGAACAGTGCTCGCTTTTGTTCCTAATCCTATATTCTTGAATAACTGAAAGTCCAACGACTGCCCAAAAACAGAAGAATTGACAAAAGAAAGGAAGAGCAATAAATAGGCAAAAACTGTCCGCATCATAAAACAAGCTGTTTACAAACTTAAATATTTAAAAGTGTAAATACAATTTATCAGACAGTATGTACAAGTTCAAGAAAACTTAAAAAACTAGTGCCATAAAAATACCATTGATCAAATCCATTGCAAAATTGCACATATCGTCATTTTTGATTTTGTTAAGATCTAATAGCTCATTTTAGTGTTAGATAAAAAAACACAAGTATGCTCAGTCAGCACACTTGTGTTTATTAAAACCTTAATCTTTTTCTTTCTTTCTCCATTTTCCAAGTAACCGGCTCGTTCCGAAACTTACTAAGGTGCCTACTGCGGCCGTCAACACAGACTGTAAAAGATCACCGAAAGAAAACGAAACCCATATCGAGCACAGCGTACCTCCTAAAGCACCGATACGGATATCATTCAATTTCATGTGGCACCTCCTTTTCTTGATTAAGTATTTTCTGCTTTTTTTTCAAAAAATCATCCGCTTTTTCTTTGTCTTTATCATCCAATACCGTCTCTACTACTCCAAGTCCGAGTGCAATGTATCGGATAATATTTAACGCTTTTCCTGGCAATTTAACCGGCGCCAGCAAGACTACTTGTAACACACGACTTATTTTACTTAAAATTTTTTTCATGATGTTAAAAAATCAAAATGCTTGAAAAACGGAAGGCCTATATAGACCATCAAATAGCAATATTCTATTCTAGACCTTCCATTTATTTATCCTTAATGAATACTCAGATACACTTCATCACCCATATCCCAGAGACTATAGACCAAAGCCTTGAGCTTTGCCAGAGCTTTGCCACTTGCTGTTCCAGTCCCCTCCCCTGTCAATGTTGTGACCGGAGCTATACAGCCCAACAACTCCCGTTGCGCATCATTGGCGGCATGAATCAATATCGCTTCACGGCCAAGGACATGTGGAATTCCGATCTGCTCGCCTTGTTTTGGATAGCGCCTTTTCTCCAGCTTATACTGCCCTATCGGAATACAGCTAATGCGCGGAATATTATTGCGGTCGGGCAGTTCAATGGTATGGCAGATATGCTCCCCGTTAAAGGTCAATGTACCGTTGGTGCCCTGAACTCCATATTTACGATGGAGCTTGAGCGTGTGCCTACTTTCCATAATAGCACATTAAGGTATATCTACCTCTACAATGGTCATGGCATTGTAGGGGTTGTTTTTTAGGGGATAGAACTCATTATTGACCTCCTGGTACATCGAGATTCCCGCGATCAGGTATACTACTTTAGTGTCGTCCACAGTCAAAGGAGCCTCTAACAAATCACCAGGATATTGTCCTATTAAGGGGATGTAGGCCGATTTCACCACTTGTGGACGAGGAGGAATATCTTCCGTGCTCAACTCGGCAACTGCCAGTGTAAACTGCATATGTGTCGCTCCCGGCAACAGCATCACATCAATCTGGGGATTGAAGGCAGGAACAGTGAGGTTAGCCTGCCCATCAAGCCTGTCAAAATAAGCTTCCAAATTGACACCTAACAACATTTTGAGACTGCTTGCCTGATTAAACTCAAATCCCTTGAGCAACTTGCTGTTTGCCTCTAAAAATATGCGCTCGCCCCTCACATTGACCGCATCAGATTTTTGGATACGATGCACCAAAGAGGTCAATCTATTACGCATGGTACTATCTCCAAAGGTACGCAGCAGGTTATTCAGCTGTATACGAAGGAATTTTGCTGTGCTGGCTGCGGTACCAAATTCAGCCATGTTTTCGCGTGTCCGCTGAAAATTAGGATCCGTCTGGATCCTTGCCTTGTCTACACCGCCTTTCATACGAACTTCGTAACCTCTGCTGCGGTGTTTGCTAAAAGAAAGATCCCCGACCTTTCCTCTAAACTTGATTAAACTTTCTTGTTTTGCCATGATATCAATTATTTGATGACAGCACAAAGATGTCGTACAGATCTAAGACCATTGTCCAAAATGACCATATCTGACCAACTTAACAGCATATGACCGGATTTGGCACATAATGACTATAAATGACATAGAAAAAGAACAATAAAGGTACTGTTAGTGTACGGGGGGTGTACGGAAAAGGTACTAATACTTCACCAAAGAGGTACTGGAGAGCTACTAAACATCTACCAAACAGCTACTATAAATAGTAGATATTTGGTGGCATTCCTTACCCTAAAATGTAGTATCCAATTACAGCAATAGAACAGCAATTAATTGTAAAAGAGTTATCGTATAAAACATATGACACAAATCAACACAACGATTTGAAATACAAATAATTAAAACAAAAACAACCTATAAATGTTAGAGTGAATTAATAAATTTCTTATGAACAGGGCTTGCCCTTAGTTGCAATATACCAAGGACAGAGAGGTATCTAGCTGCCAGAAGAATCAGGTAATCACCCCTGGATTGTCTAGCACATATCGCTATGGCCTTAGGCAATCCATAAGATCAGCTTATCATGTCCAAAAAACACCGTCTGTGCATCAGCGCAAAAGACGTAGCCAATATCTTGGATCTCAGTCCACGTCAGGCCCAAAGGAAGTATCAACAAGCAAAAGATGCTTACAGTAAAGCCAAGCATCAGCAGCTCACTGTCCGGGAGTTTGCTGCCTATTACGGTCTCCCACTAGCAGAAGTGGAGGAACGATTATAAAATTTAAAAACTTCACTATCGGGGCTAATTCATATCCCCGATAGTGAGTTTTATTGACTTTCTGGAATTAATCTTGCCCATTCATCTCCCAGTTTCACTAGTTTATTATATACATCATGCTGTACTTTTAATCTTTCTTTTCGTGCTCCATACAATTCTATGCTATATACATCTCCTTCTTTTACTATTTCTCTTACAGCCAAATGCATAATTAAGTGTCCCCTTCCTGCCCGAAAAAGTAAATTTGGCCATCTCTTTTCTATTTTAGCTAATGACTCCATGTCTACCTTTCCTTCACGCCCATCGAGCAACTGTACATCAACAAGTTTAAAACGAGAAGAACCTTCCTTAAGGTGAAAATAGGCTATCTGTGCTATTCGAACCCATTCATTCTCTGCTCCTATTATAACCAAAATCTCATCCAGAAGCTCCTGCATACATATTTTTAACCGCATTTCATCTTCAGTCCACAACTCATGATTACTTCTCAGCCGTTGCTTACGAGCTCTTAAATCATCAAGCTCTGTCACGTAAAATGCGGTCTGTTTTTCTTGTTCATCACGTAATTCAACCAATTGATTTTTATGAAGTAACGCCTGATTTTCTTGTTCCCTATACAACTCTTCCCGTTCAGTCACATAAAGTATAATCTGTTTATCCTGTTCAGCACGTAATTCAACCAATTGATTTTTATGAAGTAATGCCTGATTTTCTTGTTCCATATGCAACTCATCCCGTTCAGTCACGTAAAGTATAATCTGTTTATCCTGTTCAGCACGTAATTCATCTAATTGAATTTCATGAAGCCGTTGTAAATTATCATGTTGTATATGTAAATCTTGTATTTCTTGTAACAGTAAAACTTTATTAGCACCCATTTCATTTATGACTTCATCACGGAGCGACACCCATTTATATAAAACTTTACTTCTTTTGAGTGCGAAAGCGCTCAACTTTCGATTCTTTCTTATAGCAAAATAGACCTGCACCATGATCAGACAGAACAGAACAACCACATAGTCACGTTCAAAATATTCAGATTTTTGCAGATCCACCCTAAAAAAAGTCAAGTATACAATATAGACCACCCGCAAAGCCACAGCTCCCATGAGTAATACCAACAATATAAATTGAATCATGTACCGCAACAGCTCATGTTGTCTCAGATAGCGATTTGAATCTAGTCTGTAGGTGATATAACTAATCAAAAAGATTCCAAAAAACATCAGGACAAAACTAAAAAGGAAAATCATCAGATGCTTTTCTAACGTGATGCTCCATGGCACAGATAATGCAGTGGTATAAAAAGTGATCAAAAAAGAAGAAGTGGCGGCGAGCAACATTAAAATCAATACATTACCATACCACGATCTGAAGAACAATCGAAGAGCAATCATATTCTGGGTTTAAATTAATATTTTCTCTAAATTAAGAAAATTCCATAAAAAGAAATCAAAAAATTTAAGATATCAGATTTCCCTGGGGAAATTTATTTTTGCATTCGCCGAAAGGAATCTCATTTAAAATCGCTTTAAAACTATTTTCTATACTATTTCGACGGAGTAATTTACCGCTTCACGGAAATCGAAACCACTTTTCTTCTCTAAAAGTTAGTTACCTCATATCTTCGTTATTCGATCGAAACAATAAATAAACCAAATGAATCAATCTTCATATTTCCTACTACAATAACTTATAGTAAAGCATGCTACTATAACCAATTGTTTTAGGAAAATCATGAAAAAAAAGAAAACTAACTAATTTATAAACAGATGAAAAAACATCCATTCAGTAATGAAGGAGTCATGGAATGGCTCGCTGCACTGTACAGTGCTACCGTAAATTACCAAATGATGGAACAGGACCTTATCCTGATGTGCCTACGCAGTTGGCTCATATCCAGGTTTGACCTTTCCGAAGATCAGATAGCCTATATCAATACGCTAACGGAAGATTTCAAAAGCAATCTAGCACAAGAGCTGGTTTTTGCTATAAATAATCAATCGGATATCACATTAGATAAGCAGACCGATGAAAAACGCACAGGCACGCTGGCACGTGATACTGTCAAGGTTACAGAATATGAGTCGAAAAAGACGCAATCCAATGCTTCGTATATTTCAATCCAAGCTGATGTTAAAACGAATTTCAACAGCCAACTGGAGGGACATTTAATCATTCGGATTTATTATAAGCTTTTGTAAAAAAGCCATCTACCAGATGCAATGCCATGGGCCATACCTCTCCCATGGCATCTGCTATTTCATTCAAAATCACTTTCAAAATTTTAAAAATGGATCGTTTTATCAAACATTTAGATATGCATTTTAGGAAAGATGATCCCTGCCGTCAACAACTATTAGAACATTCCAAGATTAGACAATGCAGTAGTGGTCAGATCTACTGCAGGGAAGATGAAAGCCAGCCCTATTGGTGTTATGTGCTCGATGGAGCGGTAGGCGCTTACGAAATGAATCTAAAAAAACCCTATATCCATTGGGTGGCTACCCAAGGGAATTATTTTACAGGTACCAAGCACGAGTACAGTTTCAATAGCCAGGCACTGAATATTCAATTCTTGTCCAAAGGAACGATTGCCTGCATACCGCTATCCACCTTACAGCAAATGCAACAGGAGCATCCGAGCGCACATCACTTTGTCAGCATCATGCGGCAACGAAAATCTGATTTTTTTAATAAAAAGGGAATGATTATGGTTCATGATGCCATCGACCGTTATAAAAAACTAGTGGAACTTATGCCATCACTATGTTATAGCTTAACCAATAAACAGCTTGGCGAATTTCTGTATATCGACCCCAAGACATTGTACTTGAGTAAAAAAAGAAATCTTTATGATAAAAAGTAAATTACTACCGTCACACCCGATTTTTATTTAGAATATGTCCTTTACTTTGTAATAGACAATCGAAACAATGCTAGGAAAAGCATTAACTAAGCGATAGTAAAAGAATAAAAAATAGTATGGAAAAACATAATAAAGGGATGGAGCAGTATCGTCGAAAATTTGCAGTTTTCCCCTCAAGATAGCGGGTAAGAAAATGAAAGTCCACTTTAATATAAGATGCCTCCTGTACGCGGAAGCTATTATGTGGCCAGCCTGTTATACGCAGGCAGACTGATTACTAAGAGCATGAATATAAACCTTTTGTATTAATAAAAAAATACAATTATAAAAATTAAAATTATGGCTTTATTTAGTTATACGGGTACAAACCCATCGCAACCGAGTTCGTATACCTTGCACACCGATCCAAACCCACCAACTTGCCCCGGAGCAACACAACAAATGTGTTCACTTCAAGCTGCAAACAATGGTAGTGATGAACCTGTCATTACTGATGCGCTGAAAGATGAGATCATCAATTCTCTGCAAAATCAGGTTAATAGTACTAATGTGAAATTGAAAGCTAGATAAGATACTCAATTTTCAAAAACATCAGCGTTCGCTAAATTTAGAATAGGGTATGAAAATTCATACCCTATCTTGTTATCTTCTATTCTACCTCTTCAATAACCAGAACCTCCTGCTCCCCCATTCCAATTTCTGCTACAATACCATAAACAGCGAGCTGTTCATTCAATTCTTCCAGATTATTATAGTTACCTAATTGTATTTTATTTCTACTTTTAACCAGGTCTAAAATAGGAGGAAATTGTCTTCCCAGATCGGTCATAACAGCCAAAACAGACGTTCCTTCATATTCCATTCCATCCATAGGCATTAAACCTTTGTACGGCTTTACATTCCCAGGTTTAAGTATCAGACATTCTACACTTTTCATCGTTTTATAGGTGCGGATACCTAAAAAACTTTGCAGATCCTGTAAAACTACACGTGCCTGTGCCGAATCAACTAATTCTATCGCGTCAAACCGCTCATAAGAAATTGCATTTTTGACATACCATACATCTCCTAGGTTATCAATATCATCATAAAAACTAGGGTCTTTTACGTTTAGCACCAACCGTTCTGGTCTTGGAATATAATTTGACTTTTCAAATTTTGCCCGAGTAGATAGCACTGCACTATAGATAGAAACATTGTAGAAAGATGTCTTTTGCAAACCTGTTATACTATCCTTTTGTCTTCTAAAAGATTCAAAAGGCACACCGTTTTGATAGCCTGATAACTTACTCATTCCTTTAATTTGTACCTGATTTTTATCTAGCCCCATCAGATCTCCTCTTCCAAAATCATCTTTTAAAGGTAAATTAATAAACCCTGTATTGTACAAATCCAATATATTTTCATCTGTTATGAAATCACTCCCTGCTATTGCCTGTACTTTGCCTTTAAAAAGGAATACGACATGAGGTACACTTTGATGAGGAAATCGTTCTTTCAAATACAAATCTGAATAGATAACAGGTAGATTCACCTTGCTATCCTTAAGAAATTCATTTTGTTCAAAAAACTTTACCAAAGTAGCCCTGTTCTGCCAAGCGACCGTAATAATCTGCAACTTGTCTTTCAATCTATCCTGAATTTTTTGGAGTTTAGGCATCGTATGTATACAGGTGCCACAGGAAGTATCAAAGAAATCCAAGATTACTACTTTGTCATTTAGCTTTTTTAGATCAATTGATTTATCGGCACCACGCATATGCTGTACAGCATTTGGCGGTGCAAAATCATCTCCAATATGAAGTGCTTTACTTAAATCTATTTTTTTTACTGACTGCGCATTCGTAAAAAGAGCTGACATGAACATTAAACACACCAATGCCATTAGTTTTATATATTTCATTTCAAAGATTTCTTCTGATTAACGGATATTTTGTGGTATTTTACCATTATTTACTACAATTTCTGGAAGTCTATAGGCATATTTGCTACTATTAGGTTCTAGATTATAAATTACTCCATGCATCTCTCGCTTCAACGTTTTTTGAAATCTAGGATCAAGGTTCAATCTTTTCAGGTCAGACCAGCGGCGACCGCGGAAGACCAATTCCTTTTGCCTTTCTTGTAAGATAAGAGATAATAACAATGTTGGATTTCGCTCAGTAAAAGGAATATATTTATTTCGTTCAAATCGCTTTTCACCCAAAGTATTTAATGCCGATAATGCTTCATCAACTTTTCCAATTCTTGTACCAGCCTCAGCCTTGATCAAATAGACTTCACTTGTGGTAAGCCCCACAAAAAGATTGGCCATTGAATTATCATAGCTCCCTTTATAGCCAAATGAGTTTAACGGATAAGTATTTGCTTGAAAGAAAACAACTTTTCTCAAATCTGTGGGCAAATAACTTTTGTACAGCATACTATCAACCAAACCATTATTAAGATTCATAGGTCCTGCATTTGCAGATATAGCTGGAAATAGCACCTCCACATTAAATCTTACTATAGGTAAACTGTTATTACTGTTCAAATCTTTAAAATCAATCAGTTCATTTTTCAGTTGCAGACAAGAATCTGCATAGGCATAAGCTTCAGCAAATTTCTCCATTACCAGAAACGTTCTTGCCAGACCAGCATAAGCACTTGCCCGCGAAGGACGTCCCTTTATCCCTTCATTAATAGGTAAGCTATAAATTGCCACTCTGTAATCTTTTATAATCTGATCGTAAGTTGATTGTACAGAAGCACGAGAAGAAGGTTCATCTATACCCGGAGTCAACCGCAAAGGAATACCCATTTCAGTAGACGCTGTTGCTTCCCGATATGCTGGAGCAAACACTTCTACCAATTGATGAAAAGCAAATGCCCGAAAGAAATGTGCTATACCTGTCAAATTACTCACCCTTTCAGAAGCGGCCTTATCTTCAGATTTTTCAATAATCTCCAATACCTGATTGGCATTGAAAATAGCTTTATAGGGTCTTTGCCACTGTACAGCATCATCATACATAATATCCATCCAGGTATAAGTATTACGTTGATCAAAATTTAAGCGCGCATCAAATATTTCTTTCAAAACATAATATTCATCAGCAGACCATTCCCCATATACCGGATATGCTGTGTTCATAGTACTATAATCATTGAGCAAAAGTTCAGCATCTTCCAGATTCTTCGGGATAACCATTTTAATATCCGGTTTAACTTCCAAAAATTCGGTGCAACAACAGAGTGATATTATCGCATAAATGCTACAGATATAAATATATATTTTCATGATAATTAGAATTAAAGATTAAAACTTAGCCCTACAGAACACATCCTTGCATCAGGTATATTGGAGCCATACTCGGTATCGATACCCAACTTGTTACCTCGCCAAATAATACCAACATTCTGAACATAAGCATATACCTTACAATTTTTCAGTTTAAATCGAGATGCAAAAGGAATATCAATACTCATCTGGATATCCCTTAATTTGATCTGACCACCATTTTCCAATAAGGCGGATGATCGCATAAACACTTGACTTCCTAGGTCTGCAGGATATTTAAAAACAGGCACATCTGTTATCAACTCATCCCCTGGCTTCTGCCAGCGAACCTTATAATCTTTGTGCCCAATATCACTGTTCAAAAACAAGCTGTTATCAAAGGAATTACGCAGAAATTTATGTCCTAGCTGATAAGAGATATTCCAGGAGAACTCTAAAGATTTATAGCGAATACTATTTCGCCAGCTTCCGGAATATAATGGCACGGTAGACCCAAAGTTTTCAAGATCATTTACTTTCAACGCTAAAATGGCATTATAATCTTTGGACACTTCACCATTTAAATAAGCTCTTGCATCACCGGTCTCAGGATCAAGACCCGCCCATTTATACCCCAATTGGCTGTATAGATCCATACCTTCAATAGCGGTCCTTGCGCTGGACTGGGCTGAACTAATAAAATCCTTTCCATTCTCATTTGCGATATAAGATTTCAACACTTTTGTACGTGCATAAGTTAAAACCAGATTACTATTCCATGTCCAATTCTTTTTTTGGAAAGGAATAGCATTTAAAGAAATGTCCCAACCTTTGGTACGGATATTTCCACTATTAACCATCAGGGTCGTAAAACCGGTACTCGGATCAACCCGATCTGAAGCGATGAGATCTTTTCCATTTTTCACATAATACTCCACACTGCCAGAAATCCGATTTCCTTTGAGTGCAAAGTCAAGTCCCAGATTTGTGATGCCTACCCTTTCCCAGCGCAGCTTTGGATTGGGAGGTGTCGTAATCATCCCGTAGTTTTGATTAGTGATAAAATGAGTTTCGCTCTGGATAGAAATAATAGGATAAGCAGAGACACTATTGTTGACATTACCATTATAACCATAAGTACCTCTTAGCTTTAAGTAGTCAAATAGCATATTTTGCATAAACGGTTCTTTAGATATGACCCATGCCCCACCAATTGACCAGAACGGTTGCCCTCTATCGTTACTTTTGACGCCAAAAAGATTGGAAGCATCTTTTCTGTAAGATCCGCTTACTAAATATCGTTCTAAATACGTATAGCCGACATTAGCAAAATAGGAATAGAAATTATTTTGAAAAAGTTCATAATGATTTAAATCATCAATTGTAGATACGCCCATGATTCCATTTAATAGGGGCACTTCAACACCAAACGGGACGGATTTAAATGATCCTGTCTCCGTATTAAAGCCGTGATATTGGCTGGAAGTTACATTTTTCTTAATTGCCCTAATCTCTGTACCTGAAAATAAAGACAGCTCATGTTTATCACTCCATTTTCTATTGAATTCAGCTGTGGCACGGCTGTGATGTGTTTGATTATTCCAATCTACTACCGTAAAATAATCCCCGACAGGTACTCTCCAGGTCACTGTTTTGGCATCCCAACTTGCAAATCGATTGATAGCATCGCGTTGTTCCATAGCGCCAATACCTCTCCACGCCTCAAATTTACTAGATGAACGCTGATATGCATAAAGTAGATTTAATTTCAACCCAAAATCAAACGAATAACCTGCACTCATGGTGGTAAAAAACTCATTCACGCGTTGCGTTTGCTTCGTTTCATTCAGCTGCCCCAATGGATAATAGGACCAGTCCAATAAACGTCCTCCGGCTACTGTATCCCGAAAAGTAGGATTATACCCACCAACATTTACCTCTACTGGATTCCCACTTTCATCCGCTAACTGCATATATGGATAATTTCTAACACCAATGCCAAGTCTGTTATATCCCACAGGTAAAAAAGATTCTTTATTTTTACTTTCAGTATACAGCACACCGATATCCAGTACCATATTTTTAATAGGTTTGAACTGGGTACTCGATTTAAGATTCAACCGGCTGTCAGACGAGGTTATCTCATCATTTAAGTTTTTATCATAACCAGCAGAAAATAATGTACTGACTTTCTCACCTCCAGATTGTAGCTGTGCATGGTATTGTTGATTAACTGCATTACGATAGATATATTTCAAGAAATCATCACGCACATCCCTATTTTTCATTTTAACCAACTCAGTATTAAATTGCGATTCAGATATATCACCGTTCCTTTTATTGTACATCAACCACAATGCAGGTTGAGGATTATAAAATTTATCTTTAAACCAGCTGTTGTACTTACCTTGATCAAATAAATACTGTTGTGCATCGATGTAATCTGATGTAGCCATCTGTGGGTAATAATACAGATCGGGCTTAGCCTTAATACTGATATTAGAATTGAAACTCAGCTGTGTGCGTTCATTAAACTTTCCACGCTTAGTCGTAATTACAATAACACCGTTTCCAGACTGAGCACCCCAAATCGAAGCGGCGGCGGCATCCTTTAGAACAGTAACACTTTCAATATCATTTGGATTAATGTTATTAAAAGAACCTTTACCATAATCAGCACCTCTATTTTCGTAAGGAACTCCATCAATGACTACCAAAGGCCATTTATTTGGACCAATTGTACTCAATCCACGAACGTTGATATTTATTATATTTCCTCGGTTATTAACCGTTTTTATGGATGATATCCCGGGCACCACATCCTCTAATCTACTCACAAAATCTGTCGAGACTTTTCTATTAAACAGTTTATTATCCACAAACTCAAAACTTCCGGTAGCCCGCTCTTTAGGTATTTTCTGGTAACCAGTCGATACAACCTTCACTTCATCCAGTTTATTATCTTCAGGTATCAATTTTACAGTTAATGATACTCCTGCGGTATAATTGATTTCCTGTGTTCTGTAACCGACATTCGTAAACTTGATCTTTCCTTTTCGGTTCCTGACCGTCAATTCAAAAATTCCATCCTTAGCGGTTGTAATCCTTAAGTTTTCAGCATCTACACGGATAGATACCCCTTGCATCGGTGTACCATCTGTAGCAGATATCACACGACCAGTAATTTCATGTCTTAAAGACCCATTCACCCCGCTGTCCTTGCGGGATGTCTGAGCGCTACTTAACATATGAAAGGTTATGAATAAACCTAATAGAAGCATCTTATTGATCACCAGTACATCTGCTCCTTTTGGTTTGAAAAGCTTTTGGAGATATTTCCAAAACTTATTTATATATGGTTTATTGGCGTTCATGTTATTAAATTTTTGGTATAGTCTTCCCTGTCCCCTTTTCATACCGAAGGTGACTTGTTCCTAAAGTCTATTTTCTGCCCTCGGCAGAATCGGGTTTTATAAACAGTGAAACTATAATCGATTTATTTTATTCGCTGATTAATTCATGGTTACTACAACTGGTTTCCTGATAGCTTTCATGATCATGGTAAGCTGTTCCTCCCAGATTAATTCGATGGACTCGTTATTCATCTTGACGACTTTTCGGCTGTCTTTTACAACTGTTAGCTTCTCGATCCTTACATCCAGATTAAAATGCTTATTCAGATCGTTCAGTATCCGTTGTCGGTATTCTTCCCGTTCTGTATTTGCTGGTACTGTCAGCTCATAGCAATAACCTGGAGTATTTCCATTTTTATCGGATGGCAAAAACCGATCACGGTCTTCACCCAGCACCAATATCTGGCTGATCGGAAAGTCTGCTGGCATTCCCAACGCAAAGAGGTAAATCTCATAAATCTGCATATTGATCAGCGAGATCCGTAGCATATCAATGGCATCATTGCGTACGATCAAACTAAAAGAATCCGAAGGCTCCAACAGACGTATCAACAGCGAGTAATAAGACTGTATCGGTCTTTCACTCTTAATATATTTCAATGCAGATAGCGTAGTTATATATTTAAATTTTGAGTCGACCTTTTTAAATAAACATTCGGGTAAAAGTGTTATCATAACTGGTTTTTTAATAACGGAGACACACTTTTCACTCAAATACGAAGACATTTCTTCCTCTCGGGATAGTGCATAACTTTCCCCTTTACAAGTTTTTTGCATTGTTTTAAGGTTTAAATTGTCATTCCTAAAACCGTACTAATTGGACATAGCATGAGCATTAAGGAAACCTGGTTAAAAAAATAAATCAAGAAAATGCAATTAAATAGTCTTCGTCAAATGGTTATATAATGGTCATCGCTATTGCATAATATTGGTTAAAGAACAGAACCAACTTTTATAATATTAACGTATCACAATAAAAAGTGACCCCAATAATTTGCTTTACCGTTAGAAAAGTGTAATTTTAAGTTGCTATACTTCAAAATACAGACTATTTCCAATTGAGCTACACAAGCAATTGTTTACCAATAGAATAAAAGTCAGTAACATATACCATTAAGTAATGGAAAGAATTTGATCTTAACCTATCAAGGAGATACATCTTAAGTATTTAGTCTGGTGTATACGCCAAACGAATTTACTAATGAACCGCCCTATTGGTATGAATCAACCTCCCCTACTTATTTGGTATTATGTCTTAGCAACACTTTATTCAGGTGCGCGGAATACGTTCTTTTTTAAGTTGGAAATGGCGAACCGATGACGCTGATCCTGGAGCAGGTCTTGGTGGGTTCTTTGGGTGGCTACTTTTCGTTTCATCATAATTGTTTTTGGTTATGAAAACAATGTACACTCTGCTCTGGCAAGCTCAAAATTGATGTAAAAATCAATAGGGCGAGCCTCAATGCTTTGAACGTGGTACCGCTAAGAACCACCATAACCGAAGTTATGGTTCCCCAAAGACTTACATGGGCTCGCCCTATTGGACTTATACCTGCAAAGATAATAAATTCCAATAGATAGCGAACACACGATCGACTCATAGGGAAAATTAGCGGTTTTCGTTTATGAGTGACATCGTAATGATAGAAATAATGCTCTATCGTATTTGTCGCTTATGTTATAAATCAAAGATAAACAATATTTCCAAAAATTCAAATAATAAAATTATTAGAAATAATAAATTTTAATAAAAATGGCAAAACATAGAATTAAAAGAACTGAGCCTCAACATAAATTAAGAGAATATTTAGAAACGAAGAAACACTTTAAATATGACTTATCTGAAAGTACAGGAATAAAAAAACCTGACTTAACCAAATTAAAAAACTTTGATACTATTCTTTCTGCAGAGAGATTTTCAATAATCACAAACTTCTATTTAGATAATTTTGAAAATACAATTGATACTATCTTTCCCGATCTTCAATTACCTATTAAAGAGTCTAAAGATTTCAAAAATGAAAGGTCTGAATTAGAAAATTCAATCTTTCAGTATCACCCAGATTATATGTCTATCGAAGAAATATCATATTTAACGGATATTGATATCGATAGGCTTAAAGAGATAATTTCGAAACCGACCGTAATAATTAGTGCCTCCGAATTAATTTTATTAGAAAAAGTCAAAAAATTCAAAAAAGGTTTTTTATTTAAAATTAAATTTAAAAATGGAAAAATCAAGAGAGTTATCAAGAAAAAAGCTGATTAAAGTTTAATTTTAGACCAATAAGAAAAGCACTTAAAATAACAGTGGCGATTCTAAATTAATGAAAAATCCAATCGTGGAAATAGTTATTGTTGATGGAAAAACTAAAGCTGAGGTTAATAAGCAAAGATAAAATTATGAGTGAAATTTAAAAGGAATTGCTAGAGATATGACATTGAGTATTAATTTCCGTTAAAAAACCAGACTTAAACATTTCGTTATAAAGCAAAATCGCTATTAAATAAAAGCCTTTAATGTTGTATACCTTATTTTATGGAGATACCAAATTGTGCTTGTAGCATAGCGATGTAATGAAACTGTTTAGCAAATAAGATTAATGATCATGATAGATTCAGAAACTCAAAATTACATTATAACTTACTATCTTCATCTTATGAATCCAAAGGAGAAACTTGCTTACAAGCATATCCATTCATTGTTAAAGCTGGAAGATAATAAGGATCACGAAAAAATGTCGAAAATCTATCATAAAGCTGGATGGCTTACTAAAGATAGTGTGGCCTTATCTCTGCTAAAAGATGGAACTGAGAATTTTTATAAAAATACAGCCGAACGTATTTTTTCTCATCATTATACTGAAATTATTTTCAACAACTGCCCTAAATGTGGCAAGTTAGCAAGGACCCCTCATGCAAAGCAGTGTAGATACTGCAATTTTGATTGGCACCAACCAACATTTTGAATTATTTATGAAATAAGTAGTATAAATTTCATATCTTAATATAGTGACATAATCCATTAAATGAAAAATAAACTAACTGAACCTGAACTATTGATATTTTAAATCATAAAAATTATAATGTATGGATAATCAAAAATTTTATAAATTAGGTGTATTTTACTATAATCCTGCAGACTCACGGCTATTAATTCCGAAAAGATCATCTAGCATGAATGGATACACGCTTAATTTTGCAAAACCGATTAGTTTGGTAATAGTAGGTCTATTCCTTTTTTTGACGGCTGTATTTGTTTATTTAAAATTTAGAAATTGAAAGTAATATATGGATAAAGCATTTTGACAACATTTCTATATTCAATGAGCCCTCTAATTGAAAAATTTAAAAAATACGGAAACATTACCTTCTTTTGGACCGAGTTCTGCAACATGTGCATGTGCTTCTTTGGCAGTCCAATAAGGTGAGAACAGAAAGCCTGTACCTTTAACAAATTAGACAGATTACAGTAGTATTTGGCCTTTTTCTGAAGGTATTTGAGCAATAATATGCCAATTAACGAAGTCCATATTTGGATCATCAACGCATTTTCAAAAGTACCCATTAAAGATGATACATTTAAGCGCTGCTTCAGATGCTTGAAGAAGACCTCGATCTGCCAGCACTGTTTGTAAATTTTTGTGATGGAATGAATTTTCCTCTTTTTGAGACTTTCAAAGACGTGTATAGTGAGGTCAAAATATAATATTTTAAGTGATTATATATAATAATTAGTATGAAACACCAATTTACACTTCCAGAATTTCCGAACTCTAATTTCGAAATGCAGACTTCATTTTGGACAGGTAAGTCAAAATTATTTAAGGATGAAATACCTGTACAGCAATCGACTGAAAAAGGTAAACCATTTTTAATACCTGATAGCAAAGGACAGTTTATTAATGCATATCCAAAAGCTTCGTTTCCAGAGATTGTACCAGCTCTTGAAATCGACAGCATAAAATACAACATCGTAGAGAAACTTCCTTGGCACCATATAGCATTGTCACTCCTACCCATGTTATTAGTATTCACTGGTGGTGGAATAGGCGGTGGCATCGGTGCAGTAGCATCATTATATAACATGCAACTATTAAGAGATAACAGACCTGGAATTGGTAAATATCTAAAAGTAATTGGTGTAACATGTGCCGCCTCTGCACTTTATTTTGCTCTGGCAATGATGATTAAAGGGGGGATTAGTTAGAAAATTAAAACAATGACAAGACCAATGATCTTTGGAGAAATTAAAGCAAAATCATTATTAAATAACAACCCTAACTGTTGCAGAACTTTATTTTAAGAGATTTAATTCTGTAGTGTAGCACTACAATGAAATTGTTTAGCAAATAAGATTAATGATCATGATAGATCCAGAAACTCAAAACTACATTATTACTTACTATCTTCATCTTATGAATCCAAAGGAGAAACTTGCTTACAAGCATATCCATTCATTGTTGAAAATTGGGGATAATGAGAATCACGACAAAATGACGAAGATCTATCATAAAGCTGGATGGCTTACTAAAGATAGTGTGGCCTTATCTCTGCTAAAAGATGGAACTGAGAATTTTTATAAAAATACAGCCGAACGCATTTTTTCTCATCATTATACTGAAATCATCTTCAACAACTGTCCTAAATGCGGCAAGTTAGCAAGGATCCCTCATGCAAAACAG
The DNA here is from genome assembly GCF_025961315.1 of Sphingobacterium kitahiroshimense. Classification (NCBI taxonomy): domain Bacteria; kingdom Pseudomonadati; phylum Bacteroidota; class Sphingobacteriia; order Sphingobacteriales; family Sphingobacteriaceae; genus Sphingobacterium; species Sphingobacterium kitahiroshimense. The sequence goes on along the minus strand of NZ_JAOQNK010000001.1, from coordinate 5,193,232 downwards.
TGTAGATACTGCAATTTTGATTGGCATTCATTAATATTTTAAATTATTTATGTAAGGTAAGAATCGTAGTAGACCAAGTGTAAACTAAAAAGCGGACAAAACCTTTTCTATATAAAGCTATTTCAGAACTAGACATTGAAACTATTTGTATATTAGTTTCACTAAAGCAATTGTTACAGCAAACACAAAATACGTCAAGAAAGAGAAATTTGGCACTAATTAATTTAGGAGATCGTTAAACGGACAGTTTCGGTCTGTCTTTTTTGTTATCCATTTTTTATATTTTTTTTAATTTATCAAAAGCTATGTTTACAATTATCATTAATTCTTTTGCATTCGTAGCTTCTTGAGATTTTATTAATAGCTCTTGAAATGAAACCTTTTCATTTCCATTTTTTGATTTCTTTATCAAATGCAGTAAAGCTTTTTCTATGTACCCGTGAACTGTATGAAACTGCTTGTCCAAAGAACCAAGATGCTTTGAGTATGTTTCACCTTGCTCCATAAACATGGCATTCTGCATATAACTTAAATGGGCTCCATGTTTATTCCTGTCACAATTAAAAACTTTCCTAATAAAGTTCTCATATTTGGAAGCTATAACATATGTATTATCCATTTTTTCTAAATTTATGGTCGAGATATTTCGAAAATTATCCCGACCTTTTTTCAAATTCAATTATTTAACTCGTATGGCACTCTCTGCTGCAATAATAACAACCATTTATTTTTCTAAGTGGAAATCTTCGTTTTGCTTCTACAACTGCAGATTGACAAGCCCAAAATTCTCCCAGATAAGTAGAATCTTGGGTAGGGAAAAATACACAGCCCTGAGCATGAACTTCATAATCACCATTTGCTTGTATACTATTATTGATATAGTATTTTTTCATATTTTATTTCTCCTTTCTAACACCTTTAAATTTACCACCAGATGTTTTGACATCCATAAATTGTCCTGTTTGCGTATCACGCTTGGTCCATAATCCTGTTACTGGATTTTGTGATTGGCTACGTTCTCCCACGTAACCATGACGGCGATTGTCGCCTGATTTGCCATTACCTGCCATTGAATTAACTTTAAAATTTTGAACATAATCTTCCATCAGATGTGACATTATAGATTTTTCCAAAATGAAAAGACCATAACATTGCCAAAGCATCCTGTTAAGATTTTTACTATTAAGCTGTGATCTAATTTTTCGTAAAGGACATGGGGAGGTCAAGACCCAAGTTACACTGGAAAGGAAAGAGTATAATTACGGAAAATCTGATTTTATTCTTTTTTTTGAAACAAAATCCGTTATTTCGCGTTTAATAAAAAAATAATAACTCTATTCTACCTTTCAGGTACGGATGATAAAATTTAAAGAGCTAAGAGGTGAGATACTTGGCTCTTTTTTTTATATCATCTTCCTATTTTCTTATATATTATTTAATCAAATTTCAAATTTTCATCCTACTAATTATTTTACCATCAATACAACAATTAAAACAAAAATACTAAATTTTAAATCATATTTATCTAGAAAGAATTTGGAAGTTTTCCACATCCATTTCTTCTACTTACCTCGTTATAAGTTAATAAAGAATTGGGCCTTTGCTTTCAATTCGTCAAATATTGTTTTGAGCCCCATCCCACTTAACATCAATTTTATATTTATCTAAGATTTTTTTAAAATTTTCATCATTCATAAATTGATGATAAATTTCTTCTTCCTCTACAATTTGTTGAAAATCTTTATTAGTCAATCCCAAAGAAAAAGCTAAATCCATATTTTTATAAAACTCGCGATAATTACCTAGACTTGCATTCAACTCTGCTAATGTAGCATTTGCATGTATGTGCTGCGGATCGAGTTCCAAAGATTTATAAATAGCCTCAAAACCTTCGTTATACTTACCAGAAGCACGTAAACTGTTTGCATAACCATTCCAAAGGTTAGGGTTTTCAGGGTCTCGATCAATTGTCAGTTTATAATACATTGATGATTTCACATAATCATTTTTCTTATAATAGATTAATCCAAGCATTGATAAAGATCCACTTACATTCAATTCAATATCCAATTGATGTTCAAAAAGATTTTTAGCTTCATCAAATTTGCCTTGTTTAACAAAAACATGACCTTTAAAATATTCAGCATTAGCAGCTAATTTTGCGTTTAACACCTCTGCTATCTCCAAATTTGCGATTGCTTCTGTACATAGATCAGCGTCAAGATATGCAATTCCCAAATATAGATACGCAAAAGAAAATCTAGGATAGGATTGTATAGCTTCTTTCAAATACGAAATTCGTTCTTCTCTTACTTTGCTTTTTAGCGCTTTATCTACAAGCATATTTGCTTTCATAAAATTATCAAGCTTATCTGCTTCATGGTTATCAACCACCACATCATGCGTGAGTTCCTGAAACAACTCCAAATAGTCTGCAGAGGTAACCGATTGACCTAATAAATCATCATTCCTGTGATGCATTCGAATCTCTTCTCGCATCTCTAATTCAGGCTCCGAATGAACAACAAATATCTTTTCAACTGCGAAGTCCTTTATCTTCTTATGCTCTAATTTTTCATTCAAAATTCTTAATGCTGTACTTTTTGCATTCGCTTCCCTTGGTTTATCTTTAGCTTTAGTAAAATAAGGAATTCTGGAAAGTACAACGTTAATCTTGGGTACCGTATTTCTTAATGAATTTGATGGTACAGCTAATGAACAAAGCACCTGTCCTATTCCATCAAGGTTTTCTGTATTATTCGCTGCAAACAACACAACTTCATCTGCCATAATAGACATGGTAACGCCTGCGATATCTGTAATCCCTGTTCGAGAGTCAATCAATAAAACATCTGGCGACAGTTGGTTTTCGATCTGAAATTTTAAATTGTAAAAGAAATCTACTCCTAAGCTATCTTTTTCGTAAAAAAGCTTCGTCCAGTTAATATGAGATAATTTTTTCCAATATTCTTCTCTTGTCGTATCACCAGCAGCGATCAAACAGATAGTTCCCCCTCCATCTTTAAATGAATTTACTTCAGTGACATAATCTAAAATATTCTCTGGAACAATATTTTCCGTAGTAAACTTGTGAATGTAATCTACTAAGCCTCCTTTTATCCCACTCTTCCCTATACTATCACTAAACTTGATATGTAAACCTGGAGCCTCAAGATCAAAATCAAGCATACAGACCTTCTTGCCAAACTCTGCTAATCTATTGGCAATATTGGCCAATGCTAAGGAACGTCCTACACCGCCTTTGTACGAATAAAAAGTTATTGTTTTCATATTAACAACCTATAGCAAATAGTGCTCCTTTTTCAGAGACTCTTTTTTTAAATAATGCAGTTTGAGCAGTATTGATATATTCAAAAAGCACACTTTCTGTAAATACAGTTAATGAGCTCTGTTTTTTTTCTTTTGAACTAGAAACTAATAGGTCATATTTCACGTTGAGTAAGTCTTGGTCCAAATGCAAAAACTCAGATAACTCGCGAATCATGTTCTTTGACAGCGCTCTCTTTTTATTCATAACCTCGGAAATGATTCCACTGCTCCCTATATAAGGTTGTAAATCTCTCTGTTTAAGTCCCATGTAGCTCATCTTAAGCTTGATGATCTCAATAGGATTACCTACATTAATGTCTGTTATATCATTTTCGTAGGCTTCTATCCAATCGGAAAGCTGTTCAAATTGTTTGATGAGATCTTCGTTTTCTCCAAAATCTGCGCGATCACCGATTTCTTCCAACTTGGCAACTGCCAGGTTGTATTCCTCCTCATTTTTAAACATTTTCTTTTTCATCACTTTCATTTAAAACATTTCTACTGTATACTGATTGTTCAGATTACAAAGTCTAGTATATTCGGCATGGGTACCAATCCATTTTACATAGATAACCCCATTTTTAAGCTTTTCGTGAAACTGATATTTTACTATAATCCGTAAATTATTACCTCGAATATCAATGACAGCCCGTTCACTATTGGGTGTATCAGCTTTTGCATCAGCCTTTCCTAAAATATCTACCGCTTTTGCTCCAAAGGATGCTACAATATCTTGAGGTTTCCCCCAAGCTTGGGATTTTACAATCGACACCCAAGCTTCAAGAGCCTTCTTCTCTCTCGGATTAGTTTTGATATAACTATCAATAGAAGTAATTTTTATAATTCTCACCATACTGAAACACAGATCAATGGTTTTGCTCTTGAACACAAAGGTAATAATAAAAAACTCTCAAAAAGAGAGTTTTTTATTAAAATGTAAATTTTATTTTAATTACATTAGAAGATATGACAATATTGATGCCTTCATGCTAATTTCAAGAACATTATAAATTATAAAAAACTACTCATAAAGAATACAAAATTCTCCAGTAGGATGAACTTTTAGATGTATTTTAAGGATGAAGATGAGCCTGCCTGGTAGTTGAATATTCGGATTAATTACATGAGAAACTAGTAATGGGAATTACAGGCTTTAAGCCTACGGATATGGAGGCTGCGGAGTAATCACATATTACCAGGACGGATATAAACACAAGATTTAGCTAGAGAATCCAAATTTTATGAGATGTAGTTTATATCTTCTATATTTTTTACTGGAAACAAAAATATTGTCTATGACCGTTTCAATTTCATAAGTTTGTACTATGAGTAGAAAGGAAAGTGTATCAGAGTTTTATAGCCGACATGGACGTATCGATATGGAAGCTCGCGGTTTTAATGTTTATAATCGAGAGAATTTTTCTTGCGATAGCACTTCTCTCCCTCCCAATCGCAGAGATTTTTATAAAATATCCATCATTACAAAGGGCACGGGAATTTTAAGTTATGCAGATAAATCTATTAGGGTTGACAAACCATCCATTACCTTTTTTAATCCGATGATCCCATACTCTTGGGAGCCAACCTCGGAAGATCAGGGCGGTTATTTCTGTCTTTTTACTGAAGATTTTATTACCCGCAACTTCAGAAACGAAAGTCTAGCCCAGTCCCCCCTCTTTAAAGTCGGTGGGGAGCATCTATTTTTTCCAAACACAGAGAATATTCATGTATTAAAAGGGCATTTTGAAAATATGATTCGCGAAATCCATTCCGATTATACACATAAGTATGACCTTTTACGAAGCTATGTGCAGATCATTATGCATGAAGCTATGAAAATACAACCGCCAGAAACGTTTTACCAACCTGCGAACGCGTCCGAACGCATTACAAAACTGTTTGTGGAATTATTAGAATTGCAGTTTCCAATCGATTCTCCAAGCCAGGCATTGAAATTAAATACCGCAAACGAATTTTCTGCTCAGCTAAATGTTCATACAAATACCTTGAACCGCGCTTTGAAGGAATATACAGGCAAAACAACTACGGAGTGGATCACGGAAAGGATACTTCAGGAGGCAAAAGCATTGTTACAATTTAGTAGTTGGGACATCTCTCAGATAGCATTCAGCTTAGGTTTTGAACATTCATCTAACTTTATCTTTTTCTTTAAAAAGCAAACCGCTGTTACTCCTTTACAATTTCGGAAAAACACGGGATCAGTATATATTAAAAAATAAAATAGCAATATAAAACTCATTGTAATTTTCTATTAAAACAGCACTTTCGGATCATATATATATGTTTACAAATGAAAACAATTAGGGTTGATATTGCTGTTTGTATTTCATTACGATCCGTTTGATTGTCATAACTTTTCATAATTATTAAAAACGAGATTTGATCCATAATAAATTTGTTTTTATGGATAGTTTAAATTTATGTAACAACAAATGTAAAGTTGTTACAAGAATACATGCAGCTCCCTTAGACTCCAATAATGGAGGACCGACCGCACCAGCTTGGACTGCAGTGTTTTCCCTAACAATGGGCGTTTTTGGATTGTTGACGTCTGAGTATTTACCGGCGAGTCTCCTAACCCCTATGGCTTCGGAGCTCGGGGTGTCTGAAGCTGTTGCAGGCCAAACCGTTACTGTTACAGCAGTTGCGGCATTATGTTCGGGGTTAATCTTACCAGGTCTGACACGGTCTTTAGACAGACGATGGGTACTACTTGCGTTTTCATTTTTAATGGTTACTTCTAATTTATTGGTCGCTTTTTCTTCCAGTTTAATAGTACTGCTCGTCATGCGAACATTATTAGGTGTTGCTCTGGGAGGTTTTTGGGCGATGGCGGCAGCAGTTGCAATGCGTTTAGTACCTGCAGCACTCGTCCCAAGAGCTCTTTCTATAATTTTTAGTGGCATAGCCGTTGGAACAGTGGTATCCGTACCCTTGGGAAGCTACTTAGGAGGGATCTTGGGATGGAGAAGTGCCTTCTATGCGGCGGCTGTAATAGGGGTAATCACACTGGTTTTCCAATGGTTCACTCTGCCTCGACTAAGACCCCAGAAAACAGCAACCTCGGGTACAGTGTCCAGTATACTTTTACGGCCAGGGATAGCTATAGGAATGGTAGGCTGTGTACTAGCACACATGGGGCATTACGCACTGTTTACCTACATACGTCCGTTTTTAGAAAGCACTATTTCGATAGGGCCTAATGGTTTAGCCCTCATGCTTCTAGGATTTGGAGTAGCTAATTTTGCAGGAACGTTATTAGCCGGTAAACTACTGGAAAGAAGTTTGCGTAGAACACTGGTATTGATGCCAATGATCGTAGGTATCATAGCATTGCTTTTGGTAATGATTCCATCTTCTTTTGTAGGACATGCGCTATTAATTGCGATTTGGGGAATGGCTTTTGGCGGGGTTCCTGTAGCATGGTCAAATTGGGTTGCAAGAGCCGTTCCTGACCAAGCCGAAAGTGCCGGAGGCATGGTTGTGGCAGCCGTACAGGGGGCTATTGCAGCTGGTGCAGCCGCAGGGGGAATGTTATTTAACTTTACGGGAATTGTTGGTGTATTTGTTGCTGCCGGCGTCTCTATGCTTTTGGCTGGGCTACTAATCGAATTATGGGTTAAAGTCGGGAAATCTGGACATAATACATAATAAGATTGACTGCCGCCACATTAACTTAAAGTAGATATCTAAATGGATAGTAAGGCAATATTGTCAGCAACACTGGCAATCAAGATTTCGTAGGATATAAAAGTAGAAGTCCAAAAACTCGCCAATATTATCAAGAAATCAATTAATTTGGCACAAAAAATGTATTATTAAATTAGGTTAATAATTGGTTAGATTAAAACGCTTGAATTTCCCAGATTCAAGCGTTTTTCTGTTATTAAACTTCTCCTGGATTTGCTTTTAAAAAAGATTGAAGATACTTTTTCCTGTCGGAACAAAAAAGGAAACTAAAATCTTCACACTTGAAAATCTCTGTCAAAGAGCAATAAGCAATGAAAACGGGACAATACCTATTGTAGGATTTGATTTTAATAGATAAACCCAATCCAGACAATAACCATTACGCTTTATATAGTAAAGACCAATCTCTTTTAAGTCATAACAGTGATGAAGTCATTTAAACAAGAGTTAATCATAAGAAAAGTCACTCTTTTAAAGTGACTTTTCTTAAACTAGTAAACTAAACTAAATTATTTTTTCTGTGGACTTAGCGTCACAATAATCTCATTATCTAAGTGTGATCAAGAATGACAATACTTATTAATCTCTTTAAGATGTATTGTCTTCAATAAATGAGGATATTTCAAAAATTGATCTAAAGATTCTTTTTTATCCCATTGCCCTTTAAGATATGACAACCAAAATTGATTTGATTTTGCCTGTAATTCGTACTTCCTACTTTCTTCTGAAATGAACTTATCTAATTCTTCTTGGATAACACCCTCTTTTTGGAGTTTATGGAGCTCCTCTCTCACGGCTAAAATTAATGAATCTTTACGTTTAGGATCGCAGTCAAAAGATATCACCAAAGCATAAAATCCTAAAGGATCTTTCGCTTTGGTCACCTGGATCATAGGAGAATACACACCGATCTCTTGTTTACGTATCAGTCATTCGAAAATTAATAGTTTCCTTAATGACATCTAAATATAGATTATGAATAGCATTGAAATTGTACGTACTGCTGTATACCAGTTGCACTGTGCCTTTATCTCTTCTAAAAGATAGAATTGAAGATTTTTACATAAATACAGCCGAACGTATTTTTTTTCAACATTATACTGAAATCATCTTAAACAACTGTCCTAAGTGTGACAAGTTAGCAAGAACTCCTCATGCAAAGCAGTGCAGATACTGCAATTTTGATTGGCATTCACTAACATTTTGAATTATTTATGAAATAAGTAGTATAAATTTCATATCTTAATAAAGTGGGTTAATTCATTAAATGAAAAATAAACTAACTGAACTTGAACTATTGATATTTTAAATTATAATCTATGGATAATCAAAAATTTTATAAATTAGGTGTTTTTTACTATAATCCTGCAGACTCACGGCTATTAATTCCGAAAAGATCATCTAGCATGAATGGTACACGCTTAATTTTGCAAAACCGATTAGTTTGGTAATATTAGGCCTATTCCTTTTTTTGACGGCTTTATTTGTTTATTTAAAATTTAGAAATTGAAAATAACTTATGGATAAAGCATTTTGACAACATTTCTATATTCAATGAGCTCTCTAATTGAAAATTTAAACAATACGGAAACATGACTTTCTCTTGGAGTTAGTTCTGTTGCATGTACAGGTGCTTCTTCGACTGTCCAATACGGCAAAAGCAGAAAGCCTATTCCTTTGACAACATCGGGCCATTCGAAATGCCGCAGAATCAAACCGGTGAAGTCCTAGTAAGATTGTTATAATACTATAACCCTGATATCAGCTTTATTTAAACAATTCAATAGGAAGCATTAAAATAATTATTAATAAAATAATAGATAAATAGAAAACAACTTTTAATAAAAAATTATTTTCAAGCTTATTACGAATAAATACAGTTCCAACAACAAATATTAGTGAGCAAAAATACAATATGGCAATGAAGCGATTGATTAGTGAAGCTATTCCAACTGAATACCCCATATTTCTGCTACTTGATTAAATAGTATTTAAGAGATCTTTTGCACTTCGGTTGCATCCCAATTTATCAAACGGTTTAAACCAGATCGCATAGCTATTCATTAAAACATCAGAATATTTATATCCTTATACATAAAACCATACACAGGTTCTTTCGAATATAGGAATCTGTGTATGGTTTTTAATTTATTTAGCTAGCGATGGTTGCTCTCCTAAAATTCTTAACAACTCTTCTCCTCTTAAGTTTTTGGCAATGATTTTACCATTTTTATCCAAAAGAAAATTCTGTGGAATCGCCTGTATCCCATAAAGTTTAGCAACCTCACTATTGAAACCATTTAGGTCTGAAACATGGTTCCAATTTCCTATCTTATCTTCTTCGATAGCTTTGATCCAAGCAGCTTTAGCATTTTTACTATCCAATGATACATTCAAAATTGTAAAACCTTTATCAGCGTATTTATCGAATGCCTGAATAAGATATGGGCTCTCCTGCCGACAGGGACTACACCAAGATGCCCAAAAATCAAGCAAAACATATTTTCCTTTTAGACTATTGAGCTGAAACTCATCGCCCGATACGGTCTGAGAACTAAAATTGGGAGCCTCTGCTCCTATAGCTGTATTTTTCAATAAGTCAAGTTTGGCTCGCCACTTAAGACCTTCTTCAGTGCCTTTTGTGCTGGAAGATAATGAAGAATACAAATTATTCATTTCTTGATAATCGGGAAAAGCTCCTCCTACACGTTCCAATGCATAAAAGCTGACAGTAGAGCCGGGATGTTGCCGTATAAAGCTACTGTAAACTTGTTTGATCTGTGTCGCTATTTCTTCGTTTTCTTTTCGATATTGAGCTACAAACTGTTCTGATTTGCGATTGTCCTCTGTCAATGTAGAAAACAATACTTCCCGACGTTGCTCCAAAGGAAGTAAATTAGTTTTCAGTAAAGAATAGTCTTTATTTAGAGGTCCTGATATAATAACCGCTGTCCGTAAAGAATCGGAGGATTGAAAAGAAACCTTTCCTTTTTCTAAATAGAAAAAAGCTTTATCTGAATTTTTTTTCAACCCTGGATTTTCTGGATGACTGATGAAAAGACGCGCAATAGTCTCTTTGTGGATCTCAGCACGGAATTCAAACTTTCCATTAGCCTGCAACACAATAGAATCTTGTATGGATTCACCATTGTTTAAATAATTGAGATAAAGAACATCTCCAACATTTGGATGCTGCAGCTGTCCATGGATATAAACTTTTTGCTGGGCCGCAACTACATGTATCGAACCCATGAGGGCACAACTTAAAATTATAGATTTTAAATTCATAATTATGGATTATTTATCATTCCTGGGTTTTCATTCATTACTTTTTCAGGGAAACGCATTATAAGACGTTCCGGACGTAGTGTTATACGTTCTTTTTCTTGACCATTGGTATCATAATACACATGAGTATATTGTTTTTCTTTAAACAAAGGATCTACGGATAGCCTGCGCATATCAAACCAGCGCTGTCCCTGCAATGCAAATTCACGCAATCGCTCTTCGATAACAAACTTAATTAACAGATTCTTATCTGTAATAGTAACTTTAGCCTCTAATGCTGGCATACGCTTAACACGCAATGTTTCTAAATCTTTAATCGCTTCGGCGGTATTTCCTAATCGCGCGTTTGCTTCTGCTCTTATCAGATACATTTCTGCCAGGCGAACGCCAAACTGTGCTTGTGTACCACTATTACGTCGTCTTAAACCTGCGACAGCAAATTTCCCACCACCACTGGGTTGTGGAGTGAAAAATTTAAGACGTTGGTCATTCGCCGAAAATAAGGATAATGCTTCTGGTGATAATAGAATATCGGATAACTCTGAATTCCAACCATTCAATCCATGCTGTTTTGGAAAAAGATTTTCGATGTTATTCCAAGCTGGTGGATAGAGGCTTTGATAGCTCGTAAGCGCCCAATTGGGATCGTACCCCCAGGTGCCTCCTATTGCCATCGTGATATTTAGATCGTACAATTGCGTTGCAAATGTGGTTGGTAAATTGTTCAATGCTTGGTCCATACTGGAAAGAGATTCTTCATATTTGCCCATAAATAGATAAACTTTTGCCAGCAATGCTTCGGCAGCTGCACGTGACATCCGGGTTCTTAAGGCTGGATTTTCAGGTAAATATGGAATAGATTCGCTTAAATCTTTTACCATGTGGTCATAGATATCTGCTACTGAAGCGCGCTGAAAACTTGTCTTGGCAACATCAGCTTCTGTCAATAATGGTATCGATAAAGCTGTGGAGGCGGTCGTAGTAGAATACGGCGCTCCATAGTAGTTGCACAGCATGAAAAAGGCCCAGGCACGATTGGCCTTACCTTCGGCACGCAAGGCTTCTTTCTGCTCTACACTGCCTCCTTGAGCATCCATCACTTCATTTATAATTTTATTATAGGTATAAAGCTGTGGCATAATAGCCAACATCTCAAAGGCGTCCTCATCATCATTATAAACTTTATCCTCCCAACGAAAAAGCCGCTGAGTTCTTAACTGTGCTCCATTAAAATAGGGATCAACGACCGCAACCTCATCTCCCATGGGCACTTGTGCATTAGCTGGTGAAGTACCTGTATTGATTAATGTGGTGTTCTGAAACAAAAGGTCATAATCCGAAACCTTACTCGCTAAGAATTTGCCTTTCGGCGTAATTTCCAAAAAACTTTTACCACAGGAGGCAATGCAAAAAGCCACGCTTAGTGTATATATTAAATATTTACTTTTCATTATTAAATTCAATTAAATCATACTTTAAAACTCGACTTGAACACCGAACGATACCGCATTTTGACCTGTGTATATATTGTTCAAAATTTCTGGATCTATACCGAAGCTATTATTCTTCCAGACCATGACGTTGGATAACTGAGCCCGTAAGGAAATCTGTTTTGTATATACACTTTTTGCCCAGGTTGAAGGCAAAGTATAGCCTAGAGAAATATCACGTATCTTTAGGTAAGAGGCACTGATAACATTTAGATCTCCTTGGGTATAATAATCGGTATTGCGCAGGTTAGTGCGACCAGAGGAAATGCTCACATAAGCTGGTATTTGAGTACGTTGCTCATCTCCTGCTTGTTGCCAGCGCTGCATAAAATCGCTGCTCACATTTTCGGTAATGCGTCCACCAGTCCATAGTGTATTGAGATTTGGTCTTCTCATGACATGACCCAAATTGAAAATCGCATTGACGTTTAAAGACAGATTTTTATAAGTAAACCTATTGGAAAGTCCTCCGTTCCACTTTGGTTGTACTGTACCCATAAATCTAATATCCTCAGCTAATGTCTTATTGGGTTCTTTTGTGATCGTACCGTCAACCAACTGTACTTGAGGATCGCCAAGGGCGTCTAGACCAGCATAGGCATAGGCAAAGAGTGCATATGCATCGTATCCTGTTACAAACTGCTCTCCAATCATCCCTGCTCCTGTAGAAATTGGCGTGGCGCGATTTAATTTGATGATCTTATTTTTGTTATATGCCAAATTTAATGTCGTACCCCAGGTAAACAGTTTTGTACTTACATTTCTACTGCTCAGACTCAATTCTAAACCTGTATTTTTCATATCGCCTAAATTTCCGGTAATATTACTGTATCCGGTAAATGAATTGGTAGGCATGTAGCCTATGAGGTTTTCTGTTTTCTTACTGTAGTAATCAAAAGATCCATTCAATCTATTGTTAAATAAGGCAAAATCAACTCCGGCATTGATGTTAAACGTGGATTCCCAGGTTAAAGACCTATTGGCAGGCGTGACAATATTTACACCGACACCTCCGGGAAAAACAGAATTTGTCGTTGTAGCAATAATATCCTGGGATGCTGCAGTACCGATATTTGGTGAATTCCCGGTTACGCCTACAGTAGAACGAATGCTCAGGTCTTTTATCCAAGAAATATTAAAGAATGCCTCGCGGCTAACTTTCCAAGCGGCGCCAATACTCCACACGGGCCTATTCTGTGCAGATTTTTCTTTACCGTACAAGGATGACTCATCGATGCGCCAACTTGCATTGATCGTATATTTTTTGTCGTAGGTATAGCCTGCGTTAGCATAGTAAGAAACAAAGCGATTCTCCTCTTCGGTATGTCCTGCTACAGTCGATGGAAAAAGAACACTCCTGTTGGTACCTGAATTGCCGATGACTGGGCTAGCGATCCCATTTGCCAATGTATTCAGATCCACAGGGAGGTTGGTGAGCAAATCTGGCTTATATCCCCACACGGTATTATAATTGCCTTTTGTCAAAAATGCTTGTGCTTCCTGACCAAACAAAGCTGTGATAGCGTGTCTATCGTAAATATTATCAAATACCAATTGATTTCTGACCGTCCAATTTTTAGACTGCTGGTCTGCAGTATAGAATCGTGCGTCGGTCTTAGGAAGGTAAGCTACTCCAGATAGTGTCGTAAATTGAGCTCGTTGAAGACGTACACTATAACTCTCCTGCTGGCTTAAAGTTTCTGTCTTACTAGATCCTCTTGTCAAACCATAGGTGCCTTCGAATCGTAAACCTTTATAAATATCAAGACGCAGTCCTGCTGTAATACGCGCTCGAAGCTGGTTGATATTGGTTCTCCCATAATTCATTTCATCCAATGGATTGTAATGAAGTGATATCTTGCTGCGATTTTCATAGACTGTCCGGATCGAGTCTGCCCAATTCAGATAGCCCATGTCCAAACTATTACTTTGCAGATCTTTATATTGGATGTAAGGAAGTAAGGAATTTGTGGGTGCTACCGTAGGCACTGATCCTCGATCAATATTGGAAAGATCTGTAATCAGATATGCAGATAATCTGTTGTTTATCTTTAGATCCTGGCGTAAATTTACTTTGTACGTTTTATCTTTACTGCCCGGTGTATAATTTTTATCATCTGTATATGCTGCTGATCCATAAAAACCATAACGGTCTCCTCCACCTGAAATAGAAAGAGTATGATTCATTAAGAACGCATTTCGATACCAAGTGTCAGAAAGATGGGCTAGATTATCAATACTGCCCAAACTATCCAATTGGTGATTAACAGTTGTGCCATCGATATTTCCTAAATGGGCTTGGTATAAAGATCGTTCATGGGGAGCTACAAAAATACCTGTAAAATTACTCGAGGTAGGTGTATTGATCGCTCCCCATGTGGTATTGATCGGATCAAAAATTGATTGAGCGGCATCAATAAGCTGTCTGCTATTTAATTTCGGAAGATAATTAAGATCTGGTTTTCCTTCCAACTTCATGAAACCACTGTAGGAAACTTTTAAGCGGTCTGATTTGGATCCTTTTTTTGTTGTAATAACAATAACACCATTTGATGCCCTTGCTCCCCAAATGGATGCTGCTGTGGCATCTTTTAAGACAGAAACATCTGCTACGTCATTCGGATTTATTAAAGCGACTTCATTCATCGACACGATAATACCATCAACAACCAACAATGGTGTACGATTAGAATTGATCGATGTAACACCCCGTATGGAAAACTCTTCGCCTCTACCTGAAGAGTTTACCGTAAGTCCTGGTACAAGTCCATCTAGCCTATCTAAAATATTCATTGATGTTGTACGATCATGAACTACAGCCATATCTGGCTTCCCAAATGATCCGGCACTACGTTCTTTACTAATCTGCTGATAACCGGTTGAGTAAGTAATAGCGACCTCATCTAGAACTTGATTATTTGTATTCAAATTGATATCACCCATTTCTACAAGTGCAGGGAATGATGAGCTTTCAAGTCCGACATAACTTATTAAAACAGTTGCATGACGTGGTACACCTTTAAGTTGAAATCGTCCTTCTGTATCTGTGGTGGCTTGACTTACCGCCCCTTCTACAGTTATGGAAGCCCCATTGAGCACTTTATTGTTTGAAAGCACCCGACCACGAATATCAATAAAATCTTGGCTTTGTATGTTTTGATTATTAGCAGGTACACTTTTAAGCGTTACGATTTTACCGTTAATAGAATAATCTAAATTTAGTTGAGTTGCTAAATCTTCTAATACCTCCCCGAAACTAGTATTGTTAAATTCGACGGCAATATTTTTTCGTAAAGGAATTTTCTGTCCGTCAAAAATAAAATCATAGCCACTTTGTTTCCTAATTTCTTTCAAGACAGATTCTACTGTAACTTCCTTTTTTACAAGATTAATGGATTGTCCATAAACCATCGTATGTAAAGATATTGCAACGGAAAATGCTCCGATTAAAATTGGTTTTTTAAACCCAATTGTTGGCCGGTAGTTATACCAATCGGCAAATGAATTGGGTAATTTTTGTTTTCGCATGTTTGTTAGGTTAAAATGTGTGTCGACTGTGTCAACGTGATTAGTATGGTTTTTCGCTAGATGATATTAAGTTTGAATTTATTTAGATTGATAGGATCTGACGATTAAGGTTCGCCCTTTTCTTTCAAAACGCACCTGATCAAGACTTTCAATTGCTCGTAGTACGGCAGAAAGAGGCTGTTTTTTAGATACCCACCCCCCTGTTAACATTGCTTTATCGATATTGCTTTCATAGATGACTTCTATATTATACCAACGTGCAATTTTTTGCATAGCGTCATCAAATTTGATGTTATTGAGCGCAAAATCTCCCTGTTGCCAATCGACAGCACTTTTGGGATCTGTCTTTGTAACAACAGTACCTGTTGTACTCGTAAGAGCTTGCTCTCCTGCGTTGAGAACATGTTCTGAAGCTTGGTGTTTTACTGATACACGTCCCTCCAATACTGTTGTAGCGCCGGTAGGATTATTTTGGTAGGCACTTACATTAAAATGGGTGCCTAATACGCGGATCGTTTGCTGAGAGGTATGAACAACAAATGGATGTTTCGCATCTTTTGCAACTTCAAAGTAAGCTTCCCCAACCAGCTGCACCTGACGAGTCCCATTATGCTGCAAATCGGCACGAAACTGAAGTGTGGAAGCGGCATTTAACCAAACTTTAGTTCCATCAGCTAGCTGTACCTTATAAGTTTCGCCATTTCTAGTTTTGATTGTATTCAATCCGGCTTTTGGTGACAGAGTACCGGCAAAACTATAGGTGATCTGTCCCTGACTATCATTACTGATTTTTATCCCATGATCATGCGCAATCTCCCCATTTCTAATTGTAGACAATGCAATTTCTCTGCCGTCACCCAGAATAAGCGTAGCTGATTCGCCTCCTGGTGCGATATCCTTTTCTATCTCGCTCGCGTATTTGATAGGACGTAATTGCTGATGATGATAGATTCCTAAGAAAAAAAATAATAGAACTGCTGCCGCCGCTGTCCAATAAAACGAAACCATGGACCGTCTGATTGGTTGAGTAAATGATAACTGTTGTATTATCCTAGAATATACATTTACACGTCGATCGACATCTGTGAAAGTCACTCCTTCTTCTTGAATCAAAATTTGCTCCATCAGATCTTGTACATGTTGTGCACAATAATCATTAAGAATCAGTTCATAGTAATCATACCTCTCTTGCACAGATGCTGTATTATTATAAATTTTATAAAACAGCTTTTCTACGGCCTGTATTTTATGGGTTTCCATCAAAGTAGATTTGGTCAAACAATAACACGAACATTAGTATTTCCTACTGTTCCTTATTACTTTAGACGATTAGATTGGGAGATACTACTATTGAAGTTCTATTTTATTTGTGAAAAATTAAAACTTTGTTAGCAGATAGAACACCGCGAAAGAAAAGAAAGCAGCATTTTTTTCTAAATATTGACGAATTTGTTTAAGGGCACTTACGAGTTGATTTGCAACAGTACTTTTAGCAATATTTAACTTTTCAGCAATTTGATCATGTGTTAAACCCTCATTTCTACTCAATTCATAGATGATTCTACGTTGAGGAGAAAGTGTATCGAGAGCTTCACTAAGCAGTAAAAGTGTTTCTTTATAAAGGATACGCTCTTCACTTACTGAATCCATTGTTTGCTGCTGTGAGATTACAAAATCGAGAATGGGTCTTCTTTTGGCAAGTTTTTTCTGATAATCAATAACTCTATTTGAGGCCATGCGATAGAGATAAGCTTTGGGATTTTCTATATTTTTGAGGAAATCTCTTTTTTGCCATAGATCAATAAAAATATCTTGAACAAGGTCATCCGTGACATCTGGAAGTGTAAGCATCCTATCTACAAATATAAATATCTTGGGACTGTAATGAGCATATATAGCAGAGAAGGCACTTTCACTACCACCGGATAGTTTACGGAACATCATCAGCTCTTCACTATTTTCCATTTCAAAGCTCATTTCTATTGACTAACGAAGATTTAATAATCGAGATTAGCCAAAACTAGTGAATTTTATACAAATAGCATAATATGAAAAATAACCCTAGTTTAAACTATTTTTATGAGTCTGTACCAAAATAAATAGCGATAAATAATGGTCTTTTATACACCAATTTTAACGAATCATTATTGTATTTTTTGAATGGAATTCATGAAATCCTTCGCTTAGTTTTTTAACACATCCTAACACTGTTTAGCAAATAAGATTAATGATTATGATAGATTTGGAAACTCAGAACTACATTATTACTTACTATCTTCATCTAATGACTCCAAAGGAGAAACTTGCTTACAAGCATATCCATTCATTGTTGAAGCTGAAGATAATAATGATCACGACAAAATGTCGAAAATCTATCATAAAGTTGGATGCCTTGCTAAAGATAATGTGGCCTTATCTCTGCTAACAAATGGAACTAAGAATTTTTATAAAAATACAGCTGAACGCATTTTTTCTCATCATTATAATGAAATCATCTTCAACAACTGTCCCAAATGTGGCAAGCTAGCAACAACCCCTCATGCAAAGCAGTGTAGATACTGCAATTTTGATTGGCATCAACCCACATTTTGAATTATTCATGAAATAAGAATTCCCAAAAACTGACTACCTCCCAATTTCATGAGCATTGTAAATTAGAAAAATCGATCCATTTCCTTTGAGATAAACTTTGACCCATTATCAACGCGAATTTTCTATGGTTAGACACCTTTAAACAACATCAATTCTTCCATGACATGCACAACCTAATAACCTTTTATATATAAAAAATTAAAAATGATAAAAAAAAGTATACCTTAGCACTGTTAAATAATTGTGACCAATTTTTCAATAATCTCATTGATTATTGAAAAATATTGATTTAACAAATCTACCTAAATAGTTAAACTAGAAGAATAGTATTTTTTTGATCATAAAAAAGCATATAGATTAGGTGGATCATTTAAAATTATTAAGCTTAAAGGAACAAAAAAATCACTTCCTTTTAAAAGGATAGTTTTCAATTTTTAATCTGATCATTTATAGAAAATTAAATTGTGGCAACAATTATTTGGAACCTAAAAACTTGGAATGATAAATTTGACCATGACCAAGAAGAAGCATTCAAATATTTATTTGATAGTCATTATGTACAATTATGTCTTTTTGCAGGAAAAATATTAGCAGATAGCATAGCTGCAGAAGATATTGTCATGGATGTTTTGACAAATTTTTGGGAGCAAAAACGCCAATATATCCGTGTTAACAATATTTCTTCTTATATTTTTACTTCTGTCAGAAATGCATGTCTCGATCATTTAAAAAAACAAAAAAAAACATTCAATCCTGAACAAGAAACTATTAGTCATTTATTTGGCGCAGAGAACATGCTGGAAGGAGAAGAAACCTATGTACGTGTGATTGGATTAATAATCGCGAACGTAGAAACTCTTCCTCCTAAATGTAAAACCATCTTCAAACTTATCTTTTTTGAAGGAAAATCCACATCTGAGGTCGCATCTGAACTTAATTTATCTCCTCAATCTATTCGAAATCAAAAAATACGAGCTATTCACTTATTAAAGATAAAAATTGATCCAAAAAATCTAATTGCGCTGACTTCATTTCACATTTTATTAAAGAACATTGAGTTTTTTCAAAATTTTATAAAAAAATAATCAGATTCTTTAGGTTATTTTATTTGGTTTGTCGTCTTTATATAAAAGATACCTGAGGACATGAACCAAAACCCTGAATATATTGCCAAACTGCTGTTTATGGATTTTAACAGCACAATTGATCCACAGCAAAAGAAAGAGCTGACCACCTGGATCAATGCTTCCGCGCAAAATAAGTTGATATACAATAGGTTTAAAGATGAAAACTATCTTATTAATGATATCCAAGAGATCAAAAAATACGACAAATCAGCAGCATGGAAAAAATGCCAGGAAACAATAAAGGGTAAAAATATAATCGTACCGGCTAAATCACAAAAAATTAAACGTTTTTTAATCATTAGTGCCGCTGCTGCACTTTTAATTTTCACATTTGTAATAGGCGATTATATATCTTCCACAAACGTAGCCGACATAAATATAAGATATAGCAACCAAAATATTCAGCCTGGAAAAAATGGTGCTATTCTAGAACTTGAAAATGGAAAATCAGTATTACTGGACACACTACAAAATGGTACAATTTATCTTGAAAACGGAATTAAAGCTTTTGTGGAGAACGGCACTTTACGTTATGACGCAAATGTCAATAATAATGTCATTAATACTGTTCGTACGGAAAAAAGCAGACAATATCAAATGATGCTTTCCGATGGTACTAAAGTATGGCTCAATGCCGCTAGTACCATTCGTTTTCCAGTAACTTTTGTGGGCAGTACACGGAAAGTTCAAATTACAGGTGAGGTCTATTTTGAAGTAGCTCCAAATAAGAAAATGCCTTTTATAGTAGAAGTCCAAAATAGGATGTCCGTTGAAGTATTAGGTACACACTTCAACATTAATGCATATAGTGATGAGTCCAATATCAATACTACCTTGATAGAAGGAGCAGTCGCTATACATTATAAAAATAAGGTTTATCAGCTCGCTCCTAATCAACAGGCCCGTGTAACAAATACAAATACTGATGTATCGCCAAAAATACTTAATCATGTCAATGTAACAAAAGAAATCGCATGGAAAAACGGTCTATTTAATTTTGAAGGCAGTGATATTAAAGAGATCATGAATCAACTTGAACGTTGGTATGATATCACTGTGGAATATAGGGGTGAGATACCAAACGTAACATTTTTTGGAGAGATTAGCCGCGAAGAAAATTTAGGAGACGTCCTAGAAGCTTTAAGTGGATCGGGAATAATCTTCAACCTTGATCAAGAAAGGAGGTTGACCGTAAGATCTAAATAAAAAAACAAATCAAATTAGCCAGTAAAAACAGGCCTATATTAACCACACCTAATAAATCAGGCATAAGATATAGTACATTTTAAATTAACCTAATCATAATATAATTATGCAAAAAAAAATTACTCTAAAAGAGCGTCTGTCTCGTTTCAGAAAGAAATTGTCATCCATGTATACCATAGCAACTTTAAGCATGTTCCTATGTATAATTTGTCAATCTTCGAATCTGATAGCGCAAACCATTACACTATCAGCCAAAAATATCTCGATGACAGAAGTTTTTGAAAAGATGAAAAAGCAGACTGGTTATTCGGTTTTTGGAGACACTAAGTTGATGGAAAAAGCGAAACCTGTAACGATATCTGTAAAGAACATCGCCATCAATGATTTTTTGAATCAGGTCTTCAAAGACCAACCCTTTGGCTATCGCATCGGCAATAAGACGGTATTTTTGATAGATAAAGGGGCTGACGCAACACCTCGCTCCAATCAACAGCGCAGTAGCCAAAGTGATTTACTGACCCTGCGAGGTAAAGTAACCGATGCTGAGGGCAAACCATTAGCAGGAGCTTCCGTTCTTGTCCGTAATAAACCCCAGTCCGCAACAACTAATGAACTCGGAACATTTACCATCACTATCAGCAATCAGGATGTGTTACTAATATCCTACATAGGTTATATTACACAGCAAATACCATACAACAGTGGAATGACAAACAATGCTTCGCTTACGGTCCAACTCGTCTCTGCGATCAACAATGTGGACGAGGTAAATGTAACCGTCAATACAGGTTACCAAAGCATCGCACGCGAACGTATCGCAGGCGCCATATCCAAGCCAGATATGGAAATCTATAACGACCGAGTAGGAACGATGAATGTCATCCAACGTCTTGACGGTTTGATTCCCGGATTGACAGTCAATAATGCTCCAAATGCAGATCCTTTCCAGATCCGCGGACTCACCACTGTAGGTAGTACCGTCAATATTGGTGGATTCGGGGTATCAACAACCAGCAGATCTCCCTTATTTGTTGTTGATGGAGTTCCTTACGATGATATCAGCTTAATAAATCCCAATGATGTATTAGAGGTAAATGTACTTAAAGATGCAACTGCTGCTTCGATCTGGGGTTCAAGAGCCGCTAATGGTGTCATTGTGATATCGACAAAAAATGGTAAAAAAGGAAATGGTAAACTCAAAGTGCAGTACAGCAATTTTGTAAGGCTCCAATCTCGTCCCGATTTAGATTATCTACCCGTACTGGATAGCAAGCGTTTTATACAAGCAGCAAAAGAAACCTTCGATGCAAAAATAGTTAATTGGACCAGTATCAATAACAACACAACCCCAATTGTTGCTCCTCACGAACTCGCCTTATATAATTTAAGTCGCAATCTGATTACACAGCAAGAGTCCGATCGTCTCTTAGACAGCATGTCTTTGTTAGACAACAGGCGTCAAATCTCCAATAATTTCTATCGAAATTCGGTCGTCCAAAATCACGCTATCTCAGCGAGCGGAGGAACCGATAATTATGCTTTTTATGGATCTTTTAACTACACCGGTAGCAAGGGAATCAATAACAGACCGGACAACAGCAGTGATATTTTTAAACTAAACTTGCGTCAGGATTTTAAATTTGGAAAAAGGGTATCTTTATATCTGGTCACCGATGCAACCAATAATATCTCAAAAAGCAAGCCGTGGGCTAATTTTGATAGCCGATTTACTCCTTACCAACTTTTCAATGATAATTTAGGCAATCCTATTGATCTTTCCTGGAGACAACTTACAGACGAGTTACGACAAAAGACGGAGGAAAGTGGAAAAATAGATTTAAGCTATGTCCCACTTAATGAACCGGGATTTGGATATACTAATATAAATGGATTGGCCATTAGACTCAATACAGGACTAAAAATAGACGTCTATAAAGGTCTGTCTTTTGAAGGGACATACAGTTATACCAAAGGAAAAACAGAATCTAAACAGTTTGAAGATCAAAAAGCATTTGAAGTAAGAAAAGAAGTATTAAGCTATGCGCTTCAAAACCCAAACACGAGAAGCGTAAACTATATGTTCCCAATCAACGGCGGAAGATTAAGACAAGTCAACACCTCACGCGAGGATTACACAGCTCGCAATCAGTTGGTTTATAATAAAAACTTTAATGGTCGCCAGCATCAGCTTACCGTACTTGCAGGTAATGAAATTCAATCACTCAACACAGATCTTGTCAATCAACTCACACGTGGATTTGACGACAATCTCAATACAGTTCAGATGATTGACTATAAAACACTTTCTTCAGGAACACTTTCTGGCGCACTTTATCCAACAACAGGAGGTTTTGCATTCTATTCGCCAGACACGTATTCGATTCAGAATCTCGACACCAGATTAATCTCTTTTTATTCAACATTAACCTACACATTATTAGAAAAATACGGATTGAATGCCAGCTGGAGAATAGATAAATCAAATTTATTTGGACAAGATAAATCAGCACAGAATAAACCTGTTTACAGTATCGGCGGGGTCTGGAATTTGCAAAAAGAATCCTTTATGCGAGATATCTCTTGGTTAAACAGTCTCCGACTTCGTGCGACATATGGAATAACCGGCAATTCACCATCGCCAGGGACAGCATCATCCCGCGACATACTTTTGGCACGTGTTCCATCTGGTTTCACTGTGTCACAAGGTAACATATTTACGATCAATAGCCCTGCAAATAGACAATTAACCTGGGAATTAACTAAAAACACCAATTTCGGATTGGATTTTGGATTGGTCAATAACAGGATATCAGGATCCGTAGACGCTTATTGGAAAAACACAGAAGATCTTTTGGATATGATGCTAGTTAATCCATTTGCAGCAGCAGGTGCTACAACAATTTTAGGAAATGCGGGTTCGCTAAAAAACCGAGGTATCGAATTGTCATTAACAACAATCAACATTAAAACCGCGAATTTTCAGTGGCGCACGGTTTTGAACGGAGCTTACAATACAAACAAAGTAACCAAATCTTATAACTCCAACAGCATCACGACTGGAGCACGTAAAGTGAGTGAACGCACAGTACAAGGATTTTCTGCCTATGCCCTATTCGCCTATGACTATATGGGTCTTGACGAACTTGGTGATCCACTCATCAAGCTGAACGACGGCAGTACGACTAAAACGCCTAACGTGTCAAAGCCCGATGATATCCGTTACATGGGTACCACACAACCAAAATGGTCTGGTGGGTTCAACAATAATTTTAGATACAACAACTGGAGTCTACAGTTGAATATGGTATTTAACGCAGGTCACGTAATGCGCAGAGATGTCAACTCGAGATATTCAACCGTAAATTCATTTCAAAATAATTTTCATGCCGATTTTGCTGATCGTTGGAAAGCACCTGGAGATGAAAAAAATACAGATATTCCTTCCTTTGTTGGTAACACGAGTCTCAATAGTTCCCGTAGAAGTACATTCTATTACATGCTAGGGCATACCAATGTAATCGATGCATCATTTATAAAAATTAGAGATATCACTTTAAGTTATAACCTACCTCAAAACTTATTGAAAAAAGTTTTGATCAACGACTTACGTATCTTTGGTCAAATCGGCAATATCATGTTCTGGAAAGCCAACAAATTTGGAATTGACCCTGAATTTCAAGGACTTGGATCATTTGGAGGTACAAGAACCTTACGTACGGGTCAGCAAACCATATCTTTCGGAGCCAATTTATCCTTTTAACCTGTTAACCAATGAGAAAAATAAACAAATATAATTTACTATGTGTGATAGCTATACTAGTAAGCTCCTGTAAAAAAGACTTTTTAGAAGTTGCTCCTAAAGGGAGTCTAATAGCAAGTAAAACATTTGAATATGAAAACATGCTTTACGGTTCGCAATCTATCGGATTTGATGTTCCATCCATTATATTAGCAGATGATGCTGCAACAATATCAACCTATTTTAATGCATCAAACCTGAGATTTCAACGACTTTTCCGTTGGGAATCAGACATCTATGAGCAAGAACAAAGTGCGTCAGAATTACAAGATCCCATAAAAAACATTTATATATATAATAAGGTCATCAATGAAGTAATGGATTCTCAAGAAGGGAGCACGGAGTATAAGCGTAGCCTAGTTGCAGAAACAAAAGCCTCCCGTGCTTACTTCAATATGATGCTCGTCAATTATTATGGTAAACCGTATAATTCTAAAACTGCAACAAGTGACTTGGGTATACCTCTAATAAAACTTGCAGATGTAGCGCAGACTTCTTTCACAAGGGCTACTGTCCAAGAGGTTTATGACAGTATGATTGGAGATCTAAAAGAAGCAATTCCAGAAGTACCGATCAATGTACCTCACCGCCTTCGGATGTGTCGTGCAGCTGCTGAGATGACCTTGGCAAAAATATATTGGTTTATGGCAGATTATAAAGCAGCTTTAGAGTGGATCAATATAGCGAAGAGCCATCTGCCGACAAGTTTTGAGCACGGTCTTTATGATTATAACGAGACCTTCCTCAATCCATCATGGTCCGTATCAACAGGCTTTAACAATAAACAGGATCTCCACGTCAGAGTCAGCATATCACAATGGGTATCATCTTCAAACAATGTATTGTTAGCTCCTTGGGTATATAAACTCTACTCGACGAATGATCAAAGGCTCAAGGCTTTCAGTAATACTCCTTTCCAAGGTACAGGCGTATTTCCAGTTGCGGGTATAAAACGCAGAACTGGTCCATTCGGGTCACAAGTAGGACAAGGTATTACAATGCCCGATATGGAGCTCATGAAAGCGGAATGTGAAGCACGCTCGGGACTTTTAGAGCAAGCAAATCTAACAGTAACCAATTTCAGAAAGATGCGAATGCCACAATCTGAAGCTGTAGTACCACCACTTGCAAAAGATGACTTGATCAAATTTATCATTGATGAGCGCACACGTGAATTTGCCCTTTTTGGTCATCGATGGTTTGATATGAGAAGACTTTCATCAGATCCATTGTTTACCGATAAAACATATAAGCATGTCATATATGACGGTCAAACAGGTACCGAAAAAGAAACATTCACGCTAGATCCACTCCGCCTAACCTTACGTCTTCCAAGAGGTGTGCTGGAAGCAAATCCTGGTATGCAGGATAACCTTTAAAAAATTCACATTATCAAAACAATCTTTAAATAATTAAAAAACAATAGTATATCATGAAAAAAACTTTATTTAGTATCCTCCTCCTATTTATGTCTATTTGTGTTGTAGCACAAGAAAGCAGGCAAGAAATTTTAAAAAGATTAATGGATAGCAAAGATAGTATTGCTTCGGACCGCGAATTGCAACGTCTAGTCAATAGTGATCAAGAAGATCAGTTATCTTTGGCCATCAGCTTTTATCGTATGAAAAATGCACCCGCTAAAGTAGATTCTTTGCAAAAATTAGCCGGTCAAAAATTCCCAACAGGTTCGATTGCCTATAATAATGCCATTGGTGTATTTTCGAAAAAACCCAATTACAGTGAAAAAGTAGTCATGGCCGAGGAAATAAAAAAACATTTCCAAGGCAATGATTTTACTTATTTGGATCGTCTTTTAGCAATTGAAGCTGCAAAAAACAATGATTGTAAAACACTGAAAAATAGCTACAATGCCATTAAAGAAACAACCAGTGGTATCCCTTCCATTCCAAAAATAGTAGAAGGTTTATTAGTAAATAAGACTAATCTCTCTGACTGCATGAAAGAAATCTATTCAGAATTGACAATAGATTACAGAAATCATTTAAAAAGTAAACTTGTTAATGAAGAAGCTCCTAACTTTTCATTAAAAGATCTTAGCGGAAAAGAAGTGTCATTGGCTAGTTTAAAAGGAAAAACAATAATATTAGATTTTTGGGCGACATGGTGTGGACCATGCGTCAATTCCTTTCCCGGAATGCAAAAAGCTGTAGATAAATATAAAAATGATTCATCTGTAGCATTTTTGTTTATCAATACTTCAGAACGCGGTACAGAAGATCCTACAGAAAAATTAAGGAAATTTATAGATGATCGCAATTTCACTTTCGATGTATTAGTAGATCAAAAAGATAAGAATACAAAAAAGTATGCTGTCAGTGACGCTTTTCAAATTACTGGTTTACCAACCAAAATTATCATCGATAAAAATGGTCAAATTAGATTTAAAATCATTGGATCAAATGATGCAAATGATTTTATTCCCATAGAAATAACTATGATGGTAGATATGATTAAATAAAAGCTTAAAGCTAAACAATTCACCGTTAAACTTTAAAACAACAAATAAATCAGAAAGATTTACATCTCTTTCTGATTTATTTGTTGTTTATAAGTGACCTCCTCCCAACTTAAGGAATATTTCAAAGTAGAAAAATTTGCTATTTTTGATCTGATTTTCAATAAATATATCAGATATTAAATCCCC
The DNA here is from genome assembly GCF_025961315.1 of Sphingobacterium kitahiroshimense. NCBI lineage: Bacteria > Pseudomonadati > Bacteroidota > Sphingobacteriia > Sphingobacteriales > Sphingobacteriaceae > Sphingobacterium > Sphingobacterium kitahiroshimense. The sequence goes on along the minus strand of NZ_JAOQNK010000001.1, from coordinate 5,166,496 downwards.
AAAACAGCTATGGGATCTGAAAGTATTATATTCTTGTCTCCAGTCGTCAATTTTCTGTTTAGCAGCTTTCAAAAAAAGGAACCAATTGGTGTTTAAGCATTCATCTCGGAAGATTCCGCTGAACAACTCAATATACGCATTATCCTTCCTGTAGCTCATGTACAGCTTATATCTATATTCATAAAGGACACATTGCCAGAGATTGTACCACCCTTGAAATTAATAGTATAAAAGAAAGCACTGTAGAAAAACTTCTCTGATATCACATCGCAATCGCACTGAAACCCTTGTTACTCATCTTCACCGGCGGTGGAATTGGTGGCGGTATAGGTGCTGCTGCATCACTGTTCATTCTACCTCTTAAGAAACGATAAAGCTGGAAATATGAAATACCTAAAAGTAATAAGTGCTACATGTACTGCATTTGCAATATATTTTTTATTGGCACTGATGATTAAAGAGTGGATTGGTTAGAAAAGTGTCAAGGTAAATTCAAATTTATCTAACAAAACAATGTAATACACATTAAAGCAAAATCGTTATTAAATAACAACACTAACTGTTTAAGAATTTTATTATAAAAGATTAAATGATGCGATATAGACTACAATGAAATTGTTTAGCAAATAAGATTTATGATCATGATAGATCCAGAAATTCAAAACTACATTATTACTTACTATCTTCATCTTATGACTCCAAAGGACAAGCTTGCTTACAAGCACATCCATTCATTGTTGAAGATTGAAAATAATACGGATCAGGCCAAAATGTCGAAGATCTATCATAAAGCTGGATGGCTTACTAAAGATAGTGTGGCCCTATCTTTCCTAAAAGATGGAGCTGAAGACTTTTATAAAAATACAGCCGAACGTATTTTTTCTAATGATCATACTAAAATAATCTTTAACAATTGTCCTAAATGTGGCAAATTAGCAAGAATTCCTCACGCAAAATAGTGTAGATACTGCAATTTTGATTGGCATTAACCCATATTTAAATTATTTATGAAAGCGTGTCAAGAAAAAGGTGAAGTCAGATATTATTCAAAATACCAAAAGCTCTATTATTATTCTGGATAATTATGTGGACGATACGGTACTGACCTTATTAGGCAAACGCAAGGATAATGTAACTGCAACAATCTACACTAAGACTATTAGTAATCAACTACGGTGCGGTCTGCAACGGTTCAATAGTCGATATCCTCCCATTGACATTTTCTCCGATACTCACGACCGATTTTTAATAATACGGAGCTTTACCATATCTGAGCTTCACTGAATGACCTAGGCAAAAAATGGTTTGCTTTTTCACGAATGGATATTGAAGTCGGCAGGATTTTTCAACTCTTGAACTCTTCATATAACCTCGAACTTTTCAAAGGTTTTTTTGTTATTTCTTTGGATTTTATCCATAGTTGCTACCAACGTTCAGTTGCTTTGCGTAGTACAAATGTTGATTTTAAAAATTGACTTCAATTTAAGGCTGAAACCGCCATTACCTAAAGCTGTTAGCAGTAATATTGGTCAAATTCCTTTTATAGCGAAATAATTTCTGAAAACATATTTCCATGGAATTATAAGAATATCCAAGACAACGCCAACTATAAATATAATGGTAAATGCGTTTACCTCATCAAAGGTATTGTTTCTATATGCTGGAATAGCAACTGCGATTAACCAAATTAATTTGTAAAAAAATTGCAGTAATAATAAAGGTGCCATTTTAAGGGGTTGCCTTAATCCTAAAATCATTAGGGTTGAGTATGCTGCCCAAAAGCTATAAGCTACACCGTCAAGTGGTTTCCATTGCCCATTGTGTGTGAATATTTCTGTCCAAGCGTCACGACCCAAAAACAGAAAGGTTATAACAAAGAGTATTCTCATTAAATATAGTCTGTACTTAGGAACTCCTTTTAATATTGCTTGTTCATCATTGAAAAATTTTCCCATTGGTTTGTGTTTTATATTTTGAAGTGAATATTGGTAATTACTGCTAACGTCAATTAATCTAAAAACTTAAATTGATTTGTAGCTAGAATTAGCTGAAGCTAAATGTAATCAATTTGATCTTATAAAAAAAATGGAGTTGCTACCCTTGAGTGGAGACAGATTTAAAAAAAATAGATTTAAATTTGTTCAATTATGAGAAGAGTACTTGATGATTCTTTCAAGAAAATGGCTGTTGTGCTTTCTTATCACAAAGGATCTGTAGAAGGAGCAACCCATGAATTAGAAATTGATCCTAGCAGATTAAGTAAATGGCGCTTTGATCGCGGGTATAATGGAGGCACAACTTTACCTAAAAATCATAAGATAACTCTTTGATGAGTATGCAATCATAAAAACAATAAAAGAAAGCAATCCCTTACTTAGAGATTGCTTTCTTTTATGACTGAAGTCTGCTAAACGGCCGATATCCCGTTAGCACACTTTCGAATATAGACCAATCTTATCGAAATAAAATTTGAGAGATCAACTCTGTTAACTTTAATTATTTGGCCAAAGTAAATGCTGTCAAACCTTCATTTAAATAAGCTAGATAAGTCGTAGCATCATAATCAGCACCTTTTGGTTTAACCAAAACCTGACGGTTTGCAGAATTCATAAGCACATAAAAAGGCTGTGAATTGGATTCAAACTGACTCGATTGTAAATAACTCCACTTACTTCCAATTGTCTTCAACAATTTTCCCGAACTCGTTTTTTGTTGATCTTCAACAGCAAGCTCAGTGCGGTCATCAACATAAAGTTGGATGATAACGACATTACCTCTTAAAAAAGAAAGAACTTGAGGATCAGTCCACACATTGGCTTCCATTTTCCTACAATTGACGCAGGCATGGCCTGTAAAATCAAGCATAACCATTTTATTGTGGGTTTTAGCATACTCCATACCTTCCTCGTAATCAAAAAACACATTTAAGCCAAGCGGTGCATGAAATAAATCTGAATATTTGCGTTTCGAAACATCTGTTGCATGAGGAGCGCTACCTGATGATACTTGATTTAAATCAAAGTCCTGCGTACTTTGTGGTGGTAAAAAAGCAGATATTGATTTTAACGGAGCACCCCATAATCCAGGAATCATATATACCGTAAAGGATAGTACAATAATAGCAATGAAAGTACGGAGGACTGACAGATGTGGAAGATTACTGTCATGAGAAAATTTGATTTTCCCAAGTAAATACAGTCCCATTAAACCAAATATAACAATCCATAAAGACAAAAATATTTCACGATCAAACCAGTTCCAGTGATAAGCTAAATCAACATTAGAAAGAAATTTCAATGCGAATGCCAATTCTAAAAATCCTAAAACAACTTTAACACTGTTAAGCCAACCACCTGATTTAGGCATGGCTTTCATAGCACTAGGAAATAATGCAAAAAGGGCAAAAGGTATAGCTAATGCAAAAGAAAATCCAAACATACCTATAGCCGGACCCAACAAAGCTCCACTTGTAGCCGCCTGTACCAATAAAGTGCCGATAATAGGTCCGGTACAAGAAAAAGATACTAAAGCTAACGTTGCTGCCATAAAGAATATACCAGCCCATCCGCCTTTATCAGATTTTGCATCCATTTTATTTACCCATGAACTTGGTAGATTAATTTCAAATGCCCCCAAAAAAGAAGCCCCAAAAGCAACCAACATTAAGAAAAAGAAAAAATTAAAGATACCGTTCGTTGATAAAGCATTAAGGGCATCCGAACCAAAAATCATCGTTACCGCTAATCCAAGCACAACGTAAATAACAATAATAGAAATACCATAAAATAAAGCACGAATAAAAGATTGCGATTTATTTTGATTTCCCTTTGTGAAAAAACTGACTGTGAGCGGTAACATGGGGAAAATACAGGGCATCAATAAGGCAGTAAAACCGCCTAATAATCCTGCTAAAAATATTCCAAGAAGGGACTCTCCTTCTGGATGTTCTTCTGCTGTAAATACCGCAACGGTTTTCTTAAGATTCTGTGCAGTATCAACAACGACAGAATCTGTCGAGGCTTCAGAAATACCACCATCAACAAACTCCAGTTCGTCCATCTTTAATAAAGTATCTGCCTCCTGCGCATGCGCAAAAGCTGGAAGAAGAACTATTAAAAGTAATAATTTTACAATAAAACTTTTCATAAATAATTAAATTATAATGCCGGGTGACAGGTTACTAATTGATTAAATCTGATTACAATGGGATTTCTCCCATTGTACCAGATTCTACTTAACATAAACAGATGTCTAATACGCGATTAGACTGAAACAATCTTTATACACACTCAATAGTAAAGAGAGATTTTGCTAATCTACTGATCGGGCTAAACCCAGTGAAAGAAAGATCGGTAGAAATATAACCTGCAGCAGCTGGCTGCTCTCTTACTAAATCTGTACTTAAGTACTTTTTATTATCATCGCACAATAAGGTGACAACAACAGCTTCTTCCCCTAATTGTTCTTTTAATTTAATAGCTCCAATCACATTCGCTCCTGAAGAAATCCCTACGGCCAAACCCAGTTCTTTTGCTAATTTTTGGGCCATAATAATAGAATCACCATCTGAAGCTGAAACAATCTCATCCAGTTCATCTAACTTCACAATAGCTGGAATAAATTCATCTGAAATACCCTGAATACGGTGTGATCCAACCTTATATCCGGTTGACATCGTAGGGCTTTCAGCGGGTTCCAAAGGATGGATCTTTACATGAGGATTTAAGCTACGAAGATGACGGCCTACCCCCATAACCGTTCCTCCCGTGCCAACACCAGCAACAAAAGCATCTGCAACTAAACCCTGCGAGGCTAACTGTAAACCAATTTCACGACCGGTCGTTAATTCATGAGCTTCGGCATTGAATTGATTTTCAAACTGTCTGGGCAAAAACACCCCTCCTTGCCGAGCTAGTTTTTCACTTAATTCAATACTCCCCAAAAAGCCACCTTCTTCTTTACTAACCAACTGAATATCTGCGCCCATACTTTTTATAATATCAATGCGTTCTTTACTCAACCAATTGGGCATAATAATTTTCACCTGATGTCCTAAAGCTTTGCCAATAGCAGAAAAAGAAATACCGGTATTACCGCTAGTGGCTTCTATAATAACATCGTCAGGTTGGATCTGACAGTTCATATAGGCTTTATACATAATATACAGTGCCATACGGTCTTTGATACTTCCTGTAAGATTGTAATTTTCACATTTTACATAAATCTTTCCTGCCTTTCCTTTATAGTTGTATTGCAATTCCAGCATAGGTGTGTTTCCTACTAAACACCACAAATGTTTAAATCTACTATCAAGCTCGGGAGACAAACATTTACTAAACATCAATTCGTTATTCATGATACACTATTTTAAATAATATCAACCTACAATAACTGAAGATTTAATATCATCAGCAAAATTGATATAAAACAAAATAATAGTCACTACAAAAAGATAAATTCAATAAATTTTATCCAAATAATAATATATTTAAGAAATATTACAGAATCAATCAATTTTAAATATTAATATCAATAAAAAACACAAAATGATGTTAGATGAAACCGACACCAAACTATTAAAAATTTTACAGCATGACGCTACACTTAGCAATAAGGAACTGGCATTTCGACTGCACAAATCTATAGCGGCTATACATGAACGTGTTAAAAAGCTTAAACAACAGGGCTACATTAAAAAAGTTGTCGCTATTCTTGACCGGCAAAAAGTAAACATGGGTCTGATATCTTTTTCACAGGTATTCTTAAAAGCACATACAGCCGAAGTTTTAAATGAATTTGAACAAGAAGTTATTAAATTTCCGGAAGTTATGGAATGCTACCAGATGGCTGGATCTTATGATTTTATGCTTCGAATAGCAACTAAAGATATGCAGGCCTATCACGAATTTTTAAGATACCGCTTAGCTGTACTCCCACATGTGAACACCGTACAAACTTATTTTGTTCTATCGGAAACTAAAAGTGAAACAGCATACCCAATCTAAAGGAACAGATTGCATAAAAAAGGGAGAAAACTAAAGTTTTCTCCCTATAGATCGATGGTCATTTATTGTAATTTCTTCTTTTCAATGGTACGCAAGATTGCTATGCAATAAAGCTTTGGAACAGAAATATTTAATTCCTATTATCTATAAAACCGTAAATTATTCGACAGGTAAGCTCAAATTATTTCGCTTACCATAATTTATTCGGAAGTACGTAATTGCCCTATTGATTACGCAGTGTATTACCTAATTTCGTAATAACCGCAATTTCTTTAGCTTCTCCAGCCCTTGCGTAAGAAATGAATAGGTATAATTACAATACATGGATAACATAATTATTTACAAAATATAAAGCTCATTGATTACTTACGCTATGAACGAGAAAAGAGATTTAAACCGGCTATCTGAAATAGGAGTTTTCTTACGATACAACCGTAAAAAAGCTGGCCTGAGTCAAGACAAATTGGCAACACGCTGCGACTTAACAAAAAGTAACATTAGTAATATCGAAAATGGAAGAAAGGACTTTAATTTCACTACTTTTTTAGAGTATGCAAAAGGTCTAAATAAACATCCTAAAGATCTTCTAAATACAAATTTCTTATTCTCAAAAGATTGGCTAACTAATGATGAGCATGACACTTAATTAGAAAGGATGTCAGGCATCATCACCTATAAATTGCTTTAATGACTGATATCCCTTTACGTAAGAGTTCTTTCCTGCAAACTTTCTCCCTATTTTCAGTTAACATTCCGCGAGACTAATTGGAACTTTCTTAGCAAGGCCACCTTCTGCGGTTTCTTTATATTTGGAATTCATATCAATTGCTGTTTCCCACATAGTAGCTATTACAGCATCAAGACTTACCTTTGCATGCTTAGGATCTGAATTTAATGCCAGTTGACTGGCTAAAATGGCTTTAATGGCTCCCATTGAGTTTCGCTCTATACAAGGAATCTGTACGAGACCACCTATCGGATCACAGGTCAAACCTAAATGGTGCTCCATAGCAATTTCTGCGGCCATGATTACCTGTCGGGTACTTCCTCCCAAGCATTCGGTCAATGCACCAGCAGCCATAGCAGAAGATACTCCAATCTCAGCTTGACATCCGCCCATTGCAGCAGAAATAGTAGCGCCCTTCTTAAATATTGATCCAATTTCTGATGCAGTTGCCAAAAATTGATAAATGGATGATTGCTCCGATTTATTTCGAAATATAATCATATATAAAAGCACTGCAGGAATAACACCTGCAGATCCGTTTGTTGGTGCTGTGACCACTCGTCCAAAGGAAGCATTGACCTCATTAACAGCAAGAGCAAAACAACTTACCCAATCTAAGATTGACTCAAAAGACTTATCACCGATACCAATTTTCTTAATCCAACTGTCGAAATTAGTATAACTACTAGCCTTTAACCATTTCTTATTTAATTCACCGGCACGCCTTTGAACATTTAATCCTCCAGGAAGATTTCCAAAACTGTGACAGCCTTTATAGACAGAAGCACTGAATACATGGAAGATATCATCCATTTTACTTCGTGTAGAAGCTTCATCTCTCAAAACCAATTCATTTTTAAAAACCAATTCTGATATTTTACAATCTAATTTATCAGTCCAGTTGATTAAATCTGCTGCCGTGTCAACAGGATATGGCAAATCGACTTTTGAAGTAACAATTGATTTTTCTTCTATTTGTACAACAAAGCCTCCTCCTATAGAATAATAGTTTTCGCAAAATGCTGAACCGTCATTAAAGAAAGCAACAAATGACATCCCATTTGGGTGAAAGTCATTAATTTCATTCCAATGAAAAATGAGGTTATTCTGATAATCAAACTCGATCGGATGTAAGCCTTTCAAAAAGAGTTCGCGATTATCTTTAATCCTATTATATTTAGGTATGACATCATCGACATCAAATATGATAGGATCATCACCAGATAAACCGAGTAATATAGCAACATCAGTCCCGTGTCCTAATCCTGTTTTTGCTAAAGAACCATAAAGATTAACAACAAGGCCACACACGTTTTCCAGTTGATTTATTTTGACCAAAGCACTAATAAAATACTGTGCGGCACGCCATGGACCCAAAGTATGGGAACTCGATGGCCCAATACCAATTTTAAACATATCAAACACGGAAATCTGTTCTTTTTCTTTCATTATCAAAATCTTTTATTGTTTATATTTTCAGATATAATTACTGGCAAATAGTAATTTTCGAATTGGCTAACAACTCTTTTACGAGATTTAAAACTTAAATCAAATATCCATAAAATCAAAAATTATATCAAAACACTTTCACTTTAACAGAATAATTAATTGTTAAATCTATATTAAACAAGAAAATATTCAGCAACTTAATGTAATAATGATTACATTTCATAATTTTTTCTAAAATTTAAAAGATGGTAAAATCTTCCATTTATTCAACCTATTTTTGAATTAATTACAAACTAAAACAGTCCTCTACTTATGAATGAAATCTCAACAGAACATGTGCAATGTCTGATTATTGGATCGGGCCCTGCTGGATACACAGCTGCTATATATGCAGCAAGAGCAGATTTAAAACCAGTGATGTATACCGGTATGATACCCGGCGGACAACTTACACAGACCACTGAAGTTGATAATTTCCCAGGATATCCAAAAGGTATCACAGGCCCTGTAATGATGGATGACTTGAGGCAACAAGCAGAGCGATTTGGAGCCGATGTACGATTTGGAATGGTAACACGTGTGGAATTCGCTCAAGATGCTAATATGCATTTGATCGAAATAGACAAAGGGAAAAGAATTATGGCGCAAGCAGTTATCATCGCTACAGGTGCAACAGCGAAATGGCTAGGAATAGAATCGGAAGAAAAATATAACGGTTTTGGGGTTTCAGCATGTGCAGTTTGTGATGGATTTTTCTTTAAAAATCAGGAAGTTGCAATTGTAGGTGCTGGAGATACTGCTGCAGAAGAAGCAACCTACTTAGCTAAAATGTGCACTACAGTTCACATGTTGGTAAGAAAAGCTGAATTTAAAGCATCTAAAGCTATGTTTGCGCGTGTAATGAGTACGCCGAATATAAAAGTATATTTTAATACAGAAGTTAAAGAAATTCTTGGAAATGATAAAGGTGTCAATGCTGTTCTTACTATTGATAAAAATACGAAAGAACAATTTGTTATTCCTGTTTCTGGATTATTTATTGCTATCGGCCATACACCGAACACTGCACTTTTTAAAGGAGAAATCGATTTGGATGAATACGGATATATAAAAACTATACCGGGCTCAACTGCAACTAGTATACCTGGTGTATTTGCCTGTGGAGATGTTCAAGATCATGTATATAAACAAGCAATCACTGCTGCCGGTACTGGCTGCATGGCGGCATTGGATGTTGAAAGATATCTAGCTTACCAAATGGCAGATGTAGCTTATTATTAATATTTAAAGGCCTTGAAGTAGTAAATAAAAAATTGAATATGATAAACTTAACAAATTACCATATTCAATTTTTTGTTAAAAAAATCGAAAATCTTTAACAAATTAACAATATGACATCAATTACAATTCTAAATCGATAATTATTTTTAACTTTACAACTAAAGTATTTAAAAATCTATCTTAGATTTAGGATCTCCCACTGCAATACTTACACTACACTAAAATGAAAAATAGCAAAAATGTCTTATTAAGTAACGATGAGTTACTAAAACGACTTCGAGATCGAGATCTGGAGGCTTTTAATGTAGTGTATGATAATTATTGGTCTATGCTGCTGAATGTTTCTCTTAAGCGTCTTGATGATCCCATAACCTGTGAAGAAATAGTACAAGATGTTTTTATCGAATTATGGCAGTTTTGTGCTAATAGAGAAATACATAATCTTGAAGCTTATCTGATAACCTGCGTAAAATTTAAAATATTTGAGGCCTACAAAAAGAGTAAAAAAATAAAATCAACAGTTGCTGAAAATAATGTGTTTTTTAAAATTGAAGAAGCCTACGAAGACGACAGATTTGCAGAAAAAGATCTTATATCTTTGATTGAAAAATGGATTGCACATCTACCACAGAAGAGGAAAGAAATATTTAAAATGCGCTATTTGGAGGGACTAAGCGTAAAAGAAATTAGCGATGTTACTGATAACTCTCCAAATACCATTAAAAATCACCTCGGGGTATCGATAAATAAATTAAGAATGATGATTAAACAGAATTTCTTAATCATTATATTAATTTTATTCAACTGTAAATAAGCTCTTTATAAAAAAAATAATTTCTGACTAGTACACTCATACTGAAAATGCACACTACTTAAGTGAACATTGTACTAATCAAAATGCAAGAACCAAATCCAAAACTCGATAAGTCGATAGACAAGTACCTAAATGGTGAAGCTAGTAAAGAAGATTCTGAAACTGTAGAAGAGTTTTATGAAAGTTTTTCTTCACGCCCAGATATTATCAATAAACTTACAGAGCGAAAACAAAAGCTCATAAAAGCTAGAATACGTAAAAATATTTTGAAGAAGTTAGATTTGAAGGAAAAAAAGCAAATCAATTTCACAAAAATAACGGCTATAGCGGCCATCTTCTGTTTTGCGCTGACCTATATATTATGGCCCAAACATGGACAATTAAATAACATCGAAGTCACGCTAGCGAAAGGACAGCAACGCCACATTATACTGGAAGATGGTACAAAAGTAACGCTTAATGCTTCAAGTAAAATAATTTATCCCGCCTCTTTTAAAGACTCAACAAATAGACAAATTACTTTGATTGGAGAAGCTTATTTTGATGTTGCAAAAGATCCGAATAAGCCCTTTTTGATACATACTCCGAGAATGCAAATAAGTGTTCTTGGAACAGCTTTTAACGTACGAGATTATGTCGGAGAAAGTAAAGCGGAAACAGCGTTAATACATGGAAAAGTATCTATTTCTCAATCAGGTGAAGAAACTCAAAAATATATCTTAAGTCCTAAAGAAAAGTTTATTGTCTCAGAAACCAAACCTTTGCATCATGAAACGATAACTCCAACTGAAAAGATAATTTCAAATCAAGAAGTTGCTATACAAAAATTTAATATTTCTGACAAAGATGGTTCAGCTTTAGAAACCGAGTGGATGTTAAACCGAATTACAGTTATAGATGAGCCCCTATCTGAAATTGTCAAAAAGCTTGAACGTATCTACGATGTCAAAATAACGATATCGAACTCATCCACTGCTAAACAAAGATATTCTGCAACTTTTGATCGTGAAAAACTTGATGACATTTTAAAAGCACTGCAAATCGTCCAACCTTTTAGTTATATGAATAAAGATAAGCAGCTTATTGAAATCAAATAAAAAACAAACGCATACTCAATCACCTAACAAACCAATACTTACTCATATGAATAGTAAATTTACTAAACTAAGAAAGGAATCGCGATTGGCCTTACTATTAGTCTGCCTCAGTACCATGCATGACAGTGGATATGCCTACTCGCAGACTGAAAAAATTGACATTTCAATTCAAAACGGAAAGCTGGAAGATGTCTTCGACGCAATAAACAATAAGAGCAAATACAAGATGTTCTTTAGTAAAGCGGTACTTCCCAACGCTACAGTAAATATTATAAAGAAACAGATAAGTATCAATGAAATACTTTCCAAATCATTGACGGGTACAAACCTGACCTGGGAACAATTGGATAATAATATTATCGCTGTAAAAGAAAAACCTCAAGATCAACTACATTTATCAGGACAGGTTTTAAATGAGAATAGTAATCCTCTTGCAGGTGTCTCAGTCATAATAAAAAACTGGCAAAAAGCAGAATACCGCGACATGCAGAATAGTACAGCGACAGATGCCAATGGACACTGGGGCCTCAGAGTTCCAAGTGCAGATGCTGTGATTATTTTCTCTTTCATAGGTTACGAAACTGTTGAAATTTCAGCAAAACAGCTTTTAGCTAACGTCTCACCCATCAGACTTAAGCCTGCTGAAGGAAGTTTGGAAGAAGTTGTCGTGATCGGATATGGCACAACAACGAGACGACTGAATACTGGATCTGTAGCTTCTATAACAGCAAAAGATATTGCATCGCAACCGGTTAGTAACCCACTTGCTGCATTGGCCGGTAGAATGTCGGGGGTGTTGATTGCGCAGAATAATGGTGTACCTGGTGGCGGAGTTCAGATTCAAATCAGAAATCAAGCATCTTTAAGCGGAACAACTTCAGGATCAATACCGCTTTATGTCATTGATGGAGTACCCTTTACTAATTTTAATGGTGGACAGCCGGCTACCGATAATCTAAATTCATTTGGTATCTCTGGATCATCAGGTGGCCTAAGCCCTTTCAGTATGGTCAATCCGGCAGATATCGAACGTATCGACGTACTTAAAGACGCTGATGCCACCGCAATATATGGTAGCCGTGGTGCAAATGGCGTAGTATTGATCACGACTAAAAAGGGGACTGCAGGCCGCACACGGATCGGCGTTAATTTTAATACCGGTTTTACTGAAGTAAACCGCTTTATACCGATGATGAATCTGCAGGAGTATTTAACATTAAGAAAAGAAGCATTTGCCAATGACGGAACTACACCAACAGCTGCAAATGCTCCTGATCTACTTTTATGGGATCAAAATAAAGGAACTGATTGGCAAAAGATGCTTATTGGAAATAAAGGACACATCACTGATGTACAAGCCAATATGTCTGGAGGAAATGAATCAACACGTTTCTTTTTCAATTCGGGATATCGACGTGAAAGCACTGTTTTTTATGGCGAGAGCAAAAATAGCCGCTTTACATCCCGCCTAAACTTGGACCACAGCTCCGCTGATAAAAAATTTAATGCGGCATTGTCTGTCAGCTACGCTAATGATAATTCGGATATGCCATCTTCAGATGTTACATCTTTATATAATTTACCTCCAAATTACCCCATCTACGGAGATAATGGAAAATACTATTGGTTACCGTCATCGGCAGGTATAAATAATCCAATTGCTATCCTGGAAAGAAAATATATTGGCAATACCAATAACCTGATTTCAAATGCAAACTTAAGTTATAAAATCATTCCTGGCTTGACTGCAAAAGCAAACTTCGGTTATACTATTACACAGCTTAATCAAAATAACCAAACTCCGATATCTTCCTTAAATAACACACAACAAAATCCGTTAGGAACTTCTAGTTTTGCAAATACAAAGGCCGAAAACTGGATCATAGAACCTACATTGGATTATGTAAAAACAATTGGTGAAGGAAAATTGACAGCTTTAGTGGGTACTAGTTTTCAACAAAACTCTTCTCGGTCGCAGACCACCAATGGCTCTAATTACAGTAACGATGCCCTTTTAGGATCGTTAGGTGGTGCGGGAGTTTTTACGGCGAGCAATAATTTAGTTTATTACAAATACAATGCTGTATTTGGAAAAGTAAACTATGACTGGAAAGAAAAATATTTATTTAATGGAACGTTTAGAAGAGATGCTTCTTCTCGATTTGGACCAAAAAATAGATTCGGAAATTTTGGAGCGATAGGACTTGGATGGGTATTTAGCAAAGAAAATTTTGTTCAGGACAATATTCAGTTCTTGAGTTTTGGTAAATTAAGAGCAAGTTACGGAACGACAGGGAATGATCAGATACCAAACTATATGTATCTTCCCCTGTACTCTACTTCATCGGCTTACCTAAATAATCCATCCATGAATATTGGGACTCTTCCCAATGAATATATCAAATGGGAGACCACAAAAAAAATGGAGTTTGCACTCGATCTTGGATTTCTACGGGATCGAATCTTATTCACTGGTAATTTTTTCAGAAATCGATCAAGCGATCAAATCACAGATCTAACTTTAAGTACACAAGTAGGTTACAATAGTTATAAAGCCAATCTTCCAGCTCTTATCCAAAATACAGGTTTGGAACTTGAATTAAGTTCAACAAATATTACAAATGAGAATTTTACATGGAAAACCTCCACTAACTTTACATTCTACAGGAATAAACTGAAGGAGTTCCCTGGAATTGAAAATACTTTTTATGCGAATAGCTTTATTGTTGGTGAGCCTTTAAACCTGATTAGACTATACCAATATCAAGGTGTAGATGCTGCAACAGGAAAAGCTACTTATGGGGATTTAAATGGCGATGGTGTTATCAGTCCTGATGACCGCTATGTAGCTGATCTAGGAACGCCATTCTACGGTGGGTTTAATAACACTTTTTCTTATAAAGGGATTGAATTGGGCGTATTTTTCCAATTTAATCACCGATTTGGTGTAACTAAAATGCTCAATACAAGACCTGGAGCAATGGTCAATCAGAATGATTATTGGTTAGATCGATGGTCTCCAACAAACCCTAATTCAAATATCCCGGGTGCTATTATACCGTCATTACCATCGTCCTCACCTGCTGGTGCAGCTTTAAGTACTTCTTACAATCAATATACGAGTTCTGATGCTGTCTATGGAGATGCCTCCTACATTAAACTGAGATCTGTCAATCTATCGTACAACCTACCTAAAAGTTGGACATCTCGCTTTAAAATGTCCAATTGCAGCATTTTTATGCAGGGGCAAAATCTGTTTACCTGGGCAAAAAACAAATATGTACTGGATACCGAAACTACGGTTCAAGGAGGTCCTACCGGTCTAGGAACAGGAACTATTGGTCAAGTACTACCTCCGTTGCGTACAATTGTATTTGGATTTAACTGTCAATTTTAAAATTTGTAATCATGAAACTAAACAATAAAATTATATTATCCCTATTACTCACTAACGGAGCAATCCTGTTTAATTCCTGTGAAAAATTTGTGGATCTAGGTGCACCTCCAACCCAGGTGGGTGTAGCTGATGCATTTGCATCAGATGCATCAGCAAATAGCGTTATCCGAGGATTATATACTACCGCCGTTGGAACAATATCGACTTCCAATATATCCAATATGACAACATTTTATACGGGAATAGCGGCTGATGATTTGCAGTATAATGCAACTGATGCAAGTATTGCAGAATTTGCTAGTAATTCTGTACTCAATACAAACAGCTTTGTTGCTAATCTATGGGGAAATTTATACCAATTGATTAAAAACAGTAACAACGCTATATCAGGATTAGATAAATCAACGACATTAACGCCTTCCGTAAAAGACCAGCTGATCGGAGAAGCTAAGTTTTTTAGGGCTTATGCATACTTCTACCTTGTTAATCTATATGGCGATGTGCCTTTGCAACTGAGAGATGATCTTTATGCGCTTGAAGATGCAACTCTACCACGCACGGCATCACAACTGGTATTTGATCAGATAATTTCAGACTTGAAAGATGCTGAAAGCAAAATGACATCAACTTATGATGCAACAGCTAGCCCAAGAGGTCGAGCAAACAAATCAGCCGCCTCCGCCTTACTCGCTCGAGTATACTTATATCAAAAAGATTATCAGAATGCTGAATTATATGCCACGAAGGTATTGCAGTCAGCAGATTACGGCATGCCGACACCAGACAAAAATTTTCAAAATGCAAGTAATGAAGTTATCCTACAATTGGGAACTCTCACTGGCGTAACAACCTTTGGCTTAAATTACATAACAGCACCTACAGCTATTCCTAATTATACACTGCCCGCTGCTGTATTCAGTTCTTTTGAAAACACACCTACTGTGGATTTAAGGAAAACTAACTGGGTAAGTGAAAAAATAGTATCTGATAAAAAATATTATGCGATAAGCAAATATAAAATAGCTTCTGGATCTGGCGCAGAATATCATGTTCTACTACGGCTGGCTGAACAATATCTGATACGAGCTGAATCTAGAGCAAAGCTCAATAACCTGAGTGGTGCACGTGCAGATATAGATGCTGTTCGTACACGTGCGGGATTAATGGGTATCAATAGCAATGCTACTCAAGCGCAATTATTAACCGCAATAGAGACTGAGCGTCTACATGAATTCTTTGGAGAATATGGTCACCGCTGGCTAGACCTAAAACGTACAGACCGTGCGACTGCAGTCCTCTCTCCTATTAAATCGAATTGGCAGGCCACCGATGTCCTTTTTCCAATACCACAAGCGCAGATATTAAGTAATAATAAGCTGACACAGAATCCAGGATACGAAAATTAAATTATTCACTAAATTTTAAACAACACCATAAAATGAAAACAACAATATTAACACTTTCTCTTGCCCTCGCCCTTTCATCGGGAATGGCGCAACAGACATCAAGAGATAAATTTCAACAATATCTCCCAATCATCGAAAAAGGCACACTGGCACAAAAAGATTCTGTGGCAGATGTACTTTTAAAAGAGGTTAAAAATTATAAATCGGAGCAAGAGTATCGTACTACAATCAATATATTGCGGTCACTTGGAAAAGAAGAGCAATTTGCATCGTTAGAAACTATTGCTAAGAAAAAGTATCCAAAAGGATCCCTAACCCGAGATGCGTTTATAACAAATGTATTTTATGAAGCGAGTACAACAGCTGAAAAAGAGAAAGCTTATAATGAACTGATCAAAAAATGGCCAACAAAAAACTTCAATGAAGAACTTTTGACCTATGATTATGTGCTAGGAAATCTAGCTCAAGGATTTGCAAATGATGGAAATGCAGATAAAGCTGTCTATTATCTTGGTGAGATGAAAGAACGCTTTTGGCGTGGAAATGGATACCTTCCTGTGGGTCAAATACTTTTAGCTGTAGGAGATACAACTGCGGCAACACCACTCCTAAAAACGGCTATGGATGATAGTTATTATTATCTTAGTCTGCCTGAAGAACAAAAAGACAATAAAGCACGTTTTGCATCTATGGGGTATGCAAGCTCCATGTCTGCTTATGTTAATATTCTTGTCGCGCAAAAAAAATATGTCGAAGCTTTGGGTTATATTGAAAATGCTCTTAAAGCGGCTCCCGAGCAAGCAGATGGATTGGCCACGGTATACTATAAATCACTAATGGGGACAGGTAGAAAACTGGAAGCCTACAATATCTTGACAAAATTATATACAAAAGGACAATTTGCTGTAGAGAATGATCTAAAAAAGCTTTATAAAGAATTAAATGGATCTGATCAAGGTTACGAAAATTTTAATGCATCATTAAAAGCTGAACTCGCAAAGTCAATACGTAGCCATATCAAAGAAATGGAAACTTTTAAACCTGCACCAGATTTTGAATTGCTAAATTTAAAAGGTGAAAAGGTATCATTAGCCAGTTTAAAAGGAAAAGTTGTTGTGCTAGATTTCTGGGCTACTTGGTGCCAACCTTGCGTACGTTCTTTTCCAGGTATGAAAGCTGCCCAAGAATCTTATGCCAATGATAAAGATGTTCAGTTTTTATTTATGAATACCTGGGAGCGTGACAAAAATTATAAAGAAAATGTGGTATCATTTATAACAAAAAATAATTATCCTTTTGAAGTTCTTTACGATGATCAGAAAGATGCTCAAACTGGTGAGGTTATGGCCGCTAAATTTGGAGTGAAGGGTATCCCTGCCAAATTTATTATTGACAAGGAAGGTAATATTCGCTATTCCCTAACCGGATCCTCTCCAAACATAGATTACATCAAACTAGAAATGAAAGAGTTGATCGAAGCTGCAAAAAAACCTTATAAAGGTTAACAATTATGTCTGCCTCCTAAATGAGGCAGACATATTTTTCTTGCACTCAAACAGTATGATATATTGGTTTCTACAAAATCATATTTTCGGAAATTTTACTTTTATTGGGACTTATAGTTGCTTTGCTGTAAAAATCCATAGTACAAAGATTTTATTTGATTCGAAATTCTTATTAAGCTTTCACCCTTTCTCATCCAACTCAAAAAAATCATGTCACTGATTCCTATAGACTATTGAGTTAAATCCTAAAAAACGAGGTCATTTAAATATTTCAATAGAATAAAATGATTCAATAAAATAATAACATTTAAGACCTATTCACTAATAAACCCGTAAATTTTTCAAATTGCTATCTTAAATTATTTCGATAGCGATAATATATTCGGAAGTAAGTAAGTGCCTATTGATTGCACTATACATTGTCTAATTTTGCTACCATCACACTATCCGAATAACAAAATAAACACAATAATGTTTAAACATATCGAACACTATGCTGGCGATCCTATCTTATCGTTGATGGATGCATACAATAATGACCCTCGTACTGATAAAGTTAATCTTAGCATAGGACTGTATTATAATGAAAGAGGTGAAACTCCTGTTATGGATGCTGTATCTCAGGCAAAAAACCAGATTAAAAATGACCAGTCATCGCTATACTTACCTATGAGCGGCATGCCTTCTTATTGTCAACATATTCAGCACTTATTATTTGCTCATGCTCCTCAAGCTATTACTGAAAAAAGAATTACAACTATTCAAACCCTTGGAGGATCGGGTGCATTAAAAGTAGGTGCTGATTTCCTGAAGAAAAGCTATCCAACCAGTAAGGTTTATGTAAGCAGACCTACTTGGGAAAATCATATTTCTATATTTAATGGTGCTGGGTTTACAGTAGAATATTATCCATACTTTAATGATACACTAGGTACGTTAGATTTTAATGCGATGATCACTTTTCTTTCGACCTTGGAAGAGTCTGCTATCGTTCTTCTTCATCCTTGCTGCCACAATCCTACTGGCGCAGATCTGACTAAAGAACAATGGGACGAAACCATAAAGGTTTTAAAATTTAAAAAATTAATTCCTTTTTTGGACATGGCTTATCAGGGGTTTGGAAAAGGGTTTAATGAAGATCTCTATGCGATTACTGCAATGACAAATGCTGGCCTAACATTTTTACTGAGCAACTCATTTTCAAAGATATTTTCACTATATGGTGAACGTGTAGGTGGTCTCTCTGTGGTCTGTACGGACAAAGAGGAAGCAAATCTAGTAGCTGGGCAATTAAAAGCGACGGTACGTAAAAATTACTCAAGCCCTCCCACTTATGGCGCTAAGTTAATAGACGTTATACTAGGAAACCCGGAATTAAAACAAATTTGGTTAATTGAACTTGAATCAATGCGTATACGCATGAAACAGATTAGAAAAAATCTATACAGTCAAATAATCCAATTGGGTGGAGAAAAAGAGCGGTTCAGTTTTCTGATAGACCAAACTGGAATGTTTAGCTATTCTGGATTTTCGCCGAAGCAAGTCCATGATCTTCGTGAGGAATATGCCATATACTTAGTAAAAAGTGGTAGAATCTGCATTGCAGGTTTAAATGAAGAAAATATAGCGCGCGTTGCACAAGCTTTTTTATCCGTTAATAATGAATTAGTAGTAAGTGCGTATTAGTAATGATTAAAATAGCATTACGCAATTCAGCGGGGCTCTTAAATGAATTTGGACCGGAGGCTTTAAGAGCTTGTCTTTCGGCAATGATACCCGCATTTTTGATCGGATATTATTATCATCTGGACTATAGTGTTCCATTTTTAATCGCGGCCATGAATGCCTCAATGACAGATTTTCCTGGTCGCCAAAAAGATAAATTGCTTGTTGCTAGATCTGGTATATTCTGGACAATGACAATAGCATTGACAGTTGGAGTCTTGCTCCCATACCCTATTTTTCTTATCGTAGCAGTAA
The DNA here is from genome assembly GCF_025961315.1 of Sphingobacterium kitahiroshimense. Taxonomy (NCBI): domain Bacteria; kingdom Pseudomonadati; phylum Bacteroidota; class Sphingobacteriia; order Sphingobacteriales; family Sphingobacteriaceae; genus Sphingobacterium; species Sphingobacterium kitahiroshimense. Next base: position 5,146,835 of record NZ_JAOQNK010000001.1, on the reverse strand, counting down.
GTGCTGCTGCCGCCATCTTCACGATGTTTACAGCGCTCGGAAAACGTATAGGTATGGTAGGAGTAACAAATCTGTTTATGATTACTTTTACAATGGGGTTGCATCCTCATGATCCGTTACAATTTGCTCTATTTGCAGGGGCTGGAACTGCATTTTATCATTTGGTCAGTATAATTCACTCTCGTTTATTTCCGCTATGGGAACTTAAACGTGCTCTTAACATTTGCTATCTTACATCAGCTCAGTTACTACGGGTAAAAGCAAAATATTATGTTAAAGATGATCCTTTAAATCAAATTTACAAGGAAGCAGCCCAAATCAGTATCCGTTTAGCAGAACAGCATGAGCTGATACGCTATCTCTTACTACAAAATAAAAACACTTTTCAAAATGAAACTGCATATCCGCTTTGGATACATGCTTACCAATTGATTGACCTCTATTCCTTGGCCACTTCCGTAAATAGAGATTACCAAGAGATTCGTATGGAGCTTGATCAAATCGGAGCTTCAAAAAAAGTTAAAGCATTAATACTGGCTGTTGCAGATTGTGTTGAAACAACAATGCACAATCAAAAAAATAATAGCAAAGATTCATATTACATCCAGCAAATCTCTAGAGGTATAGAAGATCTGGAGCAAATAAACTTTCGCCATAATAAAAGTGCAAATGAAGCACTAATTGATGTTATCGAAAATTCAACAGCTTTTATACAATCTAGACGACTATTAGAGGAAGGTAATGAAGATCATCTAGTTAAGGCATTCTATGATCGTCAAATCGATTATGATAGCTTTATTACTCCGGTAAAATCATCAATAAAAGATATCTGGTATCATATTCATTCCTATACACCATTATCGATGTTTGCTCTCCGGATGGCTTTTTTATTTTTAGTAGGCGGGATTTTTGGGTATATATTATCAGAAATGAAATATACCTACTGGATCTTTATGACTATCATTGTCGTTACTAGGCCAACTTTCTCGGCTACAGTTGTTCGCAATATTGATAGACTGACCGGAACCATGATCGGTTTAATTTTAGGATCATTAATAGTTAATCTAACAACGGATATTTATTATTCTATCCTTTTCGCTGGAATACTTATGTTCTGTTTTTTAATTTTTAACCGCCGCTATTATGATATTTCTGTCGCTTTTATTACCGCATCTGTTGTCGTAGCTTTAAACTTAACAGAGCACAATATAATTAACATTTCGACAAACCGCCTATTATTTACTTGTTTAGGATGTGGACTATCAGTTTTGTGCTGGTATTTAATTCCAATAAGAGCCGGTCAAAAGATAGATATTATAATCAAAAATGTACTGCAGGAAAATAATAAATTTAAGGAGGCTGTAATGGACTTTCTTCACCTACCCAATGATCAATCTCACTTAAACATGAGAGTTGCCAGGAAAAAAGCCTTTATGTCATTGACTGCACTATCAGACTCCTGTTTTTTAACTCAAAAAGAACCAGGTCTTGCTAAGGGATATAGAAAGAAAATAATGAATCTGCATGCCCATTCCTATCACTACCACGAATTAATATCAAGCTTTTTGATAGAGAATAAAGCTGATAAAAATAAAAGTCGCTGCAACACAAAATCAAATGAAAGACGTTTTCAAAAAATAAAACAGCTAAACGGGCGTATAAGTAAAGATATAGCAAACTTAAATTTTAAGCCTACAAACGAGAGTGTAACTAGAAATGTGTCAGGGGGAGAATAAAATAAAATGTTAAATTGAATTATTCAAAAGATATTGCAAAAAAAAACTCAAATGTTAAGACAAACTACAATACTCATTAAAGCAAAAAAGTCTATTACCTTCCGTGATTGGGCAATAGACTTTAAAGCATGCTAAAGTATTAAAAATTCCATAATACCATCTAAAAAAATTAAATTAAAGATATCATTTACTTAATTTTTGGCTAAGTATATCTTCTAGTTCTTGATGACTTAATCTACGTCCAATAATGGTTCCATCAGGAGAGATCAGAAAACTGTCAGGTATTGGTTGAACGCCGTAAAGTTCTGCCACTGGAGCTTTACCGTTAGAAAGATCAGAAGCCTGTGGCCATACTAATCCATCTTTAACAATTGCCTCTTTCCATTTTTTTTCATCTTTTTTCACGTCAATGGAATATTGCAATATGGTAAACCCTTTATCTTTAAACTTGTCATAAATAACCTTCATATGGGGATGTTGCGCTCGACAAGGTACACACCAGTGTGCCCAAAATTCAAGCAACACATATTTTCCTTTAAAATCACTTAATTTTATAGCTGCTCCGGTGGTGTCTGAAGATGTGAAATCAGGTGCTTTCTTACCTACTGCAACGGTTTTACTTGCTGCTAATTTATCACCAATATATTTGCCCTGTACTGTTGACCTTAGGTTGGGAACTAGGTTTGTGTATAATGAGTCTGCGAGACCAACCGGAAGGTTATCTTGAAGAACATATAAATAACCCAAACTAATATCTGAGCGCGGGTTTTCCTTTATAAATAAAATCTTGTAATCGTTTACCGAATCACTCTTACTTTTTATTGATACTGCTAAGTTTTTGTAATCGGGAGTACCCTCTTTTAGATTTCGTATCTGTTGGATCAATGCAGATCTTCTTTTATACAAAGGCACTAAAAACTCTTGTGTTCTGGTATAAGCTTCATTTGTTTCCGTACCCAATATTTTGATTTCATCAGGATGATCAACGTTTCCTGTAATTTTTATTATTCCGGGCTCTAAATAAAAGTAAGAATTTTTACGAGGATTTATTTCTCCCAAATGCAGTTGTACTGATCTAGACTTATCTGTAAACCCTTTCATCTCAAATTTTTCACCTACGCTGATCGTTGTTAACGTATCAGTTTTTTCATTACCTTCTTTATAAACAATGATAAAGATCTGATTATTATTCAATCCTTTTATCTGTCCATTGATTTGATAATTGTCTTCTTTGGATTTTTGGGCTTGAGCTTTGCTACCTACAGATGCTAAAATAATATATAGCACTATACTTATGATTGTTGACGTTTTCATCATTTTTCTTTTTTTGTGAATTAATTTTTAATAATTATTTTGAACAATTACTCCATTGCTAGAAATGATCTCTGTTGAAGGAATTGGACTGGCATATCTTCTAGAATTTTTGGGCAAAGTATAGGTTTTAACAGGTTCGTTGAACAATACATTTGTACCATTATAGGGATAAAAGTCTCTCGTCAAAATGATATCATCATTTGGATCTTCATTATTATTGTATCGTCGAATATCAAACCACCGTTGTACAAATGGCATTTCTCTTCTTCTTTCTTCTAGAATCTTTTTTATTGCATCTTCTTTAGAGCTTGCCGTTAGATCTACCCAAGGTCCTGGCTTCATTCTTTTTGACCGTAAAATGTTTACTGTATTCATTGCATTTTGAACTTCATTTAGACGCGCTTGTGCTTCTGCTTTTATTAAAAGTGTTTCCGCTACTGTTGGGCCAGAAGGTGTCCATTGTTTGAAAAAGAAAACATATCCCGGATAACTATACGCTGGTTTTACCATACCACGATCGTAAGAATAGTTTTCTACCATATGGTATTTATATCTTAAATCATTCTCTTTATCATAAAGAGCAAGTAATTCTTTACTTGGAATATACCACCAAGTTCCTAAACTTAACATCCGAAAATAAAGGAACTCCTTCCATGCGATCATATCTGTTTGGTCACTTTGGTTGTTATGTGTATATGGATATTTCAGCGTTACTGTTTCCGCTTGGGGCGTTCCTGCATTTATTCCGGCAGTGCCATCAATTCCATAGCGCATCTCGGTGTTATAATCAACGAGTAAATTATACCCCTTTAAAGTTTCATCCGCATGTTCTACGGCTTTATTATAATTATTTTTATGCAGAAAATAACGAGCTGCGAAAGCATTCACGGCTTCTTTACTTGCTCGCCAATGTCGAGGACGGCCTGACTGTGTCAAAGAAACCGATGTCTTAAGAGCCTCTGAAAGATCTGATTCAATTAGTTCATATACTTTCTGTAAAGGCTGCCGTTCAATCGGTTCTTCAAAACTCGTACTTGTTTTAATAGGAAGACCTAATTCATTTTTATTTTCCTCTGTGTACGGTAGGCAGTAGGTATTTACAAGTGCCCAATAACTGTAAGCTCGGATAAAATGGGCATCAGTTCTTATAATTTCTTTATCTTGCTCTGATCCTGTTACATTCGCCAGACTACTCAACGCCATATTCGCTGTAAATATTTTCTTGTATTCATTGGACCAAAAATTATCGGAAATATCATTGAGCAAATATTGAGAATCCCAAGTAGAAAATTGGATACTTGCAATATTGGAAAGCACAGAACGTCCACCATTATATAAGTCAACATTCATTCCCCAATCGTCTGTTCCATACACTTGCGTACGGTTATCTTCTTGAAAAAAAGTAGACTGATTATCTAATAAAGCATTGATCTGTGCTGTTGTTTTCACAACCAGAGCCGAGGTCTTAGATGGTGGTTCTTCTAAAAAGCGCTTACATCCTAAAAATAGGATCGATGAAGAAAGCAAAATTAAGAGGTTATAATTATATACATATCTATTTTTCATGATTGACGTTTTTATAGTTCACATTTGATACCCAAAGAAATTCGTGGTTGCGGTTTTAGAGTACCTAAAGGATATTCTGGATCTTCCCCAGCTTTATTAGCTACAACCGTGAATAAATCATTTCCCTGAGCGAATACTTGTACACGTTTCAAATTGATTTTCGATCCCAATCTGAAAGGAAGATTATATGTTAAATTGATTTCCTGCATCCGAATATGAGAAGCATTCTCAACCAAATAATTCATATAAGGATGAAATCTACCCCAAAAATAGTACCGTGGCTCTATTTGATTAAGCGGTAGCGGAATAACCTGCATTAGATCTCCATTTAATACTTCATTAATCTTTTTATTAGGTAATACTCTAGATTGTAGAGTTGCTGGATAATTAAACCCTTCCCTCTTAAATTTATGCCCAAATTTCCCAGTAACTATAAAAGAAAAATTAAAATCGTAGACTTTAAATGAGTTTGTAAACCCTAACGTGTAAGGCGCAACTGTAGTTCCCATATTTAATAAATATGTCGTCCCATTGCCCGGGGTATTCGTTGCAAAATCAAAAAAAGTACCATTTGGTCCAGCGATAGTAGGCTGATTGTTTTTTACACCAGTATATTCATAAGCCCAAAGTGTATTTGAATCCTCACCTTCTACGTAAGCATTCGAACCTCCACCAACAAGTGACGAAGCATAATAATTTGCAACAAATAATTTGGTTATCTGATTTTTATTATAAGAAAAGTTAGCATTTCCTCGCCATACAATGTCATTACCTCTCAAACGTTGCACGGTACCAATTTCCAGTTCAATACCCTTATTCGTCATTGCTGCATTATTCAGGTTTTGACGTGTGGTTCCATTTACTCCTGGAATAGAAAGGGTAGCAATTAAATCCTTACCTGCCTTGTTATACACATCAACTTTACCAAAAATAGATCCGCCGAACAAACTATAATCAACACCAATATTCCAAGTTCCTGTTTTCTCCCAACGAAGATTAGGATTTCCATAACTAGATATTGTGGCTCTATAATCTCCTGTATAAAGATTAGGAGATGGCTCTATGGCAATGAGAGGGCGGAAAGAAGTCGACCTATCGACATTTCCATTATAGCCATAAGTAGCTCTTAGTGCTAAATGATCAATCCATTTACTTTCTTGCATAAATTGTTCTTTGCTTATTTGCCAACTACCTCCCAATGACCAGAAAGGAGCATAGCGATAAGATGGGTCGTCTGTAATAAGATTTGAAGCATCTGTACGTATACTACCAGATAATGTATATTTTCTTTTATACGTATAAGAGGCATTACCAAATAGCGAAAAGTATCGATCGGTCACATGCGTAAATTTATTAACATATTCAAATGATTGATTGAAACCTGTCCAGTCAACTATTGGAGCAGTTGGCGTACCTGGACCATTTGGAAATATTCCTACGCCAAGCGTTTCACTATTATATCCATAAGCGGTAGGGGACGTAAAAGTTTGTGATACAAGATTATTGATTTCGGTACCTCCAATAAATGAAATTTCATGATCTTCCTTAAACTTCCTTTCAAAATTTAATTGGTTCCTGAAAATATAGGATTCTGTTTTGACTCGACCTTGTTCAAGAATTCCTCCTTTAGGTAGATTTGGCGTCACACGATTTGTAACCCGATTCCAGCTCGCCGCCGAATTAACAATATTCCTTACATAAAAAGTGTTTTCATTGTTCCAATTTCTATTGGTAGTATTAAATAACTCATATTGAATCTTAGTATCAAATGTAAGTCCCTTAATAATCTTAAAAGAAAGTCCTGCTTGTAACCGTGTATTCAACTGCTCACTCGTATATTTTCTATTTTCAATTTCCTGAATTGGATTATATGTCCAATCAGCATATGGAAACAACGATGTTGGTACTAACTTATCAATAATAGGTGTATAATATTTACCTATATTATTGAGAGAACCATCTTCATTCCTAAGCATTTCATATGGTGCAATATTAGCAATATCAGCCAATGGATTAGGAGACCCATACGGATTGACATTATAGTTTGCTCCACTTCTATTGATCTTATTATAGTTTACAAGTCCGCCAAAATTTAGTTTTAACCACTTAAATATATCCGCTGAAGTGTTATAATTAACATTATATTTCTTATTGTCTGAATATTTGAAATTTGATTGTGTGTTCTCATAAAGTAGGGATACACGGTTGCTCATTCTTTCATTTGAACCAGAGAAATCCAAATTGTATTGTTGAACTGATGGGTTTTTTAACAATTCATCCTTAATCTGTTTTTTGTTACTTAGCCCTTTGTATTTTGTAAGTAAAGCATCACGATCCTGAAGCGAGATATGTCCCAAATTATATTCACTCAATGCAATTGTACCAGGAGACCACGCTTTATAAACATCATTAGGAAAATTCCCTCCATTAATACTTGCACCCCAATTTCCAAAAGATTTCATTTCGTAATCTATCGTTTCAGAAGATGATGCCAACGGATTTACATAATCAAGATCCAGTTTTTTTGAAATACGAGTAAAGGCTGAAAAGTTTATAGCGAGTGGAGTACCTTTTTTACCTTTTTTTGTCACAACGACAATAACGCCATTAGCTGATTTAGCTCCCCAAATGGAAGCTGCTGCAGCGTCCTTCAGTACGGTCACAGTTTCAACATCATTAGGATTTATTGTACTAAAATCGCCCTGAATCGGGAATCCATCTACAACAACTAGTGGTGCCGCATTCTGATTGCGGACACCAAAACCGTCCCTAATATTTAATGCAGATTGGCCCCTTATTTCAAACCTTGGATTGCCATCAGCATCCAAGGTAGCCTGCATACCAGCCGTGGTACCGATCAAGCGTTGAGCAATACTTGTTGCAGGTTTTTCTAACTGTTCTTGACTAATCGTATTAAAAGCTCCTGTCGCCCTCTCCTTAGAGATTGTCTGGTATCCGGTATTGACAACCGCGACCTCCTCCAGAACAGAAGTTGCTAGTTCCATTTTAACAGTAATATCGCGTGATACCCCAATTACTATATCTTTTGTTCGATAACCCACAAATGAGACCTGGAGTTGCTGTTCTTTACCAACTTTATTTAAAAAAAACTGACCTTGCCCATCGGTAGTGACGACTATTTTTGAGCCCTTCAACCTAACAGTTACTCCTGCTAAGGGTGCTCCTTTTTCATCAAGTACGATACCTTTAATATCTTGGACTAAAATAGATTGAACAACCGAATTGAGTAGATAAGATTGCTTTTTTTTAATCATGACAGTTTTGTCATTTACAAAATAGGTCAAAGGTTGATCTGCGAAACAGATTTTCAAAGCAGTATTGATGTTTTCGTTTTTTAAATCAACACTTATAGCCTTCAAATTTATAAGATCACTGTCTAAATAGATAAAATCATAGCCACTTTGCAAACTAATTTTGTCCATTATTTTTTGAAGAGTAATATTTCTCTCCTTAATTGTGATTTGGGCATTTGTTATAGCACTTACCTGAACTAAGGAGATAAGCAATATGAATGTCGTGAGTTTCATAAGAATCAATATTTTTCGGAGGGTTCCGACATAAGAATTTCCCCCCGGTCTTTCATTAATTTTCATTAATTTTGATTGGTTTGGTTAAGTAATTTAGTTCTGGTTAGGAATTTTAAAATAGGCCAAACAAATTAGGCGGGAGTAGTTCGAAGTACTCCCGTTTTTTTTTCTTTAGCCAAATTGTTTATTTGTAAAACTATGGCATAATTATGATCCTCCTTCCTTCTATTTTAAACTTTACAGCTTGAGTAAATGATATTTTTTCTAATATTTTAGAAATATTATCATATCGGCTGATAGAACCTGTAAATATCTTATCACTAATATCTCCATCCACTATAATTTCAACATCATACCATCGTGCTAATTTTTTCATTATACTTCCCAGATTTTCGCTCTTAAAGACAAATTTGCCATTCTTCCATGCTATGGATTTTTCTGCCGCTACAGTTAAGACTTTGATTTTATTATCTGTGAGAATTGATTGTTCATTAGGTCTCAATAAAACATCATTTACCTCAACAGAACCTTCAATCAATGTCGTTTTGACACTTTTTTCATCCCCATAACAGCTAATATTAAAATGTGTACCCAAAACTTTTACAGTTTGATTCTTACTTTTAACTATAAATGGTCGGGACTTATCCTTTGCAACTTCAAAATACGCTTCACCTTCAAGGCTAACTATCCTAGATTTTGAAGTCTTGAGATCAGACGGGTATGTCAGAGTAGAAGCTGCATTAAGCCATATTTTTGTACCATCAGATAATGTGATTTGATAGGTACCTCCTTTTGGAGTTTCAATAGTTTGATAAATAGTTTTAGATTGGCTAGACAAAACTTCTGTTGTTTTTTCAAGTATTGATCCGTCTGAATAAGTAATTACATCATCTCCTATCAATAGGCCTTCTTTATTTTGATTAAGTACAATTTTTATTCCACTAGCTAAAGTTAAAGTCGCCCTATTGCCACCGGCAGGTATGTCGACAAACTGTGTTTGATCAGTATTAATTTTTGATTTGAGCTCACTTTTGTAATGAAGAAAAATACCTAAAACAATAAGCGCAGCAGCTGTTGCAGATGCTAAAGTCCATACACTGAAGATTCCTATTCCATTTTTTTTAGAATGATCAATAACATTACAACGTGAGTCTAACAGGATATTTTGAAAGAGCTCTTCACTTTTAGATTTTGCTAATGGATACTCTTCACTCAAGGTTTCCCAATCTTTATCCATAAAAATTTCGACATCTTTATAGGAGTCATGATCTTTAAAATACGTCAAGAGCAAATCGAATTCTTCTTTATTTATCTCTCTCTTGGTATATTTATCAAGAAGGTATTGTAATATAAGAGTGTCTTTTTTCATAATATATAAAGCCATTCTAGGATGTAGCTTTGTATAATATAACACCAGAAAAACTGATAGGGAGTAGTTAAATCGAAAAAAAAATTAGGACTTTAAAACTTGTAAAGAAAGGTTGAAGCTTTACATCATTTAAACGATAGTAAATTACGACTACAATTTACTTAATAAACTTAAGATCAGCCATAAATAAAAATGGTTTTTAAAATATACTTTCAAATACTTTATAGCTTCAGAACTATGTTTTTTGACAGTTCCCTTTGAAATATTAAGTTTATCTGCAATTTCTAATTGACTCATGCCTTCATCTCTACTCATTTTAAAAACGAGTTGTTGCTGTTTCGGCAACTTGCTAACAGCTTTATTTGTAAAATCTTGCAATTCGGATAAAATTATCCTTTCTTCACTATTATCAATTAAATCTACATAATTATTCCACATTTCGGAGGCTGCATTAGCCGCTCTAGCAGCATCACGTATACGATTTAAACATAATCTTTTACAGATTGTATAAAGTAGAGCTCCCACAGGCAAATTTTCATCGATATTATGACGTGAGGTCCATAACTTAACAAGGGTATCATGTACAGTTTCTTCCGATTGCTCTTTATTTTGTAAATAACGCATACAGAAAAAATATAGTTTTTTATGCCATTCCTCGAAAATAAGGCGAAATGCAAACTCATTATTCTGTTTAAGCAAAATAATGAGTTCATTGTCAGAATACTCACTACCTGGATCCATGATTAATATTGGTAAAACTTTTTAAATGTAAGATTTTTTTATGAATATGAGGCATTGGAATAAAATATAGGAATAATTATATAACATTATCATTTTATACATAATTGCTCCTAGCGATAAAACGACAATTTTTCTTTCATCAATATGAATAACCGTATTATAATTAAGTGAATATCCAAGTGAACTTAAAATTATTTTAGAAAGTAAAGAGCTATCTAGAGAAACGGGCATTAGTCCGATAATAATGTTAAAAGAATTACAGGTATCGTAAATTAATGGGCTTATAAGTCATACGGTATGTAACACAAAAAACATTACGGTTGATTATAAACTTACGGACTACAGTAAAACATTGTCTGAGTTGATTACAGCTATGTGCAAATGGGGTAAAAAAAACCGACAAAAAATCATCCTATTCTTAAATATAGAGTTAGAAAGTATGACCTCCTCCCAATTTCAGGAGTATTTAAAAGTAGAAAAATTTGCTATTTTGACCTCCTCCCAATTTCAGGAGTATTTAAAAGTAGAAAAATTTGCTATTTTGACCTGATTTTCAATAAACATTTCAGGTGTTAAATCCCCTAAACAACTATGGGGTCTGAAGGTGTTATATTCGTCTTTCCAGTCTTCAATTTTCTGCTTAGCATCCCCCAACGAAAGGAACCAATTGGTGTTTAAGCATTCGTCACGGAAGCTCCCGTTGAACGACTCAATATACGCATTATCTGTTGGTTTTCCAGGTCTTGAAAAGACGAGTTCAACTTTTTGTTCGTAGGCCCACCTGTCCATTTCTTTTGATATAAACTTGACCTCCTCCCAATTTCAGGAGTATTTAAAAGTAGAAAAATTTGCTATTTTGACCTGATTTTCAATAAACATTTCAGGTGTTAAATCCCCTAAACAACTATGGGGTCTGAAGGTGTTATATTCGTCTTTCCAGTCTTCAATTTTCTGCTTAGCATCCCCCAACGAAAGGAACCAATTGGTGTTTAAGCATTCGTCACGGAAGCTCCCGTTGAACGACTCAATATACGCATTATCTGTTGGTTTTCCAGGTCTTGAAAAGACGAGTTCAACTTTTTGTTCGTAGGCCCACCTGTCCATTTCTTTTGATATAAACTCAGACCCATTATCCACTTGAATTTTCTTTGGCTTAGCTCCTTTAAACAACCTCAGTTCTTCCAGTACTTCTACAACCTGATAACCTTTTATACTCTGTTCAACATGGATTGCCATGCATTTGCGACTATAATTATCCACTATAGTTAAGCAGCGGATTTTCTTCCCATCGAATAGTGCGTCTGCCACGAAGTCCATGCTCCAGCAGTCATGTAAATTGGAAAATGAAGGTCTTTCAGAACGATGAGAGGCTGCTCTGCAGCGCCTTGGACGTTTACTCCTTAAGTTCAGACCTTCTTCTTTATAGATCCGATAGACACGTTTATGGTTGTCAGACCAGCCTTCACGACGTAAAAGAATATAGACACGCCAGAGTCCATAACGTACCCGTGTTTCGGCTATATTACGTATCCTTAAGCGTAATGGAAGATCTTCGCGGCGGTGAGCTTTATAGTACCAAACAGAAGTGCTTAGTAGTGATACCTCGCATGCTTTCCGTAATGAAACCCGATAGTCTGCAACTAATCCCTTCACTATTTTTCTGCGCTGAGAGGGTCTCAATACTTTTTTTTTAACACATCCTGCAACATCTGCTTATCCAAACTCAGATCGGCAACAAGTTTCTTCAGCTGAGTATTTTCTTCTTCTAGTTGGCGCAACTTTCGAAGTTCGGAGATACCCAGACCTCCATATTTTTTCTTCCAATTGTAGAATGTAGCCTCGCTGATACCCATTTTACGGCAGACTTCCTCCACCCGGGTACCCGTCTCAGACTGCTTGATCGCAAAGGCGATCTGAGCTTCGGTAAATTTCGATCTTTTCATCGTTTTTCCTCCTATTTAAAATTAGTAATTCTATCCCGAATTCTCTACTTTTAAATACTCCAGTTTTTTGGGAGGAGGTCAAACTCAGACCCATTATCCACTTGAATTTTCTTTGGCTTAGCTCCTTTAAACAACCTCAGTTCTTCCAGTACTTCTACAACCTGATAACCTTTTATACTCTGTTCAACATGGATTGCCATGCATTTGCGACTATAATTATCCACTATAGTTAAGCAGCGGATTTTCTTCCCATCGAATAGTGCGTCTGCCACGAAGTCCATGCTCCAGCAGTCATGTAAATTGGAAAATGAAGGTCTTTCAGAACGATGAGAGGCTGCTCTGCAGCGCCTTGGACGTTTACTCCTTAAGTTCAGACCTTCTTCTTTATAGATCCGATAGACACGTTTATGGTTGTCAGACCAGCCTTCACGACGTAAAAGAATATAGACACGCCAGAGTCCATAACGTACCCGTGTTTCGGCTATATTACGTATCCTTAAGCGTAATGGAAGATCTTCGCGGCGGTGAGCTTTATAGTACCAAACAGAAGTGCTTAGTAGTGATACCTCGCATGCTTTCCGTAATGAAACCCGATAGTCTGCAACTAATCCCTTCACTATTTTTCTGCGCTGAGAGGGTCTCAATACTTTTTTTTTAACACATCCTGCAACATCTGCTTATCCAAACTCAGATCGGCAACAAGTTTCTTCAGCTGAGTATTTTCTTCTTCTAGTTGGCGCAACTTTCGAAGTTCGGAGATACCCAGACCTCCATATTTTTTCTTCCAATTGTAGAATGTAGCCTCGCTGATACCCATTTTACGGCAGACTTCCTCCACCCGGGTACCCGTCTCAGACTGCTTGATCGCAAAGGCGATCTGAGCTTCGGTAAATTTCGATCTTTTCATCGTTTTTCCTCCTATTTAAAATTAGTAATTCTATCCCGAATTCTCTACTTTTAAATACTCCAGTTTTTTGGGAGGAGGTCAATTTTGACCTGATTTTCAATAAACATTTCAGGTGTTAAATCCCCTAAACAACTATGGGGTCTGAAGGTGTTATATTCGTCTTTCCAGTCTTCAATTTTCTGCTTAGCATCCCCCAACGAAAGGAACCAATTGGTGTTTAAGCATTCGTCACGGAAGCTCCCGTTGAACGACTCAATATACGCATTATCTGTTGGTTTTCCAGGTCTTGAAAAGACGAGTTCAACTTTTTGTTCGTAGGCCCACCTGTCCATTTCTTTTGATATAAACTCAGACCCATTATCCACTTGAATTTTCTTTGGCTTAGCTCCTTTAAACAACCTCAGTTCTTCCAGTACTTCTACAACCTGATAACCTTTTATACTCTGTTCAACATGGATTGCCATGCATTTGCGACTATAATTATCCACTATAGTTAAGCAGCGGATTTTCTTCCCATCGAATAGTGCGTCTGCCACGAAGTCCATGCTCCAGCAGTCATGTAAATTGGAAAATGAAGGTCTTTCAGAACGATGAGAGGCTGCTCTGCAGCGCCTTGGACGTTTACTCCTTAAGTTCAGACCTTCTTCTTTATAGATCCGATAGACACGTTTATGGTTGTCAGACCAGCCTTCACGACGTAAAAGAATATAGACACGCCAGAGTCCATAACGTACCCGTGTTTCGGCTATATTACGTATCCTTAAGCGTAATGGAAGATCTTCGCGGCGGTGAGCTTTATAGTACCAAACAGAAGTGCTTAGTAGTGATACCTCGCATGCTTTCCGTAATGAAACCCGATAGTCTGCAACTAATCCCTTCACTATTTTTCTGCGCTGAGAGGGTCTCAATACTTTTTTTTTAACACATCCTGCAACATCTGCTTATCCAAACTCAGATCGGCAACAAGTTTCTTCAGCTGAGTATTTTCTTCTTCTAGTTGGCGCAACTTTCGAAGTTCGGAGATACCCAGACCTCCATATTTTTTCTTCCAATTGTAGAATGTAGCCTCGCTGATACCCATTTTACGGCAGACTTCCTCCACCCGGGTACCCGTCTCAGACTGCTTGATCGCAAAGGCGATCTGAGCTTCGGTAAATTTCGATCTTTTCATCGTTTTTCCTCCTATTTAAAATTAGTAATTCTATCCCGAATTCTCTACTTTTAAATACTCCAGTTTTTTGGGAGGAGGTCAAGTATACTGAAGAATTATTTCTAACTCTATTTACACTAAAATATTATTTGTTGCTTACTGAAGTTTTATATAAATTTGAAGTTCCTTTAGCGATTAATCGACTCCTTTTCGAACTCCAAATTTCGCACTCAGCAAGTACAAACTGTTTTCCTTTCTTGATGATTTTTGTCGAAGCAATGATTTTATCGCCATTTTTTGCTATAGACAAATAATCAATCGAATTATGAAGTGTGATATAAAAGTCATCCTCATTAAAAGTAAACATTGTTGCTCCCAATATATCATCCATAATAGCCGCAATAATGCCTCCATGTAAGTTATCAATGGGATTGAGCCATTCGGGTCTGATTGTATACTCGAACTCCAGATGACCCACTTCAACGGCTAATACAACAGGCTTGAGCCATCCCATAAAAGGTGATGGCGAGACTTTAAACTCTTTACCAATACATTCTTTAATCTTAACTAACCAATCCATGTTTTAGATATTTAATAATATACTAACAGTAAACCATAAATTTTATTATTTCATTTTCCATTAATTATTGCAAAGCAGTACTACAATGAAGATTATTATTTATTATCAATGATAATTTCCGATTTTGGAATACCTGGATAATTTACGGTGATCTTAATATTACCGGGATCAGTTGCTCCTTTTATGATAGCCAAAGCTCTTCCTTTCCAAACTTTTCTTGATTGGGAGGTATAAGGTTCGGTGTCCTTTAAATTAGCATTATCTATTCCTATTAAAGTACCAGGTCCCTCAATCGTAAATGTTAATTTTTCATCTGCCCCATCACAGACTGTTCCCTCATTATCTATCACTTCAATAGTTATATAGGATAGATCTTGCCCGGTAGCCTGAATTTCTTTACGATCGGCTTTCATTCTTATTTTTGCAATTTTGTTTGCTGTTTTCAGGACACGTTGCTCTATTTCCTTGTATAAACGGTCAAGTGCAATCGCTTTCAATTCTCCTTCCTGATATGGAACCTGGAACGTAGCTTTAAACTGTTCATTTTCCCCTGTAAGCTTTTCTCCAAGCAAATCTCCATTGAGATAAAGTCGAACTTTGGGGTGAGACGAATAGACTTCTACTTCTAAATTTTTATTTTCATAACCTTTCCAGTTCCAACTCTCCCAAGTAGGCCACACGCTCCATAGTGTTTCATGAACCTGTAATGGCTCCGGATTAGGTTCTCGTACGGCTAAATGAAGCTTTGATCCGCCATTGTATAAGATATCTCGGTAATGAGAGATGGGTTTACGCCATCCAGTCAAATCAATATCGCCACAATATGCACCATGCCATGGAAACAGATCTCTGTCATAATGCTCACCCGTAACTTCTCCAGTATAAAACCATCGTCCAATGCCAGATTCTCCTAGATAATCGATTGCTGTCCAGACAAAGTCACCGATAATAAAAGGATGGTCATGAACAAGTTTCCAATTTGCAAAAGCATCTCGCGGATAAGATTCGGTTTGTACAATAATTCGATCTGGAACTCGCTCGTGATCTTTTGGCGCACGATGTAATTGATAGTTATATCCGGCAACATCATGCTCAGCCATTAGTGGATCAAATATTTCCCATTCTTTGTCCCAAGTAGTCATGGCCGAAACCACAGGTCTACTATCATCTATTTCTCTGATCGCATCCCTTAGCATTTTTGCCGTTTTCACTGCATCTGGTTCTTTTCGCTCGATTATTTCATTGCCGATACTCCAGAGAATAATAGATGGATGATTTCGGTCTCTTTTCACCATAGCTTGAACATCTTTCTTAGCCCATTTTTCGAAAAGTATGGCATAATCATAATCTGTCTTCTTTGTTTTCCATCCGTCAAATGCTTCATCAATAACTAATAAACCTATACTATCACAGGCTTGTAGAAATTTTGAAGATGGCGGATTGTGCGAGGAACGGACAGCATTGAAACCTGCTGCTTTCAAAAGCTCAACCTTACGCACTTCGGCGCGATCATATGCAGCTGCACCTAAAGAACCATTATCATGGTGGACATTTCCTCCGTTCAGTTTGATCTTATTTCCATTTAATATGAAGCCAGTTGCTGCATGAAACTCTATATTTCGAATTCCAAATTTAGTATCAACCCGATCAATAATATCTTTTCCTTTGAGAACTTCTACACGGGCAGTATAAAGATTGGGAGCATCTGGTGACCAAAGCATAGGTTTTTTAACCAATAATGTAGTTGCCATTTCATTTTCTACTGATGCGGTGGCTTTGACCATTTTATTGTTTTTTGAAACCACTTGTCCATGCGCATCTATTATTATAGTGCGCACGCTGATTTCTGTTGATGATGCTGTATTATTATCAATTTGAATATTCAATTTTACTGTCGCTTCTGTACTTGAGATGTTCTCGGCCTTAATACCAATCCCCCATTGCGCAACGGAAAGTTTGTTTTTAGTAATTAACCATACATTTCTATAAATACCCGAACCTGTATACCAACGGCTATTTTTCTGAGCAGAATTATCGACTTTGACCGCTATGGTATTGTTTTCTCCATAATACAAATACGGGCTAAGGTCATATGAAAATGAAGTATATCCGTAAGGATATAATCCCAACGACTTGCCATTAATGAAAACCTCTGAATTCATATAAACTCCTTCAAAATAAATTGAAATATTTTGACCTTTTTTAGCAGCTGGCACATGAAAGCTTTTACGATACCAACCTAATCCGGTTGGAAAATATCCGCCATCATTACCTGAAGGATTTTTCAAAGCTACCTTACCTTCAATACTCCAGTCGTGTGGCAGATCAAGAGATCGCCAGTTCGAATCATCAAGATCTCCGTCTTGAGCATTAGGGGGATTACCGAGATTAAATTTCCAATCTAGATTAAACAGCTGATTTCTTAATTTATTTTTTTCTTGAGATGTAGAGTAATTAATAAAGAACCCCCAAATAATTAGGAGCAATGATACTTTTTTCATTTTTTAGTTATGTTTAATAAGGTTAGCTTAAAATAAATTTTGAGCTTGAATTGAAAAAATATACGAGGAGTATCTCTTCAATTCAAACTTAAAGTATATAAATAATAAATGTACAAAAAACATTTATTATTTAAAATACAAATTTCACTATTAATGATGATCATCATAAATAGTGAAATTTGCATTTTAAGATACTCGCTTTTGTGAGGACAGGTTAACTAATTTTATTTTGTTCTACAGCCATTACCATAACATTTTCAATTTTTCCGCGAAGTCTAAGTTCTGCTATTGGAATCACCTCAAAATGATCGCCAGAAATTTTCATCGATAGCGTTTCCGAGATTAATAAACTTTGATTATAATGATTACAGAGTTCTTGTATCCTAGCTGTAGTATTGAGTGTATCTCCATGAAAAGCAATTTCTTTTTTTATCACACCGATCTCTACAACACTTACAAATCCAATATGTGCCCCAGCTTTAAAAAAAGGTTTGTGACCAAAGTTTTTTTCATAGTATGAACTCCTATTTTCAAACTTGCGCTGGCACTCAAAGTAGAAATTACCCCATTTCATATTTGTGCCACGTGAAGAAATACGCCAAGTAATTACTACCTCATCGCCAACGTACTGATAGATCTCCCCGTTAAACCGTGACAGTACGCTGTTGATATCTATAAAACAACTCCGCAAAAACCTACTGTAATCCACGTGGCCTAATTCTTCGGCAATAGTAGTTGAAGATCGTAGATCCATAAACATAAATATCCTTTCTTCTACTCTTGGTGTTCTATATTTCCCAATTATTAAAGGCCACATCATGTTTGGTGCAAATTTTTTGCTTACCTCCGTCACAAAACTAAGGACTAGAATAACCATAAAATTGTAAACTAGGATCATATAAAATATATTCACCCAAGTATATTCTCCTATAATCTCATTGTTTGATAATGAGCTTCTGAAACGATCGAAAATAAAATCCACAAAAAGCCATAGCAACAATATCGTTATCAAATAATAAAGGATAACTCTGTATATAATATTACCCCATAAAGAAATGCGTTGAAAGAAGGTATATTCAAACAACTGCTCCGTCAGTGCAGATAAAATTCCGAGTATTAAGCCACCAATGAAGTAACATGCAAAATACACAACAAGATCAATATCGATATCAGTATTATTTGCCTTGAATAAAAGCAAAGACAAAAAAGATAAAAATAGATATGCAATTACCCAGAAAACAATTCTCGTCCAAGCAAATCTTGGATATAAATTAATCAATGTCATATAGCGTAACAAAGTATCTAATATAACATGTTTTAATCAAAAGTCTTTTATAAATCCTGCACTCCAATAAATCCTTGTCAATTATATTTTATCCCATAAATATTAAGATTTACTGCTTTTTTTAATTTTTAAATAATCATTCGTCACAAATACATTTTCAGTTCAGTGTTCTTTTCGTCAATTTCAACAGTAAATTGGGAGACTTGAGTCAAAAAAAGTTATACTAACTATTTAAAAAAGATCATCTTTGTTATGATGGAATTATTTTTTAGCACCTATTTGGAGTGCTAATTCTAAAATTTGAAAATCCATATTTCTAAAACAATTAATGAAA
Source organism: Sphingobacterium kitahiroshimense (assembly GCF_025961315.1). Taxonomy (NCBI): domain Bacteria; kingdom Pseudomonadati; phylum Bacteroidota; class Sphingobacteriia; order Sphingobacteriales; family Sphingobacteriaceae; genus Sphingobacterium; species Sphingobacterium kitahiroshimense. The sequence continues at coordinate 5,127,861 of NZ_JAOQNK010000001.1, read as the reverse complement.
GACTATATGAATAAGGGAGAAATAGCAAAACAGGTATTATTTACTCGTTTTAAAAGATTATTTCTAGTCATCTTCGCATTTATTCTATTCTACCTTGTATCATATATATTAGACCCGTATAGTATATATTGGAAAGGTTATTTTCAACGAAATTTTCAAGAAATTGCTGCCGAATGGTTCATCACCTTTATGTTCTGTTTTTTAATGTCCGAATCCAGTATTTTTATTCATAAAAAATTGAATATAAAAGTTCCTTGGACAAGTAATAAATCGAAAAGACTTTTTCTAGAAATCATGCTCAATTTTTCAATTGTATTGTTGATGATCATGATGAATATGTTATTTTTCACACTATTAGACTTAAGCTCTTCCGATGTCGAAGATGTTCTGTCAATTGAAGATATAAAAAGTATTTTGCGATGGATTGTTGTTAGTTTGGTAATTTCTTTCATGATTATATCCATCAACACAATGACTTATCTGATTAGTAACTGGATCAGTATTGCGACAGAAATGTCTGAGCAAAAGCTAAAAACAGCAGAATTAAAACAAGCTTCAGCAGAAGCGGAACTACATGCACTAAAATTACAACTCGATCCACATTTTATTTTTAATAATCTGAGCGTTTTATCAGAACTTATATTAGAGGACCAACAAATAGGATTCGAATATTCTGAAAACTTCGCTAAAGTTTACCGTTTTTTACTATTGAACAGTAAAAAAAATATAATTACGCTAGATGAGGAAATTAATTTCCTAAATGCATATATCTTTTTAATAACACACAGGATCGGTAGCGGTGTGCATTTTACAATTAAAATCAATGAACACAGTAAATACATGTACATTCCTTCTTTGACATTGCAACTATTGATTGAAAATGCGATTAAACACAATAAGACCAGTAGAAAAGAACCCTTAAATATAAATATTTCAAATCCGGAAGTAGGATTGATAATTGTTGAAAATACACTTTCACCAATTGAAAACACCAAAAATATTTCTACGGGTATAGGCTTAAATAATATTATAAGTCGCTATAAGCTTTTAGGAAAAAAGGTACCAGAAGTAATAAAGGACAAACTTACATTTAAAGTTTCTATTCAATTAATCGAGTATGATAAAGAAAATAGTAATAGTTGAGGACGAAAAACTCAATGCTGATCGTATTAAACGTTTATTAAAAGAAATAAATCCACAGTTCGAAATAATAGCTGTATTGGATAGCGTAGCAGACACCGTAGAATGGTTCAATGAGAATGATGATCCAGACATCATTATAATGGATATTAGACTTTCCGATGGATTAAGTTTTGATGTATTTGATCAAGTTACTGTAGATTGTCCCGTTATCTTCACGACAGCTTATGATGAATATGCTGTCCAAGCTTTTAAGTATAATAGTGTGGATTATATACTTAAGCCTGTTGAAAAAACTGAATTAGAACAAGCATTCAATAAATTGGATGAGTATGAGTCATTAGCAGATAATCAACAGGCTTTAGATAATTTGCTGAATTTCGTAAAGCCAAAGGACTTTAGATCACGATTTTTAGTCCCTTTTCGTGATGGTTTTCAAACCATACTAGTTACTTCCATTTCATGCATATATACTGACATGAAACTCACTAAAGCCCGATTAAAAAATGGAAAAGATGTTGTTTTAAATCTGAGTTTGGATGATATTGAGAAACAGCTAGATCCTAAATTTTTTTTCAGAGCGAATCGACAATGTATCATTCATGTAGATTCAGTACATCAATTATTAAACTATTTTAATCGTAAACTTAAAATAGTATTGTATGATTTTGATATTGAAATTATAGCAAGCAGAAAAAAATCAAATCTTTTGAAAGAATGGTTAGATTCTTAAATAAGTAAAAGCATAATCAAATATTTGATTATGCTTTTGTTTTTATAAAATAGTCTAATTTGATGCAATTAAAATAGATGATTGGTCAATCTATTTTTTCCCAAAATAGAAACTAAAAAAATAAAAAGGATCGACTTATATTTCAAAGCCGATCCTCCTACCTTATAATAATGACCTAGTTGGTTGGGTTATTCAGTTCCTCCTCCAAGTGCACGATAAAGATCTGTAGTCGAATCAAATCTATCTTTTTGTATTGAAATTACATCTAAATCATTCTGTAATGAATTATTCTGTGCAGTTATAACTTCCAGATAAGTAGCCATCCCACTGTTATATAAAAGCATAGCATCCTTAACAGCTTTTTGCAGAGCCACTTTCTTGTGTTCAACTAGTGTCACTCGCTCGTTAGCATACTGCCTCTTAACCAATGCATCAGATACTTCACCAACAGCAGTCATTACCGTTAGTCTGAATTGTTCTGCTGACTTTTCTTGTTCAATTTTAGCTATTTCATAAGCTGTTTTTAACTTCTTATTTTGAAATATAGGTTGCGTAATGTTACCGGCGATATTTTTCACCAATGAACCAGGTAAGTTAAACCAGTTATCAAATTGGAATGAATTTGTTCCGATAGAAGGAGTCAAGCGTAAAGATGGATACATCTGAACCTTTGCAAGACCAGTTTCTGCATTAGCAACCATTACAGCATATTCTGCTGCCCGAACGTCTGGACGCCTACTTAGCATATCAGCAGGAATACCAATAGGAAAACTTTCTACGAAAGGTATAGTTTCCATCTTATTAATACGTGCTATGCTATCTGGAAAAGAACCACAAAGTATACTTAATGCATTTTCCTGTATTGCTATATTCTGTTTTGCAAGTGGTACCAATAACTCGGCGGTCTTCTTTTGCGCTTCAGCCTGTTCCACAGCAAGGGAATTGACCTGGGCTGATTGAAATTGAAGTTTAATAACATGCAGCGTTGCTTCACTTAGTTCAATATTACGTGAAGCAACTTTTAACTGTTCATCTAAAGTGATTAAATTATAATATGCTTGCGCAACTTGACTTACAATACGTGTTCTTAATGCGGCAAGATTTTCATGTTGCATGAAAAAATTTGCTCTTGCAGATTCCTTCTGCATGGATACTTTACCCCATATGTCGGCCTCCCACGAAATATTAAGCGTAGCTGAATAATCGTCCATATAATCCTTTCCCGTAATTTGCTCACTTAATGACCCGTTCAAAGATGTTTTTGAAAGATAATTTCGAGCGGCAGAAACAGAGAGTTCTGCCGTTGGAAGAAATCCGAGCTTTGCCTGTTTATAAGTAAGATCCAGCTGACGTAGATTCATCATCGCGACTGATATATCTTTGTTCTTTTCTAGTGCTTTCTCAATCAAAGAAGTCAAATATGAATCTTTAAAGAACGTTTTATAGGGTAGACTAATGGTATCACCAGTCACCTCAACCTTATTTCTATAATTCTTTGGAGTCTCCAAATCTGGACGGCTGTATCTTTTGTTTACAGCGCAAGAGGACACTAAAAGTGTCACTCCTAAGCTGAAAAATATATTTTTTCTATTTAATCTCATTACTCAACGCTTTGAATTTTTTGATTTTTATTTTTACCTGAAATCTTTTCTTGTAGATATTGGAAAAGAATGTATAATATTGGAATAACAAATATTCCTAATACAACACCAGATAACATACCTACTGCTGCTCCAGTACTGATTGACCTATTTCCCATAGCAGATCCTCCTGTGGCAAACATCAATGGAACCATACCTACTATAAAAGCTAACGAAGTCATGATAATGGGACGTAATCTTGATTTTGCACCATCAATAGCAGACTCTACGATTGAATAACCCGCAGCTCTTCGTTGAACAGCAAATTCAATAATTAGAATCGCATTTTTAGCAAGTAATCCTACAAGCATAATTAACCCTACCTGCACATATATATTATTGTCCAATCCAATTGCTTTAATCGATGCAAATGCGCCGATAATACCTGTCGGTATAGAAAGAAGAACTGCAAACGGTAGAAGATAACTTTCATACTGCGCTGCAAGTAGGAAGTAAACAAACATTAAACACAATGATAAAATAATGATCGTTTGGTTTCCTGCAGATTTTTCCTCTAAACTAAGTCCTGTCCATTCATATCCATAATCAGACGGTAATTTGCTCAGTACATTTTTTTCCAGATTGTCCATAATGTCACCATTACTTGCACCAGGGAGTGGTACTACACTTATGGTAAGTGAATTAAATAAATTGTATCGATTTAGTGCTTCTGGACCATATACTTTATGAAGAGTAACCATAGATTTTACAGGAACCATTTGGTTTTGATCATTACGAACAAATATTTCATTGAATGCTTCCTCATCAACTCTAAACATGCCATCTGCCTTAACATTTACACGATAAAATTTACCAAAACGGGTAAAGTTCAACGACTGATCTCCAGCGAAATACGTCTGTATAACATTCATCATACGACCGATTTCAACCCCCATTTGCTGCGCTTTATCCTCATCTACTTCCAATTCAAGTTGTGGATAATCTGTGCGGAATGTTGTGTAGGCAAACTGAACACCTGGTTGCTGCATAATTTGTCCAATAACCTCATCGGACATTGCTTTTAGTTTTTCCGGAGATTTACCTGTTTTATCTTGTAACACAATTTCTGCACCACTTGTTACACCATAACCTTCTACCGGAGGGCTTCTAAATGCCATCACCGTTGCTTCCTTAATTCCTGCAAACTCAGCGGTCAAGTTTCCTAAAACCTGGTCTATATCTTTAACCTCGCCACGATCTTTCTTATCTTTCAGCTTAATGAAACCCATAGCATAAGCTGGACTTGCGCTACTTGATAAAATATTAAAGCCAGTAATAGTGGTACTATTTTTTACAGCTTGTGTCTTCTTCAATATATCATCTACACGTGCCGCTGCGGCAGTTGTTCGATCTAAAGCTGTACCTGGAGGCATATTTAAACTATAGATAATAAAAGAATCATCTTCCATTGGAACAAAACTTTTAGGAGTACTCATCATTAACCAACCTGCAACAGCAGTAATTAAAATCACTAAACCTGCTCCAAGCCATTTTCTAGCAATTAAAAATTTTAACCCCTTAATATACTTACCTGTCAGATTATCAAACCCTGCATTGAAAGCTACAAAAAAACGTCTTCCAAAACCTTTTTTCTTATTTCCATCTTGATGATGACCTTCGGCATGATTATTTTTCAATAATAAGGCACATAGGGCAGGAGTAAGCGTAAGTGCGTTAACTGCTGAAATAATAATGGCAATAGCTAGCGTGTATGCAAACTGTTTGTAAAAAATACCTGCGGAACCTGTCATAAACCCAATCGGTATAAATACAGCCGACATCACTAATGTAATCGAGATAACGGCACCTGTGATCTCACCCATCGCACTGTGTGTTGCTTCCTTACCTGTCATATTGGTACCTTCCATTTTACTATGGACGGCTTCGACGACTACAATAGCATCATCCACTACAATACCAATGGCCAATACCAATGCAAATAGCGTCAAAACATTAATGGTAAATCCAAAAACAAGCAAGAAGAAAAATGTTCCTATAATCGCTACAGGTACAGCTATTGCCGGAATAATTGTCGATCTAAAATCTTGTAAGAATAAAAAGACAACAATAAAAACTAGTATAAATGCCTCTATCAAAGTAGATTTAACTTGTCCCGTGGCCTCATCTAGACGTTCTTTTGTACTCATTAATCCCGTGTAGTCTATTCCAGGAGGAAAGTCTTTCGAAGCACTTTTCAAAACATCACGTACGCCAATTTCAATGTCATTGGCATTGGATCCAGTAGTTTGCAAAATAGCTACAGTTACAGATCTTTTCCCATCCATACTTGTGTTACCACTGTAGCTAAGTGATCCAAATTCAATACGGGCTACGTCTTTCAATCGTACCAAGAGCTCACCATTACGTTTCACAACAATATTCTCATACTCATGTGGTTCACTCTTTTTCCCTTTATACCGCATTACATATTCTAGAGCAGCATTGGATTCTTCTCCCAACTTACCTGGTGCGACTTCTAAACTTTGCATACCAATCGCATTACTAACATCGGCTGGCTCCAAACCATAAGAAGCCATTTTCTGTGGATTTAACCACACGCGCATAGAATAGTCTTTTTGACCAAAAACCTGTGCCTGACCTACTCCTGGTACACGTTTTATCTGTGGAATAACATTGATATTTACATAGTTCTGTAGGAATAGTTCATCATATTTTTCATTATTATCGGTAAAAACGTTGAAAATCATGATCATACTATTCTGTTGCTTCGAGGTGGTCAATCCCATTCGAATAACTTCCTGTGGAAGAATAGGTGTGGCTTGTTGTACTCGATTCTGCACATTTACAGCTGCCTGATCAGGATTCACTCCTTGTTTGAATATGACTGAAATGGAAAATGAACCATCATTACTTGCAGTAGATTTAATATACTGCATATTTTCCACACCGTTTATCTGCTCTTCTAATGGTGTAACCACCGATCGAATAACTGCCTCACTATTTCCTCCCGGATAACTTCCCGAAACCATTACGGTAGGCGGTGAAATATCAGGAAATCTCGTTACAGGGAGCCTGAGGAGCCCTATAGCTCCCAATATTAATAGCACAACCGAAATAACGGTGGCCATTACTGGTCTATCTATAATCTTTTTTAACATTTTGATACTTATCTAAAAATTAATTATTCAATGAGTCTTGGCTCACTATATTCGGTAATACCACAACTCCTTCTATTAGCTGATCTATACTGTTTACAGCTATTTTATCACCTGGTTTTACCCCTGATTTAACAATATAATCAGCACCCGTTCTTCCGTTTATCGTGATCGGTTTCATGGCTACCTTATTACTATCTGCAAGCACATAAACGAAAAATTTATCTTGAATATCTTTTACTCCTGCCATAGGAAGTTTAATGGCACTTCTAAGACTTTTAGTTAAAATAATACGGGCTGCGCCACCTGAACGTAAAATCCTATCTGGGTTTGGAAACACAGCCTTTAATGCGATAGTACCTGTATTACGGTCAATATTTCCACTAGCAATTTCGACAGTCCCTTTGTTAGCGTATCGATTACCATCAGCCATAATAATTTCCACCGTATTCATTCCATCATCTGTTTTTCGATCATTCATAAATTCAATAAATTTTGCTTCATTGAGATTGAAGTAAACAAATACTTGATCAATTTCCGATAATGTTGTTAATGGATTAGCATCGCTAGGGGTTACCAAGTTTCCGACCCTACTCGGAATGCGGCCGATATAACCACTTACTGGTGCCTTAATAATCGCAAAAGCAGCGTTTAGCTGTGAAGAGCTTATTGCTGATTTAGCTTGTGCTACCTGAGCAGTTGTTGCATCATATTGCGCTTGTGCAGTCTTTAACTGTAAGTCTGATACAACCTTCCCCTGAACTAGCGGTCTTATTTTTTCAAGTTCAATTTGTGCATTTGCTTGTGCAGCTAGTGCAGATTGTAAAGATGCTTTACTATTGTTTACCTGTTCATTGAAAACATCGCTCTTTATCTTAAACAGTGACTGGCCTTTTTGAACGTATTGGCCTTCTTTTACATATGTCGTCTCAAGGTAACCAGTAACTTGAGCTCTAATATCTACATTGACTGTACCTTCAATGGTACCCGGATAAGATTCTACAATGCTAGTCGGAGACTCTTTTAGTTCGATAAAATCAGCATTTACAGGTTGCTGTTCGTATGATCCGTCTTCTTGTTGTCCGCCACATGAACTAAACATAATACCGAAAGCAAATACGGCTACGTATAGATTGAAATTGTTTTTTGCTTTGAATTCTTGCTTTACCATTTTTTTATGATTTTAAATTTCACCTGCAAAGAACAAGAGATTTTATTTTTTAAAAAAGATATAACTTACTGAACTGGGTAAAATAGCATCTGAAATGAAACCGTCGAGATCTGAATTGGCACAGCAAATTTTAACAGCAGATCAAAAATTAATTAAAATCATGTTTTTATATATAAAAAATCATTTACAGGTAGTTAGAATACTCTGATCAATACTAAAAATCACTTTTTTGCACTTCAACATTGATACGGTTAAATTTCAACATCAAAAATTGTCACTTCAGCTAGTTTTCTCTTAATACAAATATGCTTTACATATAATTTTGTATCAATCTTAAAAAGTTATTTAAATAAAATGAACATGAAAAAATTAATCTTAGCAAGTGCTCTTATCGGTCTTAGTTTATATGGAAAAGCACAACAAGTTGAAATTATTCCAAAAGTTGGTATTAATGTTTCAAAACAAAGTATTAATAGCATATCTGGTGAAAAAATGAAAGTTAGATTTCAAGGTGGATTGGGCGTAAATATTTTTACAGGAATTAAAAATTTCTCGATTCAACCAGAGATAAATTATATTGGAAAAGGAACGACCATAAAAAAAGATAATATTAAAAAGGACTTAGATCTTAATTATTTGGAATTACCTATTCTTGCGAAATACAGTTTTGGTCCTGTATACGTAAATGCCGGTCCTTCAATTGGATTATTATTGGATAAAGACTCTAAATTAATTCAAAATTATGGTGAGAAACTTAATAAAATAGATTTTGGTGTTCAGATGGGAGCCGGTGTAGCTCTACCTGCTGGACCAGGAAAAATCATTGTTGATGCTCGTTATAATTTAGGTCTTAATGATTTAGGAAAAATTTCTACTATTAAAAATCGTGGGATAATGGCTTCATTTGGTTATGCAATTCCATTTTAATATTTTTTAACACAACTTTATAATTAGTTTATTCGATGTGAATATCACATCGAATAAACTAATCAAACACCCATCATTCCAATTATAAAATAATCCTCGTTATATTATGCAAACTATTATAGTAGCAACTAATTTTTCTAAAGATGCGGATAATGCTTTGAATTTTGCTATAAAAGCTCTTAAAGGAAAAAATTATCAGATTGTACTCTTCAATTTCTTTTCGCCTTCAATTCATGTGCTGAATGCACGACTTCCTGCAGATAAATTAGATAGACTTACATTTATACGTAAGGAAATATTACAAGATATGGTAGATTCGATATCTAAAAATCATGAAATACCTGCTATTCCATATTTTGCTACAGGTGATTTTATAACAGCTTTAACAAGTTGCATAAAATTGTTTGATGCGAAGCTAATTATACTTGGTATGGCAGAAAAAAGTCTTGGTCAAGATTTACTCGGGAACACTACAACTATGATAATTAATAAAGTAAAGTGTCCGATACTAAGCATACCTTCAAATGTAAGTTATAAAGGAATAACTAAAGTACTTTTTGCTTGTGATATTGATCGTGGTGTTCACAAAAAAGTTCTTGAAAATGTTCGAGAATTTGCTCATAATTTTGGTGCCACTGTTGATATCTTTCATGTAAATAAATATTCAAATAGACCAACAGAGCCCACTAAAATTAATAACATTTTAGAATTCCTTTCAGATACGGAGGCAACGTTCATAGATGTTCATGCAGAATCGGTAATAAATGCTATTGAAAAGGAAATTAAATCATCCGATGCAGATATTTTAATAATGATCCCTTATAAATATGGTTTTTGGAATTCTATTATTCATAGAAGTTTAACCAGGAAAATGGCTTCAGCATCTAACATACCTTTACTTTCAATTCAACTATAAACTCGAACCTAACAGGTAAAGCAGCTAGAGTAAACCAGTTTATTAAAAAATAACAAGAAAAGAATCTATGAAAATTTCAGAATTTGTACATCAAAGTTTAAACGAAATAGCTCCAGCAATAGAGCAATACGGTTTTGATAACATAACTACTGATCATATTATAAATGCGACAAATATATCTAGAAGTCGATTACTGAGTCATTTTGGTGGATTACATGGGCTTTTAGAATTAGTAATGCTGGATCAAATTGCTAAGTGTTTTAATTATATTTATGAAAAAACAATTCCATCCAAAAATATAGATGAAGCTCTTATTCAATTTCACCGTTATAGAAGTGAATATATTGAAAGTAGTAGCCTTTTACAAATTTATCATAAAGAAAAATACAAACAATCGAAACGAATCATACAATTAAAAGCAGAAATTGATCAAATAGAAATACATGAGAAAAATAGATTTATTCATAATTATAAGAATTTAAAAAAAAGCAAATAAATCTATAAGTTACAGGCCTATCTATTTAAAAATAAAACAAAAATTTCATTTCTATGATTGGATACATATTAGTTTTTTCTATTTGCAAAAATATGATTTTGAGACGAATAGAAATTATGGACTATCTTCAGCTACATCTTAAAAATATTGAATTGTCTACTATCGAGCTTGAAGATAAAATATTTACAATGTCTTTAAAATCAGACGGACGTCGCGAGGATCATATTCAAAAACTAGTTAGATCTAAGGGATTAGAAATAGGGTTTCTATCATTCGAAATTATCGAATAATTGTAAAACTGAACTAGGCCTATGATCCCAGAATATCACTCTCAAAATCGATTTTAGAGAGTATCTAGTTACTTTAGGGATCGATAAAGATTCGATCCCATTTGCTAATATTGCTATTAAGAAAAAATTCTTTAATCTTATTGTTTGGTCATAATCTATTTTGAAAAAACCACCTTTAGAATTCAATTCTTTTTTGATTGCCCTTCTGCTCGCCATATTACTACTAAAAGTAGAAAGATTTTAAAGATATCAGAAAAAATATGATCTTTCCTGATATCTTTAAAATAAATTGATACGGCATTAATTATCTCAAAAATTAGCTGGTGAAATAATCAAACCAGTCATAGAAAACCTTAGCTTTTGTCCGATATCCATTGGAAGTTGAATACAGCCCGATCATCACACCTGTAAATCCTCCAGCAACTTCAGTACTTAAGTATCGTGTGTCTAATTTGCCTATTGACTCAAATCTTCCGCTTTTGGGATCTATCTGACCAAATTGATATTCTTGTGCTGTTCCTTTGATCTTCAACACAACTTGATTGGTCGAAATTTCCCTTTCCGCAACAATATATTTAAGAGACCCGACTATCGCTCTCAACTGTATGCAATAGCCATTACCTTTGCGTCTAATAAAAAAATCGTAATGATGAGAACTTGTTTGCAATAATGTCATTCCAGCTTCTTCGAATTCTGTATCAGAGAAAAATTCGAGTGCTGTACTTGCTTCAAAATCATGTTCTGTTTGTCGACGCCCAATAAAAGAGAGTGGTTTAGTTTCATTGAGTGTACCCAGACTACTCCACATACATAAAGAACCCATACGGGTATTAAACGCATACTTTGAAGAATCTGGATTGCGCAGATATTGCCATTGTAAATTTAATGTTTCACTATCAAAATCATCTCTAACAGTTGCTACTGCGAAAGGTTTCTTGGGTAAAGTTGGAACATTCATATCCAGCTGAATAGTTCCGTTTCCATTGACCTGGGGCCAACCATTTTTTGGCCAACTCACTGGAGCTAAAAATGTTTCTCTACCTAAAATATGGTAATAACTGTAAGGATGCGTAACTCTGAATCCCAAAAATACGGTCCACCAAGATCCATCTGCTGCTTGGATGAAGTCGGCATGTCCTACCCCCTGAATTGGATTTGCTTGCCCTCTCCTGTTCGAATGGCTCAAAATAGGGTTTAGTGGACAAGATTCGTAGGGACCCCATATTGATCGACTTCGTCCAATACTCGCGCTATGTGCATATTCAGTCCCTCCTTCTCCAAGTAACAAATAATAATAATCGTCTTTTTTGTAAATATGTGGTGCTTCAGGAAAACGCCCACCTGTGCCTGCCCAAACTAACTTCTCGTTAGAAAGTAATTTTCCTGTAAGCAGTTCTATTTCGGTCACACCTATACCCTCTTCTCCCTGTGTAACGAAATAACTTTTTCCATCTTCATCCCAAAAGATATCTGGATCAATACTCTTGATGTCTACCCAGACAGGATCGCTCCATGGTCCTGCTGGATTTTCTGCAGTACAATAAAAATTCCCTTTATCGGATACGTTGGTACATATCACATAATAAAGTCCATCGTGATAACGGATAGATGGAGCAAATAACCCTCTAGAAGATCCTACATCTTGTAATTTAAGCTGCGACTCACGTGTGAGACAATGACCAATCTGTCGCCAGTTCACAAGATCTTTACTATGATAAATGGGCAACCCAGGGAAATACTCGAATGATGATGTTACTAAATAAAAATCATCTCCAACCCGACATATGCTAGGATCCGGATTAAAACCTTTTATAACGGGGTTCTTAAACCCCATCTGCGCTAATGCTAATTGCGTGACAAATACCATAAATATGGTACACATACTTAATACAATTCGTTTCATTTGATGAAAATATTTTTACGTGCTACACTTAAACTCTTTCTTTCCCAAATTCGTACGATAAATATGAGGAAATACATTCTTTTTTTTATTCTGTTGCGTTCAAACTTTCCCGATAAGCTTTACTAATAAAATTATACGTCAACATGGCGGCACCTTCTTGTGAAAGAACAGGATCTCGTAAAACGGCCAGTTGCATGGTATTTTCATTCAACGACATAATGCGAACATCGCCCCAATCGACCACGATACCATCTTGAGGTTTACCATGTAAGGGTGTTGCATCAACCATTCGGATCGTCTTCTTGTCCGTATCAATCATAAAGGATCCTTTTTGCTTTCTACCTAGCATATTGTGGTTGACAATGATATTTGCACCTCCTTTTAAATTAAAAGTCATTTCTCCATAATCACCTGCTGGCATAAGCCAGGTATTTTCTTTCCAGGTGGGATCCCAAAGCCAAGAATCGCTATTGAGAGGCTTTCCCTGCTGATTGACATTGCCCCACCAGTCACCTGTTCCATAAAAATATAACGGCCCTTTGAAAACTCTTGACAGTCCATTTTGATCCAGATCCAGATACCAGGTTTTCTCTTCTCCTGCCCCACCTGCCAACAGTGTCCAGGTTTCGTCACTGATAAACTCGGCATACATATCATCTACCTTAAAAGTGGCAGGTTCTCCATATACAATACCACCGCGGGTTTCAACGCCGAACTTCACTTTGTATTCTCCAGGGAATGGAATATTCAGGGTAACCTTTTTATCTTGGCTACGTCCCTGAGGATGCTCCCACAAGGGTGTATATTTTGCATCAACCAAACTGGTCAAGTAAATAATATTGGGATTCGAAGCATCATGTTCAATTTTATACGATACGCCCTCTACGATCTGGGCCGGTGCAATATCGATATCCCCTAATTCATATTTTTCAGGAGTACAGGCTCCAAACAGAACTATTCCAATGAAGAAATAGATGCTATACTTTACTATATTTTTCATCTTTGTACAATTTTTATCAAAGCAAAATTTAACGATCGGCTTTACTAATTCCATCCGTCATTTTGTTTTAGCACGCCATTGGATAGGGTAATCTGTTTATTAGGAATCTGCATAAAACCTCTTGTCTTTAAGAAGTTCTCTTTTTTAACGGTGACTTTTTCAGGAACAGAACCACTGAGCACATCTTCGGAAGTTTCCAGTATGCCCGCAGCATTATTTAATCCCTGTCTTAAAACGTCCCAATAACGAATTCCCTCGAAGGCAAACTCAAATTCTCTTTCTCTTAAAATTGCAGCCTTGGATACAGCGGCAGCTGTGAAGTTGCTTTTATAAGCTCTTTTTCGCACATCATCAAAATATTTTTGAGCATTGCCCGAACCCAGCTCTGCAGCCATCAGTAATACATCGGCATAACGGATCACAAAATAATCCTGATCTTGAGAAAGCTGCATATCTTTCTCTCCTCCCGTATTGGTCGTTCCGTCCGGTAAAGCGGTTGGCGCATATTTCTTTACGGTATATCCGGTATATTCACGTTGATCTCTCAGATCAAAATTAGTAATGCCCTCTCCATCGATGTCAATGATAGAGGCTTCTTTTCGCGTATCATTATTACTAAATTTATTAAAGAAGTTTTTACTAACGGTACAGGCACCCCATCCTTGGCCATAAGGAGACCAGCTTTTACCTCTGAGCCCTAAGAAAACGATCCAGCGATTGCCATCAACATAACCATTATAGTTGGAGGTATTATTGAACTTTTGCGCAAACACCACTTCTGAATTCCCTTTTCCGATATACTTGGATATATCTAACGAGTTGTTGGTTTTGTTGGGAACGTAACTCGCTGCCGGCCATAGCGCGCTGAAGTTTTGTACTAAAGCAAACTGCCCACTGCTGATCACATCTTCTAATCCGGCGAGTGCTTCGGCTTTAGTGACACCTATATCTTCAGTACCATAGTATCCGGTATAAAATAAATAGACACGTGCTAATAATGCTTTTGCCGCTAAAGGCGTTGCCCGACCATCATTGATTCCTGCTGCCGATTTTGGATAGGCATCTGCAGGAATATGACTTGCCGCAAACTTAAGATCTTCGACGATCAGTTTGTATACATCCTTAGGATCTGCTTGGGGTATATTTTCATTAGTAGCACTCGTTAGCAAAGGGACTTTTTCAAATAAACGCACCAGATCAAAGTACATCAAGGCGCGTAAAAATTTTGTTTCCCCCTCAATCCTTGCTCTAGCAGCGGTTTGATTAGCAAAGTCTGTCCCGTCCAATTTACCCAAAAGGGTATTCGTTCTAAAAATACCGGCATAATAATCTGACCAGGTACCATCAAAAATATTGTTATCTGAAGAGGATTCTGAAATATCAAACCGATCGATCGCCTGAAATGCACGCCCATCTGTCGTACCTGTACCGCCAAAACACTGGTCTGCGGCAACCTCAGCTGTTAAATAAAAGGACTGGCTACCATTGGACACAGTACGCTGATAACCATCGTAACAACCCACTAAGGCCATATCTGCATCGGCTACTGTTTTATAGAAATTACTTTCTAAAACACTTGTCATCGGCTCGACATCGAGAAAACTGGATGAACAAGAGTTGAACAGTAAGGCCGACATTAAAAAAGAACTGTATATGAAATGAGATTTATTCATGATTTTTAGTGTTTAAAATTTAACGTTTAGACCGAACAAGACACTTTTAGGTCGTGGATAATAACCTAAGTCTATACCTGAAACCCAACCATCCGTGCCGTAACCGATTTCGGGGTCCATACCGTCGTATTTGGTGAACGTGAATAGATTTTGTCCCTGTACGTAGAAGCGGATCTGATTGGTGAATTTCCAGCGGAGAACTTTGGATAGATCATAACCCAATGTAATGTTACTGATGCGCAGAAAATCGCCATCTTGCAGGTAGAGATCGGAGAATTGCCAGTTGACATTTGTTTCGGTAACCCTTGGTATGGTATTGGAAGTGCCTTCACCAGTCCATCTGTCCAAGATCCGTGTGGTGTAGTTTCCTTGTTTGTTCGCGTGGTTGCGATAGGACTGTACGATCTTGTTTCCTACGGATCCATAGGCCTGTATTGAAAAATCGACTCCTTTATAATCTAAGCCTAGATTAAATCCATAGGTAAAACTTGGCATACCTACACCGAGATTTACTTTATCGGTGGCGTTTATAACACCATCGCCATTTTGGTCTACATACCTGACATCACCAGGTCGTACGTCTGCCTGTAGAACACCCTTTCCAGCATCTCTCCATGCATCAATTTCGGCTTGGTTCTGAAATAAACCATCGGTTTTATATCCCCAAAAATATCCAATCGGCTGACCGTTTTCAGCACGATAAAACTCTTCCGAGTTGTCATAAAGCATAGCTGTTCGACCATGAATAATACCGTCTTCAGTCGGAATCTGACCAACTTTATTTTTGTTATAAGCACCATTGACACCAAAGTTATATTTCAGTTCATTGACGCGGTCAGACCAATTGACCGCAAGCTCAACCCCTGTATTCTTGACGTCTCCACCATTGATAAAAGGTGGTCTTGTACCTGTTGTGGCCAGTACGGGCGCCGTAACCAACCAGTCTTTGGTAGTTTTTATATAGAAATCGGTAACAATGTCCAAACGATTATTGCTAAATTTGGCGTCTATACCAATATTGGTCTGCTCGGAAGTTTCCCATGTCAGGTATGGATTAGATAACCGGCTTGGATAAGCTCCAGCGATATTGTTATTGCTTGTTCCAAATACATAGTGCGCTCCGGGGTTGCCAGAAGTGATACCTGTTGAAGTACTTATCGGCGAAGCATATTGAAAATCATCGATATCTTGGTTACCTACCTGACCCCATGATGCTCGAAGTTTAAAAAAGTTTATCGCACTTAAGTTGTCTTGAAAAAAATCTTCAGAAGAGATCACCCATCCGGCGGATACCGAAGGAAAATAACCCCAACGGTTGTCTTTGGAGAATTTGGATGAGGCATCGGCTCTTAGGGTTGCATTTAAAAGATACTTCTCTTTGTAATTATAACCCATACGTCCAAAATAAGATACCCTGCGCGTAATATTCTCCGGTTTACCAGCTACTGTGCGGGTTTCTACAACATTACCTTTCTCATCTAAGTGCGCCTGACCTGTGGTATTATCCAAGTAAGCATGCGAAAAATCATTGAACTGCGATAATAGATTCCAATTGGAAGCAGATAGATATGTTCCTTGATAACGCAATGATTCCATACCCACCATAGCTGAAAACCGGTGATCGCTATTGATACTAAAATCATAGGATGCTGTATTGGTCCAGGTCAGCGTATGACCTTTGCTCATGTTCTGAGAAGTTGTCGTATGATCTTCGTTGTAGGTATAAATTGAAAAGCGGTACATGGGCGTAAAGCTTCTGTATTCGGATGCATAATAATTAAATCCCAACAGCGACCTGACTTTCAAACCCTTGATTGGTTCAATTTCAGCAAAGACATCGGCCAGCAGTTTCTGACCATCATTGCTATTCTTGGAATTGGTCATCATGCTACCATAGGGATTACCGTCTCCGTTGTACCAAGGCGAATTGGAGGTATCGTTAAATGGACTTCCAAAAAGACCATTGTCCGAATAGACGGGAGACAATGGCGATGTGCTAAATGCGCCACGTAGCGTATTGCTGTACTGATCGCCAACACTTACACCTCTATTTTTTATGTAGTTGAAATTGAGATGCTGTCCTATTTTTAGAAAGTTATTCAATAATTTATGTTCCGAATTACTGCGGAAGCCATAGCGTTCGTAGTTGGAAACATCCTTGCCCCCAACAATCCCTTCTTGTGCAACATAATTTAAGGACATTGCGTAGGTTGACTTTTCCGATCCACCGGTTAATCCAATATTATAGTTATCCATTCGGGCATTGTCTTTAAACATGTGGTCCAGCCAACTGGTATTGGCTAAACCTTCCATACCATCAAAATTGATAACGGAGGCCCCAGAATTAAGCGACTGTTCATTCATGATGACTTTATATTGGTCGGCATTCAATAGTTTTGCTTTGCGGGCTACATTCTGAATTCCGGTAAAGCCATCAAATGACAAGATACTTTTACCGGCAGCCCCCATTTTTGTAGTCACTAAAACAACCCCATTTGCAGCCTGAGACCCGTAAATGGCTGCAGATGCCGCATCTTTTAATACATCGATCGACTGAATATCTGCCGCATTTAACACCGAAATATCTCCTCCCGGCACACCATCGATCACATATAATGGCCCGGAGTTGCCTATTGTACCTAAACCGCGAACGACAACTTTCATGTCTGCTCCCGGTTGCCCTGAGGTCGATGTGATGGATACACCCGGTGCCTGTCCTTGAAGTGCCTGTAGCGGATTGAGCTGATTACGTTTTTGCAGATCTTCGCCTTCAACTTTAAGATTTGCTCCTGTATTTAATTTCTTTTTCTGTACACCATAGCCAATGACGACCACCTCATCCAGATCGGATACCAATGGTTGTAAACGAATGACCAGATCTGTACCTGAGGCAGCAATTTCTTCTGTTTTATAACCGACATAGGAAATGATCAAGATCGTTCCTTTTGCCGCAGGTATGGAAAATTTCCCAGATTCATTACTACTTGTTGAAGTTGCCTGATTTTTCACTTTAATACTTGCGCCCCCGATTGGCAAGTTGGAATCAGCAGAAACTACTGATCCCGAAAAGGATTGTGCACAGACAACTGAGGTCATGCCCGTCATGACGACGACGGCAATTCCCTTTTTAAACAATTGCTTACTTATCATATAATTTAAAATTTAAAATCGGTTGTATTTATTTTAATTTAACCTGTAGTGTTTTTCCGGAATAAGAAATCATCTTTGATTTTTTGGCCTGTATATCAATACCGGCGCCGTGAGCAGGATCAACAAAAATGATATTGAATTTTCGATCCTTTAGCATACCAGCAAACGAACCAGCACGGTCTGCTAATAAGAGTGTTTTTGTGCTGTTGTCATAGGTCATATCGATACGGCTATATTGTCCTTTCTCGTAATTATAATTGATTCCTTCATCTTCATATAGCGTAAATTCACCATCGGCTCCATCGTAAACATACAGGTTGATCAGATCTTGTTTTTGCTCAGTTGTAAACTGAATGGTTCTGCCTACTGGCAATATTGATCCTGCTTTTACAAATACCGGCATACGCTCATAAGCAGCTTCTGCTGTGATATCTTGTCCTCCCTGACTCATTTTGCCCGTGTAGAAATTGTACCAATCTCTGCCTTCGGGTAAATGAATGACTCTCGAAGTGGCTCCCATTTCTGTAACTGGACTGATCAATAAGGATGGTCCCCACAGGTACTGGTCATTAATATTAAACCCCTTCTGATCTTCGGGAAAGTCCATTGCCAATCCACGAATCATCGAGTAGTCTTCAAAAAATGTCTTTGCGGCTATACTGTAATTGTAAGCCAGAAGTTTATAGCGCAGATTGATGTAATACACCATGCTTTTATATGCTGGATGATCTTCTGGCGCTATATTAAAAGGTTCGCGAAATGGAAATTGACCATGAGCGCGGAATATAGGCAGGAAAGTGCCATACTGATACCATCTGGAATTCATTTCGCGCCATTCTTCCTGATCTGCAGGATTGGGCTTATGAAATCTATTCTCTACTAAAAAGCCACCGGCATCCATCGTCCAGTAAGGCGTACCAGACATTGAAAAGTTGATTCCAGCAGCAATCTGATCCTTCATATCATGCCATCTTGAAGCTATATCGCCACTCCAAGCTGCAGCCGCATAGCGCTGCTGGCCCGCAAAATAGGAACGTGTTAAAATAAATACACGTTTATTGGGATCTGTTTCGCGCTGTCCCTCATAGATTCCTTTCGCATTTTGAAGTGGAAATGCATTGTAATAGCGGACTGATGATCCGATATTTGGCTGAAAGACAGATTTGCGTTCGTTCAGATCGATGTTTGAATGTATATCAGGTTCACTGGCATCCATCCACCAGGCATCGACGCCAATTTGAAAAAGATTTTTGTCTAATAATTGCCAAAATCCATCGCGTGCTCCTTTATTGAAGGGATCATAAAAAGTCGATGTATATCCTTTTCCGATCCAGTCTTTCCGTCCATCATAAATATTTCTGGTGTAAATCCATTTATTGTCGCTGAACTGTTTGTAGACGGTAGATTGTTCATTGATCTTGGGCCATGCCGAAATCATCAACTTATAATTTTGATCATGTAATTTTTTGATCATCCCTGCTGGATCAGGGAATCGCGTCTTATCAAACTGCTGGCTTCCCCAGTCGGGCTCTGACCAGTATGACCAATCTTGTACGATATTGTCAATGGGAATTTTTCGGTTTCGAAATTCTGTTGCGACACTTTCAATCTCCGCTTGCGTTTTATACCGTTCGCGACTTTGCCAGTAACCAAAACTCCATAAAGGCATAATCGGTGCTTTTCCTGACACGTGGCGATATCCAGAAACGACTTCATCCATCGATTGACCATGTACAAAGTAATAATCAATCGCATCACCGGCTTCAGAGTTAAAAGAAAACACATTTTTACGCTGCTCTGGAATAGGGCTTTGCCAATTTAAAGTAAAATAAGATTCTCCCCCATCTGGCAACCATTCTATACGAATATCATGATCCTCTTCTCGTTTAAATTGCTGTTCAATTTCAAATGTTCCTGCATTCCAGGATTGTCTCCACCGATCAGCGACCAATTGTCCATCAATCCACACTTTCATGTAACCCGAGTATTTAAAATGGAGCACATGTTTTCCTGAATAGGGAGAAGATATACGGCCTTCATAGATAACTTTACTGTCTACGAGTTTGACATCTTTGGGAAACTTATGCTGATCAGTCAGGTAACTATATTCGATAATTGATTCGGGACGTGACAGGAAAACTTCGTCATCTTTATGCTTATTCACATAGGTTGCTGTCAACCACCCTTGCTCGCCCTCTTTAGAAGTTAATTTAAATGCATTGAGGGGCAGAAAAGCACGTGTATCTCCAGCTTTGGTGATGGAATAGTTGTGCCATAAAAGCCCATAATTGTTTGTCGAAACTAAAAAAGGAATTCCAATTTCGGTATTATATTGCAACAAAGTCACCTGTTTACCGCGATTGTAATTCATAATCGCATTTTGATGCTGACCAAGTCCAAATATACCCTCAGCGGTGTCTACAATAAAATCTTGATTTAATCGATAAAAAGGATCTCCATTATAGCTATCGGGAATGAATGCATCGGCATTTCTTTTTGATTCACTAAAAATTCTCTTACCTGATATATCAAAAAATTCGACTTTCCCGCTCACCAAAGAAACCTTAGCGATAAGATCCGATGTTGTTAAGTCGATCGTCGAATCTGTTGGTTGTACATGAAAGGATTTGAGCTGACGCTGCAAAGAATCGACGACCACCAAACTTGCTTGTGATGGAAATGGATCTCCATAAGGAAGTGCAGTGACGCGGATGATTTTATCCGTGATCACATCCAGATAAACATCTTGATCAATGGCACTTTCAGATCCCTTGAAACTGATCTTGACACCTGATTGGGTTTTTATAAAATTGGATTTATTCACTTGCGCATTTCCATTATGGACAAGTGCAAAAAGCATAATACCGCTCAGAGCAAACTTTAGGTTTTGCATATATAAATAATTACTGGTTTAATTTTGGTTATTTCCCTTTTACCGTTTGAATTGGTAGGATCAAATATAGCGCAGTAGTTATTTCCGGGAGGGGGTATTATGTTAACAATTAGGGTATCTAATGTTAACTGGTGAGATCTGCAGAGATTATCAATAAATCACAATAATTTAATTTACAGACTTTTACGATAATAGGATGGTAAAAATCCGAAAGTAGCTTTAAAGTATTTCGTAAATTGTTTGGGATTACTAAAACCAACTTCATATGCAATTTCTGAAAGCGATAAACTGGAATGTTGTATCAGGTGCATGGCTCTTGTTAGACGGATATGCCTGATGTATTCTGTTGGTGAATATCCGGTAATGGCTAATATCTTTTTATAAAGTCCTACCCGGGTCATGTGCATGTTTCCGGCTAATACTTCGACAGACAACGTCGAGTCTGACAAATCTCGCTCGACTTCAAGAATGAATTCGCGGATGAACTTCTCGTCGGCAGACTCAACCTCTGGCTGGTTGAGTTCGATTGCGATTTGCTTTTTGTATTTTTTAACCAGGGATGATTTTTGATCCAGGACACTGGCGATTTTAGATTTCAGCAATTCAAAATTAAATGGTTTTAGAACATAATCTGAAGCCCCTGCACGGATTGCCTGCAGCTGTATTTTTTGATCCAGCACAGCAGTTACCATAATGACAGGAATATGTCGGTAACGTTCTGATGATTTTAGATACAAGCAAAAATCGATACCGCTTTCACCAGCAAGCTGAATATCGGCAATCACTAAATCATACTCCTTTTTTGTCAGATGGTCTTTTGCTTCCTTTACGGTACAGACACCATCAACTACGTATTCATCGTTTAAATTTCTTTTCAAATATTCTAAAAATTCTATATGATCTTCAATCAGCAAAATCTGATTTCTCTTGTTGATTTGTTTCTCCGGGAGTACTGATGTTTCCGAAATCGCTTCGATCGGTATTTCAACCACAAAACATGATCCTTCTCCGACTTTGCTCTGAACGGAAATATTTCCATTGAGAAACTCGACATATTCTTTCACGATGGCTAATCCAAGACCTGTACCTTGATTTAAACGGCCACTGTTGACATCATATTGAAAATAACGGTCAAATATCCGATTTTGATATTCTTCCGGTATCCCGGGACTTTGGTCTTTAATCTCTAATCGCCATATATCGAGGTCATCGTTTTGTTCCTTAATCGTGCTCGTGATATGTATAGTACCTCCCGATCTGCTGAATTTGATCGCATTTGACAATAGGTTGAATAGGATACTTTCCAATTTTCCTTTGTCAAAATTACCGAGATAATGATCGCGGTTATATATCACTTCAATGCAGAGCGAATTGACTTCGGCCAATTGGAAAAAGGGCTCAATCTGTTCTTTCGTAAAAAGAATTAAATCGCCATATTCGTCCATACGGCTAAGCTGGTTTTTTTCCAGTTTTCGAAAATCCAGCAATTGATTGACCAAAATCAATAGACGAGATGCATTTTTATTGATCAGCCTTAAATTTTCTTTTTTATGCAGATCTGTTTCTTCTTTTAGAAGCTGCTCTGATGGGGTTAAAATTAAACTGATCGGCGTTCTGAACTCGTGGCTTACGTTAGTAAAAAAGCGTGTCTTCAACTCTTCGAGTTCTTTTGCTTGCAGCGCCTGTTCTTTGACCATTATCAATTGATTTCGTGTCTTTGTCCGCAGTTTTACCCACGCTTGCCACAGGTAGATACAGGAAATAGAAATCAGCACGTAAAGCATTAATGCCCAATTGCTCCTCCAAAAAGGAGGCTCAATCACGAGGGTTAATAATAATGTTTTTTCAGACCAGCTTTCATTATCGACTGAATGTCGGATGTAAAATCGGTATGTTTTGGAATCAAGATTCGTAAAATTGGCCTTCATTGTTCCCGTTTCAAAATCAAACCACTCCTCACTGAGTCCATCCAACTGATACTGGTAGATCCGATTATCCTGCTGCAAATAATTAAATGAGGATAGTTCCAAGGAGATCGCATTTTGGTCATATGGCAGTTCTAATTTCTTCACATTGGTCAGTGCCTCATTATAAATAACCTTGCCGTTTACACGTTCACCAACGTTGATTTTACGATTAAAAAGATAGATATTGGATAGAACAGGTGTTATATTTTCTTTTGATCCCAAAATTTGATTTGGATCAATAATATTATAACCGTTTGGTCCTCCAAATATGAGCTGGCCGTTATCCATCTTTAAAGCTGAATTTTCATTAAAGACATTGCTTTGTAGTCCCTGTTCTTTGGTGAAGTTACGAATGACAAATTGCTTAGCATTTTGATTGGGAACAATTTCAGATAATCCTTTTGCTGTTGAGGCCCACATATTGCCCTTATTATCTTTGATTAATACCAGTACGGCATTGTCAATCAGACCGTCGCTCGTATTGAGGTATTGGATCGTTTCATCCTGAATGATATTAATTCCCTCTTGAGTGGCCACCCAAATGCGACCCAGCTCATCTTCCTTAATATCATATATCAAATCATTGGAAAGACGCAACTTGCCTTCTTTTTCATTAAATTGATGGATTTCCCCATTTGACCGAATCAATTCGATGCCTGTAGCAGTTCCAACCCAGATATTATTTTTTGAATCTTCAAATAAAACAGATACATAGGTACTGGAAATTGTCTTTCCCTCACGCGAGCGATAGGTGGAAAACGTTTCCGTATCCTTATTAAACAAATATAAACCAGCAGATAGTGTTCCGACCCAGAAACGACCTCTTGAATCTTCAAATATTTCCCAGACGCTATCGTCTGGTAATCGATCAGCGCCTTTGTTGTATGTTTTGAAACTTTTACCATCGAACCGACTCAATCCCCCGTGGTAAGTACCTACCCAAAGTATATTTTTTTGATCCAGATACAGACTTACGACAACGTTACTGGGTAAAGAAGTTGCATCATTTGGATTGTGTAGATATTGTTTATATACTTTATCTTGAAAGTTATAATGCAAGAGACCGCCACCATTTGTACCGATCCATAAGTTATGATTTTGATCTTGAATAAACCTGTTGACATCATCAAATGGCAATGTTTTGGCGTATCCTGCATAATTTTGGTATACCGGAAAAAGCAGTAAGTTTGGATGATAATAACTGATACCGCCCTTATATGTCCCAACCCAGATAATACCTTTCGGATCTTTATACAGGGATGTAATACTATTATAGGGTAAACTTCTTAAATTATACGCCTCGTGATTGATCACAATAATTGATTGCATCTTTTTATTAAAGACGTTGATTCCACCATGATCAGTAGCTAACCAAATGAGACCTTGTTCATCTTGAACGATACTGCCTACAAATACATTCGAAAGTTGTTCTTTGATGTGACTGATCTCATCCGATCCAGCTCTGACCCAAAATACGCCGATTGGAACATCTTTTGAATAAATCCACAGATCTCCTTCGCGATCTATAAATAGACCATACGTAACGCGCTGTTTGCTGGCAGGTAAAGAAAATTGTTTAAGAATCTTCCAGGTCTTTTTTTGTACGAGCTGTGTCAAACCGTTTTCATAGATTATCCAAAAAGATTCCTTCGAATAATTTACAACATCGACAATTTTTTGATTCTTAAGTGGTGAAAATTTTCTCGTTTTTTTTGAAATCGTATGTGTTAGCATGAATGAATTATCGCTGTACAAAACAGCATATTCATCATCTTCAAAATGGCGGATAATTTGAGGATCTCCGATCGGTAAATTCCATGTCTGAAGAATGGAATCTATATTTTGAATGATTACTCCTTTTTTTTGATCGTACACATTCATTTTCGAATGGGTACGGATCCAAATTTGTTGCCCTGGTCCTTCAAACAATGCCGATATACGATTACTGCTCAATCCAAAGCCTTTGTTTGATGAATAACGGAAATTTGTAAATTGAAGTCCATCAAATCGACTAAGTCCAGATTCCGTTCCAAACCACATGTAATTATATTGATCTCGCAGGCTGCAATTGATATGGTTATGTACCAATCCTTGATCGGAAGTGATGTTCTTGAAAGAATAGACTGTCCCTTGCTCTTGACCGAAACAAAAACTAGTAATCCATGAAAAAAAAAGTATACTGATCGAAAGTAAGGTACTACGGAGCATCAAAATTTATAATTAGTACTGTAATACCAATATTAACAAAAATATTATTCAAATAAGAATAACCGATTGAAGTTTCGACATTTGTGTAGACAAATTATATGGATCTTTAACAAGCGATGAGGGGAACTGATACTGAGCCAGCAGAACGGGAAAGAACAAAAAAACTATTTAATCAGGCTTTAAAAATAAGAAGTAATTGGATCAGGTCTTGAACATCCGGTACTTTCTCAAAGAAAATTACGTTCCTGCATTTTAACTGTTGTGGAAATGCAGGAACAATATACCTATTTTACCTTCTCGGAATAGAAAACAACCTGATCAACAATATGGATGACACCATTGTCCGGAACAAGATTTGACGTACGGATTTGCCATTGCTTATTGGTTCCTTCATTGATGAGCCCCACATACGTACCGGTATGGGATAAATACATGATCTCACCTTTTTCAGTCTGATATGCAATGGGCTTGTTCTTTGGAGACAATGCAGGATCATTAAAATTCACTACTGCTTTTACAATATGATAACGCAACATATCTTTCAGTATGGATACCGGTACTGTACCTATAGCGTCGTAATTATTTTCTTCTAAATATGCCTTAAACGCACGATTCGTGGGCAGAATAAAGGTCGATTTCTCTGTACGTTCGTATAATGCTTCATCCTTAGCTAGCGTAATTGCTTCTTTTAGGGAAGACAAAGAATCATTTTTTTGGATATAGGCCCATGCAGACATATTTAATTTGCTATTGTCTTCTGCATAATCGTATTCAAAGCTGTCCTGTACTTCGCAACTAAAAAAAGTAACCACCACTGCAAAACTAAACAGAAAAAAAGTAACGATATATTTGATCTTCTTCATATGATTATCTATAAAATTCATTTTGTTTCAAATTTGGATTTTTTAATAGTTCGCCTTCGTGTATTGGCCACAGGAGATTTCGATTGTCCGAGAGACCGTTGATCGGTTTCATGGTTGAAATTGCAGTACCAGTCCGTACAAGATCAAACCACCGATGTCCTTCAAAAGAAAGCTCTATAGATCTTTCGTGCAAAATACCGGTGAGTAAGTTTCCAAATTGGATGTTGGCTTTATTTTGATCCAAAGCAACGAGTCCTGCACGAATGCGGATACGGTTCAGTAAGTCCAATGATTCAACGGGCTGGTTTAAATTTGCATGTGCTTCGGCCTTCAGTAAGAGGATATCAGCCACTCTGGTAAGTACCATATTTCCTGCCGAAGGTTCTGGACTCTCGTCATTAAATCCCTGTCCAAAAAATTTCCAGATCTTACGTGGCTGTACTTGGGACACATCGTAAATCCGTGGTTTGCGGAGATCCCCCGGTTCGATAGACGCAATAAAAGATGTACTGGGTACATAGTCACTATCTGATCCCATGGCGTACCATATACGGAGGTTATTGGTCTGTACTTCATTGTAGCCGACTTCAAAAATACTTTCAGCACTGCTCCCTTTTACAAAAATGTTATTCCAATCCTCGATCGACACCAAGGTATATTGCGGATCTGCGAGCACCTTTTCGGACATTTCTATGGCCTGCGCATATTTCTTTTGCCACATATACAGTTGCGTCAGAAATGCATAAGCAGCTCCTTTGGTGATTAACACGCGATTCCCGGCACCTGAATAATTTGTAGCACAATTCTCCGTCGCGAGCATCAAATCTTCCTCTACCTTAGCCAATACTTCAGCCTCCGTGTTCTTTTTGACAAACAGATCTTGACCCAAACCCTCATACGGTTCGATGACTAAAGGTACCTCCCCCCAGATCCGAACTAAGTAAAAATAAGCGAGTGCCCTCAACGCATGTGCCTGCCCGAGTAATTGTTTTTTTAGTTCGCTATCCTCATCTCCAAATGCTTGGGGAATATATTTGATTGCGTAATTCGCGCGGGATATAACGGTATAAAAATTATCCCACCGTGCTGAATTGATAATTGGCGTTAGCGTATTTTGTTGCAGCGCTCCAGGATCACCGGCATGACGGGTCACCACATTATCAGCCCGGCCCTCGCCCCAGTGGGCATAATTTTGACGGAAAAGAGTTTGTAGACCATTATAGATTCCATTGACTCCAGCTTGGGCATCACTGGGCTTTTTATAATACCCTTCTCCAGAAAAATTGCTAATAGGTTCCTTATCCAGCAATGAATTAGAACAGCTGGTAACAGATAGAAAAAGAATAGACCAAAATATGTATTTATACAATTTTTTCATCGTTATTTATTAAAGTCCAAAGATTAAACCAAACGTAAATGTGCGGCTCTGTGGGTAAGAACCTTCATCCAACCCTACACGAAGGCCGGAATAGGAATTGACATCGGGGTCAAAGCCAGTATATTTGGTCCAAGTGACCAGATTCGTAGCAGTAACAAATGCATCCAGCTTGCGCAGGCCGATCCGTTTGCTCAAAGCTGAATCAAAAGAATATCTTAAATTGACGTTCTTTAATTTGAGATACGAACCATCTTCAACCCATCTACTTTGGACCCTGCTATCGGACTGTTTTGGATCGTCCCGAATCAATCGTGGAAAATCTGTTTGATCCCCCTGCTCCCGCCACCGATCAAGGGCATCGGTAGATAAATTGTTGTAACGAACAATTGAGTTTCGTTGATGATTCAATTCGTTGTAAATCTGATTTCCGACAGCATACTGAAAAAACACATTCAGATGAAAGTTCTTATAGCTAAAATCGTTGGAGATTCCGCCGAAATACTTAGGCTCTGCATATCCGATTATCTCCCGGTCATTCTGATCGATAATTT
The DNA here is from genome assembly GCF_025961315.1 of Sphingobacterium kitahiroshimense. Taxonomy (NCBI): domain Bacteria; kingdom Pseudomonadati; phylum Bacteroidota; class Sphingobacteriia; order Sphingobacteriales; family Sphingobacteriaceae; genus Sphingobacterium; species Sphingobacterium kitahiroshimense. Next base: position 5,099,846 of record NZ_JAOQNK010000001.1, on the reverse strand, counting down.
TGTCATTGTTGACATCCTTCCAAATGGGGTCTCCACCTACAAAGACAGCTCCGTTGGCTCCGTTTGTTAGCTTGTTTGTATTGTCTTCATCACGCGCATAGACGCCAAGAAAACTCCAACCATAAAATACGCCAATAGGTAAACCTTCTTGCAGTATATGGAAATTACCGTTTTGGATATGCCCGTTAGTCAGTAAATTTTTAGGTAAGGAAGTCACTTTATTCCTATTCAAGCTAATGTTTACATTGGTGCTCCAACGAAAGGCTCCTTCTAGATTACGGGTCTGTAGGCTAAATTCCAAGCCCCGATTCTCAATCGACCCTATATTTTGCGTAATATATTCAAAACCAGAAGTTCCAGGGGTAGGCACATTATACAGCAGATCTTTTGTTTTCTTCAAGTACGCATCTGTTGAAAACAGGATTCTATTTTTAAAAAACCCTAGCTCTAAGCCCAGATTATATTGGTGGGTAGTCTCCCAAGTGAGGCTCGGATTGGGCATCACTGTCGGCGCAGCACCCGAAAAATCCAAATAGTTTGTTCCTAAGGTAAACTCTCCTCTTGATGTGTAATCACCGATGGCTTCATTTCCAGTACTTCCGAGGCTAAAACGGAGCTTACCGTCGCTCAGCCAACCCAGATTTTTGATACCTTCTTCTTCCACGAAACGCCATCCTGCGGATGCAGAGGGAAAGAACCCAAACCGCCGATCACGGCCAAAGCGGGAAGAACCGTCAGAACGAAGATTGAATTCTAATAAATATTTGCTCTCATAATCGTATGTAACCCGGCCGAAATAAGAAAGCATAGCATGTTCGGAAGCGACATTTACACCTTGGTTTGAAATGACAGATGCACCATTTAGGGTACGTATGTCATCGCTTGGAAAATATTCTCCATTGAGACCTGTTCTGTCATAACGCCATTTCTGAAAGCTCACTCCAAACACAGCCCCAATATTGTGCTTATCCGCTACATTTTTGGTGTAAGTAAAGTAGCTCTCATTTCCCCAAGTAAGATTTCCGGAAGATCGCACAGCACCGCTATTGTATCCTTCGCGATAGTCCAGTATCGATGGCATAAATTCATCTTCCTTCATTGCAATATAATCCAGATTGACATTGCTCCGGAATTTAAGATCTTTATAGATATCAATTTCTAGATATTGGCTTCCAATAATGCGATTGCTCTTATTGAGATTGGTTGAAAACAAAGCCATACCGACAGGGTTGCGCTGTCCAATCATATAGCCGTTCAGTGATCCATCAGGCAAGTACATCGACATATTTGGCGGCCTTATCAATAAACTCCTGATAATACTCAAATTCCCTGATCCAGCAGCATTCGTTCGGTTGTTGACCGCGTTTGTGTAGGAAATGCTCTGCCCTATCCGCACACGATCTGAAATTGTAAAGTCAACATTCAGTCGGGAGGTGAACCGTTTATAATTCGAATTCAATATAACTCCATCTTGATCCAAATAGGACGAACTCCAGGCGTATTTTGTTCCTTCATTACCTCCTCTTACAGAAAGATCCAACTTATATTGTTTTGCTGTACGCATCAATTCATCCTGCCAGTCTACATCACCATTGTTCATGGGGTTGAGGGAATCGATAATCGTATAGAAAGGGTCTTCTGGGATTGTCATCCCACGATAAGAGTCCAACACTGCTTCTCGGTATTGTCTGGCATTAAGAACACTTAGTTTTCGCGTCAAGGAACTCACTCCTGCATTTGCATTCAATATCACTTCCGGCTTACCAGCTGCACCACGTTTGGTCGTAATCATCACAACTCCATTGGCAGCGCGGGAACCATAAATTGCTGTTGAGGCTGCATCTTTTAGGATTTCAATAGAGGCGATATCGCTTGGATTGATATCCGCCATTGGATTTAGACCTGAATTTTCTGTACCATTTAAAGAAGAAATAGAATTGGATTCCAGCGGAATACCATCTACAACAAAAAGCGGATTATTACCCGAGTTCAGCGAAGAACTTCCCCGGACACGGATACTCATCTCTCCCCCAGGTGCTCCCGAATTGGACGATACCTGCACGCCGGCTGCCCGTCCCTGTAAAATGGAAATCGGATCCTGCAACGTTGTTTTCTCAATTTCAGCAGCACCCACAGAAACAATAGCTCCTGTTAGATTTCGTTTTTTCTGACGGCCGTATCCCACCACAACCGTTTCTTCTATCACATTGGAAACAGGTGCTAAAGATATTGTATAGCTTGTACGCGTATCTATTTTTATCGTCTGACTGGAATATCCCAAAAATGAAAAAGTTAGCGATTGTCCTATTGCCGCATTGTCTAATACAAATCCACCTTGTTTGTCTGTCGTTACGGTTGTACCATTTTTATCGTCAAGCTTTATCGTAACTCCTAGTAAGGGTGTCTTTGTCACCGCATCGATCACTTTACCAAGGATCGTTTTTTGCTGCGCTGCCGAAGCGCAAGGAATAATGAATAGGACATGCAAAAAAAACAAGGATGGTGCATAATACGACAACCATAGTTTACATTGGGTAGCACTAAATTTCATACAAAGGTTTTAAGTTTAGATCATCTAAAAATTGTCGATAACGATTAATAAAAAGTATTTTAATGAAAACATTTACATTAAAACTTAAGCATTATCAAATAATTAACGACGAAAAAAAACCTATAGTATATGAAGTAATACATTTTGTAACATTATTGTTATAAATATGGATTTCCTGCTCCTGAAGCATACACTTATTCTGACCGATTTATGAGGGGAATTGGCAGATATAAATTATTATATAAGATTAATGAGAAATTTAGTGATGGTAAAAAAGATTTCCTTTATTAAGTACCTATGACCATAGGCTTTAGTATTCTCTCTTTGAAAACCTCTCCAGATCGAGATTCTGAAAAACTTTCAAAACCTTCCAAATTTTTGATTTTTTCAAGTTCGGCATTGAGATCAGGATCGGTCTTTATTATGGATAAAACTGCAGGATCATCTTTCCAAAGATCTAATAAAACAAGAATACCTTTTTCCAGTCCCAAAGCAATCAATTCTGCAAGCTTTGTATTGGCAAATATATGTTCCGGTTTTCTGAAATATGCATTATTGAGCTGAAGATATTTACTGGTAATCCATGAAGCTACTTCTTCACTCTGAACACCTATCTTACCATCCTGAACACCAAGTTCGCTTATAAAATCATGTGCCTCCACAATATCGATGAGGCCGAAATGATATAAATCCCTAATGCTATAATCTATTCGATCTGCACAAAGCGCAGGTAGCGGCATCTCAAGCAAGGTATGCTTTGGATCTTCCAATAAGGAAGTACTGAATCCATATTTAGCGAGAATGTTAGGTATCGTAGACTTTCCTATTACTGTTTCAAAAATTTGCTCATGATAATCTTCGCCTTTATGCTGCAAGACATAATCAATAACATGTGAAAAAGCAGTGTGCGAAACATCGTGCAAAAGCGCAGCTATCTGTTCTTCCAAACTCCCTCCAAGTTTCCTCACGAGAAGCATAACGCCGATAGAATGTTCATATCTGCTGTGATCAACATGTGGAGAAATCAAAAAAATGGCACCTCCCTGATGAATATTTTTTAACCGTTGAACAGGCTCCGAGTTTATTAGCTCGCTAAGAATATCTTCAAGTTCGAAATTGCCGTAAAAAATATCACTTACTATCATCATTCAAATATAAAGTATTTAAGGTAATGATAGAGGTAAAAATGAAAACACCCTTCTTTGTACAGGAATTCTATTAAAAAAAATATTTACAGTGCAATTGAACCAGTATGATTTACTATAAAAACTTATTTACACTGTTGGGCTCCATTTTTTAAAACACAATTCTAATGATCGCATGGATTTTATTCAAAGAAAATCAAACTCGTAAAGTATTAAAATATAAACTAAAACAATTATCTTTAAAGTCTAAGAAGCTGTAAATTACGACAGGCTCTTTATCCATCAAATTAAAAACCATAAGACAAATTATTATGCTTAAAAAAATTTCAAGTTACTTCGTACTTCTTTTGATCTCGACTAGTAGCTATGCGCAAAATATCGACTCACAAAAACTAGACTCGTATTTTGCATCACTGGAGCAAAATAACAAGTTTATGGGAAGTGTGGCTATATCAAAAAATGGTACACTTATATATTCCAAATCGGTCGGCTTTTCTGATCTTGAAAAAAATAAGAAAGCAACTACAAATTCTAAGTATAGAATTGGTTCCATTTCAAAAACATTTACTTCTGTTTTGGTTTTGAAAGCTGTAGAAATGAAAAAACTAAAACTAGATCAAACCATCGAAAGCTTTTTTCCGACGATTAAGAATGCCGAAAAAATAACCGTAGAACATTTATTAAGCCACAGAAGTGGAATACATAATTTTACGGATGACAAGGATTACCTGACCTGGAATACACAGCCTAAGACCGAAAAAGAAATGGTAGCAATTATTGCAAAAGCGGGTAGTGATTTTGAACCTGACAGCAAAGCGCAATACAGCAATTCAAATTTTGTACTGTTAACTTACATGCTTGAAAAAAGTTTCAAAAAAAGTTATACAGATCTGTTAAAAGAATTTATAACAAAACCTCTTGATTTGAAGAACACCTATATGGGAGGAAAAATTAATCCAGCGAAAGAAGAATGCAAATCATATACCTTTAATGAGAAATGGATTCTTCAACCTGAAACAGATATTTCTATACCTCTGGGGGCTGGAGGAGTTGTTTCTACACCAAGCGATTTGGTCGATTTCAGCAATGCACTGTTTAATGGCAAATTGTTGAATCCTGAAAATCTTGAAATCATGAAAAGCATCAAAGATCAATATGGGGTAGGCTTATTTCAAATTCCTTTTTATGATAAAATTGGATATGGACACACCGGAGGAATTGATGGTTTTAGTTCTGTCTTTTCTCATTTTGATGACGAAAATATTGATTTTGCTTTAACTTCAAACGGAACTAATTTCAATAATAACAATATTGCTATTGCGTTATTAAGTGCAGTTTATAATAAACCATATGATATTCCAAATTTTTCCAGCCATGAAGTATCTTCAGAAGATCTGGATAAGTATTTAGGTATTTATGCGTCCAAACAAATCCCCTTGAAAATTACGATTACAAAAGACAAAAAAACGCTGATGGCTCAAGCAACAGGACAGTCGGCATTTCCTCTTGAAGCAACAGAAAAAGATAAATTCAAATTTGAACAGGCAGGGATTGTTTTAGAATTTAGACCGGAAGAAAAAACAATGAAATTGAAACAAGGTGGTGGAGAATTTCTGTTCAATCTGGAATAATAAATCAGTAGGTCAAGGTAAGACATTCTAAGCCGATTACAATATAAAATGCTTGTAAATATACGATTTGCAAGCATTTTATATTAACCAATGACTTGTCCTCCAATACTTTTGTAATTTTTATTATTTAAATAAAAATTTTAGCCCCTTCTTTAATTTTAATTATAAAATCAGTTTTAGCACCTCTATAACTTACACAATTATACTCATACTTTTTTTTGCGAACGCAACTTTTAGCGTCTTATGTGATGTCCCTATCTCAGGAAACGGAATCAGAAAATCCCTATAACACTTCTAATCCATGATTTCCAAGTCCTATTTGAATATGAAATGTAGAAAAGAAAAAAACTATAAAAATAAACTTGCTCTTTCCTCGACTAACGTTTTGAATGCAGATTTATTATCATCGTTTAAAAAAGAAATATCAATGAGCTGTAATGCTTTTGGATTCCATTCTAGTATTCTTTTGTAAACCGTTTTAACTTGCTTATCATTTAAACCCAAAACTTCAGCCAATCGATTAAAATATCCTTTACTAAAATTCATCTTTTTCCCGCCTAATAATAAAGCTGTATCTTCCTTATCTTTAGGAAAAATGATCTTGACATTAAGCAAATCGTAAGCTGGAGAAAACACCCAGCCCAAAGAAGAATCGTTTAGCATAGAAAAGTTCTTTAGATGCATATCGTTATTTCCAATGATAAAGTTGAAAACAGTTAGTTCAAAAAATCGACGTTTATCTAACAAAGTATGGTTTGACAATTTTCCTATCATATTACCCAACAATTCCATACTACCTTTATACTTGTTTTCCAACTCCAATATCTGTAAAAAGTCTATCATATGATTTTTTGAACCATCTACATTGCGATCGATACGCTTGGTAATATAACAGAGCTCTCCAGTGATTAGTCTGATCATAGCATATGGAACTGTTTTTATATTAAATAACTCTGCTAATTTCATGGATAAATGTTCATTTTCTGGCATTTGGCTATACAAAGCATTTTGTGGCTTTAAAATATAATTACCTTCCAAGGCGTCTAAAATCGTTAATCGTCCTCGTTGACCATCAGTTAACAAATTTTTTATCCAGCCCAGAGAAAGTTTGGGTTGTACACCTGGTACTGTGATTGAATGTTGTACAGATTCTCTTGCCAAAAGTTCCATTTCATCCAAACGATATGGTAGAACGGGAGGTTCCTCTGCTCCATAAAACAATTTAGAGCATTTAGGATGATAGTCAATTTCCCTTTCACCTAATTCCTTATAGCAATACAGACATTTATTCATCTTCGTTTAATTCTATAGGGTGTACGGATACTGCGCCAATACTATTTTGACAACAAGCCAATAATAATCCCATTCTATCATTTTGATTTAATTTCCAACTTGCACTTGCAATATCTAATAACCAGCCCTCAGGTATCAAGCCGTCAAAAAATGGAAACATGGACACGCTATTATACGGGTATTTCCTTACAGGCATTTGAAATGTTATAAATTGATCAGGAAATTCTTTAATATATCCTTCATTATATTGAAAAACATATGTCCCTTCTTCTGTTTCCGTAAGTGTTCCTGCAATTATATTATTATATTTAATGATTCCCTGTCTCATAATCTTTAGCATTAACTGGTCCTAAAAAATGTCCAAAAAGCATTAACACCTGATTTACTTTTGTTAGACTTAAATTATCTTTACCTTGCTCAATCTTACGGACAACTGTTAAAGCTACTCCAGCACTTTCAGCAAGATCCTCTTGTGTGAGTCCGAGTTGCTTTCTTTTGGATTTTACAAATTCTGCTATTATATTCATTTTATATGCTTTTACATATAAAAATAAGAAAAAATATCAAATTATATGCATAAGCATATAAAAATATGAAATAATGATATATTATATGTAAAAGCATATAACCCACTTATTATGTCGCTTTTGCCCAGGCATTGATATCTTGGGTAAATTCATAAGCCTCAACCCTACAAACCATAAAAAAATAAAATAAACAATCTGCAGTTCTGATTATAATTATTGATCATTTTGAGAACAATCTAGCAATCACTATCTTAGTTGAAACGTTACTATTTATTATAGTCCACACCGATGCATCCGATCAATACGATATGGAATACATTAGGCTTTAATTAAATAGTGCTAATTACTTCAGAACCCTAAACCAACAATATGACAAAATTTATGCTACTATTTTTGTTGCTCCCTATTTTTATTGATAGTAGTGCACAACAAACGCAATTGCAACTCAAGACAACAAAAAATATCATCCTCGAAACTGCTGGCATCGCACTGGTTCTGAATGTAGAAGAAAACAAAGATGTCAATATGGTCTACCTTGGAAATAAGCTGTCAAAAGCCGATGAATATACACAAGTAACCAGGCAATATAAACAGGCTCATGACTACACCAGTATGTATCAATCTGCTTATTCGGCTTCGGGCACCCGAAACTTACTTGAACCTGCTATAAGCGTCGAGCATGCCGACGGTAATCAATCTTTAGATCTTAAATATATCGACCATAAAAATGATATCAGTATTGCTGGCAAACAGCATGTCACCATTTTTATGAAAGATGAACTGTACCCTTTCTATGTCGAATTACATTATCAGGCAAATTATCAGGACAACATCTTTGAACAATGGACGGTTATTCGGCATGAAGAGAAAAAAAATGTAAAACTAACCAAATTTGCTTCGGCTAATCTTAACCTGAAATCAGACGATTTTTACTTACGTAGCTATCACGGTGACTGGATAGCCGAGATGCAACCAGAAACAGAAAGACTTACCCATGGTATCAAAACACTGGACAGTAAACTGGGTACCCGGACCAACTTGTTGATGAGTTCTTACTTTGCCATTGGTATGGATAAGACATGGAATGAAACACAGGGAACAGTCTTACTAGGTGGGTTGGATTGGAGCGGCAACTTCAGAATTGATTTTGAAAAAGATCCGCAGGATAATTTAAGAATTATTGCAGGCATTAATAATTATGCATCGCATTATGCTTTAAAACCTAAAACAGCTTTCACTACCCCAAAATTCACCTATACGCTGTCGACGAAAGGTGTAGGTGAAGGATCTCGTAATTTTCATAGATGGGCAAAAAATAACCGCCTGGTTGATGGAAACGGAGAACGCCTCACCTTGCTCAACAACTGGGAAAGTACCTATTTTGATTTTGATGAAAAGAAAATCTTTCATCTGCTTGAAAACACCAAAAAATTAGGTGTTGATCTTTTCCTGTTAGATGATGGGTGGTTTGGAAATAAATATCCCCGAAATGCGGACACATCTGCATTAGGAGACTGGACTGAGAATAAGAAAAAACTACCCAATGGAATTGCCTCAATCACAAAAGACGCCGATAAAGTGGGTGTGAAATTTGGTATCTGGGTAGAACCTGAGATGATAAGTCCCAAAAGTGAACTTTATGAAAAGAAACCAAACTGGGTGGTGAAGCAGACAAACAGACCTGAATATTATTTTAGAAATCAGCTCGTGCTGGACTTATCCAATCCCGAAGTACAAGATTTTGTCTTCAACACTCTTGATCAATTATTACAGAAAAATCCTTCTTTAGCTTATATCAAATGGGACTGTAATGCTGTGATATACAATGCATACTCGAGTTTCCAAAGTGACCAAAATAATTTCTATGTTGACTACACCCTGGGCTTATACAAAATTCTAGAACGATTCCGCGCCAAGTATCCGAAACTTCCTATGATGCTTTGTTCTGGTGGTGGTGGGCGTATCGATTACGGTGCATTAAATTACTTTAGTGAATATTGGCCAAGTGACAACACGGATCCTTACGATCGGATCTTTATGCAGTATGAAAACTCCCTGTTCTTTCCCGCAATAGGAAGTGCAAACCATGTCACCACTTTTGGCAAACAAGATCTTAAATTTAAAATTGATGTAGCCATGATGGGAAAAATGGGTTTTGATCTAAATTTAGAAGAACTGCGTCCGGTAGAACTAAGCTTTGCACAAAAAGCCGTCAAAACATACGATAATATCAAAGATATCGTGTGGCATGGTGATCTTTATCGCTTTTCTAATCCTAGAGAAAATAATTATGCTAGTCTTGCCTACATAAACAGCGATAAAAGTAAAGCAGTGATGTTCAATTACCTCACCTTTTATAACCATGTTTTTAAAATCACTAAACCGATCAAATGGCAAGGTTTAGATCCGAATAAATCGTACAAAGTCCAAGAAATAAACCTGAATAAAGACGATAACACGATCGCTGAAAACCTGATCCTATCAGGAGACTTCTTAATGAATATCGGATTAAATCCTGTTTTAGAAAATAACAGAAGAAGCGTAGTCATCCTGTTGACAGCTACTCCATAAGTAGATCGATCACTTAACAACTTTAAATATCCTATTTCCTTTTCCATTCGACGGGGAAAGGGAATAGGATATTTTATTACAACGAATTTTTAATTTTATCTCTATGGATCAAACCCCAGTTTACCAGCGTCTCGGTCACCGGAAATACTGATTTCCCGTATTCTGTTACAGCATAAATGACCGTAATGGGTTTGGTATCTTGAATGGTTCTTGTAATCAGTAAATTGATTTCAAGCTCTCGGAGTTCTTTCGTAAGCATTTTTGCTGAAATTCCCTCTATCCCTCTTTGCAATTTCTTAAAATGAATTTGTTGATCCGTTCTGTTGGTCAGATAACGCAAAATCATCAGTTTCCACTTACCTCCCAATACATCGAGACTGTCGCGCATGGCAAAAAGCTCTTCTGTACATGTCGCCGGTCTTTCTACACCATTCTCTATAATATTTGCCATAATAGTTACCTTCATGTTACTAGTTACCAACAGTTAACTAGTGGCAAATATAAACTATTCTGCATATACCTTTGTATAAAATAAACACGTCATGAAAGTAGTTATACTCAATAAACAGGGTCAGCTGGAAGATGGATCTATTCCTAAACCAATACCGAAAGACCATGAAGTTTTGATCCAAATAAAAGCGAGCGGTTTTAATCCTATCGATTACCAGATGCTGCAAAATGAACATGAAAGAAAACTGATCAGTTCACCGATATTGGGACGAGAACTGGCAGGAATCGTAGTGGACAAGGGTGCTCAAGTACTTGATCTTCAAATCGGTGATGAGGTATTCTGTGCTAGTGGATCAATGGGCAGCAATGGTACATATGCTGAATTTATTACAGTTCCTGAAGCTATTGTTGCTGTAAAACCCAAGCGAATTTCCTTTGAGGAAGCAGCGGCAGTACCATCGGCGGCGCTAACTGCTCTACAAATTTTTAATCGGCTCCAAATCAGTCCGAAGGACACAATGCTGATTACGGGAGCTACTGGAGGAGTCGGTTCGTTTCTTGTCAAGATATTAGTGGCGCATAAAATTAATAATATCATGGCTACTGTAGGTAGTGAGGATAGTACTAAACTGCTCTTGAATATGGGACTAAAGGAAAATCAGATCGTCAATTATAAACTGCCTAATCTAAGAGATAATCTGCTTAAAGCAAACAACAATCTAACCTTTGATATCGGAATCGATCTGGTTGGAAACGAGATTGCCGAAATTACAGCGGAATTGCTAAAAATTAATGGAACCTATGTTGATGTTACTTTTATGAACACCACAAAATCCCGTGAAACGCTCTTTAATAAAGGAAGTAGCATATTGAATATCTCCAATTATGCACACAGCATGACCAAAAATTACGCATACTACAAAGATAATCTCCAGCGTATTGCGGAAATGATCCAAGACGGAACCATAAGTCCGCCAAGTTATAAAATTGTAGGCAAGCTTTCCACTGAAACAGTGCTGGAAGCTCATCGTATGCTTAAAAACAACCAGACAAAGGGAAATAAATTAATAATGATCCATGAATAAAATACCAAGAAGAATCGTCACCGGAATCCAAAACGGAAAGTCTGTGATCCTTGAAGATAAAATTGTAGCAAATGCTGTAGAACATTTTCCCAATTTGGTGATATCAGATGTTTGGAATACGCAACAGATGCCTGCCAGCCTGGATTATGAAATGCAGATCCCCAATAAGGGTTTCCCTGAAACGCCAAAAAACGGAACGTATTTTCGTTATGTCTCTATACCTCCTGACAAAGAGCTTGGTGTAGATGTAAAAATTGGACAGCCCCATCCGATGATGCATCAGACCTCCACATTGGATTACATCATCATCCTTTCAGGAGAACTTTATCTGATCATGGAAGAAGGTGAAACCCTTTTAAAGGCGGGAGACATTGTCATTCAGAAAGGAACGAACCACGCTTGGAGCAACCGCTCTGACAAGCCATGTATACAACTTGCCATTTTAATTGACGCAGTACAAGAATAATTAGTTATCATCTTCTGAATGATGAGACTGTCAATACATTATTTCTTGCGGAAATTTCAGGTTCCAAATTTGAAGGCATTCATAATATGTAATAAAAGTCAGAAACCTGACAATTTATAACCTATTCTTGAATCCAATCAGAAATCGATCGATCAGAAAAATTCTAAAGCTAAAGTGTTTTTATAATCACTAAATGAAATTTTATTAAAAAGAGACTTAAGGTATTAAATAATTTTAGTTATTTTTGGCGACAAATAAAAACCATCAATTAATCTATATGCGTCGCAAGAACTTACTATGTATTTTTAAATTATACATATGTTTTAATTTATTATGTCTTATTTCCTGTAAATATGAAAGTGAAGACTTGAATTTTCATGAAATTAAACAACCTGACAAGAATGTAAAGGTCACCATGAATGTCGCGGACGTGCCTAATGGTGAAACTATTTACATCTATGGTGCAACCGATCTAATGTATACGATCAATGCCGCTCCTGGAGCTGTTACTAAACAAGAATTTTATCTTAATAATAAACTGATTGTTGGCGAAAAGGAAGTATTGCATTTAGATCCCTCAGATCTTACAGGAAACGATTCTGATATACTGAAAGTAAAAGTAAATCTTTCTTCAGGAAATGGAAGTTTAGCTGAAGTTTTAGGCGAAGAGAAATCAAGTTTTGAATTTATATATCCAATAAAATATGTAAATCCCCAGATAAATTTGAACATTAACCAACGGATTAATTCTTCTAAGAAATTAGAAATCTATTGGAACAAGCCAAATCTTGAAGGAGCCGAAATTGAAAGTTATGAAATTTATAATTTCGACAATTTAGATCAGATTTTTATTAATAAAATTACAGATCCTAGCAAAACTAGTTTTATCGATGATGATTATTCCTACGGAGCTAAAACATATAAAATAATTACAAAATATAGGGGTAACAAAGTTCCACCAAAAGAAGATTTTTATTCTGTACAATATAAAGTTTTCACAAGCAACTATTTCAAGACAAAGACCTTAAAAAACCTAAGTTTGGATATACAATGGACCCATCCTGATGGCATTGAAAACAAATACGTTCTCGTATGGAAGGGAAATGTACTAACCATACCATTAGGTAAAAATAATGCTGAAGTATATAGACCAGCATTCCCTTTTCAAGAAGAACAGTATTATGAATTGTATATCTTACCAGAAAAAGCTGACACATGGGATTATGCTAAATATCCGAAGATTATCAACTACTTTAAGGAGCAGAAATACGGCGATCCCGAAGTAGACAATGCGCATCTTATCTTGGTTGAAGGTGACGTTAAAAACAAATTAATCCTTTCTATGAGAAGTAATAAAAATGGTTTTGGAATTCGAAATTTTGGAATTGATGACCTTGTCTTGAAAAGTAAAAATCCAGATCTTGTCCAATATCCTTATTATATCAGTTCTTTTAAAGTTTCTCAAGCGACGGGAAAAGTTGCAGTTCATTTAAGAAGCGATGTTTATGAAACTAAGCCAAAAATCGAAGTGTACTCAGATTTTACTTTCAGCAAAAAAATTAGAACTTATGTTAGCGATGATTTTCCAGTCTATTATTTGACCAATGATGATAAAATCCTTGTTGGTAACAATAATTTATATGACTATGAAATTTATGATTTAAACTCTGGTAAATTGTTGAGTAAAAAAAGAGAAGCCAATGGACAGTTCTTTCCTGGTATTTCCGAAGACGGCAGGTATACCACAAGTTCTGGGAGCTATAATAATGGTTGGTACAAAATTTATAGATATGAAAATGATCAATATACAGTAATAGCCGAAAAAACTGGGAGCCGTACCAGAAACGCTGTTGAATTTCACCCATTAATTCAAGATCAGGTTGTTCTTCAATCCTTTGATAATTATTTTTCAATTTGTGAATTACCAAGTTTAAAAGTAATTAAAAAGGTGCCTGGAGAATTTATATGTTTTGATAAATTCACTGGAAAAATATTATTTAAAGATGAGAATTTCTCTTCTAATTCGCTTATTAATGTTATGGATAGTAAATATAGCAGTATTGTCTTTAGCCTGACGACAGGCCTTTACTTCCATCCTTTCGCAGCGAGACTTTTAAACAATAATATTATCCTAAACAACAATTATGTCAATATTGGCCAATAGCCTAAAAATTATGAAAAAACTAATATTAAGTATTGCATTGTTACTGATGACTATAACCTCAATGGCGCAAATTGGGTTTGGCTATAGATTTGGCATTGGTAATTATAAAATGTCCGAAATGAGTTCATTCTTGAATGTCATTCAAAGCGGAATTAAATTAGATTATCCCGTACCTATTTCAGTTACCGACAATTTCCCAAATCATTATACCAATTATGGTGAAGTGACATATTCCGTTAAAAATAGTGACTACGGGATCAATGTCACTTATTTATCAACAGGAGGTCGATTGGCTTATTCGGATTATTCCGGCGCGATTGCTTATAATTTGAATGCAAATGCTTATCGTATCGGAGCTTTATATCGAAATTATTTCTTCCAAACCAATCAAGGACATGAGAATAATCTATCCCTTTTTGCGGAGATTTCTCCTGCAGTAACATTCAATAATATTACTTCAGATGGATATTATGAAACGCAATCAGGTCGAAAGGAAATTGATAAAAAGCATATTGTTGAATCCAAATCAACGGGTTTTTCCATTACACCTTATGTTGGTGTGCAGTGGAATTTCATAAAATCTTTGGGTGCTAACCTTGGTGTTGGTTATAATGCTGAAATCCCTGGTAAAAGCAGTGAGATGAGAGATAGTAAAATTGATTGGACTGGGCTTCGTGTTGGATTAGGCTTGAGTTATAAATTCATAAATTAATATATTGCGTTTTATCATTTCAATGTATGCTATGAAATATTACATTACTTGCTTACAGTAAATGATATCTTTTTTAAATGCGCCAAGAGTTTAAATAAATAAAAAAAGCCGTTTTGCGTAAGTAGATCGGCTTTTTTTATTTATTCAATCTTCAGAATTATCGTTTACCATTAAGAAAACTTACTAATTTATTTATATCATTAAATACATAACATCCTGCTAGAATCTTCATTTTATATGCTTTTACTCACAAAAGTATCAAGTCAAGATAAACAATATGCAAAACATATCGTTTGATATATTAAACATGACTTTCATCATTATAATAATGATTTACTAAAGCAAAACCGTTAGTTATAATTTCTAAGAAACTGCAACTATTAGATTACACCCACAAACAAAAAAACTTAATCCATTGGTTCATATGTGCTATGGACTTGCCTCATCAAAAAAAACAATTATGCATTAATAAAAATTGGATAATAAAAATATTTTCTTTTCTTTGTAAAAACACAAAAGAAAACACTTTCATAATGAACAATCTAGGACAGATTAATATTAACATCTTGATTAACGCTACAGTCGTGGTCATCGTCATTTTTTGTTCAAAATGGGAGGTTAATACTTTGTAAGATATTTAAAAATAAATAATATTATAAAAAGCTTCCCAAAAAATTTGGGAAGCTTTTTTTTTGATTCCATGTTATGAAAAAGAAAAATATGACCTCTAAATTGTTCACCTTGAATTGCAAAAATCAACGTGATTTACTACCAGAAATCATTTCAACAATGTATCAATTAGGATTAGAAATTGAGACCATTTCACAATCCCGTACAGATATTCCGGAAATAGTATTGATAACGATTGAGGTAGCTATGCCTGGAATCTTAATCGATAATACACTACTCAATCTTAAAAAAATAGCCGATGTACTGGATGTTACAATCACTTTTGGTTCTGTTTTAAATGCTGCATTGTTTAAAATATCATTTGACACAAATGAAAACATCTGGGAAATTTTACATCGTTATAATGTACGCTGTGTTTCTATGGAAAATAACACCTTGTTAATACACCAAATTGCTAAGGAAAGTGATATTCAAAGGTTATACAATGCCTTAGAAGGGCCTGGACTAATATCTTTTTCGCAGTTGCCACTTTCAAATTATCAATCTACCATTTAATAGCAGTTTCGGTACACAGCAATTATCCATTTATGCAACAGGAGTATGAGGAGAGTTATTCTTTAAAAGTTTATTTAATTAGTAGTGGACTAAAAATAAATCATTGAAGTTGGACGCTAAAAATATAATAACCAATGATAGAAACAGATATTTTAGATCAGGAAAATAGACTTTATGAAGCGATCAAGGAAAGTAATATAAACGTGCTTGAAGAACTGCTGCACGATGATCTGCTTTTTGTCCTTCCAAGCGGAGACGTCATAACAAAGGAAATGGATTTACAGAGTTACCGTGACGGTAATTTAAAAATCCGTGAGCTTATTCCCCATGTTGAACATCTAAACATCATAGATGATACAGCAGTGATTACGTTGACCTTGGAATTAAAAGGAAATTACAGTGGTCAAGACTTTGAAAGTAAGTTTCATTACATCCATTTTTGGAAAACATTCCCTAGTGGAATAAAAGTAGTTGGAGGAAGTGGAAGGATTGTTCATGTTTAAACGGGCAGTACCATTTAAAAGCGTTGCAAAAAGCCATTAACTTTTTGCAACGCTTTAAATTAAAACAGTGCTACTGCAACAACTTATTTCTTATACCATACTGGCCCAGGTTTGTTCCCCATTTCGAATACCAACGTCGCACCCGACATCAATTGCCGATGCGTGATATAACTTGTTTCAAGCGGTTTGCCATCTATTGAAACAGATTGGATAGAAATATAAATGGTTGATAAGATGCCTGATCGACTGACCTGCGTTCTTAATATACCTTTTCCGCAAGTCCGCGCATCCAGTTATTAAAATCCGCATCCGAAGGGATTTCAAATTTTTTACGCAATCTGTTCTTCCGAACCTGTACTGCTCTAACTGTCACAAACGTATATTCTGCAATATTTTTTGTTGAAAAGTTAAGAAAGGCCATAGCGCAAAACTCCAGCTCTGTGCTTCTAAGATTTGAATCACGTGATTTCAACGCCTGTATAAACTCCGGATACAATTCAGTAAACAAAGTCAGAAACTCCGGATTATTACTTTTAGCTAGTTCATTCAGATTATTGAATTTATTTTCTCCGATCTGCTCTGTCAATTCCTTGTTGATGGTTTCTGTCTCCTGTAGAGCCTCTTCTTTCTGTCCCAAAACTTTACGATTGTGCCTAGATCGCCGTACAAAAAAAGTGACCGCGATAGTGAGCACTACCAAAGCAATTATTGAAATGGTAACTGATTTTGACACCTTTGCGTCAGATTCCTGATCTTTTAATTTCAAAATCTGATTGAGCACCTGATCGACAACCTGTCTATTTTCATTTTCCAAAGAATCATTGAGTCGGCTAAAGGCCATTTCATAGTGATCAGCTTTGGCTTTGTCCAAGTTATTTGTTCGGTAAAAATCAGCCAACTCCCGATATGAATTCTTCATTCCAATTCTACTACCGGCCGCCCGCTTTTTTACTAGACTCTCTTCATAAAAAGCCGCAGCTTTTTTAAAGTTTTTTCTTTGTTTCTCCAAAAGACCCAAAGCACCATAGGTATTTAGAACAACTGGAATTTTATATTTCTTCATGAGTTCCAGGGATTTGTCAAGGTATTGTTGCGCCTTCACTAAATCGCCTTTTTGAACATATAAACTTCCCAGGTTTTCATACACTATCTGATAACGCATGGCTGCATCTTTCTCTTCAAAGACCTTTAGATTCTCTAATTGTAATTCGGTATATTTTTGCATAGAATCAAGTTGTCCCATACGTCGAAAAGCAGCGCTTAAATTTTCGTAGTTAAACTGATAGGATTTTACTTTTATTTCGCCAGTCAGCCTTTTGATCACCTCCTGTTGCAAACGGAACTCCCGAATAGCTTGCTGATGAAGCATGAGCCCCCCATATGCTCTTCCCCGCAACCGATGGACTTCTGATTGCATAAAAGTTTCATTCTTATAGAAGTCCGTGGCTTCAATACGATCCAGCTGCTTCAGTCCTTCCTTAAATAAGCCTACAGTCACAAGACCTTCAGCAATATAAGAGCCAGATTTTGCTTTTCCTTCATCATAGTTGGCAACATTGGCCAAATTAAGCGCTTTAATCGCCGTTTCTATATAGGTCACCAAATCTCCTCTACTAGCAAATTCCATCGACTTCGCTAAGAGTGAATCAATCTCTTGCTTCTTGTCATCGCCAGCGATTGCTTTAAACGTAAATAATAATAAAATAAAAAAAAGAAGTTGTTTTCTCATTTGGTAGGTCATCAATTGTGATAGATAGTTATGAATCACAACAGTTTAAAGCTCCCTCCAGCCTTAAAGTATTGCGCTACTAATCTAAGATTTTTATATCATTAACCAGATATCAAACCATCTCCATAATACATTTTTCATCCCGAATTGTCTAATCCTCTAACTTCAGATAATCATCCTCCAATGGCGATCCTCCCTGGGAAACCTGTGCAGAACCAGCAGCAACTCCCAGCTCCATTTCTACGATTGTAATACTCAAAATCGGAGGAATATAACTTTTCTTTTGATCTTTTGTTTCCATGACTATTTATTTGTTAGCTTTTATTAGGCGTAAATCTTTCTGACAGCTTATTGTTTTAGATTGATCATTTATTAAACCTTCGATTTGCACAGCCTTAAGCAATAGCAAAATCAAATTAATTATTTGGAACAAAGATTAGGATTTTGAAATACAATCGATGAAAAATGACCTATCACATAGGTATCACATAAAAACTAAGCATCATTTATTAACTTGAAATGGATCAAAATAAAATAGAAATAGTGAAAAACTTTTTGTTTTCAAATTATATTAACACTTTCTCCTTTTATGTCTACCACAAAATTCAATGTAGAGGTTGAAATACTGTTCTAGCAAACAAATAATCTTCTCTTAAAATTTTCTTTAATATTACTGAACAATTCAATTGAAGTAGGAAAGTCTAATATTTACCACATTGCTAAATAGTCTCAATAGCTATTTGCTCTTGTTCAATCATTGGAATTCGCTGAGTCTGCTCGCGCATCCAACAATTAAAATCAATATCGGAAGCGATATTTAACTTTTTGCGCAATCTATTTTTACGTACCTGTACGGCACGTATCGTAACAAAAGTATATTGAGCGATATTTTTGGTCGAGAAATTCAAAAAGGTCAGGGCACAAAATTCTAATTCACTACTACGGATTTTCGGATTTATTGTCTTTAACGAGACAACAAAATCGGGATAGATCTCGCTGAACAGCGTCAAAAATTCAGCGCTATTATTTTTCGCTAAAGCAATTAAATTATTGAAGTTATTCCTTTCCATTATATATCATTATTTAGTAAATTTTCATTTCCATATTTCCGCCCTTGGAGATAAATTCCTTCAACCACTAGCTACCGATTTTGCTTATCTCTTTGAGGAAATAGCAATTAAAATCGACAGCTCGAAATTGATACCCATAGACTAAATCCAACTATATTAGCACGGACCTTCACACAAATTAGGTACGGGCAATAATGCGACAACAAGCATCAAAATGTTCTCAACAATATATTTTTGAATGCTTTTATCCAGCGGCACCTGAAATAAATTGTACTGTCTTATTCTGCCTGACAAATATTTGCATTAAAAGAATGAATCAAAAAAAACCGCCTTTCACATTCATATCACACTTTATAAAAAACTGATAAACAACACTTTAATGAAAATAAAACAGTAAATAACTTAAATATAAGAATTCAGAAAACGGCCGCCACCCCTAAAAAGAAAGTCCGTCTTATGAAAGAAGGACTGTCTTTTTCCCTGATTTAGGACTTTTCGAAGTCTATTTGAACTGAATTTGTGCGAGGATCCAGTTTAAAATCTCTATGCTATCTCATAAAAAAGCTCGACAGGAGTTATTAAAACCTGTCGAGCAACTAAGATGAATTAAACAATAATTAGTTCGGATACATTACCAGTCGATGGTACGATTATCATCATCAGCATTATCCCATGATTGTTGTGGGTCATTACTAAAAGTATCTGCTGGTGCAGCTGAACCAGCAGCAATACCTTGTTCCAATTCGACATTTGTCACCTCTATTTTTGGGCTGACATATATATTTTTTGACTGATCTGTTTTCATATTTTTAATTTTATACACTACTTAAATACTTGCTGAAATTTGTCGCTGCCTATGGTGCACAGGCAACTTTCTTTCTTCCACTTCCAGCACCAACCATTTTGGTCGCTCCCTGTACAATTTGGGTAATTTTCACAGTATTTGAAGTAGAGCTCCATGGCACGGTATTGAAAGAGCCTTGTGTCAACACTAACGGAAACAATTCTCCCCCATTGCTTTTACTACCATACATAGATACTTCACCGGAACGGCTAATGACCACACGAATAACCGGATTTGCGGAAGTACCTGTAAGTGAGTAGACCTGTGGAATGCTTCCGGAACCATAAAGCGATCCATCTGCAAATTGAACATTTCGTGGAGCTATAGCGATTCCATTCTCAAACTGAATCTCTTGTGTCGCAAGTTTTACTCCGTTCACTTCCATATTAAAGGAGTTGTCCAATTGAAGAATATCAAACACAAATCCATAATCAGCACCTGGTGCTGTCAATGTCTGTGTAACTAAGTTTCCGTTAGGAACAAATGTACCATTGACATTGGCACCTGATCCAGAAGCAGGATAATCCCAGTTTAGATCCGCACCTCCTGTCACTGACTCTGTACAAGTTTTGAAGTTTAGGTTTAAGTTATAACGTTGACCTGGTATAATCTGTAACCCAGCAACGCCTACATTAGATCTTGTCTCTCCATCAATAGTTATTGATCCAAAACTAAATACTCCATTGTTAGCGCCAGGGTGAATTAACAGTGTAGGGATACTCGATACAGTCCGTAAGCCCGCTCCCAAAGCTGGAAATTGTACAGCAGTGGTTGTAGTACTGCCATTATAGGATATCGTTCCATCTGCTAATTTTAAACTTGCACTCGGATGCGTAGGGTCTATCGTTGGCGTAACCAAGCTTGTTATTGCTCCAGTCATTTCAGTTGCCATACTTAAATTGGTTGTTACCTCACTATACTGATGTTTCAGTACTACATCAAGATTATTCTCACCTGAATGAACTGTTAAATCTTTCTTAAAGTACATCAGATCTGCACTGATGTTATCCAGGCTGGCATTAACGAGTTCGTTCTGTGCAGTCACCCCTGGAACTGTTGCCGTACTATTGATTGAATAGGCTACAAAAGTATAGGTCTTTTCAGCATCCAATGTGATTTCACTATTATTGTCAACAGAATTTGTGTAGATCTTTTCTGTTACATAATCCCCATCTGCATTATACACCACGATCTTGTACTTGACATTAGCTGCTAAGGGTGTTCTCTCTTCGGAAACTGCGGCACGGTTTCCCGACGAGGACCGCAACAGGTTACTAGCCTCGGAGGACTTGCTTGTCAACGTTGCTTCAAAAGAACTTGAGCTTGTCAACGGAATTACCTGAGTTTGGGCTGTATTCCCAATGCTTCCCCCATTGCTTGCTTTCTTACTTGTAACAACCGGGTTTTCTACGCCAAGTAAATGAATGCTGACGCTAGCTTTACCACTGGCCGCTACACTGTCTTTGCTTTCCTTACAGGAATACAACGATCCACACACCAAAGCTGATAGAACCAATGCCTTCCAGCTTATTTTTGTCTGTGATTTTAAAATCATTTTTCTAATTTTTTTGATGATTAATAAACATTTTAATTAATTCGTTGCAAATGTTGTAATAATTTCTCAAAAGGAAACAAAAAGCTTATATCACAAAGATATCACACATTAATATGACTATTAACAAAATACAAACCATATTAAAGAAAAGTATTATCATAAAAAGATGTAAAAGATAAAGTACAAGATAAACTATGGAAATTAGGGACAGTATTTTTCTTAATAGTTTTATCAAATCAACACAATAACCTGTATTTCAATTAGTTAAATAACTGATATAGGGATGTGATATTAATGTGATATGTGCATTATGCTATATTTTTCTTTATCCGTATTACCTTTGAAGTACAGAATACAAAGAGTTTTGATGTATTAAGACCATATAAGCAGATAGCGGAAAATTACCGATATCATTAATTATTTAAATGAAGAGAAATTAACTTTTAGATCGCCATAAAAATACACGCAATTGAAACCTGAGCTAATACAGGATATTTATCAGGGTGATATAACTGCTTTGATGCCATGCTGGGCGCCGTATCTGATGTGGCAGATCTTAAAATATAAACCAAATAAAATATTAAACATGAAAAAGAGAACTGAAAAAAACATTTACGTGAAACCCGTAATCGAACAGTTACAGGTAGAAATGGAACATGGTGTAGCTGCAGGTTCAGCTGGATCAGGTCAACCTGGAGGTGGAACTGGAGTTAACGAAACTGACTGGAACAATGGCGGAACGGAAACCCAGGATCCGAATGGCGGTGAATGGTGGAACTAATACCAATCAAAAATTATTTATAACAATTATGAAAACAATGTATCAGATTATAAAGATAAAACTAGCCTTGATCGTTCTTCTAGCAGTTGCCGTTTCCTGTAGTAAGGAGAAAGGTGAAAATACTCTTGAAGCGAATAAAGGTGGTATAAAACTGGCTTTAACAGAAGCCCAATTCGGTGGAGATAATGTATCTGTGGCCAAAGCATCGGCAAAGGCTAGCACGACTGAACCGTTAGTAATCACGCAAGAAGTGCAGTCGGGGCCATTTACTTTTACTGCAGAGCTTACAGAAAATACAACAACGAGCAACGGACTTAAAGCTTCGGCCAATAAAAAGGCAGCCACGTCATTGTTGTCATTGAGAGGTGCGATAACGTATCGGGTAGTAGTCTATGAAACGGACGGTACCTATATTGACCAAGCGGTTGGTGATGCATCAGATGCAAGCCAGGTGTTTTTTGGAGATAAATTGATCGCAGGCAATAAATATACCTTTGTGATCTATTCATTGGGCTCTACGACTACCGCTCCTGCTGCTGCCCCAACAACAAATCTGTATACTGCAGGTCAGGTTTATTTCGGTTTCACAAGCTATGAGGAGAATGGAGCGGACTTGATGTATGCAATCGAAAAAGATGTCACTATTCTCGGAAACAATACGCCAACACCATTGACGACACCATTGAAGCATTTGTTTACCCGTGTCACTCTTCTGGTCGATAATAGCGATGCTAGTGGCACATTTGGTACGGCAAACTACCTAAAAGGAGGTTATCTTTCAGAAGTTCCGGTTCAAGCGGAATGGGTTTCGCCTTTCACTGATGCCACTGTTGACCTAAGTACTGGCGCAACAGTAGCCGCAACAGATATGACGAATATACCTCCTATTGCAAATCTTAATGCAACGGCCCGGACTTTTATCGTAAACCAGAATCAGTCAAACACTTTTTCAATTGCATTAATGATACCAAGCGGTCAAGTCAAAATAGGTCATGATGTCAATGCTCAAGCTGTAAACTTTAATTTTTCAAATGCAAGCCTTGGTTTAAAACCAGGTTATTCGTACACCATGAAATTGCGTTTTAACAGTGACCGTTATGTGAATGCGCTTAATGAAACAAGAAGCGTAACTGCTGCTGATGCGCGTTATGCCGTGATCGGTGGATACCGTTGGGATCGCTATAACCTGGGTGTAGCAAATGTAAATCCAGCAACAAATAATCCAGATGCCAATCCTTCAGTACAGGCACTATATGGTAATTATTATCAATGGGGCCGTCAACTGCCAGTGGCAAACGCTTATAGTGGTGATGGCGCTATTGTTGGATGGAATACAACATCTGCTCCTGATGGTTCCTGGAATAATGGTACAGCAACTGTTCCAGTCAAAGCGGCATTAGACCCATGTGGTACGGGTGATCGAGTGCCTAGTCCTGTCGAATATACCCGTTTAGGAAATTATACTCGCCATACTTCCATTGGAAACTGGATTCCTAATACAGGAACTTCTGCTGGATTATCGGACTTTACTGCAGCACATATTATGACCAGTAAAAAGAGCAGTGATATTAAATTAAGCTTTCCAGCGGCTGGTCATAGAGAAACAACTAACGGATCACAGCGTGTTAGACAAGCAACCGCTATTTATTGGTTAAATACTGAAGTTGGCGGTAATGATAGAGCAATACATGGCCGAGGATTCGAAGGTGGTGCTTGGGATACTCAGAATTATTTTAAACGTGCGGGCTATCCCGTACGCTGTATCCAGGACAAATAATAGACAAATTATAAATTTATTTCATAGTTTTCGCATTATTCCTACCTATTCAAAAACAACCTATTGAAATCAATAGGAATTAAAAAGCCCGGCATGGTTGATCCATGCCGGGCTCTTCAATTCCTATAAGTTATTTCTTATACCATACTGGCCCTGGTTTGTTCCCCATTTCGAATACCAACGTCGCACCCGACATCAATTGCTGATGCGTGATATAACTGGTTTCAAGTGGTTTTCCATCTATTGAAACAGATTGGATATAGATATTCTCTTTACTGACGTGATTGGCTTTGACTGTAAATTTCTTACCGTTAGCAAGCATAATTTCACTATGGTCAAAAAGCGGTGTACCGATCTCATAATGGCCACTGACAGGATCTACCGGATAAAAACCTAATGCACTGAAGACATACCATGCAGACATCTGTCCACAATCTTCATTGCCACTCAAACCAGAAGGAGTATTTAGATACAGTTTTTCCATTACCTCAGCAGCATATTGCTGAGTTTTCCAAGGCTGTCCGGCAGCATTGAATAGATATAAAGCATGATGGCTCGGTTCATTGCCATGTGCATACTGCCCAATCATACCGGTGCTAAAAATAGGCAGTTTGGTCGTATCTGAAGGATGTAAAGTAAACATACTATCGAGCTTTTGTCCAAAGCGTTCTTCCCCACCAACTAAATTGATCAACCCGGGAATATCATGCTGTACCGACCAAAAATATTGCCATGCATTACTTTCACAGATATGTTCACTATAATCTTCAGGATCAAATGGGCTTATAAATTGACCATTACTATGACGTGGCTGCATAAACGAAGTTGCTGGATTATAGACATTCTTATAGTTTTTTGATCTCGCCAAAAATGTAGCAGCAATATCCTTTTTCCCCATCTTGCTTGCCATTACGGCTATACAATGATCATCGAAAGCATACTCCAATGTGCGCGATAAGGACCAGTTCTCTGCATTGTATTTATCAGCAACGTCATAAGGAACATAGCCAAGTTTTTTATACAGTCCAACTCCTCTGTATGCATCGGTGTTTGCTGAAGCGACACAAGCTTCAAGCGCTTTATTGACGTCAAAGTCACCGATCCCTTTTAAATAGGCATCGGCGATAACAGGTATAGCATGGTGCCCGATCATCATATCGGTTTCGCTTCCATATATATTCCATACCGGTAAACGACCATGTTGCTCGTAAAAGGCAATAAAGGACTTAATCATATCATTTACACGATCTGGATCAGTGATGGTAAATAATGGATGTGATGCTCTATAGGTATCCCACAATGAAAAAGTACTATAATTGGTCCAATTTTCGGCCTTATGTATTTTCCGATCAGCACCAAAGTAAGATCCGTCTACATCTCCAAATATGGTAGGAGCTAACATACTATGGTATAATGCGGTATAGAATTTCACCTTGGTATCTTTATCTGCTGTCTGGATAGCGATCTTGCCAAGTTCATCATTCCAATTTTTTTCAGCCTGCGCGAGATAATAGTCAAAATCATCTTTTGGCGCTTCTGCTTTTAAATTGTTTGATGCTCCTTCCATACTCACTCCGGAAAGTGCTGTACTCAATGTGACTTGATCTCCTTTAGCTGTTTTAAAATCAAAACGGGCTTTAAATGCTGTTCCAGTTCGTTTAGTAGCTTTTGTAAGGGTATCTGTAACGGATAAGATGGCAGTACTATCTAAGTGTACGGCAGTAAAGGGTTTTGAAAATCGAGTTTCGAAATAGACGCGTTGCCCTCTTGCCCAGCCTTCAGAAAATCGATAACCGCGTATCGTAACCGAATCGACGACTTCAATATGGGAATCAACTGTCGCATCCCAGTTCATTGCTTTCTTCAGGTCTAATAATACAGCAGCATCTGCTTCCGGGAAAGTATAACGCTGAATACCGCAACGAGGGGTTGCTGTCAATTCAACGTTGATATCATAGTCAGTTAATTTTACTTGGTAATAACCGGCATGTGCCTGTTCGTCTTGGTGCGTAAACTTGGAGTGAATGCCCAATGGGGCTTCAGCTTCTTTATACGGAAGGATAACTGGCATAAAAGAGATATCATACAGATCTCCTGCTCCTGTTCCACTTAGGTGTGTATGACTAAAACCTGCGATGGTGCTATCCGGATAAAAATATCCCGATATGCGGTCCCAGCCTGGTAAACCATTGTCAGGACTTAATTGGATCATACCAAATGGAGCCTGCGCTCCGGGGTAGGTATTCCCTGTAAAATCTGTCCCTATAAAAGGATTAACAGATTTTGCATAAGAATCACGCTGGGTATCTTTTTTGGAAGCACAGCCTAAAACAACGAATAGACTTGCACAAACCATATAATTCACATATTTCATTGTATATATCGCTTTTTTTAAATTTTATTTACAACTATTTATCACCCCTAAAAGGAGATCATCATGGCTATTTTACGGGAGTTTGATCAGTTAGTTTAAACTTCCTCGACTTCCTCTTTTGTTATCTTTTCTACACCAATTTCTAACAACCGATCGCTACATTCTATGATCTCACTACTGTTTAATTAACCAAACAACTGTTTTAATCAAGAAAAACAAGAGCACAATATAAGATAAATGGAGCGATCAATAAAATTAAATTTAATTTCTTGTTATATATTTAAAACGTTTTAGCAAAATCACATAGTGCTCGTTTGATCTTGTTCCAAGATCAAACGAATATTAATCCAAAATCCCCGAATATACATTTATAGCGATTACAGCAGTAAATTGTCCTTATCTTAATTTCGTAAATAAAACTTTATCAGTATGAAAAATTTAGAATTGTTAAAAGAAAAATCGACCATGCTTTCCAAAGAACAGATGAAAGGCGTGCAGGGGGGTATGAAATGGACAAAGGACAGAAGTAACAATGTCCATGATACAAGATACCTGGATGGCTGGCTCAAGCACAGAGCGTCATTATCAGCCGAAACTATTTTATTCGGTCACGATCGATATTAGTATTCGTAATACTTCATTAACGAAATAAATCCCATCAAGTCACTGCAAGCTATACGATTATTCAATTGTAAAGAATATCCGTATAGCTTGTGCTTACATTAAAATAAGATTTGATAAAAGATAAGTTTATTTCGCATTCTCCGCATAATAAAGGTCGGCAAATAGCTTCGACAGTTTAGCAGGATCTTCTCTCCAGGCATTATACATGCCCTGCCCCATTTCGTCAGGTATACTATCGAGTTTACCGTCAGCTACACCTTGCAGTATTTGGATACCAGTACTGTCTGGATCGGGCATATCCCAATCACTACCTTTGTTCATATCCGTGTCAATTGCTCCGGGATTGACCGCATAGACGGATACATCTTTTTTAGCCAATTCAATTCGTACAGATTGTGTAGCAGAAAAAAGAGCTGCTTTTGAAGCCGCATATCCTGCAATAGATGGCAAAGGGGAGTAAGCGGCAATAGAAACAATATTGATCATAATGGAGGGTTTATTTCGAATCAGAATTGGTGCAAATGCCCGCATCATTTTTATTGTTCCAAAATAATTAACCTGTAAATCATTATCCATTCCCAGGAGATCTCCTTCTAAGATATTTCCAGAGTTTACTGTTCCGGCATTGTTGATAAGAATTTCAGTATCCTGAGCTACGGTTGCTACCCATGCAACTTGTTGGTCATCTGTAATGTCTAGTTCTAACGGTACTATCCGATCGTCATTAAATGATGGCATTTTCTTTAAATCCCTGCAGGTTGTATATATTTTCCCTACCCCATTATTAAGTAGAACCTTTACAAGTGATTGGCCTATTCCCCTATTGGCTCCTGTAATTAGGATCACCTTATCTTTAAAAATTTGCATCGTGTTTTATTTTTTGGTTAACACAAAGCTAGTGTGACGAAAGGAATGATAAAATCCAAAACGTGCGGTATTAAAGAATGGTCTCCATTCATTTCACAAAACACCTATGATGTTGACTAGCGCAGTGCTACCGACAAATCAAAATTAGCATTTGTCCATTTCAGTTTATTATAACTTTTGAGAAATTTGAGTCTTAATTCTAAGATCTTTTCTTGGGCATCAATAAGCTTATTTTCTCGGCTGTTGATTAGAAATAACGAACTTTCGCCATTAGCATATTTGGATTGCTCGGCCATCAATAATCGTTTATAATTATCCATGTTTTTGGTGGCGATACCGATCTGACTCCAATAGTTGTAGATTTCATTTTTGTAGCCGGTTATCTTGGTTACCAATTCCTGACTTTTATAAGCTAGATCCAAACTGTTCTGATCGATCTTCAATTTTGCCATTTTATAATCAGCTCTTGCCTGTCTTAAAAAAATCGGTATTTCAAGTTTTAAACCATATTGGAAGTTATTATCAAAAAGTGGAAAAAACTGGTGTGTATACCCTTCTTTATTATAAAAATTATAGCTAAAATCAATCTTAGGCAATAAGCTCTGCAATTTGAGGCGACGTTCGCTTTCTAATATTTTGCCTTTTTCATCATAATAACGTACAGAAGCATGGCCATTTAGCGTATGCGCATCCACCTGCGCCAATAGATCGGTGTATTGCGTATCGTCAGTATTGTTCTGCAGTCTTTCTGAAGGAACAAGACCTTCTGTTACGGGATAGGGCTTAAGATCTTCCTCCCATAAATAGATCGAAAGCTTTTGTGTTGCACTGACAAATTGAAGATAAGCATCTTGTTGCTCCAGCTCATAATTCTGCAGCTGGGAAAGTGCTTCGGTCGTATCAATTGCGGCTTGTTCACCATAATGAAATGTTTTGATCACAAATGCCAACCGCTCTTTATTGATGTTAACTATTTCCCGTTGCAGCCGATAGAGCTCATATTGTTTTACCCATTCCCAATAGCTGTTTTCCGCTTCCAGCATCAGCTCGTTGGTCAACACGGTTTGTTCTGCTTCCGTCATACGTTGCGCAATCTGTGCCTGCTCCAATAAAGCACGTCTTTTATCATACAGCAGATTTTTAGCTAGAGGGACTGTTACGCCAACTTGATATAAACCTCCCTTTGTATCGCTATTGTTGAGTTTTTCTCCATCTAAATAGCTGTAACTACCATTTAATTCAATACCATACCAAGTTGGGATACCGAGACCGATATTACGTTGCTGATAATACTGTGTGCCATCAATGGTTTTTTCTCCCGTTTTAGCATCAAGAACAGGGTCAAAATTACCTTTAGCCTGCTGTATACCGGCAGAGGCAATGCGGTTTTCTAGGCGGTATTTAAAAGCCATCGGATGATAATTTTTGACGATTGCCAAGAACTCGTTACGTGATAACCTTAATGTATCCTGTCCAAAAGAAGATTGGCAGAAGCAACAGATCAGAATAAGGATGATATAACTATTTTGCCGCTGCATCGTTCGTTGCTTTATTTTCATTTTTGACTATATAATAATCTGGAGGGAAGCCATTTATATTACGCCACAGCTCATACCAGATCGGCACATCGTTCAAAATCGCAATACCTTGTACGCCAGCCCCAACTTTAATCTGTGGAGGCCACGGTTTTTGTCCTTTATCTTCAATGACCAAAGCCCTAAAAAGTCCGCTGGTATTGATGTTATTTTCTACCGCGATTACTTTACCGGCAAAGGTTCCGTAGCTCGTGGTTGGCCAGCCTGAAAATACAATGGCAGGAAAACCATCAAACACACACATCACCCGCTGTCCAACTTTGAGTAAGGGTAAATCTACAGGTCTCACAAAAATTTCGACAGCGTAATCAACCTTGTGGGCACGATCGTACCGATGCTTTCTGTTTCTTTCAGGATTTCTCCGATCCCCCCCTTATTAAGCTGTACAATCTGCCCGTCCTGAGAAGCCTGAACAAAGTATAATCCCCGTCTCGCTCTATAATTGGCAACCTGATTTTCAAGTTTTGCTATTTCGCCGGTACTTCCCTCAATCTGCCCCAAACTCGAGAATCTGTCACCTTCTGTCTTGCTTAGCTTTTCAGTATAATCCTGGATCGTTGCGCGCTCTTCGATCTGTACCGTTAAAATCTCCTGATTCGTCTGTGCCAACTTATTGTCTATAGCTGTTTTTTTCGCCAAGACATTTTGGAAGGAAACATTTCTTTGCTGCAATTGGGTAAGCGATACCAGTCCGTCATCGTACATTTTTTTCTGTCGGTTAAATTGATCTTCGCTCAACTTTAACTCGTTGGTAATAGCCAAAAGTTCTGCCTGCTCCGCCTGTAACTTATTATTTAACTGACTGATTTTCACTTTCAATTGTGCCAGCTTGAGTTCTCGCCCAGCACCAAGAGCTTTGATTTGATCTACAGTGGTCCCCACTTTGGCTTCGTAATAATCACGTACCCCTTTCTTGGCGCTGACCTGCTGCTCGGTACGCTCCAGTAGCTGCGGATCCATATAATCATCTTTCACTTCAGCCAGCTGCAGTATGGTATCGCCCTTTTTTACAAAATCGCCGTTCTTGACATACCATTTCAAGATTTTACCTGGGATAGGCGAATTAAGCTGCTGCGGGCGCTGATCCTGATACAACGTGGTCACAGTACCTTTCACCTTGATATTCTGCGTCCACGGTAAAAAAAGTGTCACAAAGCACAGGATCCCAATGAAGATGAACCAGTTTTTAACTGTAGACTGCTTATGGATATGGTATATTTTATCGAATGATTTGAGTTTCATCTGTTCGGGGTATCTTTACTTAATTTCAATAGTACGGTTTTGCAGGTAGAGATGCTGATCTGCAATCTCCATTACTTCTTTTTCTTTAGACACTAAGATCACAGTTGTATGTTGCTTGATTTCATCCAGATATTGTGTCAGTTTTTTACGAAATACCTCATCCATCCCGTCAAGAGGATCCTCCAATAGTAGTAGACGATTATTTCCAAGAAGTGCTCTCAGAATTAAGATCATCTTTCTTGAACTAAAAGAAATCTCGGTATCTGTCTCACTCAACAAGGTATAAAACCCGTTGCTAAATTGATCGGAAAGCTGTTCAATACCAATGGATTCAGCAAGTCGGAGTATATCTTCTGTACTGATGTTTTCACGGCCAAGCACGAGGTTTTCGTGCAGTGTTCCTTTGATAATCGTCATATCTTCCATGTACAGGCCGATGCGATTGCGTAAGGCAATTTTATCAATATTTTTGATCGGTATTTTATCAAAAAGGACTGTTCCTCCAGAGGGTTCATAAAAACCGGCTATCATATTTAAGAGCATGGATTTCCCGGCACCGACCTGTCCCGAAATCATGGTAAGGCTATTGGCCGGAATAGTAAAATTCAAATGGATAAAAACCGGACGGCTGTCGGCAAAATTTAAGCTGACATCTTTAAAAACAACTTCCATTCCTCTTGCTGTACTCTCCAATACAATCTCGCCATTGGATTCTTCACGAAGACCCGTCACCTTATGGAGTTTAAGTACTGAAGCAATCATATCGTAGTAACTTTCGAGACTTTTAATCAGCTTTTCAACCGCCGACATAATCATGATAACCACAATTTCTGTTGCAACAAATGCACCAATATTGAGTTTTTGATTGATCAGCAAATAAGTTCCAATTCCCAGCATAACCAGCGTAATGGTCACATTAAAACCAATAATGGATTTGTACTGAAACAACAAAACCTTGAAATGCGAAGTGCGGTGATCAAGGTATTGAACGACCCGTTCATCTGTACCCGTTAAATGCATATCTGATTTTGAATTAATCTTGAATGTTTTTATAGCGCTGGCAATGTCTTCGAGCCATGAAGCCACCTCATATTTTTTATTACTTTCTTCAACACTGGACTGGATCCCCGAATCCATTGTAAAATAAAAAATACAACCCACAATAATGATCACAACTGCTCCGAATACTAAAAACCAGACATGATAAAAAGACAGCAGGATGATACCAAAAAATATCTGAATCAAGGCGGTTGGAATTTCGAGCAGAATTTTAGAAATACTTTTCTGTAAGTTTAGAATATCAAAAAAACGGTTAACAAGTTCGGGAAGATAATATTTTTTAGTGGCGGCGAGGTCTATTTTTGGAAGTTTCTTGGCAAAAGCGATGGAATATTCGACGAAAATCTTTTGCTGAATCTTCTCAATAATCTGCATGACCTTAACTCGGAAAACCCCGTATAAAAATGTACCCAGCACCACAAAACCGATAAGCAGATAGAGCGATGTGACCATTGTGGCACCCAAAACAAAACTGACGATTGCCTGAATACCCAACGGAATACTCAATTGCACAAGACCACTGAGAATGGCATATATATAAATGGACGCAACATCTTTCTTTTCCTTGGTTATCTGCTTAAACCACATTCTAGTGCTTGCAGTATAATCTTCTTGATTTGCCATTATAATTTATTTTTGG
Organism: Sphingobacterium kitahiroshimense; assembly: GCF_025961315.1. NCBI lineage: Bacteria > Pseudomonadati > Bacteroidota > Sphingobacteriia > Sphingobacteriales > Sphingobacteriaceae > Sphingobacterium > Sphingobacterium kitahiroshimense. The sequence continues at coordinate 5,067,406 of NZ_JAOQNK010000001.1, read as the reverse complement.
ACAGTATATTTAATATATTTAGAGGGCCGATATTTTGCTTATTCTCCAATAAAATGTGGTATAAATAATCCTGTAATCAACAGTTTCCTTATCTCAAACTTAGTAAAAAATCCAAATAAAATGCACAGGCATACTGCATTTTTATACGCGAAAATAGGTCTAAAATATAAAACCCACCACCTTGTGCAGCATTTATCTAAAAACCGATATACACACTTAACTACCTGATTACCAAATCTATTAACACCAAGACACCCTGCATATATAAGATCAACAGCTGTGCCTTTTAAGACTCAAATTTAAGTAGCATAAAAATCAAAAAGAACAACATGCTCCTTATAAAAAATATGAATGCACCAATAATGCGAAAGTTTCAAAAACGGAATTAAATCCAATAAATTGGGCTTTAAAAGGTTAAAAACAATGACTAATATTTGAATGGAAGCTATGGGTAGAAATAACCCATTAAAGAAACGCATCTAGTCCTCACTTATGACAGAAAGGTAAAATAAAAATCCCCCAGAAAATATTAAGTTTTCTGAGGGATAGTCAAAACCATACTTCTCTGAAAAGTTTCTCTTATTTGATGTATTTCCAACTAAAATTTTGTCCCTTTACGTCAACTTCAAGGTGACCAGGTACTGTTCCTTCAAAACTACCTTGCCACCAATTTCCAGAAACTGCTCCTGCTGTGATAAACTGTACCCCTTTCACTTTGATTTCTTCATACAAATGCATATGCCCCTGAAGGACCAATTTCAGATTATGATCTTTAAAAAGATCAAATACCTGCTTCTGATTTGTAAACGTATCGGCAGCAGTGTAACGTCCTTCCAAAACAGGATAGTAGACGGATAAAAAGGGAACATGCGAAACGATAACCAAGGGTTGTTCTTTCTTCGTCTTGTTGATCACATCCTGCAGCCAATCAAACTGTTGCTCACCGATGACATATTGATTATCCTTCACTTCCACACTATTGAGGACAATGAATTTCCACCCTTTATGATCAAAGGTATAATACGTCTGACCAAAAGTGCGTTCGAAAAGTTCAAAATCATTTTTACCGTTTCTTAGATCACGCGGTAATCTATCGTGGTTTCCGATAGCCATATGATAAGGCTTTTTTGTATGTTCAAACACATCTTTAAGCAACTTGAATCGTTTTTCTCCCAGGGGTAGATCAGTGTTTTTTAAATTGTCGATATCGACATTATCTCCACCACTCATAATAAATTCCACCTGTGGCGACAGTAATTTAAGCCGTTGTGCTACCTGCCCCAATGTAGAGTCACTATGCGTGTGCATGTCGGTCAAAAATGCAAATTTAAAATCTTGTGCCTGCGCCGTCTTTACGCGAAATAGCGCTATAATTAGACAACATAGTAGTAATCGTGCGATTGGATTATGCTTTACCATCCGAATATTTGTTTAAGGTTATCGTTTAAAAGTATCTCTCCCTGTGGTATAGGGCGATAGTAAAATTTTGGTGTTTCAAAAGTTCCTGTATTTTCGACTGTTTCTACGGTACCGCTATTGCCATCGGATAGAAACACGCCCACGTCCTGGCCAAAACGCCCAACGCGATAGTACTGTAATTCTCGTCCAAGACTATTTTTTTCTTTGACTTCAGGAATTGACAATGAGGATGCTAACAATACTATATCGGGAATACCATCACCGGTCATATCATGTTTTCCTAATCCGGAAAAATAGACTCCTTCACGCTTATTTTTCAATAATTCGCCCACATTCCAACGCATAAGATCTGTAAATCGGAATCCCTCAAATGCGAGTTCGACACGACGCTCTCTTCTGATCTCCAGAACGAGATTGCGCTGATTACTTTCAATATTTGCATAGCGGGATGCCATGATAGGATCTATCGGTTCACCAAGTGTCATTGTAGGCATACCTGCTCTTGTGCGCAATAGATTGACACTACGGTCTAGGTCGGCTTGTGTCAGCAAACCCAGTTCAGCCTTTGCTTCGGCAAAATTCAAGAGAACCTCCGCATATCGGTACAAGGGAATATCTAAGTTATTACGAGCCTCTAGACTCAGCGTATTTTGAAATCCTTTAATTTGATGATAGCCTGAGAAATTTTTTGCCAACTGCTGTACATATAATCCGGCTCCCTGTGCATAAGTGTGGGAGTAGATCAACTCCCATCCCGGATAGGCATAGGTCTGGGACAGACGGGGATCTCGGTTCTCAAATTCCTTCACGAATGGATACTTATCATATCCAGCTTGCGCAGAATAGAAGGAACCATCTTTCATCAGATAGGACTGTACCAGATCTCGCAAAGGATAATATTCATAGTTACCGAACATACCCGGCCATGAATCGGCGTTGAGCACATTGTTGGCATAAAAACGTCCAAATACAACCTCTTTATTGTTTTCTAAATTTTCACTAAAAAATAAGGATCCATAATCCTGATTGGGTTTTCCTGTATTATGGATACTAAAACCTCCTTCACGGATGATTTGCTCGCTTAATTGCTGTGCTTTTGTCAAAAAATCATTTGCAGAAGCTTTGATATCCAATTCGTTATGATACTTGCGATAAGTACCTTCGTAAAGTGCAAAACGACTGTACTCTTGGAGTACAACCCACTTATTAACTGTCCCCAATTTAATTCTGGGCTCTACATTTTTTGCAGCAAACTCAAAGTCTTCCATAATTTTCGCAACAACAGTAGCTCGAGGATCGCGCTTCGCAAAAAGATAGTCCGTATCGCCCACTTCCAATGCTTTATCTACCCAGGGTACATCCGAAAACCGTTGCACTTTTTCGACATAAAATCTAGCACGAAAATATCTACCGAGACCTTCGTAATGTGCTTTCTCGCTTGCACTGATCTGCGCTTTCTGCATATGTTGCAAAAAGAAGTTCACCTTGCGGAGCTGATCCCAATTCCAACCACCTGAAATAGTTGCCGCAGATGCATTGCCGGCCATAAGCGTCTTGATCTCCACATTACCTGTGGTACTTGCATTGTCACTGGTAGCATCTGCCTGATAAATGCCTAATCCCGAAAAATTATACAATCCTGTAATATACAATTCCAGGTCGGTTGCCGTATTAAAAAAATTCTCATTATTGATCGCTGTTTCCGGAACGCGATCCAGATATTTATCGTTACAGCCGCCTAAAAGTGAAAGCCCCGAAAACACAAAAGCTAATTTTATATATTTATTTATCATGATATACGATTAAAAAGTTAATTGGACACCAGCAGAAAAACTGCGTTGAAAAGGATAAGTAAGTCCATTGCCGACACGATCTGACCCCGCAGTAGGATTTGTATAGGTATTTTCATTAAGGGTTTCAGGATCAAAATAGCGTTTTACAGCAGACCATTCGATGATGTTTTCACCACTCACATATACCCGAAGCTGACGGATCTTGGCACGTGAAGTAAACGATTTAGGTAAGGTATAACCGATCGTTAAATTCTTGAGTCGCAAATAAGCAGCATTCAATAAATAGTTTGTTTGTGGAATAGCCAATCCCTGCGCCTGATCGATACGTGTACCTAAATTGCGGTCGGCTAGCCAGGACTGCAGTATAGGATAAGCAGCATCGAGGTTTTGATCTGCAAGCCCTAAATTTAAGTATGCTTGTGAATGTTTGGCTCGATCGATCTCGGAATCACTATCGGGACGATAGAAATCAAGCAAATGGCCATAAAAATTCCCGTAAGGCTGCTGATAGGTACCCCAGTATAGGTAATCTAAAGGGTAATAATCACGTTTGCCGATGCCCTGGAAAAATGCACGTAGGTCAAGACCTTTCCAATCTGCCGATAAGTCGATACCAAATTGATAACGTGGAGTGGAATTGCCAATGATTTTAAGATCTTTTGTGTCGCCCAGGGTATATCCCTTCTCTATCTTACCGTTATTATCCTGGTCAACATAGGTCGGCCACCCCGGTACAATGGATAACGCTCCCCAAGGAATGATGGAAGTCTGGTCAAGCTTGGCAATCTCCGCCTGATCTTTGAAAAGACCATTATTCTCCAATCCCCAGATTTCACCTAACTGCATGCCATCATAATATTGTAAAATACTTTTATTGGGATTGTCAAAACGGGTGATCTTAGACTGCGAATCTGACAACAGCAGTTTAGCATTGAAGTGCAATGGCGAATTACCCACTTCAAAACGTTCCTGAAAATTAAGTGTCAACTCCCACCCATTAGTTCTGAGATCAGCTGCATTTTCCCGTGGTTCTGCAGCTCCCAGTATATTAGGAAGGTCTTTACCGAGCGTCAGCATACCCAATGTGCTTCTTGAATAATAATCAAAACTTGCTGAGAATTTATTTTTAAGAACAGCGACATCTAAGCCGACATTCACGGTATTGACTTTCTCCCAGGTATAATTAGGTGATACCAAGGACGGGACCTGAATGTAGATACCGCGCTCGCTACCAAGCAAGTAATCTGAATCTTTTTTCTCCATAGAAGGAAGATAACCATAGTTGGATACAGACTGATTACCAAGCTGACCATATGATGCTCTAATCTTTAATAAATCGATACCGGATAGGGATGACATAAAACTTTCTCGGTCTAGTCGCCAAGCAACCGATCCTGACGGGAAGAAACCAAAACGCTTATTTTTCGGGAAACGAGAAGAACCATCGTATCGTCCATTAAATTCAACGATGTACTTATCGTCATAGGTATAATTTAAGCGATAGAATGCGCCGCGCAATGCATAGGTATCAATGGCTTCCCCCATTCTCATTGTTCCTGTGGCAAATTGGACGGTAGGGAATGATTCGGAAATTAATCCTGAGCGTTCGGCATTTATAAGCTCGTACCGGTAGTCTTCCTGGTTAAAACCTAACACAGCATTTACCTGATGCTTATTAAAAGACTGCATATAGGTACCATATATATTATAGACGTTATAATAGGAGAAGCCAGCCTCGCGGAAACCCCCCGTAGTTCCTTCTTTTCGCACATCGTCAGGTCCATAACCGATCTGATATTGTGTGGTATACCAATTGCGATTCAGCGAATTACGCTGAAAAGTATAGTCTGCATTAAGTTTAAACTTATTGCTAAAAAAACGAAGTTCTGTATTAAAAGTAGACTGCACATCCAAACGTTTCTGATCACTTTTACCACCATCGACCATCATTGCTGCAATATTGCCGGCGGGAGAACTGGCCCATGTACCGTCAGGGTTTTTATCGTAACTTGTTGGGAATATATTATAGATATCGGCCAAGTTCATTTGAGAAGGCTGTAGTCTACGTGTACTGCCAATCACGGTATTGTTACCGAATGAGATAAAATCGGAGAGTCGATAGTTAACTTTTGACCTGAGATTATATCGGTCAAAATAGTCTTCTGTAAGTTTAACGGGTGAATTTTGGCGATTGTAACTCCCACTGATGTAATACTGTACTTTTTCATTGGATCCTGAGATAGACAGGTCGTGTGAATGGGTTGAATTCCAGTCGGACAAGAAATAGCGTGTCCAGTCTCGATTTCCCATATATTCCCAAGCTTTGGCATCTGATGGATTGATCCTTACCCCAGGAATCGAAGGATTGTCAGAACGCTCTCTTGCATATTGATAAAATTGATCGGAGTAATTCACATTATCCCATGGGGTGTTGTCTGTGGAGGTCTCCAATAATCTTGAAAACACATATGGATCTGTTATTTTATCGGGCATAACAGTCGGCGTATTCCAGGTAAAATTATTTGAATAACTCACTTTGACCTCACCTTTACCTGTTTTAGTGGTAATGATCAAGACACCGAAGGACGCACGCGCTCCATAGATCGCGGCGGCCGAGGCGTCTTTAATAACCGTAAATGATTCAATATCCTGCGGTGCGATACGAATCAATTCGGCCGGTGAAACAGGTACGTTATCGACTAAAATAAGTGGATCTCCACCATTAATGGACGTAATACCACGAATGTTGATATTGGGGACCGCACCTGGTGCTCCAGAATTAAACTGTATATTCAGATTTGGTGCTATACCCTGAAGTCCCTGTGCGGCATTTGAAATCGGACGGCTCTCCAATACTTCACCACTGATATGATCGACAGCACCGGAAAGATTGGTTTTTTTTTGAGTACCATAACCGATGACAACAACTTCATCCATGTTATTGGAGGCCGTATCCGTTAGTTGAAAAACCACACTTGACCGTTTGTCCGAAGTGACAATATATTGGCACTCTTCTTTGGGAAGCAGTCCCGTGTAGGTAACTAAAATACAATAATTACTGTCTACAGGTAAGTTGTTGAATACAGCTTTTCCTTGCTGATCAGCTTGACCAGATCGTTTCAAGTTATTCACTTTGTTCTTTACTGTTACAGTGGCATTGGCAAGCCCCTTGGCCTTTGCATCTTGTACGATAACAACAAGTTCCCCTCGCTGCTGAGCAAAGCCTCTTTGGCCAAAAGCAATAGCTAATAGCAGTAATAAAGCCCTTTTACCAGGCGTTTTCATAGTTAAAGATATTCGCATATTTTTCATTAATAATTGTGCATATTATTCCCAGGTATCCTCTTTTTTGAGGGTACTGAAGGGTAGATTTTTATTGCTATTTATAGGTTATTTTTTTTAATCGTATAGGTATTAGTTATTCCATCAAAACTGAATTCTAAATCATTTGCTATGCAGATTGTATGTAAGATCTGGGTGATATCATCCTCTTGTGTATATGTTCCATAAAATGACAGCCCTAAAACTTCGTCCGACGAAAAACGAATAGTGGTGCTGTATAATGTGGCTAATGCAGGAAACACCTCGGCTAGAGGTTTGTGATGAAAAATCAGGGTATTGCCAACTACCGGCACCTCTGTTTTTTGTTCTTCTATAACTGGACGGTACTGTGGCTTCGATAATACTGTTTCTTTCCATGTCTGTCCAGGAACCAAAAATGCGAGTAAGCGCTCTTCTCCGTTTTCTGCTCGTTCTTTAATTGAAACCCTTCCTGTAACTAAACGCACTTTAGGATTTCCTGCTTTATGATCTTGTACAATCCAAAAGGATGTTCCTAATGCTGTTGTTACTATATTACCTGCCAAAACGGTAAAGGGACGATTCTTATCGTGGGAAACTTCAAAAAATGCTTTTCCCTGCAACTGAATAGCACGACGGTTTGCTGGGAAGGGCTGCTCCCAGGTCATTGTCGAATTGGCCAAAAGATGAACACGCGTACCGTCTTCGAGGACAATCAGACTGTCGCTTGATACCGTGCATGTCGTTTTAAAAGGCTTTGCCGATCTTGGCTCCTCACCGCTATTGCTCACTATTGCTTGTTCTTCAAGACCAGATCCAGCTACTAGATACCAGCCCAAAGAGAAACAACAAAGCAAGACTGCTGCCACCTGTCCCAAACGTTGCCATAAAAGACCAAACTTTTTGTCGTCGACCTCCGGCAGAAGTAAACGAGAATCAATCTGTTCTTTCATTTTATAATAGGACTGATTCATATCAATCTGCTCTTCGTTCGAAAGATCCAGTTCACGCATCCACTTCATTAAGTGTCCACGCTCCAGATCAGTAAGCCGTCCTTGCGAATATTTATTGATCAACTCTTCCAATTCTCTTTTTCTATCTTGCATACACCCTATAGTTGCTCTAATCGGATGATCGTACCATGCAAAATGCATTAAGATTATGTTAAGTTTATTTTAAATAAATAAGCAGCTATGGCAAAGCAAATTGCAACTGTCTAAAACAACAAGAATAAGGCAACCGACAAATAAAGCATAGGATTTAATTGTTGCTGCTGCATATGCGTTCGAACAAGTTTCAATGCTTTGCTTAATTGATTTTTAACGGTCTGAATTGATATCCCTAATTGTTCGGCGATTTCAAGATTACTGAGACTGCGCTGATATTTCAAGTTAAAGACTATACGCATGCGATCTGGCATTACTTCAATAGACTGCTCAATAGCAACTAAAACATGGGTGTAATTTTCTTCGTAGCCATCAACGGCAAAAATTTCCTGCAGACCATCGTGAACCAATAATGTGTATTGGTCGATATGTTTTTCATGAATACCTTGCTTTCTAAAATGCTGAAAAAGTTTATGATATAATACTGAAACAAGGTATGCACGTAATCCAGTATGTATCGTAACGGTGTGCCTTCTCTGCCAAAGGTCTACAAAAAGATCTTGTACAAGATCCATGGCTATATCTACATGCCCTGTTTTCTTAATGGCAATACGAAGAAGCATGCTCCAATAATGGTCATAAATCTCATCAAAAGCACTGTATTCTGCATTTAAGAGTCGATTTAATAGAATTTCGTCTATTGTTTTCACAGGCATATTCGTTAGATCAGAGGTTTTTCGTCTGCTGCAAATATCCTCCTTTAATATAAATTGAGTATTAAGGATAGGTGAAAAATCTATTAATCAATGTATTCAAAAATATATTTTTATTCCCTTCATTGATTTTATGATCTAGCTGTTACGAGACAGCTCTTCGTGCTAAATATTCAACCATAGATCAGGTTATTTTTAGTACTTTTATAATTTTTGAATAGAGAGGTACTGTTATGAATGATACTTGATAGATGTTGTACAGAATACAACAGTAAGACTATAAAATAAGCACGCAATCTCAAAATTAATAACATATGAAAAAATACATGTTACTCATAATAGCATACTTCGTAATCAGTTTGGCGAATGCTCAAGAATCAAATTCAAAAGCTTTTATGCAGGCTTTTAAACCACATTTGGGTAATTATTATGAAGGAATTATTACCGCTGGTGGAAAGGAAGGCGACGGATTTACAGGCAAACGCTTGTTGATGCAGGTAATGAGCTATAATGACAGTGAGGTAAAAGTGCCATTCTTTGTTGGAGACGACAAATCACGCACTTGGATCTTCTCTTTGAACAATAATCTTGTAGAGCTAAAACATGATCATAGAAAGCCGGATGGAAATCCTGATAAAATTACTTTTTATGGCGGAACCGCTACCAACGAAGGAACAGCTCATATGCAGATGTTTCCAGCTGATGCAGCAACCGAAGAACTTATCGATTACGCCGCTTATAATGTCTGGTGGGTAACAATTGATGATACCAAATTTTCGTACAACTTGAGGCGGATAGGTTCGGAACGGATATTTTCTGTAGAATTTGACCTGACAAAATCTGTCTCATCTGATTTTAAACCTTGGGATAATGCTAAGTAAAGCATCATTTATCCTTAACAGTACTTGGGATTTAATTATGGGCAATGCAAAAGATTCAGTAATAATATTTTATCGACGTCTATTATTAACTCTATGCTAGGAGGGTATTTTGTTACCACACATATCGATGTTAAATAATATGGAAAGAAAATGAACTCAACAAGGATCACGTTAATCCCTGTTGAGTGAATTCAACTGTACCATTATGAACATACAATTGAAATTTCATTTGATAATTAAAAAAGTAATATGCGCTACCAATCGATGGTCCTATTGTCACCATCAGCAAAGCATAAACATATCTCAATTATTTCTGAGGTAAAGATTAACATTAAATAAATAACCAAAGAAAAAAGACATTTCACATCGCTATCACACTTTTACAAAAAACTATAAATGAGTGAATTAAAATAGAATATTTCAACCCATTTACCAGGATTCTTGACGCGGTAATATTAGCTGTTTTATATATGAAACAGCCTTATAAAAAAACTAAATGGATACAGAACATTAAATGAATCTAGTTTTCGATTAATATGGGTGCTTTTGGGAGCAAAAGCTTCAACATAAAATCAAATTTTCAAAGCTTGATGTTTATTATCATCAAGCTAAAATAGAATTGTAAACAAAAAAAATGAATTTGCTAAAAAAATATCCTGCTCATAAACAGCATCATCTGTATCGGCCATAACGAATAAAAGCAGAATACTTGCAAAGTATAGGTTTCGTTTTTATATTTGCGACATCAAAGAAATCCTAATGCGGAAGTGGCGTAATTGGTAGCCGCACCAGACTTAGGATCTGGCGCCGCAAGGCGTGGGGGTTCGAGTCCCTTCTTCCGCACTTGATATCCTCCTGAGCTTAAAACCTCAGGAGGATTTTTTTATACTCCTTTCTGAAACATCAGACCCTCCTGCTTTTATTAACCCCAGCATTTTGAAAAAAATGGAGTTATGCATCTACTTTCTCGATAATGAAATAGAGCAACTATCTTAAATATTATTTAAATTAGCTATGGCGCATCTATATTGATTTCCACCTATGTGGATCATATTCTTATTTGGTGTGACCTTTGATTTTCATAAAAAACAGAAAGTAAATCATAATAGTTTGAAAAAGACAACCTGTACATTTGTATCCAATAAAGTATTTAATATCTCATTATGTTGAAAGCTTCGGATGTCGAAAAAATAGATTTGTTACGAAATTCAGAGGATTTCTTACCAGTAAGCCATGCCTACTTTGAGAATTGGAATATTCGTGTGGTGAGCCGAAAAGAGGATCCTTGTAAAAATTATTTGTCTCCACATCGTAGGGACTTTTATAAAATATTATATATTTCTAAAGGAACAGGTATTCTTACTATTGGTACCCACACTTATTATATAGATAATCCGACAATTATATTTCTGCATCCGAATGGAATAATCTCCTGGAAAAATCTTTCTGATGATTCTGACGGATATTACGTTCTGTTTAAAAAGCGTTATCTGGATGAGCAACCGATCTTAAAAGTTGCTATGGAAAAATATGAACTGTTTAGTAAAATAGAGAAAAATGTCATTCGATTGGGAGAAAATGATCTAGATCCTTTAAACCATTGGTTTGAAATCATGCTAAGGCAATATGAAGATCAGGATGATATGACGGAGGACCGCTTACAAACATATATGCAAATGGTGATGATCGAAAGTTTACAGGTTGCTAATTTTCCAAAACCAGATATTGTTAGTGATGAATATAGACAAATTCATGATTTTTTTCAATTACTGGAAGCAGAAGCTTCGAATATTAATAGACATAATCCTGTACGCATTAAAACAGCTAAAGAATTTGCCAACTCGCTCGCTATACATCCAAATTATTTAAATGCGATATTAAAGAAGTATACGGGGCAAAATGTAAGCACACACATTAAAAATCGGTTACTGGAAGAAAGTAAAGCTTTATTGATACAATCGGACTGGAGTTTACAAGAAATCGGATTTAGTATAGGTTTTGCAGATCAGTCCAATTTTAATCAATTTTTCAAGAAAAATATAGGCCTAACTCCGCAAGGATTTAGAAAAAGCTATCAAATAAAAAATTAGTTTATTTAAAACAGAATCTATGATTACAACAAAAGGATATGCGGCTCAGCAGGCTGGTGCTGAGCTTGCCGAATGGAACTTTGAACGTCGTGAACTGGGGCCTAAGGACGTGCAGTTTGATATTTTATTTTGTGGAGTTTGTCACTCGGATTTACATCAGATTAATAATGATTGGTTTGAAGGTTTATTTCCCATGGTACCGGGACATGAAATCGTAGGTAAGGTTGTTCAAATCGGATCTGAAGTCACGAAATTCAAAATCGGTGATTTAGCAGGAACAGGATGTATGGTGGACTCTTGCAGAGATTGTGAAAATTGTAAGGATGGATTGGAACAGTATTGTAAAAATGGTAACGTACAAACTTACAATGGTGTGAATCCGTACACGGATGGTATGCCTACATATGGCGGCTATTCTAAAACAATCGTGGTTAATGAAGATTTTGTACTACATGTGTCTGATAAGTTAGATTTAGCGGCAATAGCCCCTTTGTTATGTGCAGGCATAACTACTTATTCTCCCCTACGCCACTGGAAAGTGGGAAAAGGTCACAAAGTCGCAATCTTAGGATTAGGGGGCTTAGGCCACATGGGAGTGAAATTTGCTGTTGCATTTGGTGCTGATGTTACGGTGCTAAGTACTTCACCTAAAAAAGAAGCGGATGCCAGAAAATTAGGTGCCCACCATTTTGTTGTAACAACAGATCCAGAACAGTTTGAAGCGGCTAAAGGAACATTTGATTTTATATTAGATACCGTTAGTGCAGAACATGATATCGCATTGTATTTATCTCTATTACGTACAAACGGAACTCATATTTGTGTCGGAATTCCTGCAGTCCCTTCTCAAATACCGCCATTTGCACTATTAGATGGACGTAAAAGTCTAGCCGGCTCGGGTATAGGCGGTATTAAAGAAACGCAGGAAATGTTAGATTTCTGTGCTGAAAATAATATTGTATCGGATATTGAACTGATCGATATTAAAGATATTCATGAAGCGTATAAACGGATGGAAAAAGGCGATGTTCGTTACCGTTTTGTAATTGATATGGCAACGCTGTAATCAATACAAAATACTGTTTTATTTAAAGGAATAATAACTTCTATAAAACAACTATTGTTGATTAATGTAATATTAATCAACAATAGTTTTAATGTAAAAGAATATAACTAATGATAATGCTTCCTGTTTTTCACATGAAGTTTAGCAATACCATTCAGTTTATCATTACATATTACGGAATATCAAGACGTTCGATATTGAGCAATAAAACCTGAACTATCGTTTTAAATCATGAATCAAGAAATAGAGGTATTTTATCCTATTGATAGTAGAGCCTGGCGCGAATGGTTAATGGAAAACCATCAGACAAAACAGGCTGTATGGATTGTTTTTCATAAAAAAAGTTCTGAAAAAAAATCGATTACCTGGAGTGAGGCAGTCGATGTTGCACTTTGCTTCGGCTGGATTGACAGTAAAAAGATTTCTGTAGATAACGAAACTTCCCATCAATATTTTAGCAGACGTAAATCTAAAAGTACTTGGTCAAAAATCAATAAACAAAAAATAATAAATCTCATTGAAAACGGCCTCCTGCATGAAGCTGGTTACAACAGCATAGAAATTGCAAAGGAAAATGGTTTCTGGACACTACTGGATGAGGTGGAAGAATTGATTATCCCAGAAGATCTTGAAGCGGAATTTGCAACTAAACCTCATGCTAAAGTGTTCTATGTAAGTTTAAGCAAATCGGTAAAGAAAGCTATTTTACAATGGATTGTTCTTGCCAGACAACCGCAGGTACGACAAAAAAGAATCACTGAAATTGTCGAATGTGCAGAACAAAACTTAAAGCCGAAACACCTTCGATAAAACTTACTTACCAGGAAACAATTATATTATAGCGGTAATTATTCAAAAAGTTCCGAAAAATCAAAAAAATATTTATTTATATGAACTTTTTCTGAGCCCAAGTGTTCATCTCATATAAAGCAGCAATCAACATTACTTTTTATTAAGTATAAAACGATAAATGACGTAGTGCAGTAATAAAATCCAAGTGTCCCAAAACCATTTGGATGATGAAACAAAAAAGAGGAAACGATAAGAAACATAAAAATTACTGTGCAGTTGAACGCCAAGATAAAGGGTCTAATGAGAATTAGGCCCTTTTGATTTTAATCAATTTATAACAAAGGCCGGGAGATGAACTTTGAACGTAAAAGTTAAACAAGAAGATCGATTTATAAATTACATATAGCAGGGAATTAAATTTACAACGGAATTAAAGCATCATTTTTAAATGATCTTTAGCAACGAAATGTAATAAATTCGAATTTCCTTATGGCATGTAAAGAACAATCAAAAAATACCTGACCTTCATGAATTTCTACGGTTTATAACTACCACACTACGTTATATTCATCGAAAAAATACCGTTTGATCGACAATGCTAATTTGTTATAAATTATCTTTCCATTGGATGGATATAAAAAACTTAATTCACTTATTTTTAACCGTTAAAACCTCAATAAAGTCCGCCAAATGATGGCAAGATATCTTTAAATAAGATGATTATCGAGAAGGTTTTATGGGCAGTAAACGATCCGCTTGTAGAAAATTATAAAAGATGAGGTGCTTGTAAAGGCATAGTATTTGTAAAATTGATTCTATAATTAATATATTTTGAAATGCAGTCTATACATCCTGATAAAGACAGCATGTAACGAAAATAAATTTTATGATAAATGAGAATCTCCATATATATCTTCAAGCCTTAAATTCGGCAAACTCGGGTATTATTATCACAGATAATTTGCAACCCGATAATCCTATCATATATTGTAACAGCGCATTTGAAAAAATATCCGGCTATAACAAAGATGAAATAATAGGTCATAACTGTCGCTTCTTGCAAGCACAGGACAGATCGCAAGCAGAAAGACAACTACTTAAAGAAAGTATAAGAGATGGCAAGGAATGTAAGGTTGAAATTAGAAACTACCAGAAGAACGGTCAATTGTTCTGGAATGAACTAGTAATATCTCCTGTTAAAAATGAGGACGGGCTTATCACTCACTTTATCGGAGTGCAAAATGATGTAACACATCGGAAAAAGGTGGAGTACGATTTGCGTGAAGAGAAATCATCTGTAGAGGAAAAAATACAGCAACGTACTAAAGAATTGATGGGAAAAGAGGCTTTTTTATCTAGTATTATTCAAACGGTAAGAGAAAGTTTATTGGTACTCGATTCAAACTATGTTGTTTTAAGTGCAAATAATCACTTCCTCAGTTCATTCAAAGTTACCCAAGAAGAGACTGTCGGTAAAATACTTTTTGAACTCGGAAACCATCAATGGGACATCGATGGTTTAAAAGATCTCTTAACGAAAATATTGCCAACAAATAATCCGGTCACTGATTATGAAGTGGAGCATCATTTTCAACATATTGGAAAAAAAGTGATGCTTCTTAATGCTTATAGAATAGAGTTTGAAGGACAGTATAAGGATAGAATACTCATTGCTATAGAGGATATTACAGATAAAAAAGAGTTGGATCGCAGAAAAGATGATTTTCTTTCTATAGCAAGCCATGAACTGAAGACGCCGTTAACGACAATAAAAAGTCTGATACAACTGCTCCAGCGTATGGATCCTGTTAAAAATCCAGATCAGTTCACGACATCTCTCGATAAAGTTTCTATATATATTGAAAAACTAAATAAGCTTATTTCTAAATTACTGGACACATCAAAAATTCATTCTGGCAATATAGAATTACATCTAGAACCTTTTGAAATTGATAAAACTATAAAAGAAGCAATTGAAAACCTATCCGTGGTTAATCCTGAGTATAATATCTCATTTTCAGGATGCACAAATGCCAGCGTTTGTGGTGATGAAATGCAGATTTTACAGGTATTCAACAACTTAATTTCGAATGCAATAAAGTATGCTCCAGGATCTAAAAATATTGAAGTTTACATCAATGTTGTCGGAAATTTTGTGAAAATTTCGGTTAAAGATTTTGGAATGGGTATCAGCCACCAAGATAAGATCAAAATCTTTGAAAGGTTTTTTAGGGCAAGTAATATTCAAAAGAAATATCCCGGATTAGGAATCGGATTATATGTTTCTCATGAAATTATCGTGAATCATAAAGGAACGTTATGGGTAGAAAGTGAAGTGGGCGAAGGATCGACCTTTAATTTTACGTTACCCGTCATAAAAAATTAATGCTATGGATAAGAAAAAGATAATGATTTGTGACGATGATCAAGGAATACTTGATGTGCTCCAGATGTTACTGGAGATTGAGGGGTTTGAGGTTTTACCACAGATCAATAGTATTCATATTATTAATGAAATTTTAACACAATCGCCCGATCTTCTATTGCTGGACCTTTGGATGCCCGTCTTGCCGGGGGATGAGATTTTAAAAATAATCCGAGATAATCCGGAGATAAAAAAGTTACCCGTTCTTGTGATATCTGCAAGTGGGGATGGAAATAAGATCGCAATGGAGGCGGGAGCTGACAGCTTTCTAGCAAAACCTTTTGATCTAAACGAAATCATAGCAGAAGTGAACAGCTTATTACCAAATTAATGGTAATAAGCAAATTTTGAGGTAACCATTTTAGGTATATGAATATTACCTAGAAATACCTGTGAATGATTTTAAGCTTATGCTATGATCGATATTCAAAATCTTTTTAATGAAAACCAGTATGTTGCGATATCCTATTTGTGATAGCGTACACTCACTTATCAAAACTGATTAGGGTCCTGCTAATATGATCATTTTCGATTGCGATGAGGCCATACCCATAGATCTGATCATTTATAATGATAGTATCAACATCCTTTTCTATCTGATAGGAACAAGCAAGGGTTGAATATTGGAGTATATTTTTTTCAGAAGTGACATCTTCCATGTGGTAATGTCCGCAAAAGATAGTTACTTCATTGTCAATCTGAAGTAAAGCATATTTTATTTCGTCCCGTCTATTCAGAGCGGCACCAAGATGATCAATTGGAGTACTGATTTCTAAAATAGGATGATGCGAAAAAACAATAATTTTTTTTACAGTTTGCAATTGTTCTTTGAGCCATGTCAACTGGCCTGCAGTAATGGCGTTAGAAGATGTATCCAAATAAATATATCTAAAAAAGTCATCTTCCTGTACGTTTAGCATCTCCTGTGCATCTGATGCAAAATCAGAAATAAAATATTTTGAAACTTCTGAATAAGAATCATGATTACCGAGAATAATCCTGGGTTTGATACCATACGAACGAAGGGTATTAAAAAAGTCCGAATTTGATTCTTTTGACCCGATATCCCCGCCAAATACAACCTCAGTTATTCCTCTTTCAACAATATCTTTTAAAATAGCTGTTAAATTTTCTTTATGTGTATCAGGCTCTTCCCGATAATTCATTTTTTCAGAACCTAAACCGTCATGTACTACATAAACTTCCTGACCTAAATGTGTATCTGTAAAAAAAGCTATTTTCTTCATAATAATTTATTCCCTTGAATAGATCTGATATGGCGTAAAAGTAACAATTTTTTCAATAGTGCTAATGCGTGCGGGAGGTGGATTTTTTATATGCGCCAGCAAATAATATGGCCAATAGAGACGAAATTATAAGAACTAAACCAAAATCTTGAATCCACCCTGATGCTGTAAGACCTAAACCTATAAGTGTATAATAGAGTAATCCAAAGAGGGCTCCCGCAGTCCCAACAACATCCTTATACTTAATAAGTGCCTGACTTAGTATATTGGGTATTGCAATACTAAATGCAATCAGTATGAAAAGCATGGGAAATAAAAACCATAGACTGCCCTGCAATATAAAGATGCCTAGTGCACCGATTATAGAAATCGCCGATGAAATATAAATCAATCGATGTGCAGAAAAATTTAAATGAATAAGTTTTTTATTCAATACCCCCCCAGCTAATGAACCAATGGCAAGTAAAATGCCACTATATCCAAATTGTGTTGCGCTATGCCCTGATTGTTCAAATATAAATGGGGCTAGAGAATAGTAACTAAATAACATGATATTGAATAAGGCCACTAGTAAAGCACTTAACCAAATTATCCTATCATGTAACAGTTCCAGTAAAACGACTCCTACTTTTGGACGATCTCGCTTAAGTTGTGGTTTTGTTTCAGGCAGAAGCAGTATAATGCTAATCGATAGCAATACTGCAACCAGCAAAACAACCATAAATACCCCATGATAACCAAAACCTTTAGTTATAAAACCTCCTGCCATAAAACCGATAATAGGACTTAATGAGAGCGCAATGCCAATAATAGAAAAAACGTAACCAAGTTCTTCTTTTCGATATACATCCCGGAGGATCGTCTGTGTTATAATAGAGCCTACGGAAGCTCCAAAAGCTGCCACTACCCTAGCAAACAATATTATATTAAAATCTTTTGTTAATAGTGCCATAAAAGCTCCTATTGCATAAGTAAACAGTCCCAAGATCATAGCGCTTCTTCTCCCTATTATATCGGATAAAATGCCCCAAAAAATGACACCTAGTGCAAAAGCAATAAAATAAAATGATAGGGTTAATGAAGCCTGCTGATTGCTTACCTGAAATGCTTGCGCAATATTGGGTAATGCAGGGCTATAAATTGTTTCGACAAATTGCGGAAACATAATCAAGATGATTAATAGCATCAAATTTGGTTTATTTTTCATTTTTCACTTTAATTAATTTGCAAAATAACACATGATTTATCGTATCTTGTTATTGGTATTAAGACAAAAAATATCAATATTAAGACAATGACATACATAGCTAAAGATGATTACTTTGATCCCGACAAAATAGATGCTGCTGTAATTGGCATTGCGTCAGAATTGAATGCTCATGATTCAGGACGCCACAAACATCAAAAGGCGCAACTATTATATGCTCCTAGCGGATGCATGTCAATACGTACAGATAGTACACAGAGTTTATTACCGCCCACAATGGCGGCATGGATTCCACCAAATGTATTACATAGCGTTATGATTAGAAATACAGTCGCTTATCGTTCTATATATTTTGATCCCAACAAGTTCAAAAACCTACCTAATGAATTAATAATCATGAATATAAGTCCTTTATTAAAAGAAGTTATTGAACGCATATCGTATTGGCCCTGGGATATGCATTGGAGCAATCAGAAAAATATAACAGCTGTTTTTTTTGAAGAATTTCAGAACGCATCCCATGAAAACTTAACCTTAGTAGAGCCGTCGGATCCAAGATTTCAACCCTATATAGATCAGTGGAATATAGGGAAGTCAAAACCTCCGTTAATGAAGAAATTTGCGTTAGAAATCGGGATAACTGAAAAAACAATTGGACGCATTTTTATGAAAGAAACAGGCATGTCTTATCAGGACTGGAGGCAACAATGGAGACTGCATCGATCAATAGAATTATTAACCAATGGTAGAAATGTTAACGAAACAGCTGATGAATTAGATTTTTCTAGCCCGAGTGCATTTATAGAATTCTTTAAAAAATATCTGCGAAAAACGCCAAATCAATATTTATAATTTTTAATCTAAAAGAGCGAAAAGACTTAGTAGATCAACCCATTGATGTCAAAATGTAATGACCTCTTTCAATTTTCTTTTAACTCTTTGAAGCTGCTTTTCCAGCCATTGCATTTCTGTTTTTAATCAGATAATTTGATAGATTAAAAACCATTTCTAATGGCTATTTGTTAATCTTTTAAGCTCGCTAACAGGCAATATTTACGATAGCAAAATATAAGCAGGCAAAATTAATCTAACTTAACTATGAAACACATTTTAAAATTTACAATTTATCTCTTCACTTTACTGATATGCACGTCCACAGCTTTTGCGCAGCAAAAAGAAGATGTCATTTACCTCATGGACGGTGGACAGAAAAAAGGAAAAGTAATCACTATTGGAGACGAAATAGTCAAGTTTTCTTATACCGGTGAGGAGCTACAATATGAACTTAAAAAATCTTTAATTGATAAAATTGTATTTGCCAATGGAAGAGAAGAATCGTTTAAGTCAGCTGGTAACGCCAGCAGTACAGTCAATACAACAGCATTACAATCTAGCGCTATACAGGGCGGGAACAGACTTGCTGTTATTCCATTTGAAATTGCCAGTAATGACCAAGGGCTAACCACTGATGTGATGAGACGGGAAGTGCAGCAGGCCTGTGTCGATGCTTTAAGATCACGATCACTTTCTATTCAGATGCAAGATTCAAGGACGACCAACGCTACCCTTTCTAAAGCAGGTATTAATCTCGCTGATATTGCCAATCATACACCGGAAGAATTAGCAAAGCTATTAGGTGTAGATTATGTCGTATTAGGGGTCTATGATATTGAAAATAAAGGAACATTCAGCTATGGATCTGGTGTATCATCTTATGATGACAAGAAAAAAAAAAATAAAACAAAGGGTACTGTTGTACAATCAAACAATAGCTACACCAGTACAAATTATGATACAAAAGTCTTAATGACTATTTATGATGCGACTGGAAGACAACTGTTTTCGGACACAAGAAAACCATTTCTTGGCGGTGTTGACTCTTACAAAGGAGCACTAAAAACATTAGCCAAACGAGTACCTTTAAAATAATTATAGTTGACTGGAAATAAATAATAGTCTACTATTTGCTATATATAGAATGTAATAAGAAAGATTAAAAATAAGCGTGAAATAAGTCATAAAAAAACAGGCCCTTACTACTGTAAGAGGCCTGTTATTATTAAAAAGCAATTGCTATTATAAATTAGGATTTCTGACAATCTCTTCATTTGGAACAGTAAATAGATAATAAGGGCTATTTTCCACGAAATTTGATCCATCCGGAAATTTCACCACACGGTGCCCCTGCCCGTTCACAAGTTTGGTTCCGCCATTTGCTGTTTTAATCGGTACTTGAATTGGTTTACCTGTTTCATCAATATACAATTTACGCTGTACTTTTCCTTGGGTTCTGATAATATCAGATAAAGCGAACCCTTCACCCCACAATTCTTTACGACGCTCGATTAAGATCTCATCAATTAAGTTTTTCCCTTGGCTCACGTCATATAGTTTTGCTTGACGGGCAGTACGCAATGTATTTAATGCGGCAATGGCTTTTTCCTGCAGGCCTGCTCGCGCATAACCTTCGGCTTCAATCAATACCATCTCGGAAGAACGCATATATACGATATCTCCGATCACATTAGGCTTAAATTTGAATTTTTTATATCTTAAAAACCCTTCACGTCCAGCCAATGGATCCCACTCGAATAAACTGTAGCGCGTATCGCTTTCGTCAAATAAATTCTTAAAATAAGGATCTGCCATAAAGCTGAAATAATAAGATGCATCCGAGGATACGTCTAAATAATGAAAGGTATAACTAGCATTGCTTTGTTCAGTCGTCTGCTTATGTCCCCATATCCATTCTGAATTTCCAAGATCATTGAACCCTGCCTGATAATCAGCTGCACCCATAAGATTGTAAGTACTTCTTGCTTTTTCTGCAGCCTCAGCTGCTAGCTTCCATTCACCCACCTGCAGATAGGTACGTGCCAATAAACCCTGAACTACATGCTGATTGATCTTATATTTCTCGGTACGGGTATATCCTTCAAGAAGTGTTTGGCTATCTTTTAAGTCACTTAAAATTTGATCGTAAAGTTGCTGTAGACTTGCTCGCGGATTTCCTTTGGTCGCTGTGGTGCTTGGTTCAGTATAAATCGGTGCTGTTAACGCATTTTTATCTTTCTGATAACTAAACTGATAAAAAGAAGCTAGATTCAGATAGGCAAATGCGCGGAGTGCTTTTGCCTGCCCCTTTAACCTATTCTTATCTTCTGTACTGCCTTCAGCGCCATCGACTTTAGCAACAACATTATTGGCATTATCGATGACTTTATAAAGCAAAGTCCAGAAAGAGTTAATGCGGTAAGATCGGTTATTATTGAGTTCAGAAAAAGTATAAGCATCGCGGTACCCGTATTTTGTCGTCAAAGCAACGTCACTCCCCATGGCATCACTGGTACGCAAAATAGCTGAGTAGCCCGGATTGGCATACGTGAAAAACGTATCATTGAGGTATTTCCAAGTGCCATTAATAACCGTTTCAACATTCGCGGTCGTTTTATAAATCTCGGACTCAGCGACGGCAGTTGTCGGATTGGTGTCCAAGACATCTTTACAAGATGTACCGAGTAAGGAAACTGCCAAAAGTATATAGGTAGATTTTAATTTCATATTCATACTGTTTTATTTTTATATGATTGCCTAAACATTAAAAAACAAGCTGCAAACCTCCTGAAATGGTACGCATAGCCGGGTACCGGAAATAAGTAGCTCCATTTAATGTCTGCTCCGGATCCATTCCTTGATGTCCATAAAAAGTTAGAAAGTTTTCTGCTGTTGCAAATACGCGTACTTTACCGAGTCCAATTCTTCGGATTAAATCTCCAGGTAAACTATAGCCTAAGCTCACATTCTTTAAACGCGCATAAGTTGCATCATATAAAAAGCGTGTGGAGGTTGAAGTCCAGTTTAAATTATCTGTGGTCAACTTTGGGACGTTTGTAGCTGTATTTTCTGGTGTCCAATGATTCAACATTTCAACACTCCACGCTCTTCCCACATTATTTCCGGTATGCATCAACTGGATATAATCGTTATCCAACACTTGTCCACCTAAACTGAAGCTGACCAAAGCAGATAAATCAAAATTCTTATAACTAAAGCTATTGCTTACACCACCTATTAAATCAGGCAATGAGCTTCCGACATCAAAAAATCCAGCTTTAGTATACTCAGATGTTTTTTGATCTGTTTTTTTCCCGTCCTGATCGGCCACATACCATTGAGGTAATCCATTTTCAGGATTTACACCCGCCCATTCCGGCATAAAGAAATCATAGATCGTACCACCAACACGTAATGCACGTGTGCCCGTAATGATATCTTTGTTATTATTTGGCAGCGAGGTGATTTTATTGGTATAATGAGATAGATTCACATCCAAGTTCCATCTGAAGTTTTCAGTCAGTACTGGGATCGTGTGTATATCGATATCGAATCCTCTATTTCGAAGTGATCCAATATTAGCATCATAACCTGAATAACCGCTCGAATAAGGCATCGGCATTGTAAATAACAGATCTTTACTTTGGCGATTAAAATATTCAACACTTAATGAAACTCGATTTTTAAAAGCAGCAACATCCAAACCCACATTAAAGTTCAAGTTTGTCTCCCATTTCAGATCTGGTGTTGGCAATCGGCTTGTAACCGTTCCGCCTTCACCTAAACTATTGGAAATAGTATATAAGCCTTGGTAAGCATAGTAAGTTCCCAAGTTGTCATTTCCCTGGCCTCCATAACTAGCTCTCAAGGTTAACTGATTAAGAGCTGAAACATCTTTCAAGAAATTTTCCTGCGCAATTTTCCATGAACCGCCCACTGACCAGAAAGTTCCCCAACGGGTTTCAGGTGCAAAACGGGATGATCCATCGGTACGTAATGAGGTCGAGAAATAATAACGGTTATCATAGTTATATTCGGCACGTCCAAGGAAACTCAATAAGCTGTAATCGACGCTAGATCCTGTAAAATTATTCAATTGCGACGCTGCGACCGGTTCGTAAAATCCTGGAAGTACAAATCCCTGACGACTACCACTCATATTGGAACTGTTGAAATCATAATATTCCTGACCTGCCAATACATTCAAGTGATGTAGGTCAAACTGCTTATCAAACGTTAAAATATTGTTCCAAGTTTGTCCTACTGTTCGTACATTGGATTTGGACACAGATCCTTTTGTATCGACACCAAAACCAACCGTAGGATTGGTATAATTATGGGTATTACTATTGATATAGTCTAGACTATAAGTAGATCGGAATTTCAGATCTTTTGAAAAAACAGCCTCAAGGTAGGCTCTAGCGGCAACATTTTCTCTTCGGATATCATTTTTATCTAAAGGCAGTGAAGCTGCCAGATTGTTCTTTGGAGTAGCGCCACTCGGACGGTAAAGTCCAAAATCATATATTTTATTTCCGTTTTCATCCAGCACATAAGAACCGTCTGCTGCACGCTCGTAGTAAGGATAAAAAGAAGGTACTAAGCGGGAAAAATTGATAATATTAGCGGTGTTGCTATCTTCGGATTGCGGATATTTCTGCTGTGTACTGCTACCTGCTATATTGAGACCTGCATTTAACCAGGATTTCATCTTTCCATCAATATTGGCACGTACATTATACCGTTTGAAACCTGATTCAATTGCAATACCCTGATCATCCAAATAACTCCCGGACATAAAATAGGTATTTTTAGGACCACCACCACTGAAACTTAAATCTCCTTGTGTACGCACACCTGTACGTTGCAAAACATCGGTCCATGGATCATTCCATAATGCTTTTGCTCCTGGAACTAATTTCCCATCCAGTCCTACCGGCTGCGGAAATGCCGATCCATATGGATTTTTATTCAGATCAGTTATAACACTGTTCGTCGCATTTGTTGCTGCCTGCGCGGCTGTCAAACCATTTGAAAGGTTTTTATTACGAAGTGCCTCCCAATACATTTGGAAATAATCATCCGTAGATACCTGATCGTAGTCACGAACCGCTCTTCCAGAATAACCTTGGGTAAAATTAAGATTGATCGTCGTATTTTCAGAAGACTTACCACTTTTTGTCGTAATGATAATGACACCATTAGCACCTCTAGATCCATATAAGGCGCTTGAAGCAGCATCTTTCAGAACAGAAACGGATTGAATATCATTGGGATTGATCGAGTTGATATCTCCTGAAAATGGATTTCCGTCCACGACAAATAACGGTGAACTGGAGGCGTTGATAGAACCGATACCGCGAATTCTGATCGCCGCATCGGTACCGGGCTGACCTGAAGATGCGACCGACTGTAAACCGGGTACTTGACCTTCCAACGCTTTCGAAATACTGGAGACCTGTCTATTTTCAATTGCTTTTGCATTAACCGTGCTGACTGATCCGGTAATATTGGCGCGCTTAGATGTACCATAAGCGACCACCACAACCTCATCAAGGTTTTGACTGGTAACCTGCAAAGCGACAGTCAGATTAGCGCCGTCAGCTTTTACCTTTTGAGTCTCATAACCGATATAAGAAAATTCGATAATGGTATCTGAAGCCTGCTGTACGGGGAGTGTAAATTCTCCATTTACATTTGTTGTTGTGCCTCTAGTCTGCCCGGAGAAAACAACATTAACTCCTGAAAGCGCTTTTCCTGTTGTGGCATCTGTAACTTTACCTTGTACATTGCGCTGCTGAGCCTGAAGTTGACTCATACTTGAGACGGTTAATACCGTAGCTACTAATGGAAAAATTTTGTTTGTTAACTGCATGTAATACTGTTTAGAATTTTTAATACTGCACTTATAAAGCATTTAATACGGACTCCGTTTCGCTTATATTTATTGAAAAACAATAATCTACTAAACTAGTAGTCTTTATTGTGTGGCAAAAGTAATATTTTTATATATAGATTTAGTAGACTTTTTTGTCATAATTAAAACACAATCAACAAACAACTCATTTACAAGGAATTATTTTCTAATTGCACCTATCAAGAACATAATGGTCCGAAGTTGAGGCTTTATGAAATCTCACTTATCAAAAATTTATGGTTAAAAAATAAAGAAAATAGATTATTACGCTCAAATACAATAAATTAACTTATGTAAAATAAATAGTTTTAAATCTGTATAAACCAAAATAGTCTATTACTCTAGCTATTCTAATAAAAAATACAGAGGTAAATGAAAAAATTAGAACGCCGATGTTTTGAATTTCATATTAAAGTACTATCTTGGTCCTGTCTTACGACATACTGGGGTATTAGCTCATTTGGTAGAGCGCTTCGCTGGCAGTGAAGAGGTGATCGGTTCGATTCCGATATGCTCCACATTAAAAAGGCTTATACATATTTTTATGTATAAGCCTTTTTATTTTTTATAAATAAATTTAATGAATGACCACATTCATTCTTGCTAAATTATCGACCATCTGTAAACTAATTATATGTAATTATCTATTTCTTGCACGGTAATCTAACTTTTTGCCTCAGAATAAAAGCAAACCAATTCGTATCAGCCAACGCTAAAAACAAGAATATTTCTATGTGTCCGTACAAATACGCACGCTCTACGCTTAGTACTGTCGATAAGTAACAATCTACTTTAACTGACCTAAAAACTACGGTTATGTACATAAAAATAGGTTTTGGGTACAGCTTTTGATTTACAGCTTGCATAAAAAGGACGTAGCATTTAATCATACTATATATTATGGAGCATATCGATCAAAAAGCAAAAGAAATGGGCTTAGACAGAGGATATTATTTATTATTGATGGCGATTTTGGATATACCTGTTGAGCAGGCAGATAATAACATAAGCAAGTAGCAATAATATGAAGAAAATTGTCATTATTAGCACCTGCCCTCCTCAGAAATGTGGACTTGCAACCTTCACTAAAGATCTGAAACAGGGAATGGAGCTCGATCCAGATGTAACAGTCGATCTAATTGCTGTATGTAAATTAGGTAAAGAACAATTTGATAACTCAATACGATTTGTCATTGACAAGGATGGATTAGACAGTTATATGCAAGCTTCATGTATCATTAATGAGGAATATGATTATTGTATATTACAACATGAATTTGGGATTTTTGGTGGTGCTGATGGCATTTTCATCAATAACCTGATCAATAACTTAAACATACCATTAATAACGGTTTTTCACACAATAATACAGGATCCAACCTTAAGGAAAAAAGAAATCATGGAATCACTCCTGAAAAAATCAAAGCAGGTCATTTCTCTTTCGCCCAAAGGATGCTCAATTTTGAAAGAGATTTTCCCAGATCTTTATCATCACAAGATTAAAATGATTCCACATGGAGTTCCTCAGTTTGATTATAACCAAGGATTAGCAAAGCAAAAATTAGGCTTACAGCAACATTTTATGATGCTGACTTTCGGCTTAATCAGACGGAGTAAAAATTTGGAATACGCTATCAAGTCTTTGGTAGGTCTCGATTTACCAGATTTCAAATACTTTATTGTCGGAAAGACACATCCGCATGTATTGGCAAGTGAAGGTGAATCCTATCGTTATGAATTACAAAATCTGGTGGAACAATTAGAATTACAGGATAAAGTCGTATTTGTAGATGAGTTTTTATCGGATGAGCAACTCAAAGAATATCTTACAGCATGCGATATTTACATATCTCCCTATCAACATAAGGAACAATCAAGTAGTGGAACTCTATCGTTCGCAGTTGGAGCTGGAACAGCTGTTATTGCTACTCCCTATTGGCACGCTAAGGATTTATTGATCGATGACCGAGGCATACTCACACCTTTCGATGATATAGAAGCGATGCGCGAAAACATCAGCCTTTTGTATCATTCCCCAAGATTATTGGCTTGGTATCGGTTCAAAGCGCAAAGTTTTGGAGAACTATCAACATGGAGATTGATGGCAAATAATTATATTGAACTGTTGAGTAACCGCACAACCCCCATAAGGTCACTTGAGTATTTTGAAAATTACATATCTTTTGATATGAGAAGGGAAGCATAAGAAACCGAAGCCTCAGTATTTAAACGCTGAGGCTTTTCTAATATGTCAAGAAACTAAAACAAAGCTCGTAGGCCTTAGAACTTTGGTTCCCAAATTAATCTGGTCATAAAATCCATTTGAAACTCTTTTGATTTTATCGGAACACCACACACTAGACCTACTGCAAAATTAGGGGATAACGCTAACTTCATTTGAGGTCTCATGATATATTCTAAATGACCATGCTCGATACGCATATCATTTTCAATACCGATGTAATGACTTGAATTGGGAACCATGAAATGCACGTTTGCGTTCAATACAAAATTGGTTTCCATTCCTTTCTTTTTAAAGTGATATTCGAATTCAGGTCCTGTATAAATCAATGTACTGATCTGATTAAAATTCTTAGCTGCTATAAAGAAGGGTGATGATACAAAACCATCAAAAAGAGGTGTATTTCTTACAGTTGGATTTGATCGGCCAAATTCCATTTCATGTACATACCCGATAGCCAAAGAAGTCTGGTGTTTCTCATCTACCAGAAACGTATATTGTGTTCCTAATTTTAAACCTTCTATATGATTGGTTCTTTGCCCTACATTATCTTTTGCAAATAGTACAGGCACTTCAACTTCCAGTCCCAGACGATTGGCAACAGCCCACTCGTATTCAATAAAAGCATTATGCTCTACTTTATTTTTGAAACGTCCAGTACCATATCCAACATTAAATTCTGCTTCGCCTTTTCTAGCGCCAAGATCCCGCATGAGGTCTAGGTAGAGTGGTTCTGCATGTTTTACTTTTGCTGGCTTAGGTATTGTGGTTTCTTGTGCAAATAAAAAATTGGAAACGAATAGGAAAAATAAAAGTGTATATATAAATTTCATGATATTAATGTTTGAAACAAACTTATAGGCACATTTAGGAAAAAATTAGGAATTCTAATTGTATGTTGTCCTTATCTGAAATTTTTCACTTATATCAAGATTGCTCTTAATAAATTACGATGTCGAAGTGATCTTGAAATAAACGTTAGCAAATGATGAAACTGTGGGAGAAAAAAATCTTCCACAGTTTTTTTTTGAAACCTAATCGTTACATAACATACTTACAAATTCTTTTTACTTTTAAACCTAATTAAGACAATAAAACACGAAATGGACAATAGAAGAGATTTTTTAAAGAAAGCCTCCCTTTTAGCTGGAGCGATGGGTTTAGAATGGGGATTGCCCGACGCCATACAAAAAGCGATGGCAATCGAGCCTCTTGCCGGATCTAGTTTTTTAGATGCGGAACACATTGTCATGCTTATGCAGGAAAATCGTTCATTTGACCATAGTTTTGGTACGCTGTCTGGTGTACGTGGTTATGGAGACCCTAGAGCGATACAATTACCGAATGGAAATCCAGTATGGTTACAATCTGGAAAAGATGGAAAAACGTTCTCTCCTTTCCGGTTGGATATTAAAAGATCTAAGGCGGCCTGGACGAGCTATCTACCACACTCCTGGGAGAATCAATCTGCTGCACGCAACCAGGGAAAACACGATAATTGGATCGACGCAAAACGTTCTGACTATAAAGATTTTAGAGATATACCTTTAACAATGGGTTATTATACACGGGAAGATAATCCATTTTACTATGCATTTGCTGATGCTTTCACGATCTGCGATCAAAACTTCTGTTCTTCAATAACCGGCACGACAACAAACCGACACTTTTTTTGGACAGGTACCTGTGTACCGGGTAAAGGAGAAAAACCATTAGTACGCAATTCGGATATTTATTTTAACCGCTGGGCGAGCTGGAAAACATTTCCAGAGAAACTTGAAGCGGCGGCTGTCTCTTGGAAGGTGTACCAAAATGAAGTCAGCATACAATCTGGCCTACAAGACGATGGGTTATTGGGCAATTACACGGATAATAATCTGGAGTGGTTTTTACAATATCATATAGAATTTAAGGAAAGTCATTTAGCATTTCTAAAGAAACGCGTAGCAGAGCTTCCTGCTGAAATCGCTGGTATAGAGAAGCTGCTTCAGGACGGTCAAGCAACAAGTGTACAAAAAGAACAGAATAAACTGAAGCAAAAGAAAGAACAGCTGCTAAGTTTTGAGAAAAAGCTTGAGTCATTAACACCGGAAGCCTTCAACAAGGTATCACCATCAGAACAAGCCCTTTTCCGTCGTGCCTTCCAAACAAATGAAAACGATCCGAATTATCGCGAAGCCATTACCGTAAATGAACAAGGTACAGACATTCGGGTTCCTAAAGGTGACGTATTACATCAATTTAGACAAGATGTAAAATCGGGAAACCTACCGACTGTCTCTTGGTTGGTCGCCCCAGAATATTTTTCAGATCATCCTAGTGCCCCCATGTATGGTGCATGGTTTACCTCAGAAATTTTAAACATATTAACTGAAAATCCCGATGTCTGGCGCAAAACAATTTTCATCTTAAATTATGATGAAAATGATGGTTATTTTGATCATGTCCCTCCTTTTGTAGCACCGAATCCTGCCGATCCTACTTCAGGAAAAGTATCGCCTGGATTGGATATTTCTGGCGAGTATGTCAGTCTGCAACAGGAATTGGAAGCAGGTGTTGATAAGGAAAATGCCACCGAAGGACCTGTCGGATTAGGGTACCGTGTTCCTTTAGTAATAGCTTCCCCTTGGTCTAAAGGTGGATGGGTCAATTCCGAAGTTTTTGATATAACGTCTACTATTCAATTTATTGAGCAATTCATAAATAAAAAATATGGTAAAAATATCCATGAAGATAATATTAGTTCATGGAGAAGAGCAATTACTGGAGATCTGACATCTGTCTTTCGCACTGCTGTTTCAGGCAATGCTAAAAAACTTCCTTTCTTGGATCGTAATGCACAAATTCGTGCTATTGATGAAGCTAAAAAATTACCACTGCCTAATAACTATCATCAATGGTCTGAAGTAGATATTGCGCAATTGAAACTTCATAAAAAAAGCAATTCGTTATTAGCGAAGCAAGAAAAAGGACAACGACCATCTAATGCACTCGCTTACGAACTATATGTGCATGAAAAAATTGATAAAAAAGAGAACAAAATTAATTTAAAACTAGAAGCAGGAAATTCCATTTTTGGAAAAATGGCGCTAAGCAGTCCATACAATGTATACGCAGGCTCAACTTATAAAGGTGGCGTGAAGTTTTGGCCTTTTGCTGTTCTTGCTGGAGAATCTCTAGATTTCAGCTGGAATTTATCGGACTTTAAAGACCATACCTATACTTTAACAGCCTATGGGCCGAATGGATTTATGCGCGGATTTAAAGGTAAAGATGAAGCGCTACAAGTACAGTCTTCTTATGAATTGGATCAAGGAAAGCAGGCAACAGGTAACCTATTGATCACTTTAATAAATGAAGGACAAGAAGCCTTACTTATTGAAGCAAAAGATAATGCATATAGCAACTGGCATAAAAAAGTATCATTACCTGCAGGAAAATCGATCACTTGGAAAATTGACACACACCAACAATCTGGCTGGTATGATCTCAGTTTACATGTAGTCAATACAGCTTTCGAACGCCATTTTGCAGGCCGTGTGGAAACTGGAAAACATTCAAAAACAGATCCGCAATTGAGTTAGTTCATTACTATAATCCAATAATAGTCGATCCTGTAATCTGAACGACTATTATTGGATTATTGATCATTGCCCTTTCTCAAAAGTGATTTTATCAAAGGTTTTTAAGTAATTCAAATGCTACTCCAGATATTTAGCAACTATATTTTCAAGATCTTCTAAATCAAATGGCTTAGCAAGATAATCATCTGCACCTGCATCTGCT
This sequence comes from Sphingobacterium kitahiroshimense, assembly GCF_025961315.1. Lineage (NCBI taxonomy): Bacteria > Pseudomonadati > Bacteroidota > Sphingobacteriia > Sphingobacteriales > Sphingobacteriaceae > Sphingobacterium > Sphingobacterium kitahiroshimense. The sequence goes on along the minus strand of NZ_JAOQNK010000001.1, from coordinate 5,036,588 downwards.
GCAAGAGACGCGATATCACTATTTGCTGTAACGTAAATAACGGGTATATGTTGAAATAAAGGATGTTGTTTCAATAGTTTTGTTGCTTCTTTCCCTCCAATATCCGGAATCCAATTGTCCATCAAAATCAAATCGGGTGTCAGTTCAGCAACCTTCTCAATAATATCGTGAGATGTCTCAGATATGGCAATATGATATCCCGCATCTTCTAAAATAATGGTCACAATTTCTAAAATGGAAACATCATCTTCAAATATTAAAATCTTCTTTCTATTATCCATGGCTCTATCTTTAAACTGTTCGTGCTAATTTTTTTGTAGTATGTTCATTTTCATCAAGGGTGATACTGAGGTTTTTCACATTTTTGGAAACTCGGGTAACTTTAGTGTACTACTCTTAAAGGAAGTGTAAAATAAAATGTGGTACCTTCACCTGCTTTACTCGTCATACCATATTGTCCCTCATGTTGACGGATAATTTCTGCACAGATATACAAACCCAATCCCAATCCCTGAAAGCGTACCGAAGTCTCCTCTACCCTATAAAATTTATCAAATATTGGCGCTTGATTTTGAGGCGGAACACCAATACCAAAATCTTGCACACTGACTTTCACTTCCTTATCATCCTTTTCCGTATGAATTATAATATGGTCAGAATCTGGTCCATACTTAATTGCATTGCTCATAAAATTGATCAAAACTTGTTCAATACGCATCTCGTCTCCAAAAATCGGGATTTCCAATTTTTCACCTGTGCGTTCAATATTTAATATTCTCTTTTCCTGAGTATGATGCATCGTATCGACCACTGTATCAATCACAGCATCTAAATCAAAAAATTGGTGATCGACGTATAATTTACCATTATCAATTTTTGAAATATCGAGCAGGTCTGCAACCAAAGTACTTAGTTTATTTAATTGTCCTTCAACCCGGTTCATATATTTATATGCTTTTGAATGTGGCTCGTCTTTTAAAGAACGATTCAGAAGTTGCACATAACCACGCATGCTTGTAAGTGGTGTTTTTAACTCATGCGACGCAATACTTAAAAATTCATCTTTCTTCTGTGAAAGCTGTTTTTGATCATCAATATCTGTAAAAGTACCAACCCAATGGGTAATGAATTGATCCTCTTCAATAGGTACAATTCTTAAAAGATGATAACGGTAAAGTTGTGCATCTAGAGGTTTTATTCGAACCTCCATTTCCAGAGCAGTTCCTTTTTGAATGTGTGATCTTAAAGTTACCAGAATAGCTGGATCGTTTGGATGACATTCTGGAAAATCATTTTGCGTCCTAGAAAAAGTAAACCAGTTACGATTAACAAAATCAATCCTCCCATCCGGTGTTACCGTAAATGCTATCTGTGGAAGAGCTTCTAATATCAAACGTAAATGATTGGCTTTGGCGACTAACGAATACTGGGCTTTTTTACGGCGTTCAATTTCGGCCTTTAAATCTTCTTGCACGGCATTAAGAACCAAAGTCTGTTCATATAGTCGATAAAAATTTTTTACTTTGAGCAGTAATATATTCATATCAACTGGTTTGGTCACATAGTCAATACCGCCAGATTTATATCCCTGTTCTATAAATCTCTTGTCACGATTAGCTGCTGATAAAAATATAATCGGAATATCTTTGGTTTTGGTATACTTTGCCAAGTGATCAGCCACTTCAAATCCATCCATATCGGGCATCTTTACATCAAGAATAATAAGAGCATATCGATTCTTAAATGTCTTTCTCAATGCTTCGTCTCCTGAAAAAGCGGTATCTACACTAAAACCTCTAGACTCTAACAGTTGTTGCAAGGAATAGATATTCTCTGGTTTATCATCAACTATTAAAATCATAATTTAGTTCTTCTACTTTTTGACTGTTTTTTATTTTGGGTATTAAATAAACTGTTTGTGTGCTGTAAGTTTATATAAGCATCCACGATAGTAAAATCAAAAATCAATCCAAATAGTTGCTATCTACTAGGTTAGCGAAAAAGATATAAATCACATTTTAAATCTTCACGAAATACTTATTTTTATATAATAGGTATAAAATCAGAAATACGATATAAAAATTTCCGGCAGTTAATATGATTGGAGCAAGTTCCGGCCACTGGTTCTCTAAACCAAATGTCAAAGAATGAACTACTGATCTGAAGTTAACAAATTCACCAATAAAATAAGCAACAATAGAATTCATGCCATATATTTTTAACCATCTAAAGGGCTTAACCACCTTTTTAACATCAATCACATAATAAAATATAGCCATCAGAATAAAGCAGATTCCACCTGAAAACAAGGTCATACTACTGGTCCAGATACGTTTAATAATAGGCATTTGAAAATGCAATAATACTCCTGCCAATAAACATATAAAACCGATAGCGATCAAATCACGAAAAACTCTATTGGGATTAATACGTGCATTTTCTTTAATGATTTTACCTGCAAAACAGCCCATCATCACGGTAACTGTAAAGGTCAAACTGCTCCATATCCAAGAGTAATCATAGGTGTCTGAAAAATCCCAAATGCCCTGATCCCAGTACACTCCATCCATCCAGGAACCTAATATTTTTTTATCCACACGAATTGCAAAGTTTTCTTGTGGGCTATAATTGCCGTCCAGTACAAATGGGATAGTATATACAACTAATAAACAGATGCTCAAAGTAATTACTTTTCGTATCGGCAAATTAAAGTAAGCTAATGATGTGAATAAATATCCCACAGCTATGGCCTGCAATGTATTGGAATAAAGTTTGAAATAATGCCAATCAAAACTCAGTAGATTTCCCTGTATAACCATCCCTAGGAACCAAAGGATAGCAAAACGTCTAAAAATATGCCTATATATCGGTCCAACAGATTGTCCGATCTTACTGTCAAGAGAAAAAGGAACAGTAACACCGGTCATAAATAAAAACAAAGGCATAATCAGATCCCATAATCGGAAACCTTCCCAAACTTCATGATCAAATTGAAACAAAAAGGTATGATAATAAGAATTGTCCCAGACCTGACCGATCGCTACTAGCACAGGTTGTAATGCAACCAATAAAAATAAGTCAAATCCTCGTAGAATATCCAGTGACTCCAGTCGCTGTGATTTTTGGTCTTGCATAATTAAGTTTAGTTTAGGAGTGTTGTTTTCTAAG